>DATBQB010000034.1:0-106820 GCA_036561025.1 Methylobacter sp. | reverse complement strand
CGGATAGCTTGACAGCAAGTCGTTAGGAATCGCTTGGCTGCTGCCATTATCAACCACCAACACCTTAAAATTTTTATATGTCTGAGACTCAAGTTTCTCTAAACATCGAACTAAAACATCCCAAGAGTTCCAGTTAACTATGATAACTTTGCATTGAGGCATTAGATATTTATACAGTATCTAAGGATGGTTTTATTGCTGTGCATGCTTACACCTCTGTCCACATTTAGTTTACACTCGCTGTCGCTCCAGATATTAATAGTAACAGCCACAGTATCGACAAGCAAAAAACTGCTTTCATTACTGCCTAGTTACTTCTCACGCTCCTTGGCGTTGTAATTGCCAAAACATGCTCGAAAAAGTACAGCTAATACCGACAGATTTCCCTTGAAGCTGCTGATCTTGTTGGGTACTTCGCCTTTCGGATAGCGTCGCATAGATAGTCGGCAACTCAACGCAACGATGCCCAAGTTGGAGGGCGCGATAGGAACTGATGAACACCGACTATTTCACTTGATCTGGTCCAGTTGCCTCGCAATAAAAAGGAATCTGATAAAGGTGCATTGCCTGAGTAAGCGCAAACATCTTTAGATTACATTTATGCGGCTCAGTTATGCCTGGAATAGAAAAAGAAAAACCAGACAATACAGCCCTTTCCTCGTTAAGAGCTGCAGCAACATCTGCACGCGAATCGCCAATTTCACCTACGCCTACGATGGACTCGCCAATTACTGCAATAACAAACTTCGCTGTTTCGATTTCTGAAGATACGAAAATCCAACCTGAGACTAAAAGTCCATTCGACTCCTCACTCACCGAGTCGATGTTAGCCAGCACAGATTTTGTATTCAACGGAATTGTGAGTAAAGCACCCTCTTTGCTAATCGTTAGACGATTAATGACATCTTCCTTTTTCAAACTATGTTCTAAACGATACCAAGTTGACAGCACAGAGGAGCTGAATACACCATTAAGCAGACGAACCAACATTGTTGACCCTATATCAGAACTCGCCAAAAATGTCGCTTTCCAAGAAACAAAATTAGCCGAAACCATCCAAATAGAAACCAATACAAGTATTAACCTTGTGATTTTATTTGCATCTCTCATGGAATTATTTACTGAATTTTATATTATTCAAAACATCCTCTATTTTTTTTATAACTAAAACGATGAGGTAAGCCAAAAAAGGAATTGTAACAAAAAGATAACGACCCTGTGCCTGGGGCAATCCATTTTGGGAAGCAATAATGCTAAAAATAGTAATTGAAGGAAAAAGCCCTAAAATCATAATCAATGGCAAATGATAATCGCAAGAAAAACGTTTTTCGATCTGCCAGTCATAAATAGCTAAAAGCAGGGCGGACACCATCAAAATCAATATTAATAGCAAAGCTGTCCAATAATAATTATCCGGAATCAAAACGCTCATCCATCCAGTAACCGAAAAATAACTTTTCGCAGTACTTTCTAACCAAGGCAATAAATTGCTCCATACTATCAAACCTTGCTCGCATAAGTAATAACAGGTTCCATAAAGAGCATTAGGATTTAATTTGTGCATTTTGACAAAATCCAATTGTCCTGAAATTCCGAATATCTCACCAAAATGGCTGTATGTAAAAACAAACATAGGAGCTGCAAAAATTAAACAAGAGGTAGTCATCTCCAAGTAATGTCTGGGTGATTTGATAAGCCCTGCGGATGAACGGATTACTAGAGTAGCACCCAGAAACACTAAGCCAGGAAGAAAATACAATTTTGCGAGCATCAAGAGTCCGATAGTAATGCCAAGGACAATTGATCGCATACGGGTAGGTGAAGCACAATAGGCCAGCAAGGAACTCAACGCCCAAGCCACTGAAACTATCCCATATGCGTCACTATTAAAATAGGCAAAAACAAAAGATACTTGAGGAATCATCGCGACAATAATTACTGAAATAACCGAAGTTGACTGAGAAAGGCCAACACGCCGTGCAATGCGGAATAACGCAACCACAAACAATGCCGCCAGCACCCAATTGAATGCACGAACTCCCATATAAAGAAAGGGTTCCGGTAAAACTATAGACCCTATAGATGCTGTAAAAAGAGCACCCACTACATGCGGAAACGGTAGGCCGTAATACCAAAAACTTCCAGGATGCCACGAGTAGTGAGACAATGGCCCCGTAAATGTAATCAATGGACCCGCTGGTGCGGGCATCGTTTTAAACTCACGGAGATACTCTACGAGAAAAAAATGCGTAGACTCATCCGGCGCCCCGTTAAAATTAATCACCGATGACCACGCAATTACGACAACACAATACGTGACCGCCAGTATGGTTTGACATGTTCTGTCGGAGACGGTCACGAATTTATCATCATTTATCTGCAAAGTGTTTAGATGAGGGTTTCGATTTTCCATAAATATATTTCCTGTTATGTTGTTACCAACAAGTGCTGAATAGCCTATATTAAGCCAACGTCCGAAGATTTGATAACACCTTACAAACCTCTCTTTATTATTTACTCTATGCGTATCGTCACCTGAGAAAGTTCTGAGTACCAGCATGCTCAACACATAAGTTAAAGGAATCATTCCAACCGTTACAATCAAAGGTGCTAAAGTTTCGCTCACACGCCAAATGTTCACTAGGATACCCAGCAACATCGCTGACGCACCGTACTGAAAAAGATACACTAAGGGATAGGAAAAAAAACCTTTCCACGACAATGGCGTTCTAAATACAATAACTGCATTGAAGCAATAGGCAAATACAACACCTGTTAAATAGGCGATCAAATATGCCGACTGGTAGCCCATAGCCAGATTTAAGGCTATATATATGGCATAGGTAAAGGCAGTATTAATTCCACCACCCAAAAGAAACCGCAGCCATCGGCATGCTATAGTTTTCTTTTCAGCGAAGCTCATAGAGCTTCATTACCTCGGATAATTTCGATAAATTCCGAATAATTTCGGATATAATCATCTGCCTCGTAGTAATGTGAAGTAAATACCAACAGTACAGCATCGCTCGAATATTTGTATTGAATACCCCAAGTCATAGGTGGCAAATGAATGCCCAATTCAGGCGAGTCCAACTTAAGCTCTTGACGGAACATTCCATCATCAACCACAACCGAGCAGCTACCTTTTACACAGATCAGAAATTGATGGCATTGTCGATGCGCATGCTCCCCTCGAGTTTTCTCGCTAGGAACATTAAAGACCAAAAAATATCTTTTGGGTTCAAAAGGAATATCTCTAGAAAATTCACCCACGGATAAGTCTCCCCGCATATCAAGAACCTTTTTGAGACGATGCAAAGTAACATTGCCTACCTTCAAATGAATAATCGATTTTTCCGCAGGAAAAGCAGACTGTAAAATGGTCGAATCCGTTAGCGCACTTGCAGAGTTGCTATCAACATAGCCGATGATCCTTGCGGGATTTCCCGTAACAATTGCATAGGGCGGAACTGACTTTGTTACCACTGCACCGGCTCCCACCATTGCCCCTGTCCCAATAGTTACCCCTGGTAAAATTACGGCACCGCCACCAATTGATGCGCCGTCCTCAATTCGAGTTTCCAAAAATTTTTCCGGATAAATTTTCGAACGTGGAAATTTATCATTAGTGAAAGTTACATTGGGACCAACAAAAACATCGTCTCCAATACGCAAATTATCCCATAACTGAACACCTGACTTAATCGTCACTCGATCGCCAATAACCACATCATTTTCAATCAAGCAATGAGAGCAGATGTTGACATCGTTTCCAATTTTCGCACCGGGTAGGATAACCACAAACTGCCAGATCCGTGTGCGTGCTCCTATCCTAGAAGATAGAACCTCGGCGGTTTTATGCACCTCAACTATTTGAGACATTTTTCACCTCTAACATTTTGATAGTCACCATAAATGCAATAAAACCCAACACCCCAATCATATAAGTACCTACTGACATCCAAGGCCCGAATCGCCCAAAATAGAATTCCCACTGCGGACTTTGAAGGTTCACGCTCGACTGCACCGCTAAAATTGTTAAACCCTGAAGCCAAAATGCAGGGAGCAAAATAATCAATGAAAATATAAGACAACAGATACGCTGCTGTCGCGAATAATTTGCAAATGCGAACACCGCAACCGCAATTGGAAAAACTCCAATCCACTGCCGACTTTCTGAACCAAAAACCAAAAAGGGCAGAAAGCCCGTGAGTGCTACTAACAGAGGCTTAGGGATAGAAGATTTTCTACCAAACGCCCAAGCTAAACAACTAAAAATCGCTAAAACTATTACAGGACCATAATATATAAAATGCGAAACCAATGGCTTAAACGGTGCAGCCAGTGATTGCAACATCATAAAGTGAAGCAGCGGAGGTCTCTTGAATCCTGAACTCCAATTTAGAGTAAAAAACATAGCAAAAGCGCTCACAACAACAAATAGCGCAGCATAAAAAGTCCCGGATGGGCTAATTGACTTCCAATTATTCAAGTCAGTTAGCATCCTAATAAAAATCCATAAAACCATTAACCCACTAACAATCAAGCATACTGAAGAAACAAAAAGCAAATCAGGCAAGGCAGTACCCCCGCGCATCTTTGTGCCATGCTTGACAATATCAGGCACAGATATATCTGTAATAACTGATACCATGAGAAATACAAAAACAACAGCTCCCGTAAAAAAAGCAAATAAAGGTATCAAAAAACTAAGCTTTAACTGCGTTTTACTATTATTAGTTGACAACGGCATAGCCGCGAGCACAAACGGAATCAAAAAAACTTGGATATAACCATATAAAATACGCACAAAATATATAAATAATGTATTGATATGACCTCGTCCAGCACCACAAACAAACACAGCTAAGAGCTAACGCAACATTGTCACTTAAAACAGGGTAAAAGACAGGTAGCACCAAAAATGGGAAACTTACCACTAGCGCCGCAACGGAAATAGTTACTGTTTCTCGTTTTACTCCGAACCCGGACAAAGAATCATAAAATAATGCTGCCGAAACCGAAAGCATGCCTATATTTAAATAAAGCTGTAACTCAATGAGTGCTTTTCTTGAAAAACCAAATGCTGAGGCTACGATAAGCGGCAAAAATCCAGATATTCTAATGCTTCTATACGGATCACCAGTGATGGGATTACCCAAAGCCAAAGTTTGAATATAGTTAAGGTAAATTCTGCCATCGAATCCACCACCATTATCGAAAGTATATATCCAACAACAACCAGATGGGAAAAATAAAGCGCGCATCCAGTAATTAGTCCAACAATTACTATGCTTTTGTAATAAACCAACGACCAGTAAATAAATGATTAGCTAGGCAATCAGTCAACCATCGCGGGCAATTGAGAAGCAATGTTCCTCTTCTTATATTTAAATAATACATACCGACCGCACTTGATTCCGTATTTCTCTATACTTCGGTGGGTGATGTAGCAGACAGCTAGCAACGCAAAAAATATCTGTATTTTGTACGGAATGCTGATAAACCCTATTTTTATCACAACCAAGACCATAACCAATTGTGGAAAAGATAAACACCATATGTCAGGTCTGAAAAGAATCGGGTGAGTGGACATCCTGTAAAATAACCACGGAACCCCCAAGCACCTAGAAATAAAAGCAGGGCTAACACTGCATAATTCGACTCTTTCCAGCTCGGCTGAATTTTCACTACCAAGAACAAGAACGCAAAAAAATCAATACGATACTAGCAATACAATATTTTTTTCGGGCTATTTGATGCTCAGCGAGATAAATAACTGAGCCTATAAACAGGAATGGCCCATAAAGGGTGAAGTACCCGTTGCTCCATCCAGCGAATACTGGAAATGGTCCGACCATATGAAGCACTCCTGTGCATAAAACAAAAACTGCTGGAAGCCAGTCAGATCTCTTGAGTAGACCGGTTGATTTCAATGCCGCCATAAATACATAGAACATAATTTCGATACGCAACGTCCAATCGACACCTCCTAATGAATATCCCGTATCAAAGAAGTCTCCCAGTAGTAGCAGGCGCGGTATCAAAATTGATAATGGAGGAAGCCCAACGCCATGAACCATTGATCCTAAAAACACCTCAGTAAGTACTGCAAAAATATAAAGAGGATAAATGCGAAAGACCCTCTTTATCAAAAATTCAATTGTAGTTTCTGCCTGTAGAACGTGCGTGTGATGTAGCCGGATGTAAAAAAGAACACCACCAGCCGCCCCTCCAACGCACAAAGGCATGAGTCTTTCAGTGATGTAGCGGATGGTTATGTGATTACTTGGGTCATTAGCCAGTGCAGAAAGTTGAGGAAAAAAATTTGTGTCCTATCAAAACACTAAGGAAGGCAAATATCCTCATAAAGTCTAAAAAATCTATCCGATTTTTTATAGGGTGTGACATTTCCAGTAATCTCACCAACGTCACTTAATTATCCTCACCGCAACCACTGCGAGCGGCCTTTGCTTGCTATTCTCATAGGCGCGCCAAGCATACGTGCCAACCAACCCAAGCCCTAATGAATTCAATGCGCCGAATACCAATATAACTAACACTGTAGCGGCATATCCCGGCACCGCGATAGCTCCGACAAGCTTAGCTACTAAAACTAATAACGCTATCGTTATCGCCAAGATGGAACCAATTGTACCGATCTTAATCAACAACCGAATTGGATAATCGGTAAAAGCAAAAATGCTATCCATCATATAGTCGATTTTCTTCTTGAATGTCCAAGCTGATTTACCCTCCTGACGCACTTGTCGCTCATAGTCAACCAGCTTCCGGCGAAAACCCAGCCAGAAAATCAGAGCAATTAACGAAGAGCGGGACTCTTCCAGTTGTACCAGCTGATCTCTGAATTGACGATTACAGCCAAACACATCAACGCCCCCTTTTGGCATTTCTGGCACAATCAAGCGGCGGTAGATACCCCAAAAAATTGATGAAGCCATGCGAGACAAGAGGGGATCTTGCCGTCCCTGCCGCGTACCCACTGCCACGTCACACTCATCATTCGACAGGCTATTAAAAAAGGTCACTAACAATTCCGGCGGCTCTTGTAGATCTGCCGCCATCACACCGAAATACTCCCCTCTTGCAGCAATCAAACCAGTGCGTATAGCAGCGAACGAACCAAAATTACGAGAATGCACTAAAAGTTGTGCAGAGAAATTAATCTGCTCAATTGCAATTTTTAGCAATTCGAAAGATTTGTCTGGACTACCATCGACTACAAAAACAACTTCCATATCATCGTCTAAAGACTCATTTATCGCAGTCAACGCGTCAATCAGGCGAGCAATAGAGTCTTCGTTTTTGTAGACAGGAATAACGACTGAATATCTCATGACTGCCAGCTATTTACTGCTATGATAACCTGATCGACCTCTTCATCACTCATTTCTGGGTAACATGGCAAAGTGAGAATCTCATTGGCTAAGCATTCAGTAGATTGAAGACGAGTTTCTGCAAAATGATCGCCAAAAACGGGTTGTCGATAGTCTGGAATAGGGTAATGAACATCCGATGCGATTTTTAGTGTACGCAGATGTTCGCATAGATCATCTCGCTGCCGGCTACGTATAACATAAAGGTGTGCCACATACTCCGCACCTCCTACTTGAGGTACTGTAACATTCGGGTGACTAATCAGCGTGCTATAGCGGGCAGCAATTTCGCGTCTTCTGGCGTTGGCTCCATCAAGGAGCGGCAAGAATTCAGAAAGAATGGCCGCCTGCATTTCGTCGAGACGACTGTTGCGAGCCCCAAGTACATCTACCTTATATTTCGCTGTCCAGCCGTATTGACGCAACAATCCAACCTTTTCAGCAAGTTTCTGATTATTAGTTACAACCGCCCCACCATCACCCAGTGCTCCAAGATTCTTGGTTGGATAAAAACTAAAGCTAGCGGCATCACCAAAAGTACCCACGCGCTTGCCTTTGACTTGTGCGCCATGTGCCTGAGCGCAATCCTCCAGCAGTGGAATACTCTTCTGGGCGCAATATTCGGCAATTAACGCAATTTCTGGCAAAGCAAGGCCATAGAGATGGGTTACTACCACGGCCTTCACACCCGCTTCAACTGAGCGCATCACCTCTGCAAGCGTTGCCCCTCTAGTATCGAGATCAACGTCAATGAAATATGGCTCTGCACCAATCGCCAACAGCGCAGTAGTAGTATACATACCTGCATTGGCCACAGTAGCCACATGATCGCCGAAGCCTACACCCATGGATTTCAGAGCCAGTTCAATCGCATCCGTACCATTGGCTAGGCTCACACAATGGCTTGCACCGAGATAGGCTGCGAACGATTGCTCGAATTCCTTTACCTCAGGCCCTAACACCAACCATCCACTAGCTATTACACGATCAATTGAAGCCTTAATTTGCATTTGATGTCTAGCTATTCTGGCCGAGAGATTATTTATTTGTTGCATAGATTATGTCCTTCCATACTCAATTCAAATTTAATTTTTTTGTAATTGACCAGCTTCCAGATACATTGCCTCATTAAAAATAAAATCGCTCACAAAAAAACTCTCGTCAGATCCGTTTGATGCGCGGTGGCCACGCATAAGAAAAATCTTCGCGATCCAGGGTCAAGTTAGGATTGTAAGCAGGGTCGTTGACGAGCATATCCCCCCAACGCTTTTTAACGTAGCGTGCCTCGTCTCTGAACCGCAATTGCTTTTCCGAAGTGTCTTCATAACCACGCGTCGCAGATTCATGATGATAAAGCTCGGCATATGGAGTCCAGATATTACGATAACCCGCTTCTCTAACACGCAAACAAAAATCCACATCATTGAACGCCACCGCGAGATTAGCTTCATCTAGCCCACCTACTTCCTGATAGATACTTTTCTTTACAATCAAACAAGCTGCTGTAACAGCTGACAATGTCTGTATAAGTTGTGCGCGGTAAAAAAAGCCAGGAATATATTTCTTTAAGTGTTTATGTGAATGACCGGCTACCCCTCCTAGACCGGTTATTACTCCTCCATGCTGCAATGTATCATTTGGATACCAGAGCCGAGCTCCTACCGCCCCAATGCCAGGCTGTATAGCTAACCCCATCATTTCCTCTAACCACTCTGGAGAAATCACCTCTATATCGTTATTGATCAGTCCAAGATATTCGCCTCTCGCTTGCTGAACGGCAGCATTATTCAAAGCTGAATAGTTGAACGGACGTTCGTCACGGAGTATCCGAATTCGATCTTCTGCTGTAAGACTAGCAAAATAATCCAGTATATTAGGGTCGTCCGAGTTGTTATCTACAATCAGAATTTCATAGTTTTTATAAGTCGTTTTAGCAAGAATGCTCTCAATACACTGTTTAATCAGGTCTAGGCCATTACGCGTAGGGATAATCAGACTGACCAAAGGGGCAGGTGTTGAAATAGCGTAACGCACCCGGTACATACCAAAGTTCAGCAATTCCGCTTTTGCAAGAACATTGACGCGGGCAAAATGGTCATTTAAGGCACGTTCGCCTGCCAATAGTGCGTAGCTCTTTTCACTTCCCGCTTGCGCGGTGCTTCCCGGATGACTGCGCCAGTGGTAAAGCACCCGGGGAATATGTACGATTTGCTGGGATGCCAGCTGTTCGGTACATCGTAAAGCTAGGTCATAATCCTGCGCACCTTCATACCCTAGCCGAAAACCGCCCAATTCTCTGACCAATCCAGTGCGATACACACCCAAATGGCAAATCATGTTATGAGAAAGAAACAGGTCGGGGTTCCAGTCCGGTTTGAAATACGGATCGTTACGTCTACCTGATTGATCTATCTTATCTTCGTCGGAGTAAATCAGTCCGGCATCGGGGTTAGAGATAATTGTTTTTGCAACCCAAAATAATGCGTGTTCACGCAACATATCGTCATTGTCGAGCAGTGCGACATACTCTCCACTGGCCAAATCCAACGCAGAATTGGATGCGGCGGAGATGTGGCCATTTTTATCTCTAAAAACAACTTTGATGCGTGAATCATTTTTCGCGTATTGCTGCAGCAACTCATGCACATCATTATCTGTCGATGCGTCATCGGCAATGCACAATTCCCAATTCTGGTAGAGCTGGCCTTGAACTGAGCGAATCGCATCCTCAAGCATACTCAAAGGGGGATTATAGACTGGCATCAACACCGAAATAAGCGGCTGCCTCTGCATTTGCTTGATTTGAGTGTTAATAATCTCCCGATCATGATCGTCCAGAATATCGTAACGGCGCACCCACTCATCATAATCATTGTGGTTAAGCTCCGTATAGTCAAGAACGGGAGCAGGGGTACCAGGTGAAGCGGAAAAAAGTATACGGCGTTTGATACCGTTGACCCCCTCACTTTTATATATGTCCAACACGTGCTTGACTAGTCCTCGATATCCTCCAGACATGATCAATGCGTAAGGCAACGCTTTAAAAACTATCCTGACTCGTAACAACTGACTTCCGATAAATCTAATGGGCCTTGTTAACCGCCAACTAGTGGAGCCGCGAATCTCATCTATCGCCTGGATCAGATTGCTGATCTGCTGTTCGCGCTCCCTGATAGCTTGATTGAGATTACCAATATGATCTTCTTTATCATGCGCTATTTGAGTCAAATCGATGATCCGCTGATCCCGCTCGACGACAGCTTGTTTATAGTAAACAATAGCTTGGTTAAGGTCACCAATAGCTTGGTTAAGGTGGACAATATGCCCGTTATGTTCGACTATCAGGTTGACAATCTCTTCCTGAGAAAAAATATTATTTTGCCCTGTAATCGTGAAAAAATCTTTTAAGGAAAAACTATAGACATTTTCAACAGCTTTCCTTCGTGAAGGATTGTTGACAATATCAAACAATATCTCAATGCCTAACAAATTTCTTAAATACGCAGTTTCAGTTTCGGACTCTAAACAGACCTTAGCAAAAACATACTCTGTGTCGGTATTTTCTCCTCTATCATATGAAATAAAATCGGGAAATATTTTAAATAGATCTTCACTGCTCTTGAATGTCCGGTAATACTGAAGAATTTTATAATATTCATACAGTATCCTAATCCGTGTCTCAGGACGACTGCCGCTGGCGTTCATTTCCTCATCGCGAACACGAAATTTTACCAAGCGATCCGGCATGACATAAATTTCATACTTGGCACATAGCCGCACCCACATGTCCAAATCTGTAAGTTGAACTAACGCGTTAGAATAAAGCCCGCAATCTGAATAGCACTGATTTCGAATTAAAACACTTGGATGACAAAGCGCATTGCCTTTAACAAAAAAGAAACGCAGCCATTCATGACGGGAACGATTAGACTGGTTGAATATATTATAATAATAATGAGATTGATCGTTTAAAGTCTCACCACTTTCATCAATGGCTGATACATTAGAAAAAACTGCCCCAAGCAGCTGATTGTTATTGAGAAAATCTACCTGCTTCTCCAGTTTGTCCAATTCCCAGACATCGTCCGAATGATGTATGGCGATATATTCTCCAGTAGCTATTTCTGAAATCGCTTTATTTACCCCGAAAACACCCCCCATATTGACCGTATTCCGATAAGCTTTAATTCTTGGATCGGAGTATTGATTGATTAACTCCCATGATTTATCGGAAGAACCATCATCCCAAATAATTAATTCAAAGTCGGTAAGCGTTTGATTTAGCGTACTTTCAATCGCTTCTTGAATGTATTTTGCATGGTTAAAGGAGGTGAGGATTACTGATACCTTAGGCATAGTTATTTGTAATTAATATTTTTCTGAAAATTTGGCAGTTTAAGCGCAAACGTGAAACGAATTCATTCACTACAAAATGAATTTTACTTGATCATCTGCTATTAAGTTAGGATATTCGAGGCAGTTTCCTAATCCAGGTAAATCATAATTACTGATTTACTATCAATTACAACAATATAAAAGAGATTTTGTATAAGTGAACGGCAAACTGTTCCTTACTTTGTTACTCTGTAACTAAGCTCTATAAATCCTGTAATTAAATCGCAAGATGATAGCCAAGATTCTAAATAACCGCCTCAGCATAACCAAATCCTGTTTGACCAAAGCCGTTGCCGTTGTAAAACAGGTAGCGATGTCCTGCTACATCGACCACTTCCGGATAAGCCAACATAAAAGAATCCCAGCCGTCATCGCTTAATTCTATGCCCGCCCGGTCGTCTAATCGCGTCCACTCTATGCCGTTGCCGGATTCGGCATAACCAATACGGTAGCTATTCGCCTGTCTGATACGATAATCGGCATGGCTACGGTAACTGTACCACATACGATACAGGTCACCATCTTTACACACCGTCGCACGCACAATACCACCTTCGTCACGGTTGGCATAATCGATAGCAACTCGCCCTTCGCGGCGCCAGTGGATACCGTCATGAGATTCCGCATATTTAAGATGGTAGCGCGGTTCCATGTGTTCGCCGATTTTCTCCCAACCGGTACATGATAAATACCAGTTGCGCCAAATACCATTTTCGATTCGCACACAAGTTGTCGCACAAAAATAGGGTTCTTCAGCGTTCCGGTCCATCACAGGGCCATCAAACATGCGCTGGTAAGTGCGTCCACCATCTTCACTCACCGCTAAACCCACAGAGTTCTGATAAGGTACGGTATTGCGCACGTTCCAGCCAATGTAATACAAATATTTCAAACCCTGCCAATTCACCAGCGATGAAGGCATCATACCGCAATCATCAAATGTTCCAATCTTTCCTAATGGCAATAATGGCTCAGATTGAATATTAATAATATGAGCAGGATTGCGAGCATCCACTTCCATTCTTGCAATTAGGCTACGGTTAGCATCATCGCGGCTGCTAAAAAAAATCATCAGGCGATTCTGATCCAATACATCTACAGTAGGAATTTGAGCGTGTGTCCTTGCCCAAGGCAAGCGACTATCGACATTGTAAATCAAGCCTCGCTTGCGCCAACATAATGGTTTCATGATTAACACATTCCCTTTTTTAGGAATACAATTAAAAAGCCCTTTGAGCTTGATTTTTTGTTGCAGAGAAAATTTCAAGAACGAAACGACAGATGTATCTCTATCAAACTTTCCAAAATAAATGCTCGTTTCTACTGCATTATTCTTCTTGATATAAGCCCACTAGAACTTCATTTTTGTGCTTGGTATTTTCAACTTAACAGCCGGATTACCTTTGTACACGCCCCAGGCTTCGGTATCTTGAACAACGGCAGCAGCCATCGCAACAAAAGTGCCCTCGGCAATTCGCAGCCCATCGCGCAAAGTTGAATTCACTCCAAAGAAGCTATATGAACCAATATCACAGTGCCCCGACATCACAACATGCGAAGTGAAAGTTACATGGCTATGAATTACGCTATGATGACCTATATGATTTCCACTCCATAACACAACATTATTGCCAATTTTGGTGAATGGTTGAATGGTGTTATTTTCGAGGATAAAACAGTTTTCGCCGATTTCGTTATCGAATAACGTCGCTCTACTACTAACATAACTAATGCAATCATAGCCTTTACCTTTGACGGCATTATAAATTTGTTCTCGATCACGATTCATGTTTTTAGGCGACATCGGGGCAAAAAACATATACTCGCCAGGCGGATGCAGATCTTGGACTTCTTCAAACGGCACTACCGGTAAACCTCGGAATACAGCCTCCTCCGGCAGATAAGAGCGATTAACACTAAAAGCAACTACCTCATGAGTTGAGTCGTGCTCCAGATAATAATGAGCGAGCTCCGAAAAATCTTTTATTCCAAAAATGACTACCTTAGACACTGGCTAGGTTCCTTATAGACATAGACGGTATATTCATATAAACCATAATCGTTGCGAATAATAAAATGGCGGGATAACTCCTTAACTAAAAAAGAAATTAGAGCATCAGTCGGCAAATGGAAAAGATCGTCTCTTTCCCAATCAACAGCCTTGGACATAACATTGAATGCTAAGCCGCGGCGAACTTTTGGGAAAACCACACGCATGACTTGTTTGAAATATTCAAACATTTCTTCAAATGTCAGTTCACGCTTTTCAGTAAAAACGCCATTCATTATCACATAATCAAATTCGCCCAGTCTTTCAGGTTCGTCTATAACATCTATACAAATGTATTCATTTTCTGGATATTTGCTCTGTGATAATGCGCAAAAATCAGGCGATGCATCAAGTCCGTGATACTCAAGACCAGCAAACCGGCTGTGCTGTAAGTAAGGGTATAAATGCGAGGCTCCGCATCCAAAGTCAAGCAATGTTAGACCTTGACTATTTTCCGGCGCGACTTCCAACATTATCTGGTAACGCTTTTCTGCGTCCTCTTTATTTGGCCAGTCCACTCCTAGATTTGTGTCGCCATGTTGGGCTAAGCAAGCTTCATAATGGCTTATAATTGTACGATGTTTATAATCTTTCATAGCAAATCCATTTCAGTGAGTAATTGCCTTACAGCAGGCGGCTCATTAAACATAAGTACATCCAAGATCGATAGCCAAGGTATATGTTCAGCTTGTCCTTGGAGATAACTAACTGGTCGCGGACGCAAAAAATAAAGCTGTATATCATGCTCCAGAAAGCTAGCTCGATCGTACAAGTCTCTACCTCCGATCAGGTTTATGTAGACATTGGCTTGCTCTTGCCGGCAGATGTCCAGTATACGTTCCTGACCTTTCAAATGAGTGTTTTCATAAACACGCGAGGTGTTTTCTATCTCTACATCCAGTGACAGATAGCGCACGATTCCACGAAGACTATTCAGCAAAAACTCGTCAAGTTGCAAAGAAGGAAAATTAATCAAACTCTCTATCAGAGAAGACACCTCTGGATAACAGACTGCCTTTTTATAGGCCTGCTGAATCGTACGCATTAGCTTGTCACGCCATGCCCGCTCATTGACTAGCGTAATATCGCAAATAAGCCTGTTCTGGCTGGCGCCAAATAGTGGTACGGTAAAAGTATGCACTGCGCCATTCAGTGATAGCCGGTTCCGATTCACCCAGCCCCGGTTGATGTAATTTACATCATCCAGCACTATGAATTTATCCGCTGCAGCCAACAGCTGAAAATAACCGATATAGGGAAGAAAATAGGGCTGCATGATGGCTATGGTTTTCATTTGTTAACCTAAACCGCAATGAGCTCAATAACGGAGTCAATTTGTTCGATTGTTAATCCAGGATAAATCGGCAAACAAATAACTTCATTTGCCACTTTGCTAGCCACCGGTAAATTCGACTGAGCTGCAGATGGTAATCCTCTATACATAGGAAAATCACTAATCAACGGATAGAAATATCGGCGCACGTAAATGTCGTTACTCCGTAGTTTCTCAAATAGTTGATCACGGCTTAATGGATAGTCAGATCGCACTAATATAGGAAAATAAGCATAGTTTGCAGCCGTTTCACCACTGTCAGTTAAACAATGAATGCCTTTAATATCTGCCAATTTTTCCCGGTAATAGGTGTCAATTATTTTGCGTTTTTGCAAGGCTGCATCAATGCCTTTTAGCTGCAATAAGCCAAAAGCCGCGTTGAACTCACTCATTTTACCGTTAATGCCGGGAGCAACTACCGTTACTTCGTCGACAAAACCGAAGTTTTTCAGATGATCGATGCGCTGCTTGGTTTTGGCATCAGGACTAATAATTGCACCACCCTCAAAAGTGTTAAATACCTTGGTGGCATGAAAACTCAATACCGATAAGTCTCCATAATTGAGTATGCTGCCATTCTGATGTTGCACACCAAAAGCATGAGCCGCATCGTAAATAACCTTAAGGTTGTAGTTATCGGCAATTTTCTGAATTCGTTCTACCGCGCAAGGATGCCCATAGCAATGTACAGGCATAATCGCTGTACATTGCGGAGTAATAGCAGCCTCTATCTTGTCGGGATCGAGATTGAGAGTTGTCCCGTCGATATCCACAAACACCGGTTTAATACCGTTCCATAACAGTGCGTGCGAAGTTGCGACAAAAGAATAGGGTGTAGTAATGACCTCGCCTGTGATACGTAATGCTTGTAAAGCAACCACCAAAGCCAAAGTGCCATTGGTAAACAAAGAGATGTAGTTAACCCCTAAATAATCGCACAACGCCTGTTCCAACTGCTGATGGAAGCAGCCGCCGTTGGTGAGTATTTTGTTGTCCCATATTTGTTGCAGATAGGGAAGAAATTCTTCTAATGGCGGCAATGTTGGCTGGGTAACATAGATGGGCTTATTTGAATTCATCGATTTACTAGCCTTCAAAGATATTTAGTTGTTTAGTCCCACAATGACGCGGTTTGGATGCACAATAAAAAGAGGTCGAAGTAAGCTCAACAGATAGGTAAAGTGCTCTTTTTTGAGCGCTCTACTTAAATGTGGGGCGGAGATTCTTTTCTAAATCTCTTCAAACTAAAAATAGCCATCAAAGTGTCAAAAGGGGTATTTTTTGTCTCATAACCGAGTGATCTTAAATTTTTCAAAATGTGTTCAGGTATTTTTGAAAAATCAAAATCCGGGTGATTTTTCCAAGCATAGCGGCTTCCTTTAAAGATTGGAACATCTTTATTATTCGACCATTCATTTTGTGCTGAAGAGAAAATATTCTCAGTATTTAATTTGCTATACGCGACATAATCTATGTGGCTTGTTGGATCAAGCATATTTTTTTCGAAATTTATTTCCAAAAAATCGCAAATATGTCTAAGTTCTATTTCGGGCTGTTCCACAAAATCTTCGTACCGCACTTGTAGCATTTGATTTGGATTTAGAACTTGCTTCGATGAAGCAATAATTTGACTGACTTCTACATGCCACCTTTCCAAATTTTGGCCAATATCATCATGCCACCATGGAGTTCGTGCATATGAAATCGCTACATCCCTGCCATCCCTAACCATGTGAATGTATTTTGCATCAGGAAGTAACTCATTCAGAATATCAATTCTTTGCCCGTACCACGGAGTTTGTTCAATAAAGATTTTTTTTTGTTTGGACTCCGCTATTTTGCTAAAAAGATTATTTACAAGTTCTTTAAGACTGAGAATTGGATATTTCTGCTGTTCAAAAAAACTTTTGTAATCAAAGTACTCATAAAATTTGTGCGGGCACCTAGACTCAATCAAATCTATAAAATCCTGAGCCCCAAAGTCTTCATTTTTTCCTTCCTTAAATATCTCATACAAACGGGCTCCATTATTGCTGTATTCGAATAGAATCTGGAGTTCAAACGGCACACAAACCATCGAATGAGAATTAAGTATCTGTGCAAGCATGGTTGAACCGCAACGTCCGGTACCAATGATAAAAGCTTTCATTTCATCTCCGCTTTTTCATTCCAGTCATAATGAATACCAATTAAGCTAAACAGCTTTTCATTATGTTCCCTATAAAAATCTCTAAGTAAAAGAAGAGTTTTCTCAATTTCGGCACTCTCATCCAGATAATCGCCAACATTACTCGAAATATGATTATCTACTAGACTTACATCAATCGCCACTTTCAAAAATTCGGAAATATTTCTTATTAATTCAATAGGTTGACTTAACTCTCTTTGTTCCAAAAAAAGAAAGTTGTCGAGACTGAAATACTGTAGATAATTTTCAATCTGGTCATAATAAATACCCCGCCTTACAAAAGAAGGTTCAATATCAGTTGAACGAGACCGATATCGTTCAATATCGTCTTCAACCGCCTGTTTAAAAGACGGGTATTGTGCTGCGAATAACAAATCGCTTATTGCGTTTTTGTTCGAAGGATTACCATATTGAACAAATTGTTCAAAAATATTATCTGCTCCGGATAAATTAAATTGCCTATACATATTCCATGCCGAGTAACATCGCGCTGCCGGCTCCCTTAAAATAACAATAAACTTCATGCGTTTATTAAACGAGAAAATCCTCTTAGCTGCATCAGGATGGTATATATAGAAAGGGGTTGCTTCAAACTTTATAGTTCCCCTGTTGCACCGTTCAAATTGCTTTAAATACCAATCATTACCTTGATTATAAAATACATCATTAGTGAAAAATCCAGGCTCTTTGTCAAATGAACCGCAAAAATTCGGATAGCTATTAAGCATATCGAAAAGTGTTGTGGTACCGGCTTTTTGTACACCGATTATTAAAAATTCTGGGTATCTGATAAAAAAGCGATGGAATTTGGTCAAAAAGCTAACCATGATCACCTAATTTTTGTATTTTAAAAGACGGGAATAAATGTACTTTTGCCCAAACTGTTGCTGTTTCCCATCGCGCTATTTGAAAAACAACAGCATCTTCGATGACATCTACAAACACGGCCGTTCCGTCACCAGCCACCGGTGAACTGATTTGCGTCCGTAATGTATAATTGCCTTCTTGCAGAGGTAGCTGTAGCGTATATTCAACCAAATATTGCCCACCGATTTCGGTCTTCAAAAACTCCTGTTCGACTTGAGGAAAATTTCCCCCCGTCACATTCATCTTTTTATCATCCAAGATATGGAAATTTACTGAAATGCTTTGTTCTGACGATGATTCAACATGAATCCGTATTTTTACTTTTTGATTAAACTCCACAAACTGTATCGGTTTATCGCTCATATCAAGCAATTCGGCGTAGGTGATTCTTGCACCGCCGGATCCATATCTAAACATCGCTACCCGTTTATCAAACCCATCTGACCGCTTCAAAATTTCGCTACTTGTCTCCAATGACGGCACAGTTTCTTCATTGATCTTGATAGTTTCTTCAGATACTACAGGAACGTAATTGCGGTGCTCAGCATTCATTTCTTCACGCATCACTCGAATGTATTGCCCTGCTATATCTGATGCTTTTCCAATGGCTTTCATCGTACCGTGCTCAAGATAGATTCCCCGAGAGCATAGACTCTTCAATGCTCCAATATCGTGGCTGACAAATAACACGGTCGCACCTCGATCTTGAATTCGGGAAAGTACAGTCATGCACTTGGCTTGGAAATTCATATCGCCTACCGATAATGCTTCATCGACAATCATAATTTCCGGCTCGGAAACGATGTTGACTGCAAACGCCAAGCGTACGAACATCCCACTGGAATAAGTCTTGACCGGCTGCTCGATAAAAGCGCCTATATCGGCAAAAGCAGCAATGTCATCAAATTTGGCATCTGTCTCTTCAGTAGATAACCCGAGCAACGCACAGCTCATGCGTACGTTTTCCCGACCGGTGAATTCAGGGTTGAAACCCGACCCAAGCTCCAGCAACGCTGCGATGCGGCCATTGGTTTCTACGCTGCCAAATGTAGGATTAAGTGTTCCGCAAATCATTTGTAGCAGAGTGGATTTACCGCTGCCATTGCGACCGATGATAGCCATAGTTTCGCCTTTCTTAACTTCAAAGGAAACATCTTTGAGCGCCCAAAATTCGCGGAAATATTGCTTAGGTTCTTTGGCTCCTGCAAACCGGCTTATTCGCGGCAGCACAAACTGTTTAAGCCTGTCACGCGGAGCATCATACATCTGGTAGCATTTGCTGAGATTGGTTACGCGGATGGCAATATCGTTAGAGGACATCGGCAAATCCCTTCCGTGTTTTTTGAAACCAAGCATAGCCTATCCAGACAACAATAACGGCGGCCAGTGTATAACCAGCTAACCCCGTCCAGTTTGGCGTATGTCCCCAGATCAGCACTTCAC
Source organism: Methylobacter sp. (assembly GCA_036561025.1). Taxonomy (GTDB): domain Bacteria; phylum Pseudomonadota; class Gammaproteobacteria; order Methylococcales; family Methylomonadaceae; genus Methylobacter_A. Next base: position 87,147 of record DATBQB010000034.1, on the reverse strand, counting down.
GTGCCTGTTCGATGATAAAAGTAAGCGGGTTGGCCATGATAAACGGACGGAACCTTTCCGGCACTGCTGTCACAGGATAAAAAACAGGAGAAAGAAACATCAATACAGTAGTAATAATACCGATAGTTTGCCCGACATCACGCAGAAATACGCCTAGGGATGCCAGCATCCAGGCAAGCCCCGTGGTAAGAATGACAAGAGGAAGCAGCACCAGAGGGATAAAAATCACCGTCCAGTGCAAGTAACCGTTAAAAAGTGTAAATGCGGCCAGCAGTACGCCAAGACTAATTAGACTGTGGAACAGCGCCCCCCCCATAGCAATGACTGGCAATATTTCAATCGGGAATACAACTTTCTTAACATAATTGACGTTAGATAGAATCAATCCCGGAGCACGGTTAAGTACCTCACTAAACAAGCTGAGCACTATCATGCCGACAAAAAGAACCACGGCAAATTGCGTTTTGCTATCGTCACCACCAATCCCGCCCCAACGCGATTTAAAAATCTCGGAAAAGACAAAAGTATACACTGTCAACATGAATACTGGATTGAAGAACGACCAAGCCAAGCCCATGACTGAACCTTTGTAACGACCGACGACTTCGCGCTTGGTCATTTGCATGATAAGTTGGCGGTTGCGCCAGAGGCTTTTACTCAGTGCCAGCAGGGATACGGATTGAGCGGCGTGGGGATTGATCGCTGCTGAGGAGCGAATCATGCGAAATGTTCCGCTTCTGACAATAGCTTGCCTTGCTGGTCTTTTACCGACAAGGCGGGCTCGCCTTCAATCGGCCACGAAATGTTGATGGCAGGGTCATTCCAGGCAATACTGCGCTCAAACTCGGGCGCCCAATAATCGGTGGTTTTGTAAAGAAACTCTGCGCTATCCGAAATGACTACAAAGCCATGCGCGAAGCCTTCGGGTATCCACAACATCCGTTTGTTTTCGGCGGAAAGTTCTACCGCGGCATATTGCCCAAAAGTGGGCGAACTGCGGCGGATGTCCACGGCTACGTCAAAGACCGCCCCTTGCACTACGCGCACCAGTTTGCCTTGGGGCTGCTGAATTTGGTAATGCAGGCCACGCAGCACGTTTTTTACTGAACGGCTGTGATTGTCCTGTACGAAATCGACATCGCGTCCAGTCAGTTCGGCGAATTGACGGCGGTTAAAACTTTCGAAAAAAAAACCGCGCTCATCGCCGAACACTTTAGGTTCGATGATGAGCACATCAGGAATGGGCGTGGAAATAACTTTCACAACCGTTCCCCTTCTTTCAGCAAGCGCTGCAGATATTGTCCGTAGCCATTTTTAGCAAGCGGCTGAGCCAGCTTTTCAAGTTGTTCGGCGCCTATGAAGCCTTTGCGGTAGGCGATTTCTTCCGGACAAGCTACTTTCAAGCCCTGCCTATGTTCGATAGTTTCGATGAAATTACTGGCTTCAATCAGACTCTCGTGAGTGCCCGTATCAAGCCAAGCATAACCCCGCCCCATAATTTCTACATTGAGTTGGTCTTGTCCGAGGTAAATGCGGTTGAGATCGGTAATCTCCAACTCGCCCCGAGCAGATGGCTTAAGGTTGGCGGCAATATCGACGACCTGATTGTCGTAAAAATAAAGACCGGTAACAGCATAATTGCTCTTGGGACTTGCGGGCTTTTCTTCCAGACTGGTAGCACGCCCTTGTGTGTCAAAGGCTACTACGCCGTAACGCTCGGGGTCTTGTACATGGTAAGCAAAGACAGTAGCGCCTTGTTTACGCATTGTGGCTTGCTCAAGCTGGGTATGCAGGTCATGACCATAAAAGATATTGTCTCCCAACACCAAAGCGCTTGGGGCGTTGCCAATGAAGTCTTTGCCAATGATAAATGCCTGGGCAAGACCGTCCGGGCTGGGTTGCACAGCGTATTGCAGGTTGAGGCCCCACTCGCTACCGTTACCAAGCAGTTGTTGAAAACGAGGCGTATCTTCCGGTGTGGAAATGATCAGGATTTCTCGAATACCTGCCAGCATCAAGGTGCTCAGCGGGTAGTAAATCATCGGTTTATCGTAAATGGGTAGCAGTTGTTTGGAGACTACTTTGGTCACCGGGTAAAGTCGGGTGCCGGAGCCACCGGCTAAAATAATGCCTTTGCGTTGGGTCATAATTACTTCTCAAGAATTTCGGTAAGCATGCGAGTAACGCCGCTTTGCCAATGGGGTAGATTCAGGCCAAAGGTGTTTTGCAGTTTGCGGCTATCCAGGCGCGAGTTCCTGGGCCGCGGGGCAGGCAATGGAAATGCACTGGTAGGTACGGGCTGGACTGCCTCCGGCGTAACTTTGATCTCGACGCCGGCTTGGCGGGCAAATTCAATTACAAAACTGGCGTAGCCGTGCCAGGAAGTTTCGCCTCCTGCCGCCAGATTATACAGGCCACTGACTTCAGGACGCTGCTGGGCTGCGCGAATAACATGAGCAGTTACATCCGCCAGCAACTCTGCACCTGTAGGTGCGCCGATCTGGTCGTTGATGACGGTGAGACAATCTCGTTCTTTCGCCAGCCGCAACATGGTTTTTGCAAAGTTACCGCCGCGTGCGGCATAAACCCAACTGGTTCGAAAAATAACGTGTTGACAGCCCGAAGTGCGAATAGCATCTTCGCCTTCCAGTTTGGTTTTGCCATAGACGCTCAGAGGACCGGTAGTGTCGGTTTCGATCCATGGTTGGTCGCCACTGCCGTCATACACATAATCAGTGGAATAATGGACTAGCCAAGCGCCGCTACGCTTGGCTTCCTGAGCTAACACTTCGGGAGCCCGTGCGTTGATCGTATAGGATAATTCGGACTCGCTTTCGGCTTTGTCGACGGCGGTATAGGCTGCGGCATTGACGATGATGTCTGGGGCAACGGCGCGAACGGTCTGGACAATGCCTTCCAGATGGGTGAAATCGCCACACAGATCCTGACTGTCAGTACTCAATGCCACCAGCTCGCCTAAGGGTGCAAGACTGCGTTGCAATTCCCAACCGACTTGACCGCCTTTACCGAACAGGAGGATTCTCATGTCGAGCTATCCCTGCCCGACACCCTTCGGGCGGCCACGCCGTGTAAATCCGCTCCCTGCAGATTTATCATGCAGCGCGCCCTGTATAGTTCTTCTCTACCCATTCGCGGTAGTCGCCGGACTGGACATTGGCTACCCAACTCTGGTTTTCCAAATACCATTGGACAGTTTTGCGAATGCCTGTCTCGAAGGTTTCGGCCGGCTTCCAGCCGAGCTCACGCTCTATCTTACTGGCGTCAATGGCGTAGCGGCGATCATGGCCGGGACGATCCGTAACATAAGTAATTTGTTCACGATAGCTCTTGCTGTCTTCTCGAGGCCGGAGTTCGTCGAGCAGTGCGCAAACAGTGTGAACGATATCGATGTTGGGTTTTTCATTCCAGCCGCCGACGTTATAAACCTCGCCGACTTTGCCTGCTTCCAGTACCCGGCGAATGGCGCTGCAATGATCTTTGACATAAAGCCAGTCACGGATTTGCTGCCCATCGCCATACACCGGCAAAGCCTTGCCGGCAAGAGCATTGACGATCATTAGCGGAATGAGCTTTTCCGGGAAGTGATACGGACCGTAGTTATTGGAACAGTTGGTGGTCAGCACAGGCAAGCCATAGGTATGGTGGTAAGCTCGTACCAAATGATCGCTGGCGGCTTTGCTGGCCGAGTAAGGACTGTTAGGCTCATAGCGGTTGGTTTCGGTAAAGGCTGGATCGTCTTTAACGAGAGAACCGTAAACTTCATCGGTGGAAACATGTAGGAAACGAAAATCTTGTTTAGCTTCGCCTTGCAGCTCATTCCAATAAGCACGCACCGCTTCCAGCAGACGAAAAGTGCCGACGATATTGGTCTGGATGAAATCTTCCGGGCCGTGAATAGAGCGATCCACGTGACTCTCGGCTGCGAAATTGATGATGGCTCGAGGTCTGTGCTGGGCAAGTAGACTGTCTATCAAGGTAGAATCGCCGATATCGCCTTGCACGAAAAGATGCCGCTCATCGCCAGCCAGTGACTCAAGATTCTGGCGATTGCCCGCATAGGTGAGCGCGTCGAGGTTGATGACAGTTTCGTCGGATTGCGCCAACCAATCCAATACAAAATTCGCACCGATAAACCCGGCTCCGCCCGTTACTAAAATCATTCAATATGCCTGAAATATTTGTGTTCTCTGCAATATTGCTTGCCGAGGCGCATTTGCGCTTTTATGAAATTCGAGAATCTGTTAATAACAGAACATCGCTGTGCATTGCTTAACCATATTATTATTCTAACCTACGCGTAGAAAGAGGAACAAATTTTTATGGCAATTGAGAACTAAGCCAGCAATATTAATAGCTACTTGGATTCCATAATCCACACACCATTCCAATCATCTTCAAGCATTGCATGTTCAAGCTTATGACACCGATCCAAATATAATTGGCACACCTTATCGGCAGGGTTAAGAGCTAACGCTTCGCTAAACAGACTTATCGCTTGCCGCCACTGGCGTTTTCTGTATTTGCTCAAGCCGTTTTTAAACAGCGTTACAACTTCCACAATGTTAGGAAAGGTCTGCTCATTGTGGTAATCCAGAATTTCATAAATGGCTACGGGCCCGGTTTTGCCCTTGACGACAACGTAGTCAACTTCACGGTTCCGATAAGTATCCTTCAGCTTGGCGAAGGTAAATTCGCTGATTAAGATATGCGCGCCGTATTGCTTACAGGCTGATTCAAGCCGTGCCGCCAAATTAACGCCGTCGCCAATGATGGTGAAATCCATACGCTTTTGCGAACCGATATTGCCCGATACCACGGTGTCGGTATTCAGACCGATACCGATATCCAGCGGCATTTTACCTTCCTCGGCGCGTTTAATATTCCAGGCTTGCAGTTCGCGTATCATTGCGATAGCGGTACGCACGGCGCGGTCTTCGTCGTCATTGTGATTAACCGGAATACCGAAAACGGCCATAATGGCGTCGCCGATAAATTTATCGAGCATGCCTTCTTCCCGCTGGATGCAATCAACCATGATGGTGAAGTACTCGTTCAATAAAGACACAGTGCCTTGCGCGCCTAATTGTTCGGTCAGCGTGGTAAATCCGCGTACATCCGAAAATAAAGTGGTGCAGACTACGCTTTGCCCCCCCAATATTTCCGAACCGCTGGCAACTAGGCGGTCGGCAATAGACGGATCCATGTATCGGGACATCGTCGATTTAAGTCTTTTTTCATTGCTGATGTCTTCGATGACCAGCATAAAACCGATGCGTTTTTTGTCCGACCCAAGCAGGTGTTGAACAGTCAAGTTGACTGAAAGATGCTCGTCGTTAACTTCCAACTTTGCATCCATCATTATTTGTTGCTGCTGATACTCCTCTACCGTTCTGATTTTGTCGATAATCCAGGCATTGGCGCCGGTAAAAAATGCCTGCGCCGGCTGGTTTAGTATCTGCTCAGGCGTGACTTGTAAAATTCTGAGTCCCGCAGCATTGCAGGTGACAATCTTTTCCGCGCCATCCAGCGTGATTAAGCCATTGGACATGTTTTCCAACATGGCTTCGTTATAATTTTTCATGTTTTGTACGTCGGCAAACAACTTGGCGTTTTCCAAGGCGATGGAAACTTGAGCGGTAAACGCGCGCAACCGGGCTTCGTCCTCGCTGGTAAAAGGCCCGCCGCGTTTGTTAAGTACCTGCGTGACACCAATAGTTTTGCCATGTTTGTTAATAACCGGTACGCAAAGAATCGAACGCGTAAAAAAACCGGTTTTTTTGTCGAATGCCGGGTTAAATCGAAGATCGGCATAGGCGTAAGGAATATTAATGGTTTTTTCGGAAGTAAATACCGCCCCGGCTATCCCCAAGTGGTTAGGCAGCCGTATTTCCATGGCTTCCAGTCCTTGTCCTACTTCCGACCACAAATCGCCGGTTTTCTCATCGTTAAGAAACAGTGTGGAGCGTTCCGCATTAAGCAATCTCGTCGCTTCGCCCATCACTTTTTGCAGCAATGAACCTAACTTTATGTCGGCAGTGACTTCCGAGACAACATTGATAAACTCCATTTCTTGCAGACGGATCGCTTGCATGCGTTCGATAAATTGCGCACTTTCCAACGCCAGCGCAGCCTGGCTGGTCATCGCCTCAAATAATGCCAAATCGTTTTTGTTAAATTGCCCGGTTATTTTATTGAGAACCTGAGCTACACCTATAATATTATCTTTGGCGGTGCGCACCGGAACGCAGAGGATGTTTTTTGTAATAAAACTGGTCTGCTCGTCAACGCTACGGTTGAAATGAGGATTGTTGTAAGGATCATGGATAATGACGCTCTCACCGCTGTTGTACACAAAACCGGCTATACCGCTACTGTTCAGGATGCGAATCTCGCGCTGTGAAGTGCCTTGAGCGACACGCGAATAAAGCTCGTTGGTTTCCGGATCATTTAGGAAAAGCGAACCTCTTTCGGCATGGAGTTCGGCGGTACACATTTCCACCAACACATTCAGGACATCATCAAGAGATTCTTGAGCTGAAATGCGCTTTGAAACTTTTAACAGCAACTCTGCTTCTTTCATCCACCTTTTTTGGCTGGCAGTCTCGGAAGCCTTGCTACGTTTGACAGGAATAGGTTTTTCTTGTTTTTCAGTCATGGATTTTGCAGTTGCTCACGTATGGCTTGGATGATTGCCTGCAATTGAGCGACTTCAACGTTAGCGGCTTGCTGGACGTGCTGCACGGCATTTTCTTTTTCAATTTGCGCCAGCTCTAGCATTTCGCGCAAGTTGGCTACCGTATCTTTAAGCAGCGCAATTTCAGCAGCAGAACTAGCCAATGTCGACTGCACCTGATTTTCCCGCTCCATTGAGGCATTTTCCAAAGCGTCCCGTAACGCGGCAATGGTCACCTTAAGCTGGATGATTTCTTGGCTAGCGGAAACTACAGCGGCTTGAACGGCATTTTCTTTGTCACGCTGGGTCAATTCCAGTTCGTTACGCAATGCCTGAACAGTGCGTTTTAACTCACGGACTTCAGCTTCACATTGCGTATGTTCGGCGGATTTTAAGTGAATATTAATGACTGTTTCCTTTGAACAAAGAGCATATGCTGCTGTTGACAGATTTAATTATTCTACATTAAATTAAAAAACTAAAAATAGCGATCCTGAGGCTATTGATTTTTAATTCTAGTTTTTGACTGACAATATTTAGAATTTATCCTCCTAACATTACTCAATCCCTATTACCGTTTTATTTTACAAAACCGTGTTCGAATTAACATAATTAACTTTTAAATCACATAAAATATTTTTATATCTGGTAGCGTTATAAGTTTTGTCTAAGGAGCGAACAGTGGACGACGAGGTGACACCTAAAGAGGCACTGACATTCAAGCTGGACGGGAACAACAAATTACTTGCTGTGTTCGAACCGGGTCAATCCAAGGTTGCGCTGGACGAGGATGCAATTAAGGAAATGCTGGTTCAACAGAACTTGTCTGACCTGTTTGTGGATGAAAATGCGTTCTCCAGTTTGGTGCAGATGTACAACAATACCAATGCCGGTTTTGTGCTGGAAATCGGCGAACGCCGAAATGGCGAATTTATCATCAAGGTCTCTGAGGATAAGATGACCGCCCGACTCACGATGACCCGCGCTTACGGGGGTGCCCCCGTCACCTTTGAACAAATCCGCCAATCCCTGAAAGAAAAAGGCATAGTCAACGGCCTCATCACCACCGCTGAAATTGAAGCCGTTCTGAAAGAAGGTCAGGCCACAGATTACCTTATTGCTCAAGGCCTGCCCGCCGTACCAGGCGTTGATGCACAGTTCCACAGTCTGGTGCCGGAAATGCAGGAGCGACGTCCCCAGATAAATGAGCACGGCATCGCGGATTTCCGCGATCTTGGACACCTTGTTCTGGTCAAAAAAGGTGAGCCGCTCATGCGTCGCATCCTCGCTACCGAAGGAAAAAAAGGAAAAAACGTCCTAGGGCAAATAATTACGCCAAGGCCCAGTCAGAACACGCCTTTTTCCTCGGAGCTAAAAGGCGCCATGTTTGACCCGGAGGATAGCGATCTATTGCTGTCTGCAATTATCGGCCAACCGCTACTGATTCCCAATGGGGTTATCGTGTCGCCTACCATCACTGTGCCGCAGGTAAACATCTCAACCGGTAATTTAAGCTTTGACGGCACGATTAATATCTTGGGCGATGTTATGGAAGGGATGAAGGTTTACGCATTAAACGATATCTTCGTAGGCGGAACCGTTGAAGCTGCAGAAATTGAAGCCGGCGGCAATATCACTATCAAAGGTGGCGTGATCGGCAACACTGACTCTGGCGGCGGCTCGGCAACTCAAATAAGCGGAAAAGTTTCTTGCAAAGGTTCGGTCCGCGCCCGTTTTGCCAAATATGTCAACATTGAAGCCGGCACCAGCATCGTCATTGAAGAATATTCCATGAATAGTCGGTTGACCGCAATAAATCAAATTTTAGTTGGAAAATCCGGCGGAAAAAAAGGACTCATCATAGGCGGTACCGCTAGTGCAATGATGCTGATACAAGCAGCCTCAATCGGTTCTGACGCTGGCGTTAAAACCTATATCCAGGCAGGCTTGAATCCGCATACTCAGGAACAACTGAACGTTATCGAAAATGAAATCGAGGCGAATGAAAAAAATCAGGACGACATAAAGAAGATTATCGCTTTTGTCGAAAGCAATCCTGAAAAAGACAAAAACGGGCTGTTAGATAAAGCCCGCCGCACTTTAGATAAATTGACGACCGAAATCGACCGGCATCAAGCTGACCGGGAAAGTCTTCTCTCTGAAATGTCATTTGCGGAATACGCTAAAATTGTTGTAGAACAAACTCTTTATAGCGGCGTTGAAATCCGGGTCGGCGACCAAACTTGGAAGTCCAAGGAGGAATGGGGTAAAACTGTTTTCCGGCTCATCGATAAAAAAATCAGTTTCGGAAGCTAATTCCACATCCATTGTTTCTTCCTAATCTCACAAAGTTATAGTTTTCGCGGTCATGTTCGTGAAATTTATCACATCAAAAAGGCCATAAATAAACAATGACCGCATTTTATATATTCCGTTTAATCTTTTTTAGCGGCATCCGCCAACAATTTCTTTCTGATTAAAAAAGCCGCACCGATTGCGCATAGAGCCGGTATTTGCACCAGCAAAAAAGTGCCTGTGGCACTTTTAGCAACCATACCCGATAAAGCGGAAACCACCGTCAGCTTAACCGCCCACCAAGCAATCCAATAACCGATCAATCCTATAATAGCCCAGTTAATTGGCGGCTCTCCTTTTTCCTTTGCCGTCATATAAAACCATACAAGAACTGCAATTGCAGCAAATCTAGCCAAATGCAACATTTTCCCACCTCATTTTTAATTATAATGAACATACAGCGTCTTCAACTCTACCCAATTAGTGTTTAACTGGCAACAGCTGTTATTAAGTAGATAATCATATTCCATAATTGATCGTCATTACATTTTTACGCTAGGAGAATATTGTGGAACAACCGTTTAAAACCATCCTATCGGCTATTGCTGCAATAGTTTTGCTGCTGATAGCCACTGTCTGCATTCTGCCGTTTGTTTTCGATCCTAACGATTTCAAACCTGAAATTGCCGCCGCTGTTAAGGAAAAGACCGGCCGGGAACTGGTCCTGGACGGTGAGTTGAAACTTTCGCTATTCCCTTGGATCGGCGTTTCAACAGGTAAAATTGCGCTAAGCAATGCGCCGGGATTTCAAGACCGGCCCTTTGCAACAATAGAAGAAGGCGATGTAAAAGTGTTGTTACTGCCGCTGTTATCAAAAAAAGTAGAAGTAGACCGTATTGTCTTAAAAGGCCTGTCTTTAAACCTTGTCAGGAACAAACAGGGCATCGCAAATTGGGATGATCTAACTAACAAAACTGTAGCACCTGCGACTGTCTCCGGTAAACAGGATGAACAATCAATACCCAAAGCAGCACCGACGACTTTTACCATCGGCGGCATTGCTATTGAGAATGCTCAAATTAACTGGAATGACCTGAAATCCGAAAACCATATCAAAATAAAAGACTTTAACCTGAATACCGATAAATTCACTTTTGATCAGCCGATGGGCGTTGCCGCTTCCTTGACCGTTTCAGGCAGTGAATCCAAAGCGGTCCAGACCATCAAACTCAGTACCGAACTAAGCGTTAATGAAAAACTTGATGCTTTTGCATTACGCCATAGCGATATGCAGGCCACTACGGCAGGCGAAACCGTTCCGGGCAAATCGTTGACAACGGCATTAACCGTTGCCGATGTAGCGCTGGATATGAACCAGCAAACGGCTAAAATTTACGGATTGCAACTCAAATCGGGCGATGTGACGCTCTCTGCCGAGATGACCGGTGTCAATATTAAGGATAACCCTTCTTTTCAAGGTCCTGTTACCGTTGCCCCATTCAGTCCTGCGAAAGTTTTGCAGCAGTTTGCTATCGCCTTGCCTCGCATGCAGGATACCAAGGCCCTGAGCAATCTGTCCGTCAATTTCGACTTGGCAGCCACAGCCGATTCGGCCGATCTGCAAAACCTGCGAATGACACTGGACGATACTCAAATTAAAGGCTCTGTCGCCGTTAAAGACTTCGCTCTGCCTGCTGTCAGCTTCAACTTGAACATTGATGCGCTTGATCTCGATCGTTATTTATCCCCTCCCGATAAATCATCCAAACCCATAGCCAGTCCCGCTGTGTCACTGGCCGCCGGTGCTTCCGCTTTACCGGTTGAAACGTTGAGAAAACTCAACGCCAACGGTACTGTGGCGCTCGGCAAACTTAAAGTCCGCGGCTTGGCAATGCAGGACATCCATATAAACTTGAATGCTAAAGACGGTACCATTACCACACAACAGTCGGTCAAACAGTTGTATCAAGGCAGTTATTCCGGCGACCTCAACATGAACACACGTGACAACAAATCGACGCTGGCGGTAAACGAAAAAATAGATCATGTGCAAATCGAACCTTTACTGAAAGACTACCAAGGTAAAGCCCGAATGAGCGGTATCGTTAACGCATCCGCACAGCTGCAAGGGCAGGGTAACAACACAGATGAATTGAAAGCTTCGTTGAAAGGCCAATTAAGTTTCTTGTTCAAAGATGGCGTGCTCAAAGGTTTTAATCTGCAAAAAATCATTGATGAAGGTAAGGCGCTGATTAAAGGTTCTGCTCTGCCCGCTGACGCTAAAAACGATCAAACACTATTTTCGGAAATGAGCGGTACAGCAACGATTGCCAACGGACTGCTCCAAAATAACGATCTTGTCGCCAAATCCTCCAAATTGCATGTCGATGGTAAAGGCAACATAAATCTAATTTCTGAAGCTGTGGACTATAAAATCGATGCCAAACTGATCAATGCCGAAGGGACAACCACTGAGCCTGAACAAGTTAAAGGCACAGCGATCATTAATATTGCAGGAACGCTCGACAACCCGTCTTATACGATCGATATAGCCTCATTATTGACCGACAAAAACAAAGCTAAAATTGATAAACTAATTAATAAACTTGATAAGAAATTAGGTTCCGGCGTGGGCAATCTGTTAAAAGGCTTTTTGAAATGAGGTGGAGCAGACAAAAGGCGAAAGGCGCAGGGCGAAAAAAGCAACCCTTAAACTACGCACCCCTTCGCCCTTCATCTTTCGTCTTTTGCCTCTTATGAGTCCATCCGCTTTTCAACAGAATATCCTTGCCTGGTTCGATCAATACGGCCGTAAAGACCTGCCTTGGCAAAAAAATATTACGCCTTACCGAGTTTGGCTCTCCGAGACCATGTTGCAGCAAACCCAAGTCGCGACCGTTATTCCGTACTTTAATGCTTTTATAGAAAAGTTCCCCGATATAGAAAGTTTGGCGAACGCGCCCGTCGATGAGGTTCTGCATCTTTGGTCCGGGCTGGGCTACTATGCACGTGCGCGTAACCTGCACAAAACGGCGCAACTTATTGCCGAACGGGGCAGCTTCCCCGATACGCTGGATGAACTGGTGAAATTGCCCGGCATAGGCCTGTCAACGGCAGGAGCCATATTGAGCATCGCTTTTAACAAAAGCCACCCGATTCTTGATGGCAATGTTAAAAGGGTTTTAACCCGATTTAGAGCAGTCTCCGGCTGGCCGGGTAATAGCGCAGTCAATAAAGAACTGTGGACAATCAGCGCCAAACTTACCCCGATAGCTCGCGTCGCGGATTACACTCAAGCCGTGATGGACTTGGGCGCAACCGTTTGTACCCGCAGCAAGCCTGCCTGCGTAGCCTGTCCGCTTAAAGACAATTGCTTAGCCGGACTTGCAGATAATATCTCGGCATTTCCAACACCTAAACCCAGCAAAATAATTCCTGTTAAACAAGTCACTTTTTTATTATTACGCAATGCCGACAACCGGATAATGCTGGAAAGAAGACCTCCAACCGGTGTCTGGGGCGGCTTATGGAGCCTGCCGGAATTCAACAGCATTGAGGAAGCACACGATTGGTGCTTGAGCAAAAATATTCATATTGTCCACCAGCAGACACTGCCAACCAAACGCCATACCTTTTCCCATTACCATTTGGACTATACGCCGCTGCTTATTGAAGCCGATAACCCTATAAATTTTGTGATGGAAGCTGATCAAACTGTCTGGTATAAAGCTGAACACGTTAATAAGCTTGGCTTAGCCGCACCGATTAAGCTGCTGTTGCAACAATCACACATGGGAATAAAATGACTAGAATGGTTAAATGCGTAAAACTGGGAATAGAAGCCGAAGGCCTGGATGAACCGCCATTTCCAGGCCCCAAAGGTCAGGAAATATTTGAAAAAATATCCAAACAAGCTTGGAAAGAGTGGTTAGCCAAACAAACCATGCTGATTAATGAAGGACGATTAGCCAGCTTTGATCCTAAAGCCCGAGCATTTCTAGCCGAAGAAAGAACCAAATTTCTGTTTGAAGGGAACAATGAAATGCCGGAAGGTTATGTCCCGCCAAAAGACTAATGTAGGGGCAATCCCTTGTGGTTGCCCCAAGCACCCTTGGGTTGCCCCAGATTTTACCTCAGCCCATAATGGGCAGGCACAAGGCCCGCCCCTACCGCTTCATCGACTCAAAAAACTCTGCATTCGTTTTAAAATCTTTAAGCTTGCCAAGCAGGAACTCTGAAGCCGCAGTTTCATCCATGGGCTGAAGGATCTTACGCAAAATCCAGGTCTTTTGCAGGGTATCGGGATCAACCAGATATTCTTCCCGACGGGTGCCGGAACGATTGATGTTAATTGCCGGGTAAATTCTTTTCTCGGCAATTTTGCGATCCAAATGTAATTCCATGTTACCGGTACCTTTGAACTCCTCGTAAATGACCTCGTCCATTCTTGAACCGGTATCAACCAGCGCAGTGGCGATAATCGTCAAGCTACCGCCTTCTTCTATATTCCGGGCCGCACCGAAAAAGCGTTTCGGCTTTTCCAATGCATTCGCGTCGACACCACCGGTTAATATCTTGCCTGATGAAGGTACAACAGTGTTATAAGCTCTGGCCAAACGGGTAATCGAGTCTAACAAAATGACCACGTCGTGTTTGTGTTCGACCAATCGACGCGCCTTTTCAATAACCATTTCTGCAACTTGTACGTGCCGGGTTGCCGGTTCATCGAAAGTACTGGAAATGACTTCGCCGCGAACGCAACGCTCCATCTCTGTGACTTCTTCAGGACGTTCATCTATAAGCAAAACAATCAGGTAACACTCGGGATTCTGTTCTGCGATAGCCTGCGCCAGACTTTGCAGGATCATCGTTTTACCGGCTTTAGGCGGAGATACGATCAATCCGCGTTGGCCTTTACCGATGGGAGCTATTAAATCGATTATGCGTCCGGTTAAATCTTCGCTGGTGCCATTGCCCTGTTCAAGGACGAATCTTTGTTTGGCGAATAAGGGCGTCAGGTTTGAAAAGGTGATTTTGTTTTTGGTGTTCTCGGGAGGTTCAAAATTGATCTGGTCAACCTTGAGCATAGCGAAATAACGTTCGTTATCTTTGGGCGGTCTAATCTTTCCGCTAATGGTATCGCCGGTCTTTAAGGAAAATCGTCTGATCTGGCTGGGCGACACATAAATATCGTCAGGGCCCGCTAAATATGAACATCCTGGTGTGCGTAAAAAACCAAAACCATCCTGTAAAATCTCCAAAACGCCGTCGCCTGATATATCGTCGCCGGCCTTCGCCTGCTTTTTCAATATCGCGAAAATCAAGTCCTGCTTTCGCGACCTGGCTACATTTTCAAGCCCAAGGGACTCGGCGATTTCAATAACTTCACTTATTTGTTTTAGTTTTAACTCAGTTAGATTCATATATAAAGATAACTCAAGGAAAAGTATATGCGATGCTAAACCGCAACTACTAGGACAGGGATAATTCAGGGGTGTAGTTTATCGGGCGATGTGATTGGGTGCGCATGATTATCGCACCGCATAAGTGTAACTCAAGTACTCAGCCCCGTCCAACCTTTTGTGACAGGCCTGAGCTGGTTTTGAGTATGAGACGAACTTAATTAAATGTTGCTATCAAGAAAAGCGGCAAGTTGTGATTTTGACAATGCGCCGACTTTAGTTGCTTCCACTTCGCCGTCCTTAAACAGCATTAATGTTGGAATGCCGCGTACCCCGTAATGTTGGGGGGTTTCCGGATTTTCGTCTATATTTAATTTTGCAACAGTCAGCTTGCCCGCATATTCTTTGGCAATATCATCCAGAATCGGTGCAATCATTTTACAGGGTCCGCACCATTCAGCCCAATAGTCAACCAGCACAGGACCCGCTGCTTTAATAACAGTTTCGTTAAACTCACTATCGCTTACATGAAGGACTGAATCGCTCACTTTATTTCTCCAATTGTTAAAACCAAAACTATATGGGGGATGAAGCAGGTAGTCAATCAATTTCAGCTGATTTGATTTTTACGTTATGCTATAGCCTATGAACAATACACATCTAACTCAAATCCGCTTCAGCAATCTTGAATTGTCTGATTCTATTTTACGCAGTTTAAAAGACGCGGGCTTTCATCACTGTACTCCTATCCAAAGACAGGCTTTACCCTTATCGTTACGGGGCAAGGATATTGCGGGACAAGCCCAAACCGGAACGGGCAAAACAGCCGCTTTTTTACTGGCCACTTTTCAGTATTTGATTAACGATGCCGAAGACGATGTAGAGGCAGAAATCGACGATGACATGGACGACGAAGAAAAGCCAGTTATCAAAAGCAAAAAAATCAAATATCCCAGAGCTATTATTCTTGCGCCAACCCGCGAATTAGCGATTCAGATTCATAAGGATGCGCTGCAATTGGGCAAGCATCTTAATCTTAAATTTGCGCTGATATACGGCGGCACCGACTATCAAAAACAACTGGACAGCATCAAGTCCAATGTCGATATTATCATCGGCACGCCCGGCCGCATCATTGACTTCTACCGGCAAAACGCGTTCACCCTCGATAACGTCAAAGTCACGGTGATGGACGAAGCCGACCGCATGTTCGATCTGGGCTTTATCAAAGACATCCGCTATTTACTACGCCGCATGCCGCCTCCTGATCAGCGTTTGAATATGCTGTTCTCGGCAACCTTATCTTACAAAGTGACCGAGCTGGCCTACGAACACATGAACAACCCGGTTTTGATTAAGATCGAAACCGAAGAAGTCACTTCCAAAGCCATACAGCAAAGCGCATTTTGCCCTTCGAATGAGCAAAAAATTCCTTTGTTGGTTGGCATATTGAATCAGCATCAGCCGCAGCGCAGCATTATTTTTGTTAACACCAAACGCTGTGCCGAACGCCTTGATGACACCTTGAACGCTAACGGCTACAAAACCGCTGCGCTCAGCGGTGATGTGCCGCAGGATAAACGCCAACGCTTGTTGAGCGATTTTCAGGAAAACAAAATTACCTTATTGATTGCAACCGATGTTGCAGCCAGAGGCCTGCATATTGCCGATGTGTCTCATGTATTCAATTACGATTTACCGCAGGATGTAGAGGATTATGTACACAGAATAGGCCGTACTGCGCGCTTTGGCGCCAGCGGCGTAGCCATCAGTTTTATCTGCGAGCAATACGCCTATTCGATGCCGGATATTGAAGACTATATTGGTCAAAAGATTCCGGTTCTGCCTGTTACTGCCGATCTTTTGGCCGAAATTGTCAAGCCGGAAAGAAAGCCTGAAAAACCCAAATCCGAATATCAGGGAAAACGTCCAAATCAAGACAAAAAATGGAAACCTAAAGTCCAGCCATTAACTCCCGAAAATCCTCAATAGCAGGATAACCGGCTATTTCTTTTTTGGGCAGTTTGGTATCGGGTCTGCTTACCGAGATTAAATGTGCAATCCCAAACTGCTTGGCGGAATTCAGCACCGCCAAGCTATCATCGATCAACAGCGCGGTTTGCTTTTCAAACGTTATGCGCTGTTGCAACAACTGCCAAAAATCGGCATGTTCTTTAGGAAACCCCAAATCATGAGAGCTGATAATCCCGTCGAAAAATCCCTGTAAGCAGGTTTTCTCCATCTTAAGGCCCAGGCTGTCCCGGTGCGCATTGGTTACTAAATACACCTTTTTGGGGGAGCGATGAACTTTTTCCAGGAACTCTGTGACATGCGGCAGTACCGAAATTAAACCTGAAATTTCCGCTTTCAATCCGGCAATATCCAGCGCGAGAGCATCGCTCCAATAATCAAGGCAATACCATTCCAGTTTACCTTCCATGCTTTTAAAACGCGGCTCCAGTTGCAACTTTGCAGCGTCTATCGACAAACCCTGTTTTTCGGCAAATTTAAGCGGGACAAACTCTTTCCAGAAATGATTATCAAAATTCAAATCCAGCAATGTCCCGTCCATATCCAGTAAAACAGTGTCAACTTTTTTCCAATCGATCATCAGAGTGCGTTATATTTGCAAAAAATATTCATAAAATAACACAATGGCAGAAAAACCGATCATCCTAAACAAAACAACCGTTGCTGCCAGTCGACTCTTCCGGATAGAAGCGCTGGAGATCAAATTCAGCAATGGCGAACTGCGTAACTACGAACGTCTGGCTCGTGGCAATTCTGGCAGCGCGGTGTTGATTGTGCCGATGCTGGATGATGAAACGGTGCTGTTAATCAGGGAGTATTCCGCCGGAGTGCACCGCTATGAGCTGGGCTTGCCCAAAGGCAAAACCGATCAAGGCGAATCTTTTCTGGAGGCCGCAAACCGGGAGCTTAAAGAGGAAGTCGGCTTTGGCGCCAGAAGCCTGCATCATTTAAGCTCTTTTTCGCTCGCACCTTCTTATCTGGAACACATGACCGAGGTTGTGATCGCCCAGGATTTGTATGCCGAAAAACTGCAAGGCGATGAGCCAGAAGAGTTGGAAGTTGTTCCGTGGAAATTAAGCCGTATTAATGAGCTGTTAGCCACCGGCGAATGTACCGAAGCGCGGTCAATTGCTGCGCTGTTTATGGCTGTAGAATATTTTAAGGCGCTTCCTTCGGGCTAAATAAACTTTAAAAAGATTATTTCACCACGAAGGCACGAAGGACACGAAGAGAACAGCAAAAAAGAATAGAACGAACGCTTATGACGCGGATTGCTTATGATTTGTAAAGCTCTGAACTTGATCTGATAGCGTCTAAATGAGGTTCAGCTGTACAAGCATTGACCGTCTTAGTTCGCCCCGTTGAGGTCTATCGCTCCATCTGATTCAATGGCAGCAATTTGATAATTACCTGTCATTATTACTTATCACCGATGATATACGGAAAGGAAAATCACATGCTGATCAGGAAATTATCGTGTAGAAGAGCATTTACCGGTAGATATACGGTTATTCTTTGTTAGCTGCCCGCGTTCATCTTCAAATAGAGGGAATTGTGAAAAAGTATAATTTTAATTGCTCGTTCGAAATAAAGTCTTCTCATGATGTATCTGGTGTCGGCTCTTCCCGTAGCAGTAGCTTTGTTGTTAGCAAAGGTATAAGTTGCACCAGCCTTTTTGGACTGAAGAACACTTTAATTGAAATAGAGAAACACAATGAATCCCTTTATAAGTTTAATGTAGATTCTTATGACCTCGACAACCAAACGGTGCAAATTAAATATCTTAATGACTTGTCTGCATTGATATCATTTTTAATAGGAAAGGATGAGGTTAATGGGTATTACGGAACCCCGTATATTCACCTGAATCTTGAGTCTTTCTTTTGTAAGGAAGAGATTGTTCAAGATCATAAAATTAATGACAATGAATTTGTTATTAATGAATTTCTACATGTTAGGGATAGTGTTTCAATTCAGTCTACTCGTCACATTGAGTTTGATGAGAAAGCTCTTATAGGCGTATTTAATCATGAAATGCTTGATGTTTACCGAAATGGACTTAAAGCTGAAAGTGAAAGATCCAAGTTTTTTCACTGGTTTTTAATTCTAGAGTATTTAGAGGGAACTCCTTTGTATTCTCATTTATTTCCTAAAGGAAGCATGTTTAGTGAAGAAGAGACCAAAAAAATTCGTGATCTCGCTGATACGCTACCTACTGATAAAAAAGGAATAGTTCTATCAGTGCTAAGCAGAACCTCTGAGTATCGAGGCAAAAAGCTAAGTGATTTACTTATTAGAATCGGTGTTGAAAAAATTTCAAACATGCAGGGTGATCATGAGATTTCAGTAGATACTATTAAAAAAATTATTTGCGCAAGAAATAAATTGTTCCATAGCGGTACCGATTTTCCAACTAATATTCTTTGGCTTAAGTTGTTTCCTATCGTTTCTGCTGTTATTGAAAAGCTAGTATATGATCCTCAGTGCGTTGAAAAAAGCAGCTAACAAGGGGCTGCTACGGAAAATTTACTCGCTAGCCCTTCTAAGTTTCCGCAGAGCTCTACGTTGAGCGAACGACAGCTTTCTGTATTGCAGCTGCCATTTTGCAGAAATTCTTGAATGTCTCCGATTGGCCGAACTGAGGCAGTCAATGTCAGACTCATCCAAGCTAATATTTGAAGCCGTCAGATCAAGTTCAGAGTTATACAAATCACAAGCGATACAGTGGTTCCAATTTATCATCGACCGTAACCGCTATTTTTTCCCTGGCTTTATTTTCGACAAACGCCTGAAACAGCTTTTTGCCCTGCCACTGATCTGAGGTCTTGCCATACAAAACCTGGTTCAAATGCAAAATTTCATCCCTTAGCCTTGCATCGCTTAACTCGGCGATAGCGCCAAGACTGGCCGTACCGTATTTCTGCCGTCCCCATGCCAGCAGCGCATCCTTGGCAGCCACGGCATTATTATCGGCGCAGGCTTTTTTCAGATTTTTTACGCTGTCCGCCAAGCGTAATTCCGGTTCATTGTTTTCCTCGACCGGTTTTTTAGCCGGACGTTTGGTTAGGAAATAAGCCAGTGTCGCCAACCACCCCGCTCCCAAAAACAAGGCAACCCAAAACCAGGTGTTTTGTTGTTGCGGCTGGATGGTAACCGGCACCGGTTGTTCAGTTTTTTTCGGCTGTTGCACCACAGCCGGAGCTGCCGGTGTAACCGGTGTAACATCGGGAGCTTGTTGGGCTCCTTCCACCTCCAGCGCCGTGATGTTGGTTTCCGGAATCTTGGCTATTTCCATTTTTTGGGTTTGGGCATTAAACCAGGGAATTTCTATTGCCGGTAATTTGTAAAAACCCGCTTTCGATGGAATGATGGCTATTTTTTCTTCCCTGAACGCAATCAGGCCTTCCGTTTTTTTCTGTTCCTGCAAAACCGGCTGATCGGGATAAGTTTTCAGCTGATCATTGACTTTTCCTGCATTTAACTCAGGCAGTTGACCGACTGTTGTGCCTTTCGCCAGTAGCGTCAAGGTTCGCGTTAAAGGCTCGCCGACTCTCATTTGCTGGTTATCGCCGGACCATTCTTCCTTTAATACCAGTTGCTCGGCCGAAAGCCAATGCTTTCCGGTAAAAGTTGCCGGTGCGGGCTTAACATCCAGCGTTACCGACTTGGATAAAACTTTTTTGGTTTTGGTCATCCGGGAATTAAAAAAACTGTTAAAACTCGGACGGCTGTTAACCATAACCTCCGCGGTTAATGCCAAAGGCTTGATCGTTACCGAACCGCTTTTTTGCGGAAAAATCGCATACTTACGCTCAGTGACCAAATAATTCACTCCGCTGATCTGGGTATTGTAGTTACTGTCATCGCCCAGTTTTTCAATCACCGCATCGCCAAGCTCCGGTTCATTCAAAGCCGCTTGAGCGATATCGACCCTTCTATATAAACGCACGGTATAAAGAACCTGGGATTGCACATAAGGGCTGGAAGGATTCGCCTCAACCTCCAGAAATAAATCCTCGTCGGTGTTGATGTCTTTATTGGCCGTCGTGTGGGTAACCAAAATGGTTGCGGGGTCGCTGACATCATCGCCAAACTTGACCGGCGGAACAGCCAGACTACCGGCATGTTTGGCCATCACGTTTAGCGTCCATTGTATGGTCTTGCTGGACTGGCCGTTAATCCAGGACGAGTTGCTGCTCTGGCTTTGGCCGAGTATCTCGAAATTCTGTTCCAGCGGAGTGAAATCCGGGTCATTATCCGGTGTGTCGTTGGCGGTAAAAATGATCTGGAACGATTCATCCAGGCTGACCTGGCTGCGATCGAACGACACACTGATTTGTGCGGCGAAGACATTGACAGGCACAAGGTTCAACAGTAGCAAAAGAAAAAATAATTTTATAGTATTCATGTTCATCATTTAGATTAACCAAGATTCCAGGCAGCGATAAACGGCCGATAGAAATTCATATCCTGAACCGTAGCTCCTCTTTGAGTCACTAAAGCCGACGCGAACGATTGCGCCCGCTCCATAGTCAATTGCAATGCCCAATCATGCTGCATACCCAACAACAGAACCGCCGCAAACGCATCGCCGGCTCCTACGGTATCGGTCACGACTAAATCGGCCACCGGCGCAACTTCAATAAACTCCCCGGCATGGCTAATTGCCAGCGCGCCCTGGCTACCGCAAGTAACCACCAGAACTTCCAGCGCATGTTGCTTTAAAAACCAGCGCATGGCTTCTTGCACTGTGTTTTGTTGGGCCGCCAAATGCATTAACTCGTCCTGATTCAGTTTGACCCAATGCGCCTTATTGACCCACTGATTGACTGCTTCTTTGTGCCACCACGGCGCTCTTAAATTCACATCGATAAAAACCTTGCCTTGATGACGCGCTGTTAAGTCCTGCAAGGTCTGCGCCGAAACACGGTTACGCAAGGCCAAAGTACCGTGATAAAGAACGCCAAACTGCCGATCTACATCCGATTGCTGCACGGTAATAAAATCGTACGCCTGATCGGCTAAAATTTCATAGCTGGGTTCGCCATTGTTAAAACTCACCTGCACCGTTCCGGTGGGATGATCGGGATCGATTTGCAAGTTTTCAACAGCCATGCCCCAAGCCAGCATGGCCTGCCTGATTTTATCGCCTAAGACATCATGGCCTATCCGGCTGATAAAACACGGGCGCTGGTTAAACGCCTGAAGATGCCAAGCCACGTTAAAAGGCGCTCCGCCTAATATTTGCTGACCGTCCGGAAATTGATCGAATAGCGCTTCACCGAAAATGGCAATTTGATTATGAACCATTAGTTACCAACCATCAGCATTGCCGCCTGATTGACGACCGCGCTGTCCGTATTGATATTTAAATTTACGCTTTAATAACCCGGACGGATCGTCCGGGATTCTTTTCAGCCATTGTTCGTTGGCTTGCTGTTGCTCATCCGTTGGCTCTTCTTTAACCGGCTCTTGCTGTTTGGCTTGATCCTTTGCCTCATCTTTGTTTTGCTCGGCTTGCTGAGGCTTTTCGGCTTCATCCGGCTTTTTTTCCTCGGCTTTATCTTGCTGCTGATTTTCGTCCGACTGCTGTTTGTCCGATTGCTTTTGCTCCGGTTTTTGTTCGGGCTTTTGCTCGTCTTTATTTTGATCAGATTTTTGTTCGTCCGATTTTTCCGATTGTTTGTCATCCTTGTTTTGCTGGGAATCGTCCTTGGATTGTTGCTTATCGTCCTTTTGCTGATTCTGCTGTTTTTGCTTTTCCAGAGCTTTTTCTACGACATCCTTGTTGTATTTAGCGTCGCTATCGTTAGGATTAACAGCCAAGGCTTTTTCATAGGCTTTTATAGCCTCTTCCAATTGACCGGCTTTGGCCAGCGCATTGCCCTGATTGTAAGCGCTGCTGACGGACTTGCTGTTTTTCAAATCTTCCAAGGCCTTGTCATAGTTGCTCGCTTTATAATCCGCAGCCGCTTTCCAATCCGGGTTTTCAAATTGCTCCGCCGCTTTGGCATAATCCTGCTTTTTATAAGCCTGCTGAGCCTGTTGATCTTTGGTTTGCCATAAGTCCTGCCAGCCCAACGCATAACTGTTTTTAGGCAACGGCAAAATCAGCAACAAGGCAAAACACAGCAGGCCTTTTCTGAACGTCAACGCGGCCAGCGGTAAAACCAGCAATAACAACCAAGGACCTTTATCCGCCCATTGATCCAATAATAAGTTATCGTTTTGCTTGCCCTGTTGCTGCATCGATCTATCTGCGTTTGCCAGTACGGTTTGGATATCCCTGTCATTTGCCGTTATGGTTTGGTAGATGCCATTCCCCGCTTGCGCCAGTTTTGCGAGCTCGCCGGAGTTCAGTTTGGGCACCACAATATTGCCTTGCTGATCTTTAAGAAACCCGCCCTCAGGCAGCGCTACCGGCGCACCGTCATCCGTTCCGACACCCAATATCGACAGCTGATATTTATCCAATGATTTGACAGTAGCCAAGGTTTTATCCGGATCAACGCCATCGGTGACTAACAATATCTGGCCTTTTTGCAGACCCGCCTGCTTAAGCAGCTCTACGGCTTTTTCCAGCGCCATCGCTGCATTGCTGCCCTGGCTGGGCATAATGTCGGTATTCAATGCAGACAGCTGGCTGTCTATGGTCTCGGTGTCATCGGTCAGCGGCGTTACGGTAAACGCGTCACCGGCATAAACCAGCAATGCGGTTTGACCGTCTTTGCGCTGTTTTAGAATGTCGGCAATTTTGTAGCGCGCCATAATCAAACGGCTGGGTTTAATGTCTGCGGCATCCATCGACAGGGACAAATCCAATGCAATAACCAGCGCAGAATCATTCCTGAATACCGGAGACGGCAGCCGTTTCCAAGTTGGCCCTGCCAGCGCGATAATCACCAGCAGCGCGGCGATGGCGCCTGCTGTTAACGTCCAGCGGCTTTGGTTGACCGGCTTGTCCTGCAACAAATACGGCAATAATGCCGCGTCGCATACCGCCGACCAATTGCCCTGACTCAGTGTATTCCTGAGCATTAAACTTAGAATAACCAGGTAAGGTATAACGGCCAGCAACCAGTACGGCCTGATAAAATGAAATTCGGCTATGTTCATGACAATCGTACCTTGGATAACGCAATGGCCGCCGCCAGAACCAATGCCAGCGACAACGGCCAGTAATACAATTCGCTACGGGGCCTGAAATATTGTTTGTCTTTTTCGACCGGTTCCAGTTCGTCCAGTCTCATATAGATATTATTCAGTTCATCGGTATTTCTAGCCCGGTAATATTGGCCGCCGGTGCTTTCGGCAATCTTTATCAAGGTTTTTTCGTCCAGATCGACGGATGGATTCACTTTGCGGTTGCCGAAAAAATTGCGCACGATCATTTCATCCGCGCCTATGCCGATGGTATAAATTTTTAGATCATTGGCTGCGGCCAATTCTGCGGCTTTTAATGGTGTTATTTCACCGGCGGTATTAGCACCGTCGGTCATCAATACCAAAACCCGGCTGTTGGCTGACTCATTTTTAAGCCGCTTGACGGCCAAGCCAATCGCATCGCCTATCGCGGTGTTGTCTCCGGCAAGGCCGATGACCGCTTCGTTTAATAAGGTCATTACCGTTTTCCGGTCAAAGGTTAACGGCGTCTGCAAATAGGCTTGGGTGCCGAACAATATCAAGCCCACCCTATCGCCGACACGCCTGTTGATAAAATCGCCGGCCACGCCTTTAGCTGCGGTTAGCCGATCGACAGCGCGTTTGTTAATAACAAAATCCTGCTCTTCCATACTGCCGGACAAATCCACCGCCAGCATTAAATCCCGGCCGCTGACCGCCTGCTCAATCGGTTCGCCTAGCCATTGCGGCCTGGCGCAAGCGATAACCAGCAATAACCAAGCTATTGCCGCCAGCAATAACGGCCATTGTTGGGTTTGGGAAACGGCCCTGGTTTCAGCCTCGGAAAAATCATCCAGGAACGGAACTTTCAACGCCGCCTGTTCCACGGGCATCTTGGCCGGAACCAGCCAGCGGATTAATAAGGGCAACGGTAAAGCGGCCAACAGCCAGGGCCATTCGAAGTGAATCATGCTCTTCCTCGCTCCCACGCGCTGCATTCGTTGTTATACACATCTCGAAGTAGGCCGGAATAAGCCTGTCCGCGCATTAAGCGCAGGACAGGCGTTTCCGGCATCCCGATTGCCGGAAACGCCCAGCCTTGCTGTCGCCGGGCGGTCTTATTCCGGCCTATATCCGAGTTTGCTAGTTCCCAAGCTCCAGCTTGGGAATTCGGTATGGGAAGCTCCAGCTTCCCGTCCCGCGAAGCTGCGACTGCATGGATGCAGGACGACTGCACGGATGCAGTAGGTAGAGCAGCGCAAGGAGCAGTTGCCGAGGTAGAGCAACGCCGGGAGCAGTTGCCGAGAGCTTCAACTGGGTTCCCAAGCTGGAGCTTGGGAACCAGCGCATTTCTTAACCTAATGGTAATGACGTAAAACATGGGAACGAGGTAAAAGTGAATCATGATTTTGTTTGAGATTTAAGCCAGTCTTCGCATAAGTCTATTAATTGGGATATTTCCAGTTCTGTCGGCGGCGTTTTTCGGTAAGGCGCATCAGCCAGAAGTTGGCCGATGCCCTCGCTAAACGGCACGCCCTTTACCGAACGGTCGAGAAGCTCCAACCATTGCCGTCCGGTTAAACCTGCGGCCTGAGCTCTACTAGGCGATACGCTGATCGCTACGCGCCTGATCAACACAGAAAGGTCGCATAATTTCTGAAGATTATCCCGCTCTGCGTCCTGTTTGATTTGGGCCAATATTTTGTTGGCGGTTTTAACCGCAGTCTTTCGGGTAAGTCTTTTATAAAGCCAAACCAGAAAAATAATCAGCAATGGGATAGCTACCGCCAATATCCACCAGCCAATAGCCGGAGGCCACCAACCTATCGCTTCGGGTTCGTGAATGTCTTTTAAATCAAGGAGAGTTGGATTCATTTATCTTAAACGTTGTATCGGATCATCTGTGGTGCTGCATTGAATAAGCGCCAGACTCATTTTTTTGGCTATCCGCTCCAGCTGGTTCAGCCGTTGGGTAAAATGTTGTTGATATTTTAATAGCCGCTGCCGGTCGCCGGTATCGATAACCACATCCCGTTTATCGTCGGTAAAACGGTAGCGGCCTTTTTCCGGCAAATGGCTTTCCAGCGGGTCATAGACAAAAATCAACACCACCTCGCAATGGCGCGATAACTTTGCCAGATAGTTTTCAACCTGATCGTTAGTGCCGCGAAAATCACTGACGATATAAACCAAACTGCCGGGACGGGCGTGATGCATGAGTCTAGCCAATACCTGTTCCAGTGTAACTGGCGTGGAGGACAAGTGATTAACATCCTTTTGGCTACTGATTGCATTTAAAAACCGCAACACAGCATGCCTGCCGTTTTGCGGTTTTAATTCCCGGCATTCAGTGTCTGTAAATATCTGTCCGCCAATCCTGTCGCCGTGATGCTGGGCTGCCCATGCAACTAAGCCGGCAAGTTTAGCGGCCAGTACCGATTTAAAAACGCCGCGTGTAGCGAAATACATCGCAGGGCGGTTATCCACAGAAATGAACACCGGTCTTTCACGTTCCTCGCGAAATACCTTGGTATGAGCTTCGCCGGTACGCGCCGTAACCCGCCAATCGATACTGCGTATGTCATCGCCCGGTTGATAACCTCTGGCTTCTTCAAATTCCATGCCGCGGCCTTTAAACCGGGACACGTAACCGCCGCTTTGCCCGGCGCGTACCGCTGAATGTTTCAGATTTAATCCTGCGGCAGGTCTCGCCAAATCGATCAGCATCTTTAGCGACACTGAAACCAATTCGCTCGCTGAGGCTTTAGCTGGATCGGCTTGCTTGGCAAACAACATCAAGGCACTGCAACTCTGGCAATAAGTTCTTTAATAAAATAGTCGGTCGTGATGCCTTCCGCCTCGGCTTCGTAAGACAATATCAAGCGATGCCGCAACACGTCAAAGGCCATATCCTGAATATCTTCCGGGCTAACGAAATCGCGTTGCGCCAACCAGGCTTTGGCCCTGGAACAACGATCCAGCGCTATACTGGCCCTGGGACTTGCGCCATATTGCAGCCAAGCTGCCAAGTCCTGTCCGTAAGCAGCAGGGTTACGGGTCGCCAAAACGATTTGCAGCAAGTAGTTTTCAAGACTTTCCGCCATGTGCAGATCCAGTACTTCATTGCGCGCGGCAAACAAGGTCTTTTGCTCAATCGGCTCGTATTGGCCAACTGCTTTTATCGAGCCGGAGCGGGCTTCCGTTCTAGCCAAATGCAAAATGCTTTTTTCATGTTCCGCTTTCGGATAATCGATTTTTACATGCAGTAAAAAACGATCCAATTGCGCTTCCGGCAGCGGATAAGTGCCTTCCTGCTCGATTGGGTTTTGCGTTGCCATGACCATGAACAATTGCGGCAAAGGGTAGGTTGCTTGGCCTACGGTTATTTGCCGCTCGGCCATGGCTTCCAATAACGCTGCCTGTACTTTTGCCGGAGACCGGTTAATTTCGTCGGCCAGTATCAGGTTATGAAACAAAGGCCCTTTTTGGAATTCAAACGTGCCTTGCTGGGGACGGTAAATTTCAGTGCCGGTTAAATCGGCCGGCAATAAATCGGGAGTGAACTGCACCCGATGGAAATCGCCTTGTATGCCTTTGCTTAATACGTTGATTGCCCTGGTTTTTGCAAGGCCCGGAGCGCCTTCAACCAGAATATGGCCGTCAGCCAACAAGCCGATCAGCATCCGTTCAACCAACACATCCTGACCGATAATCTCCTGATTAATATAATTTTTCAACCGCATTAATGCCGGTTGAACGGTATCGCTATTGCCGTTTTTTTCTAACATAGTTATTTTGACATGATGTTGTTTAGTCTTAAATCACAGTACGAAAAACCTTACACATTACGCATCAAGCTGGTTTTCATCTGAAATATATTGTCGATAAATCGTTTTTCAACGAGAGGAGGCCTATTTTATACAGTTATTACCTGAGGCAACATAGAGTAAATCTGTTAAAAAATTCTTAACAAGTTGTGGATGAAAGTGTGGATAACATTGAATGTTTAGTTATCCACATTTCATGCACAAGATGCGGATAACCTTGAACGCACTTTACCACAATAATTAAGCTTTTGATGTTAAATATGAAAACAAACTTATCCACAAGACGGCACTTAGCTAGTAGTAATAATTGGTTTTAAATCTTCTTAATTTGTTACTATTACCTTGAACAAAAAATCTGTTCAATCGCCTTTATCACCTATACTCTTCCGAAATGTGTTTACGATGGTACAACCGAGGAAAAAAATGAGAATTACACTGCTTATTTTAGGAAGCCTTTTTTCTACCTGTACTTTTGCAGGAATTTATAAATGCACCGACATTAACGGCAAGACGGATTACCAATCAAAGCCTTGTGATCCTGAACATAAGACTATGGAAATTAATGTCAAAACTGGCGGTTCTACCGACCTGCAGGATAAAGAGAAGGAGAAACAGGCTTTAGAACAAAAGGAACAAGAAGAAAAGCTTGAGCAAGAGCAGATAACTAAAAAGCAAACCCAGCTTAAGCAAGACGCAATGAGTGAGAGTGCAAAGAACCAGTTCCTTATTAAAAACAACCCCGAGAAATTTTCCGCGTTTTCTATTCCGCCTTATGCGCCGGATCAGTTGCCCGATTTAGCTAGAAGTTACCAATCCAGACTTCCTGATATTGAACGTTTAAGGAGACAAGCGGCTGAAAAAGCGCTGGCATTAGGCTCATGCTCGCGCGTTGAATCAGCCGAATTACATGGTAAAAGCACCAAGAAAGCATTGGTCTTTTCAGTCGATTGCAGTAGCGGGAAAAATTTCCAATTTACCGAACAGGAATTAGCTAAGTAATTACTCAATGAATTCGTCAAAAACCATATTAATTAGCGGTTGCTCTACCGGCATTGGTTACACCACTGCGGTTGAATTAAAAAAGCGCGGGCATACTGTTATTGCTACGGCAAGAAAACCGGAAGATGTATTCCGATTGCAACAAGAAGGTTTTACTGCAATCCAGCTGGATCTAGCCGACAGCAACAGCATTCAGCAAGCAGTCAATTCGGCAATTAAATTAACCGACGGAAAAATCGATGCACTGTTTAATAATGGCGCTTTTGGTCAACCCGGTGCTGTTGAGGACTTAACTCGGGATGTACTTAGATTTCAGTTTGAAACCAATCTGTTCGGCACCCATGAGCTGACCAACCTGATCATACCTTTGATGCGCAAACAGGGGCATGGCCGGATTATTTATAACAGCTCAATATTGGGACTGGTCGCGATGACTTATCGGGGCGCTTATAATGCCAGCAAGTTTGCGCTGGAAAGTTTGGCTGATACCTTGCGTTTGGAACTTCATGGTACGAATATCCATATTTCGCTGATTGAACCTGGGCCGATCCTGAGCGATTTCAGGAAAAATTCTTTTGCCCTGTACAAGAAAAATATAGATCCGACGCACAGCTACCATAAAGAAACTTATAAAGTCATGGAAGCCCGCTTGCAAAAAGAAGGAGCCGCCGCTCCGTTTACGCTTCCTGCTCAAGCTGTTACCGAAAAAGTTATCCACGCGCTGGAAGCCAGACAACCTAAAATGCGTTATTACGTTACTTTTCCAACCTATTTGTTTGCCTTCCTTAAGCGTATTCTGCCCATGTCCTGGTTGGACGCTTTGCTGAGAAAGGTTTAACAATGCACGAGCTTGATGAAATTATTATCGTTTGCCCTTATTGCGGTGAACCCCTGGATGTATTGGTAGATACGAGTTCCGGGCCGCAGCAATATTATGAGGACTGTTCGGTTTGTTGCAGACCGATTTTATTTGTCGTATCTGAAGATGAAGCCGGGGAAATGGTTATTGATGTAAAACGGGATGATGAATAAGTATCTACCCACAAATTTACTATGTAATTTTATGTATTAGAATGCCTTTTCGGTTTTGCTTTTTAATTTTTTATTACTATGCCGACACCAAGAAAGACTGTTCGAAGCATAGAAATAAGGGGGCAACGCAAAACACCGTTGTTCTTGCATTGCCTTTAAGGGCTACGCCCCCCTTTTCTGTAGTGATTGATCTTAAAAAATAGCCTTAGAAGCTAACAAATATTTGTTTAAGTGATTTAAATTTTGCAACAGTCTCGATCATTGATGCTTTTGATGCTTCAGTATCACCTTTTATTAGCTCTGCACGAGCTTGTTTAAGAAGCGCGTTAGCTCTTTCTTTTTCTCTATTAACAGTAGCGCTCTCGATTCTGTTTAGTGCTTGTTTGGCATCTTTCATTTTTTCTAAAAGAGATTCTTTATCTGCACCACTATTCAAACCTTCCAAAACTGCTTCAGCTGCGGCAATCGATTCATCAAATGCAGCAAGAACACCTTCTTGAGATTGGTTTTCAATTTTGCCTGCTGGTTTTGCCATCGCAGTAGGAGCTGTTGCAATCATTGCTGTGCCGATAAATGAAGCAATTACTAATTTTTTCAATAAAGTCATTAGACCTTTTCCTCGTGAAAGTAGTGAATTTTGATATTTATGTGTAACAAATTAATTGCACACGTTTTGAATCATACCATAGGCAAAGAAAAATTATCTTAATAAATAATAACTTAGACTTTGCAGGGTTATTGTATTGTTGACTATTTAAAAGCCACAGGGTGGGGAGTCGCAATTTTTGCGAAAACTATTGGACAACCTTGCCCAACAAGCGGCAAAAAATGAAAGTAACTTACTAGGCGGACCATAAGTAACAAGCTGTTAAGTCAGATTCAATTATTTTATTTAAGGTGATTGAATCTGATTTTATATTCAAAAATAAACCACACTAAAAATCCATCTTTTTACTCTTCCACTGCTGGTTGAAGAGCTTCAACATGTGTTAAAATTATTCTTGGTATATGGCTATTATTATAAATAGTTACACAGCCAATTTAATTACAAAATAACAATGACTTGAGGTCGAGTGCAATATGAAAATCTTAAAAAAAATCTTACTGTCTTTATTAATTGCAGCTTCTATGGGCGCTGTTTCAACTTCAGTATTGGCTGAAACTGATAAAGGTAGAGTTACCTATGCTCCTGCTGATGCCATTGATCTGGTAGTCGGTAAAATTAAAGTTGCGCTTGAAGCTGCGGCTGCCGGTACAGAAGGCGATGCACTTGCTGACCTTATCAAAGACGCAGCGGATGGAAGCAAAGAAATCAATGCTAACGATAAAGTTGATATTGCTCGTTCAAAAGCTAACAACGTACTGAAATCAGCCAGAAAACTTGCTCAAGAAGGTAAAAAAGGCGAAGCAGAAGAAGCATTAAAAGAAGCAGCTAAAAAGTTTGAAGGACTGAAAGGCTTAATCTAATATTGGCTTGACCCTATCGGGACAACATTTGGTTTCCTGATAGGGTTTTAAATCTCCCTACCGTTTCAACCAGTTTCCTCGTCATACCCATCTACGCTGTTCCGTTTCCTAAAATCCTTATTTCGGACACTCTGTTCATACCTTAATTAAAGTACTAGGCTTTATTGTTAGAACGATATTGCTTCGATTGCAAAAGAAAAGCCGCCAGCCGCTTGTCAGTGTTCAGAATATGATTGATTAGCCAATTATTCAGAAAGGACAGCAAATCTTCTCGCGAAATCAGGATCCCGGCTTTAATATCATTGCGCACCGCAACCACTTTGGCCGAGAAACTACGGTGCTGTTGGATATGAGTATCGTTATCCTCAGTCTTGTCCTCGATGTAGCCGTATTCTTGCATCAATTC
Organism: Methylobacter sp.; assembly: GCA_036561025.1. Lineage (GTDB taxonomy): Bacteria > Pseudomonadota > Gammaproteobacteria > Methylococcales > Methylomonadaceae > Methylobacter_A. Next base: position 55,872 of record DATBQB010000034.1, on the reverse strand, counting down.
CTCTTCGGTTTCAAAATGATACAACGCGTAACTAAGCATATCGCGGGTGATTTGTTCCAAAAACCCGGCGTTATTGTTAACAGTTAGCTTGGTGTTCGCCTCGTTAAAAAGATTGACGAGAATCTGATGCTGCTCGTCAATTTTATCGATTCCGGTGACCAGCGCGTCATTCCATACGATGAGATCATAATCAGCCATATATATTCTCTGAATTTGCTATTTAAGTAATTCATCAGCCAGCATAACCCGCAAACTATGCAGGAGACTGATCATATTCTGCTGTAGTGTCAGCAATTGTGTCTTGGCGGCATCCGCTTCAACTTCCATACCCGCCCTGTGATGTTCTAACAGGCAAGCAGCGGCCTGATGGACATTTTGATGCACCTCGTCAAGTGCATCAAATTCGCTTATCGTATGGAAATGACTGGCACCCTCATCATAATACCACTCGCCAAATCGACATTGCCGGTAATCCCGTAGCGATTCCGGTGTGGTTTCATCGCGCGGATCATCAAGATTGGCAAGTACCCGTTCAGTCCAATAGCGGTGATTCGCTTCCGCCTGCAGCAGCTCAAAATAATTCCGCGAAGTTAAATGAGAGGCGGATAAACTCCACAACGGATCCGGCGTAAACTCTGCCAACCATGACTGCATTTGTTTTGCAGGCATGGGTCTGGCAAGCCCGTAACCTTGCATAACGTCGCATCCCAGCTCCAATAACATTAATACCTGATCGACGTGTTCCACACCTTCAGCAACCACGTGTAACCGGAAAGAAGCGGCCAAGCCGATCACGCTTTTTACAATGGCCATATCCCCGCTAGTTGTCAACATCCCGGAAACAAAGCTTAAATCGATTTTCAAGGCGTCGACTGCAAGATGCTTCAAGTTCGCCAGTGATGAAAATCCAGTGCCAAAGTCGTCCAACGCAACCCGGACACCCATGGCGCGGCATTTGCGGATGGCGTCACTCCCAACAATCACATTCTCCAATGCGGCCGTTTCGACAATTTCCAATTCCAGCCGCTCAATGATTTCAACATCATACCCGGCAAGCATTGCCTGCAAGCGTTCAGGGAATTCCTGATTGCGCAATTGGCGGGCGGAGATATTGACGCTGATCTGAATATTAAACCCTGCCTCATGCCATTCGGCCAGTTGCCGCAAGGCTTCCTGAATTGTCCATTCGCCCAAGGTGATAATCAGGTCGTCATGTTCTATCACGGGAATGAATTCGAATGGCGCCAAAAGACCGAGGATCGGATGATTCCAACGCACCAACGCCTCGGCACCCACCACCTTGCCCTGGCGGCAGTCGACCGTGGGTTGATAGTAAAGTTCAAACTGCCCTTTAATCAATGCTACACCGATTTTCTTAAGGAAGTCCTGAGCCGTTTGATTACGCTTTGCGTGTACCGAGTTAAACAGTTGATAGCCGTTTTTGCTGGTTTGCTTAACCTCATACATGACCTGGTCGGCATGACGCAACAATAAATCCGAGTCGCTGCTGTCTTCGGGAAACAGGGTGACGCCGATGCTGGCCGAAATATGCGCGATCTGTCCGGCTATCCGGTACGGAACCGCTACGGCGGCAACTATGCGTTCCAGCGTCTGTTCGCATTCGCTGACCTTTGTGAAGCCGCCGAGCAGCAGGGCGAATTCATCGCCGCCGAAGCGGGCCGCGGTATCTTCCTGGCGTATACATTCTTGTAATCGCTGAGCAACGTCACGTAGCAATTGGTCTCCTGCTGCATGACCGAGCGTATCGTTGACTTGTTTAAAGCCATCCAGATCAAGCATGCAGACAGCGGCAATTTCCTGGTTACGTCGACAGCGAGCCAACGTCTGGTGTATACGGTCGGCTAATAAAACCCGGTTAGGCAGCTGGGTAAGCGAATCGTAAAATGCCAGTTGATTAACTTTTTCCTCTATAACCTTGCGCTCGGTAATGTCGGTATAGTTGGCGACATAATTGATGACACGGCCATCATTGTTCTTCACCGCAGTGATAGTGACAAATTGAGGATGCACCTCGCCATTTTTAAGCCGATTCCAGATTTCGCCCTGCCAAGTACCGGTGTGGATTAGGCTATTCCACATCGCTACGTAAAATTCGGCATCATGTTGGCCTGATTTCAATAATTTCATCTTACGGTTAATCAATTCTTCGCTGGAATAACCGGTGAGCTTCATAAAAGCTTGGTTGACCTTGACAATGACATTATTGGTATCGGTAATGACCATGCCTTCATGGGACTCGAAAGCGATGGCTGCGACTTGAAGCTCGGCTTCTACCTGCTTGCGCTCGGTGATATCGGTGATAAAGCCATGCCAGAGCGTTGAGCCGTCAGCCAGCCGTTGCGGCAGCGCATTACCCAGCAGCCAGCAATCCGGTTCCTCGCCAAACTTTAATCGATACTCCTGAACCCAAGGCGTTAAGTCTTGAGCCGAGGTTTGAATGGAAGCCAGATGAGCCTCTAAATCGTCAGGATGTACTACCGTAAACACATAAGATGCATCTTCACGAACATCCTGCGGGCTAACCCGATAAATCTTGAGTAAACTTTCATTGGCGTAAGGTATGCAAGAGCTACCGTCGAGACGCAGTTGAAACTGAAAAACAATTCCAGGCACTTGGCTGGCGATTTTCCGGAGTCGATCCAGCGCTTCAGATTGCGTTGCTTCCGCTTGCTTTTGTTTGGTTAATTGAATTTTAAGCGGGTGAAATACAAAAAAATAGATGGCAGGAAAGATCAAAGTCAGAAGCAACGCTGCATCGAGCAGTGCTTCATGCCATTGCGAAAGCGGCGGCAACCTGTCAATGAACAACATCACCAGTGTCTCGCCGATAAAAATGGAACCGATTAACGCCAATAGCAAGTGCTTGACTGACTGAGAATTTTTAGTCTTAGTCAGGGCAAGTTTTTTTGGAGGAAATAACCGACTCATTAACGTCTTCAGATAACCAAATTTTTGTAATCATTTACTGATAGAAAGTCAGCATAACAACTACATCACGGTTTGTCTAACAGTTTGTCTAACGGTTTTATCCTTGCCGAGATGCGGCTTTCGGATTAGCCCATAAGAATCAGCTTAAAACATCACACCATGAAGTCACGAAGACTTCAATACTCCTACTGTATGGTTAAGCTTTTGCCTATGGGCATCTACCTTGCTAAGTCACCCGGTCTTTAAGCCGGCAAGAATCTTTCACTCAGCACCTGTTTATCAGGTATACCTTTGGCTTTCGCGGCCGCTTCGGCAGCGTCGATCAAAGCAGGCGGCCCACACAGGTAAATGTCGGGCAACACACTCGTGCTCTCCAAATCTTGAGCCAGAGCATCTACCGGCGTACCGCAAAAGCCCTGCCAATTATCATCCGGTTTCCATACGCAATAAATCACCTGAAGCTGGGGCAGTTCTGCTTGTAACGCTTTCAACTCGGCCTGGCAAAACAATTCTTCGGGACGGTTTGCGCCGAAATAAAGCCGCGCCGGATGCGGTTCTTGAAACTCGGCCATACGTCTTAACATGGATAGCATGGGCGCAAGACCGGTGCCGCCGGCCACGAACCAGCGCGGCCTCAAACCGCTTTCGCATAAGCCGAAAGCGCCTTTGGGGCCGTGAATGATCAAGGTCTGTCCGACAGCCGCCTGTTCCCGTAGCCAGGTGGAAAAAAGCCCGCCGGGTTGCAGCCGGATCAGAAACTCCAGCCGACCCTCCCAGTTGCCTATATTGGCAAGCGAATAAGCGCGCTTGATGTCCTGATCCGGCACTTCCAGTTCCATGAACTGGCCGGGTTCGAATTCGGCTACTGAGCCGCCGTCTTCATTCGGCGCAAGGCGTAATTCCAAGCGCAGGGTGTTTTCACCCACGGAATCGATAGCGGTAATTTCCGCATTTCGAATCTTGATTTCGCCAATCAGGATACGATCATGATCGAAGGGCAGGTCAATGCGCAAATCGCTTTTAGGAAAGGTGCAACAAAGTAGGGTACCGCCCTTTGTCTCTTCGTCTGCGGGTAATGCTGCGGGATTGTGTTTGCCCAAGGTATAGTCGCCGTGGGTGACGTCGGCATAGCAAGTGCCGCAATTGCCCTGTCCGCACTGGGCGGGCAATACAATATGAGCATTGGCGGCAGCTTCCAGAAGATTCTGGTCAGCGGCGCACTCGAAACGAAGCTGTTCCCCGTCGCGAGTGTTAAGTTCAATAGCGTGAGTGTTCATGATTTGTTTGGGCTCCAGAAAAAATACTGCCGGAAAATACAAACATCCAGGCTTCCTTCTTTGAAAAAGGGAGGATTTCAAAGAAGGAAGGGATAAGGCTTTAGGGTTTCCGGCAGAGGAGGAAAGGTATAAATTAAGCGGCTTTGCGCGTCAGCGATGCTTCGATGTCGGCCTGCGCGGTGGTAATGGGTTGCAACCCGAACTTATCGACCAGCACCTGTACCAGATTAGGCGTCAGGAAGGCAGGCAGCGTGGGGCCGAGGCGAATATTACGGATACCCAACGCCAGCAAGGTCAGCAACACCGCGGCAGCTTTTTGCTCAAACCATGACACGACTAAGGACAGTGGAAGTTCGTTCACTCCGCATTCAAAAGCGCCCGCCAGTGCGGTGGCAATTTTGATCGCCGAGTAGCTGTCATTGCATTGGCCTATATCCAGCAGGCGAGGAATGCCGCCGATGTCGCCGAAGTCATGCTGGTTAAAGCGATATTTGGCGCAACCCAAGGTCATTACCACAGTATCCTGCGGGGCTTGTTCGGCGAACTCGGTGTAGTAATTGCGGCCGGGTGCAGCGCCGTCACAGCCGCCGACCAGGAAAAAGTGGCTAATGGCTCCTGATTTGACCGCGTCTATTACTTTGTCGGCCACGCCCAACACTGCATCGCGACCGAAACCGACGGTGACGAATTTTTCGCTGACGTCATCTTTAAAACCGGGCAATGCATTCGCGGCCTGGATCAAAGGTGCAAAATTCTTGTCGCTGATATGGCGCACACCGGGCCAGCCTACCGGGCCTGCGGTAAAAATGCGCTGACGGTATTGGGCCTGCGGCTCAATAATGCAGTTGGATGTCATCAAGATAGCGCCGGGAAACTCGGCGAACTCTTTTTGTTGATCCTGCCAAGCGCCGCCGTAATTACCAACCAAATGCGGATAAGCCTTGAGTTTTGGGTAAGCGTGAGCGGGCAACATCTCGCCATGAGTGTAGATATTGATGCCCATGTCTTTGGTTTGTTCCAGCAAAGCGGCCAGATCGCCCAGATCATGACCGGATACCAGAATGGCCTTGCCTTTGATCGGGGTGATGCGCACTTGAGTCGGCTGTTGCGCGCCGAAAGTGCCGGTGTTGGCCTCGTCCAATAATGCCATCACCGTGAGATTTAAAGTACCCAGCGCCATAGACTGATTCAGCAGCGCTTCGACATCGGTGGGATCATTGCTTAGAAAATCCAGCGCATCTTCGATTCCGGCATAAACTTCATCGCTTTCCTTACCCAACACATAGGCATGGTGAGCATAGGCGCAAACGCCTTTGAGACCGTAAAGCACCAGTGAACGCAGACCGATAATATCCGCGCCGACTTGGTCGAGTCCGGCATTGATGCCCACATCGGCGGCCTGCCTAAGCATCCCGTTCATATCGGCAGCAGGCTGCCAGGCAGCAGCGCCGCTGAGTTCTTCAGGGGTAAGGCCTGATGCAAGTGCAGCCTTGATGTAGCTCGCCTTGACTCGATCCCGTATTTGCGCGGCTTCCTGTATCATGAGCACAAAGCGGGTGGCATTGAAGTTCACATTGGTCAAGGTGGTGAACATCGCGTAGAGGATAAAGTCGGCGGCGGCATTATCCAGAGCATTCAGGGCGCGAGCGCGTTTGGCGTACTGGGCAATGCCCTTGACGCCGTGAACCAGTAAATCCTGCAAATCGGAAGTTATGGCATCTTTGCCGCACATGCCTTTGGCAGTAGCGCAACCGCTGTCGGCATTGGAACGGTCGGTTTGTTCGCATTGGTAACAAAACATCAGGTAGTCTCCTCAAATTAATAAATCAACTACGGTCGCAGAAAAATACTGCACCGTACGCATCTACTTAAAGATATATCACCACGAAGACACGACGGACGTTTTGCTTCGTGTCTTCGTGGTGAATTAAAAATCTGCTTAAGTTGATACTTACAGATAAGAGCACTTACCATGCCAAGCAAAAAGCCTTGTATTTTCTGCGTTCGGCTAAGTCTCGTTGTACAATTAACATCATCTTAAAGTTGTTTAATTGACAGTAATGTTATCACTATGACGACAAACTCATTTTCTGCCTCATTAATTTCCATTGTTGCCGACCTGTCCACACGTATGTCGGCAGAACACCGTTATCAACGCTTGTTGGAGCATTTGTGCCGGATTTTTCCTTGCGATGCATCCGCGTTGCTCAAATTTGAAAACCCTTACCTGATACCGCTGGCGGTTAACGGCTTATCAGAAGACACCTTGGGGCGACGTTTTACAGTTAGCGAACATCCACGGTTGGCGCGGATTTTGGCCTCGGATAAATCGGTGCGTTTTGCCGCCGATTCCAACCTGCCCGATCCCTACGATGGGCTGATTGAATCGGATAACGATCAACTGCTGGTGCATGATTGTATGGGGGTTACGCTGTTTATCGATGGGGAGCCCTGGGGCATTTTAACAATGGATGCGCTGGCTCCCGGCACTTTTGACAATATCGATCCGATCCAGCTTAGCACCTTTATCAGTCTGACTGCCGCCACGGTCAAGGCTGCCGGGCTGATTGCCTCTTTGGAACAGCGGGTGCGTTATGCGACCCAAACCTTATTCAAAGAAAATACCGACCATGACATGATCGGCGACAGCGAATGTATGAGGAAATTGCGCAACGAAATTTCCATCGTCGCGCCTTCGGAACTGGCGGTTTTGATTTTAGGCGAAACGGGGGTAGGCAAAGAATTGGTTGCCTTGCGCATCCATCTGGAATCGGCTCGCGCCGACCACGTCATGGTCTATGTCAATTGCGCGGCATTGCCTGAAAGTATTGCCGAGAGCGAGTTATTCGGCCACACCAAAGGCGCGTTTTCCGGCGCCACTAGCGATCGAACCGGCAAGTTTGAGCTGGCTAACGGCGGCACGATTTTTCTTGATGAAATCGGCGAACTGCCGCTTTCCATACAGGCCAAATTACTGCGCACCTTGCAAAACGGCGAGATACAGCGCGTCGGTAGCGATCAACAAATTAAAGTTAATGTGCGGGTTATTGCAGCAACCAACCGCAATCTGCAACAAGAAGTCGCAGCAAGACTGTTTCGTCCGGATCTTTACCATCGTCTGGCCGTTTATCCGATGCGCGTTCCGGCATTGCGGGAACGCGGCAAAGATATTTTATTGCTGGCGGGCGCTTTCCTGGAAAAAAACCAGCAACGGCTGGGCATTAAAAAGTTGCGTCTGGATCAAGACGCCAAGAAAGCCTTATTGGATTACCATTGGCCGGGCAACATCCGCGAACTGGAGCATTTGCTCAGTCGGGCGGCGCTAAAGTCGGCGACACCGGAAAATCGCCAAGCAGATTTTATAACCATATCCTTGGCGTATTTGGATATAGTGCCGGAGCCGTCGAATGATTCACATGTCGAAACTGTAGCAGATTCATCGACACCCTCATTCGCACCCGTAGATTTTAAAAACGCAGTTGACGAGTTCCAGCGCCAACTCATCCAGCAACAATTAGCGGCTCAACAGGGCAATATGGCTGCTGCGGCACGAATGTTGGGGATGGATCGGGGTAATTTTCATCGTTTGCTGAAACGGCTTGCGATTAAAATGGAAAGTTGATTGTGTGCAGGTAGTTTGGGTCAAGCTTGGGAACCAAAGACAGTATTAGCTATAACTACTTTCCGATGCAAAAACTGGAAAATATTTTCCCGAGCAAATCATCCGAAGTGAATTGTCCGGTAATTTCCGCAAGGCTCATTTGCGCCTGTCTTAAATCTTCGGCGACCAGCTCTCCGGCTTGACTGCCTCTTAACTGATTTAAGGCGCTTTCTACAAACTCATGGCCTTTGTTTAACGCTTCTATGTGCCTTCTTCGGGCGATGAACACGTTGTCGGTGGCTTCGTTAAAACCGACGCTCTGTTTAAGGTGTTGTTTTAATAGTTCCATGCCGTTGCCGGTTTTTATCGACAGGTAGATTTGGGTGCCGAGTTCCGTTTGCTTTATTTCCGGCTCTATCCCTAACAGGTCTATCTTGTTATAAATTTGGGTGATGTTGCTACCGGGCGGCAGTGTTTTTAATATCGACTCTGTTTCCGGGTCTCTGGCATCGATCAACAATAAAATTTTATCGGCATTTTTAATTTCCTGATGAGCCCGGCGGATGCCTTCCTGTTCTATCGCATTGTCGCTTTCGCGCAGGCCCGCGGTATCGATGATATGTAAGGGCATGCCGTCCAGTTGGATGCGCTCTTTCAACACGTCGCGCGTGGTTCCGGCTATGTCGGTGACTATCGCGGCTTCATGTCCGGCTAGTGCATTTAATAGGCTGGATTTTCCGGCGTTCGGTTTTCCGGCTAAAACGACGGTCATGCCGTCGCGCAGCAGGCGGCCTTGTTGCGCCGTTTGTTGGATTTGTTCGATGCGGTGCAGGATTCTCATTATCCGGTTTTCGACCACGCCGTCGGTCAGGAAATCGATTTCTTCATCGACAAAATCGATTGCCGCTTCGACGTAAGTCCTGAGTTCGGTCAGTTCTTCGACCAGTTCGTTAACCTGTACTGAAAAAACGCCCTGCATTGATTTTTGCGCGGATCGGACTGATTGTTCGGTGCTGCTTTCAATCAAGTCGGCGACGGCTTCAGCCTGAGCCAGATCGAGTTTGTTGTTTAGAAATGCGCGCTCGGTAAATTCGCCTGGATTGGCTAAGCGTGCGCCTAGCGATAACACCCGCCGCAGCAGCATATCCAATACGACTGAACCGCCGTGACCTTGAAGTTCGAGTATATCTTCGCCGGTGTACGAGGCGGGGGCCGGAAAATACAGGATGATGCCGGAATCGATCACTGAACCGTCCTCATCGGTAAAAGATGAGTACTGGGCCAGCCGGGGAATTAATTTTTTATTGGTGAGGTGTTTGGCGATTTCAGGAATTAAAGCTCCCGAAATACGGATGATGCCGACACCGCCGTTCCCTGGCGGTGTTGCAATGGCTGCAATGGTATCTAGGTTTTTTATATCCACGTAGGCCTATGGCATTTTAGCTATCTGCTTGGTGATATACGACTGTTGAATGATAGACAAGGTGTTGTTGACTACCCAGTATAAAACCAGGCCGGCCGGGAAAAACAGGAAGAATATGGTGAAGACGATAGGGAACATCTTCATCACTTTAGCCTGGATCGGATCGATCGGCGCAGGGTTCAAGCTTTGCTGGATTTTCATGGTAATACCCATAATGACCGGCAATACATAAAACGGATCCTGTATCGATAAGTCCTGTATCCACAACATAAATGGCGCCTGACGAAACTCGACGGTCTCACTCAATACCCAGTATAAACACATAAATACCGGAATCTGAACCAGGATGGGTAAACAGCCGCCCAATGGATTAACCTTCTCTTTTTTGTACAAGGCCATCATTTCGGTATTGAAACGCTGTCTGTCATCGGCAAAACGCTCTTGCAGTTCTTTAAGACGCGGCTGAATTTTGCGCATCTTGGCCATTGATTTGTAGCTTGATTGCGACAATGGGAAGAACAGCAATTTGATACACAGCGTTACACCGATAATGGCTACGCCCCAGTTACCGACTGCATCGTGGATCTGGTTCAACAGCCAATAAATAGGTTTGCCGATAAAAGTTAAAAAGCTGTAATCAACGGTAAGCTCCAGACCGGGTGCTATTTTTTCCATCATAGGCTGGACTTTAGGACCGGCGAATAATTGCGCAACAAATTGCGCATCTGAATTTGCGTTAACGGTGACCGATGGAGAATAAGTTCCTATAACGTAACGTCCGTCATTCAATGCTTTGGTGTAGAAGTGATTTTCCTGCTCGGCAGGCGGAATCCATGCGGAGGCAAAATAATGCTGAATCATTGCTGTCCAACCGCCTTTGGTTGCCTCATCAAGATTCTCATCAGCCATGTCGTCATAGCTTATTTTTTGGTATTTATTTTTTTCGGTATATATAACGCCGCCGGAATAAGCTCTCATGCCGCCAGTCAGCATACCGCCTTTGCTAGACGTATCGGGAACTCTAAGCAGTTGACTGTATTGTCTGCCTGACCAAGGCTTAGCGGAATCATTTTTGACTTTTTGTTCCAGCGTTATGTCGTAACTGCCGCGTTTAAAAGTAAACAGTTTGGTAACAGTCAGACCATTATCAGTCCATGTTAACGGTACTGTTAAAGTATCTTGTCCGGGTTTTAAATCGTAACTGTCCTTTTCATTTTTAAATACCGTGTGATGACTCGGCGCAGTCGCGAATCCACTGTCGGCAATTAAACCGCTTTGCGCGACAAATAATTTGTCCTGGCTGCTGTCAAACAAGCGCACCGGGGCTGTGTTTTTTTCTGCAGGGGACAGGCCGACCAATGCACGTAATTTGTCTACGGCGGTGTTGGATTTTTCTACCGGATAGTTCAGTAAATCCAGATTCTGGATTGTGCCTCCTTGCAGATCAATTTGAAGCGCAAGTACGTCGGTTTTAACGGTAATGACGTTGGCGGATGAAACTGTCGCCAATGGAACGGCTGCGGTATTTTGTTCTGCCGGTTCTGTTTGGGCTGATGCGCCGGTGGCGGAAGGTAAATCTTCTTTAGTGTTTGCAGCTACAGTATCTGTAATAGCAGCAACTTCAGGTTTCGGGCCATAATCCAGTTGCCAGGCTTGCTGCAGCATAAATACAAGCATTGCAAAAGTAACGATCAGTACAAATCTTATGTTATCCATTCTTATTACCAAATTTTTCTGGAACGGGATCAATGCCACCTTCATGGAACGGATGGCATTTTAATAATCTTTTGAGGGAGAGATAAGAGCCGATAATGGCCCCATGGAGCTGAAGCGCTTCCAGAGAATAACTTGAACAACTTGGATAGAAGCGACACCTGTCTCCAAGCAGAGGGCTAATAAAGTATTTATAAAACTTTATAATTGCTATGAGCATGAATCGCATCGGGATACCAACTTAAGCCAATGCCTTTCCAACGATTTTCTTAACAAATCCAGCGGAGCATTTACGGCTTCTCTACGAGCCAAAACAACAATATCAATATTCCCCAAACCATGTTGTTTTATTCTAAAGTTTTCCCGGACAGTTCGTTTAATCACATTCCTTTGCACTGCCTTTCTTATATTTTTTTTAGCAATTGCCAAGCCCAGCCGAGGATGATCAAAATCATTCTTTATGGCTAATAGAGTAAAATATTGGTCACTTGATTTTACAGGCTTAGCAAAAACCTTTTTATATTCAGCCGGTTTTTTTAACCGTAACTGCGGGGGGAAACTAAAAACTTCTTCAGCCACCAACCGTCAACTAAACGGTTAACTGGGCGCGACCTTTTGCTCTGCGAGCATTAAGAACTTTACGGCCACCTACAGTTGCCATTCTTGCACGAAAACCGTGCGTTCTTACGCGTTTAATTTTACTAGGTTGGTATGTTCTTTTCATTTACTTAAGGCCTGATCGGATGAGAGTGTTAACAAAAACAGATAAAAAAGACAGCGGATGATAAAATAAACTATTCGGCCTGTCAATTCTGTAGCGCAATGTTTTATTGCTGTATAGTGATAAGAAACAAAATTACTTTATTAATTATAATCAACTTTTTACTATTTCGATGAGCTCAATTTGGAACAATTGTCTTTCTAAACTTGAAAATGAAATTTCAGGTTCTGACTTCAGTACCTGGATAAGGCCTCTTCAAGCTATAGAAAGAAATGGACAAATAAAATTATTAGCTCCCAACCGGTTTGTACTGGACTGGATTAAAGAGCATTATTTTGCAAAAATTGAGGAAACCATTCATGAGTTTTCTAACGGCACATTAACGTTGAGTCTGGAAATCGGTACCAAAAGCGCGTCCATTGCTCCGGCAGCTAAAATGGCTAAGCCGGCCGGAACTCAAAAAACCAGTCCCAATTTTCTCAATAAAGCATTTACCTTCGACAATTTTGTCGAAGGTAAATCCAATCAATTAGCTAGAGCGGCTTCAATGCAGGTTGCTGAAAATATCGGCAAAGCCTACAACCCGCTACTGATTTACGGCAGTTCGGGTTTGGGTAAAACCCATATGATGCATGCAATAGGCAATGCTGTTTTACAAAAAAATCCTTCTGCGACTGTCGTTTATCTTCATTCTGAAAAATTCGTTCAGGATATGGTCAGAGCTTTGCAACAAAATGCGATTAACGCCTTTAAGGAATTTTATCGTGGCGTTGATGTGCTTTTAATTGATGACATTCAATTCTTTGCCGGCAAAGAACGTTCTCAGGAAGAATTTTTTCATACTTTTAATACGCTATTGGAAAAGAAACACCAGGTTATTTTAACCTGCGACAAATATCCCAAAGAGATCATAGGTCTTGAAGACCGCTTAAAATCACGGTTTGGCTGGGGACTTCCTGTTTTGATCGAGCCGCCCGATATGGAAACCAGAGCCGCTATTTTAATGAAGAAAGCCGCTTTGGTTAATATTGAGCTGGTTCAAGATGTAGCTTTCTTTATTGCGAAAAGGATTCCTTCTAATGTTCGTGATTTGGAAGGTGCTTTAAGAAGAGTTATTGCCAACGCCCAGTTTACCGGGCGCGAAATTACTATTGAATTCACCAAGGAAGCTTTGCACGATTTAATTTCGCTACAGGATAAACTGGTTAATATCGACAATATACAGAAAACAGTTGCCGAATATTTCAAAATTCGAGTCGCCGATTTATCTTCTAAAAACAGAAAGCAATCAATTACAAGACCACGACAAATGGCTATGTGCCTGGCCAGGGAACTGACATCACACAGTTTTCCAGAAATCGGCGATGCTTTTGGGGGGCGCGATCACACCACTGTAATGAATGCTTGTAAAAGAATTAATGAATTAAAAGAAGCTGATAGCAAAATTGCAGAAGATTATTCCAACCTGTTGAGAACACTGTCACATTGACGGAGAGCAACCTGTGGATAAAATGATTTTTTGTTAACAGCTTTTATTTAACTACAACCCGTACACGTTAAGGCAGCATACTTAACCACATTATTTACAACAACACAGCTAATTGATTAGTAAGGAAAAAATACTGTTATCAACAGCTTCCTTTTAAACTAGTAGTAATAATAGAAAAATAATCTTTTATGAAATTTATTATTAATAGAGAAGAAATCCTGCTTCCGTTGCAGCAAATAGTCAGCGTGATAGAAAAAAGGCAAACAATGCCTATTCTTTCCAATGTCCTAATCATGATCGAGGAAGATCAGTTGATATTGACGGGAACTGATTTAGAGATTCAGATCATCGCCAAAATCAATATTTCAACCGCTACTCCCGGTTCGATTACCGTCCCGGCCAGAAAATTCTTGGATATTTGCAGGCTTTTACCTAGTGGTGCAGAAATTAAATTTGAATTGCAGGAGGACAAAGTAAAAATTGCTTCCAATCGCAGCCGTTTTTCTTTGAGTTGTTTGCCTGCTGCCAATTATCCTGAATTTGCCGAATCTGAATTAGAGAATCATTTATTCATCAATGCAGGCAAGTTTAAAAAGGCGCTCGATAAAACTGTGTTCTGCATGGCTAACCAGGATGTTCGTTATTACCTGAACGGCTTGTTGCTTAATGTATCTAACAGCAAGTTGAAACTGGTTGCATCCGATGGACATCGCTTGTCCATTTATGAAGACAATCTGGATCAAGCTACCGGCTTCGAATCCAGAATTATTCTTCCCAGAAAAGGTGTTCTTGAACTGAGCCGATTGCTTGACGATCCTGATGCTGAACTGAAGGTTGAGTTCTCCAGCAACAATATTAGAATTTTCATCAAGAACCTGATTTTTTCGGCAAAGCTGGTCGATTCAAAATACCCCGATTTCGGCAAAGTTTTTCAACAGGAATTTTTCAACCAAATTCATATTCAAAAGCAAATATTAAAAGACGCGTTGACCCGTGTTGCTATCTTGTCGAATGAAAAATTCAAAGGCGTCACTTTTGATATTACCCCTGAAAGCCTGAAAATCAGCACACATAATCCAGAGCATGATGAAGCCGAGGAAGAATTATTTATTGAATACACGGGCGAACCTTTAACTATTGCTTTTAATGCCCAATATTTATTGGATGCTGTTTCAAATCTGGATTCGGAACTTGCGGTCCTGACAATTGCCAGCAATGCCAGCAGTTGTTTTATAGATGAACCTAGTGACTGCGGGTATAAATTTATCGTTATGCCCATGAGACTGTAATATCGCCTTAATGAGTTTGTTGAAACTGGATATTTATGCTGTTAGAAATATCCAACGAGAATCGATTATCCCCTCTCCGGCAATTAACCTAATTGTCGGAAAAAATGCCAGTGGGAAAAGCGCACTTATTGAAGCTATCTTTATTTTGGGACGAGCCAAGTCTTTTCGTTGTTCAGCCATCAAGTCGGTTATTAATTTTGCGCAACCTCACCTGATTGTGTCAGCACAAACTTTGCAAGCCAACGGTTCCCATATGCATTTGGGCATACAGTTGGATGGTAAAAATATCGAGATACATATCAATCAGCAATTAAAACAAAAACGCTCGGATTTAGCCTATGCATTACCGCTGCAACTGATTCATCCCAAAAGCTATGAGCTACTCGATGCCGGACCGCAAATCAGAAGAGAATTTTTGGACTGGGGAGTATTTAATAACGATGAAAATTTTTTACCTGTTTGGCGCAAATTCAAAAAAGCCTTATCGCAACGCAATGCATTATTAAAAACAAGACGGCTTGAACAAATCAATGTTTGGGATAAAGAACTGGTTTATTACGGTACAATAGTCGATTGCTACCGACAGCAATATTTAGAAAAATTCAAGCCGGTGTTTATAGAAATTATCGGCAGATTTCTCGCCCTTGATGGAATCGACTTGAAGCTTGTATCCGGCTGGGATCAAGCTAAGGAATTTAGCCGCGTCTTAAGCGAAGATCAGGATAAAGACTTGCGATATGGATTTACCCATAGTGGACCGCATCGAGGGGATTTTCAATTATTGGTCAATAATCGGTTAGCAAAGGATTTTGTTTCACGAGGTCAATTGAAATTACTGGTCATGAGTTTGAAACTGGCCCAGGTTCAATTGCTTGTCAATGAACAGAGCCAAACCGGCTGTATTTTAATTGACGATTTCGCGGCAGAACTTGATGTAATTAACCGAGCTAAATTATTGCGCTATTTGTCAGAGATGGATTGTCAGGTATTTATAACAGCTACAGAGACAATAGATTTTGGCGATTTAAGTCAGATAAAAAATTATAAAATGTTCCACGTGGAACAAGGTTCCATAAAACCCGTGTAGTGTTCCACGTGGAACATTCGCAACCAACAGGAAAGAAATAATCATGAGTAACCTTAGTGATCAAGTTGTCGAAACGTTAAGCCCAACGGCTACGCCTGAATACGACAGCACCAATATTCAAGTGTTAAAAGGATTGGATGCTGTAAGAAAACGACCGGGCATGTACATTGGCGATACGGATGACGGCTCCGGCTTGCATCACATGGTTTTTGAAGTTGTCGATAACTCAATTGATGAGGCTTTAGCTGGCTACTGTAAAGAAGTCAGAGTAACTATTCACAGTAATGGTTCGGTCTCGGTTTCCGATGATGGCCGCGGCATTCCAGTCGATATACATAAAGAAGAAGGAAGGTCGGCGGCGGAAGTTATTATGACGGTACTGCATGCCGGCGGTAAGTTTGACGATAACGCTTACAAGGTTTCCGGTGGACTGCATGGGGTAGGGGTGTCGGTTGTTAATGCTTTATCGGAAGAGTTAAATCTCGAAATCCGCAAGAACGGCCAGCTTTACAAGCAGCAGTATCGTATGGGGGAGCCGGTCGCTCCACTGGTTGCAGTAGGAGCTGCCGAAGGCTCCGGTACATTGATAAATTTCAAGCCTAGCGCAGAAACGTTTACCGATGTCGAGTTTCACTACGACATACTGGCAAAAAGACTCAGAGAATTATCGTTCTTGAATTCCGGCGTACGCATCAGCCTGGAAGACGAGCGTTCCGACAGACAAGATGTATTCGAATTTGAAGGCGGCATAGGCGCATTTGTCGAGCATCTCAATAAAAACAAAACACCGCTGTTTCCCGAAGTATTCCATTTCGTTGCAGAAAAAGAAGGTGTTACTGTCGAAGTGGCGATGCAGTGGAACGATTCCTATCAGGAAAATGTATTTTGCTACACCAACAACATTCCGCAACGGGACGGCGGCAGCCACTTAGCCGGTTTCAGGGGCGCTTTGACCCGAACCATTAATCAATACATTGAATCCAGCGGCTTAGCCAAAAAAGAAAAAGTGCAGACCACCGGCGATGATGCCCGTGAAGGTTTGACCGCAGTGCTGTCGGTTAAAGTCCCTGATCCGAAGTTTTCTTCGCAAACCAAAGATAAACTGGTTTCATCGGAAGTAAAGCCGTTGGTTGAATCGACAATGAATGAAAAGTTGCAGGAATTCTTGCTGGAAAAACCGCAAATAGCTAAAGCCATTGTCGGCAAGATTGTCGATGCGGCCCGTGCCAGGGAAGCGGCCCGTAAAGCGCGGGAAATGACCCGCCGCAAAACTACACTGGATATAGCCGGATTACCGGGCAAACTGGCGGATTGCCAGGAAAAAGATCCCGCCTTATCCGAACTGTTCCTGGTGGAAGGGGATTCTGCGGGCGGGTCGGCAAAGCAGGGCAGGGATCGTCGCACACAAGCCATACTGCCTTTGAAGGGAAAAATCCTTAACGTAGAAAAAGCCCGTTTCGACAAAATGATTTCATCGGAAGAAGTCGGAACGTTAATTACCGCGTTAGGCTGCGGCATAGGCAAGGATGAATACAACCTGGATAAGCTGCGTTACCACCGCATTATCATCATGACCGATGCGGACGTCGATGGATCGCACATCAGGACATTGTTGTTGACGTTTTTCTACCGTCAATTGCCCGAGATCGTCGAGAAAGGCTATATCTATATTGCCCAGCCGCCTTTGTACAAAGTTAAAAAAGGCAAGCAAGAGCATTACGTTAAAGACGATGCCCAGTTAAACGAATACCTGATTCAGCTGGCCTTGGATAAAGCCCAGCTTTTTACCGACGAATCCGCGCCGCCTATTCAAGGGCAGGGCCTGGAAAAACTGGCTAAATTGTTCACCGAAGTAGACGGCATCAATAACCGTTTATCCAGACGTTACGATGAAGTTTTCCTGGAGCAGTTTGCTTATATGGACGTGATCAGCGACGAACTGAAGCAGGATCAACAAAAGCTCGCCGCTTGGTTTGCCGATATGGAACGACGGTTGACTGACTCTGACAGCAAGGCGATATTTACCGTTGAGCTGGACTATAAATCAAGCAGTGACTTTTCTGTCGTGATTAATAAGCGCCTGCATGCAATAACTAAAACCTTCGTCTTGCCGTCGACCTTTTTTAACGGTAAGGATTATCAAAAAATAGCGCAATATGCAGTAGACACTGCGGGCATGTTTAACGAAAGCTCATTTATGCAAATGGGCGAAAGACAGCAGCCAGTCAGCAACTTTAAGCAGGCTTTTGAATGGATGATGAAGGAAATCAAAAAAGGCCAGCATATCCAGCGTTACAAAGGTTTGGGGGAAATGAATCCTGAACAGCTTTGGGAAACCACGCTGGATGCCAATAACCGGCGCTTGCTGCAAGTCAGGATTGAAGACGTGATTGCCGCCGATGAGATATTCACTACGCTAATGGGCGATGTGGTAGAGCCGCGTAGGGACTTTATCGTCAAGAATGCTTTGGATGTTACAAATCTGGATGTTTGATTATTTGTGTTGTTGTCGAGTGCCACAAAAAGTGAAAACTGTGCCAAAAAAGTGAAAAATTAATGACATAAATATTGAAAAAAACCGATTGGCATTGATTCTTAGACTCTAAATGAGGGGCAGTTTGCAACTGTGCGCTGGCGTGATTGGTTAGCCAATTGCTCTTTACTTGAGGCGTTTATAGAGTTGATAGTTAATGATTAATAAATTTGTACCGTATAATGCCACATTTAACCGTAGCGCATGTCAAACGGTTAAAGTACGTCTATCTCCAGCGGTTGCATTTATAAAGTCATGATAAAACTTATTGAAGTATCGCCAAACAATTGGGTCTTTCGACATAACCTTCCTGAAGGAGCGGAGGACAGTTTTGATAATGCAGTTGAATTATATGAATCCGGGAATCTCGTTGAAGCGGAAGAAACGTTACGCGAGCTGCTGTTTGTATGTCCACACTACATTGACGCATTACATCATTTGGCTCTCATCTTCTCTGAAGATGAATTAGAACTTGAATCCTATTTATGTTGGCGTGAAGCTGTACGTATAGGGTTGGAGGCAATCCCATCGAATTTTTCTTGGCACACAAGCCACATGAATTGGTGGGAGCTAGGCAATAGACCGTTTATGCGGGTATATCATGCTTTAGGCTTGTCGTTTTTAAATAATCAAGGACCCGCTTCGGCTGTTGAAATCTTTGCTCGGCTTGTATCCGTAAATCATAACGACAACTTAGGCTGTCGTTATCTTTTAATGCAGTGCTATCTTGATCTTAAGGAATGGCAGTCGGCCTTAAATTTAAGTCTCCAATATAACACTGACACAGGCCCTGATATTGTTTTTTCAAAAGTGATTGCTTTACTACAGCTCGATCAAGAGGATGCCGCTATCGATGCACTGACACTTGCAATTAAGCAATACCCTACTATTGCGAAAGAGCTTGTCAAAAATAAACACAGTGAACCTAAATCAAAACATCCAGGGTTAATAACATCCGGGGGCGAAGATGAAGCCTATGATTATTGGCAACGAAATCGAATACATTGGGCAAGCTCTACAATGGCCTATAAAATACTGAAAGGTCTTTTGGAGAAATAAATAGAACTGTTCATGTTCCGGGCGGTGTATCACAGGTATGGATATTCTGAAACTGAGTTATTTAATAGGCATTTACGACCCGGCTCAAGACGACATCTGGCCTTGGCATTTTCAATATGAGTATGGCAAATATCTTTCGGCTAAACATAGGGTTTGCACTCGGGATCGAGCGGCGGAATTTGCTACTGAAAAAGAGGCTAGGGATTTTTACTTTCTTTGGAAGTATGCAAGGACATTTAAGTTCGAACTAATCCCGGTGAAATGTTGGGTGGTTGAACCGGGTCCGGTTTATCCGCCGGAGCATCCAAAGTCGATTTTAAAATCCATTTCTGATCACGAACCGCATTCGGTCAAGCTTACGGCATCGCTTTGGTTTTACGATCAAGATATTTCAAATTTGTATTCACCAAAAACGCTTAAGAAGCACCGGGTGGCGCTTTTGAAATATGGTATTGACATTGACCAGCCTAGGCCTGCTCATCTGCAAATAACGGCCGAACCACCGGTTATTCAGGAGCCTGAAAAGCGTGTGCTAACGCTTGTTAAGAGGTAGGGTTAGTGCTTCGCTGAAATTGTAGCCATTAACTCAGCCCGGTCTATATGGTCAGGTTTATTGACGGCGCCCAGGCCAAACTCATGACTGACTAATTTGGCGAGCTGGTAAGCGACCAGCAATGATACTTGTTCTTCGGAGTCTGCGGTATCCAGAGCTGCTTTTGCCGCCTTTCCTGCCATAAATTGAAAAGCGCTTGTTGAAGACCAGCCATTACCCAGCTCGACCTGTAGTGCTGCGGTAGCATTTTCTACTTTTAATTGATCAGCATAACCCCACGCCAAAACAACGGAGGCACATAGCCTTGTCTTCGGTAAGTCAAATATCGCGTTATTCATGCTAAAGCTCCGTGGATATTGCCAAGTGATTTTAGCTATTTTAGCGGTTCTTCGGCGCAGCATACACTTTCAAAGTGCTTTGATTGAGTGGCGCTCAAGGATGTGAAATTTTTCAATATTAGTGGCACAAAATCCGGAATTATTCATTTTTTGTGTCAAAAGCGCGTATAGGGTATGAAACCAATAATGAAAAGTCACTTTAAATTCAATGGCCCATTTTTCACTAATTGTGGCAACCGACAGTTGTGTCGGATGCCACAATTAGTGAAAAGTGTGCCAAATTAGTGAAAAGCTAGTGACACAAATAATGAAAAGATTCGGCAATTTCCAGTTACACCTAATTTTTAGCGTCTCCTAACAACCAGCCGAACCTTATGGTTTGGCTGGTTGTAGTTGCATTCATCAGGCTATGGTAGATAGAAATGGCTGAATCACGCTTTATTTAGCGGTTTCAGTTTATATGGTTGATGATTCTCATTGGAGATATAAATATTCCAATAGTTTGAAATTAAATATCCTGGATGTCATTAGCCAGATGCATATTCCACTACAAACCAGCCACCAGTTTCGATCCAAACTAGGTCATCTGTTCCGATACGATTATGCCAGTAGTGAATGTCGGTTTTTGAGAGTGGCGAACTGGTATTATCGACCCATAGGAGACGATCAGTTTTAATTTCTTGATGGCGGCAAATGAACATAATGCTGCCATTCCATCGCAATTTATAAAAGAAACCATTTCATCATTTCTATTTTCATTGTTCGCCGAATCAGTACGTTTGTACTAGTACTTAGTCATTCTTGATATATCGGATGGCTGTCCTCATATATCCAGTTTGCATATTAGTGAGGCTGACAGTTGGCAAAGAAATACCTAGTGCATCTAACGGAGAAACAAAAACATTTCCATACATCTATCGATTATGTTCGCAAGCCGCTAGTGATAAGTATTTGAAACTATGGCATGATCCTCTCTAAGAAACTGTTCAACATTCTGCTTGAGGTAATTTTCTTATGAGTTTAATTGACCTGACCATCGTACCAAAACTCAAAGATTTGGGCGGATTTTCCGTCCACCGTATCCTGCCGTCAGCCCAACGGCAAATGGTCGGGCCGTTTATCTTTCTTGACCATCTGGGGCCCGCCACGTTCGCGCCGGGCGAGGGCATCAATGTTCGTCCGCACCCACATATCGGCTTGGCAACGGTGACCTATTTGTTTCAAGGAGAAGTGCTGCATCGTGACTCATTAGGGACTGAACAGGTTATTACACCCGGTGCGATGAACTGGATGACCGCAGGACGAGGAGTCGCACATTCAGAGCGAACCCGCCCGGAAGAAAAAGACAAATTACATTATGCTCATGGTTTGCAAAGTTGGATCGCGCTGCCAAAGGCATACGAAAAAATGCCACCGGCGTTTCATCATCATCCGGCAGACAGTTTGCCGGAATGGACACAAGCGGGTGTCACGTTAAAACTGGTCGCGGGATCAGCCTATGGTTATGAAGCCCCCGTGACTATTTACAGTCCGATGTTTTATGTTGAAGTAAAAATGCAGGCCGGAACCCGCCTGAAACTGCCCGTGGAATACCGCGAACGGGCAATTTATCTTATCGATGGCACTTTGCGCATCGGTGATACAAATATCGCACCCAAAACAATGACAATCTTTGTGCAGGGAGAAACCGTCATTTTGGAAGCTGAAATGCCAACACATCTCATGTTACTTGGCGGCGAACCGTTATCCGAGCCGCGATTTATCGAATGGAATTTTGTCTCCAGTTCACTCGAGCGTATCAGGCAAGCTAAAGCCGATTGGAAAGCAGGACTTTTTGACAAAGTGGCTGGGGACGAGATTGAATTTATCCCATTGCCGGAGTAACGCGTGGACAGCAACCTTTTCACCGTATTTGTTTTCCTGGCAGCTGCCTGCCTGGTGGTACCGCTTGCCAGCCGTTTCAAGCTAGGCTCGGTACTTGGCTATCTCGCGGCGGGCATTGTGATTGGCCCATTCGGACTGGGCCTGATTGGAGATGCTGAGAAAATCATGCATTTTGCCGAGTTTGGCGTGGTGATGATGCTATTTCTTATTGGCTTGGAGCTGGAGCCTGCCTTGCTTTGGCGTTTGCGCAAATCGATACTTGGACTGGGCGGTTTGCAGGTCGTGCTGACCAGTTCGGCATTCACACTGATCGGCCTGGCGCTGGGATATTCATGGCAAATGAGCCTGGCGGTCGGTATGGCGCTCTCGCTTTCCTCCACAGCACTGGTTTTACAGATGCTGCAGGAAACCCACCTGATGAATACACCCATGGGTGAAACTTCGTTTTCAGTGTTGCTGTTTCAAGATATTGCCGTCATCCCTATTCTTGTCATCATGCCTTTGCTGGCTATTCATGGCGTTCAAGACCAGCAAATCCATGCCAGTATGATTGCTACCTTACCGGGATGGGCACAAACATTGATTATCGCTTGCGTCATCGCAGCGGTTATTGCGGTGGGCCGTTACCTGTCGTACTACCTGTTCCGGGCGGTTGCCAGAACCCATTTGCGGGAAATGTTTACTGCGCTTTCGCTCGCTGTTGTGGTAGGAATTACACTGCTGATGCAACTGGTTGGCGTATCGCCCGCCTTGGGTACGTTTGTTGCCGGTGTTGTACTGGCAAATTCCGAATATCGCCATACGCTCGGAACCAATATCGAACCATTTAAGGGTTTGTTGCTTGGCCTATTTTTTATTTCGGTCGGCATGGGTATGGATTTTCATTTATTCGCCGAATCGCCGCTACGTTTAGTGCTGGCCGTCACTGCATTGATGACCATCAAAACGTTGATATTGTTCACGCTCGGCAGATTTTTCGGACTCAATGCCTTGCATGACTCCGGTTTCGCGCTTGCCCTTGCTCAAGGCGGTGAGTTTGCTTTTGTATTGTTCCAGTTTGCGGGTACTTTAAATATTCTGCCTCAGACACAGGAGAAGCTTTTAACCCTAGTGGTTGCCACCTCAATTGCCGCAACCCCATTGCTCATAGTTCTCTACAATCGCTTGATTGTACCGAAATTCTTAAGCGTATTGCCTGAACGTCCCTTTGACAGAATTGAGGAAGCTTACCCTATCATTCTCGCCGGATTCGGTCGTTTCGGACAGGTGGTCGGTCGCTTTCTGAATGCCCAGGGCGTTAAAACGACAGTATTGGAAAAAGACCCTGATCAACTCGAGTTGCTCAGGAAATTTGGCTTCAAAGGCTATTTCGGCGATGCGTCTCGTTTGGATTTACTTCAAAGTGCCGGTGCAGACAAAGCAAAACTGCTTATCGTCGCCGTGGATAATCCAGAAACATCTCTTGAAATCGTCAGGCTTGCAAAAGCAGAATTTCCTCGTTTGAAAATTTTCGCCCGCGCCCGCAACCGACGCCATGCCTACGAGCTTTCTAAAGCGGGAGTGAATTACTATAAACGCGAGGTATTCGATTCATCACTTGAAATGGCCCAACAAATATTGGTTTCTTTAGGCAAAAATGACTCTGACGCACACTCCAAAGCCATAAAGTTTAAGCAACATGACGAGGCAACGCTTAAAGCATCTTTTGATTTCTTTGATGATGAACCGGAATTGGTGAGTTTTATGCGCACGCAAAGAGCAGAACTGGAGCGCATCCTACAAAACGATATATCTAGAGATTCTGATAGCTAATAGGGGTTCATTGGTCGGAAGCTGAAAATCGTCGCGCTCCGCGAGGTTCCTACAACGTTGTATCCGCGCGCCAGAAAAGCTAGGACGACGCCAGCAGCTTGATGAGTTCCTGGGCCGCCGCTGTTGAAGACGCCGGGTTCTGCCCGGTGATCAGGTGGCCATCGACGATCGCGAAACTCTGCCAGTCGGCGGCCTTTTCGAAGTGGCCGCCTAGGCGCTTGAGTTCGTCCTCGACCAGAAACGGCACTATCTCAGTGAGGTGAACGGCCTCTTCTTCTGAATTTGTAAAGCCTGTAACGCGTTTCCCCTTCACAATCGGTTCGCCGTTAAACATGGCGTGATGCAGTACGGCAGGACCATGACAGACCGCCCCGACGGGTTTGCCTGCGTTGTAAAAGGTTTCGATCAAGGTATTCGAAATTGGATCTTCAGCTAAGTCCCACATCGGACCGTGACCGCCCGGATAAAAGATCGCGTCGTAATCCTGCGCTTTCACGTCGGACAATTTCTTCGTGCCGGCTAGTACGGCCTGTGTTTTAGGATCGTTCTTAAATCGGCGTGTAAGGTCGGTCTGCCCCTCAGGTGTGTCGCTCTTGGGGTCGAGCGGCGGTTCACCGCCTTTGGGGGAAGCGACCGTAACGCTAGCACCCGCATCAATGAACGTGTAGTAAGGGGCGCAGAATTCTTCCAGCCAGAATCCCGTCTTCCTACCTGTATTCCCAAGCGTGTCATGAGACGTCAGTACCATCAGAATGTTCATGGTGTTCCTCCTTTGTTCAATCGATTGGAAAACTACAACTGCGATTAAGCCAGAAGCGTGGCGACAGTTTATTGGGCGAAAGTAGGGTCGTGCCTCCTTATCAGTCGGCGCGACGAGCGGCGTTAACACGTCAATGTGCATAAAAACAGTTTGCGGATAACATAGAATGTAAACCGAATGCTGCAATTGGCTGTTGAGGGTCATCCTTAGTTTAAAAGCACCATTCCATTTCAACCATAAAAAAACCATAACACTTCAAACTAAAAACACAATATGTATAGAAACGTATGACACTAACTCGATGAATTAATTGCTTTGGTATTCGAAAGACTATTGTTATTAAATATAGACACTGAGATTGATTAAACTACACGTCTATGGGACTTTACTGTTATTTGTCAAACGCACCCAAACATCAGATTACAATTAAGATCTGGACTCTTAAACTACTGCCGGAGAAGCCGCAGGTTTAGCCATTATTACTCAAGATAAACAATTACTTACATAATCACTCGCACTATGAAAGAGTCCTTACGCCTAGCCTATTAAATTCATAAAGACAATGCCCACCTCCGCTGAAAATTCCGTTCCCATCATCTTCGTGCGCGACGTTAACAAGACGTATGCCAGCGGTTTCCAAGCGCTCAAAAAAATCAATCTGGAGATAAATCGCGGTGAGATATTCGCCTTGCTCGGACCCAATGGTGCGGGCAAGACGACTCTGATTAGCATCATCTGCGGCATCGTCAAGGCCACCTCTGGAACCATCATCGCCGACGGTCACGACACCGTGCGAGACTACCGCGCGGCGCGGGCAACCATCGGGTTGGTGCCGCAGGAACTATATACGGACTCGTTTGAGTCGGTCTGGGCCACGATCAAATTCAGTCGGGGGCTGTTCGGTAAGGCACCCAACGCAACCTACCTGGAAAAAGTGCTGCGCGATCTGTCCCTGTGGGACAAACGCGACGCAAAAATCATGACCTTATCAGGTGGCATGAAACGTCGCGTGCTGATTGCCAAAGCTCTCGCGCATGAGCCAACGATATTGTTCCTTGATGAGCCGAGTGCCGGCGTGGATGTGGAGTTACGACACGACATGTGGCGCATGGTGCGCAAACTACGTGAGCAGGGTACCACCATCATTCTGACCACACATTACATTGAAGAAGCTGAAGACATGGCAGACCGTATTGGCGTCATCAGCCAAGGTGAACTGATTGTTGTTGAAGACAAAGATGTACTAATGCGCAAGCTCGGCAAAAAGCAGCTCACGCTGACTTTGCGGCAGCCCATGGACAGCATCCCGGCCGAGCTAAGCGCTTGGCCATTAGCGCTCTCCGACAATGGACACACCCTGGTTTATAGCTTCGACACCCAAGAAGAAGAAACCGGTATTGCCGAGCTATTGCGCACGCTAGGTGAACACAATATCGAATTCAAAGACTTAAGCTCCAGCGAGAGTTCACTGGAGGATATCTTCGTCAGTCTGGTGCATCAGCCCAAAGAGGTAGTGTAATGAACATCTATGGCATTCGCGCCATTTATCACTTTGAAATGGCACGCACCTTTCGTACTCTGTGGGAAAGCATCGCCGCACCGATACTGACCACCTCGCTGTACTTCATCGTATTCGGCAAAGCCATCGGTTCGCGTATGGGCAACATTGACGACATCAGTTATGGCGCCTTCATCATCCCAGGACTGGTCATGCTGAATCTACTGAACGAAAGCATAGCCAATGCTTCTTTCGGCATTTACATGCCCAAGTGGGCGGGCACTATATATGAGCTGCTATCAGCACCGGTTTCATGGGTCGAGGTACTCATTGGTTATGTGGGGGCGGCGGCGACCAAGTCGGTGATGTTGGGGCTACTCATTCTGGGCACCGCCCGCATTTTCGTGCCCTACGAGATCGCCCATCCCATATGGATGATCGCCTTTCTTGTGCTCACTGCGGTTACTTTCAGTCTATTTGGCTTCATTATCGGCCTATGGGCCGATAATTTTCAGAAATTACAGGTGGTTCCGATGTTGATCGTCACCCCGCTCACATTCTTGGGCGGCGCGTTCTATTCGATCACTATGTTGCCTCCATTGTGGCAGAAGATCACCCTGTTCAATCCAGTGGTATATTTGATCAGCGGCTTTCGCTGGTGCTTCTACGGCGTCGCCGATGTGCACATCGGTATGAGTATTGGTATGACGTTTGGCTTTCTTATCATCTGCCTGACTTTTGTAGGGTGGGTGTTTAAGACTGGGTACAAGATTAGAAACTGAGGCGTCGAATATGGGCTTAATATCTCAACAGATATCCTATACAAAGCTGAGCGATTACTGAATTGTAAATCAATGGCCCGACCCCTTAGGGGAGAAGATCCTTTTGGCAATTAATTCGGGTCGATGAGTTCGGATATTTAAGGACCGGACTGCAACCACTGCCTGGAGTAGCGACAGCATAGTTAGCTGTCGCTACCTTTGTCCCAATAATTAAATTTCGCTGCTCTGGTATTTCAAGAGCGTCATCAACCTCGATACAAAGCTATCCAGCTGTGCTTTGCTTCTCGTTCCCACGCTGCTCCTGCGTGGGAATGCATACGGAGCTTTTTGTCGTGCGATGAAGCGACGATAAGGCATAGCGTTTGAAAAAGTGCGTATGATGGAGCGAGAAATGAGGCAGGTGGCAGTGGTCGAGGCCAGTAGGCATTCCCAGGCAGAGCGCTCGTCGTTATACACAAGTGTCTGGGTGACACCGTCATCCCGGCAGGGATTGCCGGGATCCAGGAGCCATGGATGGCAATACCCAAACTGGCAACAAACCTTACAACGCGGAGTTGCAGTTAAATCGAGCATTCACATCCCTGTGCTCTCGGCAACTGCTCCTGCGTTGCTCTACCTCCTGCATCCATGCAGTCGTGGATTCCGGCAATCCCTGCCGGGATGACGTGCTTTTAAAGACTTGTGTATAACGATGAGCGCAGAGCGCAGAGCGTGGGAACGAGGAAAGTTTAGTATGACCAAGCAATAACTGAACAGCCCGTAAATTTTTGGTTCTACGGTAAATAAGCGTGGCTTTTGTTCGCCGCATGGCATGAATGAGTATCCCTAGATACCAATAACCATAGTACAGACGCTGCAAAGCACTCGGTCAAAATCACCCAGGAATAACATCTATCTAATTGATTAATAAAAGTAATTCATTTTTATCAGTGGCTATAAAGAATAAAGGATACTGAAATTGGTAAAATCTACACTGCCGGCTTACCGTTGAGCCTAATAAACAGACAAAGCGACTCAAAATAAGGCAGAATATTCTTCAAATGACGTTACTCGATTTTTCACTTTACCAAATAATCTCTATTGCTCTGGTGTTCGTCTGGACCGGCTTTGTTCGGACCGGGCTTGGCTTTGGTGGTGCCGCATTAGGATTACCGCTGATGTTATTTATCCATAACAATCCACTGTTATGGTTGCCTATCATCGGCATTCATTTACTGTTTTTCTCCGGCTTAACATTGTTTAACCGTTTGCATAATGTCGATTGGCAGTATTTGCGCTATTCCGCGATTTATATTATTCCCGCCGCCCTCATAGGCATTTTTGGACTGCTGAATCTACCGGTCTTATGGCTGAATAGCTTTATCTATTCGATTACCCTGTTTTATGGTTTTACCTGGTTACTTAACCGAGGCATTAATAGTCAACATGTTTGGGCGGATAGAGGGCTGTTAATTTTAGGCGGATACATTGCCGGGATTTCCTTGACCGGAGCGCCATTGATGGTCGCTGTCTATATGCGCAACGTCAGCAAATACAAGTTGCGAGACACCTTGTTTATATTATGGTTCATCTTGGTCAGCATCAAAATGACGACGTTTATTGCCCTATCCGTTGATTTGCACTTTCTAACGGCTCTGGTGCTTTTACCTATTGCCGCGATAGGACATATACTGGGCTTGAAAGCGCATAACGCTATTATGCGCAATGATTTGATATTTAAACGCTGGATTGGCGGTGGCTTGGTTACTGTGAGTCTGTTTGGATTATGGCAGTTATATAGCCAATTTATTCAGGACTTTTTATGAAAAACACTGGCTTGATCTAATAGGCGAAAGTCCGGATGCCTATATATGATAAAAATCAAACCTTATAAACAGGTTCAATATAATTGCGATATCAAATCCAATATTTCAAACTATTTGGTATTGGTCAAATATTGATATTACTAGGAGCATTTTTTGAAACAATCCTTTTATGACCTAAATTATTCTGATTTAGAGATAGTTATAAATCAAAATAATTTAAGCCACTCAGCAGCGGCAGTTCTTTTCAATTGGCATTATAAGAAAAAAGAAAATACTCAATGCCATGATAAAATTGCCAAAAGTTCATTGACCTTTTTTCAAAATAATTTCGACTTTTCTCTACCCGAAATCCATACGGTTCATGAATCAAAAAATGATCGAACAGTAAAGTTTCTTTTTAAGCTTAAAGACAATCATAAAATTGAAACCGTCCTAATTCCCTTTAATAATAAATATTCTATTTGTCTTTCATCGCAGGTTGGCTGTGCAATGAATTGTTCTTTTTGTTTTACCGGAGAACAAGGCCTTAAAAGAAATTTGACTACAAGTGAAATTGTTGGCCAGTTTCTACAGGCTTGGCGTTGGCTAGCGAAAAATAGGCCTGGAGAAGAGAGAATTTTAAATATTGTTTTTATGGGACAAGGCGAACCTTTACATAATTTCGATGCCGTTAAAAAAGCGTGCGAAATATTTTTATCACAACACGGAACTTCAATTGGTGTTCAAAAAATTACTGTTTCAACGGCTGGTTATATTCCTGGACTTAAAAGATGGAGCCAGGAAATTCCTGGAGTGAACCTTGCGTTATCTCTTCATTCAGCCTTTGAAGAAAAGAGGAATGAACTTATTCCCATTAATAAAAAATATCCGCTAGATGAGGTATTGGCATATATTGACAAGATACCTTTAAATAAAAAGCAATTTATTACTTATGAATATATTCTGATAAAAGATTTTAATGATTCTCCAGATGATGCTAAAAAATTGGGAGAGATATTGGCTGGTAAAAGGGCTTATATAAACTTAATTCCTTTTAACTCATTCCCAGGATCATATTACAAGCGTCCGGATTTGGATAAAATTGAAAAGTTTAAAGAAGTTTTAGATACTTTTAAAATCCCGACTTTAATAAGAGGTGCTAAAGGCGATGATGTATTAGCAGCATGTGGTCAACTCAATTCAATTTTTGATCAATCTTGAGGGTTGCTTGTGGGCCAAAAGCAGGCATTGACTGTGTAATATTTTTGACCGTTTACAAAAAACACGGTAGGATTCACGTGCAGTGCGGAATTATCGCTGGCATTTAATGCCCGGATTTTTCAGGAGGCTATGCGCACTGGATGGCCATCGGACCTTCTGCTGACTTGGTTACGCAGTATTGAATTAGACCCCTTTACTGGCTATATGTCTATATAAATAAATGGTCTTTACAGTTTATTAAACTAAAGCCATTTTTAAGAATTTTTTAAAGGCCTGCCAACTTTTTGGTGGGCCTTTATTATTTGGGGGCAATGAAAATGACAAAGGACAGGCTGGATTCTGCAATCGCGCAGATAACCGCAGATCTCCAAGAGCGAAACAATAACACAATTACCGGTGCACTTATTGGTGAGCTAATTCGCAAAATCACGCCAGATTTGGATCTGCGCAGGGTAATGGATATGCCTACTGGTACGGGAGTACTGAGTAAATTTATTGAACGTTATTTAAGCGATTTGTTGACTCGTAGTCATAAACAAGGCTCAGACTGGGTTTATACGATAAAATCTATCTCTTCAATTAAACAAGCTGAAATTGCCCCAGATCTTTGGCGGAATTTTGTTCGTCCCAATTCACCTAGAACACTCGTTATACGTGATTCCACCATGGTATTAGACGAATCGCCGGAATCGCCCCCCGAGCTCAACGAAAAGTTGAACAGAATTCAAAGCGCTACAGAGTCAGAGTTAGAGCAAATTCAAACAGACTTCGCGAATACATTAAAAGAAAACTCAGCGAGTCTACTAACAATACAGGATTCGTACGCTGATTGGTCTATCGCCCTAAGAAAGATGGGAGGTAATATCTACAGCAATTGGACAGAGTTTCGCTTGCGCCGCCTTGAGGAGCTTTTTAGTGACAGACTAAACGCACTTGAAATTGCACCAGAGCTGAACAAGGAACTGTGTAACATTATGCGGAGCTCTCAATTGGCCGCGAAGGCGGCTCTTGTCACCAAAAAGACCCAAACTAGCAAAAACCAAGTTCAGAGTGCCGCTATAAAAAGTCAATCGATGGAATTAGAGGTAAATTTGCGATCAGCAATTATTGAGGTTATACAAAACCTTTCAATCTCTGACCTTCGCGAAATTAAACTTCCCAGCGGGGCAATTTTCGACGCGATAATTAGCCAAACAAAGAAGTGATGGACAACTTTGGTCTCTTCAACTAACACTTCAGAACGCCAAAAAACGCTCATATTAGTGCAGGAAAGCCAATTTCAGCGCGTTCTAACACAAATCAATAAGGATGCCATTGTTGGCTGGCAAAACATAATTGACATTCAATCGATCAATGACTTAAAGCTGAATCGTTCTGACCTCAAGAAACAAAGCGAAAAAAATACAGAAGACATTATTTCCAAATATTATGATAACTTATTTGTAGATCTTATTGTTCAAAACTGTTTGCCTCTGGATATTGATCGTCTCGAATCCGAGGATATTCCTGTCAAATACGTGAGTAGCGTCAAAACGCTCCTCCATAAGGCGGAGGAAATACTCAAACAGCACAATTTGGATTGGCGTAGTTATGCAATACGTGAGTGGGAAAAATCCAGTATTAGGCATGTGTCTCCAGACGTATGGGTACAGCAATTCGCGGAACTTGGACATGCTCAGGTTGCAAAGCATCTTTTAAAGAGCCTGCGTGTCGTAACTGAGGCAGAGCTCCGAGAAGCGTTTAAAACATCAGAAACAGATAGAATAGGCTTAAATGTCGCCCATGCTTTTTTCCACGATGATGAGGCAGGGAGTAGTTCTATCGCTATTCAAAATGTCTTGGAGCATATGTATTCTTCACCAGACAAAGTTATTAAAATTAACTTAGCCTCTGAGAATTGTTTGGCTGATATTAAAGCTGACGTGCTATTTGTTTATGAAGATGGTCTCTGGAGTGGGGTGGAGCTTGTGAACCGGCTAAATGCTATTTGCAAAACCGGGCACTTCACTCACTCGAACCTGCAATTACATTTTAAATATGGCACAACGAGCGATGTGGGTCTTTCAGCTGCAAGACTATTCGCAAAACGTGAAGGACTTAGTCATCTCCAATTTCGCCCCGCTAAATCGAGTCATCATTTCAAGTTTTTGAAAGACGGTTTCGATACCCGCCTTGAGCACTTAAATGATCGAAACGATGAGGCCATCCGAAAAGCACTTGATATGGAAATAGAGCCATACGCGTTTAGGTCAGTTGAAATGTGGGGCGAGGAACAGAAAGAGGCGATTTCAATGTGTACAGAGATTGGCAGGCAACTCGTCCGACCATTTTTAGAGAGAAAAGAACAAGCAAAAAACATCAAGAGTGAAATAGGCGAACATACTAAACACATTGATATAACCGATGAAATGATTGCAAAATGGGAACTTGGCGCACACGGCTTCGCTTCTACTATCGTATTCGCTTCCAGCATTCCAAAGCCCGTTTTGCCTTTGATGTGGCTACAGGGACCTGTTAGGCTTGGTAATAAGAGCGTGGATTGGCGTCCTTTATTTTGGGATGCTAGAAGGACTGGACAAGCTGACGCCTAGCTATATATCAAAATCTCCATACTTTTACCGGTATAACCCCAAAATTTCCGGATGACCGCATTGGGTCGGCCCCATTCCAAAAGCCGACATTAACAACTGGCGGAATCGTATCGGAATCAGTGGCTTGGTTTGCGCTGGAGTATGTAACAAGGCCCAGGTCTTACATTGTGCATTTCTCCATATCAACCTGAGTGCATAAAGAAAGACCAATCCCGTCTTTTTTGATCTATAAATCACTCTGCTTTCAGGTCGGGTGAAGAGATTCAAAAAACTGAATTCAACATCCAAATAACAAAAAACCGCTCGCGCCTATGTCGCAAATTCCCCAGCCTATGCCGCGATTGTCGTAATAATTGCATCAATCCGGATCCGGTTTCAGGCTCAGCCAAGCTATCTATCTAATATTCAACAAAAAATATCCCGTCTAAAGCTGGAGCGAAATTTGCTTATGTTGCAGCAATAGCATTCCGCAATCTCAAGCACAGGTGATTTATGAGCAAAATAGGCATTTTTTTCGGAACCGATACCGGCAGCACCCGTTTGGTGGCTAAAAAGATTTACAGTTTATTGGGCGAAGAACTGGCCGACAAACCCAAAAATATCAACCGTACCACTGTGGCCGAGTTGTTGCAGTACGATGCATTGATACTCGGCACGCCGAGTTACGGCGTCGGCGATTTGCCGGGACTGGCGGTCGGCTGCATTGAAAGCAATTGGCAAGAGTTCGTGCCTCATCTCGACGGTGTTGACTTGAGCGGTAAACGGGTGGCTTTGTTCGGATTGGGTAATCAGGAACGTTACGCCTCGCGCTTCGCCAGTTCATTGATCCAGCTTTACCGGGTGTTTTACGGTTACGGCGCCGACATTATCGGCCCTTGGAGCACCGAGGGTTATCAGTTCGAACATTCCGACGCGATCATCGATAACCGGTTTGTCGGTTTGGTGCTGGATCAACGCACGCAGCCATTCTTAACCGAAGAGCGGCTTAAAACCTGGCTGGCGCAAATCACTCCGCAGTTGTTGCCTGCTTTGTCTGAGGCGGCTTAAGAATGCAGCAAGCCGGGATCGAAAACGATCTAACCCCATTGGCCGACTGTAGCTCCTGTAATTATCGAGACACGCTACTGGCGGCAGGCACTTGCAAACCCGCCGATTACACGCAAGACCGTTTTTGGGAACGCCGCGTATTGGCCTACCGTGTGCCTTTGAAATGGTTGCTGGAATTGCGCGACGATACCGATAGGAAAGCCTCGTAGGAACTGGCACAGAAATAACGCCGGCTGGAGCTGTACCAATTGCATGGACTGTCAATCTGTTGCTGTACTTCATGCTATGCATAGCTCTAAAATGAATATCAATGTTGCCTATAAGTCGTAACGACCCGACCTGTAAATTTGATATGAAAGTAAACTCGCTGACCCAAAATCTATCCGCCGAGCATTTATTGCAGCACATGCCGGTGTCGACTTTCGTGTTGAATGCCAAGCATCAAGTGGTGATCTGGAACAAGGCCTGCGAGCAATTGACCGGCCTGAAAGCAGAGGAGATGATTGGCTCCGATCAGCATTGGCGGGGATTTTATACCGAAAAACGGCCTTGTCTGGCGGATTTGCTGCTCGACAGCACCCTCGGTGAAGTCTCCAGTCTTTATGAACAAGCCAGCGACTTTACGTCCTATACCGATGTTTGTCATACCGAAAACTGGTGCCTGATGCCGGACGGAAGCAGGCTGTATTTGGTCATCGATGCCGGTATCATCAGCAACGAGCGGGGCGAGGTGGTGGCAATCGTTGAAACCCAGCGCGATCGCACTGAGCAAAGACTGACGATGCAGGCGCTGACCGAGAGCGAACAGCGGATTTCTTCGATCCTGGGTTCGGCGATGGATGCCATTGTTACCGTTGACCAGCAACACTGCATTACCCTGTTCAATATGGCGGCGTCCAGAATTTTCCGTTGCGCTCCCGACTTTGCGATCGGCCAACCGGTTGATCGTTTTATCGCTCCGCATTGCGACAAACTGTTCAAACAATTCATCTCTTTCAATAATATTGGCGCCAAAACCCAGACCTGGGCTCCGGAAGGACTTAGCGCTCGCCGGGCTGACGGCGAGGAATTTCCGATCGAAGCTACTTTTTCGCCGTTTGAGGCGGGCGGTCAAAAACTCTGTACCATCATCCTGCGGGATGTGAATGATCGTCGTCTCGCCGAACAGAAACTGGAGCGGCTACAACAGGAAAAAGGCTATCTGCAGGAGGTCGTCAACGACGATCACAATCCGGGCGATTTTATCAGCGGCTCCAGGCTGATGAGAGCAGTAATGGAACAAGTGCGGATGGTAGCCCGCACCGATACCCCAGTGCTACTGCTGGGCGAGACCGGTACCGGCAAGGAATTACTGGCTCGCGCTATCCACGATTTCAGCGACCGCAACGCGGCAATTATGGTCAAAGTCAATTGCGCGGCGCTGCCTGCCGAACTGATCGAGAGCGAATTGTTCGGCCATGAAAAAGGCGCATTCACCGGCGCCACCCAGCAGCGCAAAGGCCGCTTCGAGTTGGCCGATGGCGGCAGTCTGTTTCTGGATGAGATAGGCGAATTGTCGCTGCCGGCGCAAGCCAAGCTATTACGAGTACTGCAAGAGCAGGAATTCGAACGGGTAGGCGGCAGTGAAACCATTGGCGTCAATGTGCGGGTGATCGCGGCTACCAACCGCAATTTGGCCGAAGAAATCAGTTTAGGGAAATTTCGTTCCGACCTGTATTACCGGCTGAATGTGTTTCCTATCGAGGTGCCGACGTTGCGGCAGCGGGTGACCGATATTCCATTGCTGGCGCGTTTTTTTCTGGACAAATACGCAAAAAAACTCGGTAAACGACTCGATGATATTGCTCCCGCCGGTCTGGAACATTTAAAGGCATATCATTGGCCCGGTAATGTCCGTGAATTGCAGAACGTTATCGAGCGAGCGGTGATTTTATCTCAAGGACCGCTGTTGGAAATTGAGCCACTGTTGCCGTCTCGCGGCCATACTAAAACGCAACCCGAGCGATTGCAGACTTTAGAAACGGTTGAACGCGAACATATCTTACGCACCCTTGAACAAACCTCTGGTGTTATTTCCGGTTCGAAAGGGGCGGCGGCAATACTGGATATGAATCCGAATACGTTGCGATCACGGATGTTAAAGCTGGGCATAACCGGAAATAACACATAGTTTAACCAGGATATTAAATCACTATATTTCGTAATTTAACGATATTTAGTGATTTGTCGTTACTGAAATTCTCTTTTTTTAACCTAGTATTTTTATCAACTGTATGATTTTGTAATAGTTTATTGGTATGATTTAGTCTCGGCATGGCTATTGCAATTGACAGAGTAACATTCTGTTCTTGCAAGTCCGCAGAGATTTGAAATCCATGCCATCAACCGACAAAAATACCCGAGCTGCCTGGGCCACATTAACCCATGACAGTCTTAACAATGCCCAGCTGGTCAAACATACGCTGACCGGCGTACAGTTTTTCTTCCTCAACTTTGGCTTGCTGCTGGGCAACATTCTGGTGTTGTTTAACACCGGCGCATTTGCCTCCGTCAGTCTACACGCCACCGGTGATCTGGGTGTAAGTCCCAGTCACGCCGGCTGGATGCAGTCTTACTATTTCATCAGTCTGGCCTTGGCGCTGCCGATCAGTTCCTGGATGGCGGCCGCTGTCGGCGAAGTCCGGCTGTATCTGGCAGCGATGGTTGCGATGACTCTGGCTTCGCTGCTGTGCGCTGTTACCGGCGATTTGAGCTGGTTTTTGTTTGGCCGGGCGCTGCAAGGCTTTTTCGGCGGCTTGACCATTCCGCTATCGCAAACCCTGCTGATGCGCGAATACCCGGAATCCGCCAAGTCCTTTGCGGTGTCGCTGTGGAGCATTGCCGCGCTGAGTCCGTTCACGCTGGGTCCTGCCGCCGGAGGCTGGATCGCCGATCACTTGGGATGGCGCTGGCTGTTCTACCTGAATGTGCCGCTGCCGTTGCTGGCGGCGGCGCTGGTTTGGGCTTTGTTGTTCGATAGGCAATCGCCGCAACGGAAAATGCCATTTGATGTCGTGGGCTTTTTGCTGTTGGCCGCCGCTCTGGTTTGCTTACAGACCGTACTGAACCAAGGCCAGGATGCGGACTGGTTCAACTCGATCGGGTTGATCGGCATGACGCTTGCGGGCTTGCTGATGTTGGCCTACTTCATCGTTTGGGAATTGGCGGAACGTTCGCCGCTGCTCGACTTGCGGCTGTTCGCCCGGCGCAATTTCGCGATCGGCAGCGTTATGCTCAGCGTAAGTTTCATGATGATGTACGGTTTGTTGTCGGTTTTGCTGGTGCGCTTGCAGGCGGTGGCCGGTTACACCTCGTTTCTGGCCGGCAGCGCGTTATTGCCGCTGGTGTTCCTGGCCAAGCCTGTGGCCAGCGTGATGCATAGGATCGTGCATCGCTTCGATGCCCGCTTATTGGTTAGTTTAAACATGCTACTGTTTGCGGTGTATTGCGGCTTAAGCAGCCGTTACGATTTTTTCGGGCGCGGCGGTTGGTTTGCACAGCCATTGTGGTCGCAGGTGTTGGAAGGCTTTTGTTTGGGCGCATTGTTCGTGCCGCTGACCACGCTGTTTCTTTCCGGACTGACGCCAAGACGGCAAACCCAGGCGGTGGAACTAGGCGGTATGCTGCGGGTATTGGGCGGCAGCGTCGCTTCGCCATTATTGGGTGTGTTTTGGGAACGGCGCGCCGCTTTTCATCAAAGCCGATTGATCGAAAGTTTTTCTCTGCAAGACGGCTGGTCCAGTGATATTTTCGCCGGCTTGCATGCCGCCGGCCTACAAGATCAACTGGCTACTGCCAAACTGGCGGCAGTGGCGGCTCAGCATGCTACGATTCTCGGTCTGAACGATACCTTCCAGTTGGCGGCGTTGCTGTTTCTGGGCTTGGCGGCTGTGGTCTGGATTGCCGATCCGGTTGGGCCGAAATCGCCGGTTACGGTTAAAGAAGGCCGCCGCCAAGCTGCCTTGGAAGAACTGATGGAGGAGCCGTAGTCATGTTCCTGTTTAACAAAACTACGCTACTGGCGGCGGGCCTGTCTCTGTTAAATGGCTGTGCATTAATGCCGGAGGACGGAACGCGAGCCAAACTGCTGGAAATGCCCAGCCTAACTCAAACCCTGAATGGCAATGCACAAGCCGAAAAAATTGTCAGGGAATGGCCTAGGGCGCAGTGGTGGCAGGAGTTTCACAATGCCGAATTGAACCGGCTGATAGAAACTGCGCTGAAAGACAGCCCAAGCCTGCATGCCGTAGCGGCGCGTCTGACTCAGGCGGAAGCAGTGGCCGATTTTCAGGCCGCCGAGATGCTGCCCAGTATCAGTGCTAGCGCCGAATTTCATCAGCGCCGCTTTTCCGCAACCGATTTTTATGGTCCCAACGGCGGTAAGACTTTTACCGGCGCGTACATTGATCCGGCGGTATTTCGTTATCACCTCGATCTGTGGGGCAAGGACAAGGCGGCTCTGGAAGCGGCATTGGGAAAGGAACGGGCTCAAGCTTCCGAGCTGGCGATGGCGCGGCTGATGTTGAGTACCGCTATCGCCCGCAGCTATATCCGGCTATGTTCGGCCGAGGAAGACATAGAGTTGGCCCACGAACTGAGCGAGCAGGTCGCGGAGAAAACACAGCTGGCGCAACTGCGTTGGCAACGTGGATTGACCAGTCAGGATTTGGTTTATGCCGCCGAACAGCAGCTGGAAGCAGCGCGGCAGCGCGAAACCACTGTGCGCAGCCAGGCGCAGGTATTGCGCAACCGGCTGTCGGCGCTGGTCGGGCAGGGGCCGGATTGGGGAAAAAACATTCATGTCGACGCGATCGAAGCTGCCGGACATTTGCCGCAGCCGGAATCGGTTTCGCTGGGTTTGCTGGCGCATCGTCCGGACGTGGCGGCGGCATTGTGGCAAGTGGAGTCGGCCGCGCAATTGATCAAAGTAGCGAAAACCAATTTTTATCCGGACGTCAATTTGGTCGGTTTTGCCGGATTGCGCAGTCTCAATCTGAAAGATTTATTCCTGTCTCATGGCGCCAGCGTGGCTTATGGCATGGGGCCGACTGTTTCGCTGCCTATTTTCGAAGGAGGGCGGTTGGAGGCGGAATTGAAGAATCAACAGGCGGCTTACGATGCCGCTGCCGAAAGCTACAACGGCACACTGTTGGCTGCGGTGCAGCAAGTCGCAGACAGTCTGGCCGAATGGCGGCTTACGGTGGAGCATGATGCCGCTCAGGAACGTGCACTGGAAGCTTCTGAGGCTGCATCGGAACTGGCCGGAAAGCGTTATAGAGCGGGTCTTAGTAACCGTGACGGAATTATCGAAGCCGAAGCGGCGTTGATTGAACAGCGATTAGCTGCCAGCAAACTGCGCAGCGCCCATCTGTTGGCTGCGGTCGGTTTGATTGAAGCGCTGGGCGGCGGATATGAAAACACAGCGATGAAAGGCAACCATGATTAATACCCAAGTCAAACCCCAGCGCCCACTTTGTCTCGTTCCCTCGCGACGCGTCACTGCCATTAAGTTAAGTATTGTAGGAGCGGGCCGTGCCCGCGATGAAGGCGCTACAAGGCTGAAATCGCTGTGCAAATGTCGCGGGCACGGGCTGCTCCTACGGAGTGTCGATGTGCTACTTAATGGCAGTGACGCGTCGCGAGGGAACGAGAGCGTTCTAAGATCAACAATATTGCCCAATAAGGTAGGCAACCATGACTAATACCCAAACCAAACCCCAGCGTCACTTCGGCTTTCAGCGGCACCGGCAGCACCGGGGTTATCGGCTGCTGCTGGTGACTGTGGCCGGGTTGCTGGCAGGACTGATTTATCTATTTTACTGGTGGAATTTTGCCAGCCGTTGCGTGGTTACAAACGATGCCTATATCACCGGCAACCTGGCTCCGCTCAAGGCGCAAACCAGCGGCACGGTAGTGGATGTGCGAGTCGATAACACGCAGTATGTGCATCAGGGTGATGTGCTGGTGCGCCTCGACGGATTGCAGGCACAAATAGCTCTGGAGCGGGCTGAAGCCAATCTGGCGGATAGTGTGAGGCAGATCGAAACTGCATTTAGTCAGGCCGACATGCTACGTCAGAAACTGGCTGCCAAGGAGGCAATCTTGAATCGCAGTCAGCGCGATTTGGCTCGCTATCGTAGCGTGGCTGGCGACGGGGCAGTGTCGGCCCAGCAAATTGAAAATAGCGAATTTCAAGTCCGTGAGCTGGAGGCCGATGTCCGTCAGATTCGCGCCGAGTTGGGAGGTGCCGAGGCTCTAATCCGGAACACCAGCCCGGCCGATAACCCGAAGGTGTTGCAGGCGGTCGCCGCACTGAAACAGGCTTATCTGGATAACGCCAGGCAGCAGATTGTCGCGCCGGTGTCGGGTTTCGTCGCCAAACGCACTATCCAGCCCGGCGAGCAGGTTCGCCCAGAGACGCCGTTACTGGCTATCGTGCCACTGGATTATTTATGGGTAGAGGCCAATTTTCTGGAAAACGAGTTAGCCGATGTGCGGCCAGGGCAGCCGGTGGAAATCACTGTCGATCTGTACGGTTCTGACCTGGTTTATCACGGCGAAGTGCAGGGCTTGGGAGCCGGTACCGGCAGCGTGTTCGGCCTGTTGCCGCCTGATAACGCTACCGGCAACTATATCCACATCGTCGAGCGGGTGCCGGTCAGAATTGGGTTGCGAGCAGAAGAACTGTCGGCCAACCCGCTGCGTCCGGGGTTGTCGGCGGTCGTGCGGATCGATACCGGCCACTCAGGGCGATCTGTATTGCAGCCATTGACCGCCACGCCCGCTACTGCCTATAAAACCGAAGTTTATGATCACCAGCTGGATGGAGCTGAGGCTTTGATTCGGAAGATTATTGATG
Organism: Methylobacter sp.; assembly: GCA_036561025.1. Taxonomy (GTDB): domain Bacteria; phylum Pseudomonadota; class Gammaproteobacteria; order Methylococcales; family Methylomonadaceae; genus Methylobacter_A. The sequence continues at coordinate 15,563 of DATBQB010000034.1, read as the reverse complement.
GAAATCGGCAGCCAGATCAGCCGGAGATGAGGCCAAAGTCGGCCGGTAACATGCGTTACAAGGCTGGTTAGAGCAATCGGCTATGAGCCAGGCAGCGCACCTGTGTGTTGTGCAATGGTCAACAAAAACAGGACATGCTGTTCAAGCGGCGTTTCTAAAAAATTCCCGATGAATCCGATCGAGGATTGATGTTCCAATATCGAATGTCCGCATTGTATTGGTATGCTGTCGAACATGGCAAAGAATCCGGGATTTTTCACTAATGATGTCACCCGACATAGTGGGCTCTGGTCTGGCGTATTCAGGTTAATAACATTACTATGCAGCACTGCGGTGTTTTTTTCATGTTGCTGGCTTAATCATAACCCAACATGCCACGCCGCTTTCCTCTCAAGTCATACACCAGTATCGTCTGGTGATGCGTAAAACCTAAAAATAAACCCAAGTTAAGGAGCGCCAATCATGGCTTTAGTGTCATTGCGACAAGTTTTGGATTATGCAGCGGAGCATGGCTTTGCCGTTCCTGCATTCAACGTGAGCAACATGGAGCAAGTTCAAGCCATTATGCAAGCGGCGGATGCCTGCGACAGCCCGGTCATTATGCAAGGTTCGGCCGGAGCGAATCGCTATGCCGGCGAGGTGTTTTTACGGCATTTGATTCTGGCCGCCGTTGAACAATATCCGCATATTCCGGTTGTCATGCACCGGGATCATGCGCCCACACCCGACATTTGCGCACAAGCCATTCAATCCGGCTTCAGTTCGGTGATGATGGACGGCTCGTTGCTGGAAGATATGAAAACGCCTGCCACCTTTGAATATAACGTGGAGGTTACGCGCACCGTGGTCAACATGGCGCATGCATGCGGCGTATCGGTTGAAGGTGAAATCGGTTGCCTGGGTTCGTTGGAAACACAAAAGGAAGCGCTGGATCACAGCCGATTGCTGACCGATCCTGATGAAGCGGTTGAATTCGTCAAGCAAACCCAAATCGATGCGTTAGCGGTCGCCATCGGCACCAGTCACGGCGCTTATAAATTCAGTAAACCGCCCACCGGCGAAGTGTTGGTCATCAGCCGTTTAAAAACCTTGCAACAACGCTTGCCGAATACCCACTTCGTGATGCACGGCTCCAGTTCCGTACCGCAAGACTGGCTAAAAATCATCAATGAATACGGCGGCGATATTCCTGAAACCTATGGCGTTCCGGTGGATGAAATTGTCGAAGGTATTAAATACGGCGTCCGTAAAGTCAATATCGATACCGACTTACGCATGGCTTCAACCGGCGCTATTCGCCGCTATGTAGCCCAACCCGAAAATGCCTCGGATTTGGATGCGCGCAAGATCTACCAAGCCGCCCGGGATGCGATGCAAGCGCTGTGTCAGACGCGTTATGAAGCTTTTGGCTCTGCCGGACACGCCGGTAAAATTAAAGCCGTTCCATTGAGTGAAATGGCTAGACGTTATCGATAGGATAAGAATCGAGCTGTAATGACTAGAGTTGTTTAATCAGGGATCGGCAAAAGCACTGGCAGCGTTTAACGCACGGCACAAATTAAGTAGTTAACGTATTACCGTCAAATCATAGGGTCGGCTTCGTTCCGTTGGTTGAATAGCTCAAACCAGCCAAAATCTAACGTCTGAATTTATGTCCCGAAACTCAACAGGCTCATGCCACCACTACCCGATTTCGGCCATTGTGTTTGGCCTGATATAAGCAGGCATCGGCTTTATATAACAAGGTGGACATATGTTCATTTTGATCCGGCATGCAGGACGCCACACCGATGCTGACGGTCAAAATCGGCATGGGTGTATTCCGGACGTAATGCTTTCATGAACTGATCTGCGATCGGCTTGGGCAGTATCTCCGCTATATTTCTATGAAGGCTAATTTCCGCGGTAATTTAGATCAATGTTATTCCTCTAACCGAGATGGCATGAGCAAGCGCTTCAACGGGTGGAGACAGGAAGTTCCGGCTACTACCCGCTTCGACTCAACTCAGCCCAAAGCTTGGAAGAGAACTTGATGCGCTATGTCCTGCTATAATACAGCCACTCGATCCCGCAACGCGCTCTCGGGCACATCACGCCAATCCAGGCCTTGCAGAACTGGCGTGAAAAACGACCGGAATTGTTTAATGAGCGCGTTTATAATCAGGCGGGACTAGGCATTTTCCTAAACTCGAAATCTTGTGAAAAGTACGTAGGAGCAGCTGCACGATGACTTCCGAACTCTTGATTAACTTTGCGGTGCAGTTTCTTGGAACCGGGGCCGCATTTTTCCTCGCCTATCGGTCCTTCCAAAAACGCCGAATTCAGCTAGGCGCTGAACCGACGCTACCTCAATACTTTAGCCGCAGAAGCACCTACTGGATAGGGATCGCATCGTACTGCTCGTTGATGGCCGCACTTTATTGGCTGCTTACTTGGCAGTGGGTGCCCTTGGAACCGCTGGTGACGGTCATCGTAAAGAACCTCCGCTCAGGGGAATTGGTGAATCTTCTGAATGGCTTGGACGGAAACACGATCATACCTTTGATTGCCGCCGGGCTGTTTCTATTTTTTATCGCCTGGGAAAGCGAGTTTAATCCCTTACTGATATTGAGAGACAGCATCCATGACGCATTCGCAATTCCGACCAAGGCGGTAGAGGTCTATAACGCTCTGATTACATCGAGATTGTCGGCGGTCGACGATAAACTAAAAGCGCAAATCGCCAATCGCCTGCTGGTGTCGAGCATCGATCCCGGTGATTTCGAAAAATCCAGCGCCACAGTCGAGTATAAATGGGCTCATAACTGCCTTCTTTTTGACCAGATACACGACTACGCCAACCAATCGTCTTTTCGTCGATTGTTCAACGAACCGTCTCTGAAATGGGGGGAAATCTGTATCTCTTACAATGCGATGTCGGAAAAAATTGCCGTCTGGAAAGAAGCGGAACCGCACTACACCAAGACGGTAAAATTGCTAAAGGAGCTGGACCACCTTACCGGTTTACTCTGTCGCTTACTCGCCTCACTGGTCGTGTTCGGCAGCGCAAGCGAGAATGAGATTTGGGCAACCGTGAAGCAGCTCGGCGGCAACGTCCACGAGGCCCGCCTGAAACATACCTATAAATATATCCTGCTATTCACGGCTGCCACTGCCATCGGGATCATGTTGGGCCGGGAAATTTCGGTCTGGCTACACAATGCTTTTCTATTTCCCGATCAACCGCTACCACACTTTGACTACACCACGCTTCGCTGGGTCGCCTATGCCATCCTGATCTATGTGCTTCCGATAGCGCTGGTCTTTGTTTCACGGACGCTCGCCTTCAGGCACCAACGGCAGCAATCCGATCGATACTATGGTTTCTATATGGCAATGATGATAATGGGGTTCATTGTCAGCACCTCGACATCAGCGCTTATACTCGAGTTAACTTATTACAAAGATAACTTCAGGTTTCTGGAAAGCTTCATAGAACATATGCGCTGGGGAATTCTGCCGGCGCTGATGTGCGGTTTTGTAGCTTACCGAATGGACACGCCGGTCAGCGAATCGGAAGCGCTAGGTAAACTCGTTATAGCCGCCGTGTTGCGTTTTATTAGCTGGGGATTGGTCGCCGTCATTATCATGCTTTATGCGACCGGCGACATGACCATCCAGGAGGCGAATCTGCGTTTCACCTTGGTCGGCACGGCTTTCTTCATGGTCGGTCTGTTGGGAGCGTCTGCCAGTTTCAAAACGGCGAGGTCGGATGATTAGCCATTTCATCCCGTGTAATTAAATTCTGGAAAGGAATTTGTCGGTAGCGGGGGACGGAACAGTTCGTTCGTGTGTATCACTGGGTCAAAAAGCCTTTTATCCCTCGTTGATCATTTGCCTAGCCATGCCGGAAAGCGTCCATCCCAAGTGGTGGTATTGCCGTGTTGTTCGAGTTCATCGGGATTCTGTGAACTGCACCAACAGCACCAACAGCATACTGAATCGTATTCACAAAACTTAATGCGCATCTCCCCTATCGGCGATCTTGACTGATCCACAATTCAACTTTTTGCTTCTGATAGGGAAGTGTAACTGTTCCACATAATCGATAACCGGTCGGGAATGTGGCCAATTGTTTCGGCATGCTCGGATCGTAGCTTCCGGAATCGAGGTCGATTCCCACCATGGCCGACTTTAAAGTCTCGGGCGTCAAATGATCCAGTATCGGTTCAGTAGAAGGCCGATCCTGTAAAAGGGGAAATCCGAGCGGCACAGCCTGAAGGATGAGCGCAATGCCGGGAATGTTGTATAAGCCAAGAAATTTCTGTCCCTGCTGAATTTCGCAAGAGTCGGCCAATTGAGTCAGTTTGATATAGCTATCCCGGGTTTCTCGATCTACTCGAAACGTTCCCAAGGGAGGCACGGTGATGGCCTCGGTCTGTTCCGGCAAAGGGCGATGCAAGCGGTAGGGAGCTCGAAAGCCGTTCGTCAATATCTGGGAAGTGACTATTGTGATGAACAGAGCACAGACCAGCATAGCCACATGCCGTGCCCCGGAAAGACTAGGAATGCCGAACGCCAGTAAACCGATCAATACCCCCCAAGGCGCGAGAGAAAATAAAATCTGCGTGTGAAGAGGATTATAGGTACCGATCGCGATGCAGAAAGGAAGTAGCGCGAGTACCCCGATTAGGTAAATAGCCTTTACGTTTTGCATCCATAACCGAGCCGTAGCGAGCATAGACAGAATCACGGCGACCACGAGAGGTGCCGTCTGCTGTCCATATCGATCCATACCTCCCAGCAGATAGCTTTCGGTTACCACGACATAGGCGAATGCCGCAAGGCCGATCAGAGCGAACCAGAAACGGGGTCGAACTACATAAATCCCAAACGACACCAGCGGAATCGCGAAGCCGGTGAGGATGAGCCTGAGAAAATTACTGGTTTCATTAACGTAGCGGGCCAGGCGGTCCGGAAGAGTTTCGTTGGCTCCAAGCATATACACCAGCGCGCCTAGCCGGAAATGAGCTAGTGCTTCGCTGAATGTAGTGTGCAAGATAATCGTCACGCCAATCGTAGTCGCCATGCTGCCCGTAATCAGTCCAATTCCCAGAATACCTTGGCGGAACGAGCCGCCTAATACAGCCGCGATGCCGCACACTATGCTCCAAGCGATCAGGCCAGAGGAAAATTTGGCGAGAAAGGCAATTCCTAGGGCAGTTCCAGAAAGAAATTGAAAGCAATAGAAGCGCAAACTATGTGGAATGTTTGCCGTAAGACATACCAGTCCCAAAGCCATATAGGTCCCTGAAACTGCTAACAAATTGTAGGAAGGCGTGAAGGGCATGAAAGCATGATAAAGAAGTGCTCCCACCAGACTACAGGCTATGATCAATAAAATCGGGAAACCTCGGGTCACAACGCCGATGCCGCTCATCTGGAAGGCACGAACTGTCCCCAAAGCAAGAACCACGGACGAGACCGCCAAAATAGCCAGACCCATTCCGCGAAACCCAGCCAAGCCCCCACTCAATTGCCACAGCCCCGAGGTAAACCAATGCATGGCCGTAGCCCAGAGAATCAAGGCGTCTGGATTAATCGCAGTTGCCAGGTAATAAGATTCGTCGGTCAGGTCCAGACCTCGATCCAGCGACCACAGGCAGTAGACCAACAGGACTGCTACACAGCCGTATATCCATACAGTTATGATGACATCGAATAAGCGTGTGAACTTCCGCATGTTACGCCTCCATTGGTTTTTAATGTTTAAGTTGTTGCGATGAGATTAAGTCAGCATTTCTAATTTGGTGTAGGATTACCAATGTAAAACAGAAATTAATTTAATCTCAACACATATACACCGCTTCGTTCTGTACCATTAATCGCTTAGATACCGTAATTAAATAAAGCAAACCCAAAATGTCTGAAATTAGGTATTCGATTGAAGCGCGCGCTTACGATATTGTTGGCTTGGCAGCTCATGATTTCTGGGTATTAAGAGATGAAAAAGGGAATGTTTTAGGTCAATTGCATGGACTGGCAACGAATACTGAAAACAAGATAAAACCGATTGGTACTATTGGCGATAAGTTGAAATTTTATCACTTTGGTTCTCGCGCCATCTTATTAGGCTTAAACCCGAATTGTGATTTGAACTACATAAAGGCCGGTCAAAAATCAAAGCTGATGTTTTCCGGAAGCTCGGATGATGTATTAGACCGATGGGATAATGCGGTTAAAGTCCTCCCTTATCTGAATAGTCTTGAAGTACCTTACACGCCTTTTGCAATTCTTGGTTTAGTCCATATCAACAGTAACACAGCCTATACATTATTAGGCAAGCTCATGGGCATACCCGTGCATAATTTTCCGGGTTACTGGCAGCCGGGATCGCGAAACACCCATAAAATTCTAACTTCTTCGCAGCTGGAATCCATGAGATATCCTCAAGACCTATCTGATATTTACTTTGCTTAATGAACCATTAGCATCAATTAAAGTGATCATTGCCCCAAATTTACGGTGTAAAAGACCGTCAAAGTTTGCCGGATTTTTCGTCTGAAATTTCGTGTCCGAGAAAATATCCGGTTAGCAGTAAAAATCGCTATTTTCCCTTAGGCTTATCTCTCACCGCCATGCGCATATTGCGCAACGCCGTATATCAATCTGTCTTTGCTCAAGAGATATCTTATTAGGTTGGTAGATGGAGCTAAAGATATAATAAATATATGTTTGGATAACAACCATCAATCTGCGCTGCTAGGCGCATAGAATTTTTCAGAATTAATGATATAGATTCAGGATGCTTTCATTTTTTATAAAAATGACATTCACATTAAGGTTGGAAAATAGGCTATCCATCAATGATCACCATTTCAATAAATCATTCATTCGATAATTATGCTGAATTTTCCACAAATTGATCCCATCGCATTAAGTTTAGGCCCGGTAAAGATTCACTGGTACGGCCTGATGTACCTGATCGGTTTTGCCGCCGTATGGTTCATAGGACAAAAACGTGCCGAACAACCCTGGTCGCCGATTAAACCGGAAGCTATAGAAGACCTGGTTACTTACGGCGCATTCGGTGTAGTTCTGGGCGGCAGGATCGGTTATATCCTGTTTTATAATTTTGCCGGCTTCCTGAACAATCCGCTGGTCCTGTTTAAAATCTGGCAAGGCGGCATGTCTTTTCATGGCGGCATGTTAGGCGTATTTGTCGCGATGTGGTTTTTTTCCAAAAAGCAGCAATGCAGCATGTGGCAATTGACCGATATTATCGCGCCGCTGGCGCCTATCGGTTTGGGTGCCGGGCGTATCGGCAATTTTATCAATTCCGAGTTATGGGGTAGGCCCACCGATGTGCCTTGGGCCATGGTGTTTCCAAACGGCGGCCCGTTAGCCCGTCATCCTTCGCAACTCTATGAAGCGTTTTTAGAGGGTCTGGTGTTGTTTGCGATCCTCTGGATTTATACCAGCAAGCCGCGTCCGACGATGGCCGCGACCGGCATGGCGCTGTTCTTTTACGGCTGCTTCAGGTTTTTTGTCGAGTTTTTCCGCATGCCGGATGCGCAAATGGGCTTTATCGCGTTGGATTGGTTGACGATGGGGCAGATACTGTCAACGCCGATGATCTTGATCGGTGCCGGGTTATTTTATTTTGCGCATAAAAAAACTATTCAAAATAAATAGTAACTACTCATTCTGTCTGATGCTCGCTTCTACGGTTCAAAGCAAGCTTTGCGATTAAAAAAGACGTGGGTAGTTACAAGAAATAAATCAATAAATGTAGTTCCGTGCGATCCCTCTCCTTAAAGATGCATACAGTATGACGAATAAACGGCATCGGCTTACTTGTGATAGCTTATTTTTTGCGAATTACCTCAGGCCAAATCCACACTATTGGCGCTTAGTTCCGCCCCCCGGTGTAAGTTTAAGCAGCTATACTGTTTTTCTTAATGCCGCGGGAAAGGTTTTCAAATAGGGATAATTTTCGATTTATTATTTTTGATTAGGATTTCGCAATGAAATGGTTTGTGCGCGCCGATGTTGACGGTTTTTTTGGCCTAGCTCTGGATAATCTTGTGCAATTATTGGTTATCGTAGGCTTATGCCGGCAGGTCTTGGGTTTTTCAGACGGTCTGGTTTATCAACATATTCTGCCCGGCGCCGCGGTTTCATTGCTGGTCGGTAATTTGTATTACGCTTATCAAGCCAAAAAATTAGCGGAATCTTCCGGGCGCAATGATATTTGCGCCTTGCCTTACGGCATTAATACGGTTTCTTTATTTGCCTATATTTTCCTGGTGATGCTGCCTGCAAAGTTGTTGGCCGAAGCCAATGGCGCTGAAAATCCCGAACACATCGCTTGGCAGGCGGGCTTATTAGCCTGTTTCGGTTCCGGCCTGATTGAATTGGGCGGTGCGTTTGTGGTGGAAAGATTAAGAAAAGCGACGCCGCGCGCCGCCTTGTTATCCACTTTATCGGGTATAGCCTTAACGTTTATTTCTTTGGGTTTTTTGTTTCGCACCTATGCTCATCCTGTCGTCGGCTTGGTGACGCTGGGTGTGATTTTGTTAGTCTATTTCGGCAAACTCCGTTTTCGCGGCAATATTCCGGGCGGGCTGGTGGCCGTAGCATTAGGCGTCTTGTTGTCTTGGTTAATGGGCTTGGCGCCGGTCGGCACGATGCCGAATAATGAGCTGGATTTATATTTGCCGGTGCCGGTGCTCGGCGATTTGTTCGAAGTGCTGACTTCGGAAAACAATTTAACTTATCTGTCGGTCATCATTCCGATGGGGCTGTTTAATGTCATCGGCTCCTTACAAAATATCGAATCGGCTGAAGCGGCGGGGGACAGCTATCCAACCCAATCTTCGTTAGCGGTTAACGGTATCGGGACATTAGCGGCCAGCCTATTCGGTTCCTGTTTTCCAACGACAATTTATATCGGCCATCCGGGCTGGAAAGCGATGGGTGCCCGCGCGGGTTATTCGATTTTAAACGGCGTGTTTATTACGCTGATTTGTTTAACCGGCAGCTTGTCGTATATTGCATGGGCGATTCCGATTGATGCCGGTATGGCGATTGTATTGTGGATAGGTATTGTGATTGCGGCGCAGGCTTTTCAAGAAACGCCCAGAAAACATGCCCCGGCGGTTGTGCTGGGGCTGCTTCCCGGTATTGCCGCTTGGGGCGCTTTTATGGCAAAAAACGGTGTGCGGGCCGCCGACTACGGCACAGCACAAATGCCTGCGTTTTCAGAGTCGATGCTGATGCGTTTTCAGCAGTCGGATATCTGGATACACGGGGCGTTCGCATTAGAGCAGGGTTTTATTTTTACCGCGATGATCCTGGCGGCATTAACGGTCGCCATTATCGAACGCCATTTTATCAAAGCTGCGTTATGGAGCGGTTCGGCCAGTTTATTATCGGCCTGCGGCTTGATCCATTCTTATCGCTGGACTGTCAGCGATACCGCCTTGTCCTTAACACCGGCTTGGGAATGGTCGATTGCGTATGCATTGATGGGACTGATATTTTTAACTGCGAAATGGATATGCGTTGACGATTGATGCGGGAGCTGCGTACGGCCATACGCAAAAATCAAAGAACTAATTGAAGAAGCTGACATAATGCAATTATGATTGAGCAAGTGAAAAAATAACTATGGATAATTATCCTGCTTAGGGGGCGTAAAAAACTCCGTGTAAACCGCTGTTAAAAAATCATTAACATGGCAATGAAAAAACTGCATGAAGCAATATTTAGAATTACTCGATAAAATTATTACCGAAGGATGCCCAAAAGGCGACAGAACCGGCAGCGGCACCCTGTCCATTTTCGGCCATCAAATGCGTTTTCCGCTGGCGGAAGGTTTTCCGCTGGTTACCACCAAGAAAATACATTTAAAATCAATTATATATGAATTGCTTTGGTTTTTAAAAGGCGACACAAACCTGAGCTATTTGCATCAACATAGTGTTAATATTTGGAATGAATGGGCCGATCAAAACGGCGAGTTAGGCCCTGTGTACGGACATCAATGGCGTTCGTGGCCGACGCCTGACGGTCGGCATATCGACCAAATTCAACAAGCCATTGAACAATTAAAAAAAACACCCAATAGTCGCCGGATTATAGTTTCCGCCTGGAATGTCGCGGATTTGCCGGATGAAAGCATCAGCCCGCAACAAAATGTCGCGCAAGGCAAAATGGCTCTGGCGCCTTGCCATGCGTTTTTTCAGTTCTATGTAGCCGACGGCAAGCTGTCTTGTCAGCTCTACCAGCGCAGCTGCGATACGTTTTTAGGTTTGCCGTTCAATATTGCCAGTTATGCCTTATTGACGCACATGGTCGCGCAGCAGTGCGATTTGGACGTCGGCGATTTTGTCTGGACCGGCGGCGATGTACATCTTTACCTGAACCATCAGCAGCAGGCTAACTTGCAGTTAACACGCAAGCCTTTCAAGCTGCCGACATTAAAAATAAAACGCAGGCCTGAATCGATATTCGATTATCAATATGAAGATTTTGAGGTCATCGATTACCAGGCGCATGAACATATCAAGGCGCCGATTTCTGTTTAACGGTTTAGCGTTCAAGACAGAAACGGGCAGCCCCATTTTTTAAGGAAATTAACCATTACTCATGAATATACAATACAAAGCGCATCCTTGGCACGGCATTAGTCCGGGCAACCATACACCGGACGTTGTTACGGCCTTTATTGAAATAGTTCCGTCGGATACCGTTAAGTATGAAATCGATAAAGAAACCGGGTACCTTAAAATCGACCGGCCGCAAAAGTTCTCCAACACGGTGCCTACGCTTTACGGCTTTATTCCGCAAACCTATTGTGCGGACAGGGTTGCCGAATATGCGGCAATAAAATCCGGCAAACCGGTTGCCAAAGGCGATGGCGATCCGCTGGATATTTGCGTTTTAAGTGAGCGCAGCGTGACTCACGGCGATATTTTGTTACAGGCGATACCTATCGGCGGCTTTCGCTTGCTGGATGGCGGAGAAGCCGACGACAAGATCATTGCGGTCATGAAAGGCGATGAGTTTTATCGGCAATGGAGCGATGTATCGGATTGCCCCGAGTCTTATATCAACCGTTTGAAACACTATTTTTTGACCTACAAACAGCTGCCGAGCGAAAAGAGCTCCTGCGAAATAACCAATGTTTATGGGCGGGAAGAAGCGCATGAAGTGATCAGGCGAGCCATGGATGACTATCAGAATCATTTTATTGCTGAATAAGGTTTTAAGATATGCAAGACCTTCCAGGTTTTTAAAACCTGGAAGGTCTGATTTGCAACGTTCTTAACTTAACGGCAGTGAGTCAGAGTCCCTAACGAAGTTGTCATCTGCACACGTCTGGTTAAAGGTGTTCCCCGGCAATATCAGTATCAATAAAATCCATTATCTCCTGCCGATCGTCAAAATTTCCATAAGCTAAAAGCAGTTTTACATAGGCGGCTTCAATCGACATATTCCAGATTGTTTTGGCGCCTTGCTCCATTAAGGTTTGAGCGCTTTGATAGGCCTCGGTTGATTTAATCGCCGGAGCCAGATAAACGGCGATACTTTGTTTTTCGCAGCGTTTTATAAATTCAACCAACGAATAATTTTCTCCCCATTGCGGCGATGCGCAAGCGGTGCCGGAGTGATATAAGTCGTGCAAGACAGCGTCGACATTGTCCAGGTTAAACCGAGTGTAATCGAGCCCCGGATAGGGTTTTATCATTAAAATGCGCTCGGAAAAATCGGCTTTTAACGGGATGTGGGCCTGCGTTTGTTGTTTTGATGGATTCAGCAATGAAAACTGCCGATTTTCAAATTGCATGTAACTTTTACCCTGAACGCTGAAAAAATCGCCGCTTAACTGTAAAGAACAAGCCAAACGATTGCCTTGATGCAGTTGGGTCGTTTGCTGTTGGTTTCGGTAGGGTACAAAAACACCAGGTTGATTTACCCTTCTGCCAGGCTCAGGACAGGCTTGCAGGATAAACTCGACCGCGCAGATGAAGTTTTCAAGCCCGTTGGCTTTAGGATGATCTAACGGGTAATCGCTGGAAACCAGCAGCATCGGAGTTTTGGTAGCGTTAAAATAAAAGCTTAATGCGCAAGCCGTATAAGCCAGCGTGTCTGTGCCGTGAGTAACGATAATGCCGTCGTATTGATCGGGCCGGGCGGCTTCTATCGCGGCTATCAGCGTTTTCCAGGCCGCGGGGGCAAGGTTTTCGCTTAATATCTGTAGCGGCTGGATCGTGTCGAAATGGATTTGCCGGTGATTTTCATATTGCTGTTCAAACAGCTGGATCAATTTGAACGACGTAGTATCGGAGGTATTGATGGTGCCGCCGGTTGCAATAGAACCAATAGTTCCGCCGGTAAATACAACCAGTATATTTTTCATAGTATGATGGATAGCAATAAATTACTAAAAGCATACTGCATTAACATGAAAATATCACTTATCGTCGCGATGGCAAGCAACCGGGCCATCGGCCTGAATAATCAAATGCCTTGGCATTTATCCGCCGACCTTAAAAAATTCAAAAAAATAACCATGGGCGCGCCCATTTTGATGGGCCGAAAAACTTATGAATCGATAGGCAGACCGCTGCCGGGCCGCACCAATATCATTATCAGTAGGAATCCGTCATACAGCCAACCGGGCTGTCTGGTGTTTAATGACATTGAAAAGGCGCTGGAAAGTTGCCGCGATGCTAAAGAGGTGTTCGTTATCGGCGGCTCGGACTTTTATAAGTCGATGCTGCCGGTTGCCGATACGCTTTATTTGACGCTAATACACAAAGAGTTTCCCGGCGATACGTTTTTTCCCGAGATCGATGCAGATCAGTGGATCGAAGTGGAGCGGGAAGATATTCAGGACGATCCTGATGTCGCATTCAGCTACAGTTTTTTGAAGTTGGAAAAAAGTCTTACTGGCTCATAATTTCAGCCAATCCTTATATTCAGATAGAGTCATAATCGGTGGCGTATGAAAACTGGATTTAATGTCGAGAATATCAGCATCGCCTGTCACTAATACATCCGCTTGCCCAACCACTGCAAGAGTTAAAAACATCTGATCGGCTGGATCACGAATGATCGGCAAACCGTCGGGAACGCGATCAATGACGACCGTTTCAGCATAAGGCAAAAAATCGGCAAGTAATAACGCTTGTTCAGTCTTACTGAGTTTAAATTTAGGGTAAGTTAGCACCCGGATTAACTCGCTTACCGTGTCTTTACTTGCCAGTGGCTTGATATGCGCGGCTTGCCAACTGTGACGCAGCCACGCCATTTGTTGTTTGGAAAACAATAACGCTGAAATAACGCAATTCGTATCCAGCACAACGCGCTGATTCATTCCGAGTCTTGCCTTGCCCACTGAATCGCATCACAAACATCCTGCTCATCAATGCCTAATGCTTCGAGTTTAGCGCGAACTGCATCTGCTTGTTGAATCCTAACGGGCGTGAGGACAATACGTCCTGACTCTACCGTCACATCATAATATTCTGTCTTGCCAACTGACATGACCACTGATTTGGGTAGGGTCAGCTGGTTTTTACTGGTTAATTTCGCTAACATGATAACCTCCAAAGTAATGAAGTAAGATTATATTACTAAAAAGCATGTTGCATATTTTTTAAAACCCCATGCCGATTTCCATCCATGCCCGAACCGAGTCGGTTTTACCTATCAGTTCCGGTACCGGGCCGACCGGCGTGGCGATATAAGTTCTGGCGTTCAATCGGCTTATTCCCGCCCAGTTGAGCTTCGGCCCCAACCAGTTAATACCGCCGCCCGCTCCGCTCAGCGTGGCCCTGTTGGTTCCTGTAGACCATGGATTTTGATTGACCGTCACTTGCGCGCTATCGATAAAGCCGACCACCTGAAATTGTCCAAACCGACCCGAACCGAGGGCATGCCGGAGCTCGGCAGTTCCTATATAACCCGTGTCGCCGGACACTGCACCCATGTCATAGCCGCGCACCGTATAAGGTCCGCCCACGATCATCTTTCTCGACGAATCCAGGTTGTCTTGCGCCCACTGGCCGGTGAAAGCCAGATACAATTCGTCTTGCGCAGTCAGGCTTTGCAGGCGGGACAGGTTTGCGTTCCATTTCGAGAACTTGCCTTGTGTTCTTACGGTCGCATTATCTGCCAACTGCGCCTCGTTGTTGTCGAAGCCGACATGCCCTACTGTCCAGCCCAAACTCCAGGTATTAATGCCGCCTGACAGCAGCCTATCCCGCGCATCGCCGGAAACGCTCAGCGTGCCGTTATCGATATGCCGGTAAGTTCGGATTCCGCTTACGTCGATACGATCGCGCAATTCCATCCGGTCATACTCGATCTGTCCGTAGAGGTTGAAATTCCGGCTGCGTATCAGCGGGTGATTGCCCCATACGCTGCCCACCTGTGCGCTGCCGTGTGCATTGAGGGCCGAGATCAACCCGCCCAGCTCATAGTGCAGCGCTGAATAAGACCCGCCCAAGCGAGTGCCTTGCCCGTTCACCAAAGATTCGTAGGCAAGGCGCCCGTAGTTCAGCCCGTCTCCGGAACTGAGCCCGCTTAGGCTCAGCACATCGCCGTGGCGCAAGGGGTCGATCCAGTTGACCGTCCCGCCGACTCTGGGCCTGCCGGTATAACGGTTGCCGTAACCGTCCACCACCAGATTGCCGGTAAGAGCGGGAGTGGACGTGGTGTTCACCAGCAAATCCGATGTCCCGACATTCTTGCCCATCGTCAAGGCCGTATTGGCCGCGACGCCCGGAATATCGGAGAGCAGCAACAGCGCACGATCCAGTCCCGCTTGGCCGATAGTCTGCCCGGCTTGCAGCGGGGATAATGTATCCTGCAACAACGAATCGCTGACCTTGCTGTCGTTGTGGAGCTTGATCTCGCCGTAACGGGCTTCCATAACCTCAATGCGCACCATGCCGGACGCAATGGTTTGCGCCGGAATGAACGCCCGAGCCAGCGGATAGCCGTGGCTGTGATAATAAGCGGTGATAAGGTCGGCCAGTTCGCTTAAGCGGGGCAGGGTAATGCTGGTGCCTTCCGCATCCGCCACCAGAGCGTGCAGGGTTTGGGTATCGATTTTTTCGTTGCCGGAAATTTGGATAGATTTCACCGGGAAAGGCGCACTGGTCGGCAGCTTGCCGCCGTTTTTCCGATCAATGTTCAGCTCCGGCCCGGTGGACGAAGGGGCAGGCGGCTTGACCGGCTGAAGCTGCTGCAATATCGAGCCTGCGCCGGGAACGACAAAATCTGCAGCCGGAGCAACCAGCGGGAAAAAGAAGAGTAGGGATGCCAATAACGGTTTCATGGTTTGATGCGATCTAGTGTTAAATTTCATAGTGAAGGGTACGTGTTATCCTCGTTCCCATGGGCCGCGCTCGTCTTTATACACTCGAATGTAGATACTCTCTTAAACCACAAGCCCAAAATTGCAAAAAATCATAAAATCTTATGAATTTGCTTTAACAGGAAACGTGTAAAAACGAGTCCCGTCAAATTCTTTTTTAGCTTTCAGCATGCCATGGATGGCATGCAAA
>DATBQB010000033.1:0-65704 GCA_036561025.1 Methylobacter sp. | reverse complement strand
TCGGTTCTGCGACATCAGGTGGGCAGCATAGTGATTTCGCTATATATCATGGGCATAGGAATTTGGTTTGGACCTTTGTGAAGAATATACCGGGTATCTTGTTCTGGTTGCTGTTGCCGATACATGTGTCGCTGAATTTGGTTAGCATGATCTGGTTCGCGCTACGCGGACGGGGCGCAGTGATTTGGCGAGCTAAGCGTGACGCTTTGTTGGGTTTGCCGAAAATGTGGCGCAAGCGCCAATATATTCAAAAAACTCGGATTGCTTCAACCGAAGAGATTTGGCAACAGTTGGATAAGCGATTGAATATAACAAAACTTGGTAGAAAAACATGAGTGGCGTCATTTCAACAATTATTGTCAATTATAATGCGGGTGAGTTGCTACGTAATTGTATCGATTCGGTACTGAGTTGCCCTCTGGAAATCGAAATTATCGTAGTTGATAACGCGTCGACGGATGGCAGTTTGGATGCTTTGCTGGGATTGCCATACGTACAGATAATTAAAAATACAGCTAACGTTGGCTTTGCAGCAGCTTGTAATATCGGTGTTCGAGTTGCTTCAGCTCCGTTCTTGTTGTTTCTTAATCCGGACTGCTCATTCAATCCGGAAGCCTTGGCTGGATTGTTGAATTCGATGACTGTGGATGATCGAGTTGGTATGGTAGGCGGTTTACTTACGAATTCGGACGGGACGGAACAAGCGGGTGGACGCCGAGCTGTGCCCACTCCTTGGCGATCTTTTGCGCACGCACTTGGTTTGGTGCGCTTTTCGGATCGTTGGCCGCGTCTATTCTTTGATTTTTACTTACATAAACAACCGTTGCCTGATCATGCCATCGAGGTGGAGGCGATTTCTGGCGCCTGCATGATGGTCAGGCGTGAGGCGGTTCAGGATGTCGGAGAATGGGACGAAGGTTATTTTTTACATTGTGAAGATCTGGATTGGTGCATGCGCTTCCGACAACAAGGCTGGAAGATTTTGTTCGTTCCATCGGCGCGAATCGCACATGCCTTAGGCGTTTGCGGGAGAAGTAGGCCAGTGTTTGTCGAATGGCACAAGCATAAGGGGATGATACGGTTTTATCGCAAGTTTTTTCGGCACCAGTATCCAGGCTTACTAATGTGGCTGGTTGTAGTCGGGGTATGGTTGCGATTTGGTTTTATGGCTACTTACCACTGGGGCAAGCGCATTGGGTTAATTTTGAGGGGTAAGCATGTCTGATAATGCGGATTCGGCTCACCCTTCTTTTATAGAGCGAGGGGGTACAGTGGGCGTTTTTGGCGCAACCAGTTTGGTTGGCGCATGTCTGCTGCCGCTGTTGTCAGCGGAGGGATGGCAGATAACGGCGTTTTCGAGGCAAACCATTGGGACGCTGGATGGCGGGGTGGAGTGGCAGCAGTTGCCATTGAATAAATCCTCCTCATCCCAGTCCTCGGATAAATGCACTAGCCATTCAACTGAGCCGTTCAAAGACAATAGCCAAGTCCCTGGATATTCCCAAAAGGGCGAAGGAGTGATTCCGCAGTGGATTTTTGTCACGCCTATTTGGGTGGTGCCGGATTATTTTGACCTGCTTGAGGCGCAGAATGCGCAGCGCGTGGTTGTGTTGTCGTCAACCAGTCGTTTCACCAAGGACGACTCTACAGATCCGGAAGAACAAGCCATGGCTCTGCGGCTGGTTAATGCGGAAGCCCGAGTTCGAGAGTGGGCGGAAAGCCGTGGGGTGGAATGGGTGATTTTGCGACCTACACTGATTTATGGCTTGGGGAAAGACAAAAATATCGCAGAGATTGCGCGTTTCATCCGCCGCTTTGGTTTCTTTCCTTTGTTTGGCAAAGCAAACGGCTTGCGCCAGCCTATCCATGCAACGGATGTAGCTAACGCATGTCTGACGGCTTTACAGGCCATTGGCGTTACAAATCGAACATATAACATTTCCGGTGGCGAAACGCTTGCTTACCGAGACATGATCGCGCGTGTGTTTTCTGCTCTCGGCCGCCGTCCGCGCTTGCTGACCGTCCCGCTCTGGGCTTTTCGCTTAGCGGTGTCTATACTGCGCTGCCTGCCGCGTTATCGCAAATGGTCGGCGGCCATGGCCGAGCGTATGAACCGTGATATGGTGTTTGATCAAGTCGAGGTGGTGCGAGACTTGGATTTTAAGCCTAGGGCGTTCATGTTGTCAGCAGAAGATTTACTAATATGAGCTCTGTTGCTGACGACTTTGAGTACGCCACTTACTTGTATAGGTATGTGCCCCGAACGTATTTGATTTGCTACGTTTGATAAATACTCTCAATTCCTATGGGTCATTAATCTGTCGTTTCTCTGGTCGTGCGGAAATTCAATCGGCGATACTATCTTGTTCCATTCTTCGATTATGTTGAAAATAGCGGCATATTATCGAACCTCCCAAATAACATCATGAACCAAGACAAACGCGAGGAAATTTTTGATCGATTAGCTGCGGCCATACCTAATCCGACCACGGAATTAAATTATGCGAGCGCTTTTGAACTATTAATTGCGGTCGTTTTATCAGCGCAGGCAACCGATAAAGGCGTCAACAAAGCAACGGCCAAATTATTCCCTGTCGCCAATACGCCTCAAGATATTTTGGCATTGGGCGAGACGGGCTTGAAAGAGTACATCAAGACCATCGGGCTATTTAACAGTAAAGCTGCTCATATCATCACGCTTTGTAAACAATTACTGGATAAACACGGAGGGCAAGTGCCCCAAACGAGGGAAGAGCTGGAGGCGCTCGCAGGAGTCGGCAGAAAAACCGCCAATGTCATTTTGAATACCGCTTTTGGACAGCATGCGATTGCGGTGGATACGCATATATTCAGAGTTGCCAACCGCACCGGCATCGCACCGGGTAAAAATGTGCTGGAGGTTGAGCGCAAATTGGATAAATGCGTGCCTGAAAAACATAAGAAAGATGTGCATCATTTATTGATTCTGCATGGTCGTTACACCTGCATTGCCAGAAAGCCGCGTTGCCCGAGTTGTGTTATTGAAGATTTGTGCGAGTATCAGTATAAAACCGAAGATTAAAATGACTATGCTGCCAGGAAGACTAAGCCGATAAGTTAACGAAATTGATGGGAGAGAAGGATATTCATTTTTAATTCAGTCGATTTTGATATGATAAGTGGCATTCGATGCGTTTACGTATCGATTCATCTTCCGGATTAGCAACCGGGAACGGATTGAAACTCGATGTTTTTATACTAATACGATGGAGTCAACATGAAAAAAGTTAACAAAACACCTCTAGCGGCTGCAATGGGCGCTGCTTTCCTGTCTACTTTTGCTGCAACTGCGGTTAATGCCGAAGCTAATCCTTTCGGAATGACTGAAATGTCTGCCGGTTACATGCAAGTTGCAGCGGCTGATAAAGCGGCCGAAATGGCATGCGGCGCGGCAATGGGCGGCATGGAAAAGCCTAAGGCGGCGGAAGGTGCATGCGCAGGCAACAAAAAAACTGACGCGGCTAAAGCTACCGAAGGAAAATGCGGTGAAAGCAAATGCGGCGCTATGATGCAAGACGGTAAAATGAAACCGGGCATGGAAGCGGCCTGCGGCGCGATGATGAAAGGCAAAGAAGGTTCATGCGGCAACATGTCTAAAGACGCAACCGGCAAATAAGCCTACGCGTATTAGCACAGGGAGGGCATGATCATCGTGCCCTCCAATTCCCCTCAAATCACAGCAAGGTGTTCTTATGGACACAATTCAAAATCTCGTTCACGGTGCCGGTTTAGGCCTTAGGCGATCTTTTTTAAGCCAGATTGTTGAAGCCCCTCCAAAAGATGTCGACTTTTATGAAGTCGCGCCGGAAAACTGGATCACCATCGGCGGAAAATTAGGCAAACAATTTCGTGCGATGACCGAGCGCTTTGATTTTATCGGACATGGTTTGTCGCTATCGATAGGCAGCGCCGATCCGTTGGATGAAAAATTCGTCCGGGAAATCAAACAATTTCTGGCTGAACATCAAATCAAGTTTTACAGCGAACATTTAAGTTATTGCAGTAAAGACGGTCACTTATACGACCTGATGCCGATTCCGTTTACTTCGGAAGCGGTTACCCACGTTGCCGGTCG
This sequence comes from Methylobacter sp., assembly GCA_036561025.1. GTDB lineage: Bacteria > Pseudomonadota > Gammaproteobacteria > Methylococcales > Methylomonadaceae > Methylobacter_A. The sequence continues at coordinate 61,590 of DATBQB010000033.1, read as the reverse complement.
GATCAGGCGCGTTCAGGACATTCTGGAACAAAAGATAGCCATCGAAAATGTGTCCTACTATGCCGCTCCCGGTCAGGAAATGTCGGAAATCGATTTCTTTAATGCGGTTATCGAAGAAGCGGACTGCGATGTGCTGATCGACATCAATAATATTTACGTGAACAGCGTTAACCACGGTTACGATGCCGAAGCTTTTTTAAAAGCGATGCCCGCACACCGCATTGCTTACGCGCATATCGCCGGACATTATGTCGAGGCTGAAGACTTTTTGGTTGATACCCACGGTGCTGAGGTGATCGACCCTGTCTGGAAGCTGCTGGGCAAGGCTTACGAGCTTTACGGCGTATTTCCGACGCTGCTGGAAAGGGATTTTAACATCCCTGCGATGGAAGAATTGATCAAGGAAGTAAACACCATCAGCGCGATACAAAAAGCTTGGGGAAAGCAACATGCCAAGCAATCTGCTTGAGACCGAAATGAGCGTGGATTTTAAAGCCAAACAGCTTGAATTTGCTGCGTATATCAGGGATCCCGAAAACAATCCGCCGCCTGCCGATGTCCCACCGCAACGGATGACGATGTATCGCGAGCTGTTTTTTAATAATATCGACAGCTTTCTGTCAGCTAATTTTCCGGTATTGCGGGCAATTTTGAATGACCGGCAATGGTTCGAGCTGGGGCAGGATTTCTTCGCTAAGCATTCCAATCAATCGCCGCATTTTTCGGAAATCCCGGAAGAGTTTCTGGATTACCTGCAAAACGAGCGGGACAGTTCGGTTGATTTTCCGTTTATGCTGGAGCTGGCGCATTACGAATGGGTGGAAATGGCTTTATCTATCGCCAAGGAAACCGCGCCTGCGAATCGCCAAAACCTGGATAACTTGTACAACCAGCGTATCCGGCTGTCGCCTTTGGCTTGGCCGCTAGCCTATCAATACCCTGTTCATAAAATATCCCCGGCTTTTTTACCTGAAACGGCGCCGGAGCAAGCCACTTTCCTGGTTGTTTATCGCAATCCGGACGACGAGGTCAATTTTATAGAAATCACCCCGATCACTTACCGGCTGCTGGAAATCATTCAGGAGCATGAAGAGGTGTTGACTGCGGATTGTCTAAAACAGGTCGCCGATGAATTGAATCATCCCAATCCTGAGATGATTGTATCGGGCGGCTTGCAGATATTAAAAGAACTGGCTGAAAAGACGGTTATTACAGTAGCGTAGGCCAGCATAAGCCGGTGTGAGCGGTAGCAACATCTGTAGAGAACGTTGCGAGTTAGACCTTCCAGGTTTTAAAAACCTGGAAGGTCTGTTCTGTATAGCTGAGAAGACGGTTATTACTTGTGATAAGTGAAGTAAAGCAACATCACCACGAAGAAAAGCCAAAGCAAAACTTCATGCTCCCGGCAACCGCTCCCTGCGTTGCTCTCGATTGCCGTTCCCGACGCAATTCTACCTCCCCCATCCATGGAGTCGTACCTCCTGCATCCATGCAGTCGTTCGTGGTGAATTGTTTTTAAGTCAATCACTCAGCCCGCTGTGGAGCCCTGGAAAAATCCGGTCCTTTAGGAAGAGCGTTTTCCTGCAAGCAATGGTAAGCCGCACTTTCATATTTGATGACTAAAGACTGGGCATTTTTATGTTCGCCGAGGAACAGTTGAGCTTCATCGGCAGTCAAGTCTTTCATCAAGAATTTGGCTATGCACATGCAAGGCGTAGCGTAGCGTTTTTTATCGAATTCTTTATCGGTTGAGTTTTTCAGCTCCCGTTCTACACACTGGTCGGCAAAATCATGTTCAAACTTGTGTTTTTGTATATCGGTCACCGGGGTATCGTGGGAATGATCGAACGGATCATGCGCTACGGTATTCGTTGCTTGTTTCGTTGCTGCAACTTTCTCTTCATCATCCGAACAGCCGGAAACCGATAACGCAATAACCATACTGGTCAAGACGGCAAAAAAGAAGTTTTTTGTAAATATGGGGGTTTTCATAAGCTTAAATCGTAAATAGTTAATAGGGTTAATTGAACTTTATCATTTTATTAAGACTCGTTCTACCCATCTTCGTCGTTCACCATAAATAGCGCTACTCGTTTCGCGGCTGTTTTCGTTATCATGGAGCTTTTCATTGATGACTTTCACCCATGTCTTTTATTAAAAACATCGAACCCGAATTTGCTGCGTTGCCGGATGAGTTAAGCGCAACGGTAATTGCATCACTGACAAGATGGGATGAACGGCTCGCGGAGCTTCAACTCAATATTAATCAAACACCGGAGTTTAACGCAGCCATCGTCAAGGTTTGGTGTTCCAGCCTGTTCATTGCCGAAAGCTGTACTCGCAAGCCTGAACTGCTGGTTGATTTGGTCAATTCCGGCGATTTGTTGGCCATTTATAATCAAAACAGTTATGCCGAAAAACTAGCGCAGACACCGGCTGAGACACAAGCCGAGCTAATGACCAAATTGCGCGACTTTCGGCGCAGGGAAATGGTCAGGATCGCTTGGCGGGATCTGGCCGGATGGGCAGAATTATCCGAAACGCTGACTGATTTATCGCATCTGGCCGATACCTGCATTCAATACGCGTTGGATTTCCTCTATCAAGAAGCCTGCGAGTTGCGCGGCACTCCATTATTATCCGACGGCAGTCCGCAGCAGATCGTAGTGCTGGGCATGGGCAAGTTGGGCGCTTACGAATTGAATTATTCTTCGGACATCGACCTGATCTTTGCTTACGCAGAAGACGGCGTACTGCCGGACAGAAAAGAAACCACTTACGGCGAGTTCTTTACCAAGCTGTGCCGCAACCTGATCAAGGTTCTGGACGAGATTACCGTAGACGGCTTCGTATTCCGCACCGACATCCGCTTAAGACCTTACGGCGATAGCGGCCCAATCATCATGACTTTTGACGGCATGGAAAACTATTACCAAACCCAGGCTCGGGAATGGGAGCGTTATGCGATGATCAAGGTTCGCCAAGTCGCCGGCGATTTTAAAGTCGGGGCGCAGCTGATGGCGATGTTCAAGCCATTCGTGTACCGGCGTTATCTCGATTACGGCGCGTTTGAAGAATTGCGTTCCTTAAAGGCGCAAATCACCCAGGAATTACGGCGTAAAGACCGCATGGAAAATATCAAGCTTGGCCCCGGCGGCATCCGCGAAATCGAATTTATCGGGCAGGCATTTCAGCTGATACGCGGAGGCAACGACAAAGCTTTGCAAATCCGACCCATTCTGGATGTCTTGCAACTGCTCGGTGAGCGGAAGCTATTAGCGCAAGAAGATGCCGATCAATTAAAACAGTCATACCGCTTTTTGCGCCGGGTGGAAAACCATATCCAGCAATATCAAGACCAGCAAACCCACGATTTGCCGAAAGATCCGTCAGCGCAGCGGATATTGGCGTATTCGCTGGACTATTCGGACTGGGTGAGTTTTAAACAGGATCTGGATAAGGTAAGAACGCAGGTGCACGGCGTTTTCGACCAGGTTTTTTCACTGTCAAAACAAGAAAGTTCGACAAATATATCGCGAGCAGGAAGAATCTGGGCCTGTGTAGCGGATGACTCGGAGTTGCAAGGATATTTAAATGAATGCGGTATTAAAGATACCGACACCATACTTGCCACAATAAAAAGCTTTAAAAATTCCGTAGCGGTCAGAAGACTGACAGCTAAAGGCGCAGGCGTACTTGACCGGTTAATGCCGCAATTGATAGAAGCTATGCAGCAAGTCGATAACCCGGATGAAACCTTGATGCGGATACTCGGCTTGTTCGAAGCGGTAGCGGGCCGGAATGTATATCTATCGTTATTATCCGAAAACCCCGGCGCCTTGCTTCAATTAATCAAGCTATCATCGGCCAGTCCGTGGATTTGCGATTATTTATCGGTATATCCGGTGTTATTCGACGAATTGCTGGATACCCGCTCCCTTTACGAGCCGCTGAAAAAAGCCGACCTTGACGAGCAACTTAAAGTTTTGCTGGCTCAAATCGAGGTGCAGGATCTTGAACAACTGATGATTGTGTTACGGCAGTTTAAGCAGTTGAATGTGTTAAGAGTGGCCGCCGCCGATATTATGGGCGTAATTCCGCTGATGGTAGTCAGCGACTATCTGACCTATATCGCAGAGAGCATCGTCGGACATGTTGTCGAACGTACGTGGCTGATGCTGGCAGACAAGCACGGCTTGCCGCCCGATACCGATAATACTTACATCGGTTTTGCAGTGATCGGATTCGGCAAACTGGGCGGTATCGAGCTGGGCTACGGCTCCGACCTGGATCTGGTGTTTTTGTACGATTGCAAGGATGGCAATGCGATGACGAACGGCGAAAAGCCGATTTCATGCTCGCAGTTTTACGGGCGATTGGGGCTGAAAGTCCGGCATATACTCGATACCAAGATGTTGTCCGGCGTACTCTACGAAGTCGATATGCGCTTGCGGCCCAATGGCGATTCCGGCTTGCTGGTCAGTCATATCAATGCTTACGAAGATTACCTGAAAACCCAGGCCTGGACCTGGGAGCTACAGGCGCTGGTCAGAGGCCGGTTTATCGCCGGCGATCCGCAGTTAAAAGCACAGTACGAAGCCATTCGCAGCCGGATTTTGAGTTTGCCCAGAAATACCGAAAGCTTGAAAAAAGAAGTCCGTGAAATGCGCGAAAAAATGCGCGACGCTTTGGCAACCAAAGATAAAGACAAGTTTGATTTAAAACAGAGCAAAGGCGGTATTGCGGATATTGAGTTTATAGTACAATTTGGCGTTTTAGATCAGGCGGCTCTTAATGTAGCGTTAACGACCTACACCGACAATGTCAGACTGCTTGAAGGCCTGCAACGGCAGGGGTTTATGCCCAAAGCAGATGCGGAAACACTTAAAGCCGCTTACTGCACTTATCGGGATTTCGGGCATAAACAGGTTTTACAAGGCGATAAGGCTGTCATAGCCGAGGCCGAGGTCGCCAAAATGAGCGCTGAAGTCGAGCGGATTTGGCATGATTACATGGATAAGGCGATTTAATAGAACACGGATGCCACGGATTTGACTGATAAACACGGATAAGATTGAAGATATTATAGGCACAAGACGAAAGGCAAAGGGCGAAAGATGTTTTTTTTGCCTTTCGTCTTGTGCCTTTAGTCTTTTTTATCCGTTTCAATCCGTCCAATCAGTGCCATCCGTGTTCCATGCTTTACATATATAAATAAACTTAATGTTGGAGAATAAATGATGACAATGGACGATAGAGACGGCGTTATTTGGCTGGACGGACAATGGGTTGAGTGGCGCGAAGCTAAAGTCCATGTGTTGACGCATACCTTGCACTATGGTTTGGGCGTGTTTGAAGGCATAAGAGCGTATCACGCGGAAAAAGGCACGGCGATTTTCAAAATGCAGGAGCATACCGATCGCCTGTTCCGTTCCGCGCATATCATGAATATGAAAATGCCTTACGGCAAAGACGAGCTGAATCAAGTTCAGCGCGATGCGGTTGCCAAAAACAACCTGGACAGCGCCTATATCCGCAGCATGTGCTTTTTAGGTTCCGAAGGCATGGGCTTGAGAGCCGATAACCTGAAAGTACATGTTATGGTTGCCGCATGGTCGTGGGGAGCCTATCTGGGCGCGGAAAGCATCGAGCAAGGCATTCGTATCCGTACCTCGTCTTATACCCGCAACCACCACAACAGCACCATGTGCAAAGCCAAAGCCAACGGCAACTACATCAATTCCATTCTGGCGTTACAAGAAGCCCGCGCCAATGGTTACGATGAAGCGTTGATGCTGGATCATGAAGGTTTCGCAGCGGAAGGTAGCGCCGAAAACTTGTTTATCGTGCGCAACGGCAAAATTTACACGCCTGAAACTACCTCCGCTTTGGAAGGCATTACCCGCGATACCGTCATGACCATTGCCAGGGAACAAGGCTATGAAGTCATAGAAAAACGCATCACCCGCGATGAGATTTACTGTGCCGACGAAGCGTTCTTCACCGGCTCCGCGGCGGAAGTCACGCCGATCAGAGAACTGGACAACCGCGCCATCGGTTCCGGCAGCCGTGGTCCGGTCACCGAGAAATTGCAGTCGTTGTATTTCGACTATGTGCATGGACGCAGAGACGATCATGCCGATTGGTTGACTTATGTTGCTTAAGGTTTTGAACGAACCATCCAATCTATAAAAATATCTATATTACAACAACACGTCATCCCGGCAGGGAATGCCGGGATCCAGTAGCCATGGATGGCAATACCAAATATCGCCAATCATTTTTAGTCACATGAAGCCCTTTCCGGTCAGTAACGTAGGGTACGCTGCGCGTACCATTCCCACGCACCGAACCCAGTGCAGCAAAGGTACGCGCAGCGTACTCTACTTGATTGTGATATAAACGTAATATGGCTAGCCCGAATACCCATATCCCCAACGCCACAAAAAAAATCCTAGTCGTAGGCCCTTCCTGGGTCGGCGACATGGTGATGGCGCAAAGCCTGTTTATCACCCTGAAAAATACTCACCCGAATTGCCGAATAGACGTGTTGGCCCCGGCATGGACATTATCCCTGCTGGAAAGAATGCCCGAAGTGAGCAAAGCCATCATTATGCCGCTCCCGCGTGGCCGGTTCGGCATGATGGAACGCATCAATCTTGGTAAAAGCCTGCGCCCGGAAAATTACGACCAAGCCATCCTGCTGCCGAATTCCTGGAAATCCGCCCTGCCCCCGTTTTTTGCCAATATTCCGGTGCGTACCGGATACATAGGCGAATGCCGCTGGGGCTTGCTGAACGATGCCAGAAAATTGGATAAAAAATTGCTGACCATGACCGTTCAGCGTTTCGTGGCCTTGGGTTCGCCTGTTGATGCGCCTATGCCCCCGGTCTGCCCACCGCCTGCGATAACCATCAGCAAAGACCGGCAACAGGCAGTCATCGATAAATTCAAATTAACACCATCCGTGAAGACTTTGGCCCTATGCCCCGGCGCCGAATACGGCCCAGCCAAACGCTGGCCGGCCGAATATTTTGCCGAAGTGGCAAAGCATAAAATCGACCAAGGCTGGCAAGTCTGGCTGTTCGGCTCCGAAAAAGACAAAGCCGACGCAGCACAAATCAATCAGAAAACTTCCGGCCTTTGTACCGATTTCACCGGTAGAACCTCGCTAGCCGAGGCGGTCGATTTAATGTCGCTGGCTGACACCGTGGTAAGCAACGATTCCGGCTTGATGCATGTCGCCGCCGCGCTGAATAAAAAACTTATTGCCGTTTACGGCTCATCGGATCCAGGTTTTACGCCGCCGCTGAACGACAAAGCCCAGGTTATCTCGTTGAACCTGATTTGCGCGCCCTGCTTCAAGCGCGAATGCCCGCTAGGCCATACCCAGTGCCTGACCGTCATCACGCCCGACCGGGTGCTTGACGCCATCACAGCACCAAAATAACTTTATGAAAATCGCCATCGTAAAACTCTCGGCTTTGGGAGACATCGTCCATGCGATGGTCGCGTTACAGTTCATCAAGGCGCACTCCCCGGAAATCAGGATCGACTGGATCGTTGAACAGCGTTTTGCCGAAGTTCTAAAACACAATCCCGACATCGACAACATCCTGACGGTTAACCTGAAAGCCCTAAAAACCGACAAGTCCAGCCTATTTGCCGAATTTAAAAAAATCCGCAGCTATGCAAACAACAACTATGACTTGGTTATCGATGCCCAAGGGCTGATTAAGTCGGCGATTACCGCCAAGTTGCTAGGAAAACGCATCGCCGGATTCGATGCCGATTCAATCCGGGAAAAAGCCGCATCCTGGTTTTACGACCTTAAAGTCGCTTGCGCTTACGACGCCAACACCATCGACAGAAATGCTTTAGTGCTGTCCAATCCGTTAGGCATCGACATCACCACAGAGCAAATTTTGGGCAAAAAACCGTTCTTGTTTTTCAACAACGAAGACCCGCAAATTTACGATTACCTGTCAAAAGACCGGAGCAACATCGTGCTGGTGATCGGCTCAACCTGGGATAGCCGCAATTATCCGGCAGATAAATTCGTAAAAATAGCTGAAGCCTTGCAGCAAAACTGCCTAGTCGTCTGGGGCAGCGAGCAGGAAAAAGCCACCGCAGAGTGGATGACGGCGCAATCCGAGCTGATCAAAGTTATGCCCAAGCTGGATTTGAACAGCCTGAAGGCCTTGATAGCCAAAGCCGATTTACTGATCGGCAACGACACCGGCCCGACCCACATGGCCTGGGGATTAAACCGCCCATCAATCACCATCTTCGGCCCGACGCCAGTCAGCCGGGTATATCAGACCGACATCAACAAAGTGGTTAAGTCCGCTTCAATCGTCAATCCGTATAAACTCAACAAGCAGGATTATTCGATTAAGGATATTGATGAGAAGGAGATTAGCGAGTTGGCGAAGTTTTTATTGGCGTTGTGAATAAAAATTCACCTGTATTAAGGCATTACCCTTTCTATGTTAAACCACGAATAATTTCAACTAACTCTATTACATCGGGATTATGCGGATATGCATTTTTCAGTTCATTTGCTAATGCAAGTATCCCGTCCTTCAACTTACCTTGTTGAGCTAATTTAGCGGCTTCTTGCCATTGACTTGCTGGCGAACCTTCTCGCTTTAAGTCTTTACGTTTCCCACCGGTACGCTCCCAAATATCTCCCAGTCCGTCAGGAGCGAGATCAGCGCCTAATTCAGCAACTCGCTGTACAAGATTTTCTGTTATGTTTGGGACATGACTATTATTTCCCGCTCTAAACGATAACTTAATGCGTTGCCACATAGTAAGCAGTTCCTGACAGGCGTTCACTGCTGGTAATAGTTCAGGTATTGATTCTGACAGATCATAGATTTTTTCTGCCGATTTCTTCCATCTTCTATCGAACACGACTTTTCCGACTGTTGCAGCAATAATTGGTTGCCAGTCTGTTCGCGTTGAAGACGAGAGGCAGCGAATTAAATCTTGCTCATTTAGCGATATATTTGTTGGCAGCAGAACCACAAAAACTTTGATTGAAGTATGGGTTGTTCGTAACCGTTTAAGAACTTCTTCCGCCAGTCGAGGTTCAAGGTTGCCAATTGCTAGTCCTGCATTGCACTTTCCTATCAATACCTCGGCAACCAAAGGAAGTAATGCATCTAAGCTTTCAGGCCTCAATAAACTCCACAACTGCACTCTGCTAGGATGCTTAGAAACTATATCTGCCAAATCATTTGCTAGCGACACTATAAGTTTCAATGGCTCTTTTTCTCCTGCCAATATCGTGTCCAAAAGTCCAGAGCCCAGAATCTCACGATTGACATTCGACGGCCAACAATCGCCACTTGCGGCGATATGTGCTGCCCATAATTCCAGCCAAGCGGCATGGCTAACATCCAAATCTTGCAATAATTGCGGTTCTCGTGCTGTACGTTGTGCGGCCAATTGAATCAATTGATTATCAGGCGTTGAAATAACTTCGTCGATGACATCCCTACCTGACAAATGCTCGACTAAGTATTTCAGTCCAGCGAACATGTTGCCCGCAAATTGCCGTTGCAAACGAAAAGCCTCTTGAGGTGAAAATGCCGTCATCACTACCCAAGCGTGTAATTTTGACCATTTACGAACCTCCGTTTGCGCTTGAAGTTGCCGTAGTGCGGTTTCTGATAGTGATGCTTCAGCAGAAACATCAAGCAGACTGTCTTCAACTTCCTCGCTAAAAGGAAGAATGCCGTTGAGTATTTCAGCGCAGTCAGGCAAGCCCAGCCAGCTGAGCGCAGACTTGGCCCACTGTTTATCAGGGTTAGCCAATCCGTCAGATAGTGCTTTTCGCACTGATTGTTGCCACCATGCTTGGGCTTGGTTTTTTCCTAAGCCAGTGAGCAATTGCTGTGCTTCATTCAGCGATAACCGGGGAGCCTGATTGCTAACCCACGTTGTGAGCACAGCTTCGGGTAGGCTTTCCATGAGTAAAGAAATAGGGTTAAGGTTCTTAAGCAAGAACACGAAGTTAGGTTGCGCTGTATTAAAGCCGTGATTCAATACCCGTAGCGCTTCAGCTTTTAAATCCGTTGCCGTATCTGGATTAGGTGCCAGAACTGCCAAAGTCCGCAATAGCTCAAGTGCGTTTTGCAGCTCGAAACAGGCGCGCAACTTATCCAGACGATCCGCAGCGCGGGCCACAATGCCAAGTTTTTTCAAATCACCGGAAATGGAATTACAAACCTCCAAAACCTCATTAAAAGTCGAATCGTCTGCACCCTCCAACCAAAGGGCGGCCCGGCTTATTGGCTTTACACCCGAATTAACGTGAACCAGCGGAAAACCCGACCATTCAGGCAAGCGTTGCGCTGGCACGCAAAAAAGCAAAGGCGGTGCGACCGACTCGCCGCTTTGAGGCGGACTTACTGCCACTCGTGCAGAAAAGCCGCGCCGCGCCTCAGGCCACAACCGCGTCCAAAGGTCGGAGATAATGCTCGCCCAGGCAGCCAAATCCGCGATCACAGCAGGCCTTTTTGATTCCGACGACACCAAAGCTTCCGCCACCGCGCTTAATAATGCGGGAGAGGTGGCGGCAATGGTTTCCAGGCCGGATAGCGACATCAATACTGGACGCAAGTCTGTCACCGCGCCAATCTCGTCCAAGCGCCATACAGCAACTTCACTGCGTACCATGCCAGCCCGGCTAACCGTATCATCGGGGACCGTCCACCAAAGCGCCCAGCAATCCCCTATCGCGCCACAACCCAACGAAGGCCACCAGCGCTCACCCGGTGCATGATAGCCCGGCGGCTTGTCGGTTAAGCCCAATAATTCAGGCGGTAAAGAACCTGGTTGACCGGCCCATTCCAACAATCCATGACTGTTATCCTTGGTGCCGTACCGCGCTCTTAGCGGCGGAGTCACTCTGCCCCCAACAACCAAGCCAGCGGACGGCTTAAGTCAGAATCTTTTTGTCCGTCGGGCGTGACGACCCAACCCTGATGTTCAGGCCCTTGGTTGATAAAATTTTCATCATCGCTGCTTGGTTCCAAAAGACAGCCTAATGCGGACAGCCCCCAGATGCTCATGGCGTCAGGTGTCCAAAGGCTATCAATAAAAGCGGCGACCAACGGCAGGTGTTTAGCCAGCACTTGAGTAGGCAACAGATCATCTGCGGTCACTTCATCGTAGCAGGACAAAAGCACAGCAAGGCGAGGCTGTTCGCGGCGCGACACCGTGCCCACTCCAGCCACATGCAGCAGCATCTGCAACAATTCTACCCAGCGGGCGTTAGCATCCCAAGCGCCTGCCCGTGCAGTCGTGCCGTTGCCATCGGCTGAGCGGTTTGCAAGTTCAGCCAGCGCATCGGGATAAGTCGTTTCTTTCCTGAGCCGAATCAGCAGCAGCCAACCCTCTGCCTGACACAGTTGTGACCGCCAGTTTTCTGTCACTTGCCGTTCGGAAAATACCGTTTGCAACTGCTCGCCGCCGTAATCAGGCCAGCGCAAATCCAGCATGTGGCCGCGTTTATCCTTAAGCGGCAATAACACTTCAGTCCACGTACCCACTGAGGTATGGCCTGCGGCATGACCGTTTTCCAAGCAATTTAGCACTTCCTCTAAAGCGCTGAGGTCGGCGGGTGTATCACGTAGTTCGAGTAAGCCGGGATTTCGCAGTAAGCGTCCATAAAGCTGCCCCGCATAGTGAGTTTTGCCGCTGTACGAGCCGCCGAGCAAAACAATTTCAGGCGTGGACATAATGACCTCGGAATGCGGCAAAGGGCTGTTGATGGAGAATAGGTTCGACGATGTGGCAGGCTTGCGGCGCTATCCATGCTGGGCAAAGCACAGTCTCCAATGCCTTGGTCAAGGAATCAGGTTGATTGGTGCTGGAATTGACCTCAAGCGCATGAGGTATTTGTTTAGCCAGTCCTTGCGCAATGGCGGCGCGGATGTCCGCATTAGGTTCAACATCGTCTTTCGCCCAAACCAAGGCCGTAGGACGGTTAGCTACATGATTGCCTAAACGTTCCAAAAGCTGGCGCAGCTCATTTCGGGCTGTGCCGCGTTTCGGATTGGAGTCGGCAAGCCGCTTACAATCGGCAAAGATCAAAAACGCATCCGCGTTGCGTACCAGCCACCGCGCGCCTTCCGCCTCGGGCGCATCTTCCTTGACGGCCCAGCGGGTAAACCATTCGCCGGGGGCATCGGTCAGCAGTACATCCCTAAACTCACCTTCGGCATTGCGTAAGGCAAAATGCAGCAAGCCCGGCACACGACCAGTGCCGCGCGGCGTGTGCGGCGGGAATGACGGCGGACGGGCAGCATCGTCAAAGCGCGTCCATGCGGCTAAAGATTCCCACGCACCCAGGGTTCGAGAACCGGCGAAACGCGCATTGGCAAGCGACTCGCCCTGCAACAGCTGTAAATAGTTACCGGTTAATAACGTGGTTTTGCCAGCATCGTGCGCGCCCAGTACACCGATCAAAATAGTGCGTCCGCGTGGGCTTAAATTGGCAATGTCGGCTAGGCCTAACGCGCTGCCCGACCACGGTACACGGGCTGATGTTACAACAGGGATTTCGGCATCGGCTTCCGTTTCGGGCATTGTTGCCGACCACGAAGCGCATTGCGTATGCTCCATTTCGCCCAAGTCACAGCTTTCGCCCTCATGAACGAAACAGTTCGGATTTGTACAGCGTTCACTCATGAAGCTCTCCAGCCAGTTGCACGGCTTGTTCTTGGCGAAATAAAGCCTGGGCAAACTGGGGCAAACTCATTTTAAACTCGCCGGTTGCGCCGACTCGATTGAGTACCGCTGCAAAATCTTGCATCTTACCGGTCAAGACTAAAACCGCCGCATCGCGCAAACTCAAACGGCCTGTGTCGGGCGGTGCGGCAAGCGTTTCAAGCCAGTCTTTGGTAAGTCGCTGACGCGCTTGGTCGAGCGTAGTGAGCAAGTCTTGCAAGCTGAGCTTTTGTGTAAAACTTGCATCAGGCAGCCGGTTGACGGCTTCGGCAAGTAAATAACCGACGCTGGCGGGGGTTGGTTTGGCTACTTCGTTGAGTAGGTCTACTGCCATCACCACCGTTGCGATGGCAGGGGCGAGTTCGCGATAACTGCAACGTACCGAAGACGAATATAAAGCTTCAGACCACCACAAGGCATTTAAGCGGATTTGATCGGATTGACGAGTTTCCTGCACCCAACGCTGTTGAGAATTCAGCGCTTCATTCACTCTTTCGGTCAACTGGGTTAAATAAGTTTGTACTTGTTTGTTTGTCCTAGATAGGGTGTCGCTGAAATCTAACGATGAAGCATCCAGTTCATCTGCAAGTAATGGTGGTATGTTTTGTGTGAAAGTAGTGTGCTGTAGTCCATTGTTATTAGTGGGATTTCCAACTGCCTCGCTCACTTTTTGTAACAGTTCATCTCGGTTAACTTTGAACGATTCATATTCTGTGATTTCAATCGGTTTCACTTCTTCAATGGTTATTTGTGCCGTTCCGTTACCAAACAGCGCAAGCCCCGTCAGCGCCTTTTCTTCCGCACATTTTGCCCATGTCTCCAGCCTATTGCGAACAACCGCCTCTTCTTTGCCCAGCCGTAACAACGGCAAAGTATCCGCCGCCGTCAGCCACAAAATAGCCGCGTTGTTGTCCTCTTCTGCAGCCTGATTACAAGCATCCAACAAAATAGCTCTGAGTAAATTGACAGGCATATCAGGAAAAACCGAACGCACTGCTTTCCATTCCGCAACCAAGGCTTGATGCGCCTGAGCAAGAGCGGGATCGTCCTCAGGTATATCCGCATCAAGCCCCGCCAAAATAGCCCTAATCAATAGCATCGGCTGTTCGCCGAGTTCTTCAGCTACGGTTTTAGCGGCTTGTTTGATTTTCGAAAAACGCTCGTCATCGCCGTTAAGGTTTTCGATAAGACCAGCGTGTAACAGTTCGGTTAGTAATTCAGTCATGCAAAACTCCAAGAGGCAATCAGTCGGGTCGGTCTTGTTTATTCAAGAGGTTAAGAAAGTGAAGTAGTGTAAAAGCACGGCATTATCAGGCAAGTCTTCCAAAGCCGCTTGCAATAGTTTTGGGGGGCGTGCCGAAGCCCCTTGCATACTGCGTTGCCACAGCCGCTGCCAAAGATCACGCGGTCTGGTTATAGCATCGACCTCGCTGGCTTTTCCACCCGCACGTTGCCATAAAGCGCGGGCATCCCGTACATCCGGATATTCTTCTGCGAGAACGGCAATCAGATCGAGGGGCAGATTCAAATCTATTGTCCTGGCTGAGGCGTTTTCAAGAGTGGCGAAGCTGGTCTTGGCTGTATCAGTATAACCAAGCAACAAGTCGGCGGATTTTCGCAATAACGCAAGCAAACATTCTGCCGCTGCTCTGGCCGCAAACTCCCGGTAACGATCGTCTTTAAATGAGTCGCCATAGTCTGATACGCCTTTTGCGATTAAAACAGGTATGTTGTGAATTTCTCCTAACGCGCCCAGCGCGCTTGCTTCCATTTCGATGCCAAGGACTTTGCGCATAGACTCTGCCAGACGAGGAAAGATACTTTCATCTTCACTAACAGCAGCGCCCGTCGCCATAGGTGCGACATGAATATTGAAATCAGGTGGTGCGAGAAGACTGCCATGATAGAGTAAGTTTAATTTTTCAGCGTGTTGCCGTCCCGTAGCCGTCAATGTTAACGGTTTTTCCAACCATTGACGCAGCCAAAGACGCGGCAGAACATCGCTCCAGTTTGGACAAGCGGTATTAAAATCGGCGTGTTGACTTGGTTCTTCTCCAGCAAGAACTCTAAGCAAAACCCAATCTTCTTGTTGTTCTAGCGGTAATGCCGGACGTAAACTTAGCCATGATGTGTTTGGCGTTGGGACAGCCACATGCTGCATTCGCTGCACCCACACCTGCGATGGACGATATTGTAGTTGATCGCCTTGAAATCGTTCTTGACCATCTTCTACCGTCAGCTTACCTGCATCATAAGACCAGAGCCGTTCGGCAAAAATCACATCGCCCAAAGCCACTTTACCTCTACGCCCTGCGCAAATGCCGCTCATTGCAATACAGCGAGCTGGTTGCTCATGGATAAGTTTACTTGCAGTAGCTTGAGCCTGCTCGCGTCCCATATAGCTGGCGTGCGTTGCCCGAATACTTAGCGTGCTTCCTGACAAGGTAGTGAAACGAGCATCTGCTACCATCCAGCCGCTATCTAGCGGATGTTCTTGCCAGTCTGTAGCCAGACCTTCTGTAACCTTAAGCACTTGATCGTATTCATCCTTCATCGCGCAAATGAGCAAAACATCAATAGCAGCTTCGGCGGTTTTTTTAGTGTGTGGAGAAGTCATTGGCTTGAGAAATTTGATGAGAATTTATGGTTAGATTTTAAATTGTGCATTTATTTTTTATCTTCCTTGCCTTGTACTTATCGGGTTTTTTGGCAATTCAACCAAAAACCACATCAGAACGTTTGATGTATTCAATAAAGTTGATGCAAGCAACCGAAACCTGTGCCATGCCGCACACAGCAGGAATCTTGTAGTTGGAAAGTTCTTTGGGCAGATCGATTTGCTTTCTCTCGTCCGAGACCAATTCAGCATTCTGCTCCCGTGCCGTGGCGATAATAAGCAAATCGTTTTCCCCAACGCCGGATCTATATTTGTCATCGACAATACCAAGCAATCGCTTGATGCGTAGAGCGTCTTGTATTATCGCATTACTGATTTCAATCAGCTCCAGGCCGTTGTTTCTGAGCCATTCACCACAATCGGGAGTTTTATGCGCCACTTCCTCAAACGCCACGCGTGGCATTACCAGTAGCCTTTCTTCAACCTGAGTTGCCATCCACTCCCATAAGCCAGGAAACTGGCGTATAGGGTAGTTATCCCATGCGTAAATCATGGATGAGGCATCAAAGACCTGCAATATGGCGCTCCAGCTGGTGTAGGTCGTTAATTTTCAGATTATCGAGATAACTGCTCGCCTTAGCGAGTGTGATGTATCGAGCATCCAATGCATCTAAAACCGTTCGTACAAATGTGTCGCCAAAAATATGCTTGGGTTCACGATGGCGGTACTGACGGTTTCCACCATCCTTTTGCAAGATTGGCATTCGTTTCTTCCATTGTCGGTAAGCTGCATATCGATCTTGAGGTAATCGACCGGCATCAAGAAGCCTACGCAAAATTACCTCGCCGCTCACACCACATGCTTTGCGTGGTCGTTCAAGCCATTCATCGTATTGTGAAATATCGTCAGGCCGTTCTTCATCACGAATATTCGCCAGCAAAGCGTCCGGTACCAATAAGTGACCGGCAAAAGCATTGGCCGCATGTTCCTTGCCTTTATGGGATTGCAAGTCCTGTTCATCGTCAATCGAACTGGTTTTATGTAACAGTAAATGTCCCAGCTCGTGCATGAGTGTGAACGACTGTTGTGGCTCCCAATCCTGTTTCTTGATAACAATTACCGGGCAAGTTGGGTAGAAAAGCGAGAAACCAAGAATAGGATTTTCCTTGGCAATCTGCCATTTTCCGCTGTGGCCGTTACTGCGAAACACCAGTATCCCCCGTGCTTCCACGGCCTCGCGGTAGCTGTCGAAGCTGTTCCGGTCATTCAAGCCAAGCCATTGGCGAGCAATACGCGCGGCCTCATGCGGATTTTTCTCATGCAATTTGGGGGGATTAAACTCTATTTTGTCTATGTTACTTAAGTTTTCGCACAGGCTTAGATACACTTCCCGCTGTTTTTCCACTCTCTCGATCAGAGTCTTGAGTTTTGCGGATAATTCCGGTTTTTGATTGGCAAGGGTGCGGAATTGTGCCGTATGAACCTGTGTTTCATCAACCGGCCCTGGCTCTAAAAAGAACAGCACTCCCCGGCCAAAATATTCTGCAATCTTACGCAATTGGTTGAACGTTATCCGGTCTTCACCTGCCATTACTCGCTCAATACTGGTTGGAGCGATATTAAGCTCGGACGCAAGATCGCTCGGTGTTATGCCATGATCGGCACAACACCATGCAATGCGTTTTGGATTAATAGATTGAATGCGTTCCATATTGGGTTTTTCAAGGAATTACGTTACATCATTGAAGGATGATTTTGCTACAACATATCAGAAAAGGCAAAGTGCAGTAGCGGTTTTTCCGCTCTATCAGCTCTTTATGAGTCTAGCGGAAATAATAGAGTCTTTAATAATCCCCTATGTGCGTAAACGTACATACTTTAAAGAGCTATACGCTTAACGTACATTCACAAACATTCAATTCGCTCCAAGCTCGACTCTTTAATCAGCATAAATCGCTCTTTTTAGATTATCCGTCTTTAGGAGAATACGATGAATCAACCCGATCAGATTAAACGCGCCCTACATTTCGTCTCCTACTTTTTTAGTCTTAGTCTGATATTTCTCGGCATGCTGACAGCCTACGATTCAGTTGTTGAACCTTCGCTTCATCCGCAAGGTCATGAAAAATCCACCGAAACTCAGATGCTCGAGGCAGGAGCGGCGATGTTACAGACTAACTCTCCGTTGGAACCCATGAATATCTACCTGGACGCTTTTCATGCTTCCAAAGACGATCCTAACCATCAGATGGAAGCCCATCATTTTTGTCATCAAGTTAATGAAGACTTTGCCCAATGCGTGCTGTTCGACGGCAATTCCCGGCAGGCGAATCTGATCGGTATTGAATATATTATTTCGGAAACATTATTCGAGTCTTTGCCTGAACAATAGAAAAAGTATTGGCATCCGCATAATTTCGAGATTCTGTCCGGTCAGCTTGTGGCGCCAGGGATTCCGGAAATAACGGAAAAGGAACTTATGAAGGGCAAGATGAACAGTTACGGCAAGACATGGCATGTATGGAATTCCACGCCGTTTGGAAAAGCTGGCGACAAAATGCCGTTGGGTGAACCCAGTCTGGAGTGGTCATTTAACCATGACGGCAAGGCATTGCCCGGCTTAGTCGAGCAACGCGATCAGCGGCTGAATGTGATGGCCGGCGAGCTGCGCCGCAAGCGTGCTGAATTAAGTTCTTTAGCCAAACCCCAGATGGGCGTCGATGCGCTAAAAGGAAAATTCCCAAGGCCTACAACATCACTTCCAGAGGTTGTGGACAAAAATGCCGAGCGTTTGAAATAGCTAATAGAAGAGGAGATAAACCATGTCTACATCACTATCTCACGAGGTGGATCGGGTTCGACGGCACACCCCTTTCGAAATTAACAATCGTATTGATGTCGATACCGATAACACATTAAAGCGCTATGCAGGAGCGAGCCAAGAAGAATTATCGCGCCGCATTGATGAACTGGACAGAGAACGGGCATTGGAAACTAATGCCGCAACCGTTTCTTTACGGAGTCTTATATTGTCGAAGATTCATAACCGCAAGTGGATGTGGTTATCCACCGGTGTAGCGGCCTTCTTCTTGTTGCAGCATGCCTTGCAAGATTGGTGCCCTCCGGTTTCGATGTTTCGCAGGTTCGGGATACGGACACAGGGCGAGATTGACCGCGAGAAATACTCCCTAAAGGTTCTACGCGGCGATTTCCAATCTTATCTTAAGGCAAGTTAAGGAGATGACCATGATACGTAACCGATCACTAACTAAACCATCCGCCTATTTTAAGAAGATAGTGAAAGTGATGTTTGGAATGTTTCTAGGCAGTTGCATAGTCGCGTTTGCCGAAACACCGAAACGCCCCAGCGACGTTGTCGAAGATGCGCAAACGCCGAGAACAGCCCGTAGCGACAGGCCCGAGCAAAAGAAGACTGATCATGATCGTTCAGACCTGTTCAATGTGGGCAAAGCGCCGTTCTCATCGCCGGTTCTCAAGGATCAGCCGAAGGAAGGCAAGGTATCGGGTTTCGATTTCTATCGAGACCCTTTGGGCGGGGATCAGCCTTATCAAAAACCCGAAGACGTCATGAAAAAAGAGATTGCCGGTAAATCTCAAGCTATGGAAGCGCAAAAAAAATTGTTGGAGCGGCGCTATAACCTGACAGTCAAGCTCGACCCGGAGGCCACGATGTCTCGAGGCAAGCCCTTGGTGGTGGGGCCCACGGTCCGATTGTCCGCCGGAACGACTTGGGAGAAACTCGCCGAGGCCGGGCCGGAAGAAATAAAAGCACAGGGAATATTTCCTTATCCTTCGCTGCCCCACCCGTTGCACGCGAACGGCGGCCAGGTTTTTCCGAAGATGCAGATCGACATGTTTCCGCGGCTAGAACGTTTCGATGTGGATTTCGATTTACCCGAAGCTTTCCTGCCGGAGTTTCCGCCGGCCATATTTTTAAACAACCGCCCGGAGCTCGGCGATGTTTCCCGTGGCGAGGTTGTCTCCATAAACAACTACTACCGCTTGTTTAAGGATTTACTCACTCCGGTACAACTCGACGGTCTCAGGATGTTGCTGACGCCATTCCCGCAAGAGGAGTTCAATCCGACTGATGATCGCAAGACCCGCGAGCCGAGCCTCGGAGTAACCTGCTTTGATTGCCATGTTAACGGTCATACTACCGGACAGTTCCATTTGAGTCCCGACATTCGGCCTCAGGAACGACGCTTCCGGTTAGATACTGTCAGTCTTAGAGGCTTATTCAACCAGCAGATCCACGGTTCCAAGCGCAGCCTTCGTTCCGTTGAAGATTTCACCGAGTTTGAGCAGCGTACCGCCTATTTTAACGGCGATCCCATTCATGCTGCGAAGAAGGGTATGAACATCCTGGATCGCATCCCGGTCAGTCACATGGCGCAATTGCAGAATATGCTCGACTTTCCTCCGGCTCCCAAGCTCGACCCGGCCACCGGCAGACTCGATCCAGCCAAAGCGACCGAAAGCGAGGCGCGCGGAGAAAAGGTCTTCTTTGGCAAAGGGCAATGCTCGAACTGCCATGTTCCGCCCACCTATCTTGATCACCAAATGCATGACCTCCATCTTGAGCGCTTCCTGAAGGACGAACCGGGCGATGGGCCGATCAAGACCTTCACTCTGCGAGGAATCAAGGACTCACCGCCTTATTTACATGACGGCCGTGCGCTGACGCTGGAGGATACCGTGGAGTTCTTCAATATCGTTCTGCAACTCAAGCTCAATGCACAGGAGAAGCAAGATCTCGTGGCTTTTATGCGGCAGTTATAATCGAACAGCAGAAAACGAGCAGAAGTCCAAGATCAAACGGCACGGTCACTTAGTGTATTTCAATGGCTGATTCCGGAGGGTGATAGCTATAATATGCTGCATTTGTGCAGTAAGCCGTCATGTCGACAGGGATGCCGGAATGACGGTTTTTTTTACTTAAGTTTAGTTTCGTTCCCCTATTAAAAATTTGAATTTGAAAGTTATGATCTCAAAATTATTGGGAGTTAAAAAATAATTAAGAATTTGTTGATAATATGATGGTCGGTTTAAGAGTAAGCTACGGTTAAGTAATTATACTTATTGATTGGGCAAGTTGAACTCTCTATCCTACAAACACTTAATACATTATTCATATCCCGGTTTTTTAAAATAATGGCCTATGATTCGTTGCTAACCGTTTTGCAAGATAAACAGAAACTTTCTGTCGCGGAATTGAGAAAAGTTGAGCGCATGCAAAAAACTTCGGTGTCGGAAAGCGTGCCGCAGTTATTGGTTAAGTTGGGCTTGTGTTCGGAGCTGGATGTAGCCGATGCCTTTGTGGAGTCGGGCCGGTTTGAAAAGGTTGCGCCTGATCAGTATCCGCTGGAAATGCAACTGCCGGAAACCGTGCCGTTGCGCTTTTTAAAAAACTATCATGTTATCGGCTTGAGTAACAATAACGCCATTACCGTTGCCCTGATGGACCCCGAAGACCGGTTTGTGATGGATGCGTTAAAACTGGCGACCGGCAAGAACATTATTGCCAAGGTCGGCCTGCTTTCGGAAATCGATGCTGCGCTGGAAGTGCAGTATGGAGAAGAGCATGCGCAAACGGATAAACTCGCTGACAATCTGACCGTCGATGATTTGGGCGAGGAGGATTTGGCGCATTTAAAAGATTTGGCCAGTGAGGCCCCGGTCATCAAAATGGTCAATTTGATCATGCAGCGGGCGATTGAAACCCGAGCCTCGGATATTCACATAGAACCTTTCGAGGAATCCCTAAAAGTGAGGTTGCGTGTCGACGGCGTTTTAAAAGAAATCGACGCGCCGTCGGTCAGATCGACCGCAGCGGTCATTTCCCGCATCAAGATCATGGCCAAGCTGAACATCGCCGAGCGCCGCTTGCCGCAAGACGGCCGCATCAAGGTGCAAATGTTGGGCAAGGAGCTGGATTTGCGGGTTTCGACGATACCGACGATGTACGGCGAAAGCGTGGTGATCCGTTTGCTGGATAAGGAAACCACCGTGCTGGATTTTGCCGAGCTGGGCTTTTCCGGCAAGCATCTACAGCAGTTTATCGAGGTGCTGTCTCAGCCGCACGGCATTATCCTGATTACCGGCCCGACCGGTAGCGGAAAATCCACCACGATGTATGCTGCGTTAAAGCAACTGAACACGTCCGAGCGCAAAATCATCACCGTTGAGGATCCGGTGGAATACCAGATGGATGGGGTCAACCAGATTCAGGCAAAACCGCAAATAGGCCTGACCTTCGCATCGGCGTTGCGTTCTATTGTGCGCCAAGATCCCGATGTGATCATGATCGGCGAAATGCGCGATCTGGAGACCGCAAGAATCGCTGTGCAATCTGCATTGACCGGGCATTTGGTGTTATCGACGCTGCATACTAACGATGCGGCAGGCGGTGTAACCCGGTTGCTGGATATGGGGCTGGAAGAGTATCTGCTCACCTCCACTGTCAACGGCATATTGGCGCAACGCTTGGTAAGAAAGCTGTGCCTTGAATGCAAGCAACGTTATACGCCATCCCAAGATATTGTCGACGGCATGAGGTTAAGGCAATTTGCACCTGAAGGCGATATTGTTTTATACAAACCGGTCGGTTGCCCGTCATGCGGCGGCTTAGGTTATCGTGGGCGGCTGGCGATTATCGAGTTTCTGCAAATGACCGATCCTCTTCGTAAATTGATTATGGCGCATGAAGAAGCCGGCGCGATCCAAAGGCTGGCTATTGAAGAGGGCATGACAACGATGTATGAAAACGGGCTGGTTAAAGCTCTGCAAGGCATTACCACGTTGGAAGAAGTGCTACGGGTAACGTCGGAAACATAATGTTATTTGCTTACAAAGCGGTTAATAGTCTGGGTGAAACCGAAGAGGGCGTCAGGGACGCGGTTGGTGAACAGCAGTTGATTGCGACATTACAGACGGAAGGCTATATCCCCATACGAGTAGTGCCTGCCAGCGCCAAATCGTTTCTGGGCTTGAGGCTGGGCATAAAGCAGTCCAAATTATCGCAAAAAGACATCGCCTTGTTCACCGGCGAATTGGCAACCTTACTGGAATCGGGCTTGCCGTTGGACAAGTCCTTGCTGGTATTGATCGACTTGACTGAAGACAACGAACGGGTGACCAAGTTGATCGGCAGGGTGCTGGAGAAAGTCAAAGGCGGCTCTACCTTGGCTGATGCGCTGGAAAAGCAGTCCGGTATTTTCAGCAAGTTTTATTTGAACATGATACGCGCCGGTGAGGCGGGCGGAAGCTTAGGCGAAGTATTGGGACGCTTGTCCGAATATCTGGAGCGCTCCAGGGAATTAAAAGAAACAGTCAGCACGGCATTGATATATCCGGCGATCTTGCTGGTCATGTCGCTGGCTTCTCTTTTCGTAATGTTGACTTTCGTGGTGCCGCAGTTTTCCGAGATGTTCGAAAGCGCGGGCAAGGCGCTGCCGGTATCTACCCAAATCGTGGTGGGGCTGGCCGGTTGGTTGCAAAGCTATTGGTGGGTGCTGGTTTTGGGCGTTGTCTTAATCAGCGGTTATATGAATCTTCAGATGGCCGACCCGGTCAAGAAGAAAGTTTGGGACGGCCGCTTTTTGAAAATGCCGCTGGCAGGAACGATTATTCTGAACAAGGAAACCGCCAACATCAGCCGTACGCTGGGTACTTTATTGGGTAATGGCGTTTCAATACTGTCGGCCCTGATGATTGTCCGCGAAACAGTAGACAACCTGGTTTTGGCGGCGGCCATTCACGATACCGAAGAGCAGTTAAGACAGGGTAAAAATATGTCGGATGTCTTGCTGGAGAAAGGCATATTTCCCAAAATGGCCATGCAAATGATTAAAATGGGCGAAGAGACCGGACGCCTCGAAGAAATGCTGCTGCGTGTGGCGACTATTTACGATAAACAGCTGAGAGTGGCGATTCAGCGCATGCTGGCATTGCTGGAACCGGCTTTGATAATTTCACTGGGATTAATGATTGCAGGCATCATCGTATCGATTCTGCTGGCTATCCTGAGCGTTAACGATTTAGCTTTTTAAACATAGGAAACATCATGAAAAAAATATTAGGGCTCCAGGCGGAAAAGGCGGGTTCGCTGCATCAGCGTGGCTTCACCTTGCTTGAGTTATTGGTCGTGCTGGGCATTATTGCGATGCTGGCCGGGATCGTCGGGCCGCAGGTCATGAAGCACATGGGCGAATCAAAAACCAAAGCGGCAAAAGTGCAAATTGAAGACCTGTCGGCCGCTCTGGATATGTACAAACTGGATTTGGGCAGTTATCCGAGCACCGAGCAGGGCTTGAAGGCTTTAATCGAATCGCCTGACAGCGCCAAACGCTGGAATGGCCCCTATTTGCGCAAAACCAAAATGCCGTTGGATCCATGGCAACAGGAATATCATTATGTTTCTCCCGGCGAGCACGGGAAATTCGATTTGTATACGTTAGGAGCGGATGGCAAGGAAGGCGGTGAAGGCGAAGACCAGGATATTGTTAGTTGGGAGTGAGTTGTGAGGTGAAAGGCGAAAGACAAAAGACGAAAGGCGGAAGAAATTTCGTTCCCACACTCTGCGTCACTGCCATTAAGTTAAGTGTTGTAGGAGCGGGCCATGCCCGCGATAAAGGCGCTCATTCGCTACTCAAATGTCGCGGGCGCGGCCCGCTCCTACGGTGTTATTGTGCTTAACTCAATGGTAGTGGCGCGCTACGTGGGAATACAGTCTCAGCGTACTGCGCTAACAAGCAAGCCGCAGCACGGCTTTACCTTGCTGGAATTGACCGTAGTGCTTTTTGTCGTTGTTTTGGGTTTTTCGGTGATCGGTCTTAACCTGTCATCAGGAAATGACTCTACAGAAGTTAAGGCGGCGGCAAGGGACATAGTTTCGGCGCTACGTTATGCTAGAGGGCAGGCTTTAACGACTCATCAGGAAGCCACGGTTACCGTTAATCTTAGCGACAACAGCTATACGGTCAGCGGTCGGGACAAGCTTTATCAAATACCCAAGGCCATTGATGTGACCGTGGTGACCGCGCAAACTGAATTAACCGGGGAAGGTACGGCGAGCATCCGTTTTTTTGCCGATGGCTCCTCAACCGGAGGGAGAATCACCTTGGAGCTAGGACAGGTGTCGTGGAAAACCGATATAAACTGGCTAACCGGACAGATTGAACTTGAAAGTAAATAAACAGCGTGGTTTCTCTTTACTGGAAATCCTGATTGCGTTTTCAATTCTGGCGCTCTCCTTAGGTATCTTGCTGAAGATATTTTCGGGCGGTGTTAATACCGCCGGTGTTGCCGAGGAATATACGGTTGCCGTGCAAATTGCCGAATCTTTAATGGCCCAAACAGGTGTGGAATCGCCTTTACGTCAAGGCGAAGCTAACGGGCTGGAAAATGAGAAATACTATTGGCGTGTATCTGTCAGCCCGTTTCAATTCGTGGCAGAAGATTTAGACGTCTCGGCCATAGCGGCAGAGCTTTTTAAGATTAGGGTTACCGTAAACTGGGGTGATGATGCCCGTGCCGATGGCGATGGCAGGCAGGTTGAGTTAATAACTTTAAAGTTGGCGAACAAAGTGTCTCATGAGCTGTAAAAGCAAGGCAAAAGGCGAAGGGCGAAAGGCGAAGCACCGTTTTCATAACGCTATGCCAAGTTCTGGCTTCACGCTGATTGAAGTTTTGATAGCCATGACGCTATTAAGCATCATGGTAGTGTTGTTGTTCAGCAGCATGAGAATTTGCGCTCAAAGCTGGGAACAGGGAGAAAACAAAATAACCGATGTGAATGAAGTCGCTGTCGTTTATAACTTTTTTCAACGGCATTTGTCCCTGGCTATACCTTTATGGAATGACTTTCTGACCCAGAATGATGTGAATGCCGCCGACCAGCCGGGAATCGGCGGGGCGGATGAAAAAGAAAATAAAATATTTTCTTTTCAAGGTAAGAAACAGTCCTTGCAGTTCGTTTCGGTATTTCCTGCAAGCGCCGGTAGATTAGGTATGCAGCTGTTTTCGATACAGCCGCAGCAGCAAGATGGCGAACAGGTTATCAATGTAACTTTAACGCCGTTTTTTCCGGTGGCCGAGGGCGAAGATTGGCGCCGGGAAGATGTCGTTTTACTAAGACATGTCAGCGATTTTACTCTGGCTTATTTTGGTGCTGTTGAGGGTGAAAGCAAAAGCCGCTGGCAGGATGAATGGTTGAAAAAAGACGTTCAACCCCAATTGGTTAAAATCAGCATCAACACCACAAATGGCGTTTTTTGGCCTGAAATGATTATAGAGCTTAAAGCTGCGGGCGCAGTCGGCAACACGAAGCTTGACGAGAACGATACAAATGTAGCCAGGCCGGCAGAGGATAGCGATTGATCAGATCTGAGGGTTTCGCGCTAGTTCTGGTTTTATGGGTATTAAGCCTGTTGACCATTATGGCCGGTAGTTTTGCTCTAACTATGCAGCGGGAGGCATCGGTTGTAACCGGCAGCCGTAATAATGCCCAGGCCATGGCTATTGCGGAATCGGGGCTTGCGGTTGCAGAGCTGATGTTGATGAATCCCGGTCAGCAACAACGCTGGCGCACCGATGGCAGTATTTATCAAATAGATTATCCGGATTTTAAAGTCCGGGTTCGGCTGTTGGCGGAAACAGGCAAGATAGATATAAACAGTGCGGATCAGACCTTGTTACAGGGGCTTATGGCACACGCGCCTGTGGAGGCCGAGCAGCAAGCCAAGCTGGTCAATGCGATTCTCGATTGGCGTGATGAGGATGATCTGGTGCACATAGATGGCGCAGAGAAAGAAGAATATAAAAGCGCAGGATTAAGTTACCGGCCTCGTAACAAGCCGTTTCAATCTATTGAGGAATTACAGTTGGTATTAGGTATGAATGAACAGCTCTTCAAATGGCTTGAAAACTTGGTCACGGTTTACTCGGGACAGCCCACAGTGGATTCGACTCAGGCTGCCAAAGAGGTTTTGCAGGTATTGCCGGGAGCGGATGCCGGATTGATCGATGAATATATTGCAGCTAGAAGGATAAGTGCAGTAAATGGCTTGCCCGCACCGGCTTTTATGATCAGAAAAGATGGTGCGGGGCAGTCGGGATTTTCTAATCAAGACGGAATGTCAGGGCAAAAGAGCGCTATTGAAAGCACATCCGCAATAGGCGTCAATGATGGCATGGAACAAAAAGGCGCAATTACGGTTGTTGCCGAAGCGCTGTCGGATGATGATACAAAGGCCATGATCAAGGCTCTGATAAAAAGATCGGATAATCCAGGGGCGTTGTCGCCGTTTCAGGTTTTGAAATGGCAGCGTGATGCCGCCAAGGACAATTCATTATTTACAGATGAAAGAGATCAGTTACTAGTGAGACAGTATGCCGAACCTGAATTCAACAATTGATCTGGATGTTAAAAAGTTCTTTCGCTGGTGGCTGCGTGAGCTGGATTTTCTGGTGCCTGAAAAAGTCAGGCAGTTGGTTAATGAAAAACAGGGCTTTATTGTCGTCCGACCTCAAAATAATCAGTTAGCGCTGACTTATGTGTTTAATGACGTGGTCGAGCCGTTGGCAATATTGGAGCGTAACGCATCGGGTATAGAGCAATACAAAGCATTGCAGGCCAAAGATGAAAGGCTGGCTAAAGCGAATTTAATACTCCGGTTAACCCAGCAAGAAGCCATTCAAAAAGAGCTTACCTTGCCGGCCGCCGTAAAGGAAAATCTGTCGCAGGTTGTTGCTTACGAACTTGACCGCTATACGCCGTTTGCGGCGGAACAGGTTTATTTTGCGGTGAAGCCGTTGGAGGGTGAAAACGAGCCTGGATACATCAGGGTCATGTTGGTGTTAACGCCCAAGGAAACGCTTGATGCCTTGTATGAAGACATCAAAACGATAGGCATGTCGCCGCTGTTTGTTGATTATGAAGCTATGCCGAATGATCTTGAACAGCGCTATGACGGCTACAATTTATTACCGGAAGAGTTCCGGGAAAAAACCGCAAATACATCGCGCCTGATTTATACGGCGCTGGTTGCGTCGGCATGTATACTACTGGGTGCAGTGCTGGCGCTGCCGGTCTTTTTTGAATACCAGACAGTCAGTGCTTTACAGCAAAAAATCGATGCCATAGAAAAAGATGCCAAGGAAGTGAAAGCCTTGCAGTTGCAGATTGACGCAATGATAGACGAAACACGACTATTAATAACAGAGAAGACTGCGGTTCCATCGGTAGTCGATATGTTGAATAGCTTAAGCGCGTTAATGAAAGACGATACTTGGCTGAGTTATTTACAATATTCGGACGGGCATTTGCAAATACAGGGCGAGTCTCCCTCCGCCTCGGCATTGATCGGCGTCTTGGAAGACTCTGAAATGTTTGCCAACGCCCGGTTCGTTTCGCCGGTCACTCAGGATAAAGTCAGCAAGCAGGAGCGGTTCCAGATCACTGTTGATGTTACCTCGGCAATTGCGCCTAAAGCCAAGCAGTCGAGCGCCGCGCCGGCTACTGGCCGGTCTGCGGCATACACGCCATCCCTGGCGATTGCTGTGCCAGTTCCCGACTGGCTTGCAGCATACACACCATCCATGGCGATATTTGGAGGGAGGTGCGAGTGATTAAGGGTAGCAAGCAAATGCAGCGATGGTTGGCGGTAGGTCTGTTAGTTGGGGCGATACTGATCATCAGTCTGGTAGTTATAGTACCGGTGGTTAACAAAGGGCTGGAACTGCACGAAGCCAAAAATAATCTTGTTTTCAAGTTACAGCAATATGAGCGGATTCTGGCAGGAAAAGACGCGGTCATTGCCAGCATGAATGCTTTAAAAAAGCAGTATCAAGAACGCGGGCTTTTAAACAGTCAGGCTACCGGCGCTTTAGCCTCAGCTGAGGTTCAGGAGTTTATTAAAAAAACGATTGCAGAGGCAGGCGGACAATTGAGCAGCACTCAGGCGCTTCCTCTCAGCACCAAAAATGAATTTAGCCGGATAACCGTCAATGTAAGGATGACGGGTAACAGCGAAGTGTTACGGGCGGTACTGTACAAGATGGAAACATCAACCCCGCTGATTATTATCAACGAGATAGATATAAGGCCGATGCGCGGCGTAAGAAACAGGACAACACGGCAGATAGATCAGAGCAACGAATTAAATATTAACTTTCAGGCAGTTAGTTTTATGAGAAAGCAGCCGCAATGAATAATAAACTCATAAAATTGCTGCTATCTGCTTCCATTGGCTTGTGCTTGATTATTGCCGGAGAATGGCTGTATGCAAGCTATATGAAGCGTCATTTGCTGACATCGATAAGCTCGGCAAAACCGCAGGACTATAAAACAGACGAACTGCCCGAAATAGCATTGGCCAAACCGCCGGAAGAAAGTTATGTCGATCTGGTTGCCAGGCCGTTATTTATTAAAGGCAGAAGAAGAGCGGCAGATGAGCCGCGCCCCGAGGCAGAGCAAGGGGAAGCCAAACCTGAAAGTTTTGATTGGCAACTGAGCGGAGTTTACGGTACTAAAAAAACCGTATCGGCATTATTTAGTCGATCCAAGTCAAAGGTTGCCAAGGATAATTTTCGAAAAATAACGGTAGGCGATGAGATCGACGGCTGGAAACTGACCGAAATAAACAAGGACAGGGCCATACTTAAACAAGGCAATAAGGAGAAAGAACTGCTACTCCGAAAACCGAAATTAAAAGAATTGCCTCGCGAGGCAAGCAAGGCAGTGCCGCCTACACCAGCACCAGCAGCACCAGTTCCAGCTCCAGCAGCGATTCCTGAGCCGGTAGAAGACAATACTAAAGATACATCGGAGAGTACCAATGATTAATCCTAAAAAAATAATAACAGTTTTCTGTTTGGTCGTTTTAGGTTTAACGCTGTCAAGCTGTGAATCACTTACACCCAAGCGGGCCGCCAAATTGCCGTTGACGCCTGTGAAAAAAGAGCAGGGCGATGAAGTTATTAAAGAGCTGCAAAATAAAGCGCCCACTACAACGACTCAAGCCAAGCCTGAGCTATTCCCCGGTACAAACCGGTTTGTACCGGACACAACAGCGCAACATAGAAAAACCAAACCTCATGGCGAAGGTACTTACAGCCTTAATTTTGACGAGGCGGATCTTGGCGAAGTGGCCAAAGTAATCTTAAGCGACATACTCGGGCAAAATTTTGTGCTCAGCCCTAAAGTGGCGGGGAAGGTTACTCTACAAACTACCAATCCTTTAAGCAAAGAAGAGTTAATTCCCACCCTTGAAATGCTGCTGCGTATGAACAATGCCGTGCTGATTAAGGATGCCCGCATTTACCACATCGAACCTGCCAGTGAAGCCCTGTACAGCTCCGGTTTTGCCGCTCCTGGTGCCGGCAGGACGGGTTTTCAAGTCAGAGTTATTCCAATCAGAAACGTCGGCGTACAAGATATTGTCGATGTGATAAAGCCGCTGGTGCAAGAAAAGACTATTCTCAATGTAGATGCCACGCGCAACATTTTGATTGCATCCGGTACCCCTGATGAGCTTGGCCGGGTAATGGACATGATCAGCGCTTTTGATATTGATGTGTTGAAAGGGCGATCTTTTGGTCTGTTTCCGTTATCGCATGTCGAACCGGAAACTGTTATTAAAGAATTGCAGGAAATTTTTAGTAAAAAAGGCGAGGATGACGAGAGCGGGTTTTTTCGCTTTATTGCCGTTGAAAGATTGAATGCCGTTATGGCGATTACGCATCAGGCCAGCTATTTGAGGGATATTGAGAACTGGATACTTCGTCTGGATCGGGCAAATATAGCATCAGGCGGCGGTGTGAACGTTTATAAGGTTCAGCATGTCGATGCTGAAGAGCTGGCGTCAACGTTAAATGAAATTTTTACCGGCGCTGCCCCTGCCCATAAGGAAAAAGCTGCGAAAGTTGCACCTGGACAAAAATCGGCTGAAGCAACCAATAAACAGCCAATGGAAAAACAAAAAACATCATCAGCCAGCAAAAGCTCGGCACAAACCGGAGATGCTCTGGTTTCCAACGTGGAGAATGTAAGAATTATTGCTGACGTGGCCAATAATTCAGTCGTTGTCGTTGCCACCCCTCAGGAATACGAAGTGATACTCCCGGTCATCAAACAGCTCGATATATTGCCTTTACAAGTGCTGATTGATGCGACAGTTGCCTCGGTTACATTGACGGATAATTTAAAGTACGGCATAGAGTGGTTTCTAAGGCAAGGAGATACTGCAATCGGTAGCGGTTTAAGCGGGGTTAAGCTAGGAGATATAGCAACTGCAGCGGCCGCTGGCTTTGCAACCGGTGGACTTAGCGTGGTACAGAACTCGAGTTCTGTAAAAGCCATTTTAACCGCCCAAGCCGATAAAGGTAACGTTAATGTCATTTCATCGCCGTCTTTAATGGTATTGAATAATCAGCAAGCGAAAATAAATGTCGGTGATCAAATACCCATACAAACAGCCACCTCACAGCTTCCTACCACTACTGGAACGACACCGGCTTTACTGACAAGCAATTCGATACAGTATAAAGATACTGGCGTCACCCTGGAAGTTACTCCCAGGGTGAATGCTAACGGTATGGTTATTTTGGATCTCCACCAAATTGTCAGTGCTGTAGTGCCAACAACAACCGGTGTTACAACCTCCGCTACCATTAATAAACAAGAGATTGAAAGTTCCGTGGCAGTACAAGACGGGGAAACGATAGCCTTAGGTGGCTTAATTAAAGACAATAGCTCTGAGAATAAAAGTGGGATTCCTTTTTTACACGAGCTTCCGGTGATAGGGCCATTATTTGGTAATACGACTTATACTGAAACCAAAAACGAACTGGTTGTCCTGATCACGCCGCGCGTGGTAAAAAGCAAGCAGGATTCCAGGCTGATTTCTGATGAGTTTAAACGCAAATTAACCGGCATTTATCAAGATGTTTCGCAGGTTAAAGAGGAAAAAGTCTTGGGCGAACAGTGAATAAAATAGTTCAGGCTATATAGTCTGAATGAAAAGAATTCGGATAAAACACGAGAGTTAGTAAATGCCGATTGGCGTGCTACAGAGTATGTCAATGAGGCAAAGGCAGCCCTTATCAGTGCCATCAAACCGGAATCGAGACTAAGCGGGAAGAATAAAACAAGAGGCTAGTCCGATAATTCCGCCTGGAACCATTGGACTAGCCTCTTGTCTTTTGTGTTTTGCTTTGCGGCTGTATTTGCTTTTATCGCAAAAGGTTTGCGCTTTGTTAAACAGGTGCGCGTACTTCGCGACCGGATTTTGGTTGGGAACAGCATCGGTTCCTTGTTGATTTTTACGTCTTTTCATCATTTACCTCTTATAATATGTCAAGTTTGTGTGCATTCACACAAACAGTAATATACCATTTTTTAAGAGTACATAGCGCTAGTGAAATTTAGAAAAGATTTTGATGTCATTGTGGTTGGCGGCGGTCATGCGGGTACGGAAGCTGCGCTGGCATCGGCTCGATGCGGCGCGAACACGCTGTTGTTAACGCAAAATATCGACACTCTGGGGCAAATGAGCTGCAATCCAGCGATTGGCGGGATAGGCAAAGGGCATCTGGTTAAAGAGGTCGATGCGTTGGGCGGGGTGATGGCTCGGGCTATCGATCATGGCGGCATTCAGTTCCGTACCCTAAATGCCAGCAAAGGCCCGGCAGTCAGGGCGACCCGCGCTCAGGCCGACCGTCAGCTTTATAAGCAGGCGGTAAGAACTGCACTGGAAAACCAACCCAATCTGGCTTTATTTCAGCAAACCGTGTCCGATTTGATCGTCGAAGGCGGCAGGGTTGCCGGCGTTAAGACGCAAATGGGTTTGAGTTTTACCGCGAGAGCCGTGGTTTTAACTACCGGTACTTTCTTGGGCGGCAAAATACATATCGGCCTGGAAAACTACAGCGGCGGTCGCGCAGGCGATCCGGCCTCCATCGCGTTGGCCGAGCGTTTAAGAGAATTGCCGTTCAGGATCGACCGCTTAAAAACCGGCACGCCACCGCGCATCGACGGGCGGACTATCGATTTTAGCAAGCTGGAAGAGCAGCATGGCGATGACCCGGTACCGGTATTTTCGTTTATCGGCAAGCGCGAGCATCATCCCCGTCAGATTCCGTGTCATATCACCCGGACCAATAATAAAACCCACGACATTATCCGTTCCGGCCTGGATCGCTCTCCATTGTATTCGGGAATCATCGAGGGCATCGGGCCGCGTTACTGTCCGTCTATTGAAGATAAAGTCGTGCGTTTTGCCGACCGGGATTCGCACCAGATTTTTGTCGAACCGGAAGGCTTGAATACCCATGAAATTTATCCTAACGGCATATCAACCAGCCTGCCTTTCGATGTGCAGTATGAATTCGTGCGTTCGATGCTGGGCTTTGAGAATGCCGAAATCGTGCGGCCCGGTTATGCGATAGAGTATGATTTTTTCGATCCCAGGGATTTGAAATCATCGCTGGAAACCAAGCACATGGACGCGCTGTTCTTTGCCGGGCAAGTCAACGGCACGACTGGTTATGAAGAAGCGGCGGCTCAAGGCTTAATCGCCGGCCTCAATGCGGCTCGATTGGTTAAAGGTCTGGACAGTTGGTGTCCGGGACGCGATGAGGCGTATATCGGCGTGATGATCGATGACCTGATTACGCGCGGAACCCAGGAACCGTACCGCATGTTCACCAGCCGCGCTGAATACAGGTTACTGCTGAGGGAAGACAATGCCGATTTGCGCCTGACTGAAAAAGGTCGGGAATTGGGCTTGGTTGATGACGAGCGCTGGCAGGCATTCGAAACCAAACAATCAGCGATCACCCAATTGCAGGGCGAGCTAAAAAAGAAATGGGTCAGGACGGAAACGGAACAGGCCGCACAGGTCGAGCAATATTGGGGCAAGCCGTTAATGCGGGAAGCCAATTTAATGGATTTGCTGCGCCGTCCGGAAGTGGATATTAGCCAGCTATTGTCGTTTATGGACGGTTCTGGGGATATAGATCCGCAGGTAGCCGAACAGGTCGAGATTCAGGCCAAATATGCAGGCTATATCGACAGGCAACAAACCGAGATAGACAAAGCCCTGCGTTATGACCATCTGCGCTTGCCTGAAATCATCGATTACAGCGGCGTTCCCGGCCTGTCCAATGAAGTAAGCGAAAAGCTTAAAAAACAGCGCCCTGAAACTCTAGGCCAGGCATCGCGTATCCCTGGCATTACACCGGCTGCAATTTCCCTGTTGCTGGTTTATCTAAAGAAGAAAAGCGCCTGATGGAAGACTGTCGAAAAATCCTGGCCTCCGGGATAGCTGCATTAAATTTAAACGTAACTGACCAAAACATAGATCAGTTGCTTAGCTTTATAAAGCTGATTGAAAAATGGAATAAAGCTTATAATCTGACCGCAATACGGAACAGGGAAGAAATGGCGCGGCTGCATATTTTAGACAGCCTATCGATTATGCCGCATATTGAGGGCAAGCGCGTTATCGATATAGGCACCGGTGCAGGTTTGCCCGGCATTCCGTTGGCGATCTGCCTGCCTGAAACCGAGTTTACCTTGCTTGACAGTAACGCTAAGAAAACCCGCTTTGTGCAGCAGGCCGTGTTGGAATTAAAGCTTAAAAACGTCGAAGTTATCCACAGTCGCGTGGAAAATTATCATCCCGAACAAGCGTATGATGCAGTGCTTACCAGAGCGTTTGCCGGCTTGTCCGATATAATGAAGCTGACTGCGCATTTGCTGGCCCCGGACGGCGTATTGTTGGCGATGAAAGGACAGCCTCCGGAGGCGGAACTGGCAGAAATTACAGCAAAAAAATCTGTCATATCGGTTAGCGTTCCGGGAGCTGATGTTGAAAGATGTCTGGTACGAATACAATTGCCTGAACAGGCCGAGGTAAGCTAGTGGGAAAAGTAATTGCCGTAACCAACCAAAAAGGCGGTGTAGGAAAAACTACAACCAGCGTAAATCTGGCAGCCTCGCTGGCTGCGGCTAACCGGCACGTATTATTGGTGGATCTCGATCCGCAGGGTAATGCTGCGATGGGCTGCGGCATCGATAAGCAGGATGTTAAATATTCCAGCTACGATTTGTTGATGGAAAATGTACCTGCTTCGGAAACCGTCATTAAGTTGCCGGAAATCGGTTTTTCAGTGATTCCCGGCAATGGAGATCTCACCGCGGCTGAAGTGCAGCTGATGCAGGCCGATCACCGTGAGCGCCGGCTGGCCGATGCGCTGATCCCTATAAGATCCGATTACGATTACATCCTGGTCGATTGCCCTCCCTCGCTGAACATGCTGACCTTGAACGCAATGGTCGCCGCAAACAGCGTGCTGGTGCCGATGCAGTGCGAGTATTATGCCCTTGAAGGCTTGTCTGCATTGATGAGTACGCTTAAAAATATTCAGGATACCGTCAATCCCGGTCTGTACATGGAAGGTATCCTGCGAACCATGTTTGACGACAGAAACCGCTTGACTAAAGATGTATCGGAGCAGTTGATCCGCTATTTCGGCGATAAGGTATTCAGAACCTGCGTCCCAAGAAACATTCGATTGGCGGAAGCCCCGAGCCATGGTTTGCCGGTGTTGAGCTACGATAGAACATCGCGAGGGTCTGTGGCTTATATCGCATTGGCGGGCGAAATGATCAGAAAAGAAAAACACAACAGCACATGAATTTTAAAAAACGTGGGTTAGGTCGGGGGCTTGAGGCCTTATTGGCTGAGGATTCCGCCAAAGAAGAAACGCATCAACCTGCTAAAGATGTGAGCCAAAGTGAAATACAGGCTGAGATTGCCGAGGAAGCGGCTAGGCAAACGGCAGTGATGGTTGCGTTATTTAAAAACATTCAAAAAGAGCGCCTTGCTTTGCAGGAAGAAGCAGAGGCTTTAAGAAAGCTGATTGAAGAATTTGAATCGATAGTTCGCGCTGATTTGCGATAAATCAGCGTCAGGAGCATTGGCCTGATTGCTTTGGCGGATGAAATTTAAAAAAGAGAAAAATTGAAAGCTATGGCTGTGAAAAAACGCGGATTAAATCGAGGTCTGGACGCTTTATTGGGCAATGTTGTCGGTAAAGACGATCAACAGGAAGCAGCGGAAAGTCATTCGCTTCACACCTTGCCGATTGAGCATATGCAGCGGGGCAAATATCAGCCAAGAAAAGATATGCACCCTGAAAGGTTGCAGGAACTGGCCGATTCCATCAAAGCGCAAGGCATCATTCAACCAGTCGTGGTGCGCAAGCTTGCTGCGGAAAAATACGAGATTATTGCTGGGGAACGCCGCTGGCGGGCCGCGCAATTGGCCGGGTTGCAGCAGGTGCCGGTAGTCGTCAAAGAGATAGACGACCGCACTGCAATGGCAATAGCGCTGATTGAAAATATCCAGCGGGAAGACCTGAACCCATTGGAAGAAGCCGAAGCATTGAGGCGGTTGCTGGACGAGTTTGAAATGACTCATCAACAAGTTGCCGATGCGGTCGGCAAGTCGCGCGCTACAGTAACCAATTTATTGAGACTGATCGATTTACACCCGGAAGTGAAAAAATTATTGATCAGCAGGCAGCTGGAAATGGGCCACGCACGAGCGTTGCTATCCCTGGACGGCCCAAAGCAGGTAGCCGCGGCTAACAAGATTGTCAAGGAAGGTTTAACGGTCCGGGCGGCGGAGCGTCTGGTTAAAGACAGTCAGGCTGAGCCTAAAACACCTAAAGTAAAGATAGTAGACAAAGACACCCTGCGTTTGCAGGAAGACTTGACCGCAAAGCTGGGTGCAAAAGTGTTAATTGAGCATAAGGAAAATGGTGCCGGAAAGCTGGTTATCGCCTATTCCAGCTTGGAAGAACTGGATGGGATTCTTGAGCAGATTAAATAGACTGATAGATCATGTGTCGGGGCAGATGAGGAGCAATAAACTGGAGTGTGAATTTTTCGCTAATTGTTTACAAGCTCAATAAAGATGCCCGCCACCTTTCTAATTTAAACCGCCTTGCGGCGTTTTGAACACACTACGAGTTTCGTTCAGTAACTTTCACTGCGCAGGACAGGTTTTGCAGCCAATGCCGTTAAGTTAAGAGACCAGTCCCTTCTCCCACTGGGACAAATCCACCGGGTGGCGGACAGCCCGGCATGATTAGGTTAGGATGAGGGGCAAATAAAGTATTTTCCTTATTTTTATTCTCCCCACCCCTCTCGGCAACTGCTCCCTGCGTCGCCTAAAGCGCCTACTGTTGGTGCTCTACTTCCTGCATTCTTGCAGTCGTCCTATTCCCGCAAATCGTCAATCAGGAGAAAGACTTTTTTCCTTAACTGATGTTACGCATTACCAACGAAAAGCACGAAAAACCAAGTGAAACGTGGCTTAATCCTGCAAACGTAGATTTAACACCAAATGCGTTAAAAAAGCTCCCACCTCAACCACAGCCATCTCTTATCGATGGCGTTTTTTAGTTTGATAATAAGGTTGCTATCAATAGGTGGTTGCAATAGAATCAAGTCTAACGGATTTAAGGGGTGGCTTTATGCGCCTGCGATTAATATATACCTGAAAAGATGTCTACTTAGCAGTTATGCCTATTAATCATCACGACCTTTGAAGCACAAAATATCTGAAATCCGAGATAGCTTGTCACGCCAGGCCGGAAAATAAGTTGCTCCTCTATTTTCTTGCAATAGTCGGATGCATACAGTCGTCGGGTTGTCACCGTATCTGGACCAATAGGGGGCGATTCAAGAGAGTGTGGATTGGAGCTAGAGGCCGTGGCGGCCAAGGTTTTCTGTCAGCGTCAGAAAGGAAGTTGTGAATGTTTGCGCCGGGTTTTTGCTTCGGTAGTTTTTCCTGTTTTTTGGCTGTTCTTCATAAGAATGTTTTTTTAAATAAAGTAAGCTTACTTGTAAGGGGTAAAAATGAAAAATTTTAGAGAGATAGTCGGTTCTATAGGGGTAGATAGACTACCGAACAATCATGCGGAGCTACGTGATAATGTAGAAGTTCAATTTAATCCTGGTGGCGGTGGTTATACAGCTTCACTGGTATTTGAAGATTCAACAGTTGGATCTTTTCATATTACTGTTTATGAGAACTCATGGGATGGAACGATAAATATTAACGACTATGGCGGCGAACAAGTGAGCATCGGTCCATTCTGCTTACATGTAACGGCCACGAATACTAACGAAAGGTGGTATTTTCAGTATGTTCAAGATAGCTGGATGTTTGTAACAGATTATGGTGAGCCTTCACAAAAAGCTCTTAAGGCTTTTCAGTTTTTATTTAGCAAAATCGGGAGATTTTTTATGTCGGAATAGCCTGGATTGAGCGCAACGGAATCCAAGATGATCGTGGTACGGAATGCTCGTTACCAGCATTCTCATTATAAACAAAAACCTATCTAAATTCAGACTTGAGAGAAGGAATGATTCGGCCTTTCTGCGCATGAGACCAGCCATTCAACATAAAATCGAGAAAGTGTTCGGTTTTCTAAACTGTCTTGTGCGCCGGTTCCCCTCTCAAGTGTAGTGGTCTAATAAAAATGGACATCTGGATAGGTTGATAAAATAACTCAACCAAAGCAAGGGGAATTCAATTATGAATCAAAAGCGTCGAACATTTGATGCTAACTAATGCAGATGCTTAAAGACCAAGGCCTGAGCATCAGCTAGGTTTGCCAGGACATGAACCTGGGTGAAACCGCAGTGTGTCGCTGGTTAAAAACAGGCTACAGTCGAACAAACGCAGGATAACGATATTTTAAAAAAGGCCTCAGTCTTCTGCCCGAGAACTGAAATGAACTACTGGCTGGCTCAACACTTGCAGGAGAAGGTCATTCCCGTTCAAGAGCTGCCAGGTATTAGAGATCAGTCGCTCCGCTCGGTTAGCTGATCTTGAAGTACAATGATTATAGGTCGAATTGATGGCGAAAAAGAAGAATAGTTCGATATGTTTTTTAAATATTTCATGTGTAAAGAATTTGGTTTATGGGTAAAACAATATTATTTGTAAGTTAAATTTAATCTTCCTTGATTTAATGAGGGTCGATATATATAATTCCCGAGCTGTTGAGTATGGAGTTGGGTGTGACGGGTACAAGGCGCTCTACTGTTAGTAAAATCATAAGTTATCAAATTCTTTTGATCATAATAATGACGGCAGGATTTGCCTTAGAAGGGGGTAAACCTTACGCTTTATCGGCAGCTTTAGGCGGAGCGGCGGCATTTATTCCCAATCTGTATTTTGCATTACGGGTATATCGATCCGCAGGGCAGGAAGCAAGAAAGATTGTACGGTCTTTCTATGCGGGGGAATCGGGCAAATTATTGCTAACAGCCGCGCTGTTCTTCATGATTTTCCAGCTCCCAAACATAGAAATATTACCGCTGCTGGCAGTATACATGGCGGCATTATCGGTTTTTTGGTTTGCGCTACTGATGCGCTGACATTATTAATATTTAGAGAGGAACGATGGCTACCGAAGCTCATGCCGAAGGTGCAACCGGTTATATTATTCACCATTTGACTTCGCTGACTGTAGGCGAGGGTTTCTGGGCATTGAATCTTGATACGTTGTTTTTCTCAGCTGTTCTGGGCGGTCTGTTTGTCTGGTTTTTTAAGCGAGCGGCGGATCAGGCAACAGCAGGCGTTCCGGGTCTGGTGCAGAATTTTGTAGAAATGCTGATTGAATTTGTCGATACTCAAGTTAAAGACAGCTTTCACGGTAAAAACAAATTAATTGCGCCTCTGGCATTGACCATCTTCTGCTGGGTGTTTTTGTGGAATTTCATGGACTTGTTCCCAGTCGACATATTGCCGTTAATCGGTTCGTTGATGGGCATCGAGTATCTGCGCGTCGTTCCAAGTACGGATTTGAATGCAACTTTTGCAATGTCTATTTCCGTTTTCTGTTTGATTATTTTCTATAGCATCAAGGTAAAAGGCCCATGGGGTTTTGCCAAAGAGTTGATGTTTCAACCTTTCGGTCCATGGCTTTTGCCGTTCAATCTGCTGTTGAAATTGGTAGAAGAAATTGCCAAGCCAATCTCACTGGCACTTCGTTTATTCGGAAACCTATATGCGGGCGAATTGATCTTCATTCTGATTGCTTTATTGCCTTGTTATCTCCAGCCGGTGCTGAGTTTTCCCTGGGCGATCTTTCACATTTTAATTATCACGTTACAGGCATTCATATTCATGGTTTTGACCATTGTTTACCTGAGCATGGCGCACGAAGATCATTAATACTTTTTTAACTTTTTATAATTAACTAACCGTTTGGAGGTTTCATGGAAATTGCAAAATTAATTGCTGATGTACAAGGCATGACTGCTATTGCAGTAGGGCTGGTTCTGGGTATGGGCGCTTTAGGAACTGCGATAGGCTTCGGTCTGTTAGGTGGAAAATTTCTGGAAGGCGCTGCCCGTCAACCTGAAATGGTGCCTATGCTGCAAGTAAAAATGTTTGTTGTTGCGGGTCTGTTAGACGCGGTAACTATGATCGGTGTTGGTTTGGCGCTGTTCTTCACTTTTGCTAACCCATTCCTGTCTGCTGTACAAGCTGCGGCAGCGGGTTAATAAGTCGTTTAAATTTACTAGCAACAAGAGGAACGCATCGTGAGTATCAATGCTACTCTGATTGGGCAAATGATTACCTTTGCACTTCTGGTATGGTTTACCATGAAGTACATCTGGCCGCCTTTATTTGACTCTTTAGAAGAACGTAAAAAGAAAATTGCTGACGGTTTGGCTGCGGCTGAAAAAGGTCAGGAAGCAATGCAGTTGGCTGAGAAAAAAGCCAAGGGTGTTTTAAAAGAAGCCAAAGAACAATCTTCAGAGATTGTGAATCTGGCTCAAAAACGCGCCAATGAACTTGTTGAAGCATCAAAAGAGACCGCCAAAAAAGAAGGCGAGCGTTTGATTCTTGTGGCAAAGGCGCAAATTGAGCAAGAAAAACAACAGGCTAAAGAAAGTTTACGTAAAGAGGTTTCGGCCTTGGCTTTGCGAGCTGCAGAGCAGATTCTGAGTGCGGAAATCGATAAAACCAAGCACCAGGACCTCCTGAGCAAAATCTCTAATCAATTGGGTTAAGCATAATGAGCGAACTGGCAACATTGGCAAGGCCTTATGCAGCGGCGGTGTTCAAACGGTCCAAAGAAACCGGTACGACTGAGCAGTGGTCGAAAAGTTTGGCGTTTATATCGGCTGTCCTGAATGATAAAGAAGTTTCTACGGTAGTCGCTAATCCTAAAGTCAGCAAGGAACGATTATCGGCACTGATGCTCGACATTTGTCAGGGGCAAGTAGATGCAGAAGGTGCAAATTTTCTGAAACTACTGGTTCAAAACAACCGGCTAACCCTGGCACCGACTATTGCTGAACTGTTCGAAGCCTTAAAGGCGGAAAGTGAAGGTTATGTCGATGTTGAAGTGACTACCGCTTATGCTTTCTCCAAAGAAGAAAAGCAAAGTTTTACTTCATCGCTGGAAAAAACGCTAAGCAAAAAAGTCCATATGAATGTAACCGTGGATAAATCATTAATCGGCGGCGTATTGGTACGTGCAGGCGACAGAGTGATTGACGGTTCCATTAAAGGCCAGCTTCAACAATTAGCAAAACGACTCTAAACCAGAGCGAGAAACAGAATATGCAATTAAACCCATCTGAAATAAGCGATCTGATTAAAAAGAAGATCGAAAACTTCGACCTGAGCGCCGAATCTCATACAGAAGGTACCGTAGTCAGTGTGACTGACGGTATTGTCCGCGTACACGGTCTTTCGGAAGCGATGCAAGGCGAAATGCTGGAATTTCCCGGCAACACCTTCGGCATGGCGCTTAACCTCGAA
Source organism: Methylobacter sp. (assembly GCA_036561025.1). Taxonomy (GTDB): domain Bacteria; phylum Pseudomonadota; class Gammaproteobacteria; order Methylococcales; family Methylomonadaceae; genus Methylobacter_A. The sequence goes on along the minus strand of DATBQB010000033.1, from coordinate 20,345 downwards.
AGAGACTCCGTAGGTGTGGTGGTATTAGGTTCTTACCAGCACATATCTGAAGGCGACACCGTAAAATGTACCGGAAAAATTCTTGAAGTGCCTGTCGGCGAAGCATTGCTGGGCCGTGTTGTTGACGCGCTGGGCAATCCTATCGACGGCAAGGGCGCGATTGAAACAAAGCACACTTCGCCAATTGAAAAAATTGCACCGGGCGTAATTGCCCGCCAATCAGTCGATCAGCCTGTGCAATTGGGTTTGAAATCAATTGATGCGATGATTCCTGTCGGCCGCGGTCAACGGGAGTTGATCATTGGCGACAGACAAACCGGTAAAACGGCTATCGCGGTTGATGCGATCATCAATCAAAAAGGCACAGGTATTAAATGTATCTATGTCGCTATCGGCCAAAAGCGCTCATCGATTGCTAACGTAGTGCGTAAGCTTGAAGAGCATGGCGCAATGGAACATACGATTATCGTTTCGGCATCGGCATCGGAATCAGCTGCGTTACAATTTATCGCGCCATATACCGGTTGCTCAATGGGTGAGTTTTTCAGGGATCGCGGTGAAGATGCGCTGATCATTTATGATGATTTAACCAAGCAAGCTTGGGCTTATCGCCAGATTTCTCTATTATTGCGTCGTCCGCCAGGTCGCGAAGCGTATCCAGGGGACGTGTTCTATTTGCATTCCCGTTTATTGGAAAGAGCATCGCGCATTAATGCGGCAGAAGTTGAGAAGTTAACCGGCGGCAAGGTAAAAGGCAAAACAGGGTCATTGACAGCATTGCCAATTATTGAAACTCAAGGCGGCGACGTATCGGCTTTCGTACCGACTAACGTAATCTCTATTACCGACGGTCAGATATTTCTGGAAAGTAACTTGTTTAACTCAGGCATACGCCCAGCGGTGAACGCAGGCTTATCGGTGTCGCGAGTAGGCGGTGCAGCTCAAACCAAGATCATCAAGAAATTGGGTGGCGGTACACGTCTTGATTTGGCGCAATACCGTGAATTGGCGGCTTTCGCCCAGTTTGCATCCGACTTGGATGAAAACACCCGCAAGCAGATTGAGCGCGGTCAACGTGTAACCGAATTGATGAAGCAGAATCAATATTCACCAATGTCTGTAGCACAAATGGCGGTTTCATTGTTTGCCGCTAATGAAGGTTTCCTTGATAGCTTGGAAGTTAACAAGGTACTTGCTTTTGAGGCTGCCTTACAGTCGTACATGACGTCAGAGCATTCTGAATTGATGAACAACATTAATGCAACTGGCGATTTTAGCGATGACATAAGAAAGGGTATGCTGGCTGCAATCCAGTCTTTCGTCAAAACTCATAGCTGGTAAAAGGGTCTTAAGATGGCTGTTGGTAAAGAAATACGCAGCAAGATCGGGAGTATTAAAAACACTCAAAAAATTACCCGTGCAATGGAAATGGTTGCTGCGAGTAAAATGCGTAAAACAAAAGACAGAATGATGGCAACACGCCCATACTCAATAAAGATTGGCCAGATTATCAAACATCTGGCTCATGCAAATCCAGAGTATAAGCATTCTTTTCTTGTTGAACGTCCGGTTAAGCGGGTCGGCATTATTGTAATAAGTTCCGACAGGGGTTTGTGTGGAGGGTTGAATTCAAATTTATTCAGAAAAACCCTGAATCAAATGATGCAATGGGAAAAAGCAAATATTGAAGTGGATATTTGTACTGTAGGTACCAAGGCGTTCGGTTTTTTTGGCAATCTGAAAATAAATCTGGTCGGACAAGTTTCTAAATTGGGTGACACGCCGCATCAGCATGACATTATCGGCATCATTAAAATCATGTTGGATGCTTATGCAGAAGGTAGAATCGATGAATTGCATGTAGTTTACAATGAATTCGTAAATACCATGACCCAGAAGCCTACTATCGAAAAATTACTGCCAGTCGTAGCCGGTGAGCTTGATGAAGGTTTAAACGGTCATTGGGATTATATCTATGAGCCTGATGCGAAGGAAGTTTTGGATCATCTGTTAACCCGGTATACCGAGTCTATCGTCTATCAGGGTCTGGTTGAAAATAATGCCTGTGAACAGGCGGCCCGAATGGTGGCGATGAAGAGTGCTTCGGATAACGCCGGAAATATTATCAGCGAATTACAGCTGGTCTATAACAAAGCCAGACAAGCCGCTATCACTCAGGAAATTTCAGAAATTGTTGCCGGTGCCGCAGCCGTTTAAGTACTTCGACTCCGCTCAGTACAAGCCATTGGCTGAACTTGTACTGAGCGTAGCCGAAGCAAAAATGACACAACACAAGAGGACAACTCAATGAGTTCGGGTAAAATCGTTCAGATTATCGGCGCGGTCGTAGACGTGGAGTTTTCACGTGCAGATCTGCCCAAAGTATATGATGCCTTAAATGTACAAGGCAAAGGCTTGGTGCTGGAAGTTCAGCAGCAATTAGGTGATGGTGTCGTCAGAACGATTGCTATGGGTTCAACCGATGGATTAAGCCGAGGCTTGGACGTCAGCAATACTAACGCGCCTATTGCTGTACCGGTCGGTCAGGAAACCTTAGGCCGCATTATGAATGTATTGGGCGATCCGATCGACGAAAAAGGTCCTATCGGCGAAAAAGTCAAATGGGGCATCCACCGTGAAGCGCCAACCTATGCCGAACAAGCTGCGGCATCCGAGTTGCTGGAAACCGGTATCAAGGTTATCGATTTGGTCTGTCCGTTTACCAAGGGCGGTAAAGTTGGTCTGTTCGGCGGTGCGGGTGTAGGTAAAACCGTTAACATGATGGAACTGATCCGTAATATCGCGATTGAGCACAGTGGTTATTCGGTATTTGCCGGCGTAGGTGAGCGTACTCGTGAAGGAAACGACTTCTACCACGAAATGACCGATTCGAACGTAATCGACAAAGTATCGCTGGTTTACGGTCAGATGAACGAGCCGCCAGGAAACAGACTGCGCGTTGCGTTGACCGGTTTGACCATGGCCGAATATTTCCGTGATGAAGGCCGTGACGTACTATTCTTCGTCGATAATATCTATCGTTACACATTGGCGGGTACTGAAGTATCTGCGTTATTAGGCCGTATGCCTTCAGCAGTAGGTTATCAGCCAACACTGGCCGAAGAAATGGGCGTATTGCAAGAGCGTATTACCTCGACCAAAACAGGTTCTATTACGTCTATCCAAGCGGTTTACGTACCTGCGGATGACTTGACCGATCCATCGCCTGCGACCACTTTTGCGCATTTGGATGCGACCGTCGTATTGTCACGTCAAATTGCCGAATTGGGTATTTATCCTGCGATTGATCCTCTGGATTCTACCAGCCGTCAGCTTGATCCATTAGTCATTGGACAGGAGCATTACGACGTGGCTCGTAAAGTTCAAGGTATCTTGCAACGCTATAAAGAATTGCGCGATATTATTGCGATCTTGGGTATGGATGAATTATCTGAAGAAGATAAATTGATCGTATCAAGAGCGCGTAAAATGCAACGCTTCTTGTCTCAGCCTTTCTTCGTTGCCGAAGTATTTACCGGTTCACCTGGTAAGTATGTATCTTTGAAAGATACCATTGCCGGTTTTAAAGGCATTATTGACGGCGAATACGATGCCATTCCCGAGCAAGCTTTTTATATGGTAGGTACCATAGACGAAGCGCTTGAGAAAGCAAAAGGCATGAAATAAGTTATACACATAGTAGGTATCAATCATGACCATGACCGTACATGTAGACATCGTTAGTGCAGAAAAGGAAATATTTTCCGGATTAGCAGAAATGGTGTTTGCTCCTGCTGAACTCGGCGAAGTGGGTATTTCGCCTCGGCATGCGCCATTAATATCAAGACTTAAGCCTGGCGAAGTTCGGGTAAAAGTCAGCGATAAGGAAATTTATCCGTTTTATGTGTCAGGAGGTATGCTGGAGATCCAACCGCATCTGATTACCATCCTGGCCGACACGGCGATAAGAGCGAAAGATATTGATGAGGCGGCCGCAATAGACGCCAAAGCCAGAGCTGAAGAAGCATTAGCGGATAAGTCAGGAAAAATTGATTTTGCAGCAGCTCAGGCACAATTGCAGCAAGCGGTTATGCAATTGAGAACTTTAGATAGACTTAGAAAACGCGGCGGGTAATTGGGATATATTACACGGTACATCTCTACCTTTTTTAAAAGCCCGGTAACGTGTAAGCGCTATCGGGCTTTTTTGGTTTAACGGAGTGTCATATGAAAATAACAACCATTATTTTGGCAGCGGGCAAGGGAACGCGCATGTGTTCAGATCTGCCCAAGGTCATGCATAAACTTGCCAACAGATCTTTGCTTCAACATGTTTACGACATGAGTAGGCACTTGGAAAACAATACCATCAAGATCGTTGTCGGCCACGGTGCGGAACTGGTCACAAAAGCGCTAAATCACCTGGATGCCGACTGGATAGAGCAAAAACAGCAGCTGGGCACTGGACACGCCGTGCAACAGACCAGCGATCAAATTGCCGATTCCGATACTGTCTTAATACTTTATGGCGATGTGCCCTTGTTGAAATTGGTGACCGTCGAACTATTGATAAGTAATGTTAATGACCGGTCTCTGGCTTTACTCACAGTGAACCTTGCCAATCCGACCGGTTACGGCAGGATAGTTCGAGATGCTACCGGCCAGGTTATAAAAATTGTCGAAGAAAAAGACGCGACATCCAGTGAAAAACAGATCAATGAAGTTAATACCGGCATTATGGCGGTGCAAGGAAAGCAATTAAAAAAGTGGTTGAGCCAGTTAAACAACAGCAACGCTCAGAGCGAATACTACTTGACTGACGTGATTGAAATGGCGGTAGCCGATCAAATCAATATCGTTACCAGCCAGCCTGAAACCGAGGATGAAGTGCTGGGCGTTAATAATCGCATACAGCTCAGCCACTTGGAGCGCGTCTATCAACAAGAGCAAGCCTATAGTTTGATGGAACAGGGCGTTACCCTAAAAGACCCGATGCGTTTTGATCAACGCGGTTCGATCGAAAGTTTGGGGCAAGATATAGAAATCGACATTAACGTGATTTTAGAGGGTAAAAACAGCATCGGCAGCCATGTCAAAATAGGTGCCAATACTAATATAAAAAATTCTGTTATTGGCGATAATGTAGAAATACTTGCGAACTGTGTTATTGAGGATGCGGTGATAGGACAGGGCAGCCGAATCGGTCCTTATGCCAGACTCAGGCCGGAAAGTGTTTTGGCAAACGATGTCCATATCGGCAATTTTGTAGAAATCAAGAAATCATCGGTAGCATCGGGCAGTAAAATAAATCACTTAAGTTATATCGGCGACACGACGGTGGGCAGTAAAGTCAACATAGGCGCCGGCACCATTACTTGTAATTATGATGGTGTTAACAAGTTTAGAACCATTATTGAAGACGGTGCTTTTATAGGTTCGGATACTCAGTTGGTCGCTCCGGTTACCATAGGCAAAAACGCTACGATAGGTGCAGGATCGACGATCACCAAAGACAGTCCTGAGAATCAGCTGACTTTAAGCAGAGCCAAACAAATGTCCCTTGCAGGATGGCAACGACCCGTTAAGTTGGAGAAATAACATGTGTGGAATCGTAGGCGGCATCGCACAACGAAATGTAGTGCCCATTTTGCTGGAGGGCTTGAAGCGGCTGGAATATCGAGGTTACGATTCGGCTGGTTTGGCAGTTATTAACAATCAGCAAATCTACCGAAAACGCGAGCTGGGCAAGGTAAAAGGCCTGGAAAAACTGTTGGAGGCCGATCCCATCTCAGGCCATATCGGCATAGCGCATACCCGGTGGGCTACCCACGGCAAACCCAGTACCGCTAATGCGCATCCGCATATTTGCCGGCATAAAGTGGCGGTAGTGCACAACGGCATTATTGAAAACCATGAGCATTTAAGAGAAGTGCAGCAGCAACTGGGCTACGAGTTCACTTCGGAAACAGATACCGAAGTGATTGCGCATGAGGTATATCATGCGCTGGAGTCAAGTGACGGATTGCTTAACGCTGTTAAAAAGACCATAAAGAAACTCGATGGCGCCTATGCTCTGGGAATCATGAGCGTTGATAATCCCGATACGTTGATAGCATGCAGAAAAGGCAGTCCTCTGGTTATCGGTGTCGGAATAGGCGAATATTTTATTGCCTCGGACGTGGCGGCATTACTCCCGGTTACGCAGCGCTTCATTTTTCTGGAAGAGGGCGACATAGCGGCGATTAGCATTAACAAGCTTGTTATTTATGACCAACATGATCAAGCCGTCAGTCGCCCTATCATAGAAAGCCAGTTGACAGCCGATTCTGTGGATAAGGGCGAGTATCGCCACTATATGTTGAAAGAAATTTATGAGCAGCCTTTTGCCATTTCGCAAGCCTTGGAAGGCCGGTTCATCAACAACCGCTTGCAGGAAAATGCATTCGGGCACAACGCCGCCGAAGTGTTCGATAACATCAAAGCCATCCAGATTTTAGCCTGCGGCACCAGTTACCATGCCGGGATGGTGGCGCGTTACTGGTTTGAAAAACTGGCCCATGTTCCCTGCAACATCGAAGTAGCCAGCGAGTTTCGCTACAGAAATCCGGTTTTAGCGCCGGACACGTTGATAGTCACCATCTCGCAATCCGGTGAAACCGCCGATACACTGGCGGCATTATTGGAGGCCAAGAAGCTGGGCGCAAAATATTCATTAACCATCTGCAACGTACCGGAAAGTTCGTTGGTTAGGGAATCCGATCTGGTGTTGATGACCCGCGCCGGGCCTGAAATCGGCGTCGCATCGACCAAAGCCTTCACTACGCAGTTGGCAACCTTAATGTTGTTAGTCATTGCTATCGGCAGACGTTTTCAGATGACCAAAATAGTCGAGCAAAAAATTACCTCGGAACTGTTCAGCTTGCCGGGAAAAATCGAACAAGTATTGCAGTTGGATGATGAAATAAAAGCCCTATCCGAGCAGTTTGCCGAAAAACAGCATGCCTTGTTTTTAGGCCGGGGCACCCATTATCCGATAGCCATGGAAGGCGCGTTAAAACTAAAGGAAATTTCTTATATCCATGCTGAGGCCTACCCTGCAGGTGAGCTAAAACACGGTCCTTTGGCATTAATCGATGCCGACATGCCGGTAGTGACAGTCGCGCCCAACAACAGCCTGCTGGAAAAACTCAAATCAAATATGCAGGAAGTCAGCGCCCGAGGCGGACAACTGATCGTTTTTATGGATGAGACGCTAGCTGCGGCGAATGATGAAAATGTACAGATCGTAAAAGTCCCCCAAGTCGATAATGAGATTTCACCGATTGTATACACCATCCCGTTGCAACTGTTGGCTTATCATGTTGCCGTTTTAAAAGGTACCGATGTCGATCAGCCCAGGAACCTAGCCAAGTCGGTTACGGTGGAGTAAAAAATCGCAAAATTGTCACTGCTGTTGTGGGAGAGTAATAAAGAAATACTCACTTAACTCGTATAATCAAACATAACCAAATAAGCCCCGATCAGTCTGAGTTCGGGGCTTTTTTTTGCAAAAATATTTTTATGTGCTAATTTGAAATGTAATCAAATAATCAAGATGTAGCTTAGTGAACCGATGGATACTGTCAAATTAGTTGCCAAAGTGTTTCGAAGTAATGCCGGCGTGTATGAGGAAATCCCTGTTTTAATGACAGACCAAGGGATCATCAGTTCTCACATGGAATATCTTCTTGATCATGCTCACGCCAGAAGTCAAAGTTGGATGGAGTTACAGATAACTTCTCTGAAGTTATTGCTTCGCTATATAAGTGCAAATATAAATTTATTTTCTTCCGCACACGAATTGTTTAAAACTTTTGTTCAACAGCTATATAGCGGAACAATTGGAACTGATGGTAATGATCCATCTATGCTGTATTGGTTACCAAGAAATATCACAACTGCAAACGGAATTATTTCAAGTTTGGTTCAATACTCAGATTGGCTAACAAATAATTATCATATAGAGCCTCTTAACCCAATGAAACAAGCTTGTAGCTATGAGCAGATTTTATATTGGTCTGCATGGAATCATAGACATAATAGATCCTTCTTAGGACATATTTGGGATAAGAAAAAATCGATTGAGAACTCCTGGTTTGTTAGATCAGTAGTGGCAAAAAAGAATTCTAAGCATCTTGGTTCAGTTAAGTATTTTCCAGATAAGCATTTTGCAAATTTATTATTTAGTGGATTTACCAATTACGGGCATGAGCATTCCAAGAATTTGGGTGAGAGATTTAATATCCGGGATATTTTAATTACCTTATTGCTGAATGGTGGAGGATTGCGAATGAGCGAACCATTTCACCTATATTTACATGATGTAACACTTGATCCTCTGCATAGTGGACGTAATATCGCATATGTTAGGATTTATCACCCAATAAATGGACAAGCTCCAAACGACTGGTTTGATAGAGATGGAAAACCTTACGTGGCAAATAGAGAATGTTATCTTAAAGGAAAATTTGGATTAATACCCCGCAATAAATCAACGAACAGAACATACAGAGCAGGATGGAAAGTCAAAAAACTCGACAATGAAAAGAGTAATTTCATTACCGTACAATGGTTTCCTTCTATATATGGTGAATTGTTTTATGTTCTATGGAAACTATATTTACGACAGATACGGGACGTAGAAAGAAATCATCCATTTGCATTTATTTCGTTGAGTGGTAGTAATCTTGGGAAGCCTTTATCTATATCAGCATATTATCAAAACCATGCAAGAGCTATTAATAAAATTGGTTTCTATCCTTCAAAAGATACAGGCCTTTCACCACATGGTCATAGGCATGCTTATGGCCAAAGATTAAAAAATGCCAAAATAGACCCAGTAGTTCGGCGCAATGCGCTTCATCATTCAAGTTTGGAATCGCAGCTGGTGTATTGTCAGCCACAAATTGAAGAAGTATCTCGAATTTTAAATAATGCTGAAAAAAAGCTTGGCTCTGAAACTCTCTCTAACGCAGATTTCGACTATCTGATGTCAGAAGGTTTTAAAGACGTAGATCCTTATGAGCTTTTGTCAGGTCAGTCTTGGTTGCTAAGGAGCTAAAATGTTCGAACCATATGGTGGAATTACAGAGGACATTTCATTCCAATGGCTAGAGAGTTCATATGGCCTCCAATATAAGGAGTGGGCTAAATTAACTTCGAATTGGCTATTAAAGCAAGAACGCGGGTTATCAAGTAAAAGAAATAGTCTTAGCCGATTTTTTCGATCTTTTGTAATTCCATACAAGTTACCGTCGAATCCTTTGGTTTTTTTCGATAGAAAAACAGTAGTACCTGATTTTTTTGAAGAAACTATACGGCCTTCAATAAAAAGTTGTGAAGCGATTTCGCAAAGACAAGCTGTCACCTATAACAATTATATAAAGGAGTTTTTAGATTATTGTTTGTCGGAGCTTGTTGGTGTTGAAGACGATTATGGCCACATAGTGATACCTCAAAGATATCGAAATCCAATAAAACTTAAAAACCGGTCGGGGATGGTGGTAACAGAAACCGTTTACACCCCGCTACCCTATAAATACATTCTTGAACTTCGCGAAATTCTTTGCCCTCCAAGTGCTGAAAATTTCTCTGATTGGAAATGGGCGCATGATGCAGGAGATTGTCAAGTTAAAGCAAAAGGTGATGGTGATTGGTTTGAGGTCGAGAGGAATAAAATCGATTTAACTGATCCAAACTGTGTTTGGCGTAAGCGAACAATCCCCAAAGGGCGCTCGTATGACGGCTTAAAACTGCATAAAGATAAAATAATCTATGAGATGTGGTGCCCTGTCAATGCAGTTGCTTTACTGATTAAATTGGAACTGCCCCTTAGAACAGCACAAGTCAGGTGGCTTGATTCAGGTGAGGCTGATTATTGGAGGTACATTTCCGGAAAGTGGAAAATTAACGATGGGCCACTAGCACCCGCAACAAAAAATGAAATAAAGAAGTATCAGATTGGTCGTGGGGTATTTAGAAAACACACTGACCTTGAAAGTGAAACTACAGTGCTTTTTATTAATTCAAACAAAACAGCGGATGTTAATAAACACGGATTATCAAAAGGTTATGTTATTCCGTGGCAACATGAACGTGTCCTTAAATGGTTGGAAGTGTTAAGAAATTGGCAGGAAAAATACAATCCAATTCATAGCCCAACAAGTTGGTTATCTTTAAAAAGAAAACATACAGGGGATTTAAAGAGTAAACAACAACTGATGGAAATGGGGGAAACCTGTTTTTTGTTTCGAAACCGGGCAGTATTGAGTAATGATGAATATCATTTTCCGATCACAGACCGTTCGATGTGCAGATTGTGGTTTGAGCTGTTGCTTCAACTTGAAAAGAATTGCTCTTCCAGAAATGAGACACTCTCTAATGGAAAGCCCCTTGAATTTGTAAAACCCAATGGAAGAAAAGTTGGTCATCCAATAACTTACTGGACAACCAATTTTCCACTACATTCTTTACGGGTCTCTCTCATTACCAGTTTTGCGCTTGAAGGTGGCGTGCCAATACCGATTTTGTCAAAGTTAGTGGCAGGCCACAGTAGAATTGTCATGACGTTGTATTACACCAAAATCGGTCAGGCCTACATGCAACAAGTAATGACCGAAGCTGAAAAGAAAATTAGCGTTCAGTCCCAGATTCAATTCAAACAATTTTTAGCTAACGCCGAATATCAAGACCTGCAAGAAATGACGGCAGTTAATCATGTTTCTGCTTTAGATGCACTTAATAAAAAAGCTGAACTGAGCTGGCAAATCATGGATAAAGGTATATGCCCTATCGCTTTTCAGGGGTGTGATAATGGCGGGGAACAGTACGTAAAACTTGGTAATGCACCTATTAGCTATGCTCCAGTTGTCCGGGATTTTCAAGGCAATACAAAAAATTGCGTCCGGTGTAGATGGTTTATTACCGGCCCAGCTTTTTTACCTGGGTTAATTGCTCATTTCAATAATTTGAGTTACGAGACCAGCAATGCGGGTGAACGATATATAGCGATTGAAAATAATTTGGAAAATTTAAGGTTAGAAAATTTTGCATCCGAAGAAAAGGACCAGCCGTTTTTAAAACAACAAGAACTCATTCAGGCTGAGCTTGAATATGAAAGGGAAGCTACTAAGGTTGACTCTATTATGAATGATATGCATGCAACCTATCAGTTAATCAAACGTAGTATTGATATTTGCAAAAATGGTGAAAATGAAGGCGTTAAATTATTAAGTTTGGAATGGCAAACTATTCCAGATCTTCGTTTAGATGAAAAATCTTTATTAATGCAATTGGAGACAGTTTGCCGGAATGCTGAAATATTTCCTTCTTACGATGCAACAAAGGCAAGCTTGCGCCGAGGCCAAGCAATCGATTTGATGTTAAGTGCCAATGGTAAGTCGCCAGTCCTGCTTTGTTTATCTGAAGCGGAGCAGCTTGAAATTGGCAATCAAATTATGATGCTGATAGAAGGGCGTGTGGGTTCTTTCGAAGGGGCAATTAATTTTGTTGAATCAATGGGTAAGCTATCAACGCTAGGTATTACAGATCAGATAGAACAGCTGACTAGCCAGCCCCAACGAAACTCTCTTGATATATCAAATAAACTTCGGCCTTATATTGGAAAGATGCATGAAAAGTCCTGATGAAGTGTTTGAAATGCTATGGACTGGAGCATCATCTCGAAAACAAAGTTCCCTCAAGATAATACAACAGATTTGTGAAGAACAAATGGAACGGAATAGCCATGACTTCTCTATTTCAACTATTGGTAAATTATCGCAAAAATCAGGTGGGCCATCAGAGCAAGCTATAAGGAACAAAAATGGCGAAAATTACAGACAATTAATTACTTCTTGGCTTCATAAGAGCGAACAAACTAGAAAAAAATCTAAAGCAATTCCCAAGCAAGAAGATATTCTTCAATTGATAAGTGACCCTGTAATTCGCGCAGAAGTAGGACTGATGCTTGCCGAAATCCGCAATTTAAGAGGTGAAAACCGGCTTTTGAAGTCGTTGACCAAGGATAAAATTGTTATTGACAAATCGGTTCGTATTACGGCTAACACGGGAAACTCAATAGAGCTACTACCAGCCGTACCTTTATCTGTAACTGAAATTAAAGCGCTCGAATCGGCTGTTTCAGATCGGATTTTTAACGAAAACGGATGGAAAAAAAATGATGACGGTTCTGTTCGTAATGAATATGGAAGAAAAATCTATGAACCAGGGTATGTCTTGGCGATTTTAAAAATTCTTGAACAGACTGTTAAATGAATTAGAGGAGGAAAAACAAATAAATAATGTTATAAAAAACATGCATATAAATCAGCGTACCGTCCAGAGAGACTTCAGAGCTTTGCATCGTTTTCTGGCTTAGAACCAGTTAAACATTAGACATTTTGGCATGCCCCGTTTTATTGGCTGTTGTGCAAGAAATCAAGATTTTTGGCACAACCGTTCACGGTCATTTTGAATGCATGTCCTGATGAAATTCACCACTGCCAGTCGCAAGCCCTCCAGGTTTTGGTTTTACAACTTGTTAAGTTTTAACGGTTTTTAATGAGTTTTCGAATCGCTAATGCAATAGGTGTCATACGAGGTGTGAACTGTCGGCGTTTCGGGGCTTCTAGAAGTGGCGCAAATAGTCGGCGTTCTCTCGCGTTTAGTTTTCGGCCTTGAGAATCGACGCCTATTAATGCCATTGCGATTGCACGATGTATTTCGTCCGCAAGCACTGGACGGTCAAATTGCAGAACATCAAGCGCGAGCTTTCCGTACGCAGCCAACGTAGATGGTTGGACTCGCCCTATGCAATGCCGCAGAAACTCACAAACCACGCGTACACCAGAGATAATTTCGAGCGTTGGCAAACGAAAGGTCTCCAAAGCAAGCTTAACGCCATCAGAGACTTGAGCTGGCGTCCGTTTAGCTACCGCAATAAGGTCCTCTGCTCGAACGCTTATAAAATCGTGTCTTTCAGCTAACTTGGCGATAACGATATCGACGTAAGCGTCCTGGCTGAGAAAACCTTTTTCACATGCCTCCACCAATATAGGCTGGATACCCATCGACACTCGCACCCCTGCCTCTGGAGACAGCAGTCGTAGGGAGCCATCCTCGGAGATAAGCACGGCATCGCGTTCAGCCGCCAAGTAGAGTGAATCAAGCGTGTCCACATCAACGACCTGCGCTAAGGTCCTATGAATTCCTGTGATTTCTTCCGGCCCAAACGTTGGCACCACCTCACAATGCTTGTCGATACAGGCGAGCATCTCTCTCAAGAAGCTTTCGCGTTGATCGTAGTAGGCATCTGAGGTTTCAATCAGTTGAAGCTGTCCTTCTGCCTCGCTTAACGACGCGCTTCCACGAGGGCCAGCAGCAAGATGCTGTAACTTGAGCAGATGCTCTCGTAATGTCTGCGGAACCAATGGCACGCCTAATACATGGATCGCCGACTGGAATGTTTTTCGACGCACAAGTTCTGCCACTGTCAGAAGATCTAAAACATATCGTCTACCTCCTGATCTTAAAATTTCGCGGGCAGTATTGCGCTCCTCATGCGTACCTATGCCTACAAAAAGCGTCGCCTCCCTATAAGGCCACTCGGTAATAAGCGTAACGGGATCAGAGCCTAAGGCTTTTGCGAGCATGGTCAATGGGAATCGGTGCTGTAGATAATTGTCGACAGCTCGCCGCACTTGTGCCTTCCTATGTCGTGCAGACTCCAGCAGCGGCTCGATGTCCAATTCGCCATCATCTTTAACAACTTTGACGCTCCACAAGGGGCCGACTGGAACAGCCGCAGCGGCTATCTGAGTTTGTGCTTTACTCGCTGCGAACGCATAGATGCTTTCAAGGGCAATAATCTCCGCAGGACTACCTCCAAAAACACCTGGAATACTTACGCGCTCACCGACTTTTCGGTCAATTAGACTTTTGGCCAGGTCAGTTGTCGGAGACACTCGTTCTGGCCAGCTTTCATTCACAGGCACATCCTCAAAATCAATCGCAATGAGCCGGGTTTCAGTGGGAGTTCGAAGATGTACTACAGTACCTGACTGCACCTCTAATGGAGGATCTAGCTCATCAATATGCTGGCCTATCAGTATTTGACATAAGTAGAAGCCCGCAGCTTGTGTACTCCCTGGATGGGACCGGAACAGCCGGTATAAGCGTCGTATCGCAAGCCCGGTATATCCATGCAGTTTCTGATATTTGGCGAACTCGAATTCATCTTCGGCGGGCGCATCCTTAAAAATTGGATCGCTACTTAAATATGCCAGAAGATTTTCTTTATCCCCGAGTTGATGCAAGGCTCCAACATAGATGACGGCCACTCGAGAATCATCAGGAGTACGTGCGAGCTCTATAGCAAGCAAGTCACGCATTCGGCTTAAGTCTCCGGTTCGCCGTGCAAGGTTTGCCTCGATTCTGACAAATGTTGGGAGTTCTCGAACAGAGGGTGCCAACTGATCGATAATTTCTTGAGCTCGACGACGTTGGTCACTTTCGATCAGACATATGAGCCACTTTCGAGTGAATTCATCATTACCGGGAACCTTGACCAGCCTGGCATAAAGAGCTCCTGCTTCTTGGTACTTTTCTAACCAGTAATATAGCTCTGCGACATGCAGTATTTCAAGCGAAGTCCCTTCAGCTTCAAGCAGCTGGCTACATTTTGCTGCATGATTTAAAGCATCATTTTCCCGGCTAAGTTTGAGCAGCATGTTGCCAAGAATGATCCTTAGAAGCAGCTGGTCGGGTTTTTTCTGCAGCAAAGCCTCTGCGGCCTCAATCGCTTTCTGGTGAGAACCTGCCATCCATTGAGCATGTATGGATAGCACCTTTAATTCATTGAGCTTATTGGGCTCCATGCCTGAAGCTTCGGCCGCCGACATCACTTCTGCGTGCCAATGAATCTGTCCGTGGTTCGCCGAAATTTCAGCCAAGGTACCCAAAACGCTTGGCACTAGCTCACTGAGTCGATGATCGGTAAGGGCGTGAATTTCAGCGAGGTTCTGATGCTGTTCAAGCTCGTTCAAGCGGATTCGTAGCAAGCCTTCCGACAGAGGGTGCTTGCGGAGTGAAGCTACAGCAAACGCATGCCCACGTTCAGAATGTCCCAATAGCATCAAGGCCGATGCAATATTATTCGTCACCTCAAGCGAAATATGATCGGACTGGATTGCATATAGAACCTGATCGAGTGGCTCCATACGAGCAACTGCATCTTCTAATATAGTACGTTGAGTTTCGGCGAGCTGTCCGTGATAGGCTAAGACAGGATCTTTTTCGGCCCAGATTAAGGCCGATGCCAGATAAGCCCGTTTCGCATCGAATGAGTTGGGATCTGTTTGAAGGCTTCGTTGAAGAAGCTCGGCCGCCGTTTGAGAATCGCCGCGCCTCTCCGCGAGATAAGCACGGGTGTAAAGAATATCAGAGGTGTCTCGTAAGTCTTCCGGCAAGTCCCGTTCTGGGTCTGTGTCCCCTTGGAGTAAACGTACATTGAGCTTCAACGCCCATAACGGGGCACTTTGAGGGAACTTGGTAAGACCGATTTCACAAGCGTCCTCAGCTGCTCGGAGATTCTTGCGCAATACGTATACGTGAGTCTTATTGATGTGTGCCTTTTCGTGATCCGGGGCAAGCTCAAAAGCATCCAAGAACTCTGTGGCAGCGTCTTCAGATCTTCCCTCCAGTAACGCGATTGCAGCATGGTTTGTATGCCAGCGGAAACGCGAGAACTGGTCTCTAAGTTGAGCTGGGTCTCCAAGTGCGTCCAACATCTGCCTTGCATCATGACACTTACCCTCGCGAATCCTGTCACGGATGAAATCAAGACTGGCTGCTACTCTTGGATCAGCTTCATCCCCTTGGGCTTCTGGAATTGCATCTCGACTTAAGTTTGCATTGACTGATGCAGTCAATGCTTCCATTTTTTCTTCAAGGCTTCTTTGGTTATCAAGGATCTGCACCTGGTACTGGCCCGTTACTTCGCGATCTCCTTCATACAGCCGAAAATGCGCTTCGGTTATCTCTTGGATTTCCGTTATTTGGGTGCCCGGAAAGTTTCTGATATAAGCTTTCCCGACTTCAGGGTGGATGCGCAAGTGTCCCGATATTTCTTCCCAGAAGTCTATGGAAACGGTGAACTTTCCCTCGCTGCGCCTCTGCTCACTTAACTTGCGAACGTCTAACACCAATTTTGTCTTGTTCCCTGCTGTCGTCGCAAATAACATGTGACCGATGGCTAGGTTAGCCGCGTCCGCCAAAGCAACATCATCCGTTACGGTAGATAGAGTGAAAGATTTTTTATTGTAGTGCTTGCACTGAACACCTACCGTGATTTTTCCATCGTAACCAATGATGTCAATACCGAACTGGTTCTGTCCTGGGCCTCCTACTCGGCTGCATGAGGAGTCGTTCCACATGCGGCGATAAATCGCGTGACACATTGCCTCGAAATCATCCTCGCTATCGGGCTTTGTCAGTTCATTACTTACAGCCATTGTTGATTCCTAGTTAATGGGTGCTGTGGAACTGGAGAAATAGTAGAGGGTATAAGCCTGACATAATGGACTTTCAAGTAATTATAAATTTTTAATAAATTAAAATCCAAACCGTACAACATTAAAAGTGTGTGGCCGAATCAACTAGAGAATCTTTTCGCAAATCTAAACATAAGTAATGCCTAACTCGTAAATTAGGCCGAAATTATACAGCTATGCGTTTTTGTATTATGCAATTTTTAAACTCTCGTGCACTCACTGTGCAAGAAGTCGCATATTCAGGCATCGATTTTCCTCAATGGGGATTAACTACTGTTCACTACTGACGTAATCGTATCGGAATCGATGTCTTGATTTGTATCGAAACAGGGACGACTGAGCCATTATCGTCCGAAAACGATCAGTTTCGGACAGGCCTTATCAGAGGTGTACAAAAGTAGGCTAACTGAGTTTCGTACATAGGCTATAATTCGGACATCCTTTTCGGACGGAATTTACCTATGTCACGCGTTTTTGCTTACTGTCGAGTTTCAACAACCGACCAAACGCCCCAGAATCAAAGTCTGGAAATCAAGGCGGCCGGCTTCGCTATCGAAACACAGAGACTGATTGAAGAGAGGATCAGCGGATCAGTGGCGGCAAAGGAACGTCCAGGTTTTACTAAATTAATCGACCGGATGGAATCCGGCGACATTCTGGTCGTCACCAAACTGGACCGGCTTGGGCGCAATGCGATGGATGTTCGCGCAACCATCGAACAACTTTCTAGTAGCGGGGTACGCGTCCATTGTCTTGCCCTGGGCGGGGTTGATTTGACCAGTCCCGCCGGAAAAATGACCATGCAGGTGATCGCTGCGGTCGCCGAGTTCGAACGTGATCTGTTGATTGAACGAACGCAGTCAGGAATTAAACGAGCTAAGGCGGCTGGCAAACAATTGGGCAGACCGCCGGCGTTAAATAGGGCAGAACGAGCAGCCGTCATAGAGAGATTGGCCGCTGGAATGAATGTCACTGAGGTCGCGCGTGAATTCGAGACGACTCGCCAAACCATTATGCGAATAAGGGAAGCAGCTTTGACATCACAATAAGGTAGCTCTGTTCATCAAATCAAGATTTTTGGCACAACAGGTTGAGGGCAGGAGCCCGAACATAAACAGGGATGGCAACGCATAAGACTGCGCGAAGATAGCAACCAATAGTCAATTTAACCTGACCTCATGCCATCGGCCCTGGACCATGCGATTCTCGATCATTTTTTTATATTGATCCGGAGGCGGAGGGTCTTTGCGCTGATGGCGTTTCCGATTACAGAATAAGCATGCAGCAACAATATTGCTTCGTGCCGCCGTTCCACCATCTTTGTGAGCCTTAAGATGTTCTCCGGTACATTGGTAGCGCTTAGCTTGGCCAAGCGTTATCTTGTGCTTTAGCGCGAATTCATGAGGATTTTCTGACCACATGGGATAGCTGCAATAATAGCAGTAACCGGCTTGGCGGATAAAAGCGGTAGAGCGTTGTTTTATGAGGGATTTGCGAGGTTTTGCCATATAAGCGACTCCGACTAAGGTTAATAAAGTCCCCGTCCATCTCACATCTGAGAATGTACGGGAACCAGTCGGAGAATTTCACGAACTGGCACATCAGGCGTCCAATAAGGTATGGCCTACAAAAATTATATAGCTTTTTAGCTGACAGAAACAACCATCAGGGTGAAAAGAGGGGAATGACGGCCTTTTTAGTAGTTTATGCCTGAATTGTGCAATGGAAGTCAAGGCTGCACTGGCATGGATGCCTGTGCCGCGCTGCCAGGGATGGCTTTGCGGTCTTTCGGCGATCAACGAAAAGATGTTGTCCGAGCTACCCGATTAGGGGGATATGATTTGTTAGAGTTTGATCAATATGAGTAGCCGCTTATCCTGCTTGCTTGAAAAGCCTTTTTTAATCCCCATAATTTTTTTGTATTTGATGGCAAAAATACATTAATGCTTTTATCAACTAGTAAGGAACAGCAACAATGAATGACAAATGGGAATTTTACAAAGATAACTCTGGAGAGTGGCGTTGGAGAAGAACAGCACCAAACGGAAATATTGTCGGTGCCTCAACTCAAGGCTATGTCAATCGTGGAGATTGTTTAGCTAACGCACAGAGAAATGGCTATACCGGCTAATTTCATAAGTTAAGGCCGGGCAACATCTTTTCGTTGCCCAACCTATCCCGCTGCGAGACTGAGTAAAGTTCCGGTAAATTTAAACTAAGTTTTAATTGGGACAAATATTTTGCATTAAAAAACTCCGACTTTATGTCGGAATCTTTACCATTAACCTATGAGAAAAACATGTCGAATTACATTAAACCTGGACCAAAGCCAAAACGAGAAGACGGTCAAGATGACCAAAGGCATCATGTAAATCCACCAAATAAGCCTAAGCATCCAACGCTTCCCATACACAAGCCTTCTCCGAAGTGAAATTCACAATAAGCTAGAAAAAAAGATACTGATAAGCCCAGGCTATATTCTTCCACTATGTTCTTGGGTGAACTTGGAGGGGTGCATTGCACCCCTTTTCGATGCCTAAATCATACTGAAATCTAAAAAGGTGCTCGGTGCGCACCAGGGCTTGATTGAGCTAAAAGAAAGAGATTACGCTGTAAGTTTTGGTCCGACGATTCGAGGTGATGCACCAGAAATTTTTGGTGGTGGCGCTCAGTATTTAATCGATGGCAAGACATTTGAAATCAAGGAAAAGAAATATCAATGGAGTCAGTGTCGTTGATTTTAATTGGTTGGTTTTATAATCAATAGCCAACTAATACATTTAAAGTAACGATAGATGTTTTTTAACATAACGCCCGTTATTCGAACTATTGCTGCGCACTCCAAACGGTAAGATACTGGGTGCCTGCATCTGGAAAGTTGTGCCCGCTGATTAACAGATTAAGGATGGTTATTGAGTTGGTTTTTTACGCATGCTTTAAAAAACAAAGATCCAAATTCACTTAATTTTATGCACAGCATCTGAGCGTCTTTTGAGCTGCGCATTACGCCTTTAAGTACGCCACCGTTTGTCGAATCGTTTGTGTAGGCAACTACGCCAAGAGATACCAAATGCTCAAGAAATGTAGAATAAAGATTGGGCTGAGCTAGTTCTTCTGGGTCAATACAAATTGAAGTGACTAGATGCTGCATTTCCGGGGTCAATTCTGATGCGCCAACCACTTTCTTTACGAGGCTCTTGGTTAGTATTTTTCTTGCGTTATTTCTCTCTCGAAAATATGTTTTGAACGCGCCGTCATCTCCAACTGATACAGCTTCACCCAGTTGACGAATAACTAATATTTCATCTGGCGCAAGTTGCGAAATTATATTAACAAATGCTGGATGCGCTTCTCCGACTCGCTCTTTATCCATTGCACGCGACAGTAACTCAACATACAAACGCGAAATTTCTTCAGTCTCGTCGCAAAATTTCAATTGGTCGCAAATAGAGAGAGCCAATGATTGTTGAGGAGAAATCCTCCGATGTTCCGGCACTGCTCTAATCGCTGAGTCTATGTATACTTTAAACGGTCAGGTTTTCGGTTTTTTCAGAAAACAGTTGGAATTTCAGGGTCATCAAAGTTTGCATATTCGCTTTGAAACGAGTACCCAGTTCGGCGATACAGGTATCGATGCTGTTTCTGAAAGCGTCGAACTTATCGTAGTGAGTGCTATACAACACTTCCTTTTTGACGAAGCGCCACAGCCGCTCGATCAGGTTCAGGTTTGGAGAGTAAGGAGGCAGATAAATGAGT
>DATBQB010000032.1:0-183513 GCA_036561025.1 Methylobacter sp. | reverse complement strand
AAAACATAAACTTCGTGTCCTTCGTGTCTTCGTGGTGAATTAATCTGCTTGCATTAGTATATGAGGGACGCATTGCGTATCCTGCTTATAAAATAAGGAAAACAATGGGCGCTTATCAACATATTTTACTGGCCGTGGATTATTCCGAACATGGCGACTTGGTTGCCCGAAGAGCAAAGCAGCTGGCCGAAAAATATCAGGCTAAATTGAGTATTATTCATGTGCTGGATAATATTCCGATGCCTGATACAACCTATGGAACCGTGATTCCGCTGGATAAAGACTCCGGCTATGAGCTGCTTGAAGCGGAGAAAACGAGGCTAATGCAGATCAGCGATTGGTTGGATGTAGATCAGGCTAACTGTTGGATGGTCTGGGGCGCGCCCAAACAGGAGATAGTTCAGTTTGCCGAGCAGGAACGGGTGGATTTAATCGTTGTCGGTTCTCATGGGAGGCATGGCCTATCGCTATTATTGGGTTCAACCGCAAATAGCATCCTTCATTACGCTACATGTGATGTAATGGCAGTTCGATTGCTGAATGGTTAGTCTTTTCGGTGCTATAATTTTTTAGAGCAGTAGATCAAGTCGATTGGGTCGCATTTGATCCACAGGACACAAAAAATATAGCGAATCCGACATCCGCTATATGCTCCAAAATATTTTAGAATCATTACTGAAGGAATATAGCATGCCAAACCCTATCACTTTCGCGTCGAGCCTAATGGCAAGATTAATTCTGATGGCGGCTATTCCTGCTCTTGCCTTACTTTATTTTGCCGGGGCGGGGGTTCTTGAGAAACAGTCAACTTCGCAAGAGATGGCTAAGCTGGAATCGTTGGTCGATGTTTCTGTTAAAATTGGCGCTCTAGTACATGAAATGCAGAAAGAGCGCGGCATGAGCGCCTCTTTTATCGGCAGCAACGGGGCCAAATTTTCCGCCGAATTGCCGGCGCAACGCGTGAAAACCGATAAGTCCGTTGAAACGCTTCAAGCGACACTTAAAAACTTTGATGCAGGCAGTTACAGTGACGGACTGAGAATCCTGCTGGAAACAGCTACGAGCAATCTGGGAGAGCTTGGTGCCAAGCGCACTGCGATTAGCTCTCTCGGCATAGATTCTATGCAATCAAGCGCTTATTACACTAAAACCATCGGCTCTCTGCTTGATGTCCCTGCTCAGGTCTCCTCTCTTAGCAGTCACAGCGAAATTTCCCGTCTGGCTTCTTCATATTCAAGTTTGCTTAGAGCCAAAGAGCGTGCCGGTATGGAACGGGCTTTGCTGGCCACAGTGTTTGTCGCAGATCACTTTACGCCCGACACTCATAGCCGATTTTTGAAAAACTTTTCCGCTCAGGATGTCTATACCGACATGTTTTTTGCCTATGCGTTGGACAGCCAAAAGGAATTTTACAAAGCTAAAGTATCTGGGCCTGCCGTCGATGAAGTTGCCAGAATAAAGAAAATCGCCTTGGACAAAGGCACTGAACCGGGGCTTGGTATTGATCCTGTTTACTGGTTCAAAACAGTGACCGAAAAAATTGATCTGATCAAGGAAGTCGAGAATAAACTCGCCGGGGACCTTCTCGATGCTGCGAGTAAATTCAAGAGCCATGCCCAGCATATGGCAATACTGTTTATCGTGCTGACTGTCTTGTCTGTCCTGATAACCGCCGTATTGGCTATTGTTATCATTCGGGAGATTTTACGTTCGATTAACACCCTTCAGCAGGTGGCTAGCGCCATTGCAAATGGCAATTTGACTTCCAGTATTGATCTTTCTCAAAAGGATGAGTTGGGCGAGTTATTCCGCTCTATGAATGCTATGCAGCAATTATTGCTGGCGCGCATAACCAAGGATCACAAAGAGCATAATGAATCCCTGCGTATCAAAATCGCCCTGGACGCCATGACCTCCAGCGTGATGGTGGCTGACAATGAGCGCAACATTATTTATTTGAATCCGGCGGTGCTTACTATGATGCAACACGCCGAGCCTGACATACGCAAGGTTTTACCCAAGTTTGACTCCAGTAAATTATTGGGGGCAAACATGGATGTTTTTCATAAGAATCCTGCGCATCAGAAAGAACTGCTGGCTAAATTAAATTCGACTTTTCGTACTGAGATTCACATTGGAAGCCGTACTTTTGATTTGATAGCCAACGCCATAAATAACGAGCAGGGACAAAGAATCGGCTCAGTGGTGGAATGGAAAGACCGAACCGCGGAAGTGGCTATTGAGCAGGAGGTCGCCAAAGTGGTGAGTGGCGCTGTGTTAGGCGATTTCAACCAGCGCATTAACGAGGAGAATAAAGAAGGTTTCTTTCGGCAATTGGCAGAGGGCGTTAATGAGCTGATGGAGACCAGTTCTAATGGCCTAAATGAAGTGGCGCGCGTACTTGGCGCATTGTCCAGAGGCGACCTCACCGAGACCATCACTAACAATTATTCGGGGACTTTCGGGCAACTTAAAAATGACTCTAATTCCACCGTGGAAAAACTGAAAGAGATTGTCAGTCAAATCCATGAAGCTTCTGAGACAATTAATACCGCAGCGAAAGAAATTGCCGCAGGCAACAATGACCTGTCGCATCGCACCGAAGAGCAGGCTGCCAGCCTGGAAGAAACCGCTGCCAGCATGGAAGAGCTGACCTCTACCGTGCAAGCCAATAGCGAAAACGCCAAACATGCTAATCGGCTTGCCGTCGGCGCAACGGACATCGCTGGTAAGGGGGTTAAGGTAGTTGGTCAGGTTGTATCGACCATGGAAGAAATTAATGAGTCTTCACGAAAGGTTGTGGACATCATCTCGGTGATAGACGGCATCGCTTTTCAAACCAATATTCTCGCGCTCAATGCCGCAGTAGAGGCGGCCCGTGCCGGCGAACAAGGCCGGGGCTTTGCTGTGGTGGCCGTCGAGGTGCGCAATCTCGCACAACGCGCTGCTGCCGCAGCCGCCGAAATCAAAGGTTTGATCGGCGATTCGGTAGAAAAGGTTGAAGACGGCACCAAGCTGGTTGCTCAAGCGGGCTTAACCATGGAAGAAATCGTTAGCGCGATCCGTGGTGTGACAGTCATTATGTCCGAGATCAGTGCTGCGTCCATGGAGCAAACCTCCGGCATTGAGCAAGTCAATCAGGCTATCGGTCAAATGGACGACGTGACCCAACAAAATGCTGCTTTGGTCGAACAAGCCGCAGCCGCAGCGGAATCGCTGGAAGAGCAAACGCAAAGTCTGGCGGTTACCGTGTCGCACTTTAAATTGGACGATAATTCGCGCAGTTTTACCGGGTTTGCCAATGCTGAGCCGGTGCGCACTGTTAGTCAAACCAGCAGAAAAAGTGCATCTGCCAAGAAAGAGTCTTATCAAAATACGCCTCTACCAAGTAATATCGGCATAGATTTGGATAAGGCGCTTGAGAAGCATTCTGAGTGGAAGGTGAAGCTTCGTTCCGCCATATCAAGACATGAAGAAATGGATGCTGCAACGATTTCAAGAGATGATTGCTGCGATTTCGGTAAATGGTTGCACAGCGGTGCTACTAAGTCTCATCTTGCTCATCAGGCGAGTTATTCGGACTGTGTGTCCAAACACGCGGCCTTTCATATCGAGGCTGGAAGAGTCGCTAATACGATCAATGCAAAAAAATTCAGCGAGGCGGAAAAACTGCTGGGTGACGGATCGGCGTTCGTTGCCGCATCAACGGCAGTCGGGGTTGCAATTATGCACTTGAAAAAAGATTTCCATTCTCCGGCAAGCGCAGCTGTTGCCAAACCAAAACCTCAAAAAATGGCAGCAAGCGCTGATGAGTGGGAAGAGTTTTAATGAATATCAGGGGCGGCCGGAGTTCAATACCGTTGACTTAAGCAGTTCGCTGAGCGTAGCCGAAGCGTGGTTCTTGGCTTCGGCTACGCTCCGCCAACGCGGTGGCTTTGGTTAACTCAACAGCATTACGGCCGGAGTTGGCCTCCTCGCTTGTTTGATCTATTTTTTGTTTAAAGCTTGTTTTGCCTGATCCCATAAAGCATCCAATTCGGCCAGTTCGCAGTCTTTCAGGTTCAGTCCAGACGTTTTGACCTGCTGTTCTATGTGTTGAAAACGCCGGGAGAATTTTTTAGTGCTTTCTTTGAGCGCAACTTCAGCATTGACATTTAAATGGCGGGCTAAATTAACCGCAACCAGCAATAAATCGCCGATTTCTTCCTGAATATGCGCCTGATCGCCGGATTGCCAAGCCTCTTTAACTTCCTCCAGTTCTTCCAGCACTTTATCGAAAACCGGCAACGCATCCGGCCAATCAAAGCCATGATTCGCGGCGCGATCCTGTATTTTTTCGCATTCAATCAAAGCCGGAAGATTGCGGGCCACGCCG
Organism: Methylobacter sp.; assembly: GCA_036561025.1. Classification (GTDB taxonomy): domain Bacteria; phylum Pseudomonadota; class Gammaproteobacteria; order Methylococcales; family Methylomonadaceae; genus Methylobacter_A. The sequence continues at coordinate 179,138 of DATBQB010000032.1, read as the reverse complement.
GATAACACGCTGTCTTGTTCTGCTGTTTTGCTTTTTTCCTGCCGTTCAATGGCTTTTGCCTGTTCCCAAGCCTGATGGCGTTCTTCATCGGTGTTAAAAACCGCATCGGAAAAAACATGCGGATGGCGGCGGATCAGTTTGTCGCAAATGCCTTCCGAGACCTGTTCAAAGTTGAACAGTCCTTGTTCCTCGGCGATCTGGGAGTGGAACACCACCTGCAACAGCAGGTCGCCCAGTTCCGAGCGTAAATCATCCAGGTCGTTGCGTTCAATTGCATCGACGACTTCGTAGGCTTCTTCAATTACGTAAGGAATCAAACTGGTGAAGTCCTGTTTAACATCCCACGCACAGCCCTCTTCAGGGTGACGCAGGCGCGACATGATGTCTAGGAGTTTTTGGGTGTGTTTTAGCATGGATGGCTTGTTATGACTGTTTTAAATTCACCACGAAGACACGAAGAGCACGAAGAAATAAAACTTCGTGCTCTTCGTGTCTTCGTGGTGAAAATTTCTTAGCTATTGTTAATGTAAGTTAAAAATTAAAACGAAGACCCGAAATTCTCGCGGTAGCGTTGTCTGAAGCTATCCATATCAAATGAATGATTCTGGGTGCCGTTATTTTCGATTTTAATAGCGCCCATCAATGAGGCAACTCTGCCGGTAACTTCCCAACCCAAGTCATTCATCAGGCCGTATAACAGCCCCGCACGATAGGCATCGCCGCAACCCGTAGGGTCAAGTATCGCTTTAGGTTTTGCGGCAGGGATAGTAATGCACTCGCCGTGGGTATATATCTGAGAACCTTGGCCACCCAAAGTAATGATCAGTGCTTCAACCCGTTCAGCCATTTGTTCCAGCGACAAGCCGGTACGCTCCTGCATCAGCTCGGATTCATAATCGTTCAATGTCACCCAAGTTGCCTGATCGATAAATTTGAGCAGTTCTTCGCCGTCAAACATCGGCATGCCTTGGCCCGGATCGAAAATAAAAGGGATATCCAGCTCTGCGAACTGCTCGGCATGCAATTGCATGCCTTCTTTGCCGTCGGGCGATACGATGCCTATACTGATTTGCCGATCGGTCGGAACCGAATTTAAGTGCGACGAATTCATTGCGCCGGGATGGAACGCGGTAATCTGGTTAGCTTCTTCGTCGGTGGTGATATAGGCTTGACCGGTATAGCTGTTGTCCAGAATTTGAATATACTCGCCGGACAACTGGTTTTGGGCCATCCATTGAGCATACGGCTCAAAGTCATGCCCGACGGTAGCCATGATTAACGGCTCTTCGCCCAGCAATTTCAAATTGTAGGCAATGTTGCCCGCACAACCGCCGTATTCGCGCCGCATTACCGGCACCAGAAAGGATACATTCAAAATATGGATTTTTTCCGGCAAAATGTGATGTTTGAATTTATCATGAAAAACCATGATGGTATCGTAAGCCATAGACCCACATATTAATGCGCTCATTGCGTTCCTCTTTATCGCCAGGGATGGTTGTATATAGACCGCAAAACTGCGAGAGCAGCCGCGGAGAAATAAAATTAATGTTCAGGTTGCCGCTGACCAAGCCGGTTTTGATTGGTTATTGCTGTATATGAAAAGGGTGTAAAGGCAAAAGTCTTTAATCCTTAACCTTATGCCTGAGCTACTGCTCAATCATTTGCCGATAGGCGTTTGCATCCATTAATGCGTCCAGTTCAGCCAAGTTGTCCGCCTTTATACAAAACAGCCAAGTGCCGTAAGCGTCATCATTGACTTTCTCGGGCTCATCCACCACAGCCTCGTTGACAGCGGTCACTTCGCCGGTAACCGGGCTGAACAAATCGGATGCAGTTTTAACCGATTCGACTACGGCGCATTGTTCTTGTGCTTTGACTTTGCGGCCCAATTCCGGCAGCTCGATAAAAACCAAATCGCCCAATTCTTCCTGTGCAAAATCGGTTATGCCGACGCGAACAATGCCGTCTTCAACCTTTGCCCATTCGTGGGTTGTTGCGTACTTTAAGTTACCCGGTATATCGCTCATGATAATCTCTCAATAGAGTTAGTTATTTTGCTTTCAAAGGATAACGTGCAATTTTTTAAAAACAACAAAAAAATGCATTTAAGAATGGAAATCTTATAACATGAACGCATCTATATACTCATTTACTGTCCACATGAATGCTTTTTTAATAGCCTGTATTTTTATATTCAGCGTTAGCTTGGGTTTCGCCGATGATGACGATAAGCCGATTACCAAACTGCCGGAATCCACCGAGCCGGGAACCGTCTTCCTGGCCGCAAAAGCCCAGTCGTTATCGGGCTTGCAAATAATAACGCTAACCCCTGTCAATCATCATGCTGAATTTTCAGCTTACGGAAAAGCAGTCAATATACAGCCGCTGGTCGAGTTACGGCATCGGTATTCGGTTGTGATGACCGAGCGCGGCGGTGCTGCCGCAAGGTTCAATCAAGCTGAGCAAAACATCAAGCGTCAGCAAGACTTATACAGTGAAGGGGCAACGTCGAAACGTAACTTGCAAGTCCAACAAGCGCAATGGCATACCGATAAAGCCCTGGTTGATGCAAGTAACGTTCAAGGTACGGCCATTGTTGATGAGGCGCGGCTCAATTGGGGTAAAACACTTGCTGAGTGGGCGTTATCCAGGGATTCCAACAAACTGGACGGCTTTTTATCAGGCCAAAAAACACTGTTGCAAATTACCTTGCCCGTCAATAAACAGCTGGCGAGCGATATTCAGAGCATTTATGTTGAAGCAACAGGCAACCGCAGTGCAGCCAATAAAGCCGAGCTGATTTCAGCCGCTCCGCAAACCGATACTACCGCACAAGGCGAAAGCTATTTTTTCCAGACCGGCGGCCGCCGTGACTGCTCCCGGCAGTCTTGCGGCATACACACCATCCCTGGTGATAACCGTATCAGACCGGGCATGCGCGTTGCGGCGTGGATACCTGAGCAAGGTGAAAACCGGTCTGGCGTTGTTATTCCCAAGTCCGCATTAATCTGGTACATGGATCAGGCTTTTGTCTATATTCAAACCGATGCAGAGCACTTTAGCCGCCGCACTATAGATCAGTATTCGGCGACGACCGATGGTTACTTTGTCGGCAACGGCATCAATGCCGGCGAGCAACTGGTTGCGACGGGAGGGCAAATGCTGTTATCGGAAGAACTAAAAGGACAAATCCCGGATGAGGATGATTGATTAGCGGATGGAGCAGTAAGTAGTCGCTTAAAATTTCTTAACATTTTTTATTCACCACGAAGACACGAAGTTTTACGTTTTGCTTCGTGCTCTTCGTGGTGAATAAGAGGACAAATGGCGATTTCATTTTGTTAAAAAACTTTTGGCTACCTACTTAAAGAATTGAGAAGTGACTGTCAATGCGGCATTAAACATTAATCCCAAGGCGGTGCATCGCAGTTATAAGCAACAAAGTCTTTAATCGTTGCATGGGTTCTCGCACCTGAAGCGGCCTGCTTGGGTGCAGAGTCGGAAGATAATGTCTTCGGTCTTGGCAATTCCACAGCGCCGGATTCAGCTTGCCATCTGGCAAAAAGCGCAATGTCCTTATCAGCTGGGACAAACCATTTCTTGTTGATTGCGTCCCACCTTGCGCCAAGTGCTTTTGCCTCATCTTTTTGAGCAAAAGGTACATTCAGATAAATTTTCGAGTCTGTCATTTTGTAATTGGTGATGCGGGTTTTAATGGGATGAATTGCTGGATTATAAATCATTGCCAACGCAACATGTTGTGCTCATGGCCATCCAGGATCTGCCAGCGTTCAAAACCAGCCGCCTGAATCGATAGTTCCAACTCCTATCTCTATTTTCAGATGTATTTTTTATTCATGTACGTTAACCAATACCTGATTAATAACCGCTGCTGCAATGCGAAAACCAGAGCGGTGCAAAATCTCAAACACTTACCGCGCCGAGGCAATCAAACCTTGTTTTTTGGCTAGGCCAATAATCGCCGCAGTACCGATAACGCGTAGCTCTTTTTCCTTCGCCACGGCACGGCCTGCGCGTTCATCCATAATCAACAAAACTTCATCCGCATGGCTCAAGCCCAGATTGATACAGTCCGTTTCGCCCCTATCCAGGTCAATATCCAACAGCGGCACTATAGGTTCAGGCCAGACTTTTAACCAGCCTGCGTCGAGGGCATGAGCAATAGCCTCTTCACCTCGTGCGGCTTTGCCCGGCAACACTTCCTGTTTGACGGATTCAGGCAGAAAGACTGTTGAAAAGAGTTCCGGTAACCATTTGAAGCCGTCCACTATCGCCAGTCCGATCAAGAGACTGGAATCAATAACAACAATCCGCGCCATGCGGTGTTACGCCTCTTTCAACCATTGCTCCAGGGTATCCATATCCTGCTGCACTTCCTCTGCGGTTTGATTGATGACCGGAATACCTAGACGTGAGACATGGGCGATAAAGTGTCGGCCAAGGGCATATCGGCCAGCTTGGCGGAGCGGGCCAATGATAACTCGCCGTCTTTAAACAATGCTGTTGCCAAGGCTTTACGCACACCCGGCATGCCGATAATTTTGGACGACTTGAGCCCGATCATTAAGGCGTCCGGTTCGTTTCTGTTCATCACCAACACTAAGTCATCGTGCGCCATCCGCAACGCTTCGCTGGGATTATTCTTTAAACCGCTGACATTCACTGTTTTCATGGTCTTGCCTCATAGGAAGATTGTATAGGCGCATTGTAGGCGCGATTGCTGCAAAACCCCCAATGAGGATGAATTTTGCCTACGACTCTTTATTATTATGTTAATGATTTTTCGTTCGCTCTGAGTTCAAGGCTACGTCTTGTCGAAACGTGAATAAGAAATTCAGCTTTATCGAAAGAAGTAAAGTGTGTATCGCTCACTCTTTAAAATATTTGAAAAATTGAAGCGACATAAGCCTCTTGCGATTTTGGATGGTAGGTATCAAGCAGGAGCGCGATGCGGCCAAAATATGGGCAGGCTCTGGAATAGGGCGGCTACTCAATCCAGATTATCGAATGGCAACATACCCACGAAAAGCAGACAGTCGATTCTAGCGAAACAACTGGCACTACCGGCCAAAAACAGTCTTTAGCCATAGATGCAGAACCTACTTCCCAAGGTAGAAATCCACTCTCATATACTCATTAATTTTAGATTAAAATTCAGTTAAATATCGCTACTTTTCGGTAACTTATACAAAGATACGTATGACTACTCATTAACATATGCCTAATCAGGTAATATTCTTTGGTTTACACATGATAAAGCTAATCCTAGGGTGAAACTTAGATACAGAAAGTTGCGAATCCTGATTTAAGAAAGCCGAACTGCTATCTAAAATCCAATCTTCCATTGATGAACAGCAAGCAAAATTAACAGAACTTAAAAATAGGGCAAAGGACGAATCTCAGGAAGCGATCAGCGATATTCATGCGGCAATTGATGAATTGGAGCCCAAACTCGAGCAAGCTGCCGGTCGAAAAGTACCAATCAACCTCCAAGTTTTTCAGGTAATTTCTCAAATAACGAAAGAGCTTGGATCGCCAATAATCACAAGATTTATAAATTCATTTGGTTTTGCTGATCACCTTTATTGTTAATAGGGATACCATGATAACAAAACAAATTATAAAAAAAACTCAAAGGCGTTTTTCAACCGCGATATGCTTGGGCATTGTCCTACTTTCAGCCAGTGGGGAAATTAGTGCGCAGTATATTGTTGATGACATTGTTGATGACCAAGTGGCGCCCGCTCAAGCAGATAGAGACTATAGCTTTTCAGAGGTAGTTACCGAATCGGTGACAGGGGATGTTTACTCCGACAAGGCCGCTGCGAATTGGCAAGATCTTTCCTACAGAAACCTGTTTAGCAAAGGCTGGGACAAGCCTTGGGTCAGTCCTCCAAACGGCGGTGGCGGCGCGCCACGCCAAGGTTGGCTTAATGCCTACGATGGTGTTTTTTACCGGCTGGGCATTGCGATTTTCGGCTGGCAGCACGACTATATGAGTAACGGCGATGGGTATACCGGCAATCTTACAAATTATACGCCACTGAACCAGCGCTTTGAGATTACAACTGAAATTCCTGTGTCTTCTAACCGAGGGGCCTCTGGCAGCGATTCACAGACGAATTTCGGCGACTTCAGGATTTCGCCCCGTATCCTTCTCTCCGAATCTAAAAATGTCACGCAATCTTTCGGCGTGAACTTTCGCACGCCCACAGGAGACGTCTTCAACGGTAACCATGTAGCGGCTATAACACCGCAATATCAGTTTTGGGCCAACTCATGGAAGGGCCTCGTAGTAAGGGGTGGCGCAGGCTTCACAATTCCGTATAGTGGTGATATTAACCGGTCTGGCGCGCGTTCATCGTTTGATGCCAATTTGGCGGTGGGCTATTATTTCACCCCGCACGATTTCACACCGATTGGCGATATGGTCTGGTATGTTTCAACCAACCTTAGCCAGCCGATAGACAATCGTGCCGCATCCAGTAATACCTTTGTCTCTTTGACGCCCGGTTTTCGCACCCACTTAGGCCAGAACTGGTTTCTGCTTGGCGCTGTAGAGGTCCCCGTGACTAGTTCTGCGCCCTACGACTATCAGGTCATGGGTGGAATCATGAAAGTATACTGATTCGACGAAGGTCTAAAGGAAACGCGTAACCTGGTGGGACGGGACGCTCGGTTATTGTGAGCCTCAATGGCAGCAATGGGGCGGTGGTTGCCGATCACTGGCGGTCTCTGAATGGGTTAACCAGCCGTTCACTGGAAACTGGAGACTGACTTTTCCTGGGCCGAAAGCGGACAATTTATGGATGCATGTCTTGTGACCACTATTGATAATCAGTGAAAAAAGCGCAGTGACTCAGGATTTGCTGGCATGATCATCCACAAACTGAATGGCATCTGGTTTTCGAATCGAATATTTTCTTGCCTTTTATGTTGCCTAGAGGTGCCTACTTTTGGTTTTCGTGGGCTAACTGCTTTTTAGATTCATGGTTCGACAAAATTATTTTGTCGACAACTGCATTAATGCATGTGACTAACCGGTATCACGGGAGGGCAAACGTTGCTGTCAGAAAAATTTCGTGGACAAATCCCGTATGAGGGTAATTAAGTCAAGATCAGCGTGAGCAATAGACGCGTCTCTTGCTCACGCAATTGCCCTTAACCTTTCCCAGGCAACATACCGACCGAGCCGGGCTTGATGCGTTTGCAAGTAACAACAACATCTTCCAAATGGCACTGGCTTTTGCCCTGATTAGCTCCTGTGCAGGGCGTGCAGGTGGCTTTGCCTTCATCCTTTACTTTTTCGACATGCCAGCCGTAACCTTGCGACTGACAGAATGTTTTGGAGTATCTGGTTATGTTGTAAGGTTTTGCTGCGGTTGCCATCGCTTCGGTTTCCACTTCGCAGCTCGGCGAGGGCAGTGTGTTAGCCATAAGGTCGCGGTAAATATATTCTGTCGCCGACGCTGTTCCGGAAAAAATAGCCAATACTGCCCACAGGCATAGCAAATTAAATTTCATGGTTCTCTCCTGGTTATTATTTGTAAGCGATCTGTAATCACTTTTAAGGTTGACAAAAATTACCCCCTCATCCATTTAAAATCGGCAGTCCCGTTAATGCGGTTTGCCATCAGGATAATGAGTGTTGATTTCAGTTCAATACGCGGATATTCATCTGTGCCGCTTCCTCTTCCAACTGCTGTTTGATCGGCGCAAATTTTTCATTTTCACTTTGTTTGACCAGTGCAATAACGACCAATAAAGAAAATACCGTACCACCGACATAAAGCCAGAATCTGTCTTTTGTTTGTGCTTCTTCGCTCATTTTTATACCCTCTATTGCTTATTAAAATAATGGATGCATCCAGGCATTCATCAACGCCGGGACTGATTTTTCCTGAGCTTCATGCCGGCCTCAGGGTGAGCTACTTCACTTTGGGATGCTGAACGGTCAACAATGTCAGTCGCAAATTTGTTGTGCATGCCGACAAACGTATGACCCTGGAAAATCCTCTTTTTATGATAGTAGCGGATCAACACTATAAAAGAAGCGCAAGGTTGCCGTCAACTAAATATCGATTCGATACAAAGAATGTATGTGATAGTTATTTATGAAGCGAGAAAATAGGCGGGCGCTAAGGCAGTGCAACCAGAACTGCACCCTAAAGCAAATTCTGCGATAATAAACAATACGTATTTCATCTATAAATTACCGGCTGACACCGGCTGTAACTATTTATTCAACAACCTCTTTATGAACGAAAAAAGAATATTCAAACCTTGCGACCTGGTTATTTTTGGCGGCCTGGGCGATTTATCCCGCCGCAAGCTACTTATCTCCCTGTATCGGCTTGAAAAAGCCAATTTAATTGAAGCCGACACCCGTATCATAGGCATAGACCAGCACGAGGTTGATAATTCGGAATTTATCGGGATCATCCATAAAAGCCTGCAAGAGTTTTTGAATGAAACAGTTGATGAAGAGGTATGGACTAGGTATTCGGCGAGATTTTCTTACCTGAAAATGGATTTAACGCAACTCGATCAATACCAGCTGTTGAATACCGTTATTGATGGAAAATCCAGGGTTATGGTGAACTATTTTGCTGTTGCGCCTTTTTTATTCACCAATATTTGCCAGGGACTGAATAAATGCGGGATTTTAAATGCAGAATCGCGCATGGTGATGGAAAAACCGATAGGCCATGATCTCAAATCTTCAAAAGAGATAAATGACGTCGTTGCAGAGGTGTTCAGCGAAAAGCGGGTTTACCGGATCGATCATTATCTGGGCAAAGAAACCGTGCTTAATTTATTGGCGTTGCGCTTTGCCAATTCTATTTTTACTACCAACTGGAATCACAATACCATCGATCATATTCAGATTACCGTCGCTGAAGAGGTCGGTATTGAAGGGCGTTGGGATTATTTTGATAAAACCGGCCAGTTGCGCGACATGCTGCAAAACCATTTGTTGCAGATTCTGACATTTGTAGCGATGGAACCGCCGGTTAATCTGGAAGCGCAAAGCATTCATAATGAAAAAATAAAGGTCTTATCTTCATTACGCCCTATCACCAAAGAAAACGTCGCAAGAAAAACCGTCCGCGGACTATATACGGCGGGGGAACTCAAGGGCAAGTCGGTGCCGGGTTATCTTGAAGAAGACGGGGCCAATACGGAAAGCACTACAGAAAGTTTTGTCGCGTTGAGGGTGGATATTGATAACTGGCGCTGGGCCGGCGTACCGTTTTATTTGCGCACCGGCAAACGGATGGCTTATAAGCGCACTGAAATCGTGGTTAATTTTAAGCAATTGCCGCATAACATTTTTAAAGAAAGCTTCCCGTCCTTGCCGTCAAATAAGCTGATCATTCACTTGCAGCCGAATGAAGGCGTGGAAATTCAGGTGCTCAACAAAATACCGGGTATTGATGAAAATATTAAATTGCAAAAGACCAAGCTGGATTTGAGTTTTTCCGATACATTCAAAAATAGTAAGATTTTCGGCGGTTATGAAAAATTGGTGCTTGAAGCCATGCGGGGTAATCCCACGCTGTTTCTTAGTCGCGAGGAGATTGAGCAGGCCTGGACATGGATCGATTCGATACAGGATGCATGGGCGCATACCAATGTTGCGCCAAAACCGTACCCGGCCGGTACATGGGGACCTAGTGCCGCTGATGAATTAATTACCAGGGACGAAAGAGCCTGGGAAGAATGAGACAGCCGACGCGATGGGTTTCACTGCGTTCTACCCATCCTACCGTATCGATTAACCTTATATAGAAGGAACAACTATGCATCCTGTATTAGAAAAAGTGACTAATGAAGTCATTGAGCGCAGTCGTGAAACCCGCGCCGCCTATCTGTCGCGTATTGATGCGGCTGCCAAAAAAGAGCCGCATCGTGCCGAGCTGGCTTGCGGAAACTTGGCGCATGCTTTTGCCGCTTGCGGAGCCGGTGAAAAAAGCGATTTAACCGGGCATCAAAAGGCCAATATTGCGATTATCTCTTCTTATAATGACATGCTGTCGGCACATGAGCCGTATAAGGACGCGCCTGCGCTGATCAAGGCAGCGATAAAGGAAGCGGGCGGCGTTGCTCAGTTTGCGGGCGGTGTGCCAGCCATGTGCGACGGTGTTACTCAAGGTCGCCCCGGTATGGAACTGTCGTTATTTAGCCGCGATGTGATTGCGATGGCTACGGCGGTTGGCTTAAGCCACAACATGTTTGACGGTGCATTGTATCTGGGCGTCTGCGACAAGATCGTACCGGGGCTATTGATCGGCGCGCTGAGTTTCGGCCATTTGCCCGCCGTGTTCGTACCGGCAGGACCGATGCCTAGCGGCTTGGCTAATAAAGAAAAAGTACGTATCCGTCAGCTTTACGCCGAAGGCAAAATCGGCCGTAAAGAACTGCTGGAATCTGAGTCTGCGTCTTACCATAGTGCAGGTACCTGTACGTTCTACGGCACCGCCAACAGCAACCAGATGATGGTTGAGATTATGGGGCTGCATCTGCCGGGCAGTTCGTTCATCAACCCTTATACGCCATTGCGCGATGAACTGACCAAAGCCGCAGCCAGACAGGTTTTAAAATTTACTGCGCTGGGCAATGATTTTCGTCCTATCGGACGTATGGTCGACGAAAAAGCGATTGTGAATGCGATTATCGGCTTACTGGCGACAGGCGGTTCCACCAATCACACAATCCATCTGATCGCCATTGCGCGTGCTGCGGGCATCATTATTAATTGGGATGATTTTGATAAGTTGTCCCGAGCGGTGCCGTTGTTGACTCGCATTTACCCGAACGGCCAAGCGGACATCAATCACTTCCAGGCTGCCGGCGGCATGGGCGTGTTGATTGCCGAACTGTTAAAGAACGGCCTTTTGCATGAAGATATTATGACCGTAGCAGACGAGCGCGGCATGAGCCATTATTCTCAAGAGCCTAAGCTGGTTGACGGTAAATTGGTCTGGGAGCCTGGCCCTGAAGCCTCTTTGGATGCGGAAGTCATCAGTACCGTCGCCAAGCCTTTTGCAGCCGGCGGCGGCTTGCATGTGATGCACGGCAATTTGGGGCGCGGGGTGTCGAAAGTGTCTGCTGTGGCGGAAAAACACCAGATCGTTGAAGCGCCTGCGATGGTGTTTGATGATCAGGATGATGTGGTTGCGGCCTTTAAACGCGGCGAAATGGAGAAAGATGTTATTGTGGTGCTGCGCTTTCAGGGGCCAAAATCCAACGGTATGCCCGAACTGCACAAATTGACGCCGTCTTTGGGTGTGTTGCAGGATAAAGGCTTCAAGGTCGGGCTGGTGACGGATGGGCGGATGTCCGGCGCATCGGGCAAGGTGCCCTCAGCCATCCATATGTGTCCTGAGTGTGAGGAGGGCGGGCCGTTGGCAAAAGTGCGCACCGGCGATATTATTTATTTAAATACTCAAACCGGCGAGGTTAATGCGCTGGTGGATGCGGCTGAGTTCGATGCTCGTGTTCCGGCCGCCAATAGCGCCAAGGGGCATCATTTCGGCATGGGCCGCGAATTGTTCGGCGCTTTCCGTCTGGGCGCATCTTCTGCAGAAACCGGTGCCAGCAACCTGTTTGTCGTCGATTAATAACTATAAAAAATTTGGTAACACAATGACTCAAAATAACTGGAAAATTCAACCTAACGTCATTTTAAACACTTGCCCGGTGATGCCGGTAATGGTCATCCAGAATTTGGACGATGCCGTTCCATTGGCGCATGCCTTGGTTGCAGGCGGCATTAAAGTGCTGGAAATAACGCTACGTACCCCTATAGCGCTTGATGCTGTCAAGCTTATCAGCCAGGAAGTCAAAGGGGCTATTGTCGGCGCAGGCACGATTACTACGCCGGAGCAATTAAAGGCCGCGGAAGAGGCTGGCGCTGTTTTTGCGATTAGTCCCGGATTAACGCCGAAGCTTTTAGAAGCAGCCAAAGCCGGAAATATAGCGTTGATTCCAGGTATATCGACATTGTCGGAGTTGATGTTGGGCATGGAATATGGATTGGATCATTTCAAATTCTTTCCGGCCGAAGCGGCAGGCGGCATACCGATGCTAAAATCGATTGCAGGGCCTATCCCTAACGTGACTTTTTGCCCGACAGGCGGCATTTCGCCGGAAAATTACAACAGTTATTTGCAGTTAAGCAATGTTGCCTGTGTCGGCGGATCATGGCTGGCGCCGGCAGATGTGGTAAAATCAAAAAATTGGGCTAAAGTGACTGAGCTGGCAAAGCACGCTATAGATAGAATGGGTTCGGTTTAATTGTGCATTCTTGCACCATTACCCGGAGTTTGTTACTTTATAAACGTTCTCCCTTAAAAATACTAGCCAAGATTAATCACGCAATCGGTTCGATAGATCGTTAAACTTTGCGATTTACCGCGTCTTTTGATGACGCTACAGACTATGTTCAAAACTGAGAAAACCCATGACTAAACTGCGCACTGTTACCTTAAATGAGAATACTCAGTCTTTATGTGAGTTGCCTATTTTATCTGGAACTATCGGCCCCGATGTAATAGACATTCAAGCTCTCTACCAAAAGACGGGCATATTTACTTATGACCCCGGTTTTACTTCCACAGCCAGTTGCAGTTCATCGATAACTTATATCGACGGTGAGAAAGGCATATTGCTTTATCGCGGTTATCCTATCGAGCAACTTGCAGAGCACTGCACTTTTTTAGAAGTATGCTATCTGCTGCTGAATGGGGAATTACCCAACACTGGCGAAATGCAGCAGTTCGAAAACATGATAACCATGCACACGATGGTGCATGATCAACTGACTAATTTTTTTAAAGGGTTTCGCCGCGATGCGCATCCGATGGCGATTATGGTTGCTGTCGTTGGTGCATTATCATCGTTCTATCACGATGCATTGGATATTAAATCTAAGAAGGATCGTGACCTGAGTGCAATTCGCCTGATCGCCAAAGTACCGACTATCGTGGCAATGTGTCATAAATACAGCACCGGTTTGCCGTTTATGTATCCGCAAAACAAGCTGAGTTATGTCGAAAACTTTATGCGTATGATGCTAGGCACGCCTTGTGACGACTTCGAGCCCAATCCTGTATTGGTAAAAGCGTTGGACAGAATCTTGATCCTTCATGCCGATCATGAACAGAATGCCTCGACATCGACAGTACGTTTAGCGGGTTCCAGTGGGGCCAATCCTTATGCCTGCATTACAGCCGGAATTGCCTGTCTTTGGGGTGCTGCCCATGGCGGCGCCAATGAAGCCGTGCTGAATATGCTGGAGGAGATTGACGATGTTTCGAACATTAATAAATTTATAAACAAGGCCAAGGATAAAAACGACCCATTCAGGCTCATGGGCTTCGGGCATCGGGTTTATAAAAACTATGACCCCCGCGCCAAATTAATGCGTGAAACTTGTCATGAAGTGCTTACGGAACTTGGTTTGCATGATGACAGAATATTTAAGCTGGCTTTGGAGCTGGAGCGTATTGCTCTTGAAGATGAGTATTTTATCGAGAAAAAGCTTTACCCGAACGTCGATTATTATTCCGGTATCGTGCTGCATGCATTAGGCATACCTACTAATATGTTTACCGCCATGTTTGCGATGGGGCGGACCGTCGGCTGGATTTCCCATTGGGATGAAATGATAGCGGATCCCGAACAAAAAATAGGGCGGCCAAGACAGCTTTATACCGGCGCTGCAAGACGCGACATACCACCAGAGCATAAGCGGGTTTAATGCCGGAACACGCTAAGGAATAACATCACGAAAACATGAAGAAAAGCTAACGCAAAAACTTCATGTTCTTCGTAGTTATCATTTAAAAATCGAATTCATAAACACTGAAATGTGTTCGATTTCTTCAACACAAAGGCTATGCTCCATTACATAATCATGCCATTCAATGTTGTAGTCTATCGATTTTAGCGTATCAAATGCAGCTTTGCCGGACTCAACCGCTACTATGGGGTCAATGATGCCGTGAGCCATAAATATTGGCGTGGCATGGTTGGCGGCTGAATGTTCGGTTTTTAATTGTTCAATGGTCGGCAAATAAGTTGATAGCGCGACAATTCCGGCCAATTTATGTTGGTATCTTAAACCAACATGAAGTGCAATCACGCCGCCTTGAGAAAATCCGGCCAGCAAAATATTAGTCGACGGAATGCCCTTGTCAATTTCCTGCTGGATTAATGGTTCAATCAAGGCTGCTGATTGATAGATGCCGTCAATATCGACTCTGCGTTCCAAAGACATCTCCAAGATATCATACCAGGAGCGCATGATCCTTCCGCCATTGATGGTGACAGGCTGGATAGGTGCATTAGGAAAAATGAAATGGATATTTGCTTTAGCGGTTAAGTGCAGATCAGGGATTAGCCTCTCAAAATCATGACCATCTGCGCCCAATCCATGCAACCATATTACAGAATATTTGTGCTCTGATTCAGGCTGTATTTCGATAGTGCTAAGTTGATTGGAATTCATAATTTCTCCAAAATAAGTATAAATGGCAATTAGCTTAACTTAATGCCAGGGATTGCTGTCAAATTTCGGCAAATCCGGGTTCATGTAGTCCCAAGGCTGAGCATCTGCCACCCATATATCTTTTTGTGGGTGAAAAATGCCGGGATCATCAAGAGTTGCCGCGGCGACCGGTCTTATGTCGACAAAGGCACTATTCCTGCCAAACAGCGATGTTCCGCATTCAGGGCAAAAAGCACGATAAACCGTATTGCCGCTTGCCGCAATAGTTGCATATTCTTTATAGTTACCACTTATGGCGAGAGCCGAGGCTGGAACAAACATGCCTGCAAAATAAGGAGCTCCAATAGCTTTTTGACAGGTTCGGCAATGACAATTGAAACCGCCGATGGGTTTGCTTGATATTTCATATCTAACTGCACCACAAAGACAGCCGCCGGTAATGGGAAGTTTCATGTTGTTCTCCTTCGGCTGCGTGGACAGATATCGCCGAGAATGTTTGTCGGTTAATCTTAGTAAAATAGAGCGAACATGCTTAAAATCTATTTAACAATACTAAATCATAACCATGTTGGATGATCTTATTTTAATAGCTTTATTGCTGGGCGCATACCTGTACTGGTTTAACGGGCAACTGGTGAAGGAAGTTGCGCTTAAGGCTGTCAGGATGAATTGTCTGAACCTGGAAGTCCAGATGCTGGATGAGTATGTTGCCTTGAATAGTATTCGGCTAAAAAGAGATCAATCAGGAAAAATGCGGGTGCAACGGATATTTTTGTTTGAATTTTCTTCAACCGGAAATGAACGTTACAACGGCGTTTGCATTATGTTGGGACGGCGAGTCGAATCCATTCAGATGGAGCCATACCGCTTTGACGGCTGAATGGATGCAGCGATGTATTGAAAGAATTTTGAAAAAACGGGTTTTTTGTGGAGGATTAAATGAATAAATGTTCAGTATGCGGTCATGAGCGTAATGACCGTGATATGAAATGCCCGGAATGCGGCAGTTTTTACTCAAAAATTGCTGAGATTATTGCCGAGCAAGAAGCGCAAGAGGAAATGCAGACATTTCGTGGGCGATGCAAACGAATTCTTAACTCGGGTGATGTTAAGCGCGAATTGCTGGATGAACTGAGGTTGATAAGAGCAGGGCTGACAAAAAAAGCTATGTTTGCGCTTTTTGTGATTTTCGTCTTTGTGTTTGCTTTAGTTGTTTCGGTTCTTTAACAAGCGGAAAACTACAGATAGTGATTAGCGTAAACAAAAAAGGCTAACCCGCCTTCATTCCGTTGGCCCTGATTTTGTTGATGCTTGTGTGCTTGTTAAGCTGTTAGATCCTTGCAAACAGCTTAACCTAGGACGGTTTAACTGAGAACGTATTATCTTTCCAACGACTTGAGCTTGCCTTCTTTTCCATTCCACTCATCAGCATCAGGTAAAGCAGGTTTTACATCCGTAATAACAGGCCATTGTTTGGATAATTCTGCATTTAACTCGATGAAAATTTCTTGTCCTTCAGGCAATTCATCTTCTGCAAAAATTGCGTTGGCAGGGCATTCAGGTTCGCATAATGTGCAGTCAATACACTCATCAGGATCGATAACCAGAAAATTAGGGCCTTCACGAAAGCAATCTACAGGGCAGACATCTACACAATCAGTAAATTTGCATTTAATACAGTTTTCGGTGACTACAAAAGTCATAATTATTACCAGGAAAGTTGATTTTTAATTTAGGGCGTTATTCTAGCAGAAAGCATTGCTCGATTGCATACCGAGTTTATTAAACGCATCATTTAGCCGAGTTTGGGGTGATTGTGAATGTTATCCACGAAACAATGTCTATTTTGAGCTTGCCGAATTAAATAAAGACAAAAATATGCTTTTTTCGCCGCTGATTTTTCGATTTTGGGTGTTTTTTAAAGCAAGCTTTGCTTCCGCTTTAAGCTGATTGTCAGCATAAAGTTGTTCGGCACGTACTGGAGCAGCAGATGCCTTTTCAAAGTAAGCGGCTGCATCGTTGGGTTTGTTGTGTAGCATTAGAAACTCGCCGTAAAAATAATTGGCGTCAATGCTGTCAGGATTGATTTTAAGAGCGGTTTCCAGCATTTGCTTGGCGGCATCGTCATCGCCAAATGAAACTGGCCATTTAGGCACCATGTAATAAAGTGTGCCTAAGGTTACATAGGCCGATCCGCTCATGGTTTCCGGGTTAATTTTAATAGCTTTAATTAGCAAATCACGCGCTTCATTAATGGCGCTTAGCGCAGAAAAAGCATCTTGGTGATCGGCATAAGTGGCTTTTACCACGGCCTGCCAGAAAAGAGGTTCGGCAGCATTTGGATATTGCCGGGCTAAGTTCGTGGTCTTATCGAGCAGTTGAGCAAAAGCAGGTTCCTGTTTGCTTTTTGGGAAGCTGTAATATATAGATGCCCATTCAGCTTCAATATTCTTTAAAGAGTCTTCCAATCTCTCCGCAAGACATTGAGTCGATAGTAGTAATAAAGCAACAAAAATTAATTTTCTCATGCGGAAAATATAGAATAAAACTCATAATATTTCAATATGTGTATGAAATATTTAGTTTTGGCGCCATTCTGAGTACGGGTGAATCGCTAAATTGTTGTTGTAATAACGCAAATCCCCAGTAACTTCTAGACCCAGCCAAAGCGGTTTTGAAAAAGATTGCCCGGTTTCGTTTAATTCAATTTCAGCGACTATCAGCCCCTGGTTGCCACCTTCAAATTCATCTATTTCCCAGAGATTGCCATTATCAATGACAAAATAACGGGTTTTTTCAATTAATGGTTTTTTGCAAAGATTATTTAATATCTCGTTTGCATCGGTCATCGGAATTTCGTATTCATATTCATGCCGGTGAGTGCCTATGGTTGCGGATTTTATATTCAACCATGCATGATTATCACTGGTTCGTACCCTGATTGAGCTGGTAGGTTGAGAGCTTAAATAGCCTTGCCGATATTTTACCGAGCGGCTAACGTGTTTACGCCAGTCATCGTTGGCAAGCAAAAATTTATGTTCTATCTCAATGGCCATGATTATATTTCCTTTAGTAGTCGCCAATAAGGCAGGATTGGTAGATGTATCGCAAAGTTTTTTTCTGGAATGTAACGTCAGTTTTTGCTGTTATTTTAGAGGAGTTTAGGCAAAGATAAAAAACCTTGTAGTACAAGGATAATTCAATAGACTGATGTGGCTGTGTTCAGGCCAAATCCGAATATGGACGTTTTGGGCAATCTGCTTTGAAGGCTAACGCGTAGATGGATGTTTATATTGTCGCGTCGATGGCAATGCTACCGTAACGGTAAAGCGGTACGGATCCGGCTAATGAAAAAAAGGGTTTTCCTCGGAATCGTCTTCCAGCGATAACGACTGTCCAGGAATCCTTTTTTCTTCCATTGCCCATTCTCCTAAATCGATCAATTTACAACGTTCGGAGCAGAATGGTTTGGATTGCTGTTCAGGAATCCACGGTACAGAGCAACCGCAGTTAGGGCATTTTACAATGAGTGGTTTGGTGGATGCCGACATTAGAAAAGACAGCAGGTTAAAGAGAAAGGAATATTGTCAGGACTTTGTGTCGGACGCTTATTATCGGAGGAAGGCACCATGAATCGGATCGTGCACCGATGCTTGCCGCCGCTGATTTCTGCAAAGCAGTGTATGGATTTATCCAGGCTTACTTTAAGCAGTTGGTGAGGCTGGCTGGTGTCCAGCAAAAATTGAAAAAAACCTGCTTCAGCAACCTCTTGAGTAGGAGAGCTGCAATTACGAATAAAGTTGAGGATCAGGTCAATTGCGACACGAATGTCGGTAAATGGGCTGCTCCAGTGTTCCAGGTCTTTCAAGCGAATAGCTTCGTCCTGTTCCAGCCAGTAATGGAATTCCGGTAAATCAAAAGAGCAGGTTCCTCCGGGAATGGAACTGCGTTGAGCTATGCTCTGGAATAAGTCGCTCTCCATGACATGGGTGCCGATTTTTCCGTTCGCGGCATAGAGTTTTTTACTGGTTTGATTTAATTTTGTAAGCAGTTCTTCCAGTTTTTGTGTGTCAACACTTTGGTTGTGGGCAATTTTATTCAGCACGTTGGCGTGGCGATCCAGCTCTTTCAGTATTTCCGATTTTAGATCGTTGCGTCTGAAAATTGTCATGATATCGAGCAGTACGCTAAGCGCAGCACGCTTATCGGCGACTGTCTCTCCGGTTAAAAAATGGTTGAATTGCTGGAAAAGCTGTTCTAGCCGTATGAAAACCCGGATGCGTTCATTGAGTGGAAATTCATAGGTAATAGTGGTGTTCACAGACTAGTTAATCTCGGCAAGTGCTTAATGAAAGATATAAATTGTGCAGTTTTTTTACCTGTTCTGCAAGTCTATAATCAGGACCTGTGTTATCAATCACATCATCGGCATTTGCTTTTCTGAATGCACGCGATACTTGATGGTCAATTATCGATTGTACTCTTTCAATGGTCAGTTTATCTCGAGCCTTAACGCGTTCAATCTGTGTTTCAACAGGGCAGTCGATAACCAGTATCCGGTCAACAAAATGAGTCATGCTGGTTTCAAATAATAGAGGGATGCTGATAATACAATATGGAGCGGTCAATCGCTTAAGCTCTGCTGCTATAGAGTTAAAAACTAAGGGATGAAGTATCGATTCAAGTTTCTGTTTCTGTATGATATCGGAAAAAACCAGTTCCCTGAGTTTTTTTCTATTCAATGAACCATCCGAGTAGAGGATGTCCGGGCCAAATTCCCGGGATATTTGGGCCAGTGCAGGTTGTCCTTTTTCGACCAGTCGATGGGCTATTTTGTCAGCATCAAGTGTCGGGATATTCAAATCAGCGAAAATTTTGGCAACAGTCGATTTCCCACTGCCTATGCCGCCGGTTAGCCCGATTTTTAGCATGATCTTACAGGCCTACGGCTGACAAATAGAGCTGGTTGAGTTCATTTCCCCATAATAGCGCGATCCATCCGGCAGTGGCTAAATAAGGGCCAAAAGGAATAGGTATATTATGATCGTGTTTGGCAAAAATAATCATGCTAAGTCCAATGACTGCGCCGACCAGTGATGACAATAAAATAATAATCGGCAAGAATTGCCAGCCCAGCCAAGCGCCGAATAAAGCCAGCAATTTAAAATCGCCATAGCCCATGCCTTCTTTGCCGGTTGCCAGTTTGAACAGGTGAAAAACAGACCAAAGGGCTGTATAGCCGGCAGCAGCGCCGATGATGCTGGCGTGGGCATCAGTAAACACATTAAACAGGCTCAGGCACATTCCTAGCCAAAGCAAGGGCAGGGTGATAGAGTCGGGCAGTAACTGGTGGTCAATATCAATAAAAATTAACGCAATCAACGACCAGGTCAGCAGCAGGGCAAAAATGGCTTGTGGTGTGTAGCCCAAATTCCAAGCCACTATGATTGAGGCTATCGCTGTTAAAGCTTCTATGACGGGATAGCGCATTGAAATGTGACAACCGCATGTTGCGCATTTGCCTTTTAAAAAAAGATAACTGATGACCGGAATGTTTTGGTAGGGTTTGATAGCTATATTGCAGTTGGGGCAGCGGGATAAGGGGAAAACCAAATTGAAGGGCTCTTCCGCGGTTTGCGCTCCTGCATCCATGCTGTTGTCGACCTGTGTGGCTTCCGGATTGATTTGTAGATATTCCGTGCATTCCTTACGCCATCCTCGTTGCATCATTATCGGTAATCTGTAGATAACAACATTGAGAAAGCTGCCGACAAGCAAGCCGATAACACCGGCCAGAGCCGAAAATAGAATGGGTATATTTAAAAGCTGTTGCATCATTTTTTTGATAAAGTGAGCGCTCTATGGCGAGAGCGTTTATGAATAGGGTATTTTGGGTAATTACTCCTGCATCTATGCAAGTCGTGTTTAACCAGTAACGTACAGCGTACTATTACTTAATAGCGGCACCCATTTTAAATATCGGTAAATACATTGCGACAATCAGGCCGCCGACTAAAATGCCTAAAATAACCATGATGAAGGGCTCCATTAAACTGCTTAAATTATCAACAAGATTATCAACTTCTTCATCGAAAAAATCAGCAACTTTCAACAGCATAGAATCCATGGAGCCTGATTCCTCGCCGATAGCGACCATCTGTATCACCATGTTCGGCCAAAGATCTGCCTGCTGCATAGCAAATTGAAGCCTTTGTCCGGTTGACACTTCATCGCGCATTTTTAATACGGCTTCAGAGTAGATAATATTGCCGCAGGCTCCGGCAACAGACTCTAGTGCCTCCACCAAGGGTACTCCTGCTGCTGACATGGTCGCTAAGGTTCTGGCAAACCGTGCAATAGCGGATTTGTGTAAAATGAGGCCGACTACCGGTATTTTTAGCAAGGTTTTATCCAGGAAGTGATTAAATGCTCTGGAGCGCTTTTTGAAATAACCAAACACGTAAACAGTTCCGACAACGATGCCGACAACAACATACCACCATGCCTGCATCCATTCAGACATGGCGACAACTATTTTGGTGAATGCCGGTAAGTCTGCGCCAAAGCTTTTGAACATATCGGAAAATACCGGAACCACAAAAATCAGTAGGATAGTGGTGACAATAAAGGCCACGACGATTACTGCGATCGGATAGGTCAAAGCCTTTTTGATCTTTTTCTTCATCGACTCGGTTTTTTCTTTGTAGGTGGCGATTTTATCCAGCAGTGTTTCCAATACCCCTGCCTGTTCACCTGCATCAACCAAGTTACAAGTTAATTCATCAAAATACAGCGGTCTTTTGTTAAGTGCTTGGGCTAAGGTGTCGCCGCCTTCAATATCGGCTTTGATGCCCATTAACAGAGCCTCCATACTTGGATTATCGTGGCCTTTGCCGACAATATCGAATGACTGAACCAGAGGAACCCCCGCTTTTAGCATAGTGGCTAACTGCCTGGAAAAAACAGCTATGTCGCCTGGGGTAATTTTTTGAACTTTTTGGGTGAATAGCGGCTTGGGTTTTTGCTTGAATTTAATAACGCGATATCCCTGCCGCCGCAATTCGGTTTTTGCAATGATTTCGCTTTTTGCAGAGATTATTCCTCCGGCTTTCTTTTTGTTTTTGTCGGTTCCCGCCCAGACGAAATCTATTTGTTCAGTTTGGTCTGCCATGTTTATTCCTTGGTGATTCGGTCAATTTCTTCCAGGCTGGTCAACCCCATGCGCACTTTGTTTAACCCTGATCTACGTAAATCATTAAAACCTTCGGCTAGGGCGCATTCCGCCAGCTGATCTGTATTACCCCCATTGAGGATAAGGGTGCGCATTTTGTCAGTGAGCGTCAGGACTTGATAAACACCGACCCGGCCTTTATAGCCGTTGGTGCAATGTTCGCAGCCCGTAGCGCTGAATATTTTAAGGTCGCGCAATTCCTCTTGTTTAAAGCCTGCATCAAGGAGGACTTTATCGGGAAAGTTGGCAGGGGCCTTGCAGTGTTCACAAAGTCGTCGGCCTAAACGTTGCGCCATAATCAAATTGACCGCAGCAACAATGTTAAAAGGGGGAATGCCCATTTGCAGGAGTCGGTTTAAAGTTTGCGGTGCGTCATTAGTATGTAGGGTTGATAACACCAAATGTCCCGTTTGTGCGGCTTTAACGGCGATTTCGGCGGTTTCCAAATCACGAATTTCCCCCACCATGATGATATCAGGATCCTGCCGTAAAAAAGCACGTAAAGCACTGGCAAAGGTCAGGCCTGCTTTAGGATTCATATTAACCTGATTGATGCCTTCCACAGTAATTTCAACCGGGTCTTCGGCGGTAGAAATATTGCGTTCCATGGTATTGAGAATATTTAAACCCGTATAGAGCGTAACCGTTTTACCGCTACCCGTTGGTCCGGTTACCAGTACTAAACCATAGGGTTTATTAATAGCCTCAAGAAATATGCGTTGTTGTTCCGGCTCAAAACCCAGTTTTTCGATACCCAATTGGGCGCTGGTAGGATCAAGAATACGCAAAACGACTTTTTCGCCGAATAGGGTAGGGCAAGTATTTACCCGGAAATCAATCGCACGATTTTTGGATAAGGTCATTTTGATACGACCGTCCTGCGGAACCCTGCGTTCGGCAATGTCCATTTTAGACATGACCTTAAGACGGGAAACAAGTCTGTTGGCGATACTGGGGGGAGGCGAGGCAACTTGACGAAGTATGCCGTCCGATCTATAGCGGATACGAAAAGTCTTTTCGTAGGGTTCCATATGTATATCGGATACTCCCTGTTTTATGGAGTCCAGCAGTATCTTGTTGACGTAACGAACAATAGGCGCATCATCAATATCTGATGTTATAACGTCGGCTTTAGAGGTATCTTCTTCGCCCCCGGTGATATCCAGGTTTTCCAGGTCCTCATCAAGCATATCAGTCATCGAGGTATCGGCGGCCTCCAAAGAGGTTTCGATAGCCTTGATAAGCTTGTCCTCTTCAACCAGAATGGCTTCAGGATTGAGCCGGCTGTGAAACTTGATGTCGTCAAGAGCGTGAAAGTCGGTCGGATCGGATACGGCGATAAACAGTGTTTTGCCCCTGACAAATAGAGGCAGGGCATGGCATTTGCGGATCAGTTTTTCATTGACCAGATTGATAGGGAGTCTACGGCAATCAATTGCATCCAGATCAAAAAAAGGTACGCCAAATTCACGCGAGGCTTGAGATGCTAAAGCTTTACTGTCAATCAGCTTATTGGTAACAAGATAGCGTATTAACGGAATTTGTTTTTTTTGCGCTTCCTGGGTGTGACTTTGCGCATCGCTCTCAGTTAGCAAACCTTTCTCAATTAAGCACCGGGTAAGTCCACTGAATTTTAAATCTGTCGATGCGTTAGTCATATGGTGATTGCTTTGTCAGTTGTTTGAATAAATATAGATGGAAAAGGTGCAAGGTGCAAGGTGCAAGGCTAAAGGCTAAAGGGGCGGCTTCCTCTTTCGCCTTTAGCCCTTCGTCTTTTGTCTGCTTTTCTTACAACGCCCGGATTTTACGTTGCTGCTCCTCAAGATTGTTCAACATCGAGTGCAAATCGCCCAGCTTGGCTTTTTCTTTATCGATAACTTCCTGTGGCGCTTTATCGACAAACGCCGGGTTATTTAGCTTTCCTTCAATTCTTGGTAGATCGTTTTTGACTTTCTGTATCTCTTTTTCGAGACGAGCCAGCTCCGCCTCCTTGTCGATTAACCCGGCCATTGGAATCAGGATTTTCATCTCGCCGACTAGCGCCATCGCCGACTCCGGTGCGGTTTCAGTGCCGGTTAACCAGATTATCGATTCCAGCTTACCCATTTTTCGTAAATAAATTTGGTTGTTATTCAAACTTTGTTGATCGGCATACGAGCCGTTTTGCAGTAACACCGGCAGCGGTTTGCCCGGGGCGATATTCATCTCACCGCGAATACGACGTACACCCAGAATAAAATTCATTACCCAGTTGGTTTCGGCGATGGCTTTGTTATCGATTTGTGCTTCATCCGCTACCGGATAAGGCTGCAACATGATCGTATCTGCCGCCGCGCCAGTTCCCGACTGGCCTGCGGCATACACACCATCCCTGGCGATATTAAGACCTGCTAGAGGCGCAACGCGCTGCCAGATCTCTTCAGTGATAAACGGCATGATCGGATGCGCCAACCGTAAAATCGACTCCAAAACCGTCAGTAGAGTTTTGCGCGTACCGCGTTGCAGAGCCGCATTATCTGATTGCAGGGATATTTTTGCCAGCTCCAGATACCAGTCGCAGTATTCATTCCAGGTAAACTCATAAATAGCTTGCGCCGCCAGATCGAAGCGGTAGTTTTCAATGGCATTGCTGGTTACAGCCGTTACCTGATGCAGCCGGGAAGTAATCCAGCGATCCACTTGACTATATTCGCAAGGAGCGTCGGATAAACCGTTATCCTGCTCTTCGGTATTCATCAACACATAGCGCGCCGCATTCCAAAGTTTGTTGCAGAAGTTGCGATAACCTTCGGTGCGGGCAAGGTCAAAGCGAATGTCGCGGCCGGTAGAAGCCAAGGAAGCGAAAGTAAAACGCAACGCGTCCGTGCCGTAAGACTGAATGCCGTCCGGAAAATGCTTGCGCGTATCCTGTTCGATTTTCTTTGACAAATGCGGCTGCATCATGCCGGAGGTGCGTTTTGCTACCAACGCATCCAGTTCAATGCCGTCGATAATGTCGATTGGGTCGAGCACATTGCCTTTGGATTTGGACATCTTTTGTCCTTCCGCATCGCGCACCAGGCCGTGTATGTAAACTTCTTTAAACGGCACTGCGCCTTGGAATTTCAATCCCATCATAATCATCCTGGCCACCCAGAAGAAAATGATGTCGAAGCCGGTCACCAATACGCTGGTTGGGTAATGCTTGGCCAATTCCGGGGTTTGTTCCGGCCAGCCTAGCGTAGAAAAAGGCCACAACGCCGATGAAAACCAGGTGTCCAGCACATCCTCATCCTGCTTAAGCGCATAGTTAGCAGACAGGTTATGCTTGGCACGGATATCCTGTTCGGAGTTGCCGACATAAACATTGCCGAGCTCGTCATACCAAGCCGGGATGCGGTGTCCCCACCAGATTTGCCGGGAGATACACCAGTCCTGAATATTGCGCATCCATTCAAAATAAGTGTTTTTCCAGTTATCGGGCACAAACTTGATATCGCCGTTTTCGACCGCGGCAATCGCAGGTTCCGCCAGCGGTGCTACTTTTACATACCACTGGTCGGTCAATAGCGGTTCGATAACGCTGTTGGTGCGATCGCCGCGCGGCACCATCAATTTGTGATCGACGATTTTTTCCAGCAAACCTGCCGCATCGAGATCAGCGACGATTTTTTTACGTGCATCGAAGCGATCAAGCCCTTTATATTGAGCAGGGACTAACTCGTCTGCGCAAATACTCGCGTCGACAGTTAAAATATTAATCAGGCCGCCATGAGGCAAGTCCTGAATAACAGAGTTGTGACGATGACGCGTCCATACTTCGTAATCGTTAAAATCATGGGCTGGGGTGATCTTGACGCAGCCGGTGCCGAATTCCGGATCGACATATTCATCGGCGATAATCGGAATGCGGCGGCCGGTTAGCGGCAGTTCCACGAATTCACCGAGCAGATGTTTATAGCGCTCGTCATTGGGATGAATCGCTACCGCCGCATCGCCCAGCATGGTTTCAGGACGTGTCGTGGCAACGATCAAATGCCCTTGGCCATTCGACAGCGGATAACGCAAATGCCACATCGAACCGTTTTCTTCTTCCGACAATACTTCCAGGTCGGAAACGGCGGTGTGCAGTACCGGGTCCCAATTAACCAAGCGCTTGCCGCGATAAATCAGGCCTTCTTCATAAAGCCGGATGAACACTTCCTGCACAGCATCGGACATGCCGTCATCCATCGTAAAACGTTCCCGGTTCCAGTCCAGCGAAGAGCCCATGCGCCGCAGTTGACGGGTAATCGTGCCGCCCGATTCTTCCTTCCACTGCCAGACTTTTTCAAGGAATTGTTCGCGGCCGAGATCATGGCGGGTCTTGCCTTCGGCATTGCACAATCTTTCAACTACCATTTGCGTAGCAATACCCGCATGGTCGGTGCCCGGTTGCCACAAAGCGCTATAGCCTTTCATGCGGTGATAGCGGGTCAGTGCATCCATGATAGTGTCCTGAAACGCATGGCCCATGTGCAGACTGCCGGTGACATTGGGCGGTGGAATCATAATGCAGTAGGATTCGCCTTCCGGCTTGGCCGCAAAATAGCCTTTTTCTTCCCAAGTTTGATACCAGCGTTGTTCGATTGAATGCGGGGCGTATGTTTTTTCCATGGATGGGGTGCTCTGATTTTGTAGAAAGTTGATGCTTATAATTTAATTTTATTACCAATCTTTATGCGTAGTAATCTTCATGCCGGACTGCTGATACTGGCGGTAGCGGTTTCTACCCGCTTCTTTGGTTGTTTCGCTATTATCCAATATTTCAAGAATGCGCCCGGTTTGCGGTCCTATTTCAGGATAGCGTGAGGACAGATTGAATAGGGTTTGTTGCCAGTTTTCAGGCGCATCCAGTGAGCCGATCAAGATAACTTTTTCAAGCTCCGGCAATTCGCCCATATATGTTTGATGCGGAATAAAGCTGCCCGCTCTAAATGTCCAGAGCAGGTCGTCAATGATCCGGCTTTGTTCGGCAGAATCGGTGAGCACATAACAGAAACAACCGCTACGATAGGCTTTCTCGATCAGTTTGCAGGCAAACAGATACCTATCCTGTAACGATTCTGTCGGTAGTATATAAAAGCTGACTTCAGCCACTTACGTTTTGGGTGCGTGCCCGGCTAATTAGAAATTGGCTTAATAACGACATTGGGCGGCCGGTCGCGCCTTTGACTGGGCCGCTGCGCCAAGCCGTGGCTGCAATGTCCAGGTGTGCCCAGCGGAATTTTTCGGCAAATCGCGACAGGAAGCAGGCGGCAGTAATAGTGCCGCCATCTTTACCGCCGACATTGGCCATGTCGGCGAAATTGGATTTGAGTTGTTCCTGATATTCTTCCCATAGCGGTAAACGCCAGACACTGTCGTTGGCGATCTCGCCGGCTGCAGTCAGCTCGTTACATAAGGCATCGTCATTGCCGAGCAGGCCGCTGGGTACGCGGCCTAAAGCTACTCCAACCGCGCCGGTCAGGGTAGCAATGTCTATTACCACCTCGGGGTTGTAGCGTTCCGCATAGGTTAAGGTGTCGCAAAGCAGCAGGCGGCCCTCGGCGTCGGTATTTAACACTTCAATGGTTTTACCGGACATGCTGGTCAAAATATCGCCCGGTTTATTAGCGTCGCCGTCAGGCATGTTTTCCGATGAAGGGATCAGGCCGATAATATTCAGCGGTAGTCGCATTTGAGCTGCGGCAAGCAATGTACCCAGAACAGTTGCGCCGCCGCACATGTCGTATTTCATTTCATCCATGCCTGGGCCCGGTTTTAATGAAATACCGCCCGCGTCGAAGGTCAGGCCTTTGCCGATCAGCACGATAGGCTTGGCGTTTTTTTCACCGCCTTGGTATTCCAGGATAATTAATTTTGCGGGTTGACGGCTGCCGCGCGAGACGGACAGAAAAGCACCCATGCCCAATGCCGCTATATCGGATTCGTCCAGTATTTTAACGGCCAGACTATCGTATTTTTTGCCCAGTTCAATCGCCTGTTCGGCAAGAAAGGTCGGTGTGCAGATGTTGCCCGGTAAATCACCAAGATGTTTGGTTAAATTGATGCCTTCGGCAATCGCTTTGCCTTGCAATAATCCGGAATGAGCCAAAGCGCGTTCAGTCTCCGTGGCGGTAATGGAGATTTTTTCAATTTTGCTTTCTGTTTCTTTATCGGATTTTGTATGAATAAATTGGTAAACGGCATCATTAAAAACCTCAACAATTTGCTGAGATTTCCATTGCCAGTCGCGGTCTGTAACGTCACACTCAGCCAAACAGCAGACGACCGATTTTATTTGCGGTTTTTTCAGGTTGTTGATAGCAGCAATCAGAGCTTTCTTGTAGTTCTTGCCGGATAAAGGTTTATTTTCTCCTAATCCGACCAGCAAGATACGTTCAATCTTGCTATCTGGAACCGCGTTTATTAACACGGTTTCGCCGTTTTTTCCGCTCAGGTCGCCGCGGTTGACGATTTTGTTAATGAGCCCTTGAGTGATGTTGTTAAGAGCGATAGCTGACGGGCTGAATTGTTGGTCTTGATAAATACCGACAATAATACAATCACATTGCAGCTCTTCTAATAATGCGGTTTCTATTGAATAGTCCATAAGTTAACTCGTTTATTTGTGAAATAGAGCGTTATCTTGAACCGAAAGTAAATTTAAGTTGCCCCGAACCTGTCAAAGGGGCGGCTCAAGAGGGGCCGTTTAACTGTGATTATACAACACAAATGTCGATTTTGATTGAGGAGACGCGGTTGATAGTCACTAAAATTAGGATTGCTGCAGAATAACCTGTTTCTTATAAAATGATTCATAATTTACCAACTCAAGGTAAAATTTTAACTTTGTGCTTTCGTTATACAACATACACTCGTTTTTGATTGGGAGACACGTTTGGAAGCAAATTGGGCTAAAGGCTATAAAACCGCACGGCGTAAGATAATTACGGTTTTGGATAAAATGATCGCCTTGGATTTGTTAAGGACATTACTGGCAGTTTGGTCAGTCATTGTAATTATCATCGTCAGTCGGCAGTTTATCAGGATTTTGGATAAGGCTATCGAAGGGCAGATATCCAATCAAACGTTGATGACCGTTCTGGGTTTGAAAACAATTATCGCTAGTGCGACCTTTTTGCCCGCTGCCTTGTTTATGGCGGTATTGATGGTCTTGGGCAGAATGTACAGGGATCAGGAAATGTCTGCTGTGTCTTCGGCAGGAGGCGGTTCGGGAACGGTTTATCGAGCTATATTCCTGCTGGTTTTCCCTTTAAGCATGTTCGCAGCCGGTTTGTCGTTCTATGTCTCGCCCTGGGCGGAGGCCATGATGGAACAGCTTATACATCAAGATGAGGAGTCGGCTGATCTCAGAGGTGTTGCCGCCGGAAAATTTAGCGAATACAGCCAAGGCGACTTGGTTTTTTATGTGGAAAAAATTGATGACGATAAAAAAATGCATCAAGTTTTTGTACAGCACAGACAGGGAAATCGTCTGGCAATTATTAACGCCGAAGTGGGAAGAATGAAAGATTTGTCTGATGGACGCTATGTCATTTTGGAGAAAGGCGAGCGCATACAAGGACAACCGGGAACTGTAAATTATGTGCTTGAACAGTTCGACGAATATGCAGTGAGATTAGAAACCAAAGAGTCAGCCGCTAATTTTGGTAAGCAGTCGGCTGCCAGCGATATGTTGTTCAATTCCGGTCAAATAACCGATATTGCCGAATTGCAGCGTCGGTTTTCTGTTCCTGTGGGGATAATGCTGCTTACTTTTATTGCCGTACCTTTGGCCCAGATGTCGCCTCGAGGCGGTGTTTACGGGAATATGCTGGTGGGCTTTCTAATCTATTTTAGTTATGGAAATCTTATCCGGGTCAGTCAAAGCTGGGTGATGAATCAAACTATTCCTGCGTGGATGGGAGTTTTTGGTGTGAATACCCTGTTGTTGCTGATAGGCGGGATTTTATTGGCAAGATTATACGGATGGCAGTGGCTGGCTATGAAGTTCAGGGGAAAGGTGCATAAGTGAATGTATTAACGGGTTATATAGTCAGGGAAATATTAAAGGGATCTTTTGTTGCTGTTGTATTGTTGCTGACCTTATTCAACTTATTCACCTTTAGCGACGAGCTGAAAGATTTAGGCAAAGGAAGTTACGATTTACAAGATATTTTTTACTATCTTGCTCTGACTTCGCCTACCGTGTTTTATGAATTGATGCCGGCATCGGCTTTATTGGGAAGCCTGTTCATATTAGGTGCGATGGGCAATAACCGTGAACTCATTGCCATGCGGGCGGCGGGCTTATCCGTTTTGGGAATTATCAGGGCGGTCATGGTGGCCGGCGCCATTTTAGTCATTATTTCAATATTAGTCGGCGAATTTGTTGCGCCGGTAGCCGAGCGGACGGCACGATTGATTAAGGTTACCGCCCAGAATGAGCAGGTTGTCATGAATGTCAAATACGGGCTTTGGCTGCGCGAAGGCAAAAAATTCATTAATGTACGAAAAATACAGGATGACGGAAGTCTGGCCGACATCAATATTTATGAATTAGACGATCAGCGTCATTTACACTACTCAACACATGCGGAAAAAGCCAGCTTTCAAGGCGATCAGCAATGGAAATTAGAGCAAATCAGGCAATCGGGTATTTCAATTCAGCAAATCACGGCAAGTAGCCAAACTGAACAAATATGGAAATCAACCGTTGCTCCGGATTTATTGGAAATTGTTGTAGTCAACCCGAATAATTTATCCATGTACGACTTGGCGATGTATATCGATTTTTTAAAGGATAATCATCAAAAATCGCACGAGTTTGAACTGGCTTTTTGGGGGCGCGTAGTCAATCCTTTAGTTGTTTTCGTTATGTTGTTGGTATCGGCGCCTTTTGTTATCGGTGTTAAACGCGGTGTAAATGTGGGTGCTCGTATGATGATAGGTGTTGTTATCGGTATGGGGTTTAATATTATCGATAAAATTGTAGGGCATATTGGGTTGATCTATGATCTTAATCCACCGCTAATGGCATTTATTCCCAGTTTGACTGTTCTGGTTTTGGCGCTGTTTGCTTTGAGTCGGGTGCAAGCGTAATTTATCATTCAATGTACAAGCGGGAGAGCTAGAGTGGCAATTAGAAAATTTAACGATAAACAGCCCAAAATCGGCAAGTCGGTATTTATAGATGACAGCGCTGTGGTGATCGGCGACGTTAGTCTGGGCGATGACGTTTCTATATGGCCTGCAACGGTAGTCAGGGGCGATGTTGAATGCATCACTATTGGCGAAGGTACCAATGTACAAGACGGTTCCGTGTTGCATGTAACTCACGCAGGAAAGTATACGGCTCAAGGCTATCCTTTAGTTATAGGCAGGGGCGTTACTATAGGTCATAGAGCAGTGGTGCACGCTTGCACAGTGGGCGATTATTGTTTGGTAGGGATAGGCGCGATTATTATGGATGGCGCCGTTCTTGAAGACTATGTGATGCTTGGAGCCGGTGCGCTGGTTCCTCCGGGGAAAAAGCTGGAAAGCGGTTATCTTTATGTCGGTGTGCCTGCTAAACAGGCCAGGCCTTTAAAAGAGTCTGAAAAGGAATTTCTGGAATACTCGTCCAAGCAGTATATTCAGTTGAAAAATGAGTATTTAAATTTAGAAAAATAATTTCGTCCACGAAAAGCACGAAAGACACGAAAAAATTTTACGGCACAATCCGTCGACTATTGCTCTCAGGCATTCAATGTCTGCGTATCATCCTTATAGAAAGAGCCTCAAGCAAAGCACAGCTTTTTTTCGTGCTTTTCGTGCTTTTCGTGTCTTTCGTGGACAAGCTGCGGTTTTTAGGATCAAGCTTGCCGCTCTGAATTCAACAGCTCTATAACAGGCTGTGTTTTTGGGCGAACGCCCCGCCAGATAAAAAAAGCCTCTGCCGCTTGTTCAACCAACATACCCAGTCCATCCAGGCTTTTTGTCGCATGATTTTCCAGTCCCCAGCGCACAAAAGCAGTTGGTTCGTTACCGTAGGCAAGGTCGTAACAGTTGCCTCCTGCTGCCAGTAAATCGGCCGGTAGCGGCGGTAACTGCCCGCTTAAACTGGCGGATGTCGCGTTTAAAATCAAATCGAATTGCCTGTGTTCTAAGGCATCATAGCCGCAGCCTGTGATAGAACCTTTGCCATGAAATTCATCTGCCAGCTTGGCGGCCTTATCAACGGTACGGTTTGCGATAACCAGGGTTTGCGGGGATTGGTCAAGTATTGGAAGTATGATGCCCCGGCTGGCGCCACCTGAGCCCAGAATCAAGATTCGCAGGCCCGATAAGGTAATGGCATGATTGTCGACCAAGTCGGTTACCAAGCCGATGCCGTCGGTATTATCGCCCAAAATGGAACCGTCCGGCTGGAGCGCGAGCGTGTTGACGGCCTTGCTCAGCTGGGCACGTTCGGTTTTACGATCGGCATAACTCCACGCAAGCTCTTTTAGCGGAACAGTACAATTTAAGCCTTTGCCGCCTTCAGCAAAAAACATCGCAACGGCTGTTTGGAATTGTTCGGCAGGTACTTCCACCGCAGTATATTCAAGCTTTTGTCCGGTTTGTTCGGCAAAAAGTCGATGAATGCGCGGCGATTTACTGTGCTTGATAGGATGCCCAAACACGGCATAGCGGTCGATTAAAGTCATAATTGTGCTTTTCTCTCCGTCCACAATTCCCATGCAATCGTTACTGCAACAATCAAAATGGCAATGCCCAATTCTATCCAGAGAAAATGCGGCGTATAGACCGAAACAACAGCGGCAATCCCAAGGAACAGACCTACCAAACTAAAGCGCCAGCCTACGCGCAGACCGTCCAGTATGGTTGAAAGCGATAAAATCAGCAGGATAATCAGCCCGGCATCTTCTTCGGCAATCCGCCCTGACTGATGTATTAAAAACGCCCCGCCAACTACCAGTAATGATGTGGCCCAGTGCATGGATTGCTCACGAAGTATTATCTTGAAATCATCGGCACGGTGCTTGGATTGTACCCAGCCGATAATCATCGCAAACAGGCCGAACAGGAGCATCATGATAAGCCAGTAACCATAGCCGTCGGCGGGGGAAAAATCCATGATTCCGATACCGACCAGCGAGAGGATCAGCAATAGAACCAAAATAGCTTCTTCAATGTGGAATCTTCTTTTTTCGGCGATTAGAATATCTTCTGACATGAACAGGCCCCACTTCTGTTTGTTGGATTAAGGATTATTTAAGATGTCCGCATTTAATCTTGCAGCCACTGGGCTACGGATTTGGCGTAATAGGTCAGGATTGCATCGCAACCGGCACGCTTGAAAGCCAGCAGGGATTCGAGCGCGACTTGTTTTTCATCCAGCCAGCCGTTCATCGAGGCGGCTTTAAGCATCGCATATTCACCACTGACCTGATAGGCAAACGTCGGTACGCCATATTGATCTTTTACCCGGCGAATGATGTCCAGATAGGGCATGCCGGGTTTGACCATGACCATGTCCGCACCTTCCTGTAAATCCAGCTGTATTTCGCGTAGGGCTTCATCGGAATTGGCCGGATCCATTTGATAGCTGTATTTATTGCCTTTGCCGAGCATTCCGGCGGAACCGACCGCATCCCGGAATGGGCCGTAAAAACTGGAGGCATATTTGGCGGAATAAGCCAGTATCAGTGTATTGACATGATTTTCCGCTTCAAGCGCTTGTCTGATTGCGCCGATGCGACCATCCATCATATCCGACGGAGCCACAATATCGGCTCCCGCTTCGGCATGGGACAGCGCCTGCCGTGTCAATACTTCAATGGTTTCATCATTAATCACATAGCCATCGGAATTAACCAGTCCATCCTGTCCGTGAGTAGTGAAGGGGTCCAGCGCGACATCGGTAATAATACCCAATTCGGGGATAGCTTTTTTTAAGGCTCTTACGCTACGCTGAGCCAGTCCGTCAGGATTATAGGCTTCGGCAGCATGTTCCGATTTTTTATCGGCGGGCGTTACAGGAAACAGCGCAATGGCGGGGATACCCAACTCATGAAGCTGATGCGCTTCTTTAAGCAGTAAATCCAGCGAGAGCCTTTCCACTCCTGGCATGGATGAGATAGTTTGCCGTTGGTTCGAGCCTTCAGTGACAAACATCGGGTAAATCAGATCATCGACAGACAGGCGATTTTCACGCATTAAACGACGGGAAAAATCGTTATAACGCATTCTTCTCATGCGTGTTTGAGGAAAATTGATGTTATTATATGCCATCTTATCCTTAGCTTTAAGGGTTTTGGGAAGTATCAAAAGTTTCTGCCCTAAGTCATCAAATTTAAGACTTAGGTTTTATGCGGTTTATTGTATCAGGGAAATTAGCTCACTGATATTTGAAGATAAAACGCATACACGGGTTTAATTTTAGAGGGTTTTATGAAAACTAAACAAGTCACAATATTTGGTTTAATCGCTGTATTATTTGGTTTAATGACTGTTACTAAAGTAATCGCAGCTGATTTGTTGCCTCCGCAACAAGCGATACAAACGGCTTCAGCGCAATTGCAGCAAAAATTGCAAGATAAGTCATTTACCAAAGATTTTGCGAAGATTACACAATTCGTTAACGAAGTCATTTATCCGCATACCGATTTTGACAGAATTTCAGAATTAGTCCTGGGAAAAATCTGGAAAACAGCCACTAATGATGAGCGGGAGCGTTTTAAGCACGAATTCCAAACATTGTTGGTAAGAACTTATTCCCGCGCTTTTGTAGAGTTTAATGATTGGTCGGTGCGTTTCCTGCCTCTTGAAATGGGCAACGATGATAAAAAAGTTATTGTAAAAACCGAAGTCTTACAGCCCGGCATACAGCCTATCGGCGTTAATTACCGGATGCTGTTGAGTGACGGCGAATGGAAAGCTTACGATATTATGATTGAAGGCGTGAGTCTGGTGACCAACTATCGCAGCACCTTTAGCAGTGAAGTTCAAACCAAAGGTTCATTGAATGCGGTTATTGAAGGGCTGGTGAAGCGTAATGCCGAAGCATTGGCCGCAAAACCCGAAGCAAATTCCTGATGCATTGAGACAAAGTCTATCCGTATGGGCGGCCAATCGGGGCCGCCTTACTCCTCCCTTCATCGCGCAGTCTTGCGCAATTTTCTTTTGTTAAATCATGACCCCCCCGAAAGACTCCATTTATGCCAGTCCCATTGGTGAAATCGGCGCTTTTAAATTCGACGAAACAGTAGCCGGCGTCTTCCCGGACATGATTCAACGATCCGTCCCAGGCTATAGCGCAATTATTTCCGCAATAGGTCTTTTGGCTGGGCGTTTTGCCCGTGAACATAGCGTCTGTTACGATCTGGGTTGTTCGTTAGGGGCTGCTACCTTATCCATGCGGCACCAGATTAAAGCTGAAAACTGTCGCATCATTGCCGTTGATAATTCAGAGGCTATGGTGACGCGCTTTCAGGAAGCGTTACAAAAAGATCAGGCAATGGTTGCAGTCGATGTGCTGTGCAAAGATATTCGCGAGATTGCGATTGAAAACGCCTCGGTAGTGGTCTTAAACTTTACTTTGCAGTTTATCCCGCTTGAAGACCGGCTTGGGTTTTTGCAAAAAATCTATCAAGGACTATTACCCGGCGGCATTTTAATCCTGTCGGAAAAACTCAAATTCGACGATGACCGGCAGCAGGAATTGCAAACACAAATGCATCATGCATTTAAAAAAGCGCAAGGCTACAGCGACCTGGAAATCAGCCAAAAACGCACAGCGCTGGAAAATGTGCTGATTCCTGAAACCTTTGTTCAACATCAAAGCCGCTTGCGGCAAGTCGGTTTCAGTAGCGCCGAAGTCTGGTTTCAATACTTCAACTTTGCCTCAATCATTGCCCTGAAATGATTGACTATCAACCTTTATATGAAGCGCTGATCGACGCAAAGGCCGACGCTTGGGCAAATCTGCTGCCGCAGCAACTTGAGCGCGGCTTTGACCAAAACAAACACGGCAATTTGGCGGAATGGCAGGCTATGGTCGATAGTGTGCCGGTATTGCCTACCGCACAACGTATTCTGGATGCAGATACAGTGCGAATAGGCAGCGTGGATGACTCAGCAAAAGAACAGCTCGAAAAGAAGTTAAAAGCACTGCATCCCTGGCGCAAAGGTCCCTACAATTTATTTGGCATCAACATAGACACCGAATGGCGTTCAGACTGGAAGTGGAACAGGTTAAAAAAACATATCGCGCCGCTTCAGCATCGGCTGGTGCTGGATGTAGGTTGCGGCAACGGCTATCACTGCTGGCGCATGCTGGGCGCTGGTGCAAAAACAGTGGTCGGCATCGATCCGATGCTGCTCAATGTGATGCAGTTTCAGCTGGTCAGAAAACTGTATGGCGAAGCGCCGGTTTACGTCTTGCCGATGGGCATAGAAGATATGCCTTATGGCCTCAAGGCATTCGACACGGTATTTTCGATGGGGGTGCTCTACCATCGCCGTTCGCCTATCGATCATCTAATGGAATTAAGAGACTGCCTGCGACCCGGCGGCGAATTGGTATTGGAAACCCTGATTATCGACGGAGGCCTGGGCCAAGTGTTACTGCCGGAAAACCGTTACGCCAGAATGCGCAACGTCTGGTTTTTGCCCAGCTGCGACACCCTGATTAGCTGGTTAAAACGTTGCGGTTTTAAAAACATCCGCTTGGTTGATGTCACCGTAACCAGCGTTGAAGAACAGCGCACTACCGAATGGATGACGTTCCACTCGCTGAAAGATTTTTTGGATGCAGAAAATCCGCAACTGACTTGCGAAGGCTTGCCGGCTCCGAAACGCGCTATCGTCATTGCAAATTCAGCTTAAATACTGGTAGATAATTAAGATAAAGAGTTGTCCACGAAAAGCACGAAAAGCACGAAAAAACGAGGTACAAGGATGCAATATTTTTTCGTGTCTTTCGTGCTTTTCGTGGACATTACGGAACAGCAGTTAAATAACTTGATTGTCTGTAAAAACTCTTCAATCCCATTTAAGCAGGATTTGAGTGCATATCGAAATTTGACTCGCGCTCAATATATTAAGGCTCATCAGGCTTTCTCTGTGTTGGCAGGGTGAAATAAAAAGAGGCGCCTTTCCCCGGCTGGCTATTGAAATGCAAAGTACCTTCATGGGCTTCGATAATTGAGCGACTGATGGATAATCCCATGCCCATTCCGTCCGCCTTGGTGGTGTAGAAAGGCGTCAATATTTGTTGCCGATGGTCTTCATTCAGTCCCGGCCCATTGTCCTTCAGCCTGACCAGTATGTCATTATTGCTAGTCAATTGACTATAGATATCTATCTGACGTTGCTGTTTTGCAGGTAAATTTTGTAAGGCCTCAACGCTGTTTCTGATCAAGTTTATGATGACTTGCTCAATTTGTATCTGATCGACATAAATAGGCGGCAGATTGTTTTTCAGTGCAAATGTCAGCTTTATGCTGTTTTGTTTAAGATCGGCCATACACAGGCCGACAGCCTCATGAATCAGCGAGTTAACGTCGGCGGTTGAGCGATGCTTTGCATGGGATTTGACAAACTCCCTCATCCGATGAATGATCCGTCCCGCTCTTAAAGCCTGTTGCTGAGTTTTGGATAATATCTCGGTGAGTTGTACCAGATCAGGATTTTCAGTACTGATAAGGTTTAAACTGACTTGCGTATAGCTGGAAATGGCAGCCAGGGGTTGGTTGACTTCATGAGCGATGCCGGAAGCCATTTCACCCATCAGCCCAAGGCGGGTAACATGGGCGAGTTCGTCCAGATGTTCCTTGTCTTGCTGTTCCCGGTGTTTGCGCAAACTCACATCGCGCACAATGCTGGTAAAATAATCCGTATCATTAATTGAATACTCCGCTATGGACAGATCCAGAGGTACCACAGAACCGTTTTTGTGCATGCCTTCAATCTCGCCGATTTGACCGACAAGTTTTTCTGTCGGAGACAAACTGCAACATGCAGGCATGATTGCGCAAATACTGCAACCAATCAGCTCTTCCGGCTTATAGCCGAAAATAGTTTCTACTGCGGTATTAGCGGATACGATGATGTCGGCCTTGTCATAAGTGATAATGCCTTCTACCGACGCATCAAAAATGGCTTTGAGCTTAGCTTCAATTTGTTTGCGCCGAGTAATGTCGTACAGTATCACCAAATGCTCACCCGCAAAATCCTGGTGAATCGCGGCAGCACTAGCCAGCACGGTTTTAATACTGTTGTTCTTACAGCGAATAGTCAACTCTAAAGGCGGAAAGTCGGTATGTTCCCGTTTGGCTTTTTCCAGCGTCGTTTGCCAAGTAGCCTCGACCCAGTGACGATAGTTAGGATCAGGGTAGGCTTTTGGAAACCAGTCTGCCAGAGTGGGAATGTCATCTATGTTGTAACCGAAGGTTTGTATGAATGCCGGATTCAGGAAAGTGATGTTCGACTGTTCATCATTCAAAGCCATCGGCACAGGGGACGCTTCAATAATCGAACGGAATTTCGCCTCACTGGCTTTTAGCTCATTTTCCATTAATTTGCGTTCGGTGATGTCTCGGCAAAACACGCAAAACTCTTGGAATTCAGGCAGAAAGGCGACAGATACTTCAATATCGATGGTATGCCCATCTTTATGGCGATGGCGGGTTTCGAACAGGTCATAGCCCTGCGCAACAATTTTTGCAATATGCGCTTTTACTTGCTCCGGCCCTTCCATCGCTTCCAATTGACTGATATGCATGTTTACCAGTTTATCAACCGAATAGCCGCTTATTTTTGCATAAGCTTCATTAACTTGCAGCAGATTGCCCATCAAATCAACTATCCAGAATCCGTCCAGGGATATATCAATCATCGCTTTGAGTTGAGAAAATACCCGCTCAGCCTGTTTGCGTTCGGTAATGTCCAGGGCCACGCCATGGAATCCGGTAATGGCTCCACAAGCGTCCCGTATTGCTTCTCCGCGTGCTAATATCCACCCGTACGTTCCGTTTGCCCTGATAATCTCAAGCTCCAGTTCGTAGGGTCCTCCCGTTTTTTGTGTATGGGCCAGGATGGCATTCAACCGTTTCCAGCTTTCGGGCGTGAACAATTGGTGGTGCTCAGTGCAATCCGGAGGCGGCAACTCCGGGTTCATACCCAATATACGGTAAAGTTCCTCCGACCAAACGACATGATGAGTCGATAGATCCAGCTGCCAGCTGCCTACATGGGCGATCCGTTGCGCTTCTTGCAGTTTCTTCTGGTTTTGTCGTAGCGCCTCTTCTGCTTGTTTACGCATAGAAATATCTTTATGCGTGCCGATCATGCGCAAGGGCTTGCCGTCTTCATTACGGCTGACAACCATGCCTCTAGCCAAAATCCATTTGTAACTCCCATCCTTGCAGCGCAAGCGGTATTCAACGACATAAATTGCTGTCTTTCCATCCAGGTATTCTTGTACTGCTCCTGCAACATAGGACTGATCATCGGGGTGAACACAATTTAACAATTCTTGTTCAGTAGGTAGGATGTCGTTTTCGTCATACCCCAGCATCTCTTTCCAACGACTGGAATACTTGACCACATTGGTCTGGATATCCCAGTCCCATACGCCGTCGCCGGAACCCTCAATGGCGAATTTCCAGCGATATTCGCTTTCCCGCAATGCATCTTCTATTGTTTTTCTTTTTTGTATCTCGGCTTGCAGTTGCGCAACGCTGGGTAAAGATAAGGCGCCGGGAATAACCCATAGCATCAGTACGGCGGTAGAGACAGAAGCAATTGCTGTAAGGGCTTTAACCAAACCGTCCAGCCAATATAAAGGTGTCCAGATTGTGATAACCGACAGTAAATGCGTACTGCCGCAAGCGATAATAAATCCGGCAAACATGATTGCCAGAAACGGATAGGGAAAATCTTTACGCTGCCGGATAAAGTAAACAAGAATCAGCGGAATGGAATAATAGGCGAGAGTGGTCAGCAGATCTGAGATGACGTGTAGCCAAAGTAATGCCGGCTTCCATGACAGGCAATAACCATGCGGGGTGAAATCGTTAATATCAAAAAGGTCAATCAGTGGCTGCATTTGTCAGGTATAGAAAAATGTAAAAGGTGCGCCATTTTCAGTAGGGCTTAAAGCTGCCTTCATCCCGTGTTCTGTCATAAGAAACAAAAGCGCAAACCGTGTTCGACTCCAATGCTTCGGATCGGCCACTTTAATAGCTCTGGATTTGCCGCAGGGTTTAAGGCTGCTTATATACAATGTCCAATATAGATATGTCGAAATCCGATATTGTCACGCTCTTTGCTACCTCTGAATGTTTATTGGAGTTGGGTGAGCGTATTTTTGCTTATACGCATGAGTTTGTGGGCATAAGACCGCGAATAATATGAAGTTCGCGAATGACTGAACGGGTAGTTATTTGCTTCTCCGCATATCGCTATGCTCCTGCACCCAATGCAATTTTAACAAAAATCAAGATAAACTTTGTGATCTGAGTAGTTTTTTTAAGTCTAAAAATCGGACGGTAATTTTATATAAGTGGCTGTATGATAAAGAACTAAATCTTTTAAACAATACGTACTATTACCTATCAAGTTACTTGGTTTTTGAACTGAATGCTTTATTACCCGATAGCGATGACTTTCTTCATTATCCGTTATACGATGACTGCTTGGCTGGAAATTATCGACAGCTGATTAACATCATTCTTGATTTTTGCAGGTTCTTAAAGATTCTATGGGAACCTTTGACAACCCTTGTTTGCGTAGCGCCTCAACAGCACTTCCACGCGGGTGCGTGGGAACGAGGAAACGGGTGTAAAAGAAATTGACTTGCGCTTTTGCTATGGAACAATGAAAACCAATTGATCGGTATGTTTTTTTGATCCAATTTCCGGTTTCAAAGCGTACCTGCTAAGAAACCGAGGATTCTTGCCAATGGGGTTAAGCTCGATGACTCAAAAATCTTTAGCCGAATTGCGGAAAATAGTTGATCAGGCTTATTTAACTGATGAGAAACACCTCATTAGCGAATTATTATATTGCGTATGGGCACGGTTCGCGCTTTTCAGAAAGCCTTCTACTCGGCCTCTTCATGACAGGAGAGGTGGGCAACAACTGTACTTCGCGCCGTTATTGAATATATCTGCATTAAACGGTTACGACCCGGCTTCGATAGGCGAGTGCGCCAGAATGCTGGCTAGCGCAGTCAGGGAAAAAAAACATCAGCAATCCGCGATTGAAGCGTTCCTTGAGGAATATCAGCTAAACTCCCGTGAGGGCATTGTTTTAATGGGGATTGCCGAAGCCTTGTTGCGCATTCCCGATAGCCGCACGCAAGACCTGTTGTTACAGGAAAAGCTCGCCGGCGTAGACTGGCAAAGTCATCTGCAACACAGCGATTCTCCGCTGGTCAATTTAGCTACAAGAGCGTTGTTATTTGCCGGAGACTTTGAAGCGTATCATGAGTCTCAGGGCTTCGAACAACTGCTGTCCCGGATGGGCGCACCGCTAATACGCGGCGCAGTCAAGCAGGCCATGCAGCATTTGGCGTTGCAGTTTGTTTTCGCGGAGTCCATACAGGAAGCCGTTCAGCGTAGCGAACAGGACCCGGTGTTCCGCTATTCTTTCGATATGCTCGGAGAAGCGGCGCTGACGCAGGCCGATGCAGAGCGTTATTTCGAGGCATATCGTTCGGCCATTAATGCATTGGACGGACATGCGGCTTCTGCCGATATTCACGCTAATCCGGACATATCAATTAAATTATCCGCTTTATGTCCCCGCTACGAGCCCTTGCAGCATAATCGTGCCGTCAAAGAGCTGAGCGATAAACTGCTGGCGCTTGCACAGGCAGCTCGCGCGGCTAATATTACGATCACTGTCGATGCGGAAGAGTCCGAACGCCTGGATATGTCTTTGGATATTTTTGCCGCCGTTTTTAAGCATCATGATTTAGACGGTTGGCCGGGGCTGGGTTTAGCCGTGCAGGCCTATCAAAAAAGGGCGATGCCGGTCATCCGCTGGCTGGCTAAGCTGGCCAAAGGTCAACGCCGGAAGATTCCGTTGCGTCTGGTCAAAGGCGCTTACTGGGACAGTGAAATAAAACGGGCGCAGGAAAACGGCCTTGCCGATTACCCGGTGTTTACCCGTAAGTCGGCGACCGATGCATCCTATCTGGCCTGTGCGCAGCTTATGCTATCCGAGGCGGATGCATTTTATCCCCAGTTCGCCAGCCATAATGCTCATACCGTCGCGGCTATTCATCAACTCGGGCAGCAGCATCCGGGTTATGAATTCCAGCGCTTACACGGCATGGGCGAGAGCCTTTACCGGGAAATCATCGAAGTTCAAAACTGGCGGACGCCTTGCCGCGTTTATGCGCCGGTCGGCGCTTATCATGAGTTGCTGCCTTATCTGGTCAGGCGCCTACTGGAAAACGGCGCCAATACGTCTTTCATCAATCAAATCAGCCGTCAGGATATTAGCGTTGACGAACTGATTAGCGACCCGGTCGCGGCGGTAAGAATTTCGATCAATCAACCCCTGATCGTCTTGCCCCGCAATTTATTCGGCGAGCAGCGGGTTAACTCATCCGGGCTAAATTTAGCCGATCCTGAACAGTTGGAATCGTTACAGCAAAACCTGGATGCGTTGGCCGATAAACACTGGACGGCAATGCCGTTAATTAACGGCAGTCCCCGCTCCGGTAAGGAGCGCGTTATCGTTAATCCTTACGATAACCGGTTGACGGTCGGCTCTGTAACTTTTGCGGAACCGGCTGCTATTGGCGAGGCGTTAACCGAAGCGTCCCAGGCATTCGCCGACTGGCGGCTTTGCCCTGCTGCAAAACGCGCCGAGTATTTGAAACAGGCCGCCGATCTTCTGGAATCAAATCGGGTGGAGTTGGTTTCTTTATGCGTACGGGAAGGCGGCCGCACGATTAAAGATGCGTTGGCGGAAGTCAGGGAGGCAGTCGATTTTTGCCGCTATTATGCCCAGTCGGCGCTGGAATTGTTCAACGGACCCATCAAGCTGCCTGGTCCGACCGGTGAGGAAAACTGGCTTTATCATTACGGCCGAGGCGTATATGTCTGTATTAGTCCGTGGAATTTCCCGATTGCCATTTTTATCGGCCAGATAGCCGCGGCGCTTGCCGCCGGTAATACGGTTATCGCCAAACCGGCCAGCCAGACCGCATTAACCGCGATGCGCTGCATCCAGTTACTGCATCAGGCCGGCATACCGAAATCGGTATTGCAGTTTTTGCCGGTAGGCGGCAGTTTGTCTGGCGAGCATTTACTTCCCGATCCCAGAGTTGCCGGTGTTGTTTTCACCGGTTCTACGGAGACGGCACGGTCCATTAACCTGCAATTAGCTCAACATCGCCAGGACATAGTGCCGCTGATTGCAGAAACCGGCGGACAGAATGTGATGATCGCCGACAGCTCGGCATTGCTTGAACAACTGGTGCAGGATGCTATCGTCTCGGCGTTTAATAGCGTCGGTCAGCGTTGTTCAGCGCTACGGACTTTATTCGTGCAGGAGGAAATTGCCGATAAAACC
Source organism: Methylobacter sp. (assembly GCA_036561025.1). GTDB lineage: Bacteria > Pseudomonadota > Gammaproteobacteria > Methylococcales > Methylomonadaceae > Methylobacter_A. The sequence continues at coordinate 135,789 of DATBQB010000032.1, read as the reverse complement.
ATAGCCATGCTGATCGGTGCGATGCGGGAATTAACTGTCGGCAATCCCGGCGTTTATCAAACCGACATAGGCCCGATTATCGATCATGCCGCACTGGTTCCATTGGCTGCGCATCTGGAAGCCATGCAGAAACAGGCTAAGCTGCTTTATCAATTGCCGCTGCCGGACGGTTTGGAGCAGGGCAGTTTTTTCCCGCCCAGTTTGATAGAACTACAGTCGTTATCGCAACTGACTCAGGAAGTGTTCGGGCCGGTTTTGCACCTGATCCGCTACCGCGAATCGGAACTCGATCAGGTCATTGCCTCAGTCAACGCGACCGGCTACGGCTTGACGCTGGGCATACATACCAGAATAGATACCACCTTTAATACTATCCGGCAGGGCGTAAAAGTCGGCAATATCTACGTCAATCGGAACATGATCGGCGCTGTGGTCGGCGTTCAACCTTTTGGCGGCACCGGGCTATCCGGTACCGGCCCTAAAGCGGGCGGCCCCGATTATTTGCGCCGTTTCGTCATCGAGCAGACCGTCGCAGTAAACACTGCGGCGATAGGCGGTAATGCCGGTTTGCTGGCTCAGGATTTGCGCTGATTTACTAACCCTAGAAAATTATTTTTTCCACGAAAAGCACGAAAAGCACGAAAAATCCTCAAATAGACTTACCAAGTTGTCGAGTGCATGGAGTAGTTGCCGAGAGAGTCGTCAGTCAAAGAGGTGAATGGCTGTGTAATAACAACATGCCGATTTTTTTCGTGGCTTTCGTGCTTTTCGTGGACTAACTGCGGTTTTTAGTGGCGGGGTCTGTTGAAGTTATCCTGATATTTTTTATAGCAATCATTCGTGGAAAAAACAGATTGAGATTCTTCACACACTCCGATTGTAGTGCTTTCCATTATAATGCCGGTTTTTTCAGATATTTCCTGAACCATGTCCAAAAAAAGTATCCCGATCCAACAAGCCGCAGACGCGCCGCCTTTACCGACAAGCACGGTTAAATTTATTTTGTATTGCTGGGCCGGCTTCCGGGGCTGGCTTATTTTGATGATGGTTTTAGAGGCCGGGCAAGCGGCAGGCAATATTCTGGTGCCTTATGCAATCAAGGCGATTATGGACGGCGTGGCGAATATGTCTGATGCGACGATGCTGGATAGTTTGCGCGGGCCGTTGCTGCTGTTGGCGGGCTTGAATGTGGCGGAAATCCTGTTTAGCCGGGCGAGCGGTGCGGTATTGATTATTGTCGGGCCGCGTTTGCGGCAGAGTGCTTCCAGGGCATTGTTCGCCTATCTGCAACATCACTCGCCGCGTTATTTCGGCAGCCATTTTGCGGGGGCTTTGGCTCACCGCATCAGCGAAACAGGAGCCGGCGTCAATCAGACAACATGGGCTGTGCTGTGCGATTTTTGGCCTATCCTGATCACTTTCTCGGTTTCTATTGCGCTGTTATTCAACGTGCACCAAGATTTGGGCTTGATGGTCGGGTGTTGGGTACTGGGCTATGTAAGCTTCTCGTATTGGCTGGCGACACGCTGCCAGCCTTATGCGAGAGATTACGCTGCAACTCGCAGTATGGCGAGCGGCAAGATTGTTGATGCAGTGACCCATATCCTGAATGCCAAATTATTCGCCCGCTTGGGTTTCGAGCGCGAGTATCTGGAAGGTTTTTTTAAAATGGAAGTTATGGGCGCGCGGCGCACTTTTTGGTATATGGAACGGGTGCGCTGGTTCCAATTTATTGCTGCGGCCATGCTAAAAGTCGGTACAGTCTATTATGCGCTGACCTTGTGGAGCAGCGGCTTGATCGGTGTCGGCGATTTCACGATGAGCGTTGGTCTGGCCTTGCTGATCATCAATGATGCGCGCAACATGACCCGGCGCTTTCTGGATTTTTTCGAATATGTAGGCAATGTCGCCAATGGAGTGGAAACCATCATTCAGGAGCATGAGATTGTCGATGCTCCGGGTGCGTTGCCGCTAAAAATGACCCAAGGCAAAATTGAGTTTCGTAACGTGCGTTTCGGTTATGAGCCAAACCATCCGGTGTTCGACGGTTTGAATGTAGTCATCGAGCCGGGGCAGCGGGTCGGGCTGGTCGGCTTCTCCGGTTCCGGCAAATCGACTTTCGTTAGCCTGATGTTGCGCAATTACCAGCCGCAAAGCGGGCAGATCCTGATCGACGGCATGGATATTCAGCAGGTCTTGCAGGATTCGCTGCATGAGCAGATAGGTTTGATACCGCAAGATCCGAGTTTGTTTCACCGCAGCCTGAAAGAAAACATCGGCTATGGCCGCTTGGGAGCGGACGACAAAGCCATTGAAGCGGCGGCGCATATGGCGCATGCCGACGAGTTTATCCGGGTAATGCCTCAAGGCTATGATTCTTTAGTCGGCGAGCGCGGGGTGAAATTATCCGGCGGCCAGCGTCAGCGCATTGCGATTGCCCGGGTGATGCTGAAAGACGCGCCGATTTTGATTCTGGACGAAGCCACATCCAGCCTGGATTCGGTGACCGAGAAAACCATTCAGGAAAACCTGGATCGGGCCATGGGCCGTAAGACGGTTATCGCCATTGCGCACCGCTTGTCGACGATTGCGCATTTGGATCGGATTTTGGTGTTCGATCAGGGGCGTATCGTCGAAGACGGCGGGCACGATCAGCTCTTGGCGCGGCAGGGCGTTTATTACCGCTTGTGGACGATGCAGGTCGGCGGTTTCCTGCCGGAACAGGCGGAAAATGTTCCGCCTGAGGCCGGGTAATTTAAGTTGTCTCGTTATATTCCATCAAAAACTCAGGTATTCGTTGGTCTAGCCAATACTTCGGACTAAACGGAGTCGATCCAGAGATAAAGCCGACATGACCGCCGTGTTCAGTAATTTCCAATTGTATATGCGGCGATAGTTCATCAGGATCGGGCAGGACTTCCTTGGTCATAAACGGATCGTCAACCGCCTGAATCAATAGCGTGGGTACTTTGATTGATTTGAGATATTGTCTGGAACTGGAGCGCCGGTAATAATCGTGTACATCATTAAATCCATGCAATCTGGCTACGACCCGGTCGTCATATTGCCAGAACGAATTGATTGCCGATAAATCGCCCAGTTCTTTAATCTTCATCGCTTCTTCAGCTTGACCGATGCGTTCCAAATGCTGCAATTTGATCTGCATATACTCTTTTAATTCGCGCAGTAAATTGGCGCGATAACACCTTGAAAATCCGCTGTCCATTTTTGTCGCGCAAATTCCCAACAGCAACGGCACTGAAACGGCGACAGCGGCAAACAAATCTAATCGATCGCCTTGTTCACCCAGCCACTTTAACAGCACATTCCCGCCTAATGAAAAACCGACCACGCCTAAAGGCGTTTCGGGTTCGCGCAGGCGCAAGGTTTGGTAAAGAAAATGAATGTCTTCTGTTTCGCCTGAATGATAACAGCGCGCTTTGTTGTTGGACGACCCGCTGCAACCCCGGAAATTAAGCACGGCACTGCGCTTTCCTTGTCTGAACAAAGCGGCTTGCAAGCCTTTGATATAGCCTGATTGCGAACTGCCGGTCAAGCCGTGCATTAGGATAATCAGCGGCTGGTTGCCTGTTCCGCAATAATCGATATCGATAAAATCATCATCGGGAGTCGTTAATCTTTCGCGCCGGTAATCGGGCGGGGCAGGGGCTCTTCTTAGTAAAGCAGGATAAAGCGTCTGTAAATGGCTGTTGCTTAACCACCAAGCGGGCTTGAATGTTGTTTGGGTCAGCATGGCTAATAGATTTTCGTAACAAGAATGCGAGATTGTAATACCATTCAAGGCCAATTAATCAATCTTGTCGGTTACCGATATGAAAAAATTAGTCATATACAATCACGGGAAAGACAGTATGCCGTGGGGCGAAAAAGCCATCGGCTTTTCCGAGGTTGCCAATCGCTACGGCTATGTGTTTGAAAGCCTTGATTACCGGGAGCAACCGGATCCTGATAAACGGGTAGAGCAACTGTTGGCGATGGATTTATCAGGCTATGATGACATCGTATTAATCGGTTCCAGCATGGGCGCTTATGTTGCAACCGTGGCGTCGGAATCGATCAAACCCAAGGGGCTTTTTTTGTTGGCGCCTGCGTTTTATTTGCCCGGTTACCGACAAACGGAGTTTAAACCGACCGCTGAGGCTATTCGGGTATTTCATGGCTGGCAGGACGATATTGTGCCGCCTGAAAATGCCTGGCGGTTTTGCCGAAAGTATCGCGTCCGCTTGAATTTATATGATACCGACCATCGGATGCTAAGCGTGATGCCGCAGTTAATCGATGAATTCAGCCGGTTTTTGGCGGCTATGTGAATTAAAAGTTGAGTTTTAGAGCTGATGACCTCATATCTTGAGCAACTGTAACTATTCAACGAGTCGAAAATTGCGGAGAACTCGCTCCCTCTCCTGATGGAGAGGGGTGGGGAGAAGAGAGGAGAATTAAGCAAGGAAAATGCCTTATTTTGCCCCTCACCCTGCCCTTAATGCTGTTGACTTAACCAAAGCCACCGCGTTGGCTGAGCGTAGCCGAAGCCAACTGCTTAAGTCAACAGTATTGCACCCTGCCCTCTCCCGCTGGAGAGGGATGTTGTGCTTCGTGCTGAGTGGTCACGAGCAACTAAACCTTAACAATAGGGTCATCCCATGAATACACTGCACATTGTTTGTCCCCACTGCGATACGGTAAACCGCATAACATCCGAACGCTTGTCGCATCATCCCCGTTGCGGACAATGCAAACAATCCTTATTTGCCGGGCATCCGCTGGAACTAACCGGCCGAAATTTTCAACAGCATATTGGGCGTAACGACATTCCCGTTGTTGTCGATTTCTGGGCGTCCTGGTGCGGGCCATGCAAGATGATGGCTCCAGCTTATGCCCAAGCGGCTGTTTCACTTGAACCGAAGGTACGCTTAGCCAAGCTCAATACCGAACAGGAGCAGGGCATTGCTGGCCAATTTAATATTCGCAGCATTCCTACAATGATCGTATTCAAATCCGGTCGAGAAGTAGCCCGCATGTCCGGTGCAATGGATGCTGGAGGTATCGTCCGGTGGGTCAACAGCAATATTTGAACGTGAATAATTCAGAGTTTATTGTAGCGTGTCCGTCCGGCTGCGATGATATCCGCGGCGGATGGGAGATTACTTAACGGCGATATATAACTCAAATGAGATCAAAATCTATGAGCATTATTTTATGAACACTCCATATCGTACCGCCCCGGTTCTTTCCTCTGAAATACCCGCCGGCATTCCTTTTATCATTGGCAACGAATTCGCGGAACGCTTTAGCTATTACGGCATGCGGGCCATTTTGGTCGTGTTCATGACGCAATACCTGCTCGATGCGACAGGCAAACTTGCGCCTATGTCGGAAAACGAGGCTAAGGCGTATTTTCATTTGTTCGTCTCCATTACCTATTTCACGCCATTTTTAGGTGCGTTGCTGGCCGATGGTTTTTTAGGCAAGTACCGGACCATCATCTTGTTGTCGAGTGTCTATTGCTTAGGGCATTTTTGTTTGGCGTTGGATGACACGCGAACCGGTTTGTTCGTCGGGCAAACCTTGATTGCATTAGGCGCAGGCGGCATTAAACCCTGTGTTTCCGCGCATGTCGGCGACCAGTTTGGAGCCGGCAATCGGCACTGGCTAAGCAAGGTATTCAGTTGGTTTTATTTGGGGATTAATATCGGGGCTTTTGTTTCTATGCTGATGATGCCTTGGCTGCTGAAAACCTATGGAGCATCGGTCGCGTTTCTGGTGCCGGGCTTGTTGATGTTGCTGGCGACGGTGATATTCTGGTCGGGGCGATACCGGTTTGTACACATACCCGCCGCCGGGATGGGCTTCGTGCGCGAGGCCTTGAGCGAGGAAGGTCTGCGTTGCTTGGGCCGGTTAAGCGGGATTTATTTATTCATTGCGATGTTTTGGGCCTTGTTCGATCAAAACGGCTCATCCTGGGTATTGCAGGCGCAACAGATGGATAGAGTGGTATTAAATACCGAGATATTGCCTTCGCAGATACAAGCCGCCAATCCCTTGCTGATTGTGTTGCTCACGCCGTTGTTTTATAAATTTCTATACCCGGAATTAGGCAGGTTTTTAGATTTAAGTTATCTGAACAAAATCGCCATCGGTTTGTTTATTACGGTTTTGTCGTTCGGATGGATAGCCGGCATTCAGATGCGCATCGATGCAGGATTTCACCCGAACATCTGCTGGCAGTTGCCGGCTTATTTATTGCTGACTTCCGCTGAAGTGATGGTGTCGATCACCTGTTTGGAATTTTCCTATACGCAAGCGCCAAAGACCATGAAATCGTTGGTCATGTCGCTTTATATGGCGGCCGTTGCGCTAGGGAACCTGTTCACCAGCGCGGTGAATTTTTTTATTCAAAACCCGGATGGTTCCAGCCGTCTTGGCGGAGCCGATTATTTCTGGTTTTTCACCGCATTGATGTTGGCGACAGCCTTGGGATTTGTTTGGCATAGTCAGCAATATGAAGAAAAGACTTACCTGCAAGATGCGAGGTAGTAAACTCTGTGCTATTTAGAGCGTTTCATGAAGTTTTTACTCACAATCCAAGGAGAAACACTATGCGTTATCTACATACCATGGTTCGGGTTCATGACCTGAATGAATCACTCGACTTTTATTGCAACAAGCTCGGCCTGATCGAACATCACAGGATGGACAATGAAGAAGGTCGTTATACGCTGGTCTATCTGCATGCGCCGGAGGATACCTATCAGGCTGAGAAAATGCACGCGCCGTTGCTGGAGCTGACTTATAACTGGGATACGGAGGATTATCAGGGCGGGCGCAACTTCGGCCATCTGGCTTTTGAAGTCGATAATATTTACGAAACCTGCCAAAAATTGATGGATGCCGGAGTGGTTATTAATCGTCCGCCGCGTGACGGACGCATGGCGTTTATCCGCTCACCGGATAAAATTTCTGTCGAGCTTTTGCAAAAAGATGCGCCGCTGCTGCCTTCGGAGAAATGGCTTGCTATGGAAAATACGGGGAATTGGTAGAACACGTTGTATGGATCGGGATCGCCACATACGGCGCAATACGCTACGCTGTTGCGCCCTACGAATTGCACCTTACCGCGTTGCTAATAGTTGCAGCGCTTTTGGCAGTCCGTGTAATTTGTCTTATTAACCCTTTCCCTGAGACATTGAAATACCGGATTGTTTAGTTTTAACATTTTGTTCTACAAAATAGTCATGATAGAAAGAGTGTATTTCCAATCTATCGTCATAGATTATATGAAGTTGATTTTTATAATACTTTGAATTAGAAAAAATCCTCCAATTAACTGGTTCACCAGGTAAAGTAATTACCTGTCCATCGCTTCTTATTACAATAATCGCATTCTCACACTCAACAACCGTACCAAATGGTGCAACACTTGCCGAGATAACAGAACCTTTCCAATTTTGTAGTGGTAAAGAACCTATTTTCCTGAAGGAAGGTGTACCATCTCTGTTTGCAGAATATTGAATAGATTTAATTATTCCATTGTTATACATATACATTTTGTCATGCGCTCCCCAAGAATAACCTGTAGCTTGAAATATTTCTTCGGTTGGTATTATTTTGTCTAACTGCCTATGAAATTTCCTCTTATTTTTACTATCGGGTATTTTTTTATATGCTGCAAAAAATGAGCTATAAAGATGCGATGTGGCATTAATATTGTAAAAAGACCAATCACATGATGAGCAATGCTTATCAGATACTCGTGTAGGTTTACTTAGAATATTATGACCATTTTTCTCTGCGCTCATTTCAAATAATCCATCAGAACCGGCAGAGAGAGCGATTGCTGTATATGAGTTTGATGCTGAAATACCAAATACTGGTGCATCCCATAGCTTTGAATGTTTAGCATTGGCATTACTGCTGTGACAAGGAGTGGTAAAAACACCCTCATTTAGAGCAACATATAATTTACTATAATAGACTTCTGAGTCAGCATGTGGAAACGGCAAAGGATTATCTTTGCGTTTATAGAATTTTGAAGTACTTTTATCCAGCTGCAGGTTAATATTATGCGTTGATAAATCAATAAATTTATCTTTTAAATGACTAGCGACTACAGGGGATTTTAAAATAACTTGTGCACTTTTTGTATAAAGAAGATCACTCTCTAAGAAAGAAATATGAGCAACTGTTTGTAGGTCTGGTTGGTTATAAAAATGATGGTTAATTAAATTATCCCAGTCAACGATGTACATATCACCTGAATCACCAAATATATATAAGTTACTAGAATATATCTGTGAATCCCAGAATTCGCCAAATATTGTCAGCTTTATATTTTGCATGGCTGCCCCTTCATTATCTTTCTAATTATAGATTTTGTAAGAAAGTTTTCTTCTTTCCATTTGAGAAGTATCGACTTATCAGGAACATCCTGTGCTTTAAATTGATAGTCTGCAGGATAACCGTGCCATGCATTATGGTTTTTATCAGTTACAAATTTAGCGATAAAAACTTCGATATTCCGAGCTTGTATTACCCCTAAGTAATTTAGAGAACCATTGTTGTTAATGAAAAGACCCCATCCATTTTCTTCACTACCCCAACTATTGCGATCCATACATTTGAATACATTTATTTCATGGTCAATATCAATGAGCCACTGGGACTTATTTGGATTCCCATCGCGATGTTGAGGGTTTGGTAGATAAGTCACATTACCATATCTATGTGTATCTAAACTAAATGATGAGACATTAACCATATTATTCTTTTTAGTTGAGAGCGAAACCATCACCATCAATAGATAGTGAGTGAATCTATTAGGCTAGCGAGTAAATAGGGTGGACAGAGCAACACGAAACCCATAGCATTGCCGATTAATACGATGGGTTTCGGCTAACGCCTCTACCCATCCTACCAAGAACTTAAATCGCCTTCTTAATCCGCTCCATAGCCTTTTGCAGATTCGCCATGCTGGTGGCTATCGAAATTCTGATATGCCCTGGGGTGCCAAACGCAGAACCCGGCACCAACGCAACACCGGCTTCTTCGATCAAATATTCGGAAAAGCCGAGATCGTCATTGATGTTATCCAGTCTGGCAATCAGCTTTTCAACGTTCGGGAACACGTAAAAAGTTCCATCGGTTTCAAGGCACTCAACGCCGTCGATGCTGTTCAGTTCGCTAACGACATAATCATGGCGCTTTTTAAATTCAACGCACATGTCGTCGATAAAGCTTTGGTCGCCGATTAACGCGGCTTCGGCGGCATGTTGCGAAATTGAAGTCGGGTTTGAAGTGCTTTGCGACTGGATAGTAGTCATCGCCTCAATCAAATCCGCAGGGCCTGCGGCATAGCCGATACGCCAGCCGGTCATTGAATAGGCTTTGGATACGCCGTTCATGACCACCGTGCGGCCATAAAACTCAGGATGCGCATTTAAGATATTAACAAATGTGCCTTTCTTCCAAAGGATGTGCTCGTACATATCATCGGTAGCGATGATAATGTTCGGGAAGTCCTTAAGCACGTCACCCAGGGCTTTAAGCTCTTCCAGATTGTAGGCAACGCCGGACGGGTTGGACGGGCTGTTGATAAAGATCAACCGGGTTTTATCGGTAATCGCGGCGCGCAATTGTTCAGGCGATATTTTAAAGTTTTGCGCCTGCGTAGTTTCGATAATAACCGGTACGCCGTCGGCCAATAACACCATGTCAGGATAGGAAACCCAGAACGGCGCAGGAATGATAACTTCATCGCCTGCGTTAAGCAGGGCTTGGGTCAAATTGAATGAGCTTTGTTTGCCGCCGCAAGAAACCAGAATCTGCTTGGCTTCATAATCAAGACCGTTATCGTTTTTATATTTGGCGATAATGGCTTTTTTCAGGCTGGCTATGCCGTCAACTGCGGTGTATTTGGTCTGACCATTTTCAATAGCCTTAACCGCCGCGGCCTTGATATGATCCGGGGTGTCGAAATCCGGCTCACCGGCGCCAAGGCCGATAATGTCTTTGCCCGCAGCACGCATTTGAGCGGCTCTGGCGGTAATCGCCAAGGTAGGTGATGGTTTAACTGCCTGGACTCTGTTAGAAAGTTTGATGCTCATGTTTCCCCGTGTAAAATCAATGTCAAAGGTAAAGCGGATTATACCCTATGTATAATGGCTTACTAACAACAAGGTGTTAAATTATTGGCATCGTTCCCACGCTCTGGCGTGGGAACGCAGGTAGGGACGCTCCAGCGTCGCGTTCAGCAACGATAAAGTAACTGCGTTTATTGAGAAGTCCAAGTGAAAAAGAAGTTTAAAATCCACAGCCGGTTTCAGCCTGCCGGTGACCAGCCTACAGCAATACAAGCGTTGGTTGAAGGCTTGAGTGATGGCGAATTGCATCAGACATTGCTGGGCGTGACCGGTTCCGGCAAAACCTTCACGATCGCCAATGTGATTAACCAGGTGCAGCGTCCTGCCATGATTATGGCGCCGAATAAAACCCTGGCTGCGCAGTTATACGGCGAAATGAAGGAGTTTTTCCCGGAAAACAGCGTCGAGTATTTTGTCTCGTATTACGACTATTACCAGCCGGAAGCTTATGTTCCGGCCTCCGACACCTTCATCGATAAAGATGCGGCGATCAACGAGCATATCGAACAGATGCGTTTATCGGCGACCAAGGCATTAATCGAACGGGAAGACACCATAGTCGTCGCCACGGTTTCTGCGATTTACGGTTTGGGCGAGCCGGAATCGTATTTCAAAATGGTGTTGCATCTGGTCAAGGGCGACATGATCAACCAGCGCGACATCCTGCGGCGGCTGGCGGAAATGCAATATACCCGTAACGACATCGACTTGCGCCGTGCGACCTACCGGGTGCGCGGCGAAGTGATCGATGTGTTCCCGGCCGAGTCGGACAGCGAAGCGTTACGGATAGAGTTGTTCGATGACGAAGTGGAGCGTTTGTCGTTATTCGATCCGCTGACCGGCGAAGTTGTCCGGCGGCTGGCGCGCTACACGATTTACCCAAAAAGCCATTACGTCACGCCGCGAGAGCAGTTATTGGCGGCGGTTGAGGCCATCAAAGTAGAACTCAAAGAGCGCCTGGAGCAATTGCGCTCATTGGATAAACTGGTCGAAGCGCAGCGGCTCGAGCAACGGACGATGTTCGATATTGAGATGATTTTGGAGATCGGCTATTGCTCCGGCATCGAAAACTATTCCCGTTATTTGTCCGGCAGAAGCGCAGGCGAATCGCCGCCTACGATGTTCGATTATTTGCGCGACAATGCACTGATAATTATCGATGAAAGCCATGTCGCCGTGCCGCAGATCGGCGCGATGTATAAGGGCGACAGGTCGCGCAAGGAAACGCTGGTCGAATACGGCTTCAGGTTGCCTTCTGCATTGGATAACCGTCCGTTGATGTTTGATGAGTTTGAGGCCAGGGCGCCGCAACGGATTTATGTATCGGCAACGCCGGGTCCATACGAAAAAGAGCATTCCGGCGTATTTGCCGAGCAGGTAGTCAGGCCGACCGGCTTGCTTGATCCGATTGTTGAAGTGCGCCCGGCAACCACGCAGGTCGACGATTTGCTGTCGGAAATCAACAAGCGCGTTGCAGTAAAAGAGCGGGTATTGGTGACCACGCTGACCAAACGCATGTCCGAAGATTTAACCGAGTATTTGATGGAGCATGATGTGAAGGTGCGCTACCTACATTCCGACATCGATACCGTGGAGCGCGTCGAAATCATCCGCGATTTGCGGCTGGGGCAGTTCGATGTGCTGGTCGGCATCAACCTGTTGCGCGAAGGATTGGACATACCGGAAGTGTCGTTGGTTGCGATATTGGATGCCGACAAAGAAGGCTTCCTGCGTTCGGTCGTGTCGCTGGTGCAAACCATCGGCCGGGCGGCGAGAAATGTCAACGGCAAAGCTATTTTGTACGGCGATAAAATCACCAAATCGATGCAACAGGCGATAGACGAAACCGACCGTCGCCGTGAAAAACAGCATAAATTTAATATCGAGCATCATATCGAACCGAAGACTATTTTTAAGTCGGTCACCGATATTCTACAGGTATCGATTCCCGGTGCAGGCATGACTAACGCCAATACGGTACTAAGCAAAGTGGCCGAATTCCCGGCCGACTATAAGGCGACCATGTCACCCAAGCAGGCGGGCAAGAAGTTGAAACAGCTGGAAGATGCAATGTATCAGCATGCGAAGAATCTTGAATTTGAACAGGCGGCGAAGATCAGGGATGAGATTAAGGTTTTGCAGGGGTTGATGTTGGGGTAGCGATTTTGTTCAACCGAGTAGGATGGGTTTCGCTACGCTCTACCCATCCTACCGCACTCAAATACACACAAATATCGGCAATTAATGCGCTTATTAACTAGCCAGTCCTATTAAATAAAAACAACAAATATTTTTACTTACAAAAACTTAATAACTTTTTTGCAAAAAATAAAAAATAAATTATTGACTATATAGATTTAGAGTGATAACGAAATAGTCGTTATTGTGATATAGTATTTCAAATCTACATGGGATTTGAACTATTCTCACTCTTTTTAAGGAATTTATATGAGTTGCAAACACTACAATTTTTACCAACGGCCCTTTATTCAGAGCCATGAAATTAACGCAATGCCAGGAGCGGGCGTTGCAGCCGTGTCAGTGGCATATTGCGATCACAACGGCTCACCATTTTGCAGAATTCACGCAGAAAAAAGCATTGCGTCCAATTTTCTGGTTTGCGCTGGAGCAGGCTTGGCATCCAATGAATGCCAAATCCCTGCAGATAAGAGGAGCTAAGGCCCTATATTAATACTGGGCGGCGAAGATGCCGCCCGGCCCATTTGCCTCGCTTTTATTTTATTTATCGTGAGTAACCATGCCTCAAAATACATTAGCATTTATTGCACTCATTATCTCTATTGCGTCACTTATTATCGCTATGTACTCTTTACGCACCACGCGAATCAATCTCGGTATAACTCTCCGTGAACAGTGGATTGAGAAGTTCATTCAGGAGTTCAAAAAGTGCAATTTTAATTCCTACTTTAATCATGAGGCAGGACTGCCAATCTTTGAGTTACAGCGTAGCATGCCGCCACAGCTCGTGCCGTTTCGGCGCGAGATCATCGAGTGCGCCTATTTCCGTGCATTTCCTCAAGGTGGTAGCCACATATTTCGCGACTTCTGGGGTCATTTGTGCGAAATTCATCCACCGCTAAAAGAATAAAAAGGCTGTAGTACTTAATAGCGCAACGTATTGCACCCTATCAAACTTTGAAATTAAAACTCATGCCTGAATATAAAAGCATAATAGATAAACAAGCCATTATAAAAACAGAGTATTGGAATGTCGTATTTTTTCGCAATGAGAATGCAAAGGTTACAATCCCTCTTCCCAGATGGATTTGGCTTTGCATCCTGGAGATCTTCTTTGGTGAGGAGCTGCTTGAAAACTTGATAATGACATCCGGGAACAGTGGAATAGATGATCCAAACCGAAAATTCGGAGAACCACTCCCATTAAGTCTGCACATCCCAAGTGGAATTTTTTCAAATTTTTGTCATAACCAACTTGTTGATTTGCTCTACTACAAATTCTTCGAGCAGTATAAGCTCTTAGAGCAAGACGACTTGGAGCAAAAACCACACATGAACGAAAAGACAGGAACTTTGGAGCTTTTTGGATTCAAATTTCGCTTTGTTAAACATAAACTTTGCCACATTATTGCATTTCGTCGTGTATATCAAACTACAGCCTTAATATTAAATGCAGCAGTTGATTTGATAATATGGTGGATCTGGCGTGACTTGCAATTGACCATCATTGTTGGTTTAGCTCTCGAATCCATAAGACGCTTATTCAAGTTATGATTATTGCAAACGTTGTAAGCCTGATTATTTTAGAGTGCAATAGCGTAGCATATTGCATCGCATAGAGAAGGTTACACATACTAGGCCGCTTGATTTAAGCGTTGTATGAATCGGCAAATTAAGACTTAAGAATTATTGATGAGAAATAACAATGCCGACTATTAGCATGTTTTACGGAATTATTATTCGTATGTTTTTTGAAGAACATGCGCCGCCGCACTTTCACGCACAATACGGTGAACACAAAGCGGCAATCGACATCCATACACTTGAGGTAATTGAAGGTACGTTGCCTCGACGTGCGCTTAACTTGGTCTTGGATTGGGCGGAATTACATCGTGACGAATTATTGAGCGATTGGGATAAATGCCGTATTCATCAACAGCCGGATAAAATAGAGCCATTACCCTAATGGAGAGTTTTATGTATTACGATGTCATTGAAGCGCGAGTGATTGGCGAATTAGCCTTTGAAGTTCGTTTTTCGGATGGTTTAAGCGGAAAGGTTCGGTTTTTGCCGTCTTATCTTTACGGGGTGTTTGAAAAACTCAAAAATCCGGATTTTTTTAACCAGCTTAAAGTAACCGATGGTTTTGTATCATGGAGCGATGAAATCGATCTTGCACCGGATAGTATGTATCGGGCAATTTCTCAATCAGGCGAATGGTTGTTGTCTTGAAATTAGCTCTAAGCGCGGCGGGGGCAACTCTGTTTTTACCGGAAATATTGCTGAGTTTACTCATAACCAAGCGGTAATCGCTTCTTTGATGTTGGCTTAGATAAAGGAGGCACAACCAGCATCATATCGGCAACGCAGAAAAAGCGTCTAATTCCTCTACAGCTCTAGCAGTTCGGCGTATTAGCTCCAGGTTGCAGTCCAAATTCATCATGCCGCCAACAGCAAGCGTGACTACCATGGCCTCGAAACCATAAATAAGATGAGCACGGTAGCGTTGCACTAAAGAGGTGTTATCCACATCGACCACTCCATTATCTGCCAGCGTTTGAGCGTATTTGACCAGCAGTTCCCCTTCGTAAAGCCTGCGCGTTTCTACACTCAGTGCGGTCGACAGAAAATAAGCCACATCGCTGACGCCTTCGCCGATGCGGACCAGTTGCCAGTCAAGGAAGCCTACCGTTGATCTGTTGTTGTTCCAGAATAAATTACCGGGATGGCAGTCGTGATGAACCAGCGTTTTGGGCGCGTCGGAAAGAAAACGCATCGCAGCCCGACGATGGCGGGCATAGTAAATGGCGGGAGCATGCAGAACGGAAGGTATATGTTCTCCGGCCAGCTGTAAACCGCGTTTCATCAACGGTACGGCCAAAGCCGTGCCCAACGCATCTTCCAAAAGCCGGATCGGACCGGCCAGCCAGCGGTATTTAGTGTAGAGATGCACGTTATTCCAAAAACGCGCATGGGTGCAGGCAAGTTGTTCGACAACCAAAGCCGCTTGCTCAAATGTCAACGTGTCGCTGGCGGTACTGGGAACGCCGGCGAATTCCGCAACGTCGACAAGCACCAGTGTCGAGCCGCGGCCAAACCGGCTTTGCGCCGCCAAGCAAACCGGTTTGCTAAGAGGGACAGCCTCGGCCAATTCGTTATAGAAACGCACTTCGGTCTGTAGCAGTCGCGGTAAAGTCGTAATCATCCTCGCCCGCCATTTCAATGACGGAAGTTTTACAAACCATCGACTCGGCAAGGTGGTCGGACCATTATGTTCGACAGCGACACAAACCCGCGTTGTCGTACCTACGTCAACGGCAACAACATCCACTTTGGCAACCACAGTGTTGGTATCATGTTTATTAACGACTTGCTGAGCCCAAGCAACTGTTAAATCGCCAGGGTGGCGTGCGAGAATAGTTTGCTTCATTATTAGTTATGTCTGATTTTTTGACACTATCTGGAATTGATTTGAATTATAGCTGTGTTATTGCAAAGGCTAATAATGCGGCGGCACTTCATCAACATTTTCGCCGGTTCCGCCTTCAACAGACAGGCTTTTAATACGCTCGTTGAGCATTTGGCAGGTGGCTTCCAAACGATCTATCTGTTGCTGCTGCCCTGCGACTATTTTGTTCAATTCTTGCAGCAAGTCTTCCTGATAAGCGGCTTTTATTTCCAATTCGATGATGCGTTCGTCATTCATAGATGGCTTAGATAACTTTTGAAAATTGTTGTTGTTTTTGCGCCAGATACTTGTCGAAGACCATGCAAATGTTGCGGATCAACAAACGTCCAGCCGATAAAACCTTGATGCCTTGTGCGGACAGCATCAGCAAACCGTCGGCTTGCATCGGTGCTAATGCTTCAAGTTCCTTGGCAAAGTAATTGCCAAAGTTAATGTCGAATTGCTGTTCGATAGCGGCAAAGGTTAAATCGAAATGGCAAATCAGTTGAGTGATTACAGCGCGGCGCAGTTTGTCGTCATCGTCCAGTTCGACGCCTTTAAATACCGGCAATTGTCCTTGGCCGATCAGTTGGTCGTATTCGTCCAGCTCTTTGACGTTCTGGATATAAGCATCGCCTACCCGGCCGATGGAGGTAATCCCCAAGCCCACCAGATCGCAATCCGAATGCGTGGAATAGCCCTGGAAGTTGCGGTACAAATGCCCCTCGCGCTGGGCGACGGCCAGTTCGTCATCGGGTTTGGCGAAATGATCCATGCCGATATAGACATAACCGGCTTCGGTGAGCCTTTGCCCCACCATTTGTAAAATAGCCAGCTTGACGTCGGGCGTCGGCATATCGGCATCGTTAATCTGGCGTTGGGTTTTAAACCGTGCCGGCATGTGCGCGTAATTAAAAATCGAGAAGCGATCCGGTTCTACAGCCAGGATTTTGTCCAAGGTCTTGGCGAAGGTATCTACCGTTTGTAGCGGCAATCCATAGATCAAATCGATGTTGGTCGAGCGAAAGCCTTCGGCCCTGGCAGCTTCTAAAACGTTGAATGTCTGTTCTTCGCTTTGCAGGCGATTGACGGCTTTTTGCACGGCCGGATCAAAATCCTGCAAGCCCAAACTGACCCGGTTAAAGCCCAGTTCGCGCAGTTGTTTGATGGTCTGGTCGTTGGTTTCGCGAGGATCGACTTCGATTGAATATTCGCCTTTGTCGTCATCTCTTAAGTGAAAATGCTGACGTGTTATCGACATCAGCGTTTTCATTTGCTCGTAGCTTAAAAAAGTCGGCGTGCCCCCGCCCCAGTGCAATTGATTGACGACCCGGCTGGAGTCGAACAAATCGCCTTGCATCGCGATTTCTTTGCACAGATTCGCCAAGTACGGTTCCGCATGTTTGCGGTTTTTAGTGACGATTTTGTTGCAGGCGCAATAAAAACAGACGGTATCGCAAAACGGGATATGGAAATACAGCGACAGCGGACCGCCTGCGGCATTGGATTTTGCGATGTGCCGGCGATATTCCCGGTCGCCGAAGCCCTCATGGAGTTCCAGCGCGGTCGGGTAAGAGGTATAACGCGGCCCGGCCTTGTCGTAACGGTTGATCAGGCCTAAATCGAATTTTATAGATTGATCCATCATTTTATTTGGCTATTGATGACTATTTTATGGGGCTCTTTATCGGTCAAGACAACCTGTTCGATAACGCCGATCAAATCGCCGGGCTGTTGCATTGCATCGCCGGATTTGGAAACGCGGGCCAGCAGTTTGACTTGTTCGAAATTCGATAATTTCATGTTCGGCATCATCGCCATCGCATCGGTCAAACTGACGGTTAACGGCAGTTCGGAAACTTGTTTACGGACGATAGCCAGCGGCATTTTAGGGCCGGATAAGGCCTGGGCGTAAATAAAAACAGTGTCGTTAGGATCGGCTGATTTTTGCAACTCGGGCGCTAAGCTCACTTGGACATCAATACTTACGGCTGCCAGGGATGGTGGAGGTGTCGCAGTCGGTTGGGAACCGGCGCGACCCGATTTAGCCGGTTGCGCAGGTTTTGCTTCCGTTTGAGTTGCGCCTGCCGCTATCTGGGTCGCAAGTTTCGCCAGCAGGCCTTGGATTTCCTGCTGAGCTTCCGACCCCGTCGGTAATTGCGCTTCAAGTTTTTTCCACAAATCCATCGCCGCTACAAAATCGCCTGTTTGCGCTTTTGCCATGCCGCCCAGCCACAGGCCGGTTACGTTATTGGGTTCCATCGCCAAAGCTTTAAACACCAGTTCTGCGGGTTTTCCGGCCAACTGTTCATTGTTGGCAAAGGCTAAAGCATCGGCATAAAGCAGCATGATTTCCGGCTTATCGCCTAATAATTTGTAGGCATGTTCAAAAGCTTCGACGGCTTTAGGATATTGCTGCAAATATTTGTAGGACCGGCCTAACATGGTCCAGCCTAATGCATCGTCCGGTTGTTTTTGCAGACGCTCGGCAAGCCCGGCAACCATATTGTTAATTTGTTCCATTTCTGGCGTTGCTTGATTTGCCGCCGCAGGTTGATCAACTTGGCTTAATAACTGATAGTTGCCCAACGCCCAATAAAACGATCCTGCCACTAAAGGGATTGCCAAAATCAGCACGGTTGCCATCCACCGGCCTTGCGAAGGTGACGCTTTGACATGGCTTTCTATATCGAGATCATCGCTTAAGGCCAGCTCAAGCTCGGCAAGCTGCTCATCATAAAGCGCCTGGCTCAATGCGCCTGCTTGCAGTTGTTCTTTCAGTTCGGTCAATCGTTGTCGGGCAATAGCGATGTTGCGCTGATCCTGGTCTGCTGCCGCAACCGGATGTTTCCGCCATAACGGCGGCAGCACGATCAGAAAAGCGCTCAAAACCATTGCGCTGGCGATAAGCAAAAATAGCATATTCAAGACTGATCACCTTTTTCCAGTAAGCTGCGGATTTTTTGCTGTTTTTCAGCGCTGATTTCAACGGTTGCAACGGTCTTTTTCCGCCGCGTAAACAAAAACACCGCGATCAAACCGATTAACAGGAACACCACCGGTCCTATCCACAGCAAGCCGGTTTTGAGCTTAAACGGCGGATTATACAAAACAAAATCGCCGTATCGATCGGTCATGAATTGCGCGATGTCTTGTTTTGATTTGCCTTGTTGCAACATTTCATAGACTTGTCTGCGTAAGTCTGCGGCCAGCTCTGCATTGGAATCGGCGATGGTTTGGTTTTGGCAAACCAAGCAGCGCAATTCTGAAGTCAGGTTTTCGTAAGCTTCTTGCTGCTCAGGATTCGTAAACTCCCGGTATTCGACACCGGCGCAAACTGTGCCGGACAGCGTCAGCAGTAAAATAATAGATAAACGCTTCATTAATTTTCAGCCTGTAACTTGGCGATCAATGGCAGGAAAATTTGCTGAACATCTTCAGGCGTAACGGGGCCGGTATGCTTATAGCGAATCACACCCTTTTTATCGACGACGAAAGTTTCCGGCACGCCGTAAACGCCCCAGTCGATGCCGATGCGTCCGTCTTGGTCCATGATGCTGACATCATAAGGATTGCCTAATTGCGCGAGCCAGCCTAAGGCGGCCTCCGGGGCGTCCTTGTAATTCAGGCCGACGATAATGGCGGCTTTTTGCTGGGCCAATTGGTTCAGTATCGGATGCTCGGAGCGGCACGAGGCGCACCAGGAAGCCCAGACATTAAACAGCCAAACTTTGCCTTTTAGATCGGTCTGGGATAATTTTTCCGCGGGCGCTTGAAGCTTGGGCGCTGAAAATGCCGGGGCCTGTTTGTTGATCAACGGCGATGGAATATCGCCGGGATGAAGGTTTAAGCCCAAAGCCAGAAATACCGCAAGAACGATAAATAATATTAAAGGGAGTATGTACTTAAGCATTATATTTATTTAGGGTTACACATGGATTCACCACGAAGACACGAAGGACACGAAGATATAAAAACTTCGTGTCTTCGTGGTGATAATCTTTAAACTATTTTGCAATACGATACCGTCTATCGCAAGCGGCGATTAAACCGCCCGCCGCCATAAACAACGCGCCCAGCCAAATCCAGCGGATGAATGATTTGTAATAAATTCTAAGACTCCACGCGCCTTTGTCACCCAGCGGCTCGCCTATCGCAACGAACAAATCTCGAAACAATCCGGCATCGATAGCCGCTTCGGTCATCGGCATTTTCTGCACCCGATAAACCCGTTTTTGCGGTTCAAGTTTGGCGACTTGCTTGCCATCGTAACTGACCGTGACGAAAGCCTGTTCCGCAACATAGTTAGGGCCTTGAGTTTGTTTTACGCCGTGGAACTCAAAGATATAACCGGACATATCCAGCTTGTCGTCGGGCGCCATGCGCACATCTTTTTCGATGCTGTAAACGGAGGTTAGGGTAATGCCGACCACAAATACCGCAATGCCCAAATGCGCCACAGTCATGCCGTAAAAGCCGGCCGGCACGGTTTGCAAGCGTTGCCACGAAAATCCCTGCGGCCCCATCCGGTCGACAAAAGACAGCGCAGTTATCGCAACTGTCCATAACGCCAGCGTTAAGCCCAATACCGCGCCCCAGGAATAAAACGGCATCAGCAACGGAATCAGCAAGCCGCCTGTGACGCAAGCTAAAACAATCCAGCGCACTCGTAATGCAATCGCGTTGATGTTGTCTCTTTTCCAGCGCAGCAACACACCCAAGCCCACGGCAATCGCCAGCGGAGCGGTCAGCGGAATGAACACAGCATTGAAATACGGAGGGCCGACAGAAATCTTACCCAGTCCCAACGCGTCGATCACCAGCGGATACAAAGTGCCCAGCAAAATGCTGGAAGCCGTTACCACCAGCAGCACATTGTTCAGCAATATCACCGACTCTTTGGACACCAGTTCAAACGTCGCGCTGCTTTTGACGTAAGGCGCTCTTATCGCGTATAGCAATAATGAACCGCCGACCACGACAGCCAGAAACACCAGGATGAACAGGCCTCGTGCCGGGTCGCTGGCAAACGCATGCACTGACGTTAACACGCCGGAACGCACCAAAAATGTACCGAGCAGGCTTAACGAAAACGCAAAAATCGCCAGCAATACCGTCCAGGTTTTAAACACGCCGCGTTTTTCGGTGGCGGCTAAGGAATGAATCAGCGCGGTGCCGACCAGCCAAGGCATGAACGAAGCGTTTTCGACCGGATCCCAGAACCACCAGCCGCCCCAGCCCAATTCGTAATAAGCCCACCAGCTGCCCAGAGCAATGCCGACAGTTAAAAACATCCAGGCGATGTTGGTCCAAGGTCTTGACCAGCGCGCCCAAGCCGCATCCAGACGGCCTTCCAGCAAGGCTGCAATCGCAAAAGCGAACGCCACCGAAAAGCCGACATAGCCCATATACAGCATCGGCGGATGGATTGCCAAACCGGGATCTTGCAATAAAGGATTTAAATCTCGTCCTTCCAACGGGGCAGGGAACAGGCGCTCAAACGGATTGGAGGTCAGCAATAAAAACAGGATAAAACCGATAGAAACCAAACCCATCACGCCTAGAACACGGGCGACAGTAGCCTCAGGAATGGTACGGCTGAACAACGCAACCAAGCCTGTCCAGCAGGATAAAATCAGCGCCCAAAGTAATAACGAGCCTTCATGCGCGCCCCATACGCCGGAAATTAAATACAAAACCGGCAATGCAGTATTGGAGTTGCTGGCGACATAAGCCACGGAAAAATCATGGGTCAAAAACCCATAAGTCAGGCAAGCGTAGGAAATCGCCATGAATAACAGTTGCCCAAACGCGGCGGGTCTTGCTACAGCGATCCAGCCGGATATGGATCGGGAAGCGCCGATAATAGGTAATATCCCTAAAATAACGGCCATGCATAAGGCCAGAATCAGCGAAAAATGTCCGAGTTCTGCAATCATTATTTTTGATGCTCTATGGTTTCAAATGGATTGACAATGGTGTGTGCTGATCAATGATTTGCCTGTTCACGGTCAAAGCGGTAGTTTCGCGTTTTAAGGGCAGCCGCAGTAAATTGAGGTTTTTTCGCCAAGGAGTGTTTCTCTTCCGCTTCCAATAAAATAACGTGAACAGTTTTATTTTTCCATGCCTGATATTGCGGTGGTATTTGGACAATACCATCGTGTGCTTGGGCTTCAAATTCAATAGCGTGCATAGTTTATTCTCCGGTTGTTGCCGATTATTTCCGCCTAAAGCGCCTACTTTTGGTGGCCTTCAACTGATGCTGGCTGATTTTTCAAACTGCCTTTCACTTCCGGCGGCATGTAATTTTCATCATGCTTGGCCAACACTTCTTCGGCAATAAAAACGCCTTGTTCATTTAACTTGCCGTGCGCAACGATACCTTGGCCTTCCCTGAACAAGTCCGGCAGGATGCCAGTGTACTCAACCGTCACATCCTTGCTGAAATCGGTCAGCTTAAAGCGCACCATCATGCCGTCATTCGGCCTTTCCACAGAACCTTTAATGACCATGCCGCCCAAACGGAATAAAGTATCTTTCGGTGCTTTGCCGTCCACGACATCGGTCGTGGAAAAAAAGTACATCAGATTTTCATTAAAAGACTTAAGCGCAAACCCCGTTGCCAAGGCTGCGCCGAGGACCATCAGGCTGATCAGGATTAAACGCTGTTTTCTAGCTGGTTTCATGATTCACTGCCGTTTTTGCTTGAGTGTCAAAGAACGTAAAAACTGTCGGCGTTGCACGACAGGAATAATAATGTTGGCAAGCAGTACGATTAAAGTCAGGCCGTAGGAGGTCCAGACATAAAAGGCATAGCCACCCATGGCGAAAAATTCCTGCATCGTCATTATTTAGACTCCGAGATCATAGCCTTAACCCATTGCGCATTGCGTTCGCGCAGCAACAATTCCGTGCGTGCCCGCTGCAACATTGCAATCAAATAGTAAAATTTAAACGCTACCGCCATCAGCAACAGCGGTATTAACATACTGACATGAATCGACGGCTTATCCATTTTCGTTACTGTCGGTCCTTGATGCAGCGTGTTCCACCACTCGACCGAATAATGGATAATCGGGATATTGACCACTCCAACCAAGGCCAAAATAGCCACCGCTCTGGACGCTGTGCGCTTGTCGTCTATCGCTCCGTAGAGTCCTATAACGCCGAGATACAAAAACAGCAATATCAATTCGGACGTTAAGCGTGCATCCCAGACCCACCAGGTTCCCCACATCGGTTTGCCCCACAAGGAACCTGTCACCAGCGCGATAAAGGTAAAGCTGGCCCCGACCGGCGCGCTGCTGATCGCCACAATTTCCGCCAGCTTGATACGCCAAACCAGGCCTATTCCGCCTGCAACTGCCATGACCATATAAATAAATAGCGACATCCAGGCGCTGGGTACATGAATATAGATAATGCGATAACTATCGCCCTGCTGGTAATCGGCAGGCGCGAGATAAAGGCCACCATATAAACCGGCTGCTGTTAACAGCAGAAAAATAACCACCAGCCACGGCATTAAACGCTGAGTGAACGCGTAAAAATGCGGCGGGGACGCCATGCGGTGAAAAAACCGAACTACGGGATCAGGAATCAGAAACATAGTAAATCAGGAAAGGTACAAGAAAAATCTGTTTTAGGCATTGCAGTATGAAGGAATCCAACAGCGTTCAATCATATACTCGGGTAACTCATTAAAATCGAAAGCGATGCCATCTTTAATCATCTGTTCAACGTCAAACAATTGCCCGACTTCAGGAATATCGTTAAAGAACATCGTATAAAAAGGCTTAACCAGCAATTTTGAAACTTTCATGCCTATCGGGCCGACAAAGTTTCTGCGCTGTCCGACATGCGCCACTTCATCAATGGTGATTTCATCCAGCAACTCCTTTAAACGGTCGCGCACTTCCGGCTCATCGGCCAGCACATCATCAAACAGACGATGTAAGTGACGATAAAAAGTCACCCCCATCAGCTCGGTGACGAAAGCCGGTGCGTCCATTAAAACACCGGGCAATTTGGGGAACTGCTGGTAGATTTTTTCTTTAACCGGACCTAACGGTACCCACTCCACTTTATCCAAGCCGCAAGTGCGGAGCATTTCATCAAACAAACGCACATGGCAAAACTCTTCGGCCAAATGTACGCGGCTGATTTTATCTTCCACGGTATGTGAATGGGCCATATCGGGTACTGCATCCCAAGCGCCTTTAATGCCAACCCACTCATGCCGGGCAAACTTGTATATGCCGGTCAGCATCAGCGTCATGCGATCCAGCGACTTAGGATCATCTTGCATCTCGATATAATTGCGGTAAAAAGTCTCAGGATCGGCCAATGGCTGGCGTAACTTAACCGGGTTATCCTGAAAATGTTTCAGCCGGTCTCGTTTCTTAGCTAAGTTCTTCTCGTCTTCCAACAATTCTCCGCCATGTTGTTGGGTAAACTCCCAGTAACTGTCGAAATTTTCTTTTCTTTGTTGCGGAGTAGCCGGTGCAAAAACAGACAAATACTTAGCTGATGCCATCATCATTTATTCCAGGTCGATAATATGACCGATTATTCTACGAGATATTATCAATTAATACTCATTTTTAATGCGGCCGCTACCGGCAAAGGCGCCAGTACTAAAGCCATTAGTAAAATAGAAATTAAAATATTAATCTGTGCATCGACGGGCAATCCACCGCTTGCCATCTGTACTGCATTACCGGCGAAAATCAACACCGGCACATACAACGGTAAAACCAACAGCGACAAAATCATGCCGCCTCGACGCAATCCCACGGTTAATGCCACGCCAATAGCGCCTATCAGGCTTAATACCGGCGTTCCAAGCAACAAGGTCAGCAACAAAATTCCCAGCGAATGATTGGGCATACCTAAAAAAACCGCCAGCAGCGGCGCCACAATCAGCAATGGCAAACCTGTCACCAACCAATGGGCGACGATTTTAGCCAACACCAGAACCGAGGCCGGATGTGGGCTTAATAGCATCTGTTCCAGTGAACCATCGTCGAAATCCGAACGGAACAAGCTATCCAGCGACAGCATCGCCGCCAGTAACGCGGAAACCCAGATAATACCCGGCGCAATGGCTTGTAATAAATGCGGTTGCGCACCGATCCCCAAAGGGAACAGGGTTATCACCAGGATAAAAAACAATAATGGATTAGCTATTTCCGAACGACGCCGTAAAGCCAAAACCAGATCGCGCCGAATAACGGCAAAAAATGCGTGAGATAAAGACATCAGGATAAATTAATACGCTGGACATCGACATCATGCAAGGCTATGTCATGATGTGAGGTGAGAACAATCATTCCGCCATTAGCGCAATGTTCGGTCATTAAAGTTTCGATAAGGGCAATGCCCTGCTTGTCTAATGAAGTAAAAGGCTCATCCAGAATCCATAACACATTTTCGGTAATCAACAATCTGGCTAAAGACAGCCGTCTTTTTTGGCCCGCCGATAAAGCCTGAACGAGGACATCGTCATAGCCTGCCAAATGAACCTTGATTAAAGCCTCATGAATGGAATATTGGCCGGGGCTACTCAAAGCCAGCGACATTTTTAAATTTTCCAGAACTGTCAGTTCTTTTTTAATGCCATCTAAATGACCGACATAAGCCATTTGCGCATAAAACTGACTGTCTTTTATCGCGTCCCCGCACCAGCGAATCTCTCCTGCGTCCGGATCCCGGAATCCGCATAAAATGCGCAACAACGAAGTTTTACCGCTGCCGTTTTTGCCTTCCAGCAATAAAATTTGTCCTGAGACCAATTCAAAAGCCAGCTTTTCAAACAGCACCCGGTCATCGCGAATACAGCTTAAACTCTTGCCTTCAAGAGAATGTGTCGATTTTGTATGCATTGCTTAATGGGGGGTACACGATCATTCTAAACAATTTACCACGAAGACACGAAGAGCACGAAGTTATTGGGTATTTCCTAATCGTTTCAATCTCAAATCATCGTGGAATGACTGATTTTCAGTTGCGGCATTACAGCTATCTTTTAGCCTTCGTGTGCTTCGTGCCTTCGTGGTGAATATTTATCACCTTAATCGGCAAGCGATCGCTGCCGCACGGATTCATAAAGCAGCACACCGGTTGCGACCGACAGGTTAAGACTTTCTACCCGGCCCAGCATCGGCAACTTAACCAATACATCGCATTGTTCCTTGGTCAGCCGTCTTAAGCCTTTACCCTCAGCGCCCACGACCAAAGCCAAAGGCACGGTAAAATCGGTTTGATAGGCGCTCTGCGTAGTTTCGCCGGCAGCGCCCATGACCCAGATGCCTTGCTCTTTCAGCCAGCGCAAGGTTCTGGACAAGTTAGTCACCTGATAAACCGGCACCGTTTCAGCGGCGCCGCTAGCCACTTTACAGACTGTCGGGGTAATTCCGGTGGCGTTATCCTTGGTGATAATCACGCCGTGTACGCCGGTAGCGTCGGCGGTTCTAAGACAAGCGCCGAAATTATGCGGGTCCTGGACATTATCCAATACCAGAAATAAAGGCGTTCCCGACAGCGTTAAGACCGCGTCCTTTAAGTTGCTTTCTGATAATTCGCCGGGCATTTCAACTTCAACAACAATACCTTGATGGTTGTTGCCTTCCGCAAAACGATCCAGCTTTTTCCGGTCGGTTTTTTCCGGCTCTATGCCCAGATCCAATAAATCCTCGACCAACTGAGCTAAGCGTTTGTCTTGTCTTTGGCCGTCAATCCAGGCCTTATTGATCTTTTTAGGGGAATAATCTAAAGCCGACTGTACCGAATGTATGCCGTATATTTTGCTTAAATTCATTGATTGCGAAATAAAAGAAGCTCTTGTTTTGAATGTAGAGTTTTTGTTAAGTATTAAGGCGCTGAGTCAAAAACATCACAGGCTAATGCCTGCAACGATGCGCCGATCCAACTCTGCCGTAAGTGTGAATCGGATAATGATAGTTGTAACACAATTATATCAAAGATTTATTAAACTAGCGGCTTCTTGGAGATCGTGGCTATCGAAGCCCTCTGTGAACGTATTATAAATTTCCTCCAGCATATTCCGTGCATCTTCGCGCTTGTCTTGATGCCACCATAACCGTGCCATACTGATCGCCGCCCGCAGTTCAAGGAATTTTGCGCTTTGCCGGCGGCTGATGGCGATTGCCTGGCTGAAACACGCTTCGGCTTCTTTCGTGTTTGACTCGGAAGTTCCCAGCAGGCACACGCCTTTGAGCCGATGAAGCTCGGCTGTGAAATGACCATCGCCAGTGGTTATCTCGTCAGCCTGCGCTTCCGCAAGCAGGCTGAGTGCTTTATCGTACAGTTCCAGATGTATGTAGGATTCGATTAGCGCGGACAGAAAAATCACCGAAATCCCGCCTATTGATGCTTTCATCCTGGTTATGCTCGACTGAAGTTCAGCGATACCGATCTCACTGTGCCCATGCAAGACCAGCGCCCAGCCGTGAGCCATTTCACCAGCAGCCAACCAAACGGAAAAGTCATGTTGTTGTGAGATTGCGATAGTCTCTAAGGACAGGGATAAAGTTTCCGTGGGCTTGTTTAACCAGCGATGCAGCATGGTAGCAAAACAAAGCGCTAATGCAAGGGTATGAGGGTGGGCTAATTCTTGGGCATGACTTAACATCTGTTCGCAAACATCTTTTGCCTGATCCGGGAAACCACGGAAATAGAGCGCCCAGGACAAATATGCCGAGCAAGATACGGACAAGTTTTCGCCGAACTGCTCCTGCAACATTTGATGCTGTTCCGGATGATAAAGCGTAATAGCCTGTTCGGTGTGGGCATGCGTGGTTTCGAAGTCACCTACCCAGAAAGCTGAGTCAGCGATGATATAGTGGGCCGCCTGTTTTTTCAGCGGGTCGTCATGCGCCATGGGCAGCAGATGCATTGCCGCCTCAGTCACACCATAAGAGCCGACACTCGCAATGGTGTTTATCAGCAGCGCCCAACGCGCCAAGAACAGCTCGGAACTATTGCCTACCTGCTCACTCAAAGCAGAAATGCGTGTATTAGTCTGCGTGGCTTCTTCTGAACCGTAGCCTTTTGTGGCATACAACACTGGACAGAGACTGACCAGTATTTGGAATTCCGTACAATCTCTGTCCGGATCCGAAGGCAAACTCATCAGGAGTTGCAAGCCGGAATTGAAATGCTTTATAGCTTCCAGGTTGGCTGAGTTCCGAGCGGCTCGTTGCCCGGCTTTGATCCAGTATTCGATGGACTGCTGTGTTTCTCCGCCGGAAGATAAATGTTGCGCCAACAGTTCCGGCTGGGTTGCAACGATATCGTGGAAGTCGCTGAGTAGCGCTTGTGCGATACGTCGATGCGCCGCCTTTAGGTCGGCTTTAGTTTGCGATTGATAGGCGGCTTCTTGAATCAAGGCGTGCTTGAATTGATGCGTGGTTTCATTGACCTTGAATATTAATCCGGCGTCCTGCAATGCGCTTAAGTTACGCTCAAGGTCGGCGGCGCCGTAATGGGAAACTTTATACAGTAAATCCAAATCGAACTCACGGCCAAGGGTGGCGGCAAGCTGTGCGGTATATCTAGCTTCCCCCATATTATCTATACGCGCCGCCAGAAGATCATGCAATGTGGGCGGAATGCTGGCCTGATTGTCCAAGGTTGTAATTTTCGCAATCTCTTCGACAAACAGCGGCACGCCATCGGCGCGTTCGATAATACGGCGGATGGTCGCTTCTGATATGTTGTCAGTTAATGAGGCGATCATTTTTGCCACCTCGTCTTCGGCAAGAGGCGCAAGCGTCAGTGTAGCCATGGGAATCCCCGTCCAAGGCGGAGTAAACTCAGGCCGGGCAGTGAATACTGCGAGAACAGGTCCTGTTCTTTGTTGTTCAACGAACAGCATCAGCAATTCCAACGTAGAGGGATCGATCCAGTGCAGATTTTCCACGATGAATAATAGGGGCTGCTGTGCTGCCAATGCCTGCAACGTAGCAAGCAGAATACCGATAGTTTGTTCCTTCTGCTTTCGAAAAGAAAAATCGCGTATTTGATAATATCCATCAATAGGCAAAGAAAGTAACTGAGTGAACACGGATACGGTATCTTGCATAGATGCCGGGTAATGTGTTTCGACATACTTCACGAGTTTGTCGAACTTTATTTCCGGCGCGTCATGGTGTGCAAAACTCATAACGGTTTCTAGCATCGAGATCAGCGGATGATAAGGCGACTGACTAAACTCCGGAAAACACCGCAACTCGCGTACAGTATGCGGTGTGCCAACCAGTCGCTCTTTCAGGGCGTGTAGCAGCCGGGATTTGCCTATGCCCGCCTCGCCCTGAATCAGCGCAATAGGACGCGCGCATTGCGTGGCTTCTCTCCATAATGCCATGAGTTCGGCGATCTCGGCCTTGCGTCCGGCCATCGGCGTTAACTGGGCCACTGCATCCAAGCGGGTGCGTGCGCCGTTTTCCTGGACCACCTTGAATGTTTCCAGCGACCGTGCAAATTCCGAAAAGGATTGAACGCCAAGACTGATGCAATCGAAATACCCTGCCACAATGCTATGCGTATCCTGACTGATCGCTACTCTGCCGTACTCAATACTCTGGCGTAACTGGATGGCAAGCTTTGAGGTAATCCCCGTCGTGTCAGGCATAGATGTTTCGCTGCCGGTGATGATCAGTCCGGTATGAACAGATGCGCGAATTTTAATATCTCTGCTTGTTTCGCGTGTGACCGCCAACGCCGCTTGCACAGCACGGCGGGCAGCATATTCGTCGGCTTGAGGATAACCGAAATAAGCCAGTAACCCACCGCCATGTGTCTGCACGATATGCCCTGAAAACTGCTGGATGATTTTCACGCAGCGAGATTGGGGAGGGCGTAATAGCGCCATAATTTCATTAGGATCGTCAATCGCAGCAGTTATTAAGTCGCAGTACAGTACGCTTACTTGACGCAGCTCACTCGCTGCGACTCTGAACAGTTCTGAGCCGCTCGCTTTACGTCGATCCGCTTTGCGCTGTTCTATAGGCGATGATGAAATAGTGCGCAGCGGTGCTGCCTCCAGGGGAATAATATCTGTCGACCTGCGCGGTAGCTTACCGTTACGGATTTGTTCATAAAGATGTTGGGTTTCCTCGCTGGGTAGCACGCCTAAGTCTTTTTCCAACAGCAGACGGCAGATTTCGTACTGCTGGATGGCAGCACTGTTCTGTCCATTTAACGCATAGAGGTGCATTACGCGGCAGTGAGCATTCTCGTTCCACGGTTCCAGTTCGGTATGGCGTAAAGCGAATTGCAGTGCCTTGCTGTAGTCACCCACTCGTGCGTGAGAGTTCGATAATTTTTCCAACAAGGCAAGAGCGCGACGGTGTAGGGATTCACGTTGTATCTGGAGCCAGTCCTCAAAATCCGGGCTGTCAGGAATAGATAGCCCGGCCAGGAACTCGCCGCGATAAAGAGCTATGACACGCTCTTCGTGGTGGGCAGCGTCTCGATCATCAGGCAAAGTTGGAGTTTGTCTGATGAAATCTATCGCATCGATATAGATATTCGGAAGGAAACGGATAGTGTGCTTGTCAGCTGAAAATATGTTTGTGCCGCTTGGCGTTTCTAATGCCTTGCGTAAATTTGACAGAGCCCGACGCAGATTGTCCCGAGCTGTTGTGGGGTCGAAGCCACTCCATAATAGCTCGGCCAAAGCTTCCCGACTGTGATCCTGCTCCCGCTCTACGGCAAGGTAGGCAAGCAATGCCCGCATCTTATTGTAAGAAATGCCGGTAATGGGATGGCCATTCATACGGGCATCGAAGCCGCCTAGCATCATTATCTCAAGATTATAATCAGTTGATAACGTAGGCATGGACGATTAATAGACGTTGAGAATGTAAAGTTTAATTAGCTTGGTAAAGCTGAAATTTACATTAATTAAAAAATTCTGGCCTAAATCGCAAAATCCAGAAGAAAGTCCATTAGTGGGATGGTGCTTAATGCGAACGTTGAAGCCGCCACTCAGCATTATCTCAAGATTATGAGTAAGTGAAAGAGGGAGCATGGACGATCAATGGATGATAATAATGTAAGCTTTAGCTTGCTTTGTAAAGCTTAAGCTTACATTGATTAAAAAAATTGTGGTTCAGGCCGCAGAAACTGGGAGAGAGGCTATCAAATGGATGACCGTTCACGCGGGCATTGAAGCGACCTAACAATATAAGCTGAAAAGGCAAAATAAAGGGGAATGAGGTCATGGATGGTTAGTGAAGCGTTGACATAATTAAATTAATCCAGCGTACATTATTAACGTCTATTGATCGTCCATGTCCATGTAATATTTTCTGGGCAACAGAAATCATTTATAGCTAGCTTAAAGTTTTAGCAGGTTGAGATGTAATTAAATAGTCAGCTCTTAGTTTTAAAGCAAGCTGCTCAGATGATTATCTGGCACAAGATTTTATTTAATATTAAATAAAATCATACGGTTGCTTGAGTTTTGCCATAAAAGTAAGAGCGTCAAAGATGGGGTACCGTTGAGCAACAAGGAAAATAAAGTTTCATCATCTATATAAGATGATTATGAACCTATAGCGAGTATATATATTTGAGTTACAAATAATTATTTAGGTTAGTAGCTGCAGTGCTGTTGGCTTATTAATGAATCTACTACCTAAGAGAATATTATGTATTCAGTTGAAGTTTTTCCATGGAATAAGAATTTCGAGGTTGGAGTGCCGCTGATTGATGAGCAGCACCAACGGTTGGTTGAGTTACTCAATGTGCTGGCCGGTCACTTGGCTTACCAATCTGATATGCCGACTTTGAGTAATGTGTTCAATGAGCTGGTGGAATACACCGTTTACCATTTTTCGGCAGAAGAAAAGATTTGGCATGAGTTCTTCCCTGAAGATAGCTGGGAGATAAACCATAAAGGCGATCACAGTAACTTTCTGGATAAAGTAAACACCTTAATGGGTGAAGAAAATATCAGACCGTCGGATGAGGTGATTGAAGGAATTCTCAAATTTCTGACTCAATGGTTGGCCTTCCATATTCTGGATACCGACATGCGCATGGCTAAGGTCGTGTTGGCGGTGCAATCGGGCGTACCGTTAATTCAGGCGAAGGAGCAAGCCGACCAGGAAATGAGCGGGGCGATGAGAGTGCTGATTTTAACCATGCTTTCCATGTATGACGCGCTCTCTTCACGCACTATGCAGTTGGCAAAAGAGGTGATTGAGCGAAAAAAAGCCGAGCAAACAAGTCAAGACGCCTTTGAGCGGCTCCAGAAAATTTCCAGCCAAGTGCCGGGGCTGGTATTCCAGTTTCAGCTATTCCCAGATGGTCGTTCCCGAATTCCGTACGCCAATGAAGCCATTCGCACTATCTATCGGGTTAGCCCGGCAGAAGTCAGCGAAGATGCATCCAAGATATTTTCAGCCTTGCATCCGGATGACCTGGAAAACTTTAAAACTTCCTTTAGGGTATCGGCGCAGGATTTAACGCCATGGTGCCAGGAGTTTCGTTTGAAGTTTGACGATGCTCCCGTATGTTGGTTATACGGCAATGCGCTGCCCCAGCGGCAGGCGGACGGTTCCGTGCTTTGGCACGGCTTCATTACCGACATCAGCCAGCAGAAACAGGATGAAGTAGATCTTCGCATCGCCGCCACCGCCTTTGAATTGCAGGATGCGATGTTGGTCACCGATGCGAACAAGGCCATTCTTAAAGTCAACCAAGCATTTACCCGGATTACCGGTTACAGCGCCAAGGAAACTATCGGTAAAACTCCTCATATGCTCAGTTCCGGGCGGCACGATAAGGCTTTTTTTACCGCGATGTGGGAGAGCATTAATCGTACCGGCGCATGGCAGGGCGAGATATGGAATCGGCGTAAAAACGGCGAAATATACCCGGAGTGGCTTATTATCACGGCGGTGAGGGAACCTTATGACATGAGCCGCCAGGTCAATCACTATGTCGCGTCGTTCTCCGATATTTCTTCACGCAAGGCCGCCGAGGAGGAGATCAGGCAATTGGCTTTTTATGATCCGCTGACCCAGCTTCCTAATCGCCGGTTGTTGCAGGAGCGGCTTAAACACAGCATCGAAATAGAGCGACATGAAGGCAAGCGACTGGCACTGCTGATGCTTGATCTGGACCGTTTTAAAGCGGTCAATGACAGTTTTGGGCATTTGGCTGGCGACGAATTATTGCTTCAAGTCAGTGCGCGCATCCTGGCAAGGGTACGGGACTTAGATATGGTGGTGCGCTTGGGTGGCGATGAGTTTGTCGTATTGCTGGAAGACATTGCACATACAGAAGACGCGGCACGGGTGGCTAATGAAATCATCTTTGTCTTAAGTGAAGCTTTTCAATTGAGCCAAAACAATGATGTAAAGATTGGCGTCAGCATCGGCATCAGCTTATATCCTGAGCATGGCGACGACTATGGAGTGCTGATGAGTTGCGCCGATGCTGCGCTCTATCAAGCCAAAGATCAAGGACGCGGTTGCTATGCCTATTTTTCTGAAGATCAAACGCTCGCAGCCCGTGAACGTATCGCGCTGGAAACCCGGCTGCGGCGCGCAGTTGAACGACACGAATTGCGCGTTTTTTATCAGCCGCAGGTAGATATTGCCAGCGGCCGCATAGTCGGTGCCGAAGCATTGGTGCGTTGGCAAGACCCGCTAGAAGGATTGATTCCTCCCTCACGTTTCATCCCTATCGCTGAAGAAACAGGGCTAATTTTGGAAATTGGCGAATGGGTACTGCGGGAAACCTGTCGGCAAGGCCGCCTTTGGCTGGATGCAGGTTTGCCGCCGCTAACCTTGGCGGTCAACGTTTCCTCCCGGCAATTCCGTCGCGGCAATATTAATGCCTTAGTTGCTAGTTGCTTAAGCGAAACAGGATTTCCGGCCGAGTACCTGGAATTGGAAGTAACCGAAAGCGGGCTGATGGAAAACCTGGGCAATGTTACTGAGCTTCTGAATAAGCTGCGTGATCAGGGTGTTCGTCTTGCCATTGACGATTTCGGTACCGGTTTTTCATCGCTGGCTTATCTGAAGCATTTTCCGTTGGATGTACTAAAAATCGATAAGAGTTTTATCGATGACATTCCTCACTTCAAAGACGATATGGAAATTGCCGCCACTATTATTGCGATGGGCCGTATCCTGGGTTTTAAAGTCTTGGCGGAAGGCGTGGAAACGCCGGAGCAATTAGCGTTCTTACAAGAGAAAGGTTGTGATATCTATCAAGGTTACATTAAAAGTCCCGCCGTGACGGCGGAAGACTTTGTCAATCTGCTGTTAGATCAGGAACTTAATTATATTCCTAGTCAATTGATAATTGATTTAAGCGATCAGCTAGTAGCCTATCCGCATGAATCCTAAATGATTAAAGAAACCCCATGGTGAACAGCGATGCATCTTGTTTTGTCCCTGATCTTGTTTGCCTGTATTTAACTAACAAATTTAGCTAAGAATAAAGTATGACTCTGATTATTAATGAAAGTAAATGCGCTCGATGCGGTGTTTGTGAAGCCGAGTGCCCGAATGAAGCAGTTGTTCAGACTGAGGATTCTTATGTCATTGATCTAGCATCGTGTAGCGGATGTGCGCACTATGGAGTCCCCCTTTGTGAAGAGGTTTGTCCCAACAACGCTATCCACAAAATCAAGGACAGTTTGTATAAGAAGTGTTTGGGATTATTTAATTGAGCAGATTTCTGCTCACTAGCACTCTTAGGTTCAACCGATAAACGCAAAAAGAAGATAGCTCATGCAAATCAATATGCCGGTAACTAATGTGGAACACCGCATTATGGAGAGTGATTCCATTGTTTCCAAGACCGATCTAAAAGGAATAATTACCTATGTCAATGAAGATTTCCTTAGGATTAGCGGATTTACCGAAGAAGAACTGATCGGCGCACCGCACAGCATAGTGCGTCATCCTGACATGCCGCCTGAAGCGTTCGAAGATTTGTGGAAAGCTCTGAAATCAGGCCGTCCATGGACAGGAGTAGTCAAGAATCGTTGTAAAAATGGCGATTATTATTGGGTGCTGGCCAATGCTGCACCTATTTACGAAAACAATCATCTTGTTGGCTACATGTCCGTCCGCAATAAACCCGGCAATGAACAGGTCGTAGCGGCAGCTGCCGCCTATAAGCTGTTTCGCGATGGCAAGGCAGGCAACCTGAAAATACAGGACGGAAAAGTCGTTAAATCGACTTTGTTGACGAAACTCGACCTGTTTAAGCATCTCAATATCCAATCCCGTTTAGCAACAGTTATCGCAACCGCATCGATTTTGTTATTAGTCGTTGGCGGCATAGGTCTGTTCGGTATGAGCAAGGCTCATGACGGCTTGCGAATGGTATATCAGAATCGCACACTGCCACTAACGCAGCTTTCCTCCATACAAAAAATGCTGCTGATTAACCGATTAAGCATTACCGCCAGTCTATCCGCAAAAACACTCGAGGAAATTCAAAAAAACACCGCCGAAGTGGAACAAAATATCGCTGAGATCACCAAAATATGGGATATCTATATAACTACGACGCTCAGCCAGGAAGAAAAAGCCCTGGCCGACCAGTTCGCCGAAGATAGGAAACATTTTGTTCTGGACGGCCTAAAACCCGCTATAGCGGCTTTGCGCGCCAATGATAGGGTTCTGGCAAATAACATTGTTGCGGATAAGATTCGGCCTCTCTACGAACCGGTCGATGAGGGAATTCAGAAGCTCGCACAAATGCAGGCCAATATAGCCAAGCTCGAATACGAGGCCTCGGAATCGCGTTATATCAATATACAGAACACCGCCATTGGCTTAATCGCTACAGGCATTACTATGATCTTGTGGATCGGCATCGTTTTGATCCGCTCCATTATCCGCCCGCTTGGCACAGCAGTAGAGCATTTTGGCCAACTCGCCCAAGGCAATTATTCCAACATCATTGAGGCCGAACGTCAGGATGAAGTTGGCAGACTTATGGACTCTCTTAAAGCCATGCAAACCAAGCTTGGCTTTGATGTCGCGGAGATCAAACGTTTCTCCGATGAGAACTTGCGCGTCAAGATTGCATTGGACAGTATTTGCACCGGTGTGATGATTGTCGACAATGACCGTAACATCATTTACACCAATAAGCCGGTGGTCGACATTGTAAGCAGAAGTGAAACTGAAATACGCAAGCTATCGCCGGGGTTCTCTGTTGCCAATTTCTTAGGCGCTAATATTGACGATTTTCACAAAAATTCTTCGCATCAAGCTCAGCTGCTTTCGTCCTTAACCGACACCTATAAAGCCAGCTTGATGTTGGGCCATCGTTCTATGGTCGTGACGGTCAATCCGATGTTTGATATACAAGGTCAGCGCTTGGGCACAGTTGCCGAATGGCAGGATCGAACCGCCGAGGTAGCCGTGGAAAAAGAGGTGTCCGCTATTGTTGAAGCTTCAGTCACCGGAGACCTTAGCAAACGTTTGAATTTGCAAGGCAAGGAAGGCTTCATCCTTCATTTGGGAGAAGGCATGAATCAGCTCATGGAAACTAGCGAAAACGCACTTAATGAGGTCGTGCGTGTACTTGGAGCCTTGTCTCGCGGCGACCTGACTGAAACCATTACCAATGACTATTCCGGTATCTTTGGGCAGCTCAAGGATGACTCCAATACCACAGTAGAAAAACTTAAAGACATTATTAGCCAAATCAAAGAGGCTACCGACAGCATTAACACAGCATCTCAAGAAATCGCCGCCGGCAACAATAACTTGTCTCATCGCACGGAGGAGCAAGCTGCAAGCCTGGAGCAAACTGCCGCCAGTATGGAAGAACTGACCTCTACCGTACAACAGAATACTGAACACGCCAAGCACGCTAACCAGCTTGCTGTTGATGCATCGGGCATAGCAGGCCAAGGTGTTAAAGTGGTCGACCAAGTGGTGTCAACGATGGAAAGCATCAACGAAGCTTCGCGTAAGGTTGTCGACATCATTGCGGTAATAGACGGCATTGCTTTTCAGACCAACATACTTGCTCTTAACGCCGCAGTAGAAGCTGCCCGCGCAGGAGAACAAGGTAAAGGTTTTGCCGTCGTGGCCTCGGAAGTGCGAAATCTCGCGCAACGCGCCGCCGCTGCTGCAGGGGAGATTAAAGGCCTGATTGGGGATTCGGTAGAAAAAATTGAAGACGGCAGTAAGCTGGCGACTCAAGCAGGTAAAACCATGGCTGAAATTGTTAATTCCATTCTTGGTGTTACTGCCATTATGTCGGAAATCAGAGCCGCTTCAATTGAACAATCGTCCGGCATCGAGCAGGTCAATCAGGCCATTATTCAAATGGATGATGTAACTCAGCAAAATGCCGCATTGGTAGAGCAAGCAGCCGCTTCAGCGGAGTCGCTGGAAGAACAGGCGCAAAACCTGTCGGTTACGTTAAGTAGCTTTAAAGTAGACGGCAACTTACAAAGTATCGCTAACCTGTTTGGAAGCGCAAATGCGCCGCAGCTAAACTCCGGCTTTAGTCGCGCTAGAGGACATAATGAGCAAGCGCTTTTGAATATAAGAAAAGACCAAAAAAGTCATACTCAAAAAGAGGCGGCAACTTTAACGCCACGGTTTTATGGTGACGATTGGGAGGAGTTTTAATTGGCGGGGATCGAGCGGCTTAAGGTCAATAATCATTGGCCTTAAGCCGGCAACAAAATCAAACGAACGGATGACTTTTTTAGGAAACGTCTTCCTTAAATCCAATAAATCGGCGGCCAGATCTGCCTGCCCGAGTGCGCCGTGCGTTTTGCTTAATTTTATTTTCTACGGCGTCTTTTTTTAGGTTTATTTAACGCGGCTTGTTTTTTCGCCAGTTCAAAATCAATCTTCTTTTCATCCAGATCGACACGAACAACGCTAACCTTGACGCTATCGCCCAGACGATAATTAATTCCGGTACGCTCCCCCCTTAACTGGTGGCTGGTCGCGTCGAAATGAAAATAATCCTGCGCCAGATTGCTGATATGGACCAAGCCCTCAACATAGATTTCGTTTAGCTCGACAAAAAAGCCAAACGAGGTAACTGCTGAAATAATGCCGGGGAATTCTTCGCCGACCTTGTCCATCATATATTCGCATTTGAGCCAGCTCACGACATCCCGCGTGGCATCATCGGCGCGCCGTTCATTCGCTGAGCACTGTTCGCCCAGCACAACCATATCGGGAATTCCATAGTAGAAGCTTTCCACCGATTTTCCTTGCAAACAATGCCTGATCGCACGATGTACCAATAAGTCGGGATAACGGCGGATAGGGGAGGTGAAATGCGCGTATGCTTCCAAGGCCAAGCCGAAATGGCCTTTCAACTCGGGACTGTAGACGGCCTGCGACATCGAGCGTAACAATACAGTCTGGATCAAATGCGCATCGGGCCTGTTTTTGATTGACTCGATCAGATGCATGTAATCCAGCGGCGTCGGTTTAGCGCCTCCGCCTAAGCTCAAGCCCAGTTCGCCAAGAAAGGTTTTCAGGTTAAGCAGCTTGTCGGCACTCGGGCCGTCGTGTATCCGCAGCAGCTTGGGCATTTTTTTATTATTTAAAAAACGCGCCGCCGCCATGTTTGCGGTGATCATAAACTCTTCAATTAGTTTGTGCGCATCGTTACGCACTACCGGCACTATCTTTTCAATTTTACGGTCCGTGCCGAAAATAATCCGGGTTTCCTGAGTGTCGAAATCCATCGCGCCGCGTTGTTCTCGGCTCACTCGCATAACCTTATACAGCGCGTATAGCTCCTGTAAATGCGGCATCAAGGCTTTATATTTCTCGGCTAGCTCCTTATCGCCTTCGACAAGCATTTTTGCAACTTCGGTATAAGTCAATCTTGCATGAGAACTCATCACCGCGTCGAAAAAGCGCGATCGCGTCACCTGGCCTTGCTCGTTGATAAGCAGCTCGCAGACCATGCATAGCCTATCTACTTGGGGATTAAGCGAACATAGGCCATTGGATAAAATTTCCGGCAGCATGGGGATGACCCGTTCCGGAAAATATACCGAGGTGCTGCGTTTTTGAGCTTCTTTATCTAATTCCGAGTTAATCTGAACATAGTGCGAAACATCGGCAATCGCAACCAGCAGTTTCCAGCCTTTGGGGGTTCTCTGGCAATAAACGGCATCGTCAAAATCGCGGGCGTCTTCGCCATCAATGGTGACTAGCGGTGTTTTGCGTAAATCGGTCCGGTCTTGTTTTGCCGACTCCGGCACTTCTTTTTTAAGCGGCTTAATTTCTTTCAGCAGTTCATCAGGCCATTGATTAGGCAGCTCATAGGAACGAATCGCCATTTCGATTTCCATTCCCGGCGCCATATGTTCGCCCATGACCTCGATGATCCGGCCAATAGGCTGATGAAGCTTGGTCGGTTGCTCGACAATTTCCGCAACGACAATCTGCCCTTGCTTAGCCTTGCCGGCGCCGCCTTTTTGAACCAGGATAGTTTGCGCTATATTCTTGTTATCCGGCACCACGTAAGTAAAGCCGTCTTCTTTATAGAGCCGTCCTACAACCTGATGGGTGTTTCTTTGTAGAATTTCAACGACAGCTCCTTCCCGCCGACCTTTTTTATCGACCCCGGCAATACGCGCCAGCGCCCGGTCATTATGCAGCAGGGGATTCATTTCTCTGGGCGATAAGAATAGGTCATCTGAGCCATCATCCGGCTTAAGAAAACCAAAACCGTCCGCATGGCCGATAATACGCCCGGCAATTAAATCCTCATTGTTAACCAGGCAATATTTCTTGCCTCGGTTAAATAATAATTGTCCGTCTCTCTCCATGGCCCGTAGGCGGCGGCGTAGGGCTTCTAATTGGTCTTCGTTTTCAAGGGAAAACGCTTCTGAGATTTCTTCGCGACGCAAAGGTTTTCCAGCGTGTTCGATTAATTGAAGAATTAATTCGCGGCTGGGAATAGGGTTCTCATATTTCTCGGCTTCGCGCTGAGCATATGGATCTTTTGTTGAATTAAAATCAACGTCTTTTTTAGACTTCAATGTCATTTAAATAATCAAAAAATAAAGGGAAAGGATATAGTAAACATATCTTATATATAAGGTTAGTATATCGATTAGGATTAAAAGAGAAAAGTTTTTGAATATTATGCAAAAAAACTATTCTCGGTTAGCTCGAGGCAACGCCATTACGTTTAACCTGAAATATTTTAAATTTAAGTAAAAATTTCGCGCTTAAATTGACAAAATCAAAGGGGATAGGTATAGTGCGCGCTCACTTTAGCTTTTACAGCTAGCCTCTGCCGAGGTGGTGAAATTGGTAGACACGCCAGCTTCAGGTGCTGGTGGGGGCAACCCCGTGGAGGTTCAAGTCCTCTCCTCGGCACCATCAGCATTGCAATTGAAAAAATATAGCAATTCCTGCTATAAAATTCCACGCAGCTAGTCTTTCTGATAAAGATTCCTGTCAGGTTTCGCTACAATCTTTCTTCATTTTACATGAAAAGGGCCTTTTTAGTTATCTTTAAATTATAACTATCTTATAAGGCATTTGGGTTTGTCAAATATCTAAGCTTCGGAATTTAAGTCGGATACGAAGTTGTTACCAATTAAACTTGCCATCTGCGGCAATTGAAATTAAACATGACGGCAACATAACAACCATTAAGCCCATTTCATCGGCAATCCTTTGCCACTTTGCGGTGTCAATTTTATGGCATCCAGCTGTTTTAAATTAAAATAGATCAAATAATATATTGATTATTATTATTTTTAATTAAAGTGGCACGTGCTTCGCATTAGCTATTGCAACATAATAGTTTCAATCCACGAGGAAGCGGTCATGATCGAAAAATCAGCAAACTTAGCGATTATCAGCAATAACACTTTTGAAGCAACCAAGGCGGTTAACCTTCATCATTACGATATAAGCAGCGCTTTACAAACAACTTTAGAGTTTAGTGAGTTGATCGCGATTTTTAGTAATAAAATCGCTAGCATGATTTCTCATAGTGCCTATGTTTATACCAATACGGAATTTGGACTGGAAGTAAAAAGCGGCGTTTTTACAAGACACTCTTGTAATTATGCGCTTAAGGTTGAACAACAACAATTGGGGGCGTTAAAACTGATGCGCAACCATAGATTCAGCGATGCCGATCTCCAGTTGTTGGAAGCGCTGCTTTGTTGCTTAATTTATCCGCTGAAGAATGCGACTTTGTTTCATCAGGCGCTAAAAATGGCTTATACGGATCCACTCACCCAAACTCATAACAGGGCGTCTTTTAATGATTCCATTAAACGGGAGATGAGCCTTGCTATACGCACTGCCAAAAAATTATCGCTTATTTTCTTTGATATCGATCATTTTAAATCTATCAATGATAAATATGGTCATGATTGCGGCGATATCGCACTGGCTTCCAGCGCAAAAAGGATCAAAGAAAGTCTAAGGGACAGCGATATTGTTTTTCGCTATGGCGGCGAAGAATTCGTGATTTTATTAAGCGACACAGATGACAATGGTGCAGAACTGCTGGCAGAGCGAATTCGCGATTCAATTGAGCGCCATACAATAGCTTACGGCATGGAAGCTATCAAAATAACAGCAAGTCTAGGCGTTAGCACGTTGCGCGATGATGATGTTCTCGAGTCTTTTGTCAAGCGTGCCGATGAAGCTATGTATGCCGCCAAAAGCAACGGCAGAAACCAAGTTGTTATGGCCAATAAATGAATGGCAATGTTGGGTCGCCTGGAGCGTCTACTGTTGGTACACCACACTACACTCTTGGGCTTTGTGGATCCCCCCCACTGCTAACGCTTGCCGGATTTATGTGTCTTAAATTCGGGCTTGGCAGGAATTGCCGGTTTTTCGCCTTCCATGCCTGCAAATTCAAACAGCAAGTCCAGTTCTTTATCGGTCAGCTCATAAAATGAATGGGTTTTTAATCGCTCCGGTAACACTACAGGCCCATAGCGCACCCGCATTAAACGACTGACGACGACTTCCTGCGATTCCCACAGACGTCTTACCAGTCTGTTGCGGCCTTCGGTAACAATGACGTTGTACCATTTATTGGCGCCTTCTCCGCCGAAAAATCTAATATCGTCAAACTTGGCTTTGCCGTCTTCAAGCTCCACGCCTTGCTTTAGCTTCGCTAAGGTAGCCTCTGATACCTCGCCCAAAATACGCACGGCATATTCACGCTCCACTTGTGTTGATGGATGCATTAACCGGTTAGCCAGTTCGCCATTATTGGTGACCAATAATAATCCCGAGGTATTGATATCCAAGCGACCAACAGCAATCCAGCGACTGACGGCCAGCTTCGGCAATTGCGTAAATATCACTGGCCGACCTTCCGGGTCGCGGCGCGTGACTACTTCACCGACTGGTTTATGATAAAGCAGCACTCGAGTGGGTTGTTCGACAAACTTCTCCCAATGAACAACCCGGTCATTGATCTGTAAATGATCCCCGTTTTTTAGACGATCGCCTAAGCCGACAGGTTTGCCGTTAATTTTTAATCTTCCTTCATTTATCCATCGCTCAATTTCCCGCCGAGAGCCAACGCCGCCGCGTGCCAGGACTTTCTGGATGCGTTCGCCATCGGTTGACTGATTGCTATC
The DNA here is from genome assembly GCA_036561025.1 of Methylobacter sp. Classification (GTDB taxonomy): domain Bacteria; phylum Pseudomonadota; class Gammaproteobacteria; order Methylococcales; family Methylomonadaceae; genus Methylobacter_A. The sequence goes on along the minus strand of DATBQB010000032.1, from coordinate 93,359 downwards.
AAGCTTTTTTCTTTGCACAGCAGACGGTTTAGACGTCTTGCTTTCAGTCTGCTGCTTCGAGGTCTGGCTCGGTCTTGCCAATCTGTTCGGCTGTTTCGTCAAACTGTCCGATGGTTTCGGCGATCTGTTCGATGGTTTCTTGCTCTTCACTCTTTACCTGCATGGTTTGTTGCGTAGCATCTAACGACGAATCAAGCTCCTGAATCTCTTGTAATGTCGGTAGTTCGTTTAATGATGTAATATTGAAATAGTCCAAAAATTGTTTGGTCGTACCATACAAAGCCGGCCGGCCGGGCACCTCTTTGTGTGCGACTACTCGTATCCACTCGCGTTCAAGTAGCGTATGAATGATGCTTGAACTGACGCCAACGCCGCGAATATCCTCAATATCTCCGCGCGTCGCGGGTTGGCGATAGGCAATAATGGCCAGCGTCTCCAATAAGGCGCGGGAATATCTGGGCGGCTTTTCTTCAAATAATCGTGATACCCAGCGCGACAGCTCCCGTTTTACCTGAAAACGATAACCGCTGGCGACCTGTTTTAACTCTATCGGCCTGAACCTGTAATCCTCTTTGATTGCCTCAATGGCTTCCTGTATTTCCTGTATGTCAGGCTGCTCGATTTCAGGAAAAACCTGTTGCACCTGTTTACAGGTCATCGGGCGATTTGCGGCAAATAAGATTGCTTCAACTACACGTTTAATTTCCACGTTAATTTCACGCTGTTCAGTTGTTACGGGAGGCCTGCCCTGAGCATTATTGTCGAAGGGTGATGGCGAAGGTTCAGCTATCGGTGCCGGTACCGGCCGCTCGGACGTATAATTCGGCAAAGGGCTCGGCTTGGATAATATCGATGAGTCGTTCTTTGCTGAGTTCGAGGATTGCCAGAAACGAGACAACGACTCCGTGTCGACCTTCTTTTCGGATAAATAGCTGCGAGAAAAGGAGACTATCCGCTCCTTTAAGGTTTTCCAAAATGGTTGACATGCGTTCACGGACAGATAAGGGCTCTTTGGTAATTTGGTGGTGGCTGAGCTGGTCTACTCTTCTAAGTACATCCTGAAATGCCAGTAGCATTTCTTTTAACTGGATATCCGGTAAGGGTTGTTCGAAATTCTTTAGCGCAGAAACATCGATGCCGATTTCAAATATATCACGTTCAACTCTGGGCAACTGATCAATTTCTTCAGACGCATTTTTAATTATCTCGTATTCCTGCAGCCTGCGAATCAATGTTGCCCTTGGATCTTCTTCGTCTTCTTCGGCTTCGGGCTGTCTGGGCAACAGCATTCTTGATTTGATCTCCGCCAACAGCGCGGCCATAACCAGGTACTCCGCCGCCAGTTCCAAGTTCAACACCCCCATTATCTGGATATAAGCGATGTATTGATGGGTAATCTGGGCTATCGGTATGTTAACAATATCCAGGTTCTGCCTTCGTATCAAGTACAGCAGTAAATCCAGCGGCCCCTCAAAGGTGTCCAGCAGCACTTCCAGCGCATCCGGCGGAATATAAAGATCGTCGGGCAGTTTGTTAAAAGGCGTACCGTTAACCATAGCGAACGCCTGCAAGGATGCAGAAGCAGCTGCCGATGTCAGTGATTCGTCCAAAATCTCAACGTTATCCTCGGGTGTATTAATAAGTGTCGTCATCGATTACAGATCAACCTATAACCCGGCAATTGAAAAAAACATTTTCTGCGCTACGAACATCGGATAAGCCAAAATCGAACTTAAAGTATTGGTATATAACAGTACTAATAATATTATAAAGCCGAAGCGTTCCAGACGATTATATTGCCAAGCCCAATAACTCGGTAAAATGCCGGTCAAAATCCGGCTGCCGTCCAGCGGCGGAATAGGCAATAAATTAATCATTGCCAACACCAGGTTAATTGATATGCCGGCAATCCCGGTATAAATCAGCGGCAACGAGATGGCTTCGGCTTGCGTACCTATCGTCACCCCTAACCGGGCGATTAATGCCCAGCCGACAGCCAGCAACAAATTAGAAACGGGACCTGCCAGAGCGACTATAGCCATATCGCGACGTGGATTTTTAAAATTTCGCGCATCGACAGGCACAGGTTTTGCCCAGCCGAAAATGAAACCGGTAAAAGACAGTAATAACAGGCCGGGAATAATAATGGTTCCGAATAAATCGATATGTTTGATCGGATTTAAGGTTAACCTGCCCAGTATCGAAGCGGTGTTATCGCCGTATTTTTTTGCCACCCAGCCATGCGCCACTTCATGCACGGTAATCGCAAAAATTACCGGTAATATCCAGACGACTATGCGTTGCAACAGCGTCAATTCATCCATCATGTCTGGATACTCCTCGTCTATCCAGCATCGGCGCAAGGCCCTTGCCTTGCCTGATAATTTCAGCAGCATTGCCGGAAAACTCGATAATAGTTGTTTGTTCAGACTCAATAATGCCGGCGTCAATGATCAAATCAAGCTCATGCTCAAGTTTACTTCTAATCTCATAAGGATCGGTCAATGCTTCCTCTTCTCCCGGCAACATCAACGTAGAACTAAACAAAGGTTCGCCCAGTTCCTGAACTAAAAGTTGGGCGACGGGATGGTCGGGTATGCGTATACCTACCGTTTTTTTCTTTGGATGCTGCAACCGGCGAGGCACTTCGCGCGTAGCGTCCAAAATAAAGGTGAAAGCTCCCGGCGTTAACGCTTTAATCAGTCGAAAAGCATCATTGCCGATTTTGGTAAACATGGATACTTGGGCCAGATCTTTGCATACCAGGGTGAAATTGTGTTTATCGTCCAACTGCCTGATACGACGGATTTTATCCAGTGCCTGCTTGTCGCCTATATGACAGGCGATCGCATAAGACGAATCGGTCGGATAAACAATAACACCACCTTTCCGAAGTATTTCCACGGCCCGATGTATCAGGCGCAGTTGCGGACTCTCCGGGTGTATTTCAAAAAATTGAGCCATTGCCTTGATGAGTGCTAAATAGTGGAATATAGCGCAATTATACCGCACATCCGCATAAGCTTGCAGTTGAAAACCGCATAGCTGTCAAACAGCATCAAAAATTTCATGCCGAAACGGATATGGATTCCGGAAAATAATAACTCCCAAGCCCCTGATCTTTACTGGATGATTTAGCCTAGGGAAGAGCTGAATAAATTGCGTTCCAGCCACAATTGCCAGACAAGCCGTTTTTTTCAAAACGCGCCACTTGGCAACACTCAATAAATGACATTTTTAACTGTTTCCCCCGATTTTTCTTCTTAATCTGCCGTTTTCGGGAAACGACAGACGCATGTTGCCCTTAGGCAGTCATCAACTGCCGCCTGAGCATGTAAAGATTTGCCAGCCCCACCAGCAAGTTGACTTGTGAGGTATTTTTCTCTAGACCACGATAACGGGTCTTTTGAAAACCGCATTGTTGATTATCTCTAATTTACGCGGCATGACCCCCAATCGGGACTGCTTCGACGGCGATCGGATAAACGAGACCGAATTTTTGTCCGGGTGCTGCTTATAGTTATTTAGTTAGTTTTACAGCCTTGACATGACATAAAAAACATGCCCGCCAATCTGCCTGACAATTTTCCCGGCACGGCTTGGCTTAGTGCCGGTGTTCCAGCTATCAGAGTTCTGCACTATAGAATCTTTGCCACGCATAACTGATTGAGCTAATGCAGCATAATGAGCCATTAGATTATGTGGCGGGGTTAATCGTGATACGCCAGATAGCTTGCATATTGCCTTGCCGGTACGTTTGGCCCGATTAACCGTAGCCTGTCCTACAGCAATAGCTCCTTCGATAGACTCGCCTCGCGATTCTGCGAAAATGATTTTGGCTAGGCAGTCTTCTTCATTTGCTTGCACTGATATTGGGATTAAGAATGCTATCGTTAGAATTAAACTGGTCATAGAGCAATTCCTCCGGGTTAGTTTTAGTAATCCCATGCCAACCTCTGGATGTCGGGTTCGCTCGGGCATTTTTTCAATTGAGTTAGATGTTAGGCTTTCTGCAATAACAAAAAAATAGGTGCCAATGCGTATATATCTGATATCCGGGTTCTTTTTCTTTTTGTGGGGGAGGAGCAGAGCTCAATATTGTTGACTTAAGCAGTACAAAGCCCTCTCCAAAGGGAGAGGGTTGGGTGACGACTGCAAGGATGCAGGAGGTAGAGCAACGCAGGGAGCAGTTGCCGAGGGGAAATTCAAATAAGGAAAAAAGCTTATTTAAATCCCCTCATCCCAGCCTTCTCCCTGAGGGAGAAGGGGCGCGCACGCTTAAGTCAACAGTATTGGGGGCAGAGCTAACACGCCGGAATGATTTATTAATATCTAGGTATTTTGCGATATACCAATGTCTAGTCATTTCCCTTAGTGTGCATCCTTTGACATATATGTGTTCAGCTCAAGATTTATGAAATAGGAATTGACCTCATGACAAGAAAAGAATTGACTAAGCAAGCCTTTAAACTCTACGACAACATTAGGGTTCAAAGTTACGAAACTCCGGCGCGTTCGAAATATAGGGAGCGTTTACATTCTGTAGGACTCCGAGCTTTTTATAGATATAAACGGCGTCTGAAAGCCGAGCAAAACCAAGAACGTATGCTCGAAGCTTCCCGTTGGGGCTTATAAGGGCTGACGCATTAATCGCAAAGAATAATCTGCGTACGGAATTAAAAAACCTTCGGGCGTAAGAAAACGACTCATCGGTCGGCTTTTTCAAGACTGTTCGTTAGTGCCAGGGGCGGAATCGAACCGGCGACGCGAGGATTTTCAGGGTCAGGCATGACTCAACCATATCCTAGTCGGCTAAATTTATAAAACCCTAAAATTGACTTGGAATGCGCTAAACGGAACCGGAAATAGAATGACTCCCGTCTCTCAGTGGAGCCCCAATACAGATGTCAGGCAGTGGTGGATAATGAATACTTAATTAATGCTGATGGGAGTTGAAAACGATGCCCGGACTATTACGCAGCTTGCTCGGTTTTATCGTATTGGTTGCAACGATTGGTCTTGCAACCTGTCAATCGATAGTGAAGGCAGATCCATCCGGTTCGGCTTATTCTGCTGAAGCCTTTTTAGTCGACCATTCGGAGGCAGAATAATGGATCAATTCGAGAAACTCAAACAGACCGTCTCGGATGCCTTGCAACCCTATTCCCCGCGGGGCTTGCTGCTTTATTTCCTGCCTATAGCGCTGATTCCGGCGACGTTTATCGCATTGGGGAAAGGCCATCTGCCGAGTATTTTGGTCAACGCCGCCGGTTTTGCATTTTATATGCTGGCTGCCTGGTGCTTACGCAAGGGACTGCAAGCCGAGTATGTTTACGCCAGAAGCCGGATTGCCCGCCCACCACAAAAACCGCTAAAAACGATTGCCGCCGTCATCACGGCACTAGCGACCGGAATGATCGCTTGGCTGGGGGCGGGACATTCGTTGCCGGTGGCGTTGATGTTTGCCGGCGGGGCCTTTCTGGGCATGTATTTAAGTTACGGTTTCGATCCGCGCGATGAAAAGAAAATAACCGCTGCACATGGCTATTCCGGGGATGAAATCCTGCAAGCTCTCGAAGACTCGTCGCGTATCATTCGTAGTATCGAGCAGGCCAACGACCGTATTCGAAATAACGAGTTAAATCGGCGCATCGAACGCATTTGCGAAGTTGCCGATAATATTTTGGCGGAAATTGCAGCCGATCCGCGTGATTTCCGACGTGCGCGCAAGTTTCTCAATGTCTATCTGGACGGCGCCCGGCAGGTGACGGAAGGTTACGCCAAAACTCACCAGCAAACCCAATCCGGGGAACTGGAACAGAATTTCCGCAATGTGCTGGATACGATCGAAACGGTATTTCAGGAACAGCGTCAAAAATTACTGGAAGAAGATGTTTTTGATCTGGATGTAAAAATTGAAGTTTTAACTGCCCAGCTCAAACAGGAAGGCATCCTTTGATGTCATCACACTACAGAGGGTTTAAGCATGAGTGAACAGCAATCATCCACGACGACCAGCAGGACCGATGGTTCCGCGTCCAAAGAGATCGTTCCCGGCGTCAAAGCCGAAATGGTCCCGCTTGAAGAGGCGCCAGTGGAGAAGCAACAGCTCGTTCAGCAATTGGTGAAAGAAATTGACGTCAGCAATACCCAATCGATTATTTTTTTCGGCAGCAAGGCGCAGGAACAGTTGACCACGATTTCCGACCGCATGCTGGATGGCGTTAAGAATAAGGAAATCGGTCCGGCCGGCGATGATCTGAACGAAATGGTGGCGACGATACGGGGTTTCGAGGTCGACGACCTGGATCCGAACAAAAAACAGGGTTTTTTCGACCGTTTGATGGGCAAGGCCAAACCGGTTGTCAAATTTTTGCAGCAATATGAAGAAGTGCGCAAACAGATTGATATGATCACCGACAAGCTGGAGCGACATAAGACCCATTTGCTGACCGACATTACCTCGCTGGACCGTCTTTATCAGGCCAACCTGGACTATTTTCATGCGCTTGAGGATTATATCGCCGCCGGCGAAGAAAAACTGCGCGAGCTCGATGAAGTCATCATTCCTGAGAAGGCCAAGCAGGCCGAAGCCGGCACCGAAATCATCGCCGCGCAAAACCTGCGCGATCTGCGCGCCGCCCGCGATGATCTGGAGCGGCGCGTGCATGACCTGCGCCTGACCCGGCAGGTGTCGATGCAAAGCCTGCCCGGTATTCGGCTGGTGCAGGAAAACGATAAAGGTCTGGTCAGCAAGATCAATTCGACTATCGTCAACACCGTCCCGCTATGGCGTCAGCAACTGGCGACGGCGGTGACTATTTACCGCTCCTCGCAGGCGGCGGAAACGGTCAAGGCCGCGACCGATCTGACCAATGAGCTGCTTGCTGCGAACGCCGAAAGCTTGAAACAGGCCAATGCGGAAACCCGAAAACAGCTGGAACGCGGCGTGTTCGACATTGAAACGGTCAAAAAAGCCAATGAAGCGTTAATCGCAACGATAGAGGAAAGTCTGCAAATCGCCGATCAGGGTAAAAGGATGCGCAAAGAAGCGGTTGCGCAACTCGAGCAATGCGAAACCGAACTGCGCAAAACCCTAGCTTCGGCCCAGGCAAAGTCGAGCGGCTAATGCTTCTGAGACTGTGAAAGTATTCGTTTTTAGAACAAAATCAAAAAATTCACCACGAAGGCACGAAGGGCACGAAGTTTTCAATATATTTCATTTTTCCTTCGTGTTCTTCGTGGTGAATAAGGCTTTAAAACTGATTTTGATAATACTTTCACAGTCTCTTCTGTAAGGGAATAACCGCGAACTACATCAAAATACATTTGTGCAGCTTTCTCTAACTTCCTTAAGTTCTACAGCAATCTCCCGGCGCATACGAAAATCCCGGCGAGTGTGGTCAATGTTGTAAGGAATATTAGGATTTTTTTCATACTTTACGGCTGTTCGGATAATACCTATCCACTGCCGGTCATTATCTTCCATTTCTTTAAAGCGATTACGAATGCGTTCCAGCTCCTGGTTGCAGTAAGTGATGAAGCCTGCGGCATAGAATACGCTGTTTTTCAGGTAATCTTGTAAAGCGGCTAAATCGCCGTTAATTTCGGCAACAACCGCTTCAAAATCACCCGGCTCATAAGAGGACGTATTTTCCGTATCTTCGATGACTTTTTTGACAGGAGATGCTGCTTCAGAGGTAACCGCATTAACAATATCTTGTATCACCTGGTTTTTGGCAGTCGGTTTTTCCACCGCTTTGGCGCGGCTGCCGGTGCCGCCCTGAGCTAATTTTGTCCACAGCCCGTAACGCAGATAATGCGTTAAGCCGCCTTCGCGTTTAGCTTTATCGCTGCCTTGATAAAATGCTTCCAGAGTTTTTATTTCGGCAGAGCGCTCCTTTAATAAACGCTCTCTGGCCTGCAAGGGTTTAGCAATAAATGCTTCAACGGCAACTCGGCTAAAGCGCAAAAACAGCACTTGGAAACCGTGGCGAATACGCGCCTGTTCAAGAGTTTCGTCAACTTCGGAGTGCAGCAGGGTTTTGCGTACTTCTTCGGTTTCCCACAGCAAGCTTTGCGTTTTAAGCGCAATTTGGTCGATAAGCGCTTGTAGAGCTTGTGCCAGTTGGTCGGTCAGTTCGGTCTCAAACTTTTTCTGAATTTCCCGAAATAATTCTTCGCGAATTTTATAATTGCCTTCGCGCGAGTCGGGCATGGAAATAGTACCGCCTGCTGTGTAAATGCGTTTTAATTCATTAGGTTGGGCTGTGTTTAGATTGGAAAGCAAAAACTCGATTTTTTCATCATAAGCTGAATGCAGAGCAGCCAGTTCGTGATGTTCCGAACCCAAAGCATCCGCTTCTTTTCGGCCTTGAATAACCTCGGCATACCAAGTATCGAAATCTTTCTTGATGCGTTGCCACTCGCGGCCCCACCATTGATTGAAATCTTTGCCGAGCAAGTCATCTTCCTGGACTTCGGTTTCATCGAATACGCCGTAAATCGGTTCGAGCTTAAGCAATATTTCATTAGCAATTTGCCGAACGCTGCTGACCAATCCATCGCAACGCCTTTCTAAAACACCTGAGCGTTCATTGTCGATGTAATAATTGATGGATTCTTTTAATGCCTTCATGCCATCGTTAATGCCAAGTTTTTTCATCTTGGCTTTATCGTCGGCGCTTTTAGTGCGTCTTAACGTGTCTTCGGAAGGAATGCCGAACTCGACCAAATGAGCGCGCGCGCAAACCGGAATTAACCGGCGTTCAGGCACTGACGGCCAGTAGCTGCGATGCTTGGTGTAAGTATCTTTAAAATCGATTTGATCATCCATCGCATCGGCTTGCGTAAGTACCACAAATACCTTATCGGACACTTTTACCGTGGGGTCTTCAGAATCGGCAATGACCAGCATTTCTTTTTCAGGCCCGGTGATGGACGGCTGCTTCATTTCCTTTGCGTAAATAATTGCATCGCAGTTTTTCAGCCGTTCGGTCGCTTGCTCGGCGTGCATTAAAATACCCGAGTTAAAGCCCGGCACATCATGAAAAATAATGTCGCGGTCACTGCGTAAACGCACGGTTTTTAACTGGATACGCTTAATAGCCAAGGATTGAGCCCGGTTTTTAAACACTGCCGATTGCAATTGCTCGCTAATTTCGCCAATATCGGTAAAGTGTTGAGTAAAGCCGGCTTTTTGTTTGGAAAACACTAGAATCTGGCTAAGATGCTGTTCCGTGTCGTCAAAATCTTCTTGTATTTCTTTGCGCTCGCGTTCGCTTAACATGCCTAACAGTGCATCGCGCCGCTGTAATTGAAGCTTGCTGATTTCTTCTTTGGTGTAATACTGAATAAACAGCAGCTGATCTTGTTCAGTTTGGGCAGACCATATTTCAGTGCTGGTGAAAGTGCAGCGTTCGCGTGCAGAGGGTAAAATTTCCTGCCCTAACCAGGCATTCAGTAATGCACTTTTACCCGCCTTTTCTAAACCAATCACCGCCACTTCAAAACGATTGGCATGCAGACGTTCTAATTGTCTCTCTAAACGAGGCCGCTCAATATTAAGTCGTCTTAGTAAATCAGGGGAAATATCCACACCGGTTTTATTGCCCAAAGTAATCAATTTATCTGCCAGTACCGATGTTTTTTCCAGTCTGGTTAATTGTTTTTGACAGGTTTCTAACCAAGTAGTCATGAGTGTTCCGAAATTACAAGAAAGATGAAACAAATTAAATCGCTATAGTTTACCGTATTGTTGGGCAGACTACTCGACAAGTTATTGTATTATTAATTCATACTGAAAAAATCCGGTCAATAATTAATGACTAAGGGACGTGGAAATTACAACCATCCCGGTTTGAGATGGGCTGTTATACAACGATTCCGTTGTCGAGACTACGACGGTATTTTAATAGTTTGTCGTTAGCCCGATTGCGGCATAAAGACCTTTGGATCGAGAGATTCATCCGCGCAGTTGTCGGGGCCAAATCAAGGCGCTTGATAACAGGCTATACTGAGTCTGAATTTGTATATTAAATGTAGATCGTAAGCCGGTTTTCTCGCTGCACTATTCAATTTTTCTGCTGCGAAGAAAAGTGATTTTGTAGGCGAATCACAACCTGTGAGGCTTTCATATTAATAAAGTAAAGTATTCCGCCAAGAGGACTCTCATGCCCGAACAAACTAACCCTTATGATTCAATTCTTCCTCTTTCAGAAGATCCTTCTTCTTTGGCGGTTTGGCTGACCACTGCCGATCAGACCTTGTTGTTTCAACGGCAGGCGGATGACCTTCGTTTTGCCGACAACGTCAATGATTTTTTAGTGATAAAAGTAGATGCTGAGCAGAAGTATCAGGTCATCGAAGGATTCGGGTTTTCCTTGACCGGGGGCAGCGCGATGCTGATCAGCCGCTTGTCTGCTCCTGACAGGAACGCATTGTTGCAGGAATTGTTCTTGCCCGATGAGGACGGCATCGGCGTTAGTTTCCTGCGCTTGAGCATAGGTGCATCGGACCTGAGCGAGCGCTGCTTTACCTATAATGACATGCCGGACGGACAAGCGGACCCCGAGCTTGTCGATTTCGACATCGAGGCTGGCGACTTTGAAGTCATTCAGCTGTTACAGGAAATTTTGGCTATCAACCCCGAGATCAAGATCATGGCCACGGCTTGGTCGGCGCCGATTTGGATGAAGACCAACCAGAGTTTCCGCGGCGGCAAACTGCGACCGGATTGCTACGCTGTCTACGCCGCTTATTTGGTTAAATACCTGAAAGCAATGCGGGAGAAAGGCATCACCGTCCATGCGATCACCCCGCAGAACGAGCCATTAAATCAAAAAAACGAACCCAGCATGATCATGGAAGCGAGCGAGCAGGTCGAGTTCATCAAAAATCATCTGGGACCGGCTTTGTTGGCGGCTGGATTGGCCGATGTGGAACTGTTTTGTTGGGATCATAATTGCGATGTCAAAGAATACCCTTTGGAAGTTTTCGCCGATGCCGAAGCTCGCCGTTATCTGACCGGATCGGCCTGGCATTTATACGGGGGCGATATTTCGGCCCTTTCCGAAGTGCATCAGCTTTACCCGGAAATGAAACTGTATTTCACCGAGCAATGGGTCGGTTCGGACGGACAGTTCGGGGGGGATTTAATGTGGCATGTGAGAAATGTCCTGATTGGTTCCCTACGCAACTGGAGCCGAGTCGTGTTCGAATGGAACCTAGCCTCCGACCCGTTTTGCTGTCCCCATACCCCTGGAGGCGAGGCCCGTTGTGTCGGCGCTTTGACCGTAGGCGAACAGGTTGCCCGCAACGTTGCCTACTATGTGATCGCCCATGCTGCGAAATTCGTTCGTCCCGGTTCGGTGAGGATTTATTCCGATCAACAAACTTCTTTATCAAATGTGGCTTTTGTTACGCCTGCGGGCTACATTGTTCTGATTGCGCTCAATGACGGATCTGAAGCACTATCCTTTACTATCCGATTTCAAGGGAAAAATGCCGTTGCCACTCTGCCTGCAAGCGCGGTAGCTACTTATGTTTGGCGGGCGGCGTAAAAGTTTCTGCTACCAGCTTAAACCGGGACTTAAGCCTAACAACTTTATATTGTTCCTATGCTCCAGCGCTCATAGTTATACGCAAGTGCCTGGAGGACACGACGGTTTTCGTCGTCCCGGCAGGGATTCGCTAACGCGCTCTGTCGAGTCACATAAAGCTATCCTGCCTGACGTCCTTTAGATTAATGCAAATCCGTTCCAGACGGATTTGTGGCGGGATTCGGAAGCTATGGATGGCAATGTCGAATCCGCCAACAAGCCTTGCAACGCGGAATTGCTTGGTTCCGTAGGTTGCGCACCGCGCGCCATTTGCGGATTTCAGCATATCGGCGGCATCGAAAAGGGGCGCGATGCGCATCCCCCGTATTTCCTACATTGCATTATCAATCTATGCTGTTGCGCGCACAATTTGCGGCGGCACCCAGGATTGCGTGACGCTTACCGACGGGTCTGGAACATATACCCGGAGAAACAAAAAGAATGTATCGTTATCAGTTCCGTTAGGCGATTGCAGCCAATAAGTCCCCTCCGGGAGTTCCTCCGGCTGTTCGCTTTGAATCAGAATGGTTATACCGCCGGACGAATCCCGGCCTTGGTACTCCGGATAATAACTATTGATACTGTAACTGGTAGAGTTAGGAACAAGATTGTAGGTGGAGTTATAGACGGTGACCGACCAGAAACCGTGCTTCGTCGTATCATACGGCGGAAATTCGCCCGCCTTGAAAGTCAAGCTGTACTTATACTGCCCACTTAGCGCTATATCTTCATTGTCGGTGAAAACATTGATGTAAACCGCCTCAGCCGGGTCATTGGCGCAAATGCCTGCCAACGATTGCAGCGCGGCGCGGGTAATAAAATCGCTGTTCTGACCCGCCCGCCCTATATCGGTCGGCGGATAGGTCCAGCCGTTAACGGTTTTCCCCCGGCCTTTGGTCATCTTTTTCAGCATGGCTAAACCGTCCTTGGCGGCGCGCTGAAGCCCGGTGCGCGTTGCATCGGATTGAGCGTCCAGATCCTGATTGGGACCTATGCCTATAGTTGCAAACAGTTTGAGCATCTGCTCCTGGTTAATGCCGGGCGATAATCCAGGGGGATTTTCCGTCATAGCTTTGTTCATCGTTTGCCATGCGCCGGCGGTATGGTTGTAATCAACCCCATAGGGCACCATGACATGCGTTGGCTGTGGTGACGGAGTGTTCGGCCAATCGGAAAGCGGCGTTAACAAATATTGCTCTTGTATGGCATTGGCCTTATCCAAATCTTCCTGGCTGGTGTTGTTGACGCCGGTTCGCCCCATCAATAAAACAGTCGCCGTGCGCGAACGCGGAAGAACACCCGATACCCCCTCCGGCAACTGACCATTCCAGAAGGGACCGGCAATCAGAAAGTTGCCGGCCTCTACGCCAGTGGAACGGGTACCCACATAGGCAAAATTGTCCGCGTCCATGCAGACCATTTCGATGCAATAAAAACGATCCGTAACCGCCGGGACGGAAAGCACAATGGGGTCATCCCCCAGCTCCAGCCATGCCGTTGAATACAGGGTATCGCAATTGGGGCTGCCGCCGGTTTGGTTGGCAGGGCTGGCAAGTTTTTCGGCATGGTGAAACGAGTTGATCGGTGCATACAGATCCGGCAGGTTCTTTTTTTCGCTCAGTTTTTTACCGCCGAGGCTGGCCCACAACCAGCGTAATTGGGCATTGTAAATCCACGGAAAGCCATAGATATAGGCCTGTATGCCAAGCGAATAGGCATATTCCTCTTCCCACTCGCTGGTTGGCGACACTGTTCTTTGCGGCAGGTCGAGGGAAAAGTCGCTACCGTCTTCGGTCGTTGAATGCTCAGCCATTGTAATTCCTGTGATTTAAGTTGTTTATTTAGCGGGATATTTGCAATCCGTGCTGCCGTCATGCCATGGCGTAATGCCGTAGCCGTTTAGCGCGATTTCGCAAAGTGCTTTGTTGCGGTCTCCGGCATCGGCCTGTTTTAAGGCATCGCCAAGCATTTTGACCACTTTTCCGGTTTCATTGAGACTCGGATAGCCCGGCTTGGGCGTTGCGGCTTTTTGTTGCGGATGGTTTTCAAAATACTTGCTCTCCTTGATCCAATCCTGAATTTCAAGATAACTAAAATCCAATGCTTTCACGGTTTGTTCAGGCAATTTTTTGTGTCCGGTCTCGGGATAATGTTTCGCCATGTGGTTGATCGTGCCGCAATTGTCGCGAAACCAGACGGAATAGGCGGCATCCGCCTCCATGTCCTTAGGCTTAGGCTGCTTTCTGTCCCAACCGTGGGTGATGAAGGCGGGGTCTGTGCAGTAAGAGTGGGACAAGCGATCACTCATCACATGCAGATAGATACCCAGGCTTTTGGGCGTGCCATGGATGTTCTTCGCGTAGTCAGGATCGTAAACGCAGGCTTCTTCGTCTGTGCCGCCACAAGAGCTGGTGTTGGTAGGGACTATTTTTTGCCATGAAAGTAAAAAATTGTTTTTACCACGGGTATCTTCGTTGCCGGGAGCAACATAAGGGATGGAAACGAAAATCTTTTTTCCGTCCTCATCGGCAAAACAATCGGACAAGGGATTGATTTGGTCTTTCGTCAGACCGAAATCGCACAGGGTTTGCCGTCCGCCAAACGCCCACAATCGCAAGTGGTTAATCAATGCTTCGGATTTAGCGTAAGGAGAGGTTTGCCCATGCTGCCGATAAGCGTTGTCGTAAGTCAAAACTTTCTTCAGCGCATGCCCTTCAGTGCGCAGCCAGGGCACGAAATGATAAGAATAGCCGGCAGTGTCCAAGTTCAGACGGGTGATCCCTTGCAGATTAGCCGTTTTCAGTTCCGTCATCGCCTTGCCATACTGGTCGGTATGGACATAGCCACCTACTAGGTCAGTGGCTTGAGAATAGGCGGCAATATCGAAAGCATCTTCGTTGCTCAGTCCGAGCATTCTGGAAAAGAGGTAAAGTGAGTCAAAATGCACCATATTTCTGCCATGCAGCCCCTTCGCTATGGTGGCGTTGAGATACCTTGCCACGCCTTTCACTACACATCCGGCCGGCTCGTTTTCCGGCTTGACACTGTCGGTGCATTGGACATTCCAGCAATTGAATGCATGCGGGATGACATTTCCCGATTTCGCCTGCGGATCGACATAATGAAAGCACAGATCCTCGGCAAAGGCATGAGCAGTCATGGGTGCAAAGACGCTTGCAACAATGAAGGTGCCCGCAGCAATAAGACCTAGATACTCTGGACTTCGGCTGTTTGGGTGGCGTGGACGTAAATGGCAAGACATGAATTACTCCTAGGTTAAGTGGCCTGAAACTAGAGTTTAAAAAAAGGGCCGCGCGCTAAGGCAGTCACAGAAGATCATTCAATAAAGCAAGATATATTTGTAACTACTCAGTTGGGTCAATTTTATAATGGAACACGGACAAAAGACAGTCACAGCCTCTTCCAATACTAAATGAGTCTGAAGGAGTCACGTATTTCTAGCGGGAAAACAAGGGGGTTAAGTCTTGGTTAAAGAGGCGCGATGAGCACCCTACCTGGCTGCATTCCCACATTAGATAGCGGCAATGATAAAATAAATATCGACTACCGGAGGCACGATGCGCACATTAAAATTTACAATTGCATTATTTTTTTCACTGTCCACTCCCATTGCACATGCCGACGATATGGCATATCTGCTCAACTCCACGCCAACAGAAAGAGCGGCATCACAAACCAGCTTCATGAAAACAAAGCTTAACCTCTCTCAGGATGATGTTGTCAAGGTTCAGAAAATCAACCAGGAATACGCAGAAAAAATAGAACCCGTATTAAAAGGCTCAAGCATCGGTTTCTTTAAAATGCGTGACATCAAAACCATTTTGGAACAGAAAGACGATACCTTGCGTAGCGTCCTGACACCCGAACAGTTTGACATCTACGCAAATGCCAAAGACGAATTGAAGCAAGCCTTGCAACAGGATCTGAAGCATTGATTACCGCTATTGCTGTAGCACGGGTAGGGCGGTTTCGCTTTAGCAAACCGCCAATCAACTATCGGACATAAAAAATCCTCGCTTGAAAAAACCGAGCGGGGGATCAGGTTCAAGGTTCCGTTCATGGCGGATTGCTAGCGCGAATCCGCCTTACAGCTTTATGATTGAGTCTGGGTTGAGGACAATGCTAGGGAAATGCAAAACTTGCCTTCCCTTTTTCCGAAACGTAAATAAAAAATGTAGAGTGCGAGACTGTGAAAGTATTAACAAATTGGAGTACAAACCTAGGTTTGTACTTTGACGCTCTAATAAAAATCAATAACTTAGAAAATAAGAAAGGTATTTCAATGTGATTTTTACAATACTTTCACTGTCTCGTACCCTACGTGGCAATTCACTTACCCTGCTTTCCATCGCCGTTCTGCGGCATTATAAGCTTTTAGTTACGGTAAAGCATACCATGAGCCCTTACCGCTCCCATGCCGCACAAGATAACCGTTCTCCACCAGTCTGCGGAAATGCTCTTTCAGCGTGTTGCGGCTAACACCGGTTAGCCGCATCATGTCGCCCATTGTCACCCGCCCATGGTTACGGGCGTGGTCAACGATCTGCACGGACAACTCGGGCAGGGCCGCAACCACTAGCTTTTCACGCTCCACCTTGGCGGCCAGGCGCTTCATTTGTTGATGCAAGGCGCGTAAGAAGAATTTCAGCCAAGTCTGCCAGTCCGGTGCGTCGGTGCGAATTGTGCCTTGCGTTTGCCGTAAACCGAGATAATAGGCCTCCTTACTATGCTCGATAACACTCTCAAGTGAGCTGTACGGAACATAGGCATAGCCCGCCTGTAACAGAAGCAGCGTAGTCAAAATCCGGCTCAACCGGCCGTTGCCATCCTGAAAGGGGTGAATTTCCAGGAACACCACGACAAATACGCCGATGATCAGCAAGGGATGCAAACGGCCGGTATCGCGAGCCTCATTTAACCAAGCGACCAGTTCGGCCATAAGACGCGGCGTATCGAAGGGCGTTGATGTCTCAAACACAATGCCGATTTGCCGGCCATTCTCATCGAAGGCGGCCACGCTATTTGACGAGGTTTTGTAATTGCCGCGATGCCATTCGTCCTTGTCGCTATAAGCCAGAAGATCGCGATGAAACTGCCGGATATGGTTCTCGGTAATTTTGATGTCGGGCCAAGCATGGAAAAGAGTATCCATGACTTCGGCATAACCGGCTACTTCTTGCTCGTCGCGAGTGGCGAAAGACTTGATTTCCAGATTGCCCAACAAACGTTCGACATCTCGATCCGACAGCTTGCTTCCTTCGATGCGAGTTGAAGAGCCAATGCTTTCTATGGTCGCTACACGGCGTAAAGCGCTCAAACGCTCGGGAGCCAATGTGCCGAGGGCTCGCCAAGCGCCCTTGAATTCATCTACTTCGGCGATTAGAGTCAGTAGTTCGGGTGTAATCTGGATGGTGTTGGTGTTCAGCATGTAAATATCCTCGATAACTATATTTACACCCATAAACAACCATAAGTCAAACCAAAACTACACCCATAAACAACCATAAAAAATGAAAGCATCCTCTTTTATGGTAATGGCGTTAAATTAAGCCGGGTAGTTGGGCAACAGCTTTATCGTTGCCCAACATTTTAAGCGTACTGCTGTCGGGCATAATCAGATATTTATGCAACATGATCCTGAACCAATTATTTTAAGCATACATAAGCCGACGCCCCTTAGGTTCTGGGATTGGGTCGCCGAACTCTTTTGCGGTATCCAGCCAAAGCCCAATAGCTTCATTTGCATTCGCAAGCGCTTCTTCTTGGGAGGCTCCATGCGCCATGCAGCCGGGAAGTTCCGGGACTTCGGCGATAAAAGCATTATCTTCCTTGCTCCAATATAAAATGGTCTCGTATTTGTATGTCATATTTCATCCGCCAAATGGTATTTGATGATTATGAATCGGACTTGTCGAACCTGATATGGCTTCGCTTTACCCTCATCCTGCTGAAGATTTAGCTTCTCTTCGATGCCTTCCTTTCGATAAACATGATGGCTTCCGAGTATCCGCTCATCAAAGCCTAAACGAATCAATAAGCCCCGAAGATCATCGAACGGAATGTTCGCATCCGAAGTTTCACGAAGAATCTTATCGATTAATTTATCGTATTTTCCCATCGAAAAAGGCTAACTTAAAAACTAGCTCACGCAAGCACCACATCCACCCTCCGAAATTGGCCTTGGCGGAGCGCTTCAGCAGCTTGCCCCTTCAAATGCAAACCTTCCACAGTCTGCATAACACCATCCCGCCCATACAACACATAGCGGCAAGGCCTAACGGCGGCGTTGCCGAAGGTATCTTGGCGCTCGGGGTTGATATAGACCAGCAAGGTTGTCCCCAATAAAGCGCAAGCCGCGCTATCCGCCGGCAAGGTTTCTTCAAAACCGAACGGATTGATGCATTGCTCGCTCGTGGAAAAAAATGTCTTCGACAACACCGGTGCGGGTCTGAACAGCAACTTTCCGTCTTCGAACACAAAGGGAGTTGGTCCCAAGAAAAGATGCGTCCAAAGATGCAGGAATTCTACCGTCGAACCCGAGAGACGCGCTACGCAGCCTCTTCCGTGTTGCCGCGGATCGACAGCAAAACCGCTGCTGACCAGGAAGCTGGAGTTTTCGACCGGGTTGCGTCCGTATTCCGCCGGGTCGCGAAAAGCCACTAGCAGTTGTTCGATTTGCTCGTAAAACTCCTCGATTAACCCGGCCCGAACCATTTCCAGCACAAACTTGTAATGCATGTGCAGGAAGATCGAACCGTTCTCCAGCCAGCCGTAGTTGAAAACCCCGATCCGTCCCAGATCCAGCGCATTTTCGCCCAGCGGTTCATTAACGCGGTACATGCCCAACTTTTTATCGAACAGTTCGGAGTTACGCGCCGCGTTGTATAAGCGCCGGACTTCCTCCGGTTCGGCGATGCGCAGGGCATGGACGAAGCCTTCCAGAAACAGCGGTATCGGTTTTTGCTGGAAGCGGGTCACAACTGCCTTGCCTTCCGCGATTTCCTGATACTGCTCGGCCTCATAGGAAAAATAGGTGACGATGCCTTCCGGCGTCCGGGCTTTGTCGATGGCTGCATACAGATAGCCCGAAACCGTCGCTAGGAAGGTTTGAACCGCGTCAACAGAGAGATCTTGTTCGGCACCGTCAAAGCCCATGAACACCTTTTCCCGATAGACTTCCTTTTGGGCTCCGCTTTCCTGCCAAAATAATTCGGGGGTTAGGTTGGGGCGATTTAACAACGCTTCCAATCCGGATATAAAGTCCGCCAACTCCGCCGGCAGGGAAAATGCTCCATCGACATCGGCGAGTATTTTTAAGGTAAAGTCCACCAGGCGCTTGAGCTCAATGGTTTCATTCACCGAAGACCCGAAAATGCCGGGCAGGCCGTTCAACGCATCGCACCAGCCTGGGCGGTCGGCCTCCATTTCTATGCCTACGCCGAACGGGTCCAGCGTGGACAGCTTATTGGCTACCAGGGTCAGGATTTTTCCGAGCAGCGTGGTGTAAACAATCTCGCCGTGGCCGCCTTGGGCGCGGGCTTGGTGACGGCGACGGGTACGGGAGTTGATCAGGGATTCTTTCTCAGGACTGCCCTGCACCGCGCCGTATTGGCGAACGCCGTTGGGCGTCACCACGTATTTTTGGGAGCGCGGGACGACAAAATGAGTGGAATCAAAGAAGGTATAGGTTTTTTCCTGGAACAAACCGGGCAATCGATCCGGGAAAATGGCCGCGTAGCTAATCAGCAAGTCCACCAAATAAGTCCAGTGGTCCGACCAATAGCCCCGGTCGAATTCGGCATCCTCCACTTCCTGCGCTTGCGCCAAGATTTCCTTGATGATCGGTTCAGGGTTTTCGGACGCGGATTCAAGCATCTGCCATAGTTCCGCGTATTTAAACTCACGGGACAGCAGTTGTTCCAGGTCGGCAAATTGGGCGAAATGATGCGCAAGGGTTTGGGGAACGTCCACGACAAAACGCGAGTTCCGTAAAGAACAAGGATTGCAGCCGTCCGGCTGAATCAGGTTGAAGAAATAGCGGATGTTTTTGGCATCCAGCGCAGGATCAAAAAATACATCCATCCGGCGGTTTTGCAGCACGTCGCGGAAATCGCCGTTGCCTTCGGAAAACGGCGTATCCTGCAACAGAAAGTCGTTGTAATCCCTTTCCAGGTCTCCGTGCTTGCGGCCAAACAAATACAATTGCGCGCCTCCCGGCACCTCCCTGGGAAATCCGCCGCGCAAACCGTTGTCCAGATAACATTGCCGGGCATGAGCATCGAACAGCGGCTTGGCCGTCGCGGTAAATATCCGTTGCGTGATGCCCTCGACCAAGCGGCGGTTTATCTCCCGCTTGGCCTCGAAGTAACCTTCTTGGTCAGCTTCCGCTATGAATTGCTCAAACACCGAGTGCGACTCTGCATGGCCGTAAAAGCCGTAAAAGACTTGGCTTTGTCCCGGCTGAAGTTCGAGGGTCAACGCCTGAAAAGCCGATGGCGTTTGGTTGCCGGCCACCTGATTATCGAAATCCAGATTAGCATTGGCAAAAAACCGTTCCGGTTTGGAAAAGTCCCCTGCCAAACCGAAAACTCTCTCCGCATCGACCAATACGCGGGTACGTCCTCCGTTCAAGAAACCGGCGAAAAAATTGCAGGCTATCACCGGCTCCACTTGCGGCGAGTCGGTAGGCCATACTTTCAGCCGGTAAAACGGCAAATTTTCCTCAACGCCTTCGACGCGCATGAAAGCTTCCGAAGTCCGGCTCATGAACTTGAGTATCCATTGGTTCATGCCAAACGGAAGCACTTGCGGCAAACCGTCGACGATCTCTATTTTTTTGGCCCGCCCGGAGGTATTGGTAACAGTGACGCGCCTCAGCAATCCGGCCACCGGCGCTTCCGGCAAGGTGAACATATCGGCCCGAATGCTAAATCCCAACTGTGGATTGATCTCTTCCACACCGACTTCGTGAGGTGTGACGTAAAGACGTTGCTTGACCTCCGGTCCGGCGCCGCGCTGGAAAGGTTCGTGGGTTAGGATTCGGTCGCCGTCGGTAATCTTAAGAAAAGTCCTAAAACCTCGAGATGGCGTCACTTGATAAGCTTTGTCGGCAGGGAAAAACTCCAAAAAGGCCCCGTCTTTGTTACGCACGCCAAAACTGGCTACGGCCTGGCCTCGGTTGACATAAAAAACCCAGGCCGGGCGCCCCATCGTACCGGCGATGCCGGGCAAAAAACTGGCGAAAGGAGCAAGGTCGTTGTACTGGTCAATGACGAAGCGATTATCGGCATCTAAGGCATAGTAATTTTGGTTCACGGGGTTGTACCATTTGAGTTGGAGATTGAGTCGGCGGTTTTGAGTATAAAGCAAGGTCTAAATTTAAGTTCGAATTTCAGATGATTCATTTGGCTATACCCGACAAGGTCGGTAATTTCAGCATAGGTGGTAAATAGCGTAAAGGCAGACCTGATGCTAAAATTGCTATCTCAACAATTTTAATTTTTTAGGAAGAACATGAGCAAAATTACCATCGAACATAATCCCAGTGCAGAACGCTTAAAAGAGCTGGGTGTTTCCAGCTGGGAAATCTGGGAAAAGGAAATTTCAACATTTCCAATTGATTTTGATGACACTGAATGTGCCTATGTTCTGGAAGGCGAAATTTTGGTAACGCCGGCTGGAGGGGAGCCGGTACGAATTCTACCTGGTGATCTAGTGTCATTCCACGCAGGGTTGGATAGTCAATGGGAAGTAGTCAAGCCATTGCGCAAGCATTACAGCTACGACTACCCTAACGGTATTTAGCCTGCGAGTTTTGTTTCGTGAGCTTTCCATGGCAGTTGGAGGGAAAGCCGTCCGGAGTAAAAAACTGATAGTCTGATAAAGCAGCCATGTTGGGCATGCTGTTTATGCCCAACATTCACTAGCGTCAATTGCCATGTCCAATATTGTCATACCGACGACCGACCAAATAAATCACTGGCCTCTTGCGCATCCTGAGATAAAAATCTTCAATGAGTGAGTTTTGTTTTTGCCAAAACTCAGGGAAATTGTCGCCTTTTTTATTAGTTATGGCGGGAATAGTGGCGTCCGTTTCGCTAAGGACATCCAGGGACTTATAGGCGACAAACGAATGGCCTGTAGTCGCTGTTGGCTAACGCGTAGAACAAAGTGTCGGCGATGGATAGCTCGTCTTTGACGATCAGGATGCGCTTGGATGGAGAAGATTCAATAAGCCATGCAGGCTGCATTTAACAGACCGGCCGCCAGCGAGAACCCGGCCAATACTATCGCCGGCCCCAGTTCGTCGTCGGCGATGCGGCGGCACAGATCGGTAAAAGCAATTCGCAGTCCTGCGAATACCAGTATTTGCACAAACAGCGCCACGCCGGCCCAGATCAGCATGTCGACAAACGACACGCTATTGGAAATGGCGCCGGCTAAAGCCAACACAAAACCTAGCAGGGAGGCGCTGAAAGCGAGCGCCGGCGCGATTTTGCCTTCCCTGATCAGTTTGAATTCGGCATAGGGCGTAATCCAAAGGTAACTGAGCGCAAACAGGCCGGTCAGGATTATGGCACGCTGCGAAGTGCATAAAAAGCCGTTGGCGCCGGCCACAATGTCAGTTAGGTTTAAAGATTCCATAATGTTAAATATCGGCTAAGCATAGTTGATACTGACCAAGTTTGTAGAAAATTAGCCTCTCAGGGGAAATTCATGATTTCTGGAGTGATGAGCTTAGTAATGTGCCGTCAGGGACGAGGTTTAAGCTTATTGATAGGGCAGGGCAATCGCGCTATGTTGAATCTTTCCCAAAGATCAGTTCAAACCGCTAACCATCGTTGATAGAGGCTCGCATCATACGAAGGCGCAAGCTATGCTTTGATAGTCCATTGTGTCGAATGACATTGAGCGCCATGCCCTGAGTGGCCGAGGAATGCTTTTTACGGGTAAGTGGGCGTCTTTGCCAAATTGAACATCGGGCACCCAGTGCTGACTATTTCCTATTGCCCAATGGCCGCGCACGGTTAAGGATAGATAGCGCGATTGCCCTGATTTGTGTACAACCGGCTATTAATCAGTTTATGATTATGAATAAAAATAGGATTTTATTTATAGCTGTTTATATGTATCCTCCCGCACTCATTCCAATTAATCCATGTGCTTTACACATGTGATTTCACGCTTTCTGTCTCAGGCAATTTTTTTGAGATTTACCGGTTTATTCTTCCTTGTTCTTTGGGTTCCATCTGCACAGGCTGTGTGGCATGGAGATATTAAACTTCTAAGCGATTACATTTATCGCGGCTACTCCAAAAGCCGAGGCAACCCAATCGTACAAGGACATGTTGACTATCTGGATGATGCAGGTTGGTTTGCCGGGCTGGGGTTGTCACAAGTTCGCTTTGACGATCAGTTAAATACCGACCGTGCCGAAATTGAAATCAAACCTTACTTGGGTTGGAGCCTGCCTCTTTCTACCGATTGGCGAACCGAGTTATCAGCCAGCGCTTATATCTATGACAACAAGATATTCAATCATGAAGCCAATTACGCGGAATTTTATGCCTCTCTGCATTATCAAGACTGGCTCAGTGTCAGAGCATCTATTGCTCCTAATGCCTATCAACGACAGGTCAATGTAGCAAACTATGAGCTCAATGTTCGCCATGATCTTTTGGATAACGTTCAGTTCTCGGCTGGGCTGGGTTACAATCAGGCCGGCGCTCTGCTTGAGCAAGATTATTTCTACTGGAACGCCGGCACATCGTGGTTTGTGACATCTTATTTAGCTCTCGATTTGCGCTATGTGGATGCTTCGCTTAGCCCACGCCAGTCAACCGAAATAAATCATGATGAATTTTATCCTCGGCAACAGGACAACAAATATCTGTTCTCTCTAACACTTGGGTTTTAAAAAAATTTTGAAGAGATTGAACTTTGTTGCCTGTTAAAGGAATACAGTAATCAAGATATTTTAGAAGTCACAAAAAATCAGATTGAACCATGCTGCGCCTAGTACATAACCAAACATTACAAGTACCTGATAACTTAACAGCCGGTATTGATGAATATGATTTGTTTCAGCGTATTATTGAGGGGGATGCATTAGCATTTGAAGCGTTTTACAAGCATTACTACCCCAGGCTGTTTCGTTTCATTTTACGCACCACACGGCAGCCAGAAACTATTGAAGAATTGATTCAAGAAACCTTGTTAGTGGTTTGGGAAAAGCCTGAACGCTTCAATTACGAAAGTAAAATATCAACCTGGGTATTTGGTATTGCTTATCACAAGGCAATTAAATCGATGTCCAAAACTGCAAGGCGCAGCGCTGATGTCGATGAACTGAACGAAACCATTGGCGATCCACTTGCCAATTTGGCTGAGAATACAGAGACACAAGACTGGTTAAATTGTGCGCTGGATATACTGTCTGCCGATCAGAGGGCAGTTATCGAGTTAACGTTCTATCATGGTTTGGCTTATCAGGACATCGCAAAAGTTCTCGATTGCCCGGAAAATACCGTTAAAACCCGCATGTTTCATGCACGCAAGAAGCTTCAGGCGTTTGTAGAAGCTCAGGAGAATTGACACAATGAATCCATCAGCATCCACAACAACCGATTTGCACCAACAGATACAGCTTTTGCTGCCTTGGTATATGAACCAAAGCCTGCAACCGGAAGAGCGCCAACAGGTAGAAAGTCATATTCGGCAATGCCTGCTATGCCGCCGGGAACTGGTTAGCCTACGAAAGTTAGCCGAGGCTGTAACAGAACTATCCGATTTGGAAGTAGCCGCCGAAACGTCTTTTGCCAATCTGCGTTCAAAACTGCCCGTAAGAGCGCCTGACAAGGCCCCCTCCGCTTCATCAGCCAAAACACCCAGATTAGCCGGATTGTCAAAGCTCAGCCGCCAGAGTGCAGTCCAGTTTGCGATGGCTGCTACGTTATTGCTAGCTATCATTCCGTTAACTTTGCATACCCTGCAAACCAACACGGCAGACAATTACTACACACTTTCAGCGGCAAAACCAGAGCTGGCTACAGGCAAGCAATTACGGGTGGTTTTTGCCAAGTCACTATCCAACACTGAGATTGCAGCGATTTTGGCAACTGTTCACGGTCAACGGATAGATGAACCCAACAGCGTTGGTGCATTTACCGTAAGGCTAGATAGCGCTGACAGCCCTAAGCTTGAAGATGCTATCGCTTTATTACGCAGCCGTTCGGATGTGCTGCTGGCCGAACCCGTTATGCAGCCATGAACTTGTTACGCTTTATTCTATTGGCTTTGCTGGCCGCCCAACTAACTGGTTGTGCCAATAAAACGGATTACCCTCGATTGGGCGATAGTCAAAATTCAGAGGAGAGGCGTCTGCTGGTAACTTTTGTTGACCGGACTATCAAGCGCGATTTATCAGGTAATGCCCAAGACAATTATCGACTTCGTGGACGATACGCTAATTCCGGTTGGAGTGAACGCTTGGCCCATCAGCTGGCTGAGCGTCATCAACTGCAATTGGTTGCCCAGTGGCCTGTTACGGAATTGGGGGTCAGTTGCGTCGTTTATGAAGTCCCGGAAACATTGCCCTTGCCACAGGTGATGGCTGCTTTGCAAAAAGAACAGGATGTTTCTTTAGTGCAGCAAATGCACAGCTTTGAAGTGCTGGGCGACAAACAGTCGGCCGTCAAATCTTACAGCGATCCATATTTGCCTTTACAAAGCGGCTTTCAATCATTAGGAATTCGTGAATTACACAAAAGCAGCACCGGCCAAGGTATCCGTATCGCCCTGATCGATACCGGCGTTGATCTGGATCACCCTGATCTTAAAGGGCAAATCAGCTATTCTGAAAATCTTGCACCGGAACCCAGCGATCACAACTTGGCAGAATTGCACGGCACTGCGGTGGCTGGCGTGTTATCGGCACGCCCCGACAACGGAATCGGTATCGCAGGCATTGCGCCGGGAGCAGAGATTCTGGCTTTTCGAGCCTGTTGGCCGGTTAAACCCGGTTCACTGGCGGCACGCTGTAACAGCTTTACGCTGGCTCTGGCCCTTAATCAGGCCATCCGTATGGATAGCCGTATTGTTAATCTCAGTCTTAGCGGTCCCGAGGACCCTTTACTCCAGCAATTAATTGAAAAGGCCTTATCAAAAGGGATCATTGTTATTGCTGCAGTGCCTGGAAAAGATCAGGCCGGCGGATTTCCAGGCAGCGTTCCTGGCGTAATAGCCGTCGGACAAAGCGGCGGATTTAATAATCCGGAAATTATTGCGCCCGGTCAGGACATTCTGACTACGATACCTCATCAATCCTACGATTTCATGACCGGCAGTTCATTTTCCACCCCACATGTAGCCGGTGTTGCAGCTCTGCTGCTGCAACTACATCCCAATTGGCACACTGCTGATATTAAGCGGCTCTTGGACAATGATTCGCATTTATTGACCGCAAAATTAATTGATGTGGCGATGACCGTCGCCAAGCAGAATGACCAACACTAATTTTCGCTGGCAATCTGTTTAATCCACCTAACATCAATATCTCAAAATCGCTGGCTTTTATTTATCAAGCTTGCATCAAACGCTCTTCAAAAGTTCAAAGTTTAACGGCAAAAAATATTTTTCATGACGGATTGAACCTTTCCCCTCTGGTCGGGAATAGACGTTATGAATAAAACAGAATGTCAAATGTCCATCTAGGGCATTATTTTTTAGCCAGGGGAACGCAACATGCATAGATATAATAAAGACCGAAAAATAGGGAGCGGCAAGCTTGCTTGCGGCACTGTCCTGACTCTCGCCCTGTTCGCGGCAGCGCCCGCAGCGAATGCGTTGAACTACATCGCCGGTGGACTCGGCAATTTTGATGCCGCTAACTTCGAGGGGCAGGATGCCTATGGCTTCGAAATCCAGATTGAGGGTATTACACCAGCCGACTTAGCGCCCTCATGGACGGGTAACAAATACGGTGAACCTTTAGTGGTGCCTTATGCCGGCGGAGTTTATGTGCGTTACCAGAGTGCTTATGATCCAAATACACAGCAGTTTGTTTCAAAAACGATTCCAAAGACGCCTGGAACCAGTTGGCAAGGAACCTGTTACATGGGGTATCCGTCTGCTGCTGCCTACTTAAATGCAGGCTGTGACCACTTTGGCGTCCATTTGAACTACACCGCCATGACCAGTGCTCATCAGACGACCTATCGCTGGATGTTTGCCGATCCAAACAATCCAGGTCAGCTTGTAGGTTCGCCGAACCTCATAATGGTGGCGACTCCGACTTATTATTTTCAACCAGCTCCGATTGATCAACCGACAGCGCCTCCAGTATTGGTAGCGGAAGTCGATTTACCGCCTCCGCCACCACGACCCGTGCCGCAATATGGCGATGCAGTATGGATGAAAGTGTTCAAAACGGAAATGAACCGTGAAGTTGCGCTTGATGAACTAACCTCTAATAACCCGGATGGTACGATTAACACGATCGTGCCTCAGGATGCTACGCAGATTGAAACCGACTGGAAGTTGATGCAGCAAAGTCCACCACCCGATGGAAACCATCGGCAACGCGGTAAGCTGGTCAATCAAGGTACCCCTAACGCCGGCTCAAAGGCGGTTATTCGGCGCTATGAAAGCTATGCTTATACTGGCTTATATGACAACATCACCCATGAGGCCACTTGTGCAGGCGATCCTAACGATCCTAACAATCTTCCGGGCAGTTGTAACGCTCCGATGATTGATGAGATCGGTGATATGCTCGCCGCGCAGATGGCCGCTGTCAACATCGTCGTTCCATCGCTAACGGTCACGAAGGCTGGGTCCGGCAAAGGCGATGTTGCATCCTCGGACAAAGTCATTAGTTGCGGCAGCAAATGCACATCGCCCTATGCACTGGGCACGGTCGTTACACTAAGCGCCAAAGCTGCAAGCGGCAGCAATTTTGCCGGTTGGAGTGGAGCATGCACGGGCACTGCGTCCTGCAATGTCACCATCACTGATGCTATGAATGCCACTGCGACATTTAACACCGCTCCATCAACTGGCGGCGGAGGTACTACCGGCGCGACCTTATCTGTGAAAACATCGGGTGGCAAAGGCGTCATAACAAGTAACCCGGCAGGCATCAATTGCGGCAATATTTGTTCTACAAGTTTGACCGGACAAACCTTCACACTGGCTGCAACACCAGAACCTGGATTCTTCTTTGTGAACTGGTCAGGGGCTTGTACGGGCCTCACATGTACAGTGGCGGGGAACACGAGCATGTCGGTACAAGCAAACTTCTCAAAATAAGATCAAACAGCTTGAAGACTTCCGAGGCTTAAGAGTCTTGGAAGTCTTTTTGGTTGTGTTAAATTTGTTCATCACTGATTGAACCTGAGCGGTATTACAGGGAATTAAAGTTCCGACGTACCCCAATAGCGACATGGCGCCACTAACTTAAGTGACTGTATCGTCTGAAAATTCTGACCTACCCTCAGCGCAAACAGTGGCTGGGGTTTAGAAAATGGCTATTTGGTGAAGCACGTCATTTAACCGAAACTGAGCCAACTCATGTGAGCTTGACAAGGCTATTAGAAAAGCTAGGCGCAGCCGCTAGGCCAAGCTGTATCAAGCATGACTCAACTATCTCCAGCTAGCTAATTTTTTACAGTCAGCTAAAAATGACTTGGAATAAGCTGGACGGAACCGGAAATAGAACGACGCCCCTCCCCCAGCCGCAATACCGTTGATTTAAGCAGTTCGCTGAGCATAGCCACGTTGGCTTTGGTTAAGTCAACAGCATTATCCCCCAGCCAAGTCTCAGCGGCCAATTTTAGATATCACAATCGTGCGGCCATCCATTAATCGGCTAGCCGCTTACGGCCGAGAGTGTGTAAAAACGTAAAACTCAGAATTATGCTGGAGATAACCGAAAGGTTATTGCCTCAATTACACTCAAATAGTGAGATTAATTTTAGTATTCCGCAATTTTTTATAAATAAACCTAAAAAACGCAGTTATTCCACGAAAAGCACGAAAAGCACGAAAGACACGAAAGAAATCAATATGTTCCATTGATTTAGTCATTCACCCTTTGGGTGACTACCTGCAATTGAGTATCTATTTGAATTTTTTCGTGCTTTTTGTGTTTTTCGTGGATCAAATGATTTTTCTAGGATAAACGAAGTAAACACTACAGTTGGATTTTTTTGTTTATGCATTTTGATGCAGCTTGGACCAATAGCTGTCTTTTGAATTTCTTTCTATGATTCAAGCTATTTTATAATTCCAAGTATAATTTGGAAGTGTATGATTAAATTTGCTTCTAGGTTCTAGGTTGGGGTACATATCTTGGGTTATCCTATGTATGAAATTCCCAACATTATAATTCGAACGATGGAACACCGGATTATATGAAAAATTAAACAAGCTTCGACCATAATGAATAAACCACTTGAACAAACAGACACTTCGTTGACTGACAGTTTTCTGGTTGGCGGCGGCGAAATGGGCAAGTTGGTGCGTACGAAGAACTGGTCGGACACGCCACTCGGTCCAATCGAATCCTGGCCGATAAGCTTGCGCACTGCCGTAAGCCTAGTATTGAATTCCAACTTTCCCATCTCCCTTGCGTGGGGGCCAGATCACATCCAGATATACAACGACGGTTACTGGCCTATTTGCGGTGTAAAGCATCCGACATCGATGGGGCAGGATTTCAGCGAGTGCTGGGCATCGGCTTTTCCGGTCATCGGCGAGGCGTTTCAGAGTGCACTGAACGGCACGACGGCGTTTCTCGAGGACCGCCGCATGTTTCTTGACCGCCTTGGCTACCTCGAAGAGACATTCTTTACTTTTTCCTTCAGCCCGATTCGCGATGAGCACGGTGCGGTCGCTGGATTATTTCATCCTGTCACGGAAACCACCAGCAAGATGGTGGGCCAACGACGTACGCGGCTGTTGCGTGACCTGACCGGCAATGGCCTCAAGGCGCAGTCCATCGACGAGGCCTTACAGCTGTCAGCGCAAACGCTTGCCGAGGGCGAACTCGACGTGCCTTTCGTGTTGTTTTACCAGATCAATGAGGATCAACAAACTGCGCGTCTGGCCGCACATGCCGGGCTGGCGCCGGGCGGAGTCGCCAGTCCCATACAAGTGAATCTGGCAGGTGATGATGAAACAGGTTGGCCTATGGCGCATGTCGCGGCTACTTGCACGACGGCCGCAGTAGACGATCTTCAGTTACGCTTCCCCGGTTTGATTTGTGGTCCGTATCCGGAACCGCTTGCATCGGCACGTGTAATATCAATCGCGCCACACGGTTATTCGCAGCCGATTGGGCTGATGGTCGTCGGGATAAGCACGCGCTTGCCGATGAACGAGGCCTACCTAACCTTTCTCGAACTTCTCGACACCGCCGTAAACAATGTGGTTGCCAGCGCTTTGGCCATCACAGAGGAGCGGCGACGGGTTGAAGCTTTGGCCGAGATTGACCGCGCGAAGACCGTGTTCTTCTCCAATGTCAGTCACGAATTCCGCACACCGCTTACGCTGATGCTTGGGCCCTTGGAGGATGAACTGGCTGAGCGAACTGCCCCGCTTCCGGAACCTCGCCGTGAACGTTTAGAGGCGGCACACCGTAACTCTTTGCGTCTGCTCAAGCTGGTCAATACCTTGCTGGATTTTTCAATGATCGAGGCGGGTCGTGCCAAGGCGCGTTATATAGCGACTGATCTGGCGCGGAGCACGACGGAACTGGCGAGCACGTTTCGTAGCGCCATTGAGAAGGCAGGGCTCACGCTGAATATTGATTGCCCGGCGTTGCCCGAGCCGGTATTCGTTGACCACGATATGTGGGAAAAGATTGTGCTCAACCTGCTGTCGAATGCATTCAAGCATACTTTCAACGGCGGTATACTGGTCACCTTGCGTTGGTGCGGCGAATACGTTGAACTTGATGTGGCGGACTCTGGAATCGGCATCTCTGCGGAAGAAATGCCGCGCCTGTTTGAGCGTTTCCACCGAGTGCAGGGCGCCCGCTCGCGCACCCATGAAGGCAGTGGCATCGGACTTGCCCTGGTGCAAGAACTGGTCCGGATCCATGGTGGCACGGTACGCGCAGCAAGCGAGCAGGGAAGAGGCACTACCTTTTCCGTGACACTTAAAACCGGACGTGCACATTTGCCGGACGAGAATATCTTTGCGGCATCCACGTCTGACGCACGCACGATAGATAAGGCGGCATATGTTGATGAGGCATTGCAATGGATACGTTCTGAACCAGCCGTACCTGCACCGCTCTCCGATGCAGCGACTGTTGCCGCTGACCGTGCCCGTATTGTCTGGGCCGACGACAATGCAGATATGCGTAATTACGTGTACCGCTTACTTAGCGAATATTACGATGTGACGGCGGTATCTAACGGTGCGGAAGCCGTGGCCATTGCGCTCGCGGCACTGCCGGATCTCGTTCTTACTGACATTATGATGCCCGTACTTGACGGCTTTGGCATGTTGCGAGAACTTCGCGCTGACCAACGTACGCGACATATTCCCGTTATCTTTTTGTCGGCGCGTGCCGGGGAAGAAGAATCAATCGACGGGCTGGAGATGGGGGCAGACGATTACTTGGTCAAACCTTTCGCTGCACGAGAGCTGCTGGCTAGGGTACGGACTCACCTTGAGCTGGCAAAACTGCGGCGCGAATGGGCTGCCGAGCGGGAGTTCCGGCAGCTCGCTGAAGCAATGCCGCAGATTGTCTGGGTTACCCGCCCCGATGGCTGGACCACTTATTTCAGCCAGCAATGGACGGAATACACTGGTCTCACCCTTGAGGAAAGCTATGGACACGGATGGAATAAGTTTTTTCACCCCGATGATCAGCAACGCGCATGGGATGCTTGGCAGCGAGCAACGCAGAACATTGACACCTACTCGCTTGAGTGCCGCTTGCGCCGCGCCGATGGCGCCTATCGTTGGTGGCTGATCCGTGGCGTGCCGTTGCGAGATGAGAGCGGAGCGGTTATTAAATGGTTCGGCACCTGTACCGATATTCACGAAATAAAGCAGACTGAGCAGGAGCTACGCATTTCCGCTACAGCCTTTGAAACCCAAGAAGGTATGATTATTACCGATGAGAACCATGTAATCCTGAAGGTCAATCATGCCTTTACCCATATCACCGGCTACAGCTCTGAGGAAGCTGTCGGTAATACACCGGCCATTCTCAAGTCCGGGAAGCAGAGCGCAAGATTCTACCAAGCCATGTGGAAGGTTTTGCGACAAGAGCATTACTGGCAAGGTGAAATCTGGAACAAACGAAAAAATGGCGAGATATATCCCGAATGGCTCAGTATCACTGCCGTAGTTGAAGGGACTGGCAGGATAACTAACTACGTTGCCTGCTTTTCCGATATCTCGCCATTTAAAAAAGCCGAAGAAACCATCCACACACTGGCTAATTATGACCTACTTACTCAACTGCCCAATCGTCGTCAACTGCATGATCGATTGCAGCAAATTCTTCTTAATAGCGCTCGTAGCGGAAAATACGGCGCTATCCTATTTATCGATTTGGACGACTTTAAGACGCTAAATAACACCAAAAGCCACGAGGCCGGTGATTTACTATTAATAGAAGTTGCCCGGCGTTTGCAAACTACTATTCACGCTAATGACACGATTGCCCGCGTTGGAGCTGATGAATTTTTAGTAATCTTGAATACATTGAACAAGGAAGCCGACCGAGCCGCCGTCCAAGCCAAGATTGTTGCAGAAAGAGTCCATGCGGCCATCAATCAGCCCTTTGACCTAATGGGGTGTGAGTACCAATGCACATCCAGCATTGGGATCACTTTATTCCGCGACCATGAAATCACTGTCGATGATTTACTGAAACATTCCGGTTCGGCCATGAGTCAGGCTAAACAGTTAGGGCGCAACACCATCCGGTTTTTCGATCCCGCCACCCAGTCAGCGCTTGAATCCCGTGCGCTAGTTGAATCTTGGATGCGTAAGGCGATTCCCGATCAATTCAGGCTTTATTACCAGATACAGGTTAATGACAAAGGAATGGCAACAGGCGCTGAGGCGCTGATACGCTGGCATCATCCAGAACAAGGCGTGATTTCTCCTGCGATGTTTATTCCACTGGCCGAGGAAACCGGTTTGATTCTTCGGTTAGGGCAATGGGTGCTGGAAACTGCCTGCGCCCAACTGAAAGCATGGGCGCAAGGTAAAAATACCCGGCACTTGATATTGGCTGTCAACGTTAGCGCCAAGCAATTCCGCCAACCGGACTTTGTGGAGCGGGTGCTGGCAATGATTGATCAAACAGGAGCCGATCCTGACAAGCTTAAGCTGGAACTGACTGAAAGCATGTTGGCAGATGATTTGGACGATATCATTGTCAAAATGAATGCCTTGAAAGCCAAGGGTGTGCGATTCTCGCTGGACGATTTCGGTACCGGCTTTTCCTCGTTGTCATACCTAAAACGGCTGCCGTTGAATCAATTAAAAATCGATCAGTCCTTCGTGCGTGATGCATTAACCGATCCCAATGATGCAGCCATAGTCCGCACTATTATTGCGCTTGGACAAAGTCTGGGCTTGGACGTTATTGCAGAAGGTGTGGAAACGGAGGAACAACGCAACTTTCTTGCAGTTCATGGCTGCTATCATTACCAAGGCTACTTTTTTAGCAGGCCGGTGCCGTTAGAAGAATTTGAACAATTAAATAGTCGTTTATCCTAAACAATATATAACCTTAGCCCTGTAAACCGGAATAAGATCGTCCAGGCGTAATAGCGTTTTCGCCAGAATCGCAGATTAGAGATTGGCAATCCCGCTATCATAAACATATACGGCATAGCGATCGTTAAGTCTGGTTTGATCGAAAATGAATAGAGGGTTCCACTCGATGTGCGATTGCAGCGCATACCTGTTCTGAGCGAAGAATGTGAGTTTTGCACACAACGATAATGACTGAACCGGACGCTGCTAGGCCCAGCCGAGGACCGGAGAGCACAAATAAAAAAGGCCCCAGTTAGCTCGGAGCCTTTGGAATTCATGGTGCCCAGGGGCGGAATCGAACCGTCGACACGAGGATTTTCAGTCCTCTGCTCTACCGACTGAGCTACCTGGGCATTTTGAGATGTTGCTGATTCTTTGCAGTGGTGCCCAGGGGCGGAATCGAACCGTCGACACGAGGATTTTCAGTCCTCTGCTCTACCGACTGAGCTACCTGGGCGGAACTACAAAAGAGCGCCATTAGACTCGATTATCTGTCGGCAGTCAATAAATAATGTTTTTTAGTGGGGCGTATTTTGGCTGGTCGGAGGGTTTTCTTTTCTGAACAGACTGATAATAAAACCGAAAACTTTTTTCACGCCCGCCCAGATCCGCGGCAGCAGCCAGATCATCAGCAGGATAAAACCCGCCAGTGCGATTAAAAACAGTATCGGATGATTGATACACGCCCAGACGCCGGTTATCACGACGACATCCTCGCTAATCGAGGCAAGCCAGTTGCTAAAAGGTTCCGGAGAGGTATTAATTAAAACCCGGCTTCCGGCTTTGGTTGCATGCGAACCCGCCGCTAAGCCGCCGCCCAAAATAGCTGCAGCTAATTCAACGGCGGGGTTCAAGTGGCCGATCGCTCCGGCTGCGAGCATGGCTCCTGCGGGAATACGGATGAAAGTGTGTATCGCATCCCAACCGGTATCTACGCCCGGCATTTTATCGGCAAAAAACTCAATGAAATACATCAGGCCGGCTGCACCCATGACCATCGGGTTAGCGACTATTTGCAGATCCGGCGGCAAATCGATATTGCCGGTGTTGGCAAGGTAGCCCAGAGTGAACAGTGTTGCGTACAGGTTAATCCCGCTGGCCCAGGCCAGTCCCATCGATAAGGCCAGGGTTGTTGATATTTGATTCAGTGCGTCCATTAGCATGCCCTTTTCTGACTATTTCACTCAGCGTATCATATTTTTCTGAACCTCCGCTAAATCGTATCCGGCACGCTAATATGACTCTGCGCTCATTTTTTCGCACATTATAAATTCAGACCATGTAAAATTAGCTTTATATTTAGCAATTTTAGGATGTTAACGTGAGTTTTAGAGGAACAACGATACTTTCTGTTCGCCGGGGCGACAAAGTTGTGATCGGCGGCGACGGTCAGGTCACCTTGGGTAATACGGTGATGAAAGGCAATGCCCGCAAGGTGCGCCGTTTATATCACGATAAAGTCATCGCTGGTTTCGCCGGCGCCACTGCGGACGCGTTCACTTTATTTGAACATTTTGAAGGCAAGCTGGAAAAACACCGTGGCAATTTAACTCGCGCCGCAGTGGAAATGGCTAAAGACTGGCGCACCGACCGCGCCTTGCGCAAACTGGAAGCGTTGCTGACCATTGCCGATGCAAAAACGTCGCTGATTATTTCCGGTACCGGCGATGTGATCGAACCTGAATACGACTTGATGGCGATAGGTTCCGGCGGTGCTTTTGCCCAGGCTGCTGCACGTGCATTACTCGAAAACACCGATCTTAGCGCCCGCGAAATTGTCGAACGGTCTTTAAATATAGCTGCCGATATTTGTATTTATACTAATCACAATTTGCGTATTGAAGAACTCGACGCCGAACCTAGCGAGTAAACAGATGACTCAAATGACCCCTAAAGAAATCGTAAGCGAACTGGACAAGCATATTGTCGGTCAAGCCAATGCCAAGCGCGCTGTCGCCATAGCGTTACGCAACCGTTGGCGTCGTCAACAGGTCGATCCTGCTCTGCGCGAAGAGATCACGCCTAAAAATATCTTAATGATCGGCCCTACCGGAGTCGGCAAGACTGAAATTGCCCGCCGCCTTGCACGCCTTGCGAATGCGCCTTTTATTAAAATCGAAGCCACCAAATTTACCGAAGTCGGCTACGTCGGCCGCGATGTCGATTCTATTGTCCGCGATTTGGTCGATACTGCAGTCAAAATGACCCGCACGATAGAAATGGACAAGGTTGAAAACAAGGCTTTCAACGCCGCCGAAGACCGGATCTTGGACATTCTGCTGCCTAGAGCGAATGGCGGCATGCTGTCCGATACGGAAGAATCGACCCGCCAAAAAATGCGCAAGAAATTACGCGAAGGCGATCTGGACGACAAGGAAATTGAAATTGATGTGCATCTTGCACCGATGGGCGTTGAAATCATGGCGCCTCCCGGCATGGAAGAAATGACCAGCCAATTGCAAGGCATGTTTCAAAATCTGGGTTCGGGCAAAACCCGCTCCCGCAAAATGAAAATCAACAAAGCCTTGAAAGTTTTACAGGATGAAGAAGCGTCCAAACTGGTTAATGAAGATGACATCCGGTCACGCGCGGTAGAATCCGTAGAGCAAAACGGCATCGTATTTTTGGACGAAATCGACAAGATCTGCAAGCGTTCAGAGTTGGGCGGCGGTGAAGTTTCCAGAGAGGGCGTACAGCGGGATTTATTGCCGTTGGTTGAAGGCACGACGGTCAGCACCAAGTACGGATCGATCAAAACCGACCATATTTTGTTTATCGCCTCGGGTGCGTTCCACTTGACCAAGCCGTCGGATTTAATCCCTGAATTGCAAGGTCGATTCCCTATCCGCGTTGAACTCGATGCTCTTTCAGCCGACGATTTTGTGCGCATTCTGACCGAGCCTGATGCCTCGTTGACCGAGCAATATATTGCATTACTGGGCACCGAAGGCGTGTCGCTGTCGTTTTCTGAAGACGGCATCAAGCGCATTGCCGAGTTCGGTTGGCAGGTGAATGAAACCACCGAAAATATTGGCGCCAGAAGGTTGCATACGGTTCTGGAGCGGCTACTGGAGGACATTTCTTATAATGCCCCTGATCTGATTGGCAACAACATTCTTATCGATGCCGTTTATGTTAATGATCATTTGGCCGAGTTTGTTGAAGACGAGGATTTGAGTCGTTATATTTTGTAATTAAGGCTTCCGATACAAAGATGGAATACGTACTAATCATTCACGAGGTCGAAGACTATGCAGCGTGGAAAAAAATATTTGATGATGCATCGCCGATTAGGAAAAACGCTGGCGAGCTGAGCTATCAAGTTTTAAAACTGGATAATAACGTTAATAAAATCGTCCACTTTTCCAAATGGATATCACTTTCCAACGCCAAGGCGTTCTTTGAATCGGCCAAGTTGGTTGAAATAAGGAAACAAGCGGGCGTTAAAGCGCCCGAATTTATTTATTTGGAACAGCTGGAAGATGGTGTGTTGTAAATCGTGGTGTAGGGTACGCGCAGCGTACCCTACGAAACTCAACCTTGAATTTTTATAAGTCATGCGACTAACCGCAAAACCTACCAATACCCACCCGACTGAAATCAAGCTACATCAGATTTCCAATATCATTGAAATCAGTTTCGATGACGGCAGCGTGTTTAAATTGCCGAGCGAATATTTGCGCGTTTACACGCCTTCGGCTGAGGCGGTAGGCCATGCGCCAGGACAGGAAGTTCTACAGGTCGGTAAGGAAGATGTCACTATTAAAGAGATCAAGCCGATAGGTAATTATGCGATAGCCCCGGTATTTAGCGACGGCCATAACAGCGGCATTTATACTTGGGATTTGTTATATAAATTGGGTGCGGAATATCAAACTTTATGGGCTGAGTATCTCCATAATCTGGAAGCAGCCGGATATAAACGCAAAGAACCTCTACAAAATTAACCTCATCGTTGCCGCACATTTCATGGCAACGATATATGATCAAATAAACAGGCACAACAATGACCAACACCACTCATTTCGGATTTAAACAGGTAGCTACAGAAGAGAAGGTCAATCTGGTGCGCGGCGTATTCGATTCCGTTGCCGGGCAATACGACATCATGAACGACCTGATGTCGTTGGGTATTCATCGCATCTGGAAACGCGTTGCCGTGCAGCTTAGCAATGTGCGCAAAGGCGACCAAGTGCTTGATCTGGCTGGCGGCACCGGAGATCTAACCACGCTGTTCGAAAAACGCGTCGGCGCGGAAGGCCAAATAGTGTTGGCCGATATTAATTCGGAAATGCTGCGCACCGGGCGCAATCGACTGATCGACAGGGGCTTGGTCGGCAATATCCGCTATGCGCAAGTCAACGCCGAATGCCTGCCTTTTGAAGACAATACTTTCGATTGTGTCTGCATCGCTTTCGGCCTGCGTAACGTCACCGACAAGGATGCCGCACTACGTTCCATGTACCGGGTCCTGAAACCCGGAGGTCGCGTTATCGTGCTGGAGTTTTCGCATCCGGTCGATAAAATCACCGAGAAAGTCTACGATTTTTATTCATTCAAGCTGCTGCCCAAGATAGGCAAAGTCGTCGCGAAAGATGAAGACAGCTATCGTTATCTTGCCGAATCGATCCGCATGCATCCCAAACAGGATGAACTGAAAAAAATGATGGAAAACGCCGGCCTCGAGCGTTGCGAATACTTCAACATGACGCAAGGAATTGTTGCCGTTCATAGAGGTTATAAAATCTAGCATGACCATCAAACCCTTGCTGATTGGCGCATTGGAAGCCTCGCTGAATCAATACCTTGCATTGGATCAGGACAGCGGCTATTTTTTAACGCCGCTGGCCGGTAAAGTCATTGCCGTTAACGTTCAGCCGTTTGATGAAACCATTTATCTGTGCCCTACAACCGATTCCATCCAGTGTCTGGATTATTTCCCTGATCAAGCGGATACCCGTTTGACCGGCTCGATTTGGGCGCTTGGTTTAATGGGGCTCAGTTCAACACCGATGCGTTCTGTTTTCTCAGGCGAGGTCAAAATAGAAGGCGACATGCAAACCGGCCGTAAATTTCAGGAGCTGTTCGCCAAACTGGACATCGATCTGGAAGAAAAGCTGTCGCAGTTTACCGGCGATATTATTGCCCATAAAGTGGCTAATTTTTTCCGTGCCGGGCAAAACTGGAGCAAAGATTCTGTTGAAACCTTCAGGCTGAATGCCGCAGAATTTTTGCAGGAAGAAACCCGCGATTTGCCGTCAGCGCCCGAAGTGGATATTTATTACGCTCAGGTTGATGAATTGCGTACCGATTTTGATCGATTGCAAAGTAGAGTTGATCGGCTGAAAAGTTCATTGCAAAATAAATCTTAATTATTCACCACGAAGACACGAAGTTCACGAAGAAAATAAGATAAAACTTCGCGTCCTTCGTGTCTTCGTGGTGAGTTTAGGGCTTAAAAACACAGCCCGCCCTACAAACAAAGGTAACTCGTGATCCGACCTAAATTATTATTGCGCCTGATCCATATTAACTGGGTTCTTGTTTTTCACGGTCTGGACGAAATCGTTTTAAAAACCCATTTATTTCGGCCTGTTCGCTATTTGGCGGTTTTTTCCCCCAGCTACTGGCTCAGAAACTCGTCAGATTCCCGAGGTGCCAGAATCCGGCGTGCATTGGAAGACTTGGGGCCTATTTATGTCAAATTCGGCCAAGCCTTGTCTACCCGAAAAGACCTGCTGCCCGAGGATATCGCCGACGAACTGGTCAAACTGCAAGACCGCGTCCCCCCCTTTGGCAATGAGATTGCCCGCAGTATTATTGAAAAAGAACTCGGCATGCCGATTAGTGAGGCGTTTGCTGAATTCGATGCCGAGCCGCTGGCCTCGGCGTCAGTCGCACAGGTGCATACCGCCGTCTTGCACAGCGGCGAAAGCGTTGTTGTTAAAGTATTGCGCCCTGACATAGAAAAGCGCATCCGTTCGGATATTGGGCTGCTTTACGAACTGGCTCGTTTTGCCGAGCGTTTCTGGGCGGATGCAAGAAGATTGCGCCCTGTCGATGTCGTTGCCGAATTTGAAAGAACAACGCTGGATGAACTCGATCTGATCAGGGAAGCGGCCAATGCCTCCAAATTGCGCCGTAACTTCGAGAGCTCCGACATTATCTACATACCGGAAATTCACTGGCCGTTAACGCGCCAGAAAGTGCTGGTCATGGAGCGAATCCACGGCATACCGGTAGGCAATATTGACGATCTTAGAGCGGGCGGCGCCGATTTTAAATTGCTCGCAGAGCGCGGTGTGGAAATCTTTTTCACCCAAGTGTTCAGGGATAATTTTTTCCATGCCGACATGCATCCCGGCAATATTTTCGTCGATTTGCCGGCCAAATATATTGCCGTTGATTTCGGCATCGTCGGCACCTTGTCGTTGTCCGATCAGCACTACTTGGCCGAAAACTTTTTGGCTTTTTTTAATCGCGATTATCGCAAAGTCGCCGAAATGCATGTCGAATCGGGCTGGGTTTCCGAATCGACCCGGATAGAAGAGTTTGAATCCGCGATACGTAGCGTTTGCGAACCGATTTTTGAAAAACCGCTTAAAGATATTTCATTCGGTCAATTGCTGCTGCGTTTATTCCAGACTGCGCGTCGTTTCGATATGCATGTCCAGCCGCAACTGGTGTTGCTGCAAAAAACCTTGCTCAATATCGAGGGTTTGGGGCGGCAACTGTATCCGGATCTGGACTTGTGGCAAACCGCCAAACCTTTCCTTGAAAAATGGTTTCATCAGCGCGTCGGCCCTAAAGCCAAAATCGACAGAATCATCAAACAGTTTCCCGACTTTGCCGAGCGATTCCCCGAGATACCATCCTTAATTTATAAAGCGCTGGATAATGCCGCCCACGCAAAACAGCAGGCGGAAATACAAAACAGGGAGTTAATTCTGCTGCGTAAACAAATGGCTAAAAATCACCGCAGGACGGTTTTTGCTATGCTGGTCAGTGCCGCAGTCATTAGTGCGGCAGTGTTTTTTCAATAATTAAATTCTGTAGGCCGGAATAAGCCGGTTCGAGCGGGAGCGAGAATCGGCGTTTCCGGCAAACGCCACCCGGACTCGCCGGAAACGCCACCTCGCGCTACGCGCTTGGATGGTCTTATTCCGGCCTACGCCTATCTTGGTGAATAATCACTATGTTTTTTCATACAACAATAGAGAGGTGCAAAAATGGTAACACTGGAAACGCCGATCTGTGATTTCGGCAAAAAAGCCATCGATTTTGAATTGCCCGGCACTGACGGGCGTACATGGTCTTTGCAACAGTGCATGGGCGGAAAAGGCCTGTTGGTCATGTTTATCTGTAATCATTGCCCCTATGTTAAAGCCGTGCAAGACCGCATTGTCAGGGATGCGCGCGAGCTTAAAGCGCTGGGGGTTGAAACAGTGGCAATCATGCCCAATGATACGGTTGAATACCCCGCAGACTCTTTCGATAATATGAAAAAGCTGTCTGAGCAACTGAATTTTAGCTTCCCTTATTTGCTTGATGAAACGCAACAGGTCGCTAAGGCCTATGGAGCTGTCTGCACGCCGGATTTTTTTGGTTATAATGCCGAGTATGAGCTGCAATACCGGGGGCGGTTGGATGCTAGCCGCAAGGAAACCGCGCCGGAAGATACCAAGCGGGAATTATTCGAGGCGATGAAACTGATTGCCGAAACCGGTCACGGCCCCAAGGAGCAAATCAACAGTATCGGTTGCTCGATCAAATGGAAGCAAGATTAACCAAACAGGCATTGTCCACGAAAGGCACGAAAACCAAAAGTAGGCGCCTCTACGACTGCATGGACAGGAAATGATCCAGTCATTTCTCTGCATTCCCCACATCCCTGTGGGTTATGCAGGAGGTAGAGCAATGCAGGGAGCAATTGCCGAGGCGACACGAAAAATAGCAACTACCTCAGCCACTTTCGTACAAACGTACTGATTGTTCAAAGCTAGCTTTGAACTCCGGCATTCACATTTTCTGGAGTCCAAAGCTGGCTTTGGACAATTCAAGACAGGCTTTGTCTACATGGATGTGCGAGTAGTTACGAAAAATATAAAATTTTCGTGTCTTTCGTGTCTTTCGTGTTTTTCGTGGACAAAAACTGCTTTTTTAGAATTAAACAATCAACCCACAACAATGAGAACGTAATATGTCAATTAAAAGAATGGTAGATCTGGACTTGTCGGGCAAACGGGTATTAATCCGTCAGGATCTGAATGTACCGGTAAAAAACGGCAAAGTGACTAGCGATATCCGTATCCAAGCCAGCGTACCCACTATCGAAAAAGCATTGGCTGCAGGCGCTGCGGTCATGCTGATGTCGCATCTGGGTCGCCCGGTTGAAGGCCAATATGACGAGGAGTCTTCATTGAAGCCGGTCGCAGAACGCTTGTCCAGCCTGCTGGGCAAGCCGGTCAGATTGGAAAAAGACTGGATCGACGGCATCACCATTCAGCCGGGCGAAGTCGTGCTTTGCGAAAACGTGCGCTTTAATGCCGGCGAAGGCAAAAACGACGATACGCTGGGCAAAAAAATGGCGGCTCTTTGCGATATATTTGTGATGGATGCTTTCGGTACCGCGCACCGTGCGCAGTCATCAACCCACAGCGTAGCTAAGTTCGCGCCGATTGCTTGTGCAGGCCCGTTATTGGCCAGCGAACTGGACGCACTGGGCAAAGCGCTGGAAACACCGGCCAAACCT
Source organism: Methylobacter sp. (assembly GCA_036561025.1). Lineage (GTDB taxonomy): Bacteria > Pseudomonadota > Gammaproteobacteria > Methylococcales > Methylomonadaceae > Methylobacter_A. The sequence goes on along the minus strand of DATBQB010000032.1, from coordinate 51,197 downwards.
TTGGTTGCTATTGTCGGCGGTTCTAAAGTATCCACCAAATTAACAGTATTAGAATCCCTGTCGGAAAAAGTCGACCAATTAATCGTCGGCGGCGGTATTGCCAACACTTTCATTGCAGCCGCAGGTTTTCCGGTCGGCAAATCGCTGTATGAAGCCGATCTGCTTGATGAAGCGAAACGATTGATGGCCGCAGCCAAAAGCAACGGTTCCGATATTCCCGTCCCTGTCGACGTGGTTTGCGCGAAGGAGTTTTCAGAAACCGCCGTCGCCACCGTTAAAAAAGTGGCTGATGTCGAAGCCGATGACATGATCATGGACATAGGCCCGGAAACCGCAAAACAGTATGCCGAAATTTTAAAAACCGCCGGAACCATCGTCTGGAACGGCCCAGTCGGCGTATTTGAATTCGACCAGTTCGGCGATGGTACCAAAGCGCTGGCGACAGCCATTGCCGAAAGCAAGGCTTTCTCGATTGCAGGCGGCGGCGATACTTTGGCAGCCATCGACAAATACGGCATTAACGATGACGTGTCTTACACCTCGACTGGCGGTGGAGCATTCCTTGAATTTCTTGAAGGTAAAGAACTTCCGGCTGTTTCTGTGTTAAAATCAAAACAATAGGCAAAGGGCAAAAAGGCGAAAAAACCTTTTGCCTTGAGCCTTTCGCCTTTAACCCACTACATCAGGATTTAAAAATGGCCAGAGTTACTATCGAAGATTGTTTGGAACACGTTGAAAACCGTTTCAAGCTGGTTTTATTAGCCGGCGCCAGAGCGCGCCAACTGAGCCACGGCGCGACTGAATTTGTCCCTCGCGGCAAAGACAAGGATACCGTTGTCGCATTGCGCGAGATTGCGGCCGGTCATGTTTCGCCTGAAAACATCAACCTGCTGCATCGAGTAGGCGAAGCTCATGAGCATCACCACAACCCGATGTTTTAATTTATAGAGCCTATGCTGGAAATAGCCGACCCGATCGAGCTTGAACGCCCTCAAGATAAACTGATACGGCGTTTATGCACGACCTTGTCCGGCTATCTGGATCAAGCTCAAATCGACCAGTGCGTCCGTGCCTATGAAGTAGGTGCGGCCGCGCATGCCGGTCAATTCCGAAAAAGCGGCGAAGCCTATATTTGCCACCCTGTCTCTGTCGCTATCAGCCTTGCTGAAATGCGCATGGACGCCAACGCCATCATGGCTGCCATACTGCATGATGTTATTGAAGATACCCCGGTCAGTAAAAAAGAGCTGGCTACCCAGTTCAGTCCGGAAGTCGCCGAACTGGTCGACGGGGTTACCAAATTAAGCAAGATCGACAGTAAATCCCATGCAGAAGCTCAGGCGGAAAACGTCCGAAAAATGTTTCTGGCGATGGCCAAAGATTTACGCGTCATCATCGTAAAGCTGGCAGACCGACTGCACAACATGCAGACACTCGGCGTCATGCCCGCAGAAAAAAAGCGTCGTATTGCCCGTGAGACCCTGGATATTTATGCGCCTATCGCCAATCGGCTGGGCATGAATAATATTCGCCAAAAACTCGAAGCGTTGAGTTTTGAAGCAATGTACCCGATGCGGCATGCGGTATTAAATAGCGCGGTAAAAAAAGCGCGGGGCAACCGCCGAAAAATTGTCGACATCATAGAAAACAGTATAAAAAACCGTTTGGAACAAGCCTGCCTGAATTGCGACGTTGCCGGACGGGAGAAAAATCTTTACAGCATTTACAAGAAAATGCTCAACAAAAAGATTTCCCTGGCCGATGTTTTCGATGTCTATGCGTTCAGGATTTTTTGCGATGACGTTGACACTTGCTACCGCGTGCTGGGCGTCATGCATAATCTGTACAAACCGATTCCCGGACGCTTCAAAGATTATATCGCCTTGCCCAAAGCCAACGGCTATCAATCCCTGCACTCGATATTGATGGGGCCTTACGGTGTTCCCATTGAGATTCAGATCAGGACGCATGAAATGCACCGGATGTCGGAATCGGGCATTGCTGCACACTGGCTGTATAAATCCGATGACGATAAAACCGAATCATTTCAGGATCGCGCCAATGAATGGCTGAGGGATTTGCTGGAAATCCAAAAATCGGCCGGCGATTCGCTGGAGTTTATCGACAACCTGAAGGTGGATCTGTTCCCGCAGGAAGTGTTTGTATTCACTCCGCAAGGCGCCATTATCAAATTACCGCGCGGCGCGACCATTATCGACTTTGCCTATGCGGTACATACCGATCTGGGTAATGCCTGCGTTTCGGCCAGAATAGACAAACAGCTGGTGCCATTGCAAACCAAGCTGGAAAACGGTGTCACCGTCGAAGCCATTACCGCGTCGTGGGCCAGACCCAACCCGCTTTGGCTGAATTATGTGATCACCGCCAAAGCCCGCTCCGGTATCCGCAATTACCTGAAACACTTTAAACAGCAGGAAGCCATTAGTCTGGGCCGCCGCTTACTGGAAAAAGAACTGCAAGCCATGCATTTGCATCTGGAAAATATCGATAAGGACAAAATGCAAGCCTTGCTTCAGGTCATGTCCAAACAATCGCTGGATGAATTGCTCGAAGACATAGGACTGGGCAACAAGATGCCGTTTTTAGTCGCCAAGCGCATCGCCCAGGATGATATTAACGCCACCGTCAAACTGAACGACAGCGACCAAGGCCAAAATAAACCGTTGGTCATAAAAGGCACGGAAGGCATGGTCATTACCTTGGCAAAATGTTGCAGGCCGATTCCGGGCGATTCGATCATCGGCTATTTCAACCCCGGCAAAGGCATCGTCGTGCATCATCACGAATGCCGCAACAGCGCCGTCAGAAAAAAACAAACTAATTGGCTGGATGTCGAATGGAGCCAGGATGCCAGCGGCGATTTTCCGGTCGAAATTCGCATAGAAGTGCTTAATCAACGCGGCTCATTGGCGACCATCGCCTCGACTATCTCCGAACAAAATTCCAACATTGAAAACGTCACCGTCGTCGATCAGGATGACCGTATTAGCGTCGATTTAATCACCTTAACCGTCAAGGACCGGGTGCATCTGGCTAAGATTATGCGCCGGCTGAAAGAGCTGTCGATAGTTTTAAAACTTACTCGCGTTAAAGCATAAAGGATAGAAAATGAGTAAACAAATCATCCAGTCCGATAAAGCGCCGCAAGCGATCGGCACCTATTCGCAAGCGGTCAGGGTTGATCGTACGGTTTATCTTTCAGGACAAATACCGTTGGTGCCCGAAACGATGACGATTGTCGAAGGCGACATAGGCGCGCAAATCACTCAGGTGTTCGACAATTTGCAAGCCGTTGCAGAAGCTGCGGGCGGCGATTTTTCGGACATCGTCAAGTTGAATGTTTTTTTGACCGACTTGTCGCACTTTCCGTTAGTCAACGAAATCATGGGGCGTTATTTTCAGGAGCCTTACCCCGCACGCGCCGCTATCGGCGTTGCTGCCTTGCCTAAAGCTGCCGATGTGGAAATGGATGCGATTATGGTTTTAAAGCCTCAGGAATATCCGGCTTGTTGATTATTCGCTAACGTACTTCGTTAATGAAAACCCCGAACACCCTGAATCAACCAGTCGGCCTATTGACAGGAATCGGTGCCCAAACCGCAAACCGTCTGCAAAAACTCGGCCTTTGCACACTTCAGGACTTGATTTTCCACTTGCCGCTACGTTACGAAGACCGCACCCGCGTTTATCCGATAGGCTCGTTAAAACCAGGCATGACCGTGCTGATCAGCGGCAAGGTTGAATTTATCGATGTTTTACCCAGAGGCCGAAAAAGCTTGGTTTGCCGGATTAGCGACGGCACCGGCTTTATCAATCTGAAGTTCTTCCACTTTACCGCCAGCCAGCACAATGCGCTGAAACCCGGCACATTAATCAGTTGTTTTGCTGAAGTTCGCTACGGCTTTGCCGGGCTTGAAATGGTTCATCCCGAATACAAGGTCATCGCCAATCCTGACCATTGCATAACGGAAACGCGCTTGACTCCGGTTTATCCGTTGACCGAAGGCCTCAGTCAGAACGTCATACGCAAGGCGGTCAAACAGGCTTTAGACCTGTGCAACCAACAACCTGAACTGCTAACCGACTGGATACCCGAATCGATCTTAAAGCAATATCGTTACCCAGCCCTTGCGGACGCTATCCAGATCCTTCATGCGCCGGACGAATCGGTATCGATTGAAGCGTTGCAAAACGGCAGCGTACCCGCATTAAAACGGCTGGCTTTTGAAGAACTGCTGACTCATTATTTAACGCTCAGGGCAACGCGGAATAAAACCAAAGCTTGGCAAGCCCCGGCATTCTCTGTAGATGCGACCGTAAAAGCCGCCACAGAACATTTTATTAATTCCCTGCCGTTTAAACTCACCGGCGCGCAGCAACGGGTCATCGCGGAAATTGAAGCGGACTGCCGATTGCAGCACCCGATGATGCGTCTGGTGCAGGGCGATGTCGGCTCCGGCAAAACCATCGTTTCTGCTTACGCGGCGTTATTGGCTTTAACGGCAGGTTATCAGGTCGCCGTGATGGCCCCGACCGAATTACTGGCGGAACAACATACGCGTAACTTCAGCGCTTGGTTTGAAGGCTTCCAAATCCAGGTGGTTTATCTAACCGGGCAGCTCAAAGGCAACGCCCGAAAAGCCGTTTTACAAGGACTGGAGGAGGGCGCAGCCAACATTATTATCGGTACTCACGCCTTATTCCAGGACAGCGTGAACTTTCACCGTTTAGGCCTGATTATTATCGATGAGCAACACCGCTTCGGCGTACATCAACGACTGGCGCTCAGGGAAAAAGGCCAGCAGGCGGGCATCAGGCCGCATCAATTGGTTATGACCGCAACGCCGATTCCCCGGACGCTGGCTATGCTGCAATATTCCGATTTGGATATATCGATTATCGACGAGCTGCCGCCGGGCAGAAAGCCGATCGTTACCAGCGTGATTCCGGCCGAACGCCGCGCCGATGTGATCGACCGGATTAACAGCTGGGTCGGTAAAAAAAGACAGGTCTATTGGGTCTGTACGTTGATTGAAGAGTCTGAGGTTTTACAATGCGAGGCGGCGGAAAAAACCGCGGAAACGCTGACCCAAGCCTTGCCGAATGTGCGCGTTGCGCTGATCCACGGGCGTATGAAATCCGCCGAAAAAGACGCCGTCATGCAAGCCTTTAAAAATCACCAAATTGATTTGCTGGTCGCGACGACCGTTATTGAAGTCGGCGTCGATGTGCCCAATGCTGGATTAATGATTATCGAAAATCCTGAGCGCCTCGGCCTGTCCCAACTGCACCAATTGCGCGGCCGGGTCGGCCGAGGCAATGACGACAGCTATTGCCTGCTGATGTATCAAGCGCCTTTGTCCGATACCGCTCGGCACCGTTTGGGCGTGTTGCGGGACAGTAACGACGGCTTTGTGATTGCCGAAAAAGATCTCGAGTTACGCGGCCCCGGCGAAGTCATGGGCACCCGCCAGACCGGGCAAATGCATTTTAAAGTCGCCGACTTAGCCAGGGATTCCGATCTGCTGGCTGCCGTTCAACAGATCGGCGACGAGTTTTTCAATCAAGCGCCCCAAGCCATACAGCCCTTATGCGATCGTTGGTTGGGCGCGTCCACAGAATATTCCGAGGTTTAATCCAAGTTGGCAATCAAAAGCTTTTTATTTAATCGGGAACCCGTATGGGTTGAGAACCGCTACGGCATCCGTCATACCCTGCCGGGGAACGTCCAGTCATGGGTATACGAGCCGGGATCGCTAACCCAGCGGTTGCGGAATTATTACGGCGATAAAGTCGGCGTTAATGTGCTGCTTCAGCAATGGAACACGCCGTTTTTAAGTGAGCGGAAGCTGCTTAAATTACACGAAAACAAGTATAGCCTGATCCGGGAAGTTCTGCTCCACGCCGACGGCAAACCGCTGATTTTGGCCAGAACCGTCATCCCGGCAAAGACCGTCAAAGTGGCTAAAAGCAATCTGGCGCATTTGGGCAATCGTCCGCTCGGAGAAGTGATCTTTTCCTATCCTAAACTGGAACGCGTAGAAATGGATGTCACCTTGATTAATTCTCCTCCTGTAGAACAACAGTCGGTATGGACTCAGTCCGCGATAGATAAGGCCAATATCGACCAGCCGATGTGGGGCAGAAGAACCGTCTATGCGATTGCGCAACGGCAAATGCTGGTGAGTGAGTTTTTCTTGCCGGGAGTTTTGGAGATTTTTTAGGCTGGATGAGGAGGCGTTTCCCAGGGAAGAATGTCCCAGTGCTACACATTTTTATTCACCACGAACGACTGCATGGATGCAGGAGGTAGAGCAACGCAGGAGCAGTTGCCGAGACACGAAGAACACGAAGAAAAACATAAACTTCGTGTTCTTCGTGGTGAATAATAAAATCAATACGTATCGGTATATTTTTAACCGGGTATCGCCTTAGCTTAGATATTTAAATCACTTTATGAAAATCGGTATACAAACCTGGGGTTCCAATGGCGACATTCGCCCGATGCTGGCATTGGCCGATGGCCTGAAAAAATCCGGCCACTCTGTGACGTTGGTGGTCAGCAGTATCGATAACCACAATTATTCCGGCATCAGCGAACAATTGGGGATAGCCTACCGGCAAGTGCCGGAGCATATCGATTTCGATATGCAGGATTTTGCTCAGCGTTCGTTTCGGATGCATACTCTGCAATGGCTACGAGCATTGCTTGATGAAGCATTCTTTCCCGGCGAGCAAACGATATATCAGGCCGCACAGCAATTAGTCGCCGATAACGACTGTGTAATAGGCCATCACTTTCTCTATCCTTTAAAGTTGGCAGCGCTACAGCAAAAGAAGCCTTTTTTCAGCGTAACATTTTGCCATGTCGCAATACCCAATCCTCTGATCCCGCCTTTCAGCTTCCCGGATTTGGGCCGTCATATTAATAAACTGAGCTGGAAGCTATTAGACGTGGTTTTCAATTGGGCATTAAAGAAGCCTTTGAGCCGCTTATGGCTGGAAGCCGGTGTGCCACTCCCCGCCAATGTGCTGACTGAAATGCTTACCTCGCAGCAACTCGATTTAGTAGCGGTCGATCCGTTGTTTTGTCCGTCGTTTGAGCAGTGGCAACCGCATCATCAGGTCTGCGGCTTTTTGAATTTAACTGAAGATGCCCAGCACTGGACAATCCCAGCCCGTCTTGCCGAGTTTTTGCAGAATGGCGATGCGCCGGTATATATGACTTTCGGCAGTCTGCAACAGGCGCTGCCGGATTGGAGTATGGAGCTATTTTTGGAGGCGGTCGCTTTGGCCGGTTGCCGAGCCATTATTCAGACCAGCTCGGAGCGCTATCCGGCCGACAGCCAAACCGGTCAGGTTTATTTTATCGGCAAGCATCCGCACCAACCGCTGTTCAAATTTTGTGCGGCGGTCATTCACCATGGCGGCGCGGGCACTAGCCATGCAGCAACCCGGTCAGGCTGTCCCTCGGTGGTAGTGCCGTTTATGGACGAGCAATTATTCTGGGCTCGGCAACTGCAATCGCTGGGTTTGGCCGGAAAGCCGTTGCCGGCGAAAAAAGTGACTGCCGCAGCCTTGGCTAAGGGCATGCGGACAGTATTGGATTCAAAGACCATACAAGACAACGCAAAGCAAGCAAGTCTAGCTATGCAGGATCATAATGGAGTAGCGCGGGCAATACAGCTGTTGGAAGTGCAATTTCAGCGTATGTAGCAATAATGCAGATCAGGGAAACGCCGTCGGCATCTTCTCTCTAAGTTTTAAAAACCGCTGGTAGCGGGTCATTGAAATGTCGCCGTTTTCCGCAGCTGCGCGCACCGCGCAACCTTTATCAACCAGATGACGGCAGTCCTTAAACTGGCATTGGTCAATCAGCGGCTGAAATTCACGGTAACCGTAAGCCAGTTGTTGCTCGGATAAACCGGCCAGCCCGAAAATCGCAACGCCGGGGCTGTCGATTAAATCTCCGCCTTGCTCCATATGGTACAGCGTTGCTGCGGTGGTAGTATGCCGTCCGTGTTTAGTGGTTTCCGAGATGGTATTGGTTCTGAGCTCTTTGTCGGGGATGATCGCATTGGTTAACGATGACTTACCGACGCCGGATTGCCCCGTTAAAATACTGACCTGATCTTTTAAAGCCTGTTTGAGTTCATCCAGACCCGATGCCTCTGTGGCGCTGACCCGGTACAGCGCATAGCCCAGATTTGTATAATCCAACAACTCTTGTTCAATGTCGGCCGATTGCGCCAGATCGGTTTTATTCAGCACTAACGCCGCATCGATATTGCGGTTTTCGCAAATTGCCAGATATTGATCTATCAGTAAAAAATCGCAATAAGGTTCGACAGCAAACACGACAAAGACGGTATCGATATTTGCCGCAACCGGGCGGGTTTTGCCGTTTCTGGATGGGCGCATCAATAATGAGCGCCGGGGCAGAATTTCTTCTATGCGGCCTTGATCGGGCGAGGATTGCGTCCATAAAACCTTGTCGCCGACTGCGACGGTTTCAAGCCGTCGCAGGGTTTGGCAAAGTACAATCTTATCGTCATATTCAACAGCAATGCCCTGACCTAAATGGGAGATAACCAATCCTTCGATTAAATCAGCCATCACGCAGGACGTATTTGCGATTCTAAATTCGCAATACGAATAGCCGCAGGCGGGTGGCTGTAATGGAATGCGGAATATAAAGGATCCGGCGTTAAAGTGCTGGCGTTTTCTTCAAACAATTTAACCAAGGCGCTGATTAACTTCTCGGCTTTGGCATTGTTTGACGCAAAATTATCGGCTTCAAATTCAAATTTACGTTGAAAGTAAGCGATGATCGGTTGGATAAAAAAGGTAAACGACGATGATACCAGCATGAACAGCAATAAGGCGGCGGCATGCGAGGGTTGCTCTACGCCCAGCCCGTTGTAGAACCATTGCTGATCGATCAGCCAGCCTAAAACCGCGAAACTGACCAGTGTCATAACGGCATTGGCAACCAGCATCTTAATGGTGTGTTTGCATTTGAAATGTCCCAATTCGTGAGCCAGTATCGCTTCCAGTTCTTCATCGTCCAAAGAGTTGACCAATGTATCGTAAAACACGATGCGCTTGTTGTTGCCAAGGCCGGTGAAGTAGGCGTTGCCGTGGCCCGAACGTTTGGAGCCGTCCATGATGAAGATGCCGTTGCTGCTAAAGCCGCAACGGGCAAGCAAATCCTGAATCCGGGCTTTTAACGAACCTTCTTCCATCGGGGTGAATTTATTGAACAACGGCGCGATCATGGTTGGGTAAAGCCAGCCCATCAGCAGCGAAAAGCTGATTAGTATGACCCAGGCCCATAACCACCACAGCGAACCAATGCTGTCCATGACCCACAGGATTAAAGCCAGCAAAGGCATGCCGATAACGGCAACTAAAACCAGTTGCAGCAGTTGATCTTTGATGAATTGTTGCGGGGTGCTTTTGTTGAAACCGAATTTTTCTTCAATCACAAACGTTTGATAAACGCTGGTAGGGATTTCAACCAGCGTCATAACCAGGAAAACGCTAGCAACTGCGACTAAACCTGCCAGCAACGGGCTTGAAATTGTGGCTGCCCAAAATTCGAAAGCTAAATTAATGCCGCCGCCGAGGGTCATCACTAACAGCAGAATAACGCCGATGATGCTGTCTATATCGCCCAGCCTGCTTTTTTCCAAAGTGTAGTCGGCCGCTTTTTGGTGGGCTTCCAGCGAGACGGTATTTTTAAAGGCTTCTGGCACGGCGGAGCGGTGCTTTGCAACATAATCGGCGTGTCGCTTAGCCAGCCAAAACTGGACTGAAAAAGAGATGGTTAGTGCGATTAAAAAGATGATGGTAAAGCTATTCATAAGCTGGATTCTTCAAAGTTTAAGAGTTAGACGTACAGATTAGCCAATGCTACACTAACCGCCCCCTTCTATACAATGGAATCGACAAATGGCGCAGGACCCATCGCATCTTATCTGGATAGACCTTGAAATGACCGGGCTCGATCCGGACAATGATTTGATTATCGAGATTGCTACGATTGTTACCGACAAAAATTTGAATATTCTGGCCCAAGGCCCGGTGCTGGCCGTGCATCAGTCCGATGCGGCATTAGCGGCAATGGATGACTGGAATCAGCAGCACCACGGGCAATCCGGCTTAATCAAGCGCGTCAAAGCTTCTACTATTGATGATGCCGAAGCCGAACAGCAAACGCTTGAATTTATAAAACACTGGGTGCCGGAAAATACTTCCCCGCTGTGCGGAAACAGCATCGGCCAGGACAGACGCTTTTTGTACCGCTATATGCCCAAACTGGAAGCGTATTTTCATTACCGCAATATCGATGTTTCAACGCTGAAAGAGCTGGCCGCCAGGTGGGCGCCTCATGTAAAAGATGGCTTTAAAAAAGAGTCGTCGCATCAGGCCCTGGACGATATTATCGAATCTATCGAAGAGCTGCGTTACTATCGCGAGCACTTCATCAGGTTTTAGATTATGAATCAAATTTTTGCAGTTGCGTTGGGTGGATCGTTCGGAGCGGTAGTGCGGTTCCTGGTGTCATCGGGTATTTACCAGTGGCTGGGGCGCGGATTTCCGTATGGAACGCTAGTCGTCAACGTTATCGGCTCATTTATGCTCGGCTTGTTGACCGAATCGCTGATCCAGCAACGCATCACCGTCACATTCGAATACAGAGCTGCCATTTTGATCGGCTTTATCGGCGCGTTTACGACGTTCTCGACGTTTTCGTTGGAAACGTTTTATCTGCTAGAGCAGGGCAGTTTAACCAAAGCGCTGCTGAATATTTTTACCAGCGTTACGGCCTGCATATTTGCGATTTGGCTCGGGCTGCTGTGCGGCAGAGGCTTGTTTTATTATTCGGACGGCGTTATTCAGCTGTCGGGCGGTATCGTTCCTTATGCGTTGATGATAATTAACGCGATACTTGCTTTTTTTATCAGCATGTTAGCGACTATTCTATTGCAGAAAGTGGCGATATCCGTGGAATATCGTGTCGTACTGACAGTGATTACGATAGGTGTTTTTTTAACCTTGTCAGGCTTATATTTAATGCTGTACTTGGTGGAACACGGACACTCATTCGAAGCCAATCTGAATTTAATGCTGGGTACATTCGTCGGCAACAGCCTGATTTGTATTTTGGTGATTTGGATGGGCTTACTGGTCGGCAAGCAGATATAAATTTATCGCTCTTCATACACGCACTAAATTAACGAAAAGCATCTCACCACGAAGACACGAAGAAAAGACAAAGTAGAAAACTTCGTGTCTTCGTGGTTTATTTATTTTTTATCGTTCCCACGCTCCAGCGTGGGAACGCAGTCCGCACCGCTCCAGCGGTAACGTGGCGTAATGGTGCGCAAAATTGCACTCAACAATTACAATTTTTATTTATTAAAGGTAACCAGGCAGTCATGTTAGATCCCCGTTTATTCAGAACCGAGCTTGATTTTGTTAAGGAACAATTAAACAGGCGTTCATTCGATTTTAACCCCGAGTATTACTCCGATCTGGAAGCCCGGCGCAAAGATATCCAGGTTAAAACCCAGGAATTACAGAACGAACGCAACAGCAGCTCAAAAGCCATCGGCATCGCCAAAGCCAAAGGCGAAGACGTGCAGCCGTTGCTGGATCAGGTTCAGCATTTGGGCGACGAGCTGAAAGCCGCGGAAACCGAATTGTCTGAGATTCAGGCCAAAATGACCGCCTTGATGGAAGGCATCCCCAACATCCTCGATGAGTCCGTGCCCAACGGCAAGAGCGAAGACGACAATCTCGAAATCAGCCGCTGGGGCGATATTCCGAGTTTCGATTTCGAGCCCAAAGACCATGTCGATTTAGGCGCAAAGATAGGCATGGATTTTGAGCTGGGCGCCAAAATCGCCAGCGCAAGGTTTGTGGTATTAAACGGGCCGCTGGCGCGTTTGCAAAGAGCCATTATCCAATTGATGCTCGACACGCATACGACAGAACACGGCTACAATGAAACTTACGTGCCTTTTTTAGTCAATGCCGACAGCTTACGCGGCACAGGTCAATTGCCCAAGTTTGAAGCCGACCTGTTCAAAGCCAGCGACGATCCGGCCTTATACCTGATTCCGACAGCCGAAGTGCCGGTCACCAACATCGTCAGAGACGTGATTATCGACGCCAAAGACCTGCCGCTTAAATTCGTCTGTCACAGCCCCTGTTTCCGTAGCGAGGCCGGAGCTTACGGCCGCGACGTAAGAGGCATGATCCGTCAACATCAATTCGAAAAAGTCGAGATCGTACAAATCGTTGCACCGGAAGATTCAGCCCGTGCTCATGAAGAGTTAACCAATCATGCGGAAGCCGTATTGAAAAAACTAAACCTGCCTTACCGCAGGATGTTGTTATGCGCTGGCGATACCGGCTTTTCATCAAGCAAAACTTACGATCTGGAAGTCTGGTTGCCGGGGCAGGGCACTTATCGGGAAATTTCATCGTGCAGCAACTTCAAAGATTTTCAGGCGCGCCGTCTGCAAGCGCGCTGGCGCAACCCCGAAACAGGTAAACCCGAGTTGGCGCACACCTTAAACGGCTCCGGTCTGGCGGCGGGCAGGACCCTGATCGCGGTTATGGAAAATTATCAGGATGCGGAAGGGCGCATTCATATTCCTGATGCATTGCGGCCGTATATGGGCGGTTTGGAAGTTATTGGATAATTTTGATGCGGACGAATGGGTAGTGTACGCTGTGTGCACCGTTAAGATTAATAAGAATCCAACGTTTGATTCTGAGCTAAAAAATTAACAGGACAGTCAGTGAAGTTTAGTAATCAATATTTAAAAATTGAGGCTAACAACATGAATACAGCTGAAAAGATTTATCAGGGGGTGCAGGATTTTCCAGAGCCGTTGGCTTTGGAAGTTTTGCATTTTGTAGAGTTTTTAAGATATAAAAATCAATCCTCAATAAATCAGGAATTGGAACAAAAAATTCAGCAGGGAATTAATCAAGCTGATAGTGATTTGGGGATAACCATAGATGATGACTATGTTGATAAATTAAACCAACGGGTTCAGCAGAGGCTTGATGCGTCTCAGAAAAGCTGATGGCGTATCAAGTAAAAATCATGCCTCAGGCTGATGAAGAGCTGGAAGATATTGCTTATTTCATTGCACTGGATAACCCACAGGCAAGTAAACGATTTGTCGCGGAATTAATAGTGGCGTTTAAAAAAATGCTGGAGGATTTTCCCGAAAGCGGTTTGGTTTATAAGGGTGATATTAGGCAGTTTTCGCATAAAGGGTACACCGCTTTTTATCGGGTAAGTACCTTGAAAAAGCAGATTGAAATTTTGCATATTGTGAATTTAACTAAACCTTTATCTGCTCGAAATATTAAATTTTAAGGTTTTCGAGCGGATAAGTCGGTGACCAAGGCGGTTTCACTTCGTGCTCTAACGGGTCGCGTAGCAAATCGCCAAAATCGCACAACGTCGATGACATTCTGTCAAATCTTAGTTATTCGGGGAAACATTGGTCTGACGTGATCACATACCGAAATGATCGCATAAGGATCGTGCCCGTTCATCGGTCACGAAAAGAAGAGGTAGCCTTATATGAAAGCTGATGAATTCGATAAAAAATTTGATGAAGGCGGTGACATTCTGGACGCTTTAGATTTATCCAAAGCAAACGAACCATGCACGATCAGAAGCGTGTAAATATTGATTTTCCTGCTTGGATGATCGAGTCATTAGATAAAGAAGCTGACCGGATCGGCGTAACGCGTCAGTGCATCATAAAAGTGTGGTTAGCTGAACGTCTTGAAGAATTGGCTGCTAACAAAGCATTACAACGAACTAGCCGTTGAATTTATCGCTCACCACATTATAAATAGCGGTTTCATGTGCTAACTCGTCAGCTTTACCGTCAACATTAAGAATATCGGCAATGATTTTAACTTTATCGGAAAAGATGCTTTCCAAAAAATCGCGCTAAATTTTTAACCTTTTACACACCTTATATGAATGGATTATGAATTTAATGTATACGTTGAGGAAACAATCTATATATCCATACGATTATTGTCAACAATATGTATCTTTAGTATAGTTGAGCTGTAGTTTAGAAAATTTTTCAACTTTAATCTGAGGACTTACTCATGAGCGACTTTTACAAAGATATTTTAACGGGGACGATATTTTTAACGGGCTTGTTAGGCTTTATTTCCGGCGAATTTATTATCTCATCCGCACTATTCGCGTCAGCGGCTATTGCCAGCAACGTTAACCTGAACAGTAAAAGAGTCAAAGCCGGACAATTGTCATGCGATTGACGATAGTTTCTGAACGATTTAATTATGCGACTTAAAAACTTCCAAGGCTTAACGGCCTTGGAAGTTTTTTGCTTTTAAGCTATTCATTTTTTCCCCCGCAGTATTTGCTCATCTTCGCTAGCTCAAAAACGCCATTTCTTTCGTCTTTGTGCTTTCAGCAATCTTATTCAAAATAAACATTCGTCGCAAAAAGCGCATCGTATAAGCTGTTTGGTTAAATAACAGGACTTGCCGGACCATAATCAAAACCGATCCGAGGTTTTGCATTTTTCTTTTTGATAGAACCGGTTGATAATACCCATATTATTAATTAACCAGGAATGGAAAAAAAATGAGCAACGTTTTTAGTTTTACCGGCACAGTGGGTCGTGATGCGGAAGTCAGGTATTTGCCCTCAGGCCAAGCGGTGTTGAACGTTACCGTAGCCAACAATATCGGTTTTGGCGACAAGCAGCAAACGCTATGGGTTAGGTGTGCGGTATGGGGTAAGCGGGCTGAAGGGCAGTTGCAGAATTACCTGAAAAAAGGCCAGCAGGTATTTGTCTCGGGCGAACTGAGCCAAAGCGAATATCGGGCGCAAGACGGCTCGACTAAAACCAGTCTGGAGCTGAATGCTAATATTATCGATTTGGTCGGCAGAAGAAACGAGTCCAATCAACCGCCGCAACAAAACTATCAATCTTCACAGCCATCGGCTCAACAAGCTCCGAGCCATGATAATTTCGATGCGCCGTATGATGACGATATCCCGTTTTAATTGATGAAAAAAATATCGGATCGCCCAGAAGCAGAGCGGCAAAGGGTAAGTGTTACTGAGCGTAGTCTACTGATAGCTCACGGGCAAAGTAAAAAGCTGGAGGGCATACGCAAAAGACTTCAACCGGATTTGCCGGTTGAAGCGATGCAGCGTAATAGCGCTCCGAAAAAGCAGCTGTTAACCGGCTTGAAGCCGGAAGCCGCCGAGGAGTTGAGCAAAGCAATGTCGCTTATTGATGACAGTATTAATCGAATAATGCGCAGCTTTCCCGAGGGTAAGAAAAACAGGCTGTTCGGTTTTAGGTTCGGTTCGGTTGATGCAGTAAAAGCCATGAGCATCAAGGCCTCTTTTAAAGCATTAAGTATTAATGATAATTTAGTCAAAATGAAGTTGATCGCTGAGCTGAGCTATCACGGCAATGAGGTTAAAGAGCCCTAAGGATTTCGCCAAAAATAACTTCCGTTTATGGATTCCCACGCTCTGCGTCGTCATTAAGTTAAGCACTCGATACTCTGTAGGAGCGGGCCGTGCCCGCGATGTTTGGATAGCGATTGCAGAATTGTAGCCCCTTCATCGCGGGCACGGCCCGCTCCTACAATGCTTACTCAAAGCAGTGACACTTTGCGTGCAAACTATGAGTCCAAGTTTCGGGAAGCTATTGTCGAGCTACTTAAGTTCTTCAGCTTTTAAAACTTGCAGGGTAGGAGAGAATGTGAACACATTGCAATCATTGCTAGCTTCTATCGCCGACCAGTCTTTCCAGAACATACAAAAGCTGCGCGGTTCTTATCGTTTCCCCCGATTCGAGCTCAGCTTTATCAAAATGCAGGGCAGCCCCGGCGCTAACCCTGCTTCCATTGCATCGGTAAAAATAGCGTTGCAGGACAGTAAAATCCCCGAGCAATTTTTACAGACCGCCGAATGCAAACTGGCGGTAGCCGATTTTTTGATTCGGCGCTTTCGCCACGGAATTGACCGGTTTGCCCAGCAAAATCGCGGCAAAGACGGCAGCGGTTCTTTCAACACTATTGCTCTAAGCCAAAAGATGCTGATCAGGGATAGTGTTTTGTTTGATGACGATGCCGTTTATTTGCGCTTTATCATCAGCCTTCCGGCTAAAGGGCAGGGAGGCGTTTTTGATGCAGAACAGGCATGGATTATGCTGAATCAGGAACTGACCGCAATTGTCGATGCCTGTTTTTTTTATCAATACTACGGCGAACAAACCCGGATGCTGCTTGAGAGGTTTGTCGACGTGCAAAAAACGCGCGCCGAGATCATTCGGTTTATGCGACAACATGACCTGGTCGCTTTTATTGCCAATGATGCCAAGCTGCCGCGGCATAGCGGCGTCGATGACCGGCCATCTATGAGCGAGTCTGTTAAAACATTTCAATCCCCCGCATCGTTACAAATAACAATTCCTCTGCCTGATGGCCGCAGCATAACCGGCATGGGTATCAAAGAAGGCATCACCTGCATTACCGGCGGCGGTTATCATGGCAAATCGACCTTAATGCAGGCGATTTTAGCCGGAGTTTATGCGCATATTCCCGGCGACGGGCGGGAATATGTGGTGACTCGGGAGGATGCGTTTTTTATCAGGGCGGAAGAGGGCCGCAGTGTTCGGGATGTTGATATCAGTTCTTTTATCAGCGACTTACCGAACGGCCTTAAAACAGGCAGGTTTTCATCAGATAACGCTAGCGGCAGCACCTCGCAAGCCGCCAATATTGTCGAAGCCATCGAAAGCGGTAGCCGCTTATTGCTGTTTGATGAAGACACCTGCGCAACCAATTTCCTGGTACGCGATGAGCTGATCAAAAAAATCCTGGATGCAGCGCAAGAGCCGATCAAGCCGCTTTATTCGACGGTGCGATCGCTATGGAGAGATCATCATGTCTCGATGATTTTTGTGGTCGGCGGCCTCGGATATTTTTTGCAAAAAGCCGACACCTGCCTGTTGATGGATGATTACCGCTGCGATGATATTACCTCTAAGGTACGCGACAGGCTTGGGGCGATAGTGGAAGAGGATGCACCAACTCCCGGTTTTGCTATATCTCGCCGTTTGACGACAGATAATTTTGATCCTGCTTATATCAATCAGCGCCTGAACAAAATGATACCCAAACGCATAAAAGATTTACGCAATGCGCCGAGGCAGCTGGAATACGGCATGGATTTGATCAATCTGGATGCGGTAGAGCAAATTGCAGAGGCTCCGCAGATTCTAACTATCGGCTACTGTTTGCTGGCGTTGCGGATTAAATTAAAGCAGTCCGGCAATAAACTTGAAACCATCCGTTTCTGGCTAGACTGGTTGGAAGAAGAAATAAGCAAACACGGATTAGCCGTGTTGGAACCTGATTATCCGGGAACCCTTTCCATGCCGCGCAGATATGAACTGGCTGCTGCGATTAACAGAATCCGGTCGTTAAAGATTTTTCAGGAATGATGGAATGAAACAAAATGAAGGGCAAAAAAAAAGACCACCTCAGAGAGAAGGGGGGATGAGCCCAGGTGGTCTTTGTAAGAGAGATAATGCGACAAATCATAGCCTCCTGCCTTTCTTGTCGGGGTATAGATTAACAAGATAAATCAACCAAGTTTATTAGTACGAATACCTATATTGATAATATTTTATTTTCAGTTGTTTTTTACGCTTAAAGTTAGTTTGTTGAATTGTTCCGGTTTTGTTGTAACTTGGGTTTTTGAGAACTTTTTAACTGGCTGGCATCGAAATTAAGTTGTTTAGATGAGATGGAAAATGGCTTGCCGACAACAGCTACAGTAAGGGATTGCTTGGTGTATAATGAAATTTTTGTGTTAAATTTAGGATTAATAATGGAAAGTTACCCCGAGAAAACCTGTTCGATAGATCGCTTGGTCACTCATGCAAAATTGGTAGAAGCTACAAAAGCCGGAATGAAAACACAGCAGCGTCGTGATGGCGTATACGGTTGGCCCGGCGAAACTTTCGACCTGGACGGGATGACTTTTGTTGTTACAGATTTAAAGCGTCAGCGTTTAGGCGATATGACTGATGCCGATGCAAAAGCAGAAGGCTATCCAAGTCTTGATATGTACCGGGACATCATCTTGAAAATGCACGCAGGGATGACTTGGAACGCTGACGCCCTGGTATGGGTGCATACTTTTGCAGCCAAGACGGATTAGTTAACCGCATAAAACCCTCAGCTTATTAGGGCGAGGGTTTAACGCTATTTATATTCGGTTAAAAGAGATAGCGGCAGTGCCTGCTTTCAAGTCATTGGATATTGCGGTGGCTATTTTTTGAAACGGCAACTCAATATACCGATACGAAATCATTGCGAACGCAAAAACGCCGGCGATGTAAACGAAAGTTAGCCAACCGACATAGTTCCCCGTCACTAATTCCTGCCACAAATACGCTGTGTAAGATATTCTTCCTAAATAGCATAAGCTCCTGTTTTTAAAAATAACAGCTATCGATTTAATCTGCGTGGGCGTGCCCAACACCATCAACAGAATCAGCACAGGGTAACAGGCTACCTTAACCTGTTTTTCGATTCCCACCGGCAAATAGCCTATACCAATAAGCAGCAGTCCAATAACAGTTAACCAGACTGCGATATGCATCTCGCGAATGCGGCTCATCATATTTTTGGGCAACAGCGCGCAACAGCAACCGGTCAGCAGGAAAATAAAGTACATCAGGTACTCGCTGATAAACAGATGGCCAGTCCTGTTCAATAACACCGAAGAGACTATCAGGCCGGAAATTGCCAAACCAAAACGCAAGCTGTTATTAATTAACGGAGCAAACAGGATCAGCAGCGGAAAGATCAGGTAGAACTGCTCCTCATAAGCCAGTGTCCAAGTGTGTCCTGCAAACCACGAACAGCCGTCGGGAAACGGCATATTACATAAGAACGAAGCTGAAGTAAGGGCTTGTTGCGGCGAAATTTCAATAATACCGGTCGCGTCAAGCAGCAAAAGACAGGACAGGTACAGCCAGAGCGGCGGAATGATCCGGTAAAAGCGCCGCACATAAAATGCGGATAAACAAACAGTGCCCGTCTTGCTTTTTTCTGCAACAAGACCGGAACAAATCACAAAACCGCTGATCACGAAAAAGACCAAGACTCCCAGTTCGCCAAGCCGATCCAGCTGGTCTAAATAGGGCGTTAAGAAAGTTATTTTTAATCCGCTATAAACGAAAATATGCGATTGAATGACCATAACAACGGCCAAAAACCGCCAAGCATCAATATAATCGATTCTTGCCAGGGCTACATCTTGATTGGTGTTAGACAAGGTTACTTATCCTGCTTTAGGAAATGGCGGGGCGGACGTGCCGCCCCTGTTTTACGCGGGGTTATTTTTTGATTGTATTTGAAACAAATAGCTTTTACCGGATTGGCTATTTTGTTTAGCGGAGCACTATCTTGTTTATAACTGATTTATTAACCGGCAGCTAAATAATACAAACCGCTGCTTAAGCATATTAATGACAACAGGTAATTAATGCGCTTGCCTGTAGTTAGACCCATTACGCAGCCGCCAGCGCAAATAGCCAGACTCATCAGCATTAACGCCGAGAAATACTGCACGGCGGCGCTGGAGTCAGTAGGGATTTCTGCGGCATGAGCATAGCCGTGGAAAACCGCAAAAAGCGAGACGCCCATAAAGAGTATCTTAGAGCGTTGCTTTTGATTAATAGTGATCAGCAAGCCAAACGCTACCAACGATAAGGCGATTAACGATTCAACAAACGGTATTTGAACGCCATAAGTATTAAGCAAGGCCCCGGCAGCCATCAATCCCAAAAAAACAGCCGGAAATGCAAACACCGCTTTGCCGCCCTGTTTAGCCGCAATCAAGCCAACCGCTAGTAATACCAGTAAATGATCGATGCCGGTTAATGGATGTAGCAAACCGCTCATCAAGCTGTGATCGATATGTCCACCGGTATGTGCATAAAGTGAGGGTGATATGAGAAACAATGCGGCAATCAGCCAGTTTTTAATACGCATAAAAAAGTCCTCTTAAAATTATTAAATCGGGGTGAACAATGTTCGACAAACTTGTCGTCTACCGTTGTTGTAAAAAAGGTCTCAGTCTATTAACTGGCCTGGGGTCTGTCAACGCTTTATCAACTAATAGGCATGATTAAAAAGTATAGTGCATGTGGCTTAATGTAGGGTGTGCCGTGCGCGCCAAAGGGCTCGTTCCAAAGCTGGAGCTTTCATCGTTATACACATCTCGACGTAGGACGGAATAAGCCTATCCGCGAGTTAAGCGCAGGATAGGTGTTTTTCCGACATCCCGATTGCCGGAAACGCCCGCCCTTGCTGTTGCCGGGAGGGCTTATTCCGGCCTATACATCGAGCTATTCCAGCATTCATATCAAAATGACGGTCTTGAACAGATTTGTGTAGAAATGATGAGAGCTGGAGCTTGGGATCCAGCGCGACATCGAAAAGGTGTGCACGGCACGCCCTACTCAAGCAATTGCCTTAATCGCGTCCGCTAACAACGCGTCGAGTTTGATGCAGGAGCTTGGATGATCAATGCTGTCGGTACTCCAGATAGTTTTGACGCCTGCTTTAAGGATATGCGCGTAAGCATCATCGCAAAACAGGGCGTGAGTGATAACGGCGTAAATATCTTGGCAGCCTTTAGCTTGCAGCAGCCCGGCTGCTTTGGCAAGAGTCCTGCCGGTGCTGGCCATGTCGTCGATGATGATAACGGGGCGGTTGCAAAAATCGCTATCCGGCAAGGTCATTTCAACCTGTTTGTCGCCGAGCCGGTTTTTATTGGCAATCGCGTAATCGAAACCGATGTGTTCAGCAATAGCAGCGACCCATTGTTTCGATTCGCTGTCCGGCCCCAACAGTAATGCATGTTTGAATTGTTGTTTTAAAAAGGCTCCGATTTCATTGGCAGCGGTAAGACTGATTGCGTTTTTGATCGGAATTGCCTGGGTTAACGACGAGATGCGATGCAAATGCGGATCTACGGTCAGCACATCGTCAAATAAGCCTGCAAGCAATTTGCCGATGATGCGCTGGCTGACCGCCTCGCCGGGCTGGTTGGCGATATCCTGGCGCATATAGCTTAAATAGGGCGCGACCAGGGTCAAGCGTTTAGCGCCTAATTCCCGTGCAGTGGTGGCACACAGTAACAATTCGATCAGCTTGTCGTTGGGCTGATTAAGGCTGCGGCAAACAATAACATGCTCCGGCAATGACGGGGGCAGGCGGATCAAGCTTTCGCCGTCAGGAAAATGGTGCAGAACGGCTTCGGCTAGAGGTACATCAAGCCGGGTAGCCAAACGCTGTGCTTGGCCTAAATAGTCGGGGAAGGCGAGTATCAGCATGGCGGGTTAAAAGGCAATCAAAGACTTGATGATTTGCTCATTATTGCCTATGGTATAGCCGCTGTCTTGTGCGGCTAACTCCTTGGCAAATCTAAAATCGGTCGGAAATTCGCCATAGATGCGATATAGCGTATCGCCGGCTTTTACTTCACTGCCCAGTTTCGTTAACAAATCGACGCCTGCTTTTTTTATCTTAGGAGCACCGGCGAGCCGGGCAATTTTTGCCATTTGAAAGTTATCGATACACGTTACTACGCCGTCGCGTTCGGCAAAAACCTCATGACAAAGGCTGCCCGGATGCAGGTCGATAGGTTTTGAACCTTGTGCCCGAATTAACGCGTTCATTTTAGCTCCGGCCCGGCCCGATTCGAGTATGTCACGGGCAATCGCATAGCCTTGTCCGCCGCGGACATCGGGGTCGAATTCAATGATCCTGCCGGCCAGTTGCAAAGATTTCTGGCGCAAATCGAACGGCGCATCAGGATCGTTTTGCAGCACCTGCATAATATCCCGAGCTTCCAGCGTCGGGCCGATGCCTCGTCCTACCGGTTGACGACCGTCGGTGATCATCACTTCCAGATGGATGTTGAGCCGGTCGCCGACGAATTCAAATAGTTTACGTAAGGCCAGCGCCTGATTCATTTGCCGCACTTTAGCTGTGGGGCCGACCGGAATATCGATAATCAAATGCGTGGAGCCGGCGGCCAATTTTTTGGACAGAATCGATGCCACCATTTGTCCCTGAGAATCGATGCCCAACGGGCGTTCAACAGAGATCAGCATATCATCGACCGGCGCGAGTTTGGCCGTGCCGCCCCAAGCCAGACAGCCTCGCTCCTGGCGCACGATGTCGTGCAGTTGGTCTGGGCTCAGATTGACCTCGGCCAGCACTTCCATCGTGTCGGCCGTACCGGCCGGGGAAGTAATTGCGCGGCTGGAGGTTTTCGGTATCAACATGCCGTGCGCGGCAACGATAGGCACAACCAGCATCGAAGTTCGGTTGCCGGGAATGCCGCCGATGCAATGCTTATCGGCAACCAATGACTCATGCCAGTTCATCGTGTCGCCGGATTGCAGCATGGCGCGGGTAAGAAAAAACAGCTCGTCGCGATCGAGATTGTTTTGTCCGGTCGCAACCAGGAATGCAGCCATTTCCATCTTCGAATAACGGGTTTCGACAATATCGTTGGTTATACTGTTAAAGTCATCCTGGCTGAGACGTTCGCCGTTGATTTTGCGGCGTACCGCATCCATGGATTTTGGATTTTCCGCATGATTAACCGTAACCAGACTGCCTTCGGCGACATTAAACTGTTTGAATGCCTGCTCGGACAGTCCCAGCTCTCCAGGTAGAACAATGGAACTGTCATCGACTACGTTAAGAACCGCAAGCACTTTGGAACCGTTGGTGCTAACCAGAATTTTAGACAGCGCCTGAAACCCCTCAGCTCGGTAAATACCGCACTCGCGGTGCATATAAGCGACGTTTTCATGATACGTATCGATAGCGATACGGCGGATCTGGAGGTTGTCATTACTCATGGCTTAAAATAGCTGGTAGATAAACTGGATTGATGATGCGGTTTGAAGCCGGGATTGTCAACCCAACGCCATCATTGGTCATGCGCATCAGCTTAAGAATGTCTCGTTCCCACGCGCTGCGCTCGCTTTTATACATAAGTATTGGAAAGCACGTCATTCCGGCAGGGATTGCCGGAAACCAGAGCACAAGGATGTGAATGCTTGATTTAACTAAGCAATTCCGCATTGCAAGGCTTGTTGCCTGCTTCGGTATTGCCATCCATGGCTTCTGGGTCCCGGCAATCCCTGCCGGGACGACGGTGTTTCGCAGACACTTATGTATAAAGGCGAGCGCGCTGCGTGGGAATAAGGGCTACCAGCGCTTAAACTTTAACGACAGGAACCATCAATGAACAAATGCACATGGGCGCTATCCAGTCCGTCTGAAGAGCTGTATCACGATCTCGAATGGGGCATGCCGGTTCATGACGACCGGCTGCTGTTTGAGTTTTTGATTCTTGAAGGTGCTCAGGCGGGTTTAAGTTGGTCAACCATTCTGAACAAACGCGATGGCTACAGAAAGGCCTTCGATAATTTTGATGCTAAAAGAATTGCAAATTACGATGATAAAAAAATTAACGAACTATTGGCTAATCCGAACATAGTAAGAAATAAACTGAAAATAAATGCAGCCGTCACCAACGCACAAGCTTTTCTAAATGTTCAGCAGGATTTCGCCAGTTTCGATGCTTATATTTGGCAATTCGTTGGCGGTAGACCGCTACACAATGCCTGGAAAAATGCCGCCGAGGTTCCCGCTTCTACGCCAATATCCGAACTAATGAGCAAGGATCTTAAAAAGCGAGGCTTTAAATTCGTAGGTAGTACCATTTGTTATGCCTATATGCAGGCGATTGGTATGGTCAACGATCACACTGTCGAGTGCTATAGGCACGCTGAAATTAAAACAAATATTCATGCCAGATAGCCTTAATACCTATCAGCTTTAATGAGGATGCCTGATATAGCTAAGGTAGTGTACTTTTAAAGGGCAGATTATGCGTATAATGAAACTGTTGAATTCTTCCTTTCGGTCAAATCATGAAAAAATTCCTGCTTTCGTTTTTGGCTATCGTCCTGATCATTGAAGAGTGGCTTTGGGATTTACTGACGGCATTTGGGCGCTTATTATTCCAATGGTTGAATCTGGAGCAATTTGAGCAATGGCTTAGTCAGACAACTGCGAACATGGCGCTGGTAGCGCTTGGCATCCCGATACTGATTGTTACGCTGATCAATCTCGTGGCATTCGGATTGATAGCAAAGGGATTGATTCTGCAAGGCATCCTGACGGAAGTCTTGGCAAAACTAGTCGGTACTTTGCTGGTTGCCAGAGTGTTTGCACTAACCAAAGCGCAGCTATTAACTTTTGCCTTCCTGAGGGTCACTTACACCACGATTATTTATTGGTTGCAATGGGCGCATCAGAAAATCATTGATACCGAAATCTATCGTTGGGCGAAGCAATGGAAAATCTGAGGCAATAAAGCGGGTTTAACTGGCTTTAATATCCATATATTCAACAATGATCGCATACTTGCGATTCTACGACGGCTTCAGGTAAAGCCGGACAACATCTTTCATCTCTTCCACAAACAGCGGCTCTGGCAATGTCTGGAAACCCTGCTGATCGCTAGTTTTACAGTTTTTACACAAGTCTACCGTATGTTTATCTGTGCGCCAGACTCTTCAGCCTGTATCTGTGTTCGTTACCGCACATACCAAGTTCGGTTTTGCGTGTATTGATTTGACTTAACGGTAGGAAAGGAAAACATCAAATTCATACACAGAATCTAATTAAGCAACAAAACTAACCGATCTTAAACCTTAATATTCGGCAACACAGGGGGGATCTTTATGATGTTCAACAAGTTTTCAACCCTGTTCCTATTGCTGATAGGCGCGCAGTTTTACCTGCCTGTTTTTGCTCAGGAAGTCCCCACTCCGCAGCAAGCCCTGCAAAACTTCGGTATCGACGCAGCGCAAATTGCCCAGCTCGAGCGCGGAGAGATTGTCGATTACGAAGTCAGCGAAACCAGCCACAAAGAGTTAGCTATCGGTGTGGCTATGATACTGCCGGCAACCTTGCCTCAAATCGTCAACTACATCAAACTTGGCAATCTTACGGCTACAGAAAGCGATATTATCGCGACCGGCTCGCTTACCAATAATGCCGACATCAATAGCTTCAAAAAATTCGCTTTTACCGATAAGCAGATTGACGAAGCTAAGTCGTTTTTAAATGCTGAGCCGGGCGATAAATTCAACCTATCGGAACTAGAGATCGACAGTCTGAAAAGTCTGCAAGCCAGCCTGGAAGATGCCGATAATAAAACGTTGTTAAAAGCCGCCAACCAAAAATATCGGGAAATTTTATTGCAACGCTTGCAGGCTTATCGGAAAAGCGGCTTGTCCGGGATTACAGCTTACAGCCGCGAGAATGGCAATGCCGATCCTGCTGAGGAACTGCGCAACGATGTCATCAACAGTAAAACATGGGCGCGCTATTTTCCGGAACTACAAGAAGCCTGGCTTAATTATCCCGCCGCATTGCCGCCGAATGCGACCGAGCAGTTCCTCTGGTCAAATCGCAGCGTCGAAGACCGTCCTACCGCCATTCTCATTCACCGGGTTATGGTAAACAGCGAGGCTGGCGGCATTATTGTTTCCCGTCAGTTTTATGTCGGACACTCCTACAACTCCAGCCATGTGGTTGCAATCGGCTTGCCATATAAAGAGGGTACAACACTGGTGTTTTATTCGAGCCGCAGTTCTACCGACCAGGTAGCGGGAATGGGCAGTAGTCTGAAGCATTCGATAGGCCGCGAGCAAATGAAGAAAGAAATGATTAAACGCTTGCAACGGGTTAACAAAGACTTGAAAAATAAGGCAACGTGTTGCCGGTGAGAGCAAAATTGCTGCTGGATACAAGTCAGCCAAAGTTTGATACACCTGGCTCCCCGGACGCTACGCCTCGGTCACTCACGCTTTCAGGCAAGTGGGACAATTTCGCTGGATATCTATGATGATCGACCGGTTCCGTTTTTCGCTTATTGTGCTGATCTTCGCGGTCATCAGTGGATGTGCATCGCTTCCTCCCGGAGTCGATTTCCCCAAAAACGCATCTTTGGCGTTCGCTCATCCAGAGGAGACCCGGCTCGGCCGCCATTTTATCAATACAGTACGCCAAGAGGGCGGGAATTCCGGATTTCGCATTATTCCGGCAGGGCTTGACGGGTTCCTGATCCGTATGCAAATGATTAATGCCGCAGAACGTACACTCGACCTTCAATATTTCATTTTTCGCGAAGACAAGACAGGTCGGCTGCTTACCGACGCTGTGCTGCATGCTGCTGACCGCGGGGTACGGGTGAGAGTGCTGATAGACGATCTCGAAAAGGTGGCTGGCGATGACCGGATTACAGCGCTTGAAACGCATCCTTCAATCGAAGTTCGCTTCTTTAATCCACTGGCATATCGCGGCAATTCAACACTGTTTCGAGAAATCGAATTCATGTTCAATGCTTCCAGGCTCGATTACAGAATGCACAATAAATTGCTCGTCGTGGACAATGCAATAGCGCTCATAGGCGGACGCAACATAGGCGATCAATTCTTTCAGGTCAATCCTGAATCTCAATTCGCCGATGACGACGTATTTGTGGCCGGCCCTATCGCCCAACGGCTTTCGGGAACTTTTGACGAGTATTGGAACAGCGACCTGTCGATTCCGGCCGAAGCGCTCTCAAGTGAAAAGGAGCCGCATTCAACTCGCGAGATATTGAGCACATTGAAAGAAGACGGTATTGACTATGTAAAACGCGTTGCGACCGGAGAGCCGTTTAATGGGATACTCAACGGCCGCTTGCCTCTGACTTGGGCGCATGCGGAACTGATCTACGACAGTCCTGACAAAAAGAAAATAGAAAAGGGCGAGATGGTAGGCAGACTGATGCAGCGGACAGTAGCGAATGCCGTGATCGCGGTGCAGTCCGAGTTGCTGATAGTCACCCCCTACCTGATACCGGGGGATGAAGGAATGCGTTTGTTCAAAGCCCTGCGCCAACGTAACGTTCGTATACGCGTTTTGACCAACTCACTCAAATCGACACCGATGCTGCTGGCGCAGTCCGGCTATATGCATTATCGGGTGCCTTTGCTTGAGAATGGCGTAGAGCTCTATGAAGTTCGCTTACTTCTGGGTAGCACCAAAGGCAGCGGTCAAACGGCGGCAATATCGCGTTATGGAAACTATTCCCTGCATGCGAAATTGTTTGTATTTGACCGTCAGAGGCTGTTTATAGGCTCAATGAATTTTGACCAGCGATCAATGCACCTCAACACTGAGATTGGCTTGATCATAGATAGTCCCGTGCTTGCCCGACAGGTTGCTGCGCGTTTCGAAGCCATGGTTCAGCCGGTCAATTCTTACATGCCGGCATTGCATCTGCACGGCGCGGGAGAGCCGCCGAATTTGCTGTGGCGTACCCAGGAAGGAGACAAAGTCATTGAGTACGATACGGAACCGGCTCGAAGTGATTGGCAAAGAGTCAAGGCCAATATTTTGTTGTTATTGCCACTGGATAGTGAACTATGAAGGATAATGCTCATTGTTTGTCCAGAATGGAATAGACAGGATAGATAAACAAAGCACCCAGGCCAGCAATGCTGATTGCGGAATGTATAAGCTAACGCGAACGGCAGGCCTTCGTAAAAGCCCGGATGCTCCAGAATGAAATCATGCGCTTCCATAAATGCCTTGGTCTCGCCCAATACTAATGTGATAACGCCGGCACCCATCAAATAGACAAGGATGCGATCGCGGCGGGTTGATAAATCCCCGCCGGTTAGACTATTAAACTGTAGAATCTGATAGTCTAACCGGCGCTGACCTATCCACTGACAAACTATCAAACCGCACACTCCAATCGCGGGAATAGCGAATTGCTCGACTGGAAAGCTCAGATAGCGTCCATTGAAGGCCAAACTATAGGTTTTATAAAGCGCCAGCAGTATGAAAATCAGGTAGCCGCTTTTCAATCGGGTCGCTAAATGTTGTACATCCGGCTTGTCAGCCAAAACATCATAGAAACGCTGAATAAGCAATCCGCCCAATAATGTATTAGCGGCCCCTATAGATAGGGTATATGCGCGTTGCCAATGGTTGTAATTGGTGTACCAGAGAAAATCCGCCAGCGTTATCAGGCAGACGCTAAGCACTTGCGTCAAGGTCAAAAACACCAGCAAGCGCGGCAGAGAAATACATTGCAGTTTTTTATAGTAAACCGCCACAATCAGTAACCATAAGATTGTCGTTAAAGCAAAATACAACGGCCAGGCAGGATTCTCGCAGACCGGACCGGTTAAAGGGAAAATCTGTTTATGATCGGCTGACAGCAATCCCCAATTAGCACCGGCCACGCCTTCATAATTACTTTTCCAGGGTTGGTTAAAAGCTTCGATGATGTTGTAGTCGAAATTGTTGCGAGTGGCTACTTGAAGCAGACTGCGAATGAATCTGACTTGATTAACGACGCTCGGGACAGCGCTGCCGGCCGACGCTCGGCCAGCCGGATTCACCGATCAGGATAGGCTTGTCGAGGAATTATACGGTTTTTAGTATTTCGGTGGTGAAGTTAGGGAAATCATTCATATACGCAATAGCACGATAGTGACTAGTCGCGGAAGTCTGCTCTCATGTTCATTAATGGCTGCGTACCTAAATTTTTTTCAATGACGATGGAGGGTGCAGAAGCAGCAGTAGTTGAAAAGAACCCTATTAACAGGCTTATTTGAACCTTTAACCGTTTTTGTATTTGCTTTTTGTTTAGTCATTAGGATTGATATTTCTCATGTTATTTTGATTATTAACTTGTGGCACGGAAATAGCTTAATTTCTATAAGTTCTTATTGAGACAAATATTCCCGATACCTGCGTGTTGTTTAAATCGGCTACAAAAGCAATGTCGCCCTCTGAGTTTTTGTTGGACACGGGTATTTAAATAAAGCGCTAATCAAACAAACAACTCGGTGTTTTTCGGCGACATTCCGTCGAATTAATTTTTGAAAAAATCCTGCCAGTGCGGGATGGAGATTATTATGAAGCAGATCAAAGTGGCATGTTTGATCATCGTTCTGATCGAGGCTATGACCGGCAATTCTGCATGGGCGCGAGGAGGGCATGGTGGCGGATTCCATGGTGGGGGACATTTTGGCGGCTGGGGCTATGGTCATGGCGCTTACTATGGCGGAATTGGTTTAGGGTTGGGCCTAGGCTATGGTCTAGGCTACTACGGCGCGCCTTACTACTCCCCTTACTATGCCTATCCGCCCGCAGTAGTTACCGTACCGGCAACGCCACCGGTCTACATTCAGCAAGCTCCGCCGGTTGTCCAGCAGAATCCGCCCGGTTATTGGTATTACTGTAATAACCCGGAAGGGTATTACCCCTATATCAAGGAATGTTTAAATGGATGGCAACAAGTTGAGCCGATACCGTCCGCACCTCGTTAAAGAGTCTAAATATGTCACGTTTTTCCATAGTACTTTCGAGCTCAGTTATGCTGGCAGTAACCGGTTGTGCCAGTTTGCCCAGCGGACCAGGAGTCATGGTGCTGCCCGGTACCGGTCTGTCTTTCGAACAATTTCGTAACGACGACGCTAGCTGTCAGCAATTTGCTACTTACCAGGTTGGCGGCACTACAGCCAATCAAGCGGCGGTAAATAGCGGTGTTACCAGCGCCGCAGTGGGCACGGCGCTAGGTGCGGCAGCCGGAGCTGCAATCGGCGGAGGGAGTGGCGCCGCGATCGGGGCAGGTAGCGGTTTGGTGGGCGGCAGTATCGTTGGTGTCGGCACCGCGAATAGCTCCATGTATGAGACACAACAACGCTACGATACGGCTTATATTCAATGTATGTATGCCAAGGGCCATCAGGTTCCTGTGACGGGACAATTCACGGGGGCAACATCCCATCAAGTTGCGCCGGCCTCCCATATACCTCCACCACCGCCCGGTTTATCACTACCTCCGCGTATTCCGCCGCCACCGCCCGGCCAGCCACCGGCTCCTCCACAATAACAGCGCCATGAACAAAACTTACCGAACTAAGGCGGGTTTTCCGGCGCTTATCTTCTGTGCGCTTGTTCTGACCGGTTGTTCTTTTGGCCCGTCTTTGCCGACGCCGGAAGAGCAGGCTGAAAAGGTCGAACAGTTTATGACTGAAGGCGGCTACTCCGCTTCACGTGACTATCAGATCGATTCGGTCAGGGAAACGTGGCGGCACGACGGTCAAGCCATTGAAGTTTCAATGCTTGCACCGAAGGCTCCCGGCGATTATCCGTTGATTATTTATCTGCCGGGCTTGGGCGAATCTGCCGATGGTGGGAGGCTTTGGCGTGAAACCTGGGCCAAGGCCGGTTACGCGGTTTTCAGCGTACAACCGGCTGAGATCAGCTCAGCGCTTAAAGAGTTAACGCCGATGCAGGGAAAACCGGGCGATGACAAACCGTCAGACGACGAAGATGACAGCGATAAATCCAGGCCGTCGAAGGCCGTCAGAAACAGCGAGCTGCATTATGTAGGGCATGAGTATTTCTCGCCGGCATCGCTGAAAAAGCGCATCAACCACTTGCTCTGGGCTTATGCACAGCTCAAACTGCGGGTTAAAGCCGGTCAGGGCCTGTTTAAATCGGTCGATGTGTCGCGAGTGATCATTGCCGGTTATGACATCGGGGCGCAAACAACCGAAGAAATGATCGGCGAGAAATTTGGAGCCGATTTTCCGCAAGCGCAAGATTTCAGCCCGATTGCCGCGATGTTATTCAGCCCGTCCGTGGATATGGCGCTCGGTAACTTAACCAACCGCTACAAAAATATTGCTATCCCGTTGCTGGTAGTCACCGGCAGCGAGGACGATGATCCGTACGGGATCAGTTCTCCCTATGTGCGCACCGCAATCTGGGAATATGCGCCGCCCGGCAATAAGTATTTGCTGGTATTGAATAAAGGCGGTCATCAATTATTGGCGGGATCTAACTTAGCGCGTCGGCAAGAAGCCGGTCCGGCTCAGGAATTCGAAGAAAAAGCCGGACCAAGCGAAGCCATGCAGCGCTTTGGCACGGGCAATGCTTTGCGCGGCGGGGGCAGGAGAGGTGGCGGTGGTTCGTCCGCAGGGTCTTTCGGCGGCATGGGCAGGCCGTCGCACGGTGGTCGACAAAATGGCGGACAGGATGCCAAGCATATCGCCGCCGTATTCAGCGTATCGACCGCATTTTTGGACATTGTCTGTAAGTCCGATAAGTTTGCCCAATCATGGATTACGGGAAAAGCCAATCAATGGCTGAACAAGTCGGCAAGCCTGAAAATCAAGTAGACCGCTGAAAAATCAAAGTTTAGGCTTCTTTCATAACTGACTTGCGTACTGTAATGAAACGATTATTTTATATAAGTTGGGTGCTTTTATTGGCAATAATTCTGTCGCTTTTTGTCTGGTTAAGGCCTATGTCGGTTAATGCGCTGAACTACTTGATTTGGAAATGCTCAACCACTACGCCAACTGAAACAGGCAATATTGTTTACCGCGGCGCGCATATTCATTATGTCTCCTATGGCCATGGTGATCCTGTTTTGCTATTGCATGGCGGGCTGAGCAATAAACTCGGTTGGTTTTCGCAGATACCCTGGCTGGTCGCTTCCGGACGGCGAGTCGTGCTGATCGATACCCGCGGCCACGGCGATTCGACAGCGGGCAATTCCAAGCTCAGCTACTCAATTTTTGCAGAAGACACGCTGCTGGTGCTCGATCGACTAGGTATCCGGCGCACAGATATTATTGGTTGGAGCGATGGGGGTATTATTGCCTTATTACTGGGACTTGAAGCGCCGCAACGAGTAGGACGAATCGTTGCAATCAGCGCCAATTTCGAACCTTCTGGAGTGATTCCTGAGACCGACCGGCCCCATGATGAAGCTCGTAACAGCTTGCTGAACAAAATTATCAATTGGCTGCGTAGCCGATGGTCCGGAGCGGGTGAAAGACATGCTGTTCTGGAAGCGGAGATCAAGGAATTATGGCGGACAGCGCCGCAACTCGATCATGCGGATTTGCAGGTCATTACAGCGCCAACGCTGGTGATTACAGGGGAAAACGACATTATCGATTTGCGCCACTCCAGTGAATTGGCGCAGATGTTGGCAAACGGCAAGATTGAAATTGTACCGGATGCGGGACACGCCGCTCCTGTTACTCATGCCCGGCAGATCAATCAATTAATCGCATCGTTCTTAAGTATCGAACCGGCGATATAGCAATATCAACTCCTTGAGGGTAGCTTAGTCCATGAAAATAAAAAAACATCTGCTTGCTTGCCTGTTGCTAATCTTAGCCGTGCTTGGCGTCATTTGGGGAAACTATATTCATCCGCCAGTTCTGCAAGTGTCGATTCATACCGAAAACTTTGGCGATATAGCCGTTGCCCAGCCGCTATGGGACTCTCAAGGCTTGGCGCTGGTTTTTGCCGATACGGAAAAATTTCCGGCAACCGCTTTGGGGCAGCGTCTGGCTGCAACCGGCATGACTGCGGCAGTTGTTGATTCGGTGCGGTTCTTTAAAGGCTTTAATGCTGAAAATGGACAATGTCTTGATGATCAGCGAGTCGCGGCATCACTGGAAGAGTTGGTGAAAAAATTACCTAAGCCTTCGGTAAATCATCTGATTGTTGCCGGTATCGGCGAAGGCGCGCTGATACCGTTTATTAACGCCCAATCCCCATCTAAAACTGAGGTCACCAATCTTTCTATCGGTTTTTCGGTCACATTGCCTAATGAATTAGTCTTGTGTCCTCCGTTGCTCAGCCACTATCAAGATCAAAAGCATAGTCTGGTCTCGTCTCCCAGCCTGGAAGGCAACTGGCGTTCGGTTTGGACTGATCAGCCTCCTGCCGAGACAGCAGTCTTTATTAAATCTTTGGGAAATGTCGATACCCGGATTGCGGCTTACGATACGCCGCTCGATAGCTTATTGGTTGATGAGTTGAATACAGCTCTTGGGAAAAACAATCAGCCTGCACCGTCGATGCCGGTAGTCGAAGTACCCGTTACCAAGCCCGGAGATAACGTTACGATTTTTTATTCAGGCGACGGTGGCTGGCGCGATCTGGATAGAACCGTAGCCGGGGAAATGGCCGCGATGAATTACCCGGTGGTCGGTGTGGATGTGCTGCGTTACTTCTGGGAGCGTAAAACGCCGGAGCAAGCGGCAGCCGATCTGGCGACAACCATGGCGTATTATCGGAAAAACTGGGGGGTAAAGTCATTTGTATTGGCCGGTTATTCGTTCGGCGCCGACATATTGCCAGCTATTTATAATCGCCTGCCGCAGCAAGATAAGGACAGTATTAGACTTTTGGTGTTGATAGCTTTGGCGAATAACGCCGATTTTGAAATCCATGTTTCAGGTTGGCTTGGACAAAGTTCGAGTGGGCATCCCCTGTCTAAGGAACTGGCGCAGATAGCCAAAAACAAGCTTTTATGCATCTACGGTAAGGAAGAAAAAACCGAAACAGCCTGCACCGGGCTGTTAAATAGCGAGGCCAAAATCCTGGAATTGCCCGGCGGCCACCATTTCGACCAGGATTATCCCAAACTGACCAAGCAAATCCTCGATATATACCGGCAGCACGGCATTAATTGAATCTTTTTTCTATCACATTAGATAACAAGCGCATGACCAGAGAAACGTTAAGCCGGGTGGCTCAAAAAATCGCTCATTTATTGCCTTTGGCTTTGTTTGCCTGCGCGCTTTACATCGTTCATAACGAAGTCAAAGTGCATGATTTGAGCGACATACTGTCATCGTTGCAAACAATGCCGATGCGGATTATGTTCGCCGCTTTTGCGCTAACCGTGATCAATTACCTGATCTTGGCGGGGTATGACTGGCTGGCATTACGTTTCACCGGATATACGCAAATCCCGCTATCGAAAATGATCGCAGCAGCCTTATTAGGTTATGCGATCAGCAATAACACCGGTCATGCCTGGGCTGCCGGAGGCTCTATTCGATACCGGTTTTACTCGAAATGGGGCGTGCCGGGCTGGGATGTTGTAAAAATTTCCTTGTTCCAAACGATTACCTATTTATTGGGCGCACTGAGTTTGGGCTTGGTCGGCAGCTTGTTATTGCCGCACTATTTATCAAACACTGTGCAGGAGCCGCAAGCCATTCGTTGGGTCAGCCTTATTTGCGCGGCAGCTTTGCTGGTCTATTGGGCCGCCGTTTTGCTATGGCGCAAGCCGTTGCTGATTAAAGGTTTCGAATTATATTTGCCATCGCCCCGTATCGCCGTTTGGCAAACGCTGGTGTCCGGTATCGACATCGTACTGTCGTCATTGGTGTTATGGGTACTGCTGCTCGGCAAAGTCGATATTGATTTTGGCGCATTCGTCGTGGTTTTTGTGGTGGCGCAGGTCGTCGGGGTTATCAGTCAGGTGCCGGGCGGTATCGGGGTGTTTGAAAGCGCATTTTTATGGCTGATGTCGGATATTGAGGTAACGGATCAGCATTTGGTTTTGATCGGCGCTTTGCTGCTGTATAGGGTCATTTATTATTTCCTGCCGTTATTGCTGGCCGGAGCCGGGCTGTTGAGTTACGAAGTGTACAGTCGCCGGGATTTATTAGCCGAAAGCAGTAGTGCTGTGAGCCGGATTCTATCCGCTGTCGTGCCGCAACTGTATTCGCTATTGCTGCTGTTTGCCGGTAGTGTCCTGCTGGTTTCAGGCTCCATTCCCGCTAACTCGGAAGCCTTGGATTGGCTACGTGACTTGGTGCCTTTGCCTATCGTTGAATTATCGCATCTGGCGGGCAGCCTGATCGGTTTACTGCTGTTATTTTTGGCGCGGGGAATCCGTCTCAAGATCGATGCGGCGTGGTATAGCAGCTTGTTTTTGCTGGGATTGGGCATTATTGCTTCATTGCTCAAGGGATTCGACTGGCGCGAAGCCTTGGTATTATTGATGATACTGATGCTGATGTTACCCACCCGCGGCCACTTTCAACGCCGGTCGTCGTTACTGCGCATGTCTGTTTCCAGATCCTGGATGGCAACGATTGCGATGGTGTTGGCGGGTTCGATCTGGCTGGGTTTTTTCGCTTATCGGGATGTCGAATACGTACACGAATTGTGGTGGCAGTTTTCCTATGAAGGGAATGCATCGAGATTTTTACGGACATTATTGCTGATCGGTGTTGTTATGTTGTTCTATGGATTATCACGATTATTGAGTGTCGCTCCACCGCAATTTTTGGAAAAACCAACGGCAACCGAACTTAACGAGGCACAACGCCTGCTGGTCCAATGTCCTCATACCCAGGGTTATTTGGCATTGTTGGGCGATAAATACCTGCTGTGGAACACTGATCGTAACACCTTTATCATGTTTGCGATAACGCCCCATTTCTGGGTTGCAATGGGTGATCCCGTCGGTGATCAATCGGCGGTTGAAAATCTGCTCTGGCAATTTCAGGAACAGGCTGACCGCTATGGTGCAAAAGCCGTGTTTTACCAAGTTGGCGCGGAATTGTTGCCGTATTATCTCGATCAGGGCTTATCG
The DNA here is from genome assembly GCA_036561025.1 of Methylobacter sp. Classification (GTDB taxonomy): domain Bacteria; phylum Pseudomonadota; class Gammaproteobacteria; order Methylococcales; family Methylomonadaceae; genus Methylobacter_A. The sequence continues at coordinate 15,526 of DATBQB010000032.1, read as the reverse complement.
TTATTTAAACTCGGCGAAGAAGCTCGTGTGGATTTATTGAATTTCAGTTTACAAGGCAAGCTGCGCGAGACGCAGCGGACTGCCCGCAACAAGTTCGGGAAACTGGATTATCACTTTGAAATATTGTCGGGACAATCGGTTGATGCGGTGTTGCCTATCTTGCGACGGATTTCCGAGGCTTGGTTATCGAATAAAAACACACGGGAAAAAGGTTTCTCGCTGGGTTTTTTCGATGAAGATTATTTGCGCCGTACCGATGTGGCTGTGGTAAAAGACGAATCGGGACAAATCAGGGCTTTTGCCAATCTTTGGCAGACCACTGACCGACAGGAGCTTTCCCTTGACTTGATGCGTTACGATCCGGACAGTCCGAAAGGTATCATGGATTTTTTGTTTACCGAGCTGATGATGTGGGGCAAAGCGGAAAATTACCGATGGTTTTCGTTAGGCATGGCGCCTTTGGCCGGACTGGAACGGCGTCCTTTGGCGCCGCTGTGGCATAAAGTCGGCACGGCCATTTTCGACATGGGCGATCAATTTTACAATTTTGAAGGACTTTACGAATACAAGGCCAAATTTGCACCGCAATGGCAACCGCGCTATCTGGCTGCGCCGGCGGGTTTGTCGGTACCTTTTATCCTTATGGTTATCACCCGGTTGATTTCAGGAAGTTGGCAAGGAGTTTTCAGCAAATAGCGATAATGGAGGGATCACCGCAAGGAGATTGCAGAGGGATAGCTTAACTGAGGTGAGGTACAAGCTGCCACTATAGTCCCAAACATAGCATTGGTTTTCCTGTTTTTCGATTCCGATCAATAACGAAGGAGTAACGCATGTCTTTAGAACTTATCCGGTAGTGGTTGAAGTTTAACTGTTTTGTGTAAAATTGGCAGCATGATAACAGAGACTCATACCTGCACTCGTTATGGAAGCAGTAATTTGACTCGCAATGGCAAAACCAAGGCGGGTAAACAAAAATTCCGTTGCCATGCCTGCGGCTGTTACGGCACGTTGGCTCCCGATTATGGCTACAGCGAAGAACGAAAATCCGAAATTCTGAGGGCTTACCACGAGCGTTCCAGCCTGCGCGGATTAGAGCGCACTTTCGGGGTTGCCCGTCAGACTGTTGCGGCATGGTTAAAAAAAAGCCCATAATTTGCCGCCTCTAGGAACCACTTTGGTACCGGCCCAACCGGAAGACGTTCTGGAGCTGGACGAGCTATGGTCGTTCGTCCATTGCAAGGCCTGCGCCTGTTGGGTGTGTGGGTAGCGCTCTGCCGCCGCACCCGGCAGGTCGTGTTCTGGTTCGCGGGCGATCGGAGTGCGGACAGTTGCCGCCAGCTTTGGGCGGGCATCCCCGATGCCTACCGGGCTGCCCACACTTACAGCGACTTCTGGCAAGCATACCAAGGCGTATTCGGGGAAAACCACCAATCGGTCGGTAAGGAAACCGGGCAAACAGCCCATATCGAACGCTGGAACAACACCCTGCGGCAACGTTGTGCTGGTTCCCAAGCTCCAGCTTCCTGTCCAGTCTCGCAAAGCCAGAGCTTTGCGTATTGGGTTCCCAAGCTGGAGCTTGGGAACGAGCGTAAGCTGAATTGCGGGAAGGCGTCGATGCGATAGAGGTTATTGGTATCGATTTCTCCGATCCGCGAGACAGATGATGTTGTGTTTGCTCCCAAGCTTGGGGCTTGGGAATGCGCGTAATCACTCCGGCAAAGCGATAGGCATAAAAAAAGGCCTTAGAAAAAATCTAAGGCCTTTTTATTTATTTGGAGCTGGCGATGGGAATCGAACCCGCGACCGGCTGATTACAAATCACATTATTTATATATAACTATTTGATTTAATTAATCTATGTTGTCGTTATTTTGCGTGACTCTGCATGACAATGCATAACGAATCACCACCGAAACACGCAAAAATCACGCACGTTCTGCCCTCAATCTGGGGCTGGCAGTTGTAATAATCGTTCACTACGCCACACCCTAATCACATGTATGGTTTCATGATCCAGCCAATACACAATACGAAACGGAGGATGAATCAGTTCGCGTATTTTGGGTTCAGCATATTCGGGCACTATACGACCGATTTCAGGATGATCTTCAAGCATCTCAACATGAGCGATAATCTCAGCTACAAACTTATCACCGATGGCTGGGATGCCCTGTTCCAGATAGTATGCTTGAATGTCGGCAAGATCGTTGAATGTAGACTCGGCAAACAACAACCTCATTTAACGTATGCCCAACTTGGTTTTAACCTCGCATAATTCCATAACTTTTCCATCTTTAACATCCATCAATCCTTGGGCAATGGCTTTCATAAATGCCCGCTCTTCCTGGTTCTTTTCGTAATCATCGAGGTCTTGAACCACAGCAACACCTCGGCCTCGACTAGTCAGTAGAACGGGTCTGTGAGTTTCTCTAACTTGATTAACAACTCTGCCAGGATTGATTTTCAGGTCACTGAGTGGAATAACATCTTCAGAAAATTTAGTAGGCATAGCGATACCCTTGGCTAATGTTTAATGGTGCTAATAATAGCACCTATTAACAGGTTCTGTTTGTCTTATGCTGGAAAACGACGTCGAAATTTACCACTATCAACGTCGGTTATTCCGATTAAATACGTCAGTAAATATCTTAATAAAAATAAGATAACTAAGGCGGCTGGAAACTTTGACGCTTTTTTCTGGCAAATTTCCACGCTTTGCTTTTTACCACCCGAATTTCATTGGCAATTAATTTGAGCCAAAAGCAGAGGTAAATCTGCTCCTAGGAGTGTTTAAATTGGTTCTTGAACGATAAATAGCGGTTCAAATAAACCACTAGGCCGTTTTAAAAATCATTCTACTTCAAGCCAATTTTTATGAAAATCATGATATTAATCACTATGCCTTGTTTGATATTGCCAGAAATTGATTTGGCAGTTTTTTTGCATATAAATTAGGTAGCAGCCGAACAGTCAATTCGTTGACAGGCTAATTCTGCGGGTATCTCCTATTTTATTAACTATCGTGGAGTGTTTTATGAAACAAACGCTACTTATAGCTCTGCTTGTCATGTTGAGCAGTAATGTTTGGGCTAGCGAGCATAGGGAAGGGCGAAAAGTTATGGAGCATGAGCGCGGTAGTATGCGGTTGGGTGCTGGCCTGCGGCAAGGTGGTATGCAGGAAGAACGCCGTGAGATGCGGCAGAGTGGCAACTTGCGACAAGGTGGTATGTCTCCTCGAGCAAGACGCCAACGTTAAAAACAAGACATGACAGAAGGTAGTCAGCAGACTGGATGTATGTTCTGAGCTGTTAATAGGGCTGCCCTCTGTTATCGATGACGAGACCTGTAAGATCAACTTATGAAATCTGATGCGATGGATAATGAGGCCAATTATCTGATTAGTCAGCGTAAGCAGGTAGTGAATTGCCTGATTGAGTTGCGGAATAAGCAGTGTCTTATTGCTGTTCAGTTTGGCGAATATAACCAAGCTTTTTTGACCGTCATCCTAGAAATCGATGATAAGAAAAATGAACTTAAACTGGATAGTGCCCCCACCGAACAGCTAAACCGGCAGTTTTTAAATGCAGCAGCCGTATTGTTACGTACTGAAATTGACGGCATCAAGGTTTCATTTAGCTGCAGCAATATTAAAAGATCACAGAGTGGCAAACTGCCAGCGCTAGCGATGGAGGTGCCTGATGCTATCTTCTGGCTGCAACGTCGGGATTCTTACCGAATCAAAGTGCCTCAATCGCATATTGGCAGTTATTGTCAATTTACGTTGAATCTAGAAAATGAAGACGGTGCTACCTACCTTGAAACCCAAGATTTTAAGTTGTTAGACATTGGCATCCGTGGGTTGGCAATATTGAATCCATACGCCACGCTTGATCATTATTTTGTATCAAACAGAGACCCCATTGAATGCACCTTACATGAGAAAAATTATGATTCAGTTAGTCTTACCTTCAAATATATGGTTGACGTCAAAACCGGCTTTATGACGACACAAAAACGAATAGGCTGCCATTTCACTAAAATATCGCTTTCTTTTGAATCAAGTATTCAGCGTTGCATGCAGGACGTTGAGCGGCAGATAAGGCACATGGGGTAATCTACTGTCTTTACTTCGAGTGCTGATGGTGGTTGGTGAGTCCGTGACGTAGGTAGAAAGATCAGTTTTTCACTGTACATACACACTGAAAACAGTTGTAGACTGAAATTGATCGTGGCTTTAGTTGGCGGCAAACAACAACATATAGTGGATAGAGACGCTAACTGACTTTCTCCTTTCAATAATTAATATAACAAGAAGTTTTTACATAACAAAAATGGCAAACAACTTTTCCGGAATGGATGCGCCACCGACAGAAGACACCTCTGCTTCGTCAAAGCATGATGAACGGGGTGAAGACATAGTTGATGAGTATCATCTGGGGCAATTCATTCCCTTGCATTACCATCACAGCATGTTGATGAGCGAAAACCGTATGATTCCTTTCAAGGCGGCTATCGAGTATGCCGTTTTCGAGAGTGCCAAGGTATTGGAATTAGGTGGAGGAACGGGGGTGCTCTCGTGTTTTGCCGCGGCCAAGGCAAGTCAAGTGTGGTGCGTCGAGCTTAATCCTGAACTGGTGCTAGAGGCTCGGCGCTTGCTGGCACTCAACCGGAATGGGCACAAAGTGGAGGTGGTTCATGCGGATGCTTTGGCATATTTGCCGCCTGAGCCTGTGGATGTGGTGATTTGCGAAATGATTCACCCCGCAATGCTCAGGGAGAAACAGGTGGAGGTAATCGAGGCATTCAAAGTGCGTTATCGGCGCCGTTTTGGAGAGAAACTGCCGGTTTTCATTCCCGAGGCGGTTGTCATGGCAGTTCAGCCGTTACGGCAGGATTACGACTTTTTCGGTTTCCATGCGCCCATTATTCAGTTCCAGAGGGAGCCTGTGGTGCAGGAGGGAACAATCCAACTTGCCGACCCAGAGGTATACAGTATTCTGGATTTTACCGAGCTTACCTCGCGCGAAATTCAATGGGAGGGAACCTTCAGCTTGGCGTCTGACGGCGTGGTAAACGCCCTGCGTTTCATTACCAAGAACATTCTGGCTGTTGTGCCCGAGCAGTCAACCACCATTGATTGGGTGGTTGACTACCTCGTGCTGCCTTTAAGCGAGCCGGTGGAAGCCAAGGCGGGTGATGTGCTTAAAGTGGCCTTCCGTTATTTCACTGGCGGTTCGTTACGGTCATTGGAGAGAAGCATAAGCGTTACGCTTTAGCAGGATAACTTTGTCTACAAGATGAGTGTTATCTTCATATGTTGAATTTTGCAACAGAATCGGAAGGGGGAGCAGCCCGTTCTTTTTCAGGTGGTCGTAATCTTGAGTGATAATTTTGGGCGATAAGGTAATGGGAGGCGTTGTTTCATTCACGGAGGTTTCATGAGTCTGTCGCTAGAAAATACGGTAAATATTAGTAACCCTGAATTGGAATGCAGTGTCCACCAAAATAGATTTTTTTTATTAAACATAAATGAGGAAATATGCGTAAATTCATAACATCAACCATCGGTATTTCGGTCCTAGCTATGGCTTTTGCTGTAAACGCTGAACCTACAGAGTCTGTCAGTGTTCCGGAGAAAGTAACAGAGAATATCCTAAAGAGGCATCCCAAAGCTCATGATTTGCTAGGCAGTCATGAAAAACATTTTGGCGTCGAATTATTGAAAGTCTCCTTCAAAGAGGAAAATAATGAGCCTTATCTGGAGTTGTTCACTCATGATGGGCATCTCTTTGCCAATGAATTGTTGATAGAAGACTTGGGTGAAGTTTCTTCCGCCGCTATTGAGACACTAAAACAACATTTCCCCAAATACGAGCTTAAAAAAGCCGAACTGGTTTCTAACCCCAACGGAGCAGGCGAGGAATACGAAATATATCTCATTGCCGATGGGGTAAATTGGAAGCTGTCTATCAACGACAAAGGTAGTGTTGAAGGGAAAGATCGTTATTAACCGATAAAGCAGTCCCGTTGCCGTAGACTTATTCCAGGACTGCGGCATAAGGTGAAGTTTTTACTGCTCGTTCTCCTATGGCTTTTTTTAATAATACAATTACGGATTATCACATCTATGTTTAATAAATTCGATAAGATCGGAAGACTTGCCTCGGTTGCAGTAGTCACTTTGGCAGCAGGGTGTATGGGCGGGGGCTATGCCAATAATGGCGGCTATACCAACAGTGTAGCTGGCATGAATTCGGCTGGCAGCAACCCACTGGGTGCTGTTGAGAACGCTCTACTGAACTCCATTGCACAGAATATGGCTGGCAGTGTTTTAAATGGGCAAATCGGTTCGCAAGTCACTCCGGCAGACCAAAATTTCCGGCTTCAGCAGTTAGGTGGGTTGGTTCAATCGGGTGCGGTCAATCAATCGCAGCAATGGGTCAACCCGCAAACCGGGAGCGCTGTAGCGGTCAATCCTATTGGCCAGAGCACGGTCAATCCGCAAACCCAGCAACAATGCCAGAACCTGGAAGAAACCATAACTTTGCCAAACGGACAAAGCATCCGCGAGAACCGAGTCGCTTGTCTCGACCTCCAAACCGGAAAATGGAATCTGGTGCAATAAAGTTTTGATGTTCGTTAATTTCAAATCCTTAAGGCTATCAACGATCAAGATGGCATAGAAGGGAAAGAGAATTCTTAACCTACCACAAAATATATAACCATTATTTTTAGAGGCATGGCAATGAATACACAAGAACGAGACCAGCTTAATCAATTTCTGAAACAATTGATTGAAGTTAAGCTGGCAGAAAAAAATACCGAAGCCGAAACGATGATTCGAGAGGCAGCCGCGAGACAACCGGATGCCGCGTATCTATTGGTGCAAAGAAGCTTGTTGCTGGAACAAGCTCTCAATGAAGCCAACACCAAAATCAGCGCATTGCAGAATCCGTTGCAGCAAAATAGTTCAGCAGCATCAACAGGCCACTTTTTCGGTAACGATCCTTGGGCACAGGCTCCATCCAAGGCCAATGCTGTGCCTAGTGCCGGTAGCAACCCAATACCTGCCGCCTCAGCGGGAGCGGGTAATGCCCCGTTTTCTCACGTTGCGCCGCAAACTACCGGATCAGGCGTCGGCAGTTTTCTCGGTAATGTTGCCACCACGGCTGCCGGTGTTGTCGCCGGGTCATTTTTGTTTCAAGGCATAGAAAACTTGATGGGAGGGCATCATCAATCCGGCTGGGGACAACAACCTCTCGGCGAACAGATGACTGAGAACACTGTCATCAACAACTATTACGGTGATTCTGATCAGCCGGAAACGACAAGCCATAGCAACGACTTTATGGCCAGTAACGAGAGCGACAGTTTCTTTGAGGATAATGGCGGCTTTTTTGATGACAGTGGAAACGACGATTCGGATTGGGCTTGATTCCGACTCGAGCGGAATATCTTTGAAGGTGGCAGATTGCTTGAGAATATCCACGCCAATTTAAGGAACAACCTTCTGAGTCTTTTTAGTGAAGCCTTCTACGCTCTATTAATGAATTTTAAATTAGAGGTTTTTATGATTTTAAAACCGCAGCGACTACTGATCCGGTTTTCGCTAATTTCAATTGCTGTCATCTTGGCCGGTTGTGCTGGTGGCTACGGAGGTGGTTTATACAACAGAGCGTACGGTTACGGAAACGGTTACTACGGTAACCAAGGCGCTCATTATAACCGTCAGCCTTATTACGGTTATCCAACCCAAGGCAACGGCTACTACCAATCTTCCCTCTACAACAATTATTCGTATCCTCCTTATTACAGCCATCACCATCATGACGGTGAACGTGGTTACGAGAGACATTATGAAAGAGAGCATGATAGAGACTAACGAGAGAATGATAATGACAAAAAAATACACCGGAACAACAGTAAACGCTCTATCTATGGCGATCTTATTGGCTATCCCCACCATCAGTTGGGCTGACCACGACACAGCAGAAAACAAGGCGAGAGTCCTCGAAAAACCACATACATCAGCCCATTGGAGCCAAGCTCGCCAAATCAGTAAGGGGAAGCAACAACAGTTGGTGAAAGAAGCGGTTGAAGCCGTCATGGAAACCGAAAACGCTCTCTCCGCCTTAAACAATAAAAAAGCCAAGGAAGCATTACTCAATTTAAACAACGTATCCGCAAAATTGCGAGGTCTCCTAGCCAAAGATAGCCACTTAAAGCTTGTACCCGTGTCCTTTCAGGAACAAACGCTCATCTTCGAAGGTGATTTAGACAAGGTAATAGAAACAGCTAATCTTGCCAACGAACTTATCGAAGATCACCGGATACAACAAGCTAGGCAGCTACTTGATGGACTAACCAGCGAAATCAGAATTAATATCGTGGAATTGCCTCTAGGCGAGTATCCTGCGGCTATCGAGAAAGCCTCTAGGCTTATTACTGCCGGAAACGAAGCTGAAGCTAGAAATACACTCGAAGATGTTCTCGACACGTTGGTTACCCATGCCGAAATCTACCCGTTGCCAGTGCTAGCCTCTGAGGAATACCTAACAGAAGCTTACGAGCTAGAGCACAAAACCGACCTGTCTAAGAAAGACAGCAAGGAAAACATCCTCAAACTAGCTGATAACGCAGAAAATGAACTCAAGCTAGCCGAAGCATTAGGTTATGGTGAAAAGAAAGACTATGAAGTCCTCTATGAAGGCATTCAAGCGCTTAGAGACACTTTGCACACCAATAAATTCAAAGCCGCTTGGGATAAGGTGAAAGGTTCGATTAGGCAGCTCAAAGAAAAAGTCATCCACTCTGCATAAATGATCTTAGTTTAAAATTTTCCAGTCAAAGGCCTCCGGCAAAACCGGAGGCCTTTGACTATGTATAGAGTGCGTCAAAATCTTGTAGGGTAAGCGCCCAGCCGCTCCACATCGTCAGACGTTGCAGGTTATGGTTTAATCCAGATCGCCGAAAGGCAGGAGTTCGTCGATGCTACTATTGGGCTAGGTGGGGAGTTTTTCCAGGGTGTCTTTTAACCAGGCAGATGGATCAAGTCCATTGAGTTTGGTGGTGCCGAGCAAGGATTGAATGACCGCCGCGTGTTGGTCGGCGCGCTCCGAGCCTGCAAACAACCAGTTTTTTTACCTAAAGCAATCGGGCGTATACTGTTTTCCACAGGGTTATTGTGTGCCTTGCTAAGGTGCAGTTGATTCATCGGTGCAAATCCGATCCGGCTATTTTTCGCTTCGGCCGGAAACACTTGAGGCGGCTCAGCCCCAGAGTTTTATAAGTACAATTTAAGTAAGATTTTTTGTGAAGTTCTCACTTATACTTACCCTTTCATAAACTTTCAGGATTTTCGATGTCTCCGCGGCGTAACGTTATTGAACGCATCCTCATCTTCAACCAGGGGCGTGATCCCGATCGGCTGATGCTGAAGTACCGTGCGATGCGCGCCGATGCCTTTGCTTTTCTACGTGGTACTTGCCATCTGTTCTATCAAGACTGGCCGGCTAATTCTTCACTCAATGAAGCTCCTTCCGCCTGGATTTGCGGTGACCTGCATCTAGAAAACTTTGGTAGCTTCAAGGGTGATAACCGGCTGACCTATTTTGATGTCAACGATTTCGACGAGGCCGCACTTGCTCCAGCCACTTGGGAACTGGCGCGTTTTCTAACCAGTGTGCTGGTTGGGACTAAAACTTTAGAGGTGAATCACTCTGAGGCGGTTGCCTTGTGCCACTGTTTTCTCGACAGCTATACAGCGGCTCTGCAAGACGGTAAGTCCCGCTGGCTGGAGCGCGACACGGCAAAAGGCATGGTCAAGAACCTGCTTTCCGGCCTTAAGAAACGCAGCCGGGCGGAATTTATCGACAGCCGTACCGAATTTCAACACGGCAAGCGCAGGCTGCGTCTGGAAGATAAGCTGGCGCTGCCGGCTGCGGATGCAGACTACCAAAAAGTCCTCCTGTTCATGGAAGCCTTCGCCGCATCTCAACCTGATCCGAAGTTTTTCAAGGTGCTTGATGTGGCGCGTCGCATCGCCGGTATCGGTAGCTTGGGTATAGAACGCTATGTAATTCTGGTCGAGGGTACAGGCACCTCGACAGGAAACTACTTGCTCGACCTGAAGTACGAACCATGTTCTGCGCTTGCGCCTTATTTGACTTTGCCTCAACCCGAATGGGGAACAGAAGCGGAACGTGTGGTCAATATTCAGCGTCGGGTGCAGGCGGTTTCGCCCGCTTTCCTCAACGCTGTGCAGATCGGTGACCGTTCTTACGTGATGCGGGAACTGCTGCCCAACTCGGATCGCCTCCATCTTGAATTGTGGGACGGTAAGTTGCGCCGGTTGGAAAAAGTGATGTATGCCATGGGCAATGTGATGGCTTGGGGCCATTTACGGAGCGGCGGCCGGCAAGGCTCAGCGATTGCTGACGAATGGATTGCGTTTGCCGCTCGTAATGATTGGCGCGGCCCGTTGTTGGAGTACGCAGATGGTTATGCTCGGCAGATAGTAACCGATTGGAATGAATTCTGTGAGTCACCCTTGATTTTCGATTCTCATGGATTGTAGTGGCCTAGCAAAAACATGCGATCAGATAGGTTGGATAATCAGAATTAATAGTCAACTTGAGGGAGAAAATTATGAGTCGAACTCGACGAAGCTCCAACGCTAGTTGCCAGCTCTAAGTTGTCAAGATAGTCCTGAATAAGGTCTGCGTATCAACTAAGTCAGTAAAGATTTGTCTATTGGTGAAACGGTCAGACGGATAATGCGATCAATCAAGGAGTAACAAGTCGCTCACCTCGGAACAATAGCGGCTTCGGCAACTGAAAGCACAAAACAGATACAGCATGGGTCTGAATCAAGTACACATAAATTTGGAGAGAAATAAGATGACTATGCATCCAGCGGAGGAGGAAGTAATTCAGCCTAAAACTGTAGCTCTACGTTTCGACGTGGCCGCTGGTCTAACCGCCGCGGCAGTGGTTCTGCCTAAGGCAATGGCATACGCGACTGTCGCAGGTTTGCCTGTTGCCGTAGGGCTTTATTCTGCTTTTGTGCCGATGTTTATTTATGCGCTGCTTGGGTCATCAAGAGTGCTTAGCGTTAGTACAACCACTACACTGGGTATCCTGGTTGGTACGCAACTCGGACTGGTGGTGCCGGATGGAGATCCGGGAAAACTGGTCGCCGCTGTTGCCACCCTGACTGCCCTGGTGGGTGTGTTGCTGATACTGGCGGCATTATTGCGTCTGGGGTTCGTTGCCAACTTTATTTCCACGCCCGTTCTGACCGGTTTCAAGGCGGGGATCGGTCTTGTGATCATACTGGACCAAGTGCCGAAACTGTTGGGCATCCACATGACTAAGCAAGGCTTCATCCGCGACTTGCTTAGCTTAGTGCACCATGTGCCCGAGACCTCGCTGATCACATTGGCGGTAGCCGCTACGACGCTGCTGGTGCTGGTCGGCATGGAACGTCTGTGGTCGCATTCTCCGGCACCTCTGGTTGCAGTCGGTGGTAGTATCGCCGCCTCTTGGTTTTTTGGCTTGCAACCACAGGGTGTTGCAACGGTTGGCCTAATTCCGGAAGGATTTCCACCGCTGACGTTACCGAATTTTGCCCTAGTCGAACAGTTACTGCCTGGCGCGCTCGGGATCGCGCTGATGAGTTTCACGGAGTCAATCGCAGCGGGGCGAGCCTTTCTCAGCAGTACAGAGCCGTCGATAAATGCAAACCGTGAGCTGATCGCCCTAGGAACAGCCAATCTCGGTGGTGCACTGTTCGGTGCAATGCCGGCTGGAGGAGGCACTACACAAACTGCAGTGGTGCGTGCTGCCGGGGCGCGCTCGCAGAAGTCGTCGCTGGTGACAGCCAGTATTGCAGGGGCAACCATGCTGGTGCTCGCGCCTATGTTGGGCTTATTGCCGCAAGCAACGCTCGCAGGGGTCGTTATCGTCTATTCGGTCGGGCTCATTCAACCGTCGGAGTTTCTCGCTATTCGGAAAGTCCGTAACATGGAGTTTCTGTGGGCTATCGTGGCTTGTCTCGGCGTATTACTGTTCGGCACTTTGCAAGGCATCGTGGCGGCGATCATTGTATCGCTGCTTGGACTGGCGAGCCAAACGGCCCACCCGCACGTGTATATCATTGGCCGCAAACGAGGAACCGACGTGCTGCGGCCGTTGTCGCCTGAATACCCGGATGATGAGACTTTCGAGGGGCTGTTGATCGTGCGTCCGGAAGGAAGCATATATTTTGTTAATGCCGAGCAGATAGCCGGCCAGATCAGAGCGCTAGTCAAGCTGCATAAACCCCGAGTCCTTGTACTGGACATGAGCCGGGTTCCAGATATCGAATATTCGGCATTGCAGATGCTGATGGAGCGCGAAAAGCGCGTAACCGAACACGGCGCCACGCTATGGCTGGCCGGCCTCAATCCGAGTGTGCTAGAGGTTGTACGACATGTCGGTTTGGCCGATCGGCTCGGCCGCGAGCGCATGATGTTTAATGCGATAATGGCTATTGAACATTACCAAGCGTTACCTACAGCCTCCTGAATAAATATAAAGGACGTTGCCTGGAAAACGGCTTTTACTATGTGCCACTAATCAGCGTTGAATTTTTCAGTCCAGCAATTGGCGTGCGTCATACTATCAACATGACAGTGAGGAGGTATTGGAAAATTCAAACGCTCTTTGTTGTAAAACTGGCAAAATTTAGACGCCATTTTCCATATGGCGTTCAAACTTTCAGAGACTTAGCGTTTCTACAGTCAGCCGCTGACTGATTTTTCAATGTTTGTGAAAACTACGCCCATGAATATTGTGCCGATGAGACTTATAAAACGGATAGGTTGCATAATAATAAGGGTGAAATTGATACGGTCTATTTGGAATTTGCATATTACTCTGTAAACGTTTTCTGTACAGTTCAGTTTGAAGTTCTTGTTCATCCTTCTTTCTTACTGCTTCACGCTTTGCAAAATCCTCCTCCCAAGCCTTCAGATTGGCTTCTGCCTCGGCAGCCTTTCGGGGATCGGTTTTCTTGATTTCAACAATTTCCTGTTTTACAGCAGATTGGCATGGCGCAGACTGATAAACTACTTTGTCCGGTTCCAGTAGACACTTAAAAACCTCTGCGTGGGCAACAGACGTTAGCATGATCAACAAAAAAAATATTTTTTCCATAATTGAGCATTGGTACTGATAGGCTTTAGAGAAATGATACAAATAATCCTGGTTGACATCGGTTGAACCTTATTAATGAGGCAGGTCAGTCGCGGCGACAGACTAACCGAAATACGACTTTGTTTGCCGGTGTAAATGATTTGCCACTCCCCACTCCGCCCAGGAGCGGTCAAACAGGATAATCTCATGGATGCCTATCTGATACAACGCAAGCAGCAAGAGCGCCGCTGAAACGCCCGAGCTGTAAATCAGCTTCCGATTTTTTCCAGTTTCAACATTGGTTTTGCCAGCCATTAAAATCCATTAGGAACTATAAAATAATAAGATAGAACTTTTAATTGGTAAATCTGGACGCTGTTTTAAAAAAATGTTGACGCTTGTTGAAATTTGACCATATAGAGCAAGTTGTACCGGAATTGGTCTGACCAGTGCCATTTGGGTTCAGAACGCTGATAAAAATTATGCTTTTCAGCTCTTATTCCTGGTCAAAATTCAACCGGTACGGTTGGTCAATTTTCAACCGGGGCCAACATCTGTCGAAACTGCATAAGCATATTCAGAATACTGCAAACTTTCGGTTTTGTCTCCTAACGCCGATGTCTTAAATTGAACTCTATGTTCAATGTCCTTGCTTTGCTGGTTTATGTGAAAAGATAAAGATGCAAGAAACGATTAACAAGAATAATACCGCGGATGCTGAGTAACGGCTTAGCTCTAAACCTCCCTTGCTTATCGGTTTGTCCAGGAAGTCACCAACCACCGCGCCTAAAGGTCGGGTAAGAATGAATGCCGCCCAGAAAAGTACCGTGTGGGAAATCTTTGTTCGGAAATAGGCTATAGCAATAACCGCTAGCATAGTGCCAAACACAATAGCCCCACCGCCGTAACCAAGACCTGCCGTATCTGCTGTCCAATCACCGAGAGCAGTACCTAAGGTTTGAGAAAACATGATTGTTATCCAGTAAAACATCTCAGATTTCGGTGAACTGACAGTGTCCACTGCGACCGAACCCAGCGTACGATACCAAATGAACAGCGATCCCATCAGCAATGTAAATAAAATTGCCGTTCCGCCCGCATAACCGATACCAAGCGAACGGTCCGCGAAGTCGGCCAACGTCGTTCCAACAGTTGTCGTTGCAATAATTGTTATCCAGTAGATAACTGGATGGAACCTCTTCACAGAAATTTGTGCAATGACCGCAACAATGAATACGGCTGCAAATATCTCAGTGCCGACGAGATAACCGAGATTCATCGACATGGATACGGCATCTCCGCCGGTTTCTCCGAGAGTTGTAGCAAGAACCTTTATGATCCAGAAGATTAATGTTACCTCTGGAACCTTACTTAAAATCTCTTGTTGTTCTGTTTTCATTTTTCCCATCATCTGCTCTGTATAGATATTGTGTTGTGTTGGCTAAATTACTCGTTAAAAAACAGTTTTTCTTCCAGGGTTTTGCCGTGGCTCAACTGCCGATATTGCCAGTGATTAGTTTGGAGACACTGCATCAGTTGCAGATCCATATTGGGTTGCAGTTCAGCGTTGTAGGCCACAACAAATTCATTTTTTTGTGGGTTAGTGACCTGCAAGACACCTTCTAACGCCTTCAGTTTAGCAGTCACTTCTAATGCCGAGCATGATTCCATTTGCAGGGTAATAAACCGGGAGGCAGACTGTTGTTCGTTGATGTGTATCGTCTCTGACTGCAATACGCCATTTTCCAACAGTAATATACGCCGACACAGACGGTCAAGTTCAGTCAAATCGTGGGAGCTGATGATAAAAGTTGTCGCTGACGATTGTTCTGCAATGATTGACCGCACCCTTCGGACATTCACTGGATCAAGTCCGGCGGTGGGTTCATCCAGAAATACCAAGATTGGTTTACCGATCAGCGCTTGGGCTATCGCCGCCCGCTTAGCCATGCCATGACTCAGCACCCCCGGTTTTTCATGAGCGGCCTCTGTTAGCGCAAATATCTCTAAAACCCTGCTGGCTTCCAGAATTGCCTGTTGTTTAGTGAAGCCCTGTAGACGGGAATAATAAATAAGCTGCTCTATTAGCGTAAAACTCGGGTCTAATCTAGCATCCTGAGGTAGTGCCGAAACCTTACCATTGAGTTGTGCTGCACCAGGCGGGTGACCGAACAACCTGACAGTGCCGGAAGTGGGACGTAAAAAACCTGACAAGATACTGAGCAAGGTGGTTTTTCCGGCCCCATTGGGACCGACCAAACCGATAGGTTCACCCGCATCCAGTTCAAAATTGACGTCGTTCAGCGCGACTTTACCGGAATAAACGTGGTTAAGCTGTTGGCATTGA
>DATBQB010000031.1:0-11177 GCA_036561025.1 Methylobacter sp. | reverse complement strand
GGGTTCAATTAAGGCAACCAACTTTGACCACGGAACTGTTTGCTCCATTTCGTTCAGAAACACCTCTCTTCGGGTCAGGCGTTTTTTGTGGTTATAGTCGAGGTCAGCAAAACTGGTTTGATAGGACATAGGAGTATTGGACTTATTGAGTTCGATGGCAATATTATCTCATGTCACGGGATTTAATCAGCGCTTCCCTAGGTGAATCAATTGAGAGTTTGTAACTGATATTGTCCCATCTGAAAGCGCCGATATTGTTCTGTCATGCTTTGCTGCAGTTGCCGGAACCTGAAGACGATCAATAAGTATGAAGTGAGAAATAGCAAAGATTGTTGTTAGTATCGGAGCAATACAAAGCATGGCAAAATCTTTTCGAGTCATGAGAGCACACTAAGGTCTACAAGTCATTATTTGATTCAGTCTAGTTTACAGAATAACTATTTACAAATGTCAAAGCCCGGTTTTGGCCGAAATTAGGCATTCAAAATCTGGCTTGGCCTGTATCGAAATTGGCGGCGGTTTTCAAATCGGAAAACCTGGTGGGTTTGCGATTTAAATCAATGGTAGATTTCATCGCAATACGCAGCGGGTTATGTTACCCAATCTAGCTGTATTAAGACCCATACCGAAAACCCCTCTGAATTCGCCTCTCTGTAACCCAATAAAAACGGGGCTTCTGACGGGTCTTTTTAGACATACCGTAAACACTTAAAAACTGTATGGCGCAGGTATCTTGCATCACGATCGACGGTTTCCGTAAAACGGTGGGGCGGATGTTAAACAGTTAGAGTAGGCTGCTATTTTTTAGTTGACAATATACCATAACGGTATATTGTAGATGCCATGCACGTTATCGCCAAACCAGCCCTTATTTCATTCTGGACAATATATCCTGACGCCGAGAGGCCCTTGCAGGTCTGGTATCAAACAATGGAAAGAGAAAATTTTTCCGACTTTAATAATTTACGAGAGACGTTTGCCAGTGCCGACTATGTGGATGGCCTGACGGTGTTCAATATAGGTGGCAACAAATACCGGTTAATTACTTCGATCCACTATAACCGCCGCAAGGTCTATATCCGCAACGTTCTAACCCATACAGAATACGACCGTGAAACTTGGAAACGGAGGACATGATGAGAAATACCAATAGTGAGACACCTAAGACACAAGCGATTCTTCAAGCTTGGATGCCCTTCAAGCAGGCTATCGGCGTGACCTCCGTCCATAACGAAGAGGACTACACACGGGCAACCAAGACAATTAATGTATTGCTTGACGAGATTGGTGACAACGAAGATCATCCCTTGGCTGACGTGCTCGACTTTCTGGCCGATCAGGTTAAATCCTACGAAGATGAACGCTTCTCCATTCCCAAAGCGGAACCGCATGACGTGCTGCGTTTCTTGATGGAA
This sequence comes from Methylobacter sp., assembly GCA_036561025.1. Taxonomy (GTDB): domain Bacteria; phylum Pseudomonadota; class Gammaproteobacteria; order Methylococcales; family Methylomonadaceae; genus Methylobacter_A. Next base: position 9,762 of record DATBQB010000031.1, on the reverse strand, counting down.
CAACACGGCTTACATCAGGAAGATTTAAGCGATTGTGCGCCTCAAAGTCGCATATCGGAAATTTTGGCGGGTAAGCGGTCCATCAGCAAGGAAAACGCAAAACGCTTTGCGCGTCGATTCAATGTCCACACAGAGTTATTCCTCTAAGACGCAATACGCTCTAGCAAAGAGTAAATCGGCGAATCCTAGCCTTGCATCTTATCCATGCCATGGTTAGCTACCTTGATGCTGAGACAGACGCAGTTAAGGTATCGTAAAGCATCGACTGGAGAAAAATATTAAGTATAATTTTCAAATATTCGTTTATAAAAAGTTACTCCTTATTTTCAAAGTACAAAATAATTCTGCTTTTTATTCTACCCACTTCAATATAATTCCATCCGCCACCAATTAGGCCGCCAATGATGGGAAGTGTTTTTGTTATCACTCCTTTTTGAGTTATTTTGATGCCAAAATACTTTAACATTATCATTTGAAACGCTTTCAATGTTTCTTTAGATAAGTATTTTCTAATGGCCGCACGAGTTACCCCCATTCCACCTCTTATGCCGAGCTCGCGTGCGAATTGGCTGCCAACATTCAAACCAAACACTGGAATTAGCAATTCCCACTTTGCATCTTCGTCATCAAAAAACGATTCATCGTAGATTATGGCTGTCCGGGCGGCAGCGTAAACCTCTGTTTTCAAAGTTACAGCTACATCAGTTGTCGCGGCGGGAAGGGCGGCCCAAGGATTCGCTGGTAATCCTGTTACAATGCCCGCATAAGTTGCTTTCCAGCGAGCTTGGGAGAATGCTTTACAGACCAGTTGTTTATTAGTTAACTCTGGATATTTATTTCTTTCAGCTGCAACTGAAGCCAAAATGGCTGGAGAGTCAATATCAATTACCCACTCCAATACCTTCATTAGTGCTTTACTTTCATCTGTCATTTGTATTTTTCCTATCGAAGCCTTAAGAGCCATCAAGGTAGGACGGCCAGTTGTCCCCCTTACAGCCCGGCGAGCGGAACTACCGCACCGGGCTCTTCCGTGTTACTTGTTTGGCACGCACCAGTCCGGTTTTCAAAAAGCATGACAAACTCTTGGTTTAGGTAAATATTGGATTAAAAAATCGATCACACCTCTGGCCCCATGATCACGTTTTTGATAGGTCAGAGACGTGATCATGATTATTCTTATTTTGAAAGTTATTTATTGAAATTTTGTACCTTGCAATCCAATCTTTGCTTCAAGCCCGAACTTCTACAATTGAATTCGTAACCACAATCCAGACATTGAAAATTATCAAAAATATTTTCGTCAATCATTTCATCCAACTGTGCATTGGTTGGTACATCTATAGCATCGCCGACCATGCAGGAGACATCCCCCTCGGTTTTCTTGACAAAATCGAGGATGATAAGCCGTTCTGATTGGCAATTTGGACATTGTTTAAGCATTATTAATATTCCTTGTAAACTAGCGAATATGCAATAAAGCCCCAGTGAAGCTAACGTTCACTGAGGCTTTATTGACATTTTCAAAATGATTTCAGAAAGACAGCAACTGCTGGCTTGATAACAATCACGCTATCTTTTGGATGATATATAAACTCAAAATGTTTGAATTATTCTTTTAAAGAATACTTAAAACATGAATAAGCACTTAACAACAAATTGCCATGCTTACTGTTATTGACCCCGTGCGTTTATATTGGCTCAGAAGAAAACTGTAAACGTTTTCTCAACGCCGTTATGTGGGTATTGCGTAGCGGTACATAGTGGCAACTATTGCCTGCTTCACTGGGCAAATGGAACTCAATGTTTAAGATGGTGCGAACGGGACGTATAGCAAAGCCTGCACAAGGGTTGCAGTCAACATCCTCATATCTTCATATGCTTTATGATTAGAATTTAGTGAAATGCCATTGCTGATTCTTACAGACGGCGGTTGGAAGCTTGGTGGCACATCAAAAAAGATGGTAGCATCGATTAACGGTATATTTGTTCTAAATTGCTCCTGTTTAAATAAGGCAGATGACTTGATGACTCAAGACGATAAAAATATTGCGGAACAAACCACGGAAAATGGTTTACTGAGGAAGCACTGATCAAGCTGGCGGAAAACTGCCTGCGGACGTTAAAGCACCTGCATCTGATTTAGCAAGCAAAGTCAGCGAAATTGAGAAAGAACTCGCCCATGTCTCTATTGCATTACAAAAAGAAGCAAAGACAGTGGCTTCCAATGTTTTGGATTTGGCTAAGCATCCTAGCCGCTGCTCCGATCTAGGAGCTAGTCTGGCTGAAGGCATGGTTGGAGAAAGTATGGGGGAAATGGTGGGTGCTGGCCTGGGAACAGTGTTCGGCCCAGAAGGTACACTGATCGGCGCCGAAGTGGGAAGCTTGGTTGATGAAGTCTTAGGAGCTCGTCAAGGTGGCAAAACTACAATAAAGCTTATACACAAACCCGAGACTGAGCATCCCTTAAAAGAAGACTTGCAAAAAGAGGGCAGCGCAAAAGTAGGCGGTCATGCCGGAAAAATAATTGGGGGCATAATCGGTGATGCTCTCTATGACGGCGTCGGTGGTGAAATCGGCGAGGCAGTTGGTGGCAAGATCGGTTACTTAGCCGGAAATATCGCCTTTAAACATGCCGCATAAATGCATATCAAGAATAAAGATGAACCACCTTCCGCCCCTATTTCACAAACAAATACAGATGAGCCTTAATACTAAGGCACTGATTTTTTATGATTTACACGATACTGAAAGCAAACTACTCCATAACTGCGACCTGGACAATCCTGATTATGCTTCAGGTGTGATAATTAAAGCCTTATGGTTTAAGGTAAAGCGTCTTAATAGAGAGAAAGATCAGTCCGATGGTTTCTCGCTGATTCCGCCGGAATCATCAGTCGCCATGATCAAACAACGTGTGTAATTTATGTCCATGTCGTTGAAAGGAACGCACTCATGCTAAATCGATTTATCATCACTCCAGCAAAATCTTTACGGTGGCTATTGCTGGCCTGCCTTTTGTCACGCCTTTTTGTTTCGCTGACTCGCCCATCGTTCCAGATGCTCAGAAAACCCCCGGCGATGTGTTGATGACTGACGCCAAGGTTATCTGCGTTTCGGGCTATACGAAAAAAGTCCGTGATGTGCCACAGGCTGTCAAAGAGCAGGCTTATCGTATTTACGGCATCACCGCCAGAAAACCAGGGGAATACGAGGTCGACCATCTTATCAGTCTTGAACTCGGTGGCTCAAACTCGATTCGCAATCTCTGGCCAGAGTCTTTCATTACGCAGCCGTTAAACGCGCACGTTAAAGATAAACTGGAAAATAAACTGCACGATCTGATTTGCTCGGGACAGCTGCCCGTTCAACAAGCTCAACAAGAAATCACACATGACTGGATTGCCGCGTACAAGAAATACGTGGGACCTTTAGCAAGTGACGCGCAAACACCCGTTACAGAAAAATCTTCCATTGTCGATGAGCGACCATTAGAATTATCTAATCAATTTGGCTCTCTACCTGATCAGCCCGATGAAGCAGGGAATTGCCCATCATCTTCACCAATAAAGGTCTCAAAGAATGGCATTTATCATGTGCTCGGCGACCCTAACTATGAACATACCAAGGCAAAGAGTTGTTTTCCAACGCCAGAAGCAGCTAAAGCCGCTGGTTTTCGGGCTCCCAAACGCTAATTGAAACAGGTTATGAAACACTCTCTTTTTATTAATGGACAAGACGAGATTGACGTCCAGATCATTGCTGAAGACGGAACCACTTTGAACCTCGACTTACTTCCCGATGAGGTTGTTGCTTTTGAAAGTCTTGATCGCACATTGAAAGCACATCCAGTGTTTCAATCCACCTATCCAAACGCCAAGCTTATTCGCATTGATTCAAATCGTGGTATTCAGGAGGAGGAAGCAGGAAGATATTACCTACGCTATCAGTACGATGCTGGTATCACAGAGTTTTGGGGGCATCATGCGAGCAGCACTTATGTGGATTGTGATCAAGGTCTGGTAGGTGTCGCCAAGTGATTCCTAAAGGTTATATCGCTTTTAATGGCAAACCAGGACGATCTGATTGAGGTGGTGCATACCAGGATTTGATCGACAATGAATATTTTTAAACGCGTACGTACTCGATACATTCTGCATCGCCATGCTATTGCGCATGGCCTATGGGCAGAAGTTGCCGAAAAACTAACCTTTTTGCAGGGAATGACTGCGGTTGAGAAAGCGCATTTAAGAGAACTGAGTACGCTGTTTTTGTATGAAAAAAAGTTTTTCGGCGCTCAGGAGCTTCAGCTCACCGACGCAATGTGTGTGGCAATTGCCATTCAGGCCTGTCTTCCGGCGCTTCGGCTGGGGATTGGCTGTTTTTCAGGCTGGACCGAGATCATCGTTTATCCAGGGGCGTTTCTGATCGCTAGAGACGACAAGGATGCGGCGGGTGTTATCCATCATCAGGAGCAGGCACTGATCGGCGAATCATGGTCGCGGGGACCACTTATATTGTCATGGGACGATGTTGAGCGAGATATACAGGGGAAACAATCCGGCCGCAATGTTGTGATTCATGAAATTGCCCATAAGCTGGATATGTTAAATGGTAGTGCCAATGGTTTTCCGCCTCTGCATTATGGAATGGACATTACACTGTGGACAGCTTCGCTGAGTGCCGCTTATCAGTCATTGGTTCGGCGAGTTGAACATCATCATCGCGCATGCATTAACCCTTATGCTGCGACGAACCCTGCGGAGTTTTTTGCAGTAATTTAGTGAATATTTTTTTTGTGCGCCTGAAACTCTACATGCGTACTTTGCCGATGTTTATCAGCAACTTCAACTTTATTATCGGCAAGACCCGTTGCGGCGTGTTCATTATGAGTAAATGGTTTTTCTGTTCGGTAGTGAGTTAGTCAGGATCGATAGCCGATTCCACGGCCGGCAGTAGTCGGCCCAGACTGTGTCAAAACGCAGAAAAATAATTCTGTCATTCCAACATCCGGTTTTTTAACAAGCATATTCGTGATAATTATTGATCGGTCTCTCCAAATTGGGTGAATTCCGAAATTGATGTCATCTAATCCGTTTTTTGTCGGTAAGACCGCTTTGTGTGCGGTTAGCATGGGCTTTTATGCCCTTATTGCCTCCATCATGGCAGCGGTACCCATTATAGCCATGACCCGTTTCATGTTATACGCCAGCACATGCAGACTCATTTCCGTGCTGACATTTTTCAATTGCCTGGTCAGAAAATGGGTGGCTCCCATCCAGGCTTTGAGCGTACCAAAGGGATGCTCCACCGTCTGACGGCGTATTCTCATGCTATCTGGAGCGTTATCCAAACGCGTTTGCATGGCCTCAAGAACCTCTTCATGTTCCCATCGGCTTACTCGCCTTTCGGTACTGGGAGTACACTTGGCCTTGATAGCACACTGTTGACAGGATGAACTCCAATAGCGATGCAGGTTCAGTCCATGCTCGATTCTGGATGAGCGCCAAATCAGACGTTGTCCGGCAGGACACTGATATTCGTTGGTGTTGGCATCATAAATAAAATCGGCCTTGTCGAATCTTCCCGCAGCCTTGGCACCTGAGGTTTTACATTTAGGGACCAAAGCCGTAATACCCGCTTCATGGCAGGCGAGAATTTCATCGCTATTAAAATAGCCGCGATCTGCAATAACCGATAGATCTTCTGTACCTGTTGCTATGCGTGCCTGTTTAGCCATTGAAGAGAGCTGGTCTCGGTCACTGCCCTTATTCGTGACTTCGTGAGCGACAATCAGATGATGCTTAGTATCAACCGCCGTCTGAACATTGTAACCAACAATACCTGCCCCTCTCGATTTCATGGAACGCGCATCGGGATCGGTCAGGGAAATTTGCTTATCGGCTGTTTTGTTAAGCTGAACTTCAATGTCCTTCAGCGCTTTCATCTGTTCTTTGAGGGCAGCGATTTTATCGTGTAGACGCTCAGATTTTGCTTTTGCAACAGCCGGTTCTTGTCGATCAGCGGTATCGAGTGCCGTTAGATACCGATTGATGCTCGACTCAATTTCTTCCATTCTCCGTTGCAACTTGGCGCTGGTGAAGTTCCGGTCTCGGTTATTAACGGCTTTAAATTTGCTGCCATCGATAGCAACTAATGATTCTGCGAATAACCCCAACTTTTGGCATAAAACGATAAATTGACGGCAGACACTGCGTATGGCTTTACCGTTTTCCTGACGGAAACGGGCTATGGTTTTAAAATCGGGTGTCAATCGCTCAGTGAGCCACATCAGTTCGACATTGCGTTGCGCTTCTTTCTCAAGCCTGCGGCTGGATTGGATACGGTTCAGATAACCGTAGATGTAGATTTTCAGGAGAATGGCAGGATGATAAGCGGGTCTTCCGGTGGCAGCTGGCTCTATACCCTCAAAACCAAGGGTTGCTAAATCCAGCTCATCAACAAAAACATCAACAATACGCACGGGGTTGGTATCACTGATAAAGTCGTCAATACTTTCCGGCAATAACGTGGTTTGTGTACGGCATTCGCCTTTAATGAAACGTTTCATGCCCTGACTCCATCAATTATTTGAGCCTATTATACCAAAGGGCACGTTTTGACACAGTCTGGGCCATTTTCTGCCACAGAACACCCTTTGAGCACTGACAGCAATTTGTCTCATTGCTGCCAATGATTATTTGCTTAAAATTCAGAAATACTTAAGCCACTTAATACGGGCTACGCTGGCTGGCTCTATTTGGCCTTGCTTGCTTTGTGAATGGGCAGGTCAGGTTATGTAATCACCACCGGCGCTTCCCACGATTAGTCGAGATGGTTCTACATTCCCATCTAATGCGGCGGCTGCTGCGTAAAAGAAGGATATTCCGATGCCAAAGGCCACGACGTGCGGCTGCTCAAGATTAAACGTGTTTCGCCCGTCGAGACCGATCCGATGCTCGCCCTCCAAAAATACGTCATTAAACTCTTGAACCTTGTAGGAGCCATCGTATACGTGAACATTGTGGATAATCCCATTCTCAGTCTCGCACAAGAGGAACACACGAATCAAATTCGATCGACTATCATTGAGGATCACTGGTGTCGGCAGAGGGATATGAAACCAACTTGACATTCCGGGCACGATTCTCATGTCTGCCCCCCAGCCAAAATGCCCGACATGTACCAAGTTCTCTGGTTGCTCGACAGTTAACGCGTTCCCGTGTATCCAACTAGCGTGAAAACTCATATATTTCTCCTCGGTTTTATCCGGCCGCTGTCAGCCATTCATAGTAAAAAACAAACCATCTTTTACCATAGAAAAAAACTCTAACACTTCAAAGTACAAAGACAACTCGTATAAATGCCTATAATCCACTTAAGACGCCAGAATCGACTGACAGCTTTCAGTGATATTATGCCTTTCGGAAATATGGATTGAATGTCTGGAAGGGGTCGAAAGCGGATATTCACCGATAAAATTATACTTGTCTCCGGTTTCTAATTTACCAGCCAAGTGGCGAGAGCTTAAATATGTGAAGTGTCTGTCGCTAATTAAGTAGGAAAAATCGAGCCGGAATGCAAGCTAATCTAAAATGAGTACCGTAGATCAGAATAGTTCCTTACATCAAGAGACAGTTTTCATTGCTCAACATTTTGATAAATTTGAATATGGGCATATACAACAGGCTTGACCTACAGGACTACGAGGGCGCTCCTCATATCACAAGCCCGGCAACGCAAATTGCAAAACCTTAGTACGCGAGAAGTTAGAAAGGTTGAATAATAAAAGCCGCTTTTTAGGGCTGCTTAAAAAATCATAATTCCCATTCCCAGACTAGCGCCCGGCCAATAATAGGAGTATTTAATATGAGCTATCGAAATCTTGCTGTCTAGCTTCAAATATAGGCCGACATTTATCAATCTCGACATTTTGGTCGATGAAAATGTCGGGCGTAAACAGCATGCCCCATCACATGACTGAATCCCCTATGTTGGCCTACGCGGATCATTTGGTAGTGGTCTGGCTATGCAGTGACATTCGTTGAAATGCAAATTATTGCAATTAACAGAATTCTTTTAGTCATAGTCTGCTCACTTTTATTATTGCGGACTTTTCTGCAGTTTCAGTGTTTGTCTTATCTGCTTCATTTCTTCAGGGGGGATCTGGCTAATGTGCTTTTTAACCAAGTCTGGCATATCAATCATTTTAGTATTAGCGAGTTGTGCCATTTCCTGAGGACTCAAATTGTCTAGCTGCTGCTGAACAATGTTAGATAGCTGCCTACGCTGTTCAGGTTTCATTGAAGGTTGAAACTTTTGAATTAGCTGGTTAATTTGTTGCGGCGTAATCATAGATTTAATTGCTTGTATTTGCCGCTCTTCACCTACAGCGTGAGCTAATGGAGCAAATAACACGATTAACAAGAGAAATAGTTTGTCGATCATAAATAAAGAGTCTCTGGGTTGATAATAACTTTGTTTAATTTAACCATTTGCCGCTATTGACGCTAGTTGCCATCAAAAGCATATTCATCTTCAATGCCTGAGATTTCCGAATTTCTGCGCTTTGTCCTGGTTTTTTCACGCGTATTGTTTAACTTGCGATTTACCATCCAGGATAATCGGCATAACCATAGTTAAATCGATTGAAACCTCTAGCTCTGTCATACATTGCTTCTTGCTGCCGCACTTGGTTCTTTAGTACTTCGTCATACTGCATGATTTGTTGAGCTTCCCTAAAATCACCTTCTCTCAACTCATGCATGACATCTGCCTGCTCCTGGGCGTTAATGTTAGCAATTTCTCTATAAGCCATCTCGTCAGCATAATCGTAGCGATGGGCCATTGCTGTGCTACTGACACAAATCATTATAAAGCCGATAATTACTGTTTTTTTCATTGGTAAAAATCCTCGCTCAAAAATTTAAATTCATTGGAAAGCTATAAAGTTGGAGCTACTTTCACATAAATTTACTGAACAGTGACTTAATACTTCTTGACTGTTTTTATACTATCCCTGCCGATCATTACAAATTTTACAGTTGACCTGTGTAATCCAGGTAAAATGGACTAAATTGCCGATAACGGTAAACTTCAGACTATCTATCGAAGATAAAACAATGCAGCCAAGTTTTTTCAATCACCTTTTACTCATCTGTCAGTTTGAAATCAAAAGAAGCTTCGCAACCCGAAAAGGCTTACTGTCTTTGATTACCTTTGCAGTCATTTGGTATTTCATCCTACTGTATCCGCTTCGCTTTGCTGCTAGCTTAGTGGTGCAGGAAAATGGCTTAAACCAACACTTCAGTTTTTTTGATTTTATCGGTTTGGGTTCAATCCAACATTGGTCCATTCCTGAATTCGACGTGTTTTGGCAACTTGCGTTGATAATCTTCCCGATGTTGAGTATCACGCTTGCAGCCGATCAAACCAGTTCTGATCGGGAGCGAGGCACCTTACGTTTTATTGTAATGCGCAGTAGTCGTGACCGGATATTCTTTGGCCGGTTTACAGGCGTTATGATCATTCAGGCACTGTTGATTGGTGCCGCAGCCTTAAGTACCTTGGCTCTGGTTTTGAGTCGTGATGCGTCGCTTGTTTCTTCTGCATTACCGGAGTTACTCGCCCTCATCGTTAATTTAATCTTAATTGTTCTACCGTTTACCGCCATGATGGCAGCTTTATCCGCTCAGGTTAAGTCTGCCCGACAAGCGACCCTCTGGGCTATTCTGATCTGGACGTTTATGGCAGGCATAATTAGCG
>DATBQB010000030.1:0-83464 GCA_036561025.1 Methylobacter sp. | reverse complement strand
CGACATCCCATCATAAAGTTCGTCCAGTTGTTTTTCGGTCAGTTCGAGGGTAATCATGGGCATTCAGTGCGTTAGTTTTCTGCTCTTTTACAATATTTTCGCCAAATGTAAAACCGAAAAATAGACCGTTCGGAGTATATACGGATAAATTGTGCGTATTCTATTCAGGTCTGTTATTCACCACGAAGACACGAAGGGCACGAAGAAAAACATAAACTTCGTGCTCTTCGTGCCTTCGTGGTGAAAGTTTCTTTAAACCAGAGGAAACATTTTATCCGGATTGAGTATGCCATTCGGGTCGAATTGGCGCTTAATATCCCTCATCAGTTCCAAAGAATTCACATCCAGTTCCCGATCGACAAAATCCCTTTTTTCAAGGCCCACGCCATGCTCGCCGGACAGAGTACCGTTCAGAGCCAACACTAAAGAAAAAATTTCATCCAGGCAAGCATGGGCTTTTTTACCTTGTTCAGGTTCATCAGGATCGAGCAGCAAATTCACGTGAATATTGCCATTGCCCGCGTGACCGAAGTTAATAATGGCCAAGTCGTATTTTTTTGAAAGCTCGCCTAATCCTGCTATCAACGCCGGCATTTCAGTAACCGGCACCACCACATCTTCATTGATTTTTTTCGGAGCCACCTTGCGCAATGCAGGAGACAGCGCTTTCCGGGTTTGCCAGAGCGCTTTAACTTCCGATTCAGTCTGGGCCAATCTGATATCCAAAAGGCCGTCGTTTTTGGCGGCTGCGGCCACTTTCTCAGCCGCCGTGTCCAAACCTTCCCGTTGTCCATCGACTTCGATCATTAACATCGCGCCTGCATGTTCGGGCAGGTCGGTTTCCGAATATTGCCGGATCATGTTGATCGCATTGCCGTCGATAAATTCCAGCGCACAGGGAATCACCGGTTGCGACATGATCGCGGAAACGGCTTTGGCCGCATCAAAAACGGAATTGTAGATGGCTCTGAGCGTTTTGGTCGCTTCCGGTAGCGGCGTCAGTTTTAACGTGGCTTGGGTAATAATCGCCAGCGTACCTTCCGAGCCGAGTATCAGCCGAGTCAGGTCATAACCGACCACGCCTTTGCTGGTATGAACGCCGACACGGATTTCCTTGCCTGCGCCGGTGACGGCGCGTAGTCCCAAGGTGTTTTCCCTAGGCGTGCCGTATTTTACCGCCCTGGGTCCTGCGGAGTTATAAGCCAGATTGCCGCCAACGCTACAAAAGGCTGCGCTGGTCGGGTCGGGCGGCCAGAAAAAGCCTTTTTCTTTGGCGATATCCTGCACCTGTTGGTTGGTCATGCCCGGTTCCACGATGATATAACGATTATCGGGAGAAAATTCGACCAGCTTATTCATGCGTTCCAACGATACAATCAGCCCGCCTTTCAACGGAACGGTCGCGCCGGTGGTGCCGGTGCCGCGTCCTCGGGCGGTCAGTGCAACGTTGAAGCGGTTGCAGGCCTTAACAACGTTGACGACTTGTTCATGCGTGGTCGGAAAAACTACTGCTTGAGGTAGTACATGGCGACGGCTGTTGTCATAGCCGTAAGTCCAGCAATCTTCAGGCGCAGTCAGAATGTCTTGGGGAGCAAAAATCTTAGCTAACAGGTGCAGGAAATCGGCAGGTAAAGCGGCAATATTAGTCAATGTATTCAAAAACCGTGATGATTTGTTTTACGTCGGATTGGCGTCTGGCAGCATCAATGGAGGCAGCGCCTTCGTTTCTATGCACCAACCCCATCAGGTAAACCGTTCTTTGTTCGGTAATGACTTTTACCCAGGAAGCATCGAATCCTGGTATTTGTGTAAGTGCGGTTTTTACCTTGCCGGTAATCAGCGCGTCATTGGCTCGAAAATTAAAAGGACTGGGATTGGCGATAGTCAGCTTGTTGTGTACCAGTTTTACGTTGGGAATGACGCGGACAATGTCGATAATCCGGTCGCGAAATTCTTCTTTTGGCGTCTCGCCGGTGACCAGTACTGCGCCGTTGTACGCGGTTATATTAAAGTGGCATTTTTCGCGCAAGTCATAATAGGCGTTTAGCTTGGCGCCGGCATGATCTTCTATAGCTTCATCGGCCAAAATCGCATCGCGGCTGCGGCGGTCGTTTAATAATGACAATCCGGTTATTTCCGCACCGCCCGCCTTAATCGTTGAACAACCCGCAATAAAAAGACTATGCACCAGCATCAGCAATAAAAGTTTTTTCATGAATCAACCGCCAAATAATTGATGATCGATTAAGTCGCACAAGCAGTGGGTAACCAATGTATGTGCTTCTTGAATGTGTGCGCTGGTGTTTGACGGTACGCGGATTTCTATGTCGGTTTCGTTGAGTAATGGCGCAATCATGCCGCCATTGTTTCCGGTCAGCGCGATAACAGTAATATCTTTATCGTGTGCCGTGGTAATGGCTTTGGCGATATTGGCTGAATTGTTGCCATCGGTGTAAGCGACCAATATATCGCCGCTTTGCCCTAGTGCTCTAAGCTGTTTGGCGAAAATATCATCGAAATGATAGTCGTTGGCTATGGCGGTGATGGTGGTCGTGTCGGTAGTCAGGGCAATGGCGGGTAACGAAGGCCGGTCGCGTTCGTATTGGTTAAGCATTGCCGATGACAGTAATTGGGCAAGGATCGCCGAACGGCCATTGCCGCAAGCGACTATCTTTTTATCATTAAGCAAGGTTGCGACCAGCCGCTGCGAGGCAAACTCGATCAGTTCGCCGAGGCTGGTTAGCGTAGCCTGCTGGGTTCGGAGGCTGTCTGTGAAATGGTTAATTATGCGGTCTTGTAAGCTCATGCCGAAAGATTATAAAGACTATCACCCGAGCCTGCGATAGTTTTAAATTTAACGGGTTGAGGGTTTTGCACGTTCATCCCTGTATTTACAGTAACTTGATGTTCATTAACTGCTTGTGCAGGCAAGTTTAAATTCAGCTTTATGCCTTGCGCAGCAATTGCTCAAATTCCTCCAGCGCTACCGGCTTGCTGAACAAGTAACCCTGGTAATGCGTGCAGCCGTTGCGCTCAAGAAAGTCGCGCTGTTGTTCAGTCTCGACGCCTTCGGCAATCACCTCCATATCCAGGTTTTTGGCCATGCCGATGATAGTTTGAACGATCACTGCATCGGAGGCTTTTACGTCGATGTTGTATACGAAGGACTGGTCGATCTTCAATTGATCCAGCGGCAGTTTCGACAAGTAGGCCAGCGATGAGTAACCGGTGCCGAAGTCGTCCATGGCAAAATTTACTCCCAATTTTTTAAGAGCCTGTATCTTGGTGATGGTATCGTTAACATCTTCGAGCACCAGGGTTTCGGTGAGTTCGAGTTTAAGATTGCCAGGATTAACGGCGGTTTTTTCCAGCACCCCGCATACCTGTTCGACGAAGTCGGGCTGGCGGAATTGAATCGCGCTGACATTAACGGCAAGCTGTAAATGCCGGGTGTTTGCGTCCCTCTCCCAGCGTTTTATTTGAGAGCAGGCGGTTCCCAGTACCCATTGGCCGATGGGGACGATCAGGCCGTTTTCTTCGGCCAGCGGAATAAACTGGACAGGAGGTATTAATCCTCGCTCGGGATGTTGCCAACGTATCAGTACTTCCGCTCCAAGTATCTTGCCGGTACTATCCACCTGCATTTGGTAATACAGCCGGAATTGATTACTCGGCAAGGCTAGCCGCAATTCGGCTTCAAGCGCGATACGGGCTTCCATCGCGGCATGAGTGGCCGGATCAAAGAAACGAATGGCGTTGCGTCCGGACTGCTTGGCTTGGTACATAGCCGTATCGGCATGCTTGAGCAAATCATCGACGCTGATTTCATGATTGCGAAACAGGCTGATGCCAATACTGGAGGCATTATGGTATTCCAGTTCTTGCAAATTGAAAGGCTGGTTGATGGCGATACGAATTTTCTCGGCGATGCTCTCAGCCTGAATTGCAGCCTGTTCGGCTTCTATGCTCAGGTCCTCCAGCACGACCACGAAATCATCGCCGCCCAAACAGGCGATGGTGTCATTACTACGTGCACAGAGTTGCAGGCGGTTGGCGACCTCAATCAGCAACAAGTCGCCAATGTCATAACCCTTAATGTCGTTTAACTCCTTAAAGTTATCCAAATCGATAAACAGGACCGCACCGTAGTTAAGGTGCCGTGAACTGGAGTTGAGAGCCTGCTGCAATCTTTCTATCAGCAGACGACGATTAGGCAGTTTGGTTAAAGGATCATAAAAAGCCAGATTGTGAATAGTTTCTTCCGACTTTTTAATTGCCGTGGTGTCGGCGAATGCGGCGACGTAATTGCTGACTTGTCCGGTAGCATCGGTTACGGAGGAGATGCTGAGCCACTCGGGATACAGTTCGCCGTCTTTACGCCGGTTCCAGAGTTCGCCCTGCCAGAATTTATCGCGATTCAGGCTTTTCCACATCGCGTCGTAGAACTGCTGATCCTGTTTGCCCGATTTAAGCATGGCAGGCGTATTGCCGATGGCTTCCTCAGCGCTGTACCCGGTAATCCGGGTGAACGCCTGATTGACTTTCAGAATGATTTGGTTGGTATCGGTGATCAACATGGCCTCGTGCGATTCGAATGCTGTGGCGGCAATGCGCAGTTCATTCTCGGCCTGTTTGCGTTCGCTGATGTCACGGACATAGGCGCTAAAAAAATATCCCTTTTCTTGATTTACTGCCGAAATCGACAATTCCATCGGAAATTCCGAGTCGTTGGCGCGCATTCCCAATACTTCGATGCGCGTATTGATTATTGTTGGATTGCCGGTTTTTATGAATCGCGCTATACCCTGCCGATGAGCTTCGCGATAGGCTGGCGGTACTATCAGTTCGGCAACTTCATTTCCCAATGCCTGCTCGAGCGAATAGCCGAAAATATGCGCGGCTTGAGGATTCCAGGCGACTACCTTGCCATCCTCGCTCATGGTGATGACTCCATCTAACGCTGCATCTACTAGAGACTGGTTGCGAACCTGGCTTTCTTTTAATGATATATCTGCGATCTCAAGTTCGTGTTCGGCTTTCGCTTTTTGCGCCAGCAGGGCCAGACTTTGCGCCCTCTGCTGCTGACGCCATAACATTATCAAGGCTATGCTGATGGCAACGATGGCGACCAAGGCAACTAGGCTGACCCATAGCACCAGTTCCCGTAATGGCGCCAGGACCTCGTGACGGTCAATTTTAGCGATCAGATGCCAGTTTGTGCCTTTCACCGCGCGGTAAGCGGTCAAAACTTCAATATGGCGATAATCAAAGCCCTTGGTGATGCCAGGTTGTTCGGAGAAAATGGCTGCGACAGCAGGAAATGCCTGTTTAGTTAGGGGCAAGCGCAACGATAGCGCCGTGTTGTCGCGGTGGCGCAAGGTGTTCATAAAAAGCGCGGATTTGCCGTCTCGCCGAACCAGTAGCGTTTCGGCGCTAGGACTAGACGTTGGCCAAGTCTGGATCAGGGGGAAAAGAAAATACTGGGCGGTAATACGCAGCACTACCGCAGCTATCGCGTGTTCGCCTTGTGCATCGGTAACAAAAATAGGCGCTACCCAATCCAGTTGAGTATTTCCAGCAGCATCCCGATAAAGCTCCCCCTGTTGAATCTGCTTGCTGATTAGAGACTGGTGCAGCAACCGTTGAAGATCATCGGGCATGTCGTCATGCTCACCCAAGGTAAACAGCAACTGCCCCTTGGTATCAAGCAACAGCACACTGTCGTAACCGTGAATAGTGCGCAACAGGTCAAGCCGCTTTTGGATAACTTCGCGCGATGAAGCAGCCTGTTGTTTGATAAATTTATCCACGTGCTCGACGAAGCCCGTGCTGACCATCAGCACCAAGCCGTCGTCCTGCCGCTCATCCAACCAGTTTTCGATTTGCTCGGCCTTAAGCTTGGCAATGGCTTCCAGATTGGCGTAAGCCTCGTGTTCTATTTTCGGGCCGTACAATGTGGTGATAGCTAGTCCAATCAGCGGCACAATCAGTACCAGAGCCGCAAATAACAGTGTCAGTCGGCTCATTGCTAAAGGACGGATGTCGGCATTGAGCACATTTGCCGTATCGATCAAAGTCCTGTGCCAAGCTTTGAGCAACAGGCAAAGCAAGCCGCTGATGACGGCGACGAAAGCCAGGCCTTTTGCGAGCTCGATATGCCCCTGAAGGGTTGCATCGTCAACGGCAAATGTAAGCAGATTACCGGGTGCAATTATCCACAGGGCCGCAAAAGCAGCATAAAGCAATGCAACACTCATAGGGCTGAGTTGCTTAGGGATGAATTTTTGCAGTGGAGGGCGTTTTTTCATCAAACTTTGCTTAGATTAATAATGGTTGCTTTTTCATAGCAAATATTTTCTACGGGCAAAATTTTAGCACAGCTCAAAGTTATGGCTTGCATGTGTTTTTTTGTAAGTAATTGATTATAAATATATGTTTTCGTAAAAACAACAGCGCGTCTTAATCGATAAAATACGTTGGATATAATAATTTTAAAGAATGCGTGTTTCATAATTATAGATTGTGCTGTCTTAAAACGCATTTTGTATCCAATCTATGTTGCCGTTGCCGGAAATGGCGACTACGTCAAAGCGAATAGGGCAATCTGTTTTTTTTGAGGCAAGATAAATATGCGTTGCCGCGATGATGCGGGATTGTTTGGCGCGGGTGACGCTTTCAACTGCACTGCCGTATTTATCGGTTTTGCGGAATCGGACTTCGATAATAACCAGCGTCTGCTTATCGGTCATGATTAAGTCAAGTTCGCCCTGTTTGCAGCGGAAATTCCGGTTCACCGGCTTGAGTCCCTTGGTAATCAGGAAATTGTGAGCTTGCTCTTCGGCGCTTTCGCCGCGAATTAAATGTGCTGCTTTGAGCTTAGTAAACAGCATGGTGAATCATATTCCAGGTTTTTGTTTTTCAGCGGATGCCGGGGCTGCATCAGTGGCAAAGCCGCTTATTTCAGGCTGGCCGGCTGTGAATTTGGTGCAGACCAGCTTGCGCTGGATGCGCCGATCGTCGGTCAGAGATAGCGTTCCGGTGGCGCCGGGATAGGGATTAGTTTCCAGGCTGTCCAGGCGGGTAGTCAGGTTGTAAGCGTCGATGCCCATCGCGATCAGACGTAAATAAGCGCTAGGGAATTGTTTCCAGGTTTCTTTTAGTGCGTCCATGCTGAGTTCACCCTGATAGACCTTGTTGAATAACCACGGGGTATCGCAAAAAGTTATTTTATCAAGGTCGGCATCAAGGGAGGTGTTGACTTGTCCGGTGTAAACGTTAGGCATCGCATAAACAGGAATGCCGCCGGCCTGATAAAACTGTAGCTGGGGATTGATGGAACGCGCCTCGGCGCTATAGGCGCTTAATAATATCGCATCGGCATCCTGTCGTTTTCTAGGGGTATATTTTACCGTGGGTATTAATCCAAGGATTTTATTGTAGCGCTGCTCGCTTTCATTCAGGTTGAGCAGTCGTTGAATGGGTATCGAGAAATCGGTTTCTTTGGGGTTATAGGTTTGTGTTTCCAGAATAATGCCGCCCTGATCCTGCCAGTCTTCTGTTAAATAATTGGCGATGCGTTTGCCGGGCGCGTTTTCAGGAACCAGCAACAGCGCTTTTTGATGTCCATCCGTCCACGCTTTGTCAGTGATTTGCTCGGCATCATCCAGTGGGCTGAGGCTAAACTGGTAGAGCAGGTTTTTTTGCAGGCCTGGAATATGATTTAAGGCCAGCACGGGTATGTTAAAAGTAACCGTGTCGGCCAAGCTTTGGATGCGCTCTTTATCCAGCGGACCGATGATCAATTGTGCGCCTTCTGCGACAGCTTGATTATATAAGGCTTGCGGCGTCGACTGTTCGCTGTCGTAAAAACGGAGAGTGGGCTTGGTCGCGCTGTTAGCATGGTCATAGGCTGCCATAAAACCGGCGCGGATAGCTTTACCCGCCTGGGCAAAACTCCCCGATCCGGGCAGCAATAATGCGATAGCTTTGATTTGCAATGGCGCATTTCCCGGCGAGTCCTGAGAGCTATCCAAGAAACTTAAGTCGGCAGGATGGGTCGGAAATCTTGCGCGCCATTGGTTTAATTGGGCATTAAAATCAGGCTGATTTATATATTTCAAAATGTTGGCTAAAGACATCCAGCCAGCCAAGGCATCTGTTTGATTGGTCTGCAATTCAGAGTCAGGCAGCAGGCGTAAAGCTTCAAGAATGGCAGCCTGATTTTTTTCCAGTTCATCGGGAGATGTTATTAACCCATGTAGTTCAATTCTGGATTTGGCGCCGTCAAGCAGATTCCCCGTTAATGAATAGGCAAAGGCCTTCGATTGAAAGTATTTGACTTGATTGTCCAGGTTAAGTTGCTGCGGCTGAATCAGCGCCAAACTTTCAATTGCTTGTTCCGCTTCGCCAAAGCTGAGCAGGATTTGGGCGTAAAGAAGACTCAGCCAAGCGCGTTGCTCGATCGACAGGTCGGCAGGGTTAATTGCGTCAGCATCATGTTTTGCGGTATTGCCGTCGCCAGCCTGGATTAAAGACTCGATGAACTGTAGGCGCTGCTGATTCTGTTCTGAAAACGATGGGGCGGCGGGTTGCTGGTATAATTCGGTTGTTTGTTCCGGCTGCTCATTCTTTATGAAAGGTTTTGTTACCAGCACTTCTTGTTCGGGCGAGGCAGTGCTCGCAGGCGCGGGAGCGCAGCCGGGAAAAAATAATAGACCGGGAAGCAGGGCACATAATAATGGCGGCTTGTATTTGGGTCGCATCATCAATTAGGAGTTTTCAAGTGAGTGTATCCAATGTCAAGTGAATGCGGCAAATTATACGTTGTTGCCACACCGATAGGTAATTTAGCAGATATTAGTTTCAGGGCGGTTGAAATATTAAAACAGGTCGATTTAATAGCTGCTGAAGATACCCGGCATGTAAAAATGCTGCTACAGCATTACGGTATTAGCAATAAGCTGATTTCGTTGCATCAACATAACGAAGATAAAGCCTCAGCCGGTTTGCTCGAAAAGCTGCGCGAGGGTTTGTCTATTGCTCTGGTTTCCGATGCCGGAACGCCGCTGTTAAGCGATCCCGGCATGCCTCTGGTAAAAATGGTCAAGGATGCCGGTGTCGATGTTGTGCCTGTGCCGGGTGCTTGCGCGCTGATTGCGGCGTTGTCCGCTTCGGGATTGCCGGTCACGCAGTTTGCATTTGAAGGCTTCTCGCCGAGAACTTCGTCAGCGCGAAAAGCCTTTTTTAGCGAAAGATTGATGTGTCCGACGACCTGGGTATTTTATGAGTCCAGTCACCGGATTCTGGCCTCGTTGCAGGATATGGCGGAGATATTGCCGCCGGATCGGCAAATCGTCATTGCCAGGGAGCTGACCAAGGTGCACGAAACTATCGTAAAAACCAGTTTGGCTGAAGCGCTTAAGTTGGTTGAACAAGATGCCAACATGCGGAAAGGCGAATTTGTGGTGATTGTCGATGGCGCTACCATCGATAAAAAAGAGCAAATCATTACGCTTGAGCAGGAAAAAATACTGTGCGTGTTATTGAGTGAATGCTCTATTAAGACTGCAGTGGCAATGGCTGTAGAAATTACCGGAGTTAGGAAAAAACTCTTATATCAAGCTGCACTGGACATGGAGAAAGTGAAAGAGGTTTAGTGAGTTACGGGGTTTTGGCTGGATTAGTTTTTGCTTGTGCTCATATTGATATGGATGTGTGGTACACTAATTGCTGAAAGAGTCGGCTGAGCAGTCGCTGTTTTATCTTAAGATAAGATGGAGGAAAGTCCGGGCTCCATTGGGCAGGGTGCCAGGTAACGCCTGGGAGGCGTGAGCCTACGGAAAGTGCCGCAGAAAATATACCGCCTGTCACTTAGTGATCGGTAAGGGTGAAAAGGTGCGGTAAGAGCGCACCGCGCAACTGGTAACAGGAGTGGCATGGTAAACCCCACCCGGAGCAAGATCAAATAGAGGGACAGACGCGTGGCCCGCGCGGTCCCTGGGTAGATTGCTTGAGCTGCAAGGTGACTTGCAGCCTAGATGAATGACTGTTCTCGACAGAACCCGGCTTATAGGCCGACTTTTTCTTCCATTTTCCGAGTTTCGCTCGATATTCTCCGTGCCTTAAAGGCTTAAAAACTGTCTGGTAATTATTGCGGCAGTATCATGATTTAGTTCTCATTTTTATCAAAAAAGCTGGAGGTCCTCGACAGCTTTAAACTTAAAGTACTTTCTCACTAAGATTAATTAAGATTCTGATAAGAAATGGGAATTATTTTTCCATATTTTACGCAGTTAGATCCCTTACGGATTGTGATGTAAGTCATTGTCAAAAAAGAAAGAATCTAAATGAAATCATCCTTGACTAGGGATTGTTTGAAATCTATAGTGGGCACAAGTGGTAAAAAGTGGAAAAAAAGGGTTTTTTGGGGATATTTGGGGTAAATCTTGTTTCGAGGCATTAGTTCAATCAATTTAGACGGCAAAGGGCGTCTTGCAATTCCTACCCGTTATCGGGAGGAGTTACAGGATTGTTGCGAGTGCCAAATGGTTGTGACAGTTGCTGTAAACGAACGATGTGTTGGAGAAAATGGTTGCTTGTGGCTTTACCCGATGCCCGAGTGGGAAAAGCTCGAACAAACGATCAGTAAATTACCCACGCTAAATAAAATGGCCGGCAAGTTAAGGCGGTTTGTTATCGGTAATGCGTCCGAATGTGAAATGGATGGGCAAGGTCGTTTGTTATTGCCGGAAAAACTAAGAACGTTTGCAAATGTAGACAAAAAAATTGTCTTGGTTGGCCAACTCAATAAATTTGAACTCTGGAATGAAGAAGCTTGGGGAGCAAAAGAGAGTGAATGGCTGGATGGTGATGATAATGAAGGATTGGAAGATTTAGGCTCCTTATCCTTTTAATACGGGAGATTTGTTAGTGGAACATTTGCCCGTTATGTTTGCAGAAGCACTGCAACAGTTGGCCGTTAAAAAAGACGGCGTTTATCTGGATTGCACTTTCGGAAGGGGCGGTCACAGTCAGGGAATTTTAGATATGTTGGGAGCATCCGGCCGGTTGCTCGCCTTTGATCGGGACTTGGATGCAATCAACTCCGATTATGCACAGGCCATGCTCAAAGATAAACGGTTTAAGCTGATGCACTGTTGTTTTTCTGAGTTGGAAAACATAGTTACAAGCGAAAATCTGGTCGGAAAAATTGACGGCATTTTGATAGATTTGGGTGTGTCATCGCCGCAACTAGATAACCCGGAAAGAGGCTTTAGTTTTTTGCGGGACGGACCATTGGATATGCGGATGGACGGCAATTCAGGGGCTACGGCAGCGCAGTGGTTGGCCGAAGTCGATGAAAAGGAATTGGTCGAAGTTTTATTTGAATATGGTGAAGAGCGGTTTGCAAGGCGTATAGCGCAGGCAATTGTGAAAAAAAGAGCTGAATCGCCTATTACAACAACCAGAGAGTTGGCAAAGCTTATTGAAGACGCGGTGCCGATAAAAGAGAAGCACAAGCATCCGGCAACCCGTAGTTTTCAAGCAATTCGTATTGAGATCAATAACGAGTTGGAAGAGTTAAAGACTGTTTTGCAACAGTCTGCGCGGATTTTAAAGTCAGGGGGGCAATTAGTGGTTATTTCTTTTCATTCTTTGGAAGACCGCATCGTCAAGCGCTTTATCCGCTCTGAGTCCGGGGCCAAATATAATCCGGGCAAGTTGCCGATTAAAGAAGTCGATATTACTAAGGGTATCTTGAAGAAAGCAGGTAAAGCTCTGAAAGCAGGCCCGCAGGAAATTGCTCAAAACCCAAGAGCACGAAGCGCAGTCATGCGGGTAGCCGAGAGAGTTTAAGTGGCAATAGCTCGCTATTTAGGAATGGGCGGATTGATATTGGCGCTGGTGATATCCGCTCTGGCGGTAATTTATAGCAAATACCAGTCGCGATTAATTTTTATCGAGATCCAAAAGCAGGAAAGAGCGCTGGATCAGTATGAAGTGGAATGGGGGCAGCTGCAATTGGAGCTGACAACCTTAGCTGAACAGAATCGGGTAGAACAAGTGGCGCGGGAGCAATTGAAGTTAGTTATGCCGTTACGGGAAAGAATTATTTATATAAAGCCGTAAATGATACATTTTCAAGGCAAAAGTAACTCAAATAGGCAAGTCGGAGATTTTTCAGGCCGAAGAAGAGTAGTAGTCGTTTTTATAATGGCTTGTATGGTGGCGCTAATCGGCCGGGCTATTGATTTGCAGGTGCTGAATAAGCAGTTTCTTAAAGAACAAGGCGATATGCGCCATGTCAGCGATGTCTCGGTTTCGGCATACAGAGGCATGATAAAAGACCGGAATGGTGCACCGCTGGCAATCAGTACGCCGGTAGAGTCCATTTGGATGAATCCGCAAGAGGTTGAGCCGACAAAAGAAAACGAAATCAGGCAAATGGAAAAGTTGTTAAATTTGCCGAAGGGAAAGGCCCGTGAGTTGATTAAGAGTGATGAACATAGGCAGTTTGCTTATATTGCTCGCCAAGTGAGTCCGGTAGTAGCCGACCAAGTAAAGGCCTTGAAGCTTGCGGGAATTTATTTTGAACGGGAATTCAAGCGTTTTTACCCTGCCGGAGAGGTTTCTGCGCACTTAGTCGGATTTACCGACATTGATGATATGGGGCAGGCAGGGCTTGAATCGGGGTATGAAAGATCATTAAAAGGTATTCCGGGCAGTAAGCGGGTAATCAGGGATGGGCAGCGTCGAATTATCGAAGATGTAGAAAACATAAAAGAGCCGGTTGCAGGCAGGAATTTAGAGTTAAGCATTGATCAACGCATCCAATACTTGGCGTATCGGGAGTTGCAGTTGGCCGTTAATCTTAACAAGGCAAAATCAGCAGCGCTGGTAGTATTGGATGCAAAAAACGGGGAAATTCTGGCAGCAGTGAATCAGCCGTCATTCAACCCGAATAGCAGAAAGAGCTTAAAGGAAAGCCTATACAGGAACAGGTCGATAACCGATGTATTCGAGCCGGGTTCGACGGTTAAGCCGTTTGTTGTTGCAGCTGCTTTGGACGGAGGATACGTTAAGCCGAATGAAGTTTTTGAAACCCATGGGTTTTATCAGATTGGTAAGCATGTGGTTAAGGATGTGCATAATTACGGAGTTCTGGATTTGACAGGCGTGTTGAAAAAATCCAGCAATGTTGCGGTAAGTCAGATGGCATTGAGAATGCCCCCGGAATATTTTTGGGGGATTTACAACAAGCTGGGTTTTGGTGTTGCTGCGGGTTCCGGTTTTCCTGGAGAGGCCAGTGGAAGCCTGTTTGACTACCAAAGCTGGCACGAATTTGATAGAGCGACTTTGTCATTCGGTTATGGTGTAAGCACATCTGCACTGCAATTGGCAAGAGCTTATACGGCGTTGGCTGATGACGGCATTTTACATTCGGTTAGCTTATTAAAACGGGATGAAGATGTTGATCAACAACGGGTGTTTTCAGCCAAGACGGCCAAGAGAGTCAGGGCCATGCTGGAAAGTGTACTGATGAAAGACGGTACAGCATACGAAGGAAGAGTCGAGGGTTACAGCGCCGCCGGTAAAACCGGGACGGTAAAAAAAGCCGGGGCGGGCGGATATGTCGAGAAAAGTTATTTTTCTGTTTTTGCAGGCATGGCTCCGGCCAAGAATCCGCGGCTGATTGTTGTGGTCATGATTGATGAGCCGTCTGCGGGACAATATTACGGTGGGATAGTCTCGGCTCCGGTGTTTTCCAAAGTGATGGCGGGAGCGTTGAGGATATTAGAGGTTGCACCCGACCAGCAGGATAACATGCCGATCTTATTGACAAGGCAAGGTTCATAGTAACAAAGATGCAGGAGCAGCATAGCAGTGTGCCTAGTCTGAAAGGCTTGTTAAATGGACTGGTTTTGTTTTCGGAACAGGATGATATGCCGATTACGGGCTTGGCTTTGGATAGTCGGGCGGTGATTGGCGGTGATGCATTTATTGCTTTAGACGGAGCCAAGCAGCATGGCTTGGTGCATATCGAACAGGCTATCGATAATGGAGCCTGTGCGGTAATTTTCGATCCGGCCGGGAATGGTATACAACTAGCAGAGATTTTGCGACGCAAGATGTCTACGCGAATACCGATCATTGCTGTGGACAATCTGGGCTTAAAGTTGGGTGAACTGGCCGCGCGTTTTTATGGCGATCCGTCCCGGTTCATGACCGTTATCGGTATTACCGGTACGAATGGCAAAACGTCTTGCAGCCAGTTTTTAAGCCAGATGCTGGATGACTGCGGAATTATAGGGACACTCGGCTGGGGAGAATGGGGCAAGCTTAACAAGACACTGAACACCACGCCCGACGCGCTGGCCGTTCAGAAAATACTGGCTGAATTATTAAAGAATAAAAAGCGGGCGGTAGCGATGGAAGTGTCCTCGCATGGCTTGGAGCAAGGCAGGGTCAACGGGGTTGCTTTTAAAGGCGCGGTATTTACCAATATCAGCCGCGATCATCTGGATTATCACGGCACTATGGATGCTTATGTGCAGGCCAAACTGGAATTATTGAAAAAACCGGGTTTAGCTTTCGCAGTAGTGAATTTGGATGATGCTTATAGCGAACAGATTATTGCCGCCGTACCCGAATCGGTACAGCAATGGCATTTTAGCAGTAAGGGAAAAACAGCGGATTCAGGCGAATCCGTTAACGCAGAAAATATAATGCATAAAGCCGATGGCATTGAATTTGGCGTGCGCTGGCGGGATGAGCAGCAGCGGCTGAAAGTACCGCTTTACGGCGATTTTAATGTAGAGAATATTCTGGCCGTCTTAACCGTAATGTTGGCTGTGGGTGTTTCATTGAATGACGCAGCTACAAAGCTAACCGCCATACAGCCGGTCATCGGCCGTATGGAACGTTTTGGGACAGAGAACGATCCAATGATTTTTGTGGATTACGCTCATACCCCGGATGCGTTGGAAAAAGTTTTGGCCAGCTTGCGTAAGCATTGCAAGCAGACCTTATGGGTAGTGTTCGGTTGCGGCGGAAACAGGGATAAAGGTAAACGTTCGCTAATGGGAGAAATTGCCGAGCGATGGGCGGATCGGGTCGTTATTACCGATGACAATCCGCGCTACGAAAACGGGCTGGATATAGTTAACGATATTTTGGCCGGTTGCAGATCGACTGTCAGGGATGACGGGAATGTCGCAACCGGTACGACTGCATGGATGCAGGACGACTGCAAGGATGCAGGAGGTAGAGCACCAACAGTAGGCGCTTTAGGCGACGCAGGAGCGGTTGCCGAGGTAGAGCAACGCATGGAGCAGTTGCCGAGAGAACCGGTGCGACCGACTAAAGTTGAAGTCATTCAAAATAGAGAACAGGCGATACAGACAGTGGTAATAAGTGCGGCTAAAAACGATTGTATTGTGATTGCAGGCAAAGGCCATGAGCAGTATCAGGAAAGCAATGGCGTGTGCGCACCATTTAGCGATAGACAGGTTGTAATAGACGCATTGAGCAGGCGGAATCGATGAATATGATGCTGAGTGAGATTGCTGCATCTGTGCATGGCAAATTGGTCGGGGAAGATGTTGCTATCTCATCGGTCAGTATAGACACAAGAGCGATAGAACCGGGACAGCTTTACATTGCGATTAAAGGTCATAACTTCGATGGCAATGAGTTTGTGGCTGCGGCAGAGCAAAACGGTGCTGCAGCAGCAATCGTGCATCAGGGTATTGCTGCGACCGCCATGGATGGTGGAAGTGTCGCAATCAGTACGACTGCATGGAAGCAGGAGGAAGAGCAACGCATGGAGCAGTTGCCGAGGGAACTGATGCGACCAACAATACCGCATATCGTTGTTGATGATACGCGCTTGGCATTGGCTGAACTGGCAGGCGCTTGGCGGAAGAAATCGGCAGTGTCGGTAATTGGCGTTACCGGCAGTAACGGCAAAACCACAGTCAAGGAAATGGTGGCGGCGATATTGAGCGTCAATGCCAATACGCTGTTTACGAAAGGTAATTTAAATAATGATATCGGTGTGCCCTTAACCTTGTTGCGCTTGAACGAACAACACCGGTATGGCGTCATCGAGATGGGCGCAAACCATCCGGGTGAAATTGAATATACCAGTCGATATGCACAGGCCGATGTTGCGATCATTACCAATGTCGGAGCGGCGCATATAGAAGGTTTCGGTAGTGTCGACGGTGTTGCCAAAGCGAAAGGGGAAATCATCCAGACGCTTAAACAGGACGGCGTAGCGGTTCTTAACCGCGATGATACTTACTTCGACTATTGGACATCGGTAGCAGAAACAAGAAAGATCATGTCGTTTGGGATCGATGGCGCGGCAACAGTGACGGCGCATTCCGTTAAAACAGAAATTGTTAATGATGCATTCGCCACAAGCTTTGAATTAGTGACCGACGCCGGCGTATCAACAGTAAAACTAAAGCTGGCAGGTCGACATAATGTCCTTAACGCATTAGCCGCAACTGCGGCATGCCTGGCGCTGGGCATCGATCTGCAACAGATCAAACTGGGACTGGAAAGCGTAAAGCCGGTCACAGGGCGATTGCAGCCGCTGGTAAGCCGCTTAGGCAATATCGTTATAGATGATACCTATAACGCCAATTCGGCTTCATTGAAAGCCGGGCTGGATGTGCTGGCTAACTGTACAGGTAAGCGATGGCTGGTTTTGGGCGCTTTTGGCGAGTTGGGGCCTGAGAGTTCGAGCATACATGAAGAAATGGGTGAACTGATTAAATCAAGTGGTGTCGTGCGTCTCCTCGCTATAGGTTCTGATGCCCGAAATACTGTAAAGGTTTTTGGCAAAGGAGCCACTTTTTTTGATACCCAAAATGAATTGATTGAAGTGTTAAAGCAAGAACTCAAAGGTGATGAAGCGATTTTGATCAAAGGATCAAGGGCCCAGCGCATGGAAAATGTAGTAGCCGCATTGGTTGAAAATTTTCGCTCCTCGGCAACCGCTCCTGCGTCGCCTCAAGCCTCTATTTGTAGTGCCCTGCCTGCTGCGTCGATGCAGTCGAGTTCAGGGCATTTGCCTGCATCTATACAGGCAAAATTTTAGGATATAAATTAATGTTACTTTATTTTGCAGATTATTTAATGACGTTTGACGGGGGATTCCGGGTTTTTCATTACCTGACGTTTCGCGCCATTCTCGGCGCCTTAACTTCACTGGTCATTTCTTTCATTATCGGGCCGGTAATGATCAGGAAATTGAGCCGTAACAAGATCGGACAAAGTATCCGCGAGCTGGGCCCGCAATCGCATTATGAGAAGAAAGGCACGCCTACCATGGGCGGGACCTTGATATTGGTTGCAATCGCATTTAGCACGCTGTTATGGGCAGACCTTGGCAACCGTTATATTTGGGTAATTTTGTTGGTGACTCTGGGTTACGGCATTATCGGTTTTATTGATGATTATAGAAAAGTCATCAAAGGCAACAGCGACGGTTTGTCGGCAAAAGCTAAATATACCGGACAATCGATCATAGGCTTAACGGCGGCGGTTTTTTTATATAAGACCGCAATACTGCCTGCAGAAACCCAACTGATAGTTCCGTTCTTTAAAGACGTCATGCTGGATATGGGCTGGCTGTATATAGTTCTGACCTATTTCGTCATTGTCGGAACCAGCAACGCAGTCAATTTGACCGATGGCCTCGACGGTTTGGCGATTATGCCGACCGTGATGGTCGCAACCGGCCTTGGGATTTTCGCGTATCTGTCCGGACATGTGACTTTTTCGCAATATCTGGCGATACCTTATTTACCCAATGCCGGAGAATTAATCGTATTTTGCGCTGCTTTGGTTGGCGCCGGATTGGGCTTTTTATGGTTTAACGCTTATCCCGCGATGGTATTCATGGGCGATGTCGGCGCGCTGGCGCTGGGCGGGGCGCTAGGGGTATTGGCGGTGCTGGTTAGACAGGAAATCGTGTTGATGATTATGGGCGGCGTGTTCGTCATGGAAACGGTGTCGGTAATTATCCAGGTGGCCTCATTCAAAATGACCGGGAAACGCGTTTTCCGTATGGCGCCGATCCATCATCATTTTGAATTAAAAGGATGGCCTGAACCTCGCGTTATCGTGCGATTCTGGATAATTACCGTTATTTTGGTATTGATTGGCTTGGCTACTTTGAAACTGAGATAAGAGAATGGATAGCGCAGCAATTATTGAATTGTTAAAGAAAAACTTTGCGTTAGAGCCGCAAACCTCCAAGATTTTGGTTGTGGGTCTTGGCGACACAGGGATTTCCGTTGCGCATTATTTGCAAAGTTTAGGTTTTAAATTTGCCATTACCGATAGTCGCGCTAAGCCGCCGATGATGGAAGAGTTTTTTCAGCAAATGCCCGATACGCCGGTGTTTACCGGAGGCTTTGACGAGGCCGCATTTAAGGTGGCGACCCATCTGGTGGTCAGTCCCGGCGTATCGCTTAATGAACAGGCGATTATAAAAGCCATAGCCAACGGCTCGAAAATCGTCAGCGATATAGACCTGTTTGCCTGCTCAGTCGATGCGCCTATTGTTGCGATCAGCGGTTCCAACGGTAAAAGCACAGTGACCACCATGCTCGGTGAGATGGCAAAAGCGGCAGGGATTCAAGTGGGCGTAGGCGGAAATCTTGGCACGCCGGCCTTGGATTTGCTGGCGTTAAATGCACAACTTTACGTGTTGGAATTATCAAGTTTTCAATTGGAGCGAACTTCAGTCTTGAATGCAGCGGCAGCGACAGTGCTCAATGTCAGCGCTGATCATCTGGACAGACACGTCGATATAGCCGAGTACGCAAGGGAAAAACAAAGAGTTTTTAAAGGCGACGGCGTCATGATCATCAATGCCGATGATCCTGTCGTCTCTGCAATGCAGGATGACAGCAGAAAGACATTTACTTTCTCGATTAACAAGAAAGCCGATTTTCATCTTGCCTATCAGGGCGATACAGAATATCTGATGCACAACGAATCGTGCCTGATGCCGCTGGCTGAATTGCCGCTTGAAGGCAGGCATAACGCGGCCAACGCCTTGGCAGCATTAGCCTTAGGCGTATCTATGGGCTTGGATGAGCAGGTCATGTGCGATGCTTTGCGAAAATTCA
This sequence comes from Methylobacter sp., assembly GCA_036561025.1. Lineage (GTDB taxonomy): Bacteria > Pseudomonadota > Gammaproteobacteria > Methylococcales > Methylomonadaceae > Methylobacter_A. The sequence goes on along the minus strand of DATBQB010000030.1, from coordinate 64,313 downwards.
AAGGGCTAAGTCACAGAATGCAGCGCGTTGCAGAAATACGCGGCGTTACTTGGGTTAATGATTCAAAAGCGACCAATATCGGCGCTTGTGTAGCAGCGTTGCAAGGTTATGCGCGCAAGGTGATTCTTATTGCCGGCGGTGATGCAAAAGGCGCCGACATGAACGAATTGACGCCCGCAATCAAAGAAAAAGCAAAAAGCGTGGTATTAATGGGCAAGGATGCAGCTTTGATAAAGCAGGCTCTGAATGATTGCGTACCTGTTTATTCGGCAGACAATATGACCCAAGCGGTACAGATTGCAGCGGGTCTTGCCGATGCGGGTGAGAGCGTATTGCTTTCGCCTGCCTGCGCGAGTCTTGATCAATATAAAAATTACCAGGATCGCGGCGAAAAATTTACTAAAGCGGTATTGGCTTTGGTTGATCGGGCGTCATCGTCTAAAGCGTCAACATTGGCTCCTCCATCTGTAGCAGCCATATGAATAGGCAACTGTTCCAGAGGCGCAAATGAAACCAATGCACAGGCGGATTGGTTTATTTCATTTTGATCCGGTGCTGCTTTCGGTGAGCATCAGTTTATTGCTAATCGGCTATGTGATGGTCGCATCCGCATCATTGCATTTAGGCATAAAATTGACAGGCGACGGCTTTTATTATCCGGTCAGGCAGCTAATGCATATCGGTTTAGGGTTGATTTTCGGCGGGAGTGTCGCAGCCGTTCCTATGCGGGTCTGGGAAGAGAATGGTCCCAAGTTGTTTATAGCGGGATTGCTGTTATTAATTATTGTGCTGATTCCGGGCCTTGGCGTGAAAGTTAACGGTAGCGTACGGTGGTTGTCCTTAGGCGGAGTAAGGATACAAGTATCCGAAGTGGTTAAGTTCTTTTCCGTCATTTATATGGCCGGGTATGTCAATCGGCATCAGGAGTCAGTGCAGAATTCGGCTTTCGGCTTGCTTAAACCTTTGGGGTTGTTTTCGGTGGCCAGCTTGTTGTTGTTGATGGAGCCGGATTTCGGTTCAGCCGTGGTTATTTTAATGATAGCGATGGGCATCATGTTTTTAGCCGGAGCGAGATTATCCCAGTTCATAGTGCTGCTGTTGATAATTGGCGTATTGGCCATGCTGCTGGTTTATTTTTCACCTTACCGTTTGGTTCGGGTTACCAGTTTTATGGATCCTTGGGCTGATCCTTTGAAAACCGGTTTTCAATTAGTCCAGGCGCTTATTTCGTTCGGGCGCGGGGAATGGTTGGGAGTAGGTTTGGGTAGCGGCGTACAAAAATTATTTTATCTGCCCGAAGCCCACACGGACTTTTTGTTCTCAGTGATAGCGGAAGAGTTGGGTTTGGTTGGAGTCGTGACTGTTATTGGTTTATTTTCGCTGTTGGTATGGCGCACTTTTGCAATAGCCGTGGCCGCAGAAAAAGTAGGTCAACGGTTTTCCGCATTTATCGCCTATGGATTGGGGATCTGGTTCGGCTTTCAGGCGTTCGTTAATATGGGCGTCAATATGGGTATATTGCCGACCAAAGGTTTGACGTTGCCGTTGATGAGTTATGGCGGCGGTAGCATGATGATTATGTGCTGCGCGGTTGCGTTGTTATTTCGGGTGCAAAATGAAGTCGCTGAAATAAATGCGGGTATACCGAAGAGAAACCGGCATGGATAAAAGCATAGTTATTATGGCTGGGGGAACCGGTGGGCATGTGTTTCCTGCATTAGCGGTAGCTCAAGAGCTGATCGAAAAAGGCTGGCAGGTCAGTTGGCTGGGTACGCAGAAAGGACTGGAAAGTCGGGTGATTCCCGAACAGGGCATAGAAATCGATTGGCTGTCGGTTGCAGGCGTACGGGGCAAAGGATGGTTGTCGAAAATAACAGCCGTGCTGCTGCTGGTGAAAGCCTGTATACAAGCAAGAAAGATACTGCGAAAACGCAAGCCTGATGTCGTGTTAGGTATGGGCGGGTTTGTTGCAGGCCCAGGCGGACTGATGGCAAAACTCTTGGGTATACCCTTGATCATTCATGAGCAAAACCGGGTGCCGGGCACCACTAACCGGTTGCTGGCGCGCATGGCCAATCAGGTATTGGAAGCATTTCCAGACAGCTTTAATAAAAAGGTTAATGCCAAATTTACCGGCAACCCGTTAAGGAAACAGTTTGTAATTTCTTTCGACCCCTCTTTTTCAAAGGGGGAGGTTGATTCTCTTGGGCAAGGGACGATTAACATATTGGTCGTTGGCGGCAGTCAAGGAGCCCAAGTATTGAATGAGGTTGTGCCTGATGCGCTTGCCGCCTTAGCGGCAGACGCAGCGAATGGAAATTCAGTGCAAATAAAGCACCAAACCGGCAATGCAATGCGGGAGCAGGTCGACAGCCGGTATAAAGAATTAGGCGTAAAAGCGGAAGTGAGTGCTTTTATTGAAGATATGGTGTCGGCTTACCAGTGGGCGGATCTGATAATTTGCCGATCCGGCGCGATGACCGTCAGCGAAGTGGCTGCGGCAGGAGTTCCGGCTATTTTTATACCATTGCCGAACGCGATTGACGATCATCAAACAGCTAATGCTCGGTATTTAACCGATGCCGGTGCAGGGCTGATATTAATGCAAAAAGATTTGAATGCGGCAACGCTGGTAGAACATATAACAAAAGTGATTAAGCAATTGGATGTAATGAGTAAAACTGCAAAAAAATACGCAAGATTGGATGCGACCGAAATCGTTGCCGGTGTTTGCATGGCCGAGGCGGGATTATGACCTTTCCTAACAGTCAGATGCAGGCCCAGGCATTAGGCAGCATCGACCGGATACATTTTGTCGGCATAGGCGGAACCGGCATGAGCGGCATTGCCGAGGTGTTGTCGAACCTCGGTTATCAAGTCTCGGGCTCGGACATTAAAGAAAGTGCAGTAACAGCAAGACTGGCCGGTTTGGGCGTGGCCATCAACATCGGGCATAAGCGGGAAAATATAGCTAAGGTCGATGTAGTGGTAGCTTCCAGCGCGATCGACCGCAGTAATGAAGAAATTGATGAAGCGTATATTCAAAGAATACCGGTCATTCCGCGTGCGGAAATGCTGGCTGAGTTGATGCGTTTCAGGTTCGGCATTGCCGTTGCCGGAACCCATGGCAAAACCACAACCACCAGTTTGACCGCAAGTATCCTGGCCGAAGGAGGACTTGATCCTACTTTTGTGATCGGCGGGCGCTTAAACAGCGCAGGCAGTAATGCCAAATTAGGTTTAGGCCACTATTTGGTCGCCGAAGCCGATGAAAGCGACGCCTCATTTTTATATTTGCAGCCGATGATGGCGATAGTTACCAATATCGACCAAGATCATATGGCGACCTATGAAGGCAGTTTTCAGCGGTTAAAAGACACGTTTAGAGAGTTCTTGCACCATCTTCCTTTTTACGGATTGGCGGTGATGTGTCTGGATGATGAAGGCGTCAGGGCGATCCTGCCGGAAATATCCAAGCCGGTAATGACTTACGGCGTGCATGAAGATGCCGACGTGCGTGCGGTGAATATTAAACAAGAAGGCATGCATACCTCTTTTGAAGTTATGCGAAGAGGCGACTATCCGCCGTTACAAGTCACCTTGAATATGCCCGGTTGGCATAACATGCTTAATGCGCTTGCGGCTATTAGCGTTGCAACCAAACTGGCGGTCGATGATGTAGCCATCATCAGGAGTTTGGGGGCGTTCAAAGGTGTAGGCAGGCGGTTTCAAATTAACGGTGACTTGCCGATGGGCGAGGGCAAACTGACACTGGTTGATGACTATGGGCATCATCCGCGCGAGATTGCCGCGACGCTTGAGGCCTTGCGCCAAGCTTGGCCGGATCGACGTAAAGTGATCGTTTTTCAGCCGCATCGGTATACCCGCACCCGGGATTTATTTGAAGATTTCGTGCAAGTGCTGTCAACCGTTGACGTGCTGATCCTGATGGATGTTTACTCGGCAGGTGAAACGGCGATTCCCGGCGCGGATGGCAGGGCATTATGCCGGGCAATCCGTGTGCGCGGACAGGTTGATCCGGTGTTTGTCGAAAATTGGGAAGAGTTGCCGCAAATACTGGCGAGCATCGTAAAGTCCGAGGATGTGGTATTGACCATGGGCGCAGGCAATGTCGGGCAAATTGCCACCCAGTTGCCGCAGTTGTTGGCGGAGACGTTGCAGGAAAAGGCCTCAACTGGAAATGATCTGTGAAAGGCCGGTTGCTCAAGCAGGAAAAACTGGCGAAGTACACCAGTTGGCGCGTTGGCGGACCTGCGGACCGGTTGTACATTCCGCAAGATCGGCAGGATTTGATCGATTTTATAAAAGCGCTGCCTGAATCCGAACCGTTGTTCTGGATGGGGCTGGGCAGCAATTTATTAGTCAGGGATGGCGGCATACGCGGTACGGTGATTAATACTAAGGGACGATTAAAAGATATGAGTTTGACCGACGATGGCTCGGTTTATGTTGAAGCAGGCGTTCCCTGCGCGCATGTGGCGCGTTTTTGCGGAGAACGAGGTTTAACCGGTGCAGAGTTTCTGGCGGGTATACCCGGAACCATGGGCGGAGCCTTAAAAATGAACGCTGGAGCTTTTGGCGGGGAGACCTGGGCTATCGTTAAAAGTGTGGAAATGCTGGATACAGCGGGCAACGTAACAGATAGAAAACCGCAGGATTTTACAGTGGGTTATCGGTCTGTAAAGGGTTTCGACAACGAGTGGTTTTTATCCTGTCTGTTAACCTTGCCGCAAGGCGATACGGTAGCGAGTCAAGATAAGATTAAAGGCTTATTGGAAAAACGGGGAGCGACTCAACCGACTAATCAGCCTAGTTGCGGGTCGGTATTTAAAAACCCGGAAGGCGATTATGCGGCAAGATTGATCGAGCAAACCGGATTAAAAGGCTACGCGATCGGCGGTGCTTGCGTGTCGGAAAAACATGCGAATTTTATCGTCAATACCGGCAATGCAACGGCAGCGGACATAGAAGCTCTGATTCATTATGTGCAGGATAAAGTTGAACAACAGCAGGGGGTAGTCTTGCAGACTGAGGTTTGTATGGTAGGTGTAGCAATATGAAAACATTAGCGCTAAATAACCCGGACAAATCTGCCGGGAGCAGATTTGCACTAGCCCGAAGGGTGCAAGGTAGGGACAGCCATGCATGATCAATTCGGCCGTGTTGCGGTAATGATGGGCGGTTCGGCGGCGGAAAGAGAAGTCTCGTTAAGAAGCGGGGCAGCCGTTTACGAAGCTTTAAAAAATAGAGGCGTGGATGCGATTGCGATTGATGTAACAGGCAGTCCGATTGACGCGTTGGCAGGGCTAAAGATCGACCGGGTATTTAACATTATCCACGGACGCGGCGGCGAAGATGGCGTGTTGCAAGCGGTTCTGGAAGTATTGGGGATTCCCTATACCGGCAGCGGTGTGATGGCATCGGCATTGAGCATGGATAAACTTCGAACCAAGCTGTGCTGGCAGGGTTATGGTTTAGTCACGCCTAAATGGTGCTTGTTGAAAGATGAATCCGATCTTGATGAATGTATAGAAAAGCTGGGTTTCCCGGTTATCGTCAAACCGGCGCAGGAAGGCTCAAGCATAGGCATGAGCAAGGCGACTAATCGAGATGAATTGCAAAAGGCCTTGGCCGTGGCGGCAAAATACCGTTGCGATGTTTATGCGGAGGCTTGGGTTACCGGTAAGGAGTATACCGTTGCGGTATTGGATGGCGAAGCTCTGCCGGCTATTCGATTGGAAACGCCAAATGCGTTTTACGATTACGAAGCTAAATATCAGGCGACGACGACGCAATATCACTGCCCTTGCGGTCTGAGTCAGGATCAGGAACAGTTTATTAGGGACTTGGCCGTAACGGCTTGCAAAGTGATTGGCGTTAAAGGCTGGGGAAGAGTGGACGTGTTTATTGATGACGCGGCGCAGTACCAGTTGATTGAGGTTAATACCGTGCCCGGCATGACCGACCACAGCCTGGTGCCGATGGCGGCGAGGCAGGCGGGTATGGATTTTGAAGAATTGGTTTGGCGTATTCTGGAAACCAGCTGCGGAAATGATTAATGGCTGTTGGAAAAATTATAGTGACCGTATTGCTGTTGGTAGGTCTGATCTGGGGGGTGGGTTATAGCGTTAAGCGTATCCCGATTAAATATGTAAGAACAGAGGGCGTTTTTCAATATCTCAGCAAAGAAGAGATAAAGACGGCTTTGCAGCCCTTGGTGATAACCGGCTTTTTCGATGCCGATATGCAGGCCATTCATCAGGCTGTTTCGGAATTGACTTGGGTGGATACAGTTACCGTTAAACGAGCCTGGCCCGATGCGATAGACATAAAGGTACGCGAAAAAAAGCCTTATGTACGGTGGGGGCAGCAACAACTGGTAAGCGCACGCGGCGAGATCATTACACCGAAAAATATAGATGCCTTTAAGAACTTGCCTATATTGCAAGGGCCAGAGCAGCAACAGCTTAAAACGCTGGAAATAATGAAGGGTGTAAACACTGCCTTAGCCGATCAGTCCATGAAAATGGCGGAGTTTACAATTAATGATCGGTGGGCATGGAAGATTAAACTAACAACAGGATTGGAAATACTGTTGGGGCGAAATGAACAGTTAAAGAAATTACAGCGGTTTTTGAAAACGCTGGAAGTACTGGGGCAAGAACAGGTTGAGAAAATAGCAATAGTCGATTTGAGGTATCCCAATGGATATGCGGTTTCATGGAAACCGGGAACTGAAGAGATAGACTGGAAGAAAATTGCCAACCCGCAACGTGAAATAGATGGTTAATCTTAGAGATGATGCAGAGTAAACAAAATGGCGAAAAAAGCAGAGCGTAATTTAATAGTCGGACTGGACATCGGTACGTCAAAAGTCGCCGCCATCGTTGGTGAACTTTCCAGTGACGGCAATATAGAAATCATAGGCATTGGATCAACACCGTCGCGAGGCTTGAAAAAAGGTGTAGTGGTAAATCTGGAATCGACCGTGCAATCCATACAGCGTGCTATTGAAGAGGCCGAATTAATGGCTGGGTGCCAGATCAGGTCTGTTTACGCGGGTATTGCGGGCAGCCATATCAGAAGTCTTAATTCTCACGGTATCGTCGCCATTAAGGACAAAGAAGTGACCCAATACGATATAGACAGGGTAATCGATTCCGCGCGCGCGGTGGCGATCCCTGCCGATCAAAAGATTTTGCATATTCTGCCTCAGGAGTTTGTGATCGATCTTCAGGAAGGCATCAAGGAGCCTATCGGGATGTCGGGCATTCGGCTGGAGGCCAAGGTGCACATGGTCACCGGCAGTGTCAGCGCCTCGCAAAATATCGTCAAGTGTATCCGGCGTTGCGGCCTGGAAGTCGATGATATTGTGCTGGAGCAATTGGCATCCTGTAATTCAGTACTGACGGATGATGAAAAAGAGTTGGGTGTTTGCCTGATCGATATTGGCGGTGGAACCACGGATATCGCAATTTTTGTAGAGGGTGCGATAAAGCATACGGCAGTGATACCGATAGCCGGCGATCAGGTAACCAATGATATTGCCGTCGCGCTACGTACGCCGACGCTCAATGCCGAGGATATCAAGCGAAAATATGCTTGTGCCTTAACGCAATTGGCGAATGTTGACGAAGTCATTGAGGTGCCCAGTATCGGCGATAGAGCCCCGCGCAAGATTTCAACGCAGAATCTTGCGGAGATTATTGAACCTCGCTATGAAGAGTTAATGCTGCTGGTTCAATCGGAACTGAGACGCAGTGGTTTTGAAGAATTGATTGCCGCAGGGATAGTGCTGACAGGCGGCAGTTCAAAAGTAATGGGATTGATCGATTTGGCGGAAGAGATTTTCCATATGCCGGTTCGCATGGGGGGGCCGCAAAATGTAACGGGGTTGACGGAAGTGGTAAAGAATCCGATTCACTCTACAGGAGTCGGGTTGTTAATGTATGGAAAAGAACATCAGGGTGTTGGCAGAGGTATTGACTCTGAAGGTCCCGGAGTGTTCTCAAGAATGAAGAATTGGTTTCAGGGTAATTTTTAATAGTTTATTAAGATAATTAAGGGGCAGCGGTAATGGTTATGAAATACGAATTAATGGATATGAGCAACGAGCATGCAGTCATCAAAGTGATCGGTGTCGGCGGCGGCGGTGGTAATGCGGTTAGCCACATGGTTGGAAATCTTGTGGAAGGGGTTGAGTTTATTTGTGCAAATACCGATGCGCAGGCACTCAGAAAATTAAACATTGGCACGATTATCCAGCTAGGTGTCGAATTAACCAAAGGTCTGGGTGCCGGTACTAATCCAGAAGTTGGAAGAATGGCGGCAGACGAAAACAAAGAGCGCATCAGGGAAGTTTTACAGGGCGCCGATATGGTCTTTTTGACTGCAGGCATGGGCGGCGGTACCGGTACCGGTGCGATCCCTGTTATTGCCGAAATTGCCAGAGGCATGGGCATCCTGACGGTCGCCGTAGTGACCAAACCGTTTTCGTTTGAAGGCAAAAAGAAACTGGTAACTGCTGAGCTAGGTATAGCCGAACTTGAAAGATATGTTGACTCATTGATCATCATTCCAAATCAAAAATTATTGCCGGTATTGGGCAACGATGTATCTTTAGTCAATGCCTTTAGAGCGGCTAACGATGTGTTATTGGATGCGGTGCAAGGTATTACCGAGCTGATAGTTCATCCCGGCATGATTAACGTCGACTTTGCCGATGTCAGAACAGTAATGTCCGGTATGGGTGCTGCGATTATGGGTACCGGTTCCGCAAAAGGAGAATATCGGGCTAGGGAAGCGGCTGAGAAAGCCATCGCTTGCCCATTGTTGGAAGACATCAATTTGCAAGGTGCGCGCGGTATTTTGGTTAATATTTCAGCAGCGGATATGGGTATTGCCGAGTTTGATGAAGTAGGTAATATTGTTCACGAATTTGCTTCAGAAGATGCGATTATCAAAATCGGCATGTCGATTAATCCGGAGTTGGGCGATGATATTAAAGTGACTGTTGTCGCTACAGGAATGGGCATGCCGTCAAAAGTGGTTAAGCTTGCGCCCAAAGCGTCGGCCAGTTATGTCAATCAAAATGTGGCCGGTGAAGTCAATTATGAAGGTCTGGATAAACCGACAGTTATGCGACAAAACAAAACCGAAGGTAGAGAAAAGCGTTTTGGAGCTCAGCCTAAAAAAGACATGGATTTAGATTATCTGGATATTCCAGCTTTTTTAAGACGCCAAGCAGACTAGTGAGGGCGTGGGTATAAAGGATTCAGTCTTCATATCCGATTGTGATAAAATTTGTGTTTTTTGCCCTCTTTACTTAGTGTTATTTATTTTATGATTAAACAGCGAACCTTAAAAAACACAATCAGGGCAACAGGTGTAGGGCTACATACGGGCGATAAAGTTTATTTAACTTTACGCCCGGCTGATGCGAATACCGGAATCAGATTCCGCAGAGTCGATTTGGAAAATCCGGTGACCATTGAAGCAACGCCGGAAAATGTTGGCGAAACCATGCTGTCGACAACACTGGTTGCAGGCGATATAAAAATATCGACTATAGAACATTTGCTTTCGGCTTTTGCCGGCTTAGGCATAGACAATGCAATTATCGATGTCAGCGCAGCAGAGGTTCCGATTATGGATGGCAGTGCCGGGCCTTTTGTATTTTTACTCCAGTCTGCAGGGGTTGAGGAACAGGACAGCCCTAAGCAGTATATTCGTATAAAGCGCAGCATAAGGGTCGAGGATGACGATAAATGGGCTGCTTTTGAGCCATTTGAAGGATTCAAAGTTACTTTTACGATTGATTTCGAGCATCCGGCTTTTGAAGACCATGTCAAAACCGCCACAATGGATTTTTCATCGACTACGTTTGTCAAAGAAGTAAGCCGAGCCAGAACTTTCGGTTTCATGAAAGATATTGAGAGGCTGCGGCAAAATAATTTGGCCTTGGGCGGGAGCCTTGATAACGCTATTGTGGTTGATGATGATAAAGTCGTAAATGAAGACGGTCTGCGCTATGCGGATGAATTTGTTAAGCACAAAATTCTTGATGCAATAGGTGATTTATATTTGTTGGGACATAGCCTGATTGGCGAGTTTACCGGTTACAAATCGGGCCATGGTTTGAACAACAAATTACTTCGCGCTTTACTAAATGATAAAGACGCCTGGGAAATGGTTACTTTTGACGATGAAGAAAATGCCCCGATTTCTTTCATGCGTTCTGCCGAGTCGCCCAGGCCTGCTGCATAAAGGTTGGCGCGAGCACTTAGCCCCTGACTTTTAATCAGGCTGGGGCTTAGATTTTGACAGCTTTTCTAGGGTTGCACTTAATTTAAGCAAAGCCCTTTTCAATTGTTCATCCGAAACGGTCAGACTGTGACTGCGGATGAAGTCTATATTTTCTGCCGAAGGAATGTTCGGCTTCCTGCGGGGAGGCGTTGCCTGCAACGCCTTTACTCCGGTTTTAATCTGCATAATCGAAATCGACTCCCTGGTTACCGGGGCGATAGCGGCGAGAATAACGCTGTTATAAAAGCGTAGTTGAGATGCCCAGGCAGCTGTATCGGTATAAACCAGCAGCTTTTTGCCCTTAACAACGCAATGCAATGTATGTTGAGCGATTGCCGGCGGTAACACCCCATGAATACACTGTAAAACCTGCTTTTGTTGCTCAATTTGGCTGTAAAAATGAGCGATAGAGCGGTTTGGGTATGATAGTGCCGCTTTAAAGTGAGTGGTTTTTTTTGCCATGAATAGTTGTTTGTCAATCTGCGTTGAGAAGTCTTTTTGCCTGATTATTGGTTTATTTAAGATAGTGGGATATAGTTAGTTTGTGTAAGGGAATATGTAATTCTAAAGTAATAATTCGCCAGTATCATATCCACAAACATCCAGAAAGATAAAGCCAGGGAGATAAAGTGAAGCAGTTTATTCGTGGTATCGCAGAAAACAATCATTATCAGCCAACGCATTTGTTGCGCATTCTAAGGCAGATCCAAGCACGCTACCATTATATCCCGGAAGCAGCGATAGAACAGTTATCCGAGATATTATCCGTTCCCCGGACGCAGATTATCAGCGTCGTTGAATTCTACAGTTTTTTCCATCTGACTCCCAGAGGACAATATGAGCTGTTGATCAGCGATTCGATAACCGATCATATGCTTGGCAAGAAAAGCCTGTTCGACTATCTGGCAAATAAATTGGGTGTTGCAGCCGGCGAGGTTAGGGAAGATGGCGTGGTCAGCCTGGATAATACCTCATGTACCGGCATGTGCGACCAAGGGCCGGCTGGCTTGGTCAACGGCTACGCATTGACCCGCTTGGATCGGCCTGCAATCGATAAAATCGTAGAACTGATTAATCAACAAAAGCCCTTGGACGAATGGCCGAGCGAGTTATTTCAGGTAGACGATAATATCTACAAATCGGGTTTATTGCTGGATCAACAGATTGAGCAAGGTGCGGCGCTTAGTTCGGCTTTTAAACGCGGCATCAAGGAAACGCTGAAAGAAATCGATAAATCGGGTTTGAGAGGCCGGGGCGGCGCCGGATTTAAAACTGCAATAAAATGGCAATTCTGTTCGGAAGAACAGCAGACTGAGCGCTTCGTAGTTTGCAATGCCGATGAAGGCGAACCCGGTACGTTTAAAGACAGAGTGCTGTTAAATTCTTATGCCGATCAGGTTTTTGAAGGCATGACAGTGGGCGCTGCGGTTATCGGAGCCAAACAGGGCCTCTTGTATTTGCGCGGCGAGTATCTGCACCTTCACGATAAGCTGCAAAGTATTTTGGATCAGCGCCGTCAAAATGGTCTGTTGGGCAACAACATTCTGGGTTCAGGCTTGAATTTCGATATTGAAATCTGTCTGGGCGCAGGCGCTTATATCTGCGGCGAAGAATCCGCGCTGATCGAGTCGCTGGAAGGCAAAGCCGGTATTCCACGCAATCGTCCGCCTTATCCGGTCACTCAAGGCTATTTGGGTAAACCGACCGTAGTCAATAATGTGGAAACGTTTCTGGCTGCGGCGGCTATTGCTGTCAATGGCGGCGACTGGTTTGCAAATATCGGCACCGAAAAATCAAAGGGCACCAAGATACTCAGTATCAGCGGCGACTGCGCGCGTCCCGGTATCTATGAATATCCTTTCGGTATAACTATCCAGACTATTTTAAACGATTGCGGCGCCGCCGATGTGTTGGGTGTTCAGGTTGGCGGGCCGTCGGGAACGTTTATCTCCAATCAGGAGTTCGAGCGCAAACTTGCTTTTGAAGATTTAGCCACCGGTGGATCGTTCATTATTTTTAACTCCAGCCGTAATGTGCTCGATGCAGTTCATAACTTCGCCCATTTTTTCGCCCATGAGAGCTGCGGCTTTTGTACGCCATGCCGGGTCGGTACTTCGCTACTGAAAAAACAGATGGATAAAATTGTCGAAGGTCATGGTTCGGCGGGTGATATTGTCGCGCTTGAAGAACTGTGTCAGCTGGTTAAAAACTACAGTCATTGCGGACTCGGACAAACTGCGGCTAACCCGATATTAACAACCTTGGAACGCTATCTTGGTTTGTACGAAAGCCAATTAAAAGAAATCAGCTTTGAACCGGGATTTGATTTGGACGGCGCGCTGGAAATAGCGCGGCGCATGGCAAATCGGCATGATGCCGGTGCGCACTTGGCTCAGACGGTTGCATCCGGTTCCCGACCGATTGCGACACTTCCGCCATCCCTGGCAGTCGGAGAATGAACATGAGTAAGACAATTACCATTGACGGCAAAGTTATCCCTTTCGAAGAAGGGCAAACCATTATGGATGCTGCGATGGCTGCCGGTATCTATATCCCGCACTTATGCCATCAGCCCGAGTTTACCCCGCACGGCAGTTGCAAGTTATGTACAGTGAAAGTAAACGGACGCAACTGTTCCGCCTGCACCTTTCCGGCAATGGACGGTCAGGATGTGCTCAGTGAAACCGAAGAGTTGATCAACGACCGGAAGAAAATCACCCAGATGCTGTTTGTCGAAGGCAATCATTTGTGTCCAGGCTGCGAAAAAACCGGCAACTGCCAATTGCAAGCCGTTGCCTATCATTTGAATATGCTCGACAACCATTTTCCGTTGTTTTACCCGGATCGGGAAGTGGACGCTTCTCATCCTGATGTGATGCTTGACCAGAATCGCTGCATTCTTTGCACATTGTGCGTTCGCGCCAGTCAGCAAGAAGACGGTAAAAACGTATTTGCTGTCAGTGGGCGAGGCATCGACAAGCATTTGATCGTCAATGCTGAAAGCGGGTTGTTAAAAGATACCGATCTGGACGCAACGGATCGGGCTGCTCATATTTGTCCTACCGGTGCGATTTTAGTTAAACGTACCGGCTATCAGGTACCGATAGGTCAGCGTATTTACGATCATAAAGAAATCGATCAAGTAAGTCTGGAAACGGAGCATGTCAAACATGGCGAATAAAATTAGAGTAGCAACAGTATCTCTGGCAGGTTGCTTCGGCTGTCACATGTCGTTTTTAGATATAGACGAGCGGATGTTGCAATTGGCCGAAGTCGTTGAGTTTGACCGCTCGCCGCTTACCGACATAGAGCACTGCACCGACTGCGACATCGGTCTTATTGAAGGCGGCGTATGCAACTCCGAAAACGTGCATGTATTGCGGGAGTTCCGTAACAACTGCAAGATTCTGGTTGCGGTCGGCGCTTGCGCGATTAACGGCGGATTGCCTGCTCTGCGCAATCATATCCCGCTCGAAGAATGCCTGAATGAGTCATATATAGACGGCATTGGCGTGGAAAATCCAAAGATTCCCAGCGATATAGAATTGCCCCTGCTGTTGAATCAGGTGCACCCGATTCATGAAGTCGTGAAAATAGATTATTTTCTACCCGGCTGCCCGCCGTCAGCGGACGTATTCTGGAAATTCCTGACCGATTTGATTGAAGGGCGCGAACCTTCATTGCCTTATGAGTTGGTTCATTACGATTGAGCGACTCAACAAGAGAGGAGATTATGTACACAGTTTATAAAATCAATGCTGATGAACTAAACGAAAATTTTATAGCATCAATCAAAGCGCAATTTCAACACAAAGATATTGAGATTGCCATTTGTGAAACGGCACAAGCCGAACAGGATGAAACCGACTATTTATTGCGAGATCCCGCGAATAAAGCACGTCTATTGGAAGCTATAGATAATGTTAAAAACGGTAAATTGGTAACTGTCGATTTAAATGATTTGTCATGAATATTGTTTTTGACCACAGTGCCTTTGAGGACTTTACCCGCTGGGCAACTGAGGATAAAAAGCTTTATAAACGTCTTGTTAGCTTGATTAAAGAAACTGCACGTAATCCATACACAGGCTTAGGTAAACCTGAAGCCTTAAAGTATGAGTTGCAAGGTTATTGGTCGCGCCGGATTAATGATGAGCATCGTTTAGTGTACAAAGTTGAAGCCGACAGACTGATTGTTATTAGCTGTAAGTATCATTATAAGAAATAACAAATACGGGAATTATTATGTACGAACATTTAGAAACAGCTGAAAACCGGGATAGTTTAAAACGCGTTGTCGTTGACCCAGTCTCGCGCGTTGAAGGTCACGGCAAAGTTACTCTACTACTGGACGAAAATAACAAAGTCCAGCAAGCCAGGTTGCATATCGTTGAATTCCGTGGCTTCGAGCGTTTTATTCAAGGCCGTCCATATTGGGAACTGCCGGTTTTAGTGCAGCGTTTATGCGGCATCTGCCCGGTTAGTCATCATTTGGCTGCTGCCAAAGCCATAGACCAATTGGTTGGCATCGATCCTGAGAACTTGCCTGTCTCAGCAGATAAGTTAAGACGCCTGCTGCATTTCGGGCAAGTGATGCAATCCCATGCCCTGCATTTTTTCCATTTATCCAGCCCGGATTTGCTGTTCGGTTTTGAAAGCGACATCAGCAAGCGTTCGATTGTTGCGGTATTAGCGAATTATCCCGACATCGGCGTACAGGGCGTAAAACTGCGCAAATACGGACAGGAAGTTATACGCATGGTGTCCGGAAAACGTATTCACGGCACCGGGGCGATTGCCGGCGGCATGAATAAATCATTGAGCAAAGCCGAACGCGACTATTTGCTGGAAGATATAGACCAGATGATAGATTGGGCAGTAGGATCGGTTGCGCTGATCAAGAAAGTGCATTGCTCCAATCTGCCTTATTACGATGACTTTGCAACTATACGGAGCAATTATCTGAGCTTAACCAAGCCAGACGGCGCATTGGAGCTTTATCATGGCGGTATCCGCGCCAAGAATGAGCACGGCGAAACCATTATGGATCAGATCGATTATTGCAAATATAACGATTATATCCATGAAGAAGTTCGCTCATGGACCTACATGAAATTTCCTTACCTGCTGTCGCTGGGGCAGGAACAAGGCTGGTACCGGGTCGGGCCTTTGGCGCGGGTCAATAACTGCGACTATATCGATACGCCGTTGGCGGAAGCCGCTCGCGTCGAGTTTAAAGCGCACAGCGGCGAAGCGATGGTGCATAGCACTCTGGCATTTCATTGGACACGTCTGATTGAAGTCCTGCATTGCGCCGAAAGCATTAAACAATTGCTCAATGATCCGGACATCATGGGCCATGATTTGGTCGCACAAGGCGAAAAACGCTATGAAGGCATAGGCGTAATTGAAGCGCCGCGCGGTACCTTGTTCCATCACTATCAAGTCGATGAAAACGACATCGTCACCAAGGCCAACCTGATCGTCTCGACCACCAGCAACAATATGGGCATGAACGAATCGGTACGGCAGGTCGCGGCAGAATATTTGTCCGGACGGGAACTGACCGAACCGTTGTTGAATAACCTGGAAGTGGCGATTCGCGCTTACGATCCCTGCTTGTCCTGCGCGACCCACGCGGTAGGCAAAATGCCGCTGCAACTTGAGTTGGTCGATGCCGAGGGCAAGCTGATCGACAAGCTGGTCAAGCACAGCGACGGGCAAATCGAGCGGGAAAATGCCTAAACCGGTATTGCTGTTCGGCTACGGCAACCTCAGTCGCGGCGATGATGCACTGGGGCCGTTGCTGCTGGAATATGCCGAAAATCATTGCGACTTGGACGCGATTGAAATATTGTCCGATTTTCAATTACAAATCGAACATGCGCTGGATCTGGAAAACCGGCGCTTGGTCTTATTTGTCGACGCGTCCGTAGCCTGCGCCAGTGCGTTTGATTTTGCGCTGCTAAAACCCGCCAAGGACAAAAGTTATACGACTCATGCAATGAGTCCTGCGGCGGTTTTGGACGTGTATCAATCGATAAAAAACGAAGCGCCGCCGCCGTGTTTTCTGCTGAGCATTAAAGCTGAGCAATTCGAGTTGGGCGATGGTTTAAGCACAAACGCCGAAAATAATTTAACGCAAGCCTGTTCATTTGCAGGACGTTTATTAAGCAATCCCGACCTTGATTTTTGGCTAAAACAGGTAAGTGTTGGCTAATCTAATCTTAGCCGTGCTTTTAAGCAAAACGCAGAACTATAAAAATCATACTCCTTTACTACGATTTTCCATGCGGCGCAGCAATTCGGTCATAACCAATCTATACAGCTCATCTCCCAGATATTTGTCTTCAACTCCACTGTCGATGTTGGGATTGTCATTGACTTCGATGACATAACCTTTCCCGTTCTTTTCTTTAACATCCACGCCATATAAACCGTTGCCTATAGGCTGGGTCGCTTTTAATGCTGCATCAAGTACGGCTTTGGGAACTTCAAAGGTTGGCAAGGTGTCAAAACTGCCACAATCAATTCGTTTTCCGCCGTGACGGTAAATTTGCCAGTGGTTTTTAACCATGTAATAGCGACATGCATATAACGCCTTGTTATTAAAAACCCCGATACGCCAGTCAAAATCGGTATAAAGAAATTCCTGCGCCAGCAGTAGTGCCGATTTTTGAAACAGCTCTTCGACTTTGAGTTCCAGCTCTTTGCGGTCATGGACTTTAACGATACCGCGAGAAAAAGAGCCGTCCGGGATTTTAATTACTACCGGAAATCCGGCTTCCGCTTCCACTCTATCCAGATGGGCCGCATTGCCTTTGTGCAGCAGCCACGTCTTGGGCGTCGGCACCTTATGGGTACGGAACAAATCGGCAAGGTAGACTTTATTAGTACAGCGCAGCATCGAAGTCGGATCGTCGATAACCACTAAGCCTTCGGCCTCGGCCTTTTTGGCGAAGCGGTAAGTGTGGTGATCTATATTGGTGGTTTCGCGTATAAACAAGCCATCGAATTCAGGCAAGCGCACATAATGTTGCTGGGTTATCAGCTCTATTTCAATGCCCAATTGCCTGCCGATTTTGATGAATTTTTTCAGTGCGCTGCGATTACTCGGCGGCAATTGTTCTTCGGGGTTGATCAGTATCGCAAGATCGAATCGCGCCGCTTTACGGGCGCGTCCTTTGCGCCAAACCTTGGTGCTGAATTTATCCAGCGCATCGGCAAAAATAGTTTGCTGTGCATCGTCCAGATGCCGGTGCGATACCGCCTTTAGGCCGACGATTTCCCACTGCTTTGCGTAGCAGCGCAACGTCACTTCCAGAATGGGACAGGAAAAGCGTTCAAACAGTAATCGGGCAACTTCCTGAAAAGCCGGATCAGGCGTAGTGCCGAAATAACTCAGCAGCGTCATTTCTCGGTCTTTGTCGGCGGTTTTGAATGCACGCCCCAGTGTCTCCGACAAGTCATCAAGCTGGAGCCGGTAGAGCGCTTTTTTGCTCAGGTCGTTTAGTACCCGAACCGAAGGAATAACGTGATGCCCTCTAGCCTCGGCCAGTAGCGAGCAATAATAACCGTCAGAAAGATAACGGTAGCTACTGCAAAGATTGATGATGCGGACACGCTGCTGTGATTCGTCCTGCGCGGTCGCAAGATAAGTTTCAAAAGTAATAACTTGATCGCTGGGATAATAAGGATTCCAGTCGGAGAGATCATCAACAACCAGAAGAGTACGCGCCATAACAAAAAACTCCTGTAAGTTAGGTAAGGCTTAATTCTGTAACCAGTCAGATGATTGCACAAGGAGTTTTTATAAACATTGAAAAATATTTCCTAATTTAACTTAACTGGGGCTATGCTAGTAAAAGAAACTTTTAGGTAACCGTTATGTCTTATTGTCTTCCCTTTGCCGCTATCGATACCGCCGTTTTTCCCGACAGCTATGCTATCGGCCGACAGCGCTGGCTTGCACAATTAGATAAATTTTCTTGTCCTATGCAATACCTGCTTTACCCCTGTAACGGCTCCGGGCCCGAAGGCGAAGAGCTGGCTACCGACACAGTTTGGATTGGTCCTGCAGACGCATCAAAAGTACTGGTTTTGCTCGGCGGAACGCACGGTGTTGAGGGCTTTGCCGGGAGTGCCGTGCAGATCGATCAGTTGGCTTTGATTGCCAAGGGTTTGGTGATTATTCCGGTCGATACCGCGGTGTTGATAGTTCATGCCTTAACACCGTGGGGTTATGCCTGGCAGCGGCGTTGCGATCAGGACGGCGTTGATCTTAATCGCAACAGCGTCGATTTTTCCAGGCCGTTGCCTGAGAATAAAGACTATGACCTGCTCAAAGATACGTTTTATTTACCGGATGCCGCACAACGGAAAATCGTCCTGGCCGAATTTGAGCAGCAACATGGCCGCGTTGCGCTGGAAAAAGCCGTTAGCGGCGGACAATACAGCGATCCGTCCGGGCCGTTTTATGGCGGAAAAGTGCCGGCGCATGGCAGGATAGTCTGTGAGGATTTGATGCACAGATATGCACTGCAAGATAGGGACTTGGCGGTCATCGATTTACATACCGGACTGGGATCTTACGGCTACGGCGAAATCATTTGCGATCATCGGCCGGATAGCGTAGGAACGCACGTAGCCTATCGTTGGTACGGCGATTCGGTTGCGTTGCCTTTTCTGGGTACGTCCAGCTCGGTTCCCAAAAACGGTCTGCTGGATTATGCATGGCATGCGATCATGAATGACCGTAGTTGTTACGTCACTCTGGAGTTCGGCACGTTCAGCACCGACCAACTGTTTGAAGTTTTGTTGCGCGACCATCAGCTGTGGGTCGGACCGGATAATCAACAAGCCCGCCTGGAACACAGTAAAATCATGCTTCATCATTTTTACCCTGACGATCAGGCATGGAGGGAAATGGTGTTGTTTCGAGCTAGGCAAGTAATTGCACAGGGCTTGCAAGGGGTATCGTTTTGAGCATTGTAATTCGTCCGGCTTTATTAACCGATCTTAATCAGCTAGTGACGCTTGAAGAGAGTTGTTTTGACACCGATCAATTAAGCCGACGCAGTTTTAAACACTGGATAACCACCGAACATCGCGCTTTACTGGTTGCCGAACAGGTAAATGAGGTCGGTCGCACCGGTTCCCTACCGGTTGCGACACTTCCGCCATCCCTGGCGGTCGTTGGCTATATTCTTATCATTTACCATCCCGGCACCCGGCTAGCCAGAGTCTATTCGTTGGGCGTTGCGCCTCAGCACAGAGGCAAAGGCATCGCCAAATTGCTGATGGCGGCAGGCGAACAGGCTGCCAGTGATGCCGGTCGGCTGTATCTGCGCCTTGAAGTCAGTGTCGATAATACTTCGGCGATCAAGCTTTATGAATGGCTGGGTTACCAAAAATTCGGCATATACCGCGATTATTATGAAGACCACAAAGACGCGTTGCGTTACCAAAAACTTATCCGGCGTTATCACGGTGATTTTCAACACCGGTCGGTGCACTGGCTAAGACAAACGACGCCGTTTACCTGCGGCCCCGCATCGTTGATGATGGCTATGCACGGTTTAAACAGGGCCTATCAACCTTCGCAGGAAGAAGAGCTCAGTCTGTGGCGTGAAGCGACAACTATTTTTATGACTTCGGGGCCTGGCGGCTGCCACCCGATAGGTTTGGCACTGGCGGCAAAGCGGCGGCAATTTGCGGTTGAGGTCTGGGTTAACCAGATCGGGACACTATTTATAGACGGCGTTCGCAGTGATGAAAAAAAGCGGGTCATCGAATTAGTCGATAACTGTTTCAAGCGTGAGGCGCAGCAACAAGACATCAAAATACATTATTCTAATATTAGTCAGAGCGACCTGATCAACGCTTTCAAGGCCGGAGCAATACCGTTGATCCTGATTAGCACCTTTCAGATGGATAGAAAAAAAGTTCCACACTGGGTGGTTATGAGCGGCTTCGACGATGACTGCCTGTATGTACACGATCCTGATCCTGAAGAAATACGCCAGAGTGAACTTGATTGCCAGTTTATTCCCATTGCGTTTGAAGATTTCGGCCGGATGTCCAGTTTTGGCAAGAATCGGCTTAGAACGGCGGTGATTATTTGGCCGGGGCAGGATGCAATCAGACGATTTCAGCGAGAAGACTGAAAGTTATAAAATACACGTTACATTTTATAAGCTTTATACAAAAAATATGCCATCCCGGCTTGTGTTATTAAACCGATTCAACGATAATAGCCATCCTTTAGCCAGTACGGCTAATGTTTAATGGTGATCGTGTCGGTCCTCTCGCAACGATACGCTGTAAACCCCGCCAGGCCCGGAAGGGAGCAACGGTAGCAGCAGATTCGTGTGCCGGGATGTGGCTGGCATGATCGCCGCCCAACTCATACTTACCTTACGAGCCTGCCATGAGTTATCAGGTTCTCGCCAGAAAATGGCGTCCCCATAATTTCACAGAAGTTGTCGGACAAGAGCATGTCGTCAAATCGTTAATGAACGCTTTGCAACATGACCGGCTTCATCACGCCTATTTATTTACCGGAACGCGCGGCGTAGGCAAAACCACCATAGCCCGGATTTTAGCCAAAGCCATCAATTGCGAAAGTCTCCAGGATTTTAATCCTTGCGGCGTATGCAACGTGTGCCGCGATCTGGACGAAGGACGGTTTTTGGATTTAATCGAAGTCGATGCGGCATCGCGCACCAAGGTTGAAGATACCCGCGATTTACTCGACAACGCGCAATACGCGCCCAATCAAGGCCGCTATAAAGTCTACCTGATTGACGAAGTACACATGCTGTCCGGGCATAGCTTCAATGCCCTGCTGAAAACGCTGGAAGAGCCGCCTCCACACGTAAAATTCCTGCTGGCCACCACCGATCCCCATAAAATCCCTGTCACCGTATTGTCCCGCTGTTTGCAGTTTAATCTCAAGCGCTTGCTGCCCGGCCAGATTTTTACCCAAATGGAATTCATACTCCAGCAAGAAAACATTGAGGCTGAATCAGGCGCGTTAAAGTTGTTATCCCGCGCTGCCGACGGTAGTATGCGCGACGGCTTAAGCCTGCTGGATCAGGCCATTGTTTACGGTAACGGCACGGTCGGCACCGAAGATGTCAACGCGATGCTGGGCACAGTAGCGCAGCAACCTGTCGAGGATATTTTAACGGCTCTGGCCGAGGGCGATGCAGTCGCGATACTCGATAAAATAAACGAGATAGCCAACTTAACGCCGGACTTTAGCGATGTGTTGCAACAGATTTTGCAAGTCCTGCATCGCATCGCCTTGCTGCAACAAATACCGGGAGCTATCGATCATGATTTTGATGCGGAGATGATCGCGGCATTGGCAGTCAAGCTAACACCCGAAGATGTCCAGCTTTACTACCAGATAGGACTGGTAGGGCAACGGGATCTGGACTTGGCGCCCGATCCGCGTAGCGGTTTTGAAATGGTCATGTTACGCATGCTGACTTTCAGGCCCGTCGGCATAGCATCGGCACCGGTTAAACCGGTTCAGGTTCATCCAGCCATTAACAAGCCCCTGGCTCAGCCCGGTCATAGCCAGCCGCAGCCTGTTCATAAGCCGACGGTAACCGAGCAATCCCCTATCATTGCAGAAAAAAGCTCTCAGGAAACCGTTGTTCAAATACACGATTCCAATTGGGCGGAAATGGTTGCAGCAATGAAGATTAACGGTCTAACCCGAGAGTTGGCTCATAATTGCGTATTGGAAAATATTGACGATGCTGTCTGCACCTTGATATTGGATCCCGGACATAAGCAACTGCGTAGCGCCCGTACCGAAGAAAATTTACAAAAAGCGTTGCAGTCCTATCGCAAAGCGCCTTTAAAATTGGTGATTACCACCGAAAAAACCACAGTTGCCACCCCCGCCGTGCAATTGACCAAACAACGCGAAGACAAGCAGCAGGCGGCGGTCGACGCGATTAATTCAGACGAAAATGTTCAGGCTTTAAAAGAACACTTGGGTGCCAGGGTCATGCCCGGTACCATAGAGCCGATCTAATCAGAACCCATCTAATGAGAATGGAGACAAGCAAATGAAAAACGCACTCGGCAACATCATGCAACAAGCCCAAAAAATGCAGGAAGACCTGAAGAAAGCGCAGGAAGAGCTGAATTCCATGCAGGTCATGGGCGAGTCAGGCGGCGGTCTGGTGACCATCCTGATGACCGGCAAACGCGAAGCCAGAAAAGTAACCATCGATCCGTCGTTGATAGGCGAAGATAAGGATATGCTGGAAGATTTGGTCGCGGCGGCCATTAACGATGCGGTCAACAAAGTCGCAAAAATGAAAAAAGAAAAAATGGCGGATGTAACATCCGGATTGCCTTTGCCTCCCGGATTCCAGCTGCCTTTTTAATATGCACAAGAAAGGCTTATTAGGGCAGTTGATTCAGAACTTATGCTGTCTGCCCGGCGTCGGCCCTAAAACAGCCCAGCGCATGGCGTTCCATCTGCTCCAGCGCGACCGCAACGGTGCAAGAATACTGGCTCAAACGCTCTTGCAGGCACTCGAAAAGATGGGTCATTGCAAGCAATGCCGTACCTTGACCGAAGGCGAGCTGTGCGAAATCTGCGCGGATAATTCAAGAGACGACAGCATCCTCTGCATCGTAGAAAGCCCGTCCGATGTCTGGATTGTCGATCAGGCAACCGGATTCAAAGGTCGCTATTTTGTGTTGCACGGGCGGTTATCGCCGTTAGACGGCATCGGACCCGACGAACTTGGCTTGGATCAGCTTGAGCAACAACTGGCAACAGGCCATATCAAAGAATTGATACTGGCGACCAACTCCACCGTTGAGGGCGAAGCAACTGCCTATTTTATTGGCGAACTAGCCAGGAAGCACGACGTATCGGCCAGCAGAATCGCCCACGGCGTACCGATGGGCGGCGAACTGGAGTTTACCGACAGCAGCACGTTGTCGCATGCTTTTAATGGCCGTGTAGAAATGTAAAGATCGCCTTTACAATTTCAAATCGCTTTTCAACAAGTCGCTGGAAAGATTGACGTCTGATACAGAAAAGCGGTAAAAATTCGGCTAATCCTTCAGCAATATCCAAAATATAAAATCAACGTAACGTGATTTTTTAGAGATTCTGTGGATTTTTTAAGGTACAGTAAATGCCGCTTATCCCGGAGTATAGGGTGTGGTGTAAATATCCTCGGCAGGTCCAATACAAAGATCAGGCGCTACCTTGCAGATGTTATCGGTAGGTATGGCGCTTCGAAGCTACAGGAAAAAATAACCGGAACCTTAGAAACAAGGCGGATAACGGGAACGTAGATTCCCTCACATAAGCAATGACTAATAGCTCTATTAGTCATTTTATTCAAAGAGAACTATCGACAACATAAAACCGGTTCCAACAGAGGGGAACTACATAGGGAGGAGAGTGACACGATATCCAAATCTGAGCAGTTAAGAATTATAAAAATTAAAATAAAACCAAGGAAAAAGTTTATGAACAAAATACTATCTATTCTGATATTGACGTTTGGAGTCAGTATTGCTTCGCAAGCAGCCACTACTCCTCCGGTCGGATGCACTTATGATCAGTACGGTCGCAAAGCAGACGGCTCGACACTTTGGGCCACCACAGACCAAGGCATCCCAACCGCGCAACGACCGCCTTTTGAAACAAACTGTCTTATCGACCAATTCATTTACAACAACTTTCTTTATTTGACTTCAGACGATGGCAACGGGCATCCCAAATTCATGAGCATGCTTCCTTGGTACAATCTGTTGCCGGCCCAAGGCGCGCCGGTCTGGACCGGCAAATACGCTAGTCTGAACGGCACCAAGCTCAATAAAACCGGGAATAAGATTCAAGCGGGCGACGCCTTTGAGCTGCTGGACGTAAACAATCAGGTCGCCAGCTACGACATGCGTGTCAATCAGGTGTTTTTCGACTACGTTCAATCCAATAAGGCCTATACACAAGACACCTTGAACAAACTGGCTGCTGCGTTCAAAGAAAACAGCTACGCCAACGGCGTTTGGCTACCACCCACGTCAATGGGCTCAAAAGATCTCGGCGCCATTGAGATAAAAACCTCATGGAGAAACTTCGGTACAGCGGATACAAAACTCTGCCCCAGTGACATCATGCATTGCGAGGTGGACGACAAACAAAATGTATGGGGACTGGTTGGCGTTCATCTGGTTCAAAAGACAAACACCCACGGTGAATTCGTCTGGGCAACATTCGAACATATCGCCAATTCTCCTGACTGCACCGCTGGCGGAAGCAACAGTATCGCCCAGTACCCGACAGATCCAACCGACAGCAGTAAAACAATTAACGTTAATAAATACTATCAAGATGGCGCTCAGAACACAGGCTGGAACTATTTTGATTACAACAATTACAAAAAAATCGGCGGCGATGGTAGTAGCTGTGCCATTCCGACCCAAAATGGTGCTAGCCCAATCTGCCTGACATCACCGGCAGGAGCTACTAAAGGCAGCTGGAAACGGGTAGAGGTATGTCGAACCGACATTCTTGAATCGGTTAAAAACGGCTGCGCGGCCTTAAACGGTCAAGAGTCCAACGGCCAGGATATTGCCTGCCTGAACAATAGCATTGTATCGAATTCACCGAGTCCAATTGCCTCTAAATGGAAATACTACAAACTCGTCGGCATGGAATGGGCAGCAAACGGCAATACCGAAGGCGGCGGATTTCCGCAAGGTTGCTTTACATTAGACGGGGCGAACGAATCAGGCCCTTGCCCGAATTTCAAGCACACAGGCGAGTCCGGTAGCGCGCCAAAATATAGACGGACCGGCTCTACCACCATGGCAAACACAACCATGGAAACCTGGATGCAGAACGGCGTCTATCTAAGCACCAGCAGTGGCCCGATTACAGGAACCGACTGCTTTGGGTGCCATCAGCCACAAACAATTGCATTCCCCCCAAGCAAGTCAAGTGGCGCATTTAATCAAGGCGACATGAGTCATATTTTCTCCAGAATCCGTCAGTAAAGTTAAGTCCTTTCCCTTTCGTTCGCAGATACATCCGGGCGAAAGGGAGGCTTTTTACAATAGGGAATAATACGGTTAACAACAGTCAACAGAGCGATGCAGCAGCTTGGCATATTTAAGTCCGGATAATCCGCGATCAAGCATGTACGTCGAGTGCATAACATCAAGCACTGAAAAATCAAAAATAAACACCTTAAGCTTTTAACGAAGCGATTGGAGAATCAAACATGAGCAATAACCAAGATACTGTAATTCAAAACGGGCCGGATGATGAGACGAAACAAAATA
The DNA here is from genome assembly GCA_036561025.1 of Methylobacter sp. GTDB lineage: Bacteria > Pseudomonadota > Gammaproteobacteria > Methylococcales > Methylomonadaceae > Methylobacter_A. Next base: position 38,655 of record DATBQB010000030.1, on the reverse strand, counting down.
TTGCCTATGCTTTATGGCAAAAAGCATACGACGAAAAAGCCATTCCCAAACCAATTCTTGAACAGATCAATAGCGAAAAAAACAGTAATAAAAGCATTGGCAGCCGTATCAAGCAGCGTTATCAGGACCTGTTGAATAACCCGCTATCTTTTCTGCCTTCTTATCAGAAACGCTACGAAACGTTAATCCGCCACTCAGACAGCCTGTCGGCCCATCAGGTTTATGCGCGGTCTATTATGCAAGGACTGGACAGCGCGACCGGTTATTTGCCGATTCCTTATGAGCCCAACATAAAGCTTCCAGCGTTTGATACGCCTCAATGGAAGAACCAGGTTGGCTGGCATTTCTTTGTTGGCAATTACATAGGGGAAAACAACAAGCATTACAGCGTTGAGATGATGTTATGGCAATATTCAATGCTGCCGCCAGACACAGCGACCAGGCTAGGCCTTAGCGATATTGAAAATCAGGTTGTTGAGCTTCATCTGGCAATAAGCGATGCTTCTGCCGGCGTGCATTACAGAGCTATTCCAACCATTGTCGCAGGAACTACGGGACTGATTAATTTCACCAGCAACCCGTTTTGCTTCAGCATGGGAAAAAACAGCATAACCTCGCTGAGTGAAACCGAAACCTTTCCCGTCCGGCTACAGGCATGGGGTATAGACGAAGGAATATCTCCCGAGGCCGAAATAGAAATTAATATATTTTTGGATAACACGAAAGGCTATTTCATGGAGGGCGATGATGGCTGTTCGCCAAGTGTCGACGGCATCGGTACGCTGTATTATTCCGCGTCGAATCTGCAACTGAGCCAAATGCATGAAAGCAGCATAACCATTAACGGAGAGCAAATTAAACTGCAAAAAGGCAAGGCATGGTATGACCATCAATGGGGTACCGGATTCATGCCTTCCGGTAGCCCTCAGCATGAAGTGATGCGGGCCGTTCATAACCTGTCGGCACCGGCGCCCGGAGGATGGGACTGGTTCATGGTACAGTTTCAATCCAATGTTGAACTGACCTTTGCATCAATACACAGCAATGAGTTCAAAAGCTTTTACGGTCAGACGGGCCCCATTCCACCGGGCAACATGAAAGTTACAGTCAGCGGCAAATATATCGACGAAAAAGGCAGCGCGGTAAATATTACAGGAACAATGACAGTTACTGAATGGGTAAAAAGCAGAATATCACCGAACAAAGCGGTTTATTGGGTAACAGACACTTGGTATCCGAATAAATACGAAATGGTATTTGGATCGCCTGTTCCTGAAGCGATACAAAAATTCACTTTGACACCGATTGTTCCTGATGGGCAAACAGGATTTTTTGCGACAGGCCTTCAATATTCGGAAGGCGGCGCAATTGCCACAGACGCTAGCGGCAATGAAATCGGCAGAGGATTTGCCGAAGCAACGGCATACGCAAGAAATCCAAAGAACTGCGTCAAGATTGCGGGCTTGCCTGAAACAGAAGAGATTATTAAATTTCTAAGTCCCGAGCCTATATCGATTTTGCTATGGCTCAAAAGTTTACTCTGTTTGATTTTTAATTACAGTGATTTTAAAAAAATCATGGCGCAGGCTAAAGGGCTGTAAACATAGTTTGAATACAACAAATTGAATAGAGCTATTAGATCGGAATTAATCTCAGCCTTTTCCTTGAGAGAGAAGGCGCGTATATTCTTAAGCCAGCAGTTCCGGCCATTCCGGTCGCCCATACAAAAAAGGAGAAACTATGACTGACTGTTTATTTTGCAAAATGGTTGACGGTGTCATCAAACCTGATGTGGTTTTTGAGGATGAAAATGTCCTCGCTTTCAGGGACATTAATCCCCAGGCTCCGGTGCATATCCTGATTATCCCCAAGCGCCATATTGCAACGTTAAATGATCTGGATGATGCCCATTTGGCAGGCCATATATTGCAAACGGCGGCAAAGCTGGCTAAACAGGAAGACTTGGCCGAAGCCGGCTATAGAACAGTATTTAACTGCAACAGGAAAGGCGGACAGGACGTTTATCATCTGCATTTACATCTTTTGGGCGGTCGCCAAATGACTTGGCCTCCAGGCTAAATCGCCTGATCGGATTTTGATGATGAATTACAGATGAATTTCAAAAACCAATTTATATTCCTCATGGCGCTATGCTGCCCGCTTGCGGCATCCGCTTCGGATGAAAGTACCGCTCCGAAAGTAACCACGCTGCTCAAAACGACCACCAGTTGGGATGGAAAACCCATCGTCTATCCCAAAGGGCCGGGCGAAGTCACCGCCCTGATCGTTGAAATTGAGCCGGAGGCCGAGACTGGCTGGCACGAACATCCGGTGCCAGTGTTCGGCTATATTATGGAAGGCGAGCTGGAGTTAAGACTTGCGGCAGGCAAAGTTAAAATTCTTCATCCGGGCGATGCTATATCCGAGTCGGTAGGCGTACTCCACAATGGCCGCAACATAGGGGATGAGCCTGTCAAAATTCTGGTTTTTTACATGGGCGAAATCGGCAGCAAGCTTAGTGTAGCGCATCCGGAATTCGCTCCCCAGTCAGTGCCTGATTCGGAAAAAAAATAGCGACACATAAAAAAGCCCGGTAGGTTGTCCTCTCCGGGCTTTTTTACTTTAATCAGAGACGCACTATTTTTTCATTTCCTTTTTAAACATGGCATCCAATTTTTGGTTGGTTTCCTGATTGTACTGCTTTGAATTATCAATCGGCGCTGGTCTGGGCGCTACCGGTGCGGCAACAATCGGCGCCGGGCTAGGCGCTTGAACAACGGGGAGTTCTTCTTCGGATTGATCTAAACGATATACCGGCCCGAAAGTGGTATCCACATCAAAATCATCCCAAACATACAAAGGGTAAGCAATAGGTTGGGTAGGAATGGGGAAAGAAAGCAAATCAGCAATTCCCACCCCTATGCGTCCCGCCATAACAATCACGCCTTTAAATGCTCCCCCGACAGCGCCATAAAAAACGTTGCTTTTATTGGTCGCGTTAATGATGTTTTTGGGGATTTCCAGCACGCTGGTGGTCAGGTTGGCAAAAGCATTCAGCGCTTTGTAGCCAACCTTGCTGCCATAACTCTGATGCCGCGTTTCATTCGTTCGAATGATGGGTGCAATAGTCGTATTGCCGTACCCCTGTTGCTGCATTTCGGCCTGAGCTATGGAGGCATATACTGCAAACAGGCTGGTGAATAAAAGAAAAACGAAAAAACGACTGAGTTTACGCATAGCAAATCCTGTTGGTTAGTTCAAATATTGGAATCAGTATAGCAGAGCTAAAATTATTTATTGATCAGCGCCTTGGCAAAGGCGCTAGCCATTGAACCTTGCACGGGAGCCTGCTGTTTGGGCTTGTGCGCTGCTGGTTTTTGATTATTCCGTTCAGGTCTGGATTCGCTCGCTTCAGGATTTGTTTTCATCGACAGCGAAATACGTTTGCGCTCGACATCGACCTCCAACACGGTCACTTTGACCATCTCGCCGGTTTTAACCGCATCCCTGGGGTCTTTGACAAAAGTATCCGATAAATGAGAGATATGCACCAAGCCATCCTGGTGTACGCCAATATCGACAAACGCGCCGAAATTGGCGACATTGGTCACCACGCCGTCCAGCCTCATGCCGACTTCAAGATCGGTGATTTTTTCGATGCCCGCCTTGAACTCGACGCTTTTGAATTCCGGCCTCGGATCGCGGCCCGGCTTTTCCAGTTCCTGCAAAATGTCGGTCACGGTCGGCAAACCGAAATGTTCATTAGTGAAATTGGCCGGATTCAGGCCGCGTAAAAACTGGCTCTGGCCGATCAAGTCGCGGATCGATTTTCCGGTGCTGCCGATGATAGCCTCAACCACCGGGTAAGCTTCGGGATGAACCGAAGACGCATCCAGCGGGTTATCGCCATTCATAATGCGCAGGAAGCCGGCCGCCTGTTCATAGGCCTTATCGCCCAATCGAGGCACTTTTTTCAGTTGCTTGCGATTGGCAAACGGACCGTTTTCGTTGCGGAACGCGACGATATTTTCACTGATACTGGCGGACAGGCCGGACACTTGTTTAAGCAGGGCTACCGATGCGGTATTCACATCGACGCCGACCGCATTTACGCAATCCTCGACCACGGTATCGAGCCCTTTGGCTAACTGAACCTGATTCACATCGTGCTGGTACTGGCCCACGCCGATCGATTTAGGATCGATTTTAACCAGCTCAGCCAACGGGTCCTGCAAGCGTCTGGCAATCGAAACCGCCCCGCGCAAAGACACATCCAGCTCGGGAAATTCCTTGGCCGCCAACTCAGACGCCGAGTAAACCGAAGCGCCCGCTTCCGACACCATAATCTTGGTGAATTTAAGCTCGCTGTGTTGTTTCATCACATCGGCCACCAGCTGGTCGGTTTCCCGGGAACCCGTGCCGTTGCCTATGCTAACCAAATCGACCTTGTGCTTTTGGATCAGTTTTGCCAGTGTGTTTATCGAGCCGTCCCAGTCCTTGCGCGGCGGGTGCGGATAAATCGTATCGGTCGCCAGCAACTTGCCGGTCGGATCGACCACGGCAACCTTGACGCCGGTGCGGATGCCGGGGTCCAGGCCCATCGTCGCTTTAGGTCCGGCCGGTGCAGCCAGCAGCAAGTCTTTTAAATTGCCGGAGAAAACCCGGATCGCTTCCAATTCGGCAGCTTCGCGCAATCTCAGTTTCAAGTCCAGGTCGATGCGCGTGTACAGTTTGATTTTCCAAGCGAAACGCGCGGTTTCGGCCAGCCAGGCGTCGGCCGGTTTTGAGGTATCGGTAATCTTAAGATGGCGGGAAACAAACTGGGCGCAAAGATCATGTTCTTCTTTGTCTTCAGCGCCGGGTTTAAGTGTTAGGTTCAATAAGTCCTCATTGCGTCCGCGGAACAAGGCCAAGGCCCGGTGCGACGGGATTTTGTTGATGGCTTCTTCGTAATCGAAATAATCTTTGAATTTTTCAGCCGCCTGTTCCTTGCCGGCCACAACCGTGGCGTGGACTATGCCTTTTTGCCAGATGCGTTCGCGCAGTTCGGCCAATAATTCGGCATCTTCCGAAATGCGTTCCATGATGATCTGTCGTGCGCCATCCAAAGCCACGGCAACATCCGGCACGCCTTTTTCCGCATCGATATAAGCGGCGGCGGCCTGCTCGGGAATCAGGCTGCGGTCATCCAACAACGCATCGGCCAGCGGCTCAAGCCCTGCTTCGCGGGCAATCTGCGCTTTAGTGCGGCGCTTGGGTTTATAAGGTAAATACAAATCTTCGAGCAGCGTTTTGGTGTCGGCATCGATAATGGCTCTTTCCAGTTCCGGCGTCAGCTTGCCTTGGGAGGCGATGCTGTCCAGAATGGTTTTACGTCGCGCGTTAAGCTCGCGCAAATAACCCAAACGCTCTTCCAGCAATCTTAATTGCGTATCGTCCAAGCCGCCGGTCACTTCCTTTCGGTAACGGGAAATAAACGGAACGGTCGCGCCTTCGTCGAGCAATAAAACAGCAGCGTTGACTTGTTTGGGATTTACAGCTAATTCTTCGGCAATACGTTGGATGACATCCATTGTTCAATTCTTGGGCAGTTAAAAAATGGGTACATTTTAGCAGCTAGGCAGGGAGATGAATAAAAGTCTTTCCGAACAGCTTGAGAAAACTTGCGGTGGTTAAACCGGTCCATCAAGTTTCGCTTGGGCAATTCTCGTATCGATTGCCATTCGAACGCCGGCATGAAGAAAAAAGCAAATTAGCAAGGACGGCCAGACCTTCCAGGTTTTTAAAACCTGGAAGGTCTAATCCTGCGCAGAAAACGTCAGAATGGACACAATTATTCGGTAACAGGTCGAGCCGTTTTGCGCCGCCCTTCTTCAACGTTCTGTTCGGAATACTTCGGCACATAAATCAGATAGAGATCATAAGGCATCACAACCGTGTCGAACACGGCCGAGAAAGGCAAGTCCAAAATAAGCATCGTTGTCACCATCCCATTGACCCAACCCGGGTCCGGGTTCTTGTCGCTGAATACTCCGCCCGTATCTTTTATGTCTTGCCGAATACCGGGATAGACTGTCCACTCCTTATCAGGAGTTTCTCTTCTGGCGCGTATGCTGGAGCAACCCAAAATAAAAGAGCTGATGAAAACAAGCGTTATCCATCTTCCAATAGCCGACTTCATAGATTTTTTTCCTGATAACCAACGGGAAATGAAACTTTTTATGATATTGATCGCACCCGGTAGCGCAGTCAATATGAAAAGACACGTAGTATGAAGCTGCAAACGCTTGCAGGAACGGATAACAGATAACGAAGTGGCTAATTTTTAGCCGTTTTAACAAAAACGCCAAGTCGGGTAGGTAGTTATATCTACAAGCCATAGGTCAATCACAAGGTTATCCACAATTTTTGTGGATAAACCGAAACGATCTTTTAAACCCAAAATTGGGACGTAGAATGTGCTGGACAAAGTGAAGCGCATTCTATGGTTCTGAAGCCGTTGCGGAGATTGGACATCTATCACACCGCATTAAATGCGGAGAATAGACTTGCCTTTGTGGAGATAATGTCACACAAAGTGCTCTCAGGACATTACTTACCGCGACATTCTCAGCCTGATCGAGCTAGGCGCATTGGTAAAAGCAGAAGGCGGTGGCCGCAGTACGAGCTATGATCTGGCGCTGTCGAAGCCAGTCAAGCTCATTTAGCACTGTCACCTCACGCTAGGTGTAGCAGTGGAAACAGCCAAAAGACTTGCGCGAATTTGAAGAAAGTTTTACTTTTCCCAGTGATGAAGCATAATCTATAAATTTTAAAAGAGGATATTAAGCCATGGCAATCATAGAATTAGACGATGAAACGGCTGTCCTGCTTAATGAATTGGCAGAGCATGAGCATATTAGCCCTGCGCAATTATTAAAAAATCTGGCGCTAGTCTATCGTAGCGCACAACAAGCCCATCATGCCGAGCAGCCTGAATTACTGACCGACTTTGCCGGAATACTAAAAAACTCTCCCTCATTCAGCGGCAACCCATTAAAGATTCAACAGGCGATGCGTGATGAATGGTCTTAGCTATCTGCTTGATACCAATACCATCATCGGCTTACTTAAAGGCAATGCGAAGCTATCTCTATTTTAAGCGGCATCAGTCTGCCTGTTTGCGGGTTTAGCGCCATCACCCGAATGGAATTGTTGAGTTACCCTGATTTGACCGTGGATGAAGAGCAGACCATCAATCGTCTATTGGATCGGATGACGCATTTGGCGATTAGCCCGTTGATTGAAGATTTAACGATACAATTTAGGCATCAACACCGCGTCAAATTACCCGATGCCATAATCGTCGCCACGGCCACCGCGCATGGCATTAAACTATTAACGCTGGACAAAAAACTTGCTGTGAAGTTGTAAGATCAGGAATAAAGTCAAGGTACGCATAGCGTACAAATTTGTGGTGAACACCAAAAAGTCCGTAGGTCGCGTTAGCGATAACGTAACCCGACCTACGAAACTCTTTACTAAATGTGGCGGTAATTTTCCGCCAAATGACCAGTTACACAAAAATTCTTACACCCTCGAGCTCTTCAATAACATTTAGATCACGTTGATCGTTATCGTCATATCTTTCCAATCGTCGTATTCAGAGCAAAAAATTCTACCATGCAACACATTTTCACCTATTGGTGCATCTGATTTTGCCAAGATATACAGTTTGTCACCACGATTCAATATTTCATGTTTGTGAAGAAGTTGGTCTGCCCGAAAGCAAATCCCCTTTCCATTTTTAATATAACATTCAGATAATTTAGGTGGGGTAAATATAGGATGATGAATTTGTGAAATCTGAAAAGGGCTAAAATGAGGAAGTGAAATAGAGAGTGTTTTCATTCGAGGAGCAGTAGGCTCTGGTTTTAATGGTCTCGATGGTATATTTTCTGTTTTGGGGATAGTATCAAAAATTATTAGCCAATCAGGCAACTTTATTTCAACTCTAATATCTGATGCAAATACGTTTCCGTCATTTTTAACACATAAAGTTGCTATGGTTGCTTTGCCTATATTTTGATCAAATAAATATTCTATGAAATTATCTTTTTTTGAAAGAAACTCGATAAGTTTGTTTGATTTATTTTTAAAATCTTCAACCTTTTTACTCCAACTTGGATCTATGTTGCCATCAGAGATTTCTACTTCAATAATTTCTTTTTGTAATTCTTCAATTATATTTGATGTATCAGGGATGCTTGCTATGTCAATAATTGGAGAAATATAACCATCGTCTTTTTCTATATTTGCACTTGAATATGAGTCCCAAAAATTCCAACATGCCGAAATAGATGGATATTTATGGTTATAGCTTTCTTTTCCATGATGTAATAATTCAATAAGCCGCCCCCTAAATTGCGATATTAATTGTTTTTTAATAATGGGCTTTTGATCTTCCTCTGCCAAGTTATAAGGAATTCTTCTATGCTGCTTAATATCGAATGGTATATCTTCATCTTTACCATGAGCTGTATTGTAAAACAGTATGATTTTAGGCCATCCTAATAACGCTATGGCATAACCTAGTTCCAATAAAACGTTTGGATTTGGTGATGATCGTTTGGCACCAGTTATTACTATGGATATATCTGCAACAAACGCATCACAGCTCTTAATTTTATCTAGCAGTGCTTGTGATATGTTTGGTGCGCCAGGAACACCGAGTGTGTCTTTATCGAGGCTAGGCTCAAGATCAAAGTCGTCGTTCTTCTTTATTTCTCTAATTGTATCTTTGATAACGGATTCAATAAATCCGCGGTTTGTATTGTTCGGTAGATCTGACTGCCAAGAATAAAAGATTACATATTTCATTACTGTCCTAGTCCCGTAGGTCAGGCATACTGTTTATGCCCGACAATTCCAAGCTTCAATAGGGTGACGGATTCCGAGGTAGAACACCGTCGTTTCATCTTCGAATAAAAAATGTCGGGCAACGAAAAGCTGTTGCCCAACGACTACGGCTGAATCTTAAACGTCTCGGTAAAAGTATTGCCCTTGCTGCAAACATCCCTCTTGGTTGGCGTTTCGCAAGAGGTATCGGTCGCTTCGGCTTTTAACTCGCCCGCTTTGTCCGGCACGAAATAGAACCTGAAATTAGGATCAGTGCTAATGGCAATATCGGTTTTCGCGGTTAAAACCGGTTTGCCGTTAAACGATACTTTAACGTCTTTAACAAAATGCGCTTTTTTAATAAAGCGAGTCACTTGATCCATTTGCATGCCGGTGATATTAGGATGGCTGATCATCAGCTGCACCGAGGTTGGCTCGCCGACTTTAATATCGCCCTCCAACCTGAATTTCATTTTGCCTAAGCGGCTCATTGCTTCGTCTAAATTGGCGCCGACCGGAGCGGAACAGCCGCCGCTGGCTTTGACGAATTTTTTGGTCATGGTTAATTTGCCGTCATTCGTTTGTGCAATCGCGCGGATGTTGCTGTTGCTATTGACGCGTATCCGCATCGCAATGTCGGCCTTGCCGCTTTCCGGGGTAAACTCGAAGTCGCCGACAAAGGGATAAGGGTTGTTGTCGACTAGCATCAGGATTCTTTTGATGTAGTGTTCTTTAGTCTGCTTGATTTTGCTGGTGACTTTGAGCGGCACTAAGGCAGGGTCTTCGGCACGTACAGGCGCTTCCAGTTCAATAATATTATTGGACTCTTCAATTGCTTGCTGGGCAAAATATTCAGGTTTTAAAACATTATTCCAAATCTTTTCATCTTCAGCGGCGATAGCGGCAATCGGTAATAATGTAGTGATGAAGATTGCCGGTAATAGTTTTGAGTATTTCATTGCTTTTTCCTATTTTGTTTTAGCTTTGTGCAATTAATGCATGTTATTTTGTAATTATTCGCCGAATCGGAAAACCCGAAAATCGCTGAGAATCTACCCGCTCTCGGCAATAGCTCCTGCATCCGTGCAGTCGTCCTGATGAAGGTCTACTGTAGGGCGTGCCGTGCGCGCCTTTTCCCGATGCTTGAAAAACCGTGCCCTCACTTTGGCGCGCACGGCGCGCCCTACGGCAACCGGTTAATCTTCCCATTCTAATTCGGCAAAAGCAGTGGTGACGTTTTTGCGGTGATAGTCATCGAATAAAGCCCAATTGTTCTTCTCGGAATAACCAACGGTTTGCACTGCGTCTTCCAAATGCCGGCCTTTTTTAATTGCAGCGCGAATTTCAGTTTGCAGCAAGGTTAAATAATGTTTTTGCGGTTGCATACTCTGCGGCCAATCCGTGACTAATTCGCCATGTCCCGGAATCACATAATGAAAAGACTGTTTTTCCAGTTTGTCGATTTCCGCAAGCCAGCCTTTTAAGCTGCCGTCCAGCGTTGGCACGTGCTCGGTAAACAATAAATCCGACAACCATATTGTATTGGTTTTTTCGTCATACACGCTCAAATCGTTATCGGTATGCGCGGTAGGATGGGCTTTTAAGGTTAAAGTTCGTCCGCCTAAATCCAGCTTCAAACTGTCTTTAACTTCTAAATCGGGGGGAATTAAATCGGCAGCACTCATTTTGACATCTAATTGGTCCGCAGCTTTATCCAGATAGTATGAGCCGCGCGCGGACATGGCTCGGGCTAATTTATGATGGCCGACAAATTTAACCCCAGCCGCTTTAAAAGCACTGTTGCCGTTGATATGATCGGGGTGAACATGGGTGTTGATCACATAACAAATCGGCGTCTGTGTGGTTTCGGTAACGGCTTGTTTTAACGCTGAACCTTGCTCCGGGTTGCCGCCGCTATCAATGACGGCCACGCATTTTTGTCCGACAATAAAACCGAGATTGGCGATTTCGCCGTGGTTTTTGCTGTCAGGGAATTGATGTTTGCCAAAATGCACATACACGCCATTGGCAATTTCTTTAACAGGCAAAGTGGTGGCAGCTTTGGTTTGTATGAATACCATGAATAAAGCAAACAGTAATAAAACTCTCATTAGTTTTCCTTCTTTCTGAATATATTTTAAATTTACGAATAGGGAGGAAGACGAAGCCGCCGAAAAATCCCGTTAAACATTTACTTAGTTGTGTAACTGTAAAACAGCGTCCAAGTTTTTACCACTTTCAGCATGTCGGATTTTAAATCCTATCAATCATTGCAATACTTTACCCTACAAACTATGGTTAATTTTGAGCAATCGATGAGTATAATGTCGCCCTGCTGCTTATTTACTAAATTTTAAGTTATGTCATTTTTTCTACATCCTAATCGTCACGCGCTGGCCTGTGCATTCAGCTTGACGATGATCTGCTTCACGCCGCCATCGTATGCCGAAAAAACCTCATCCTGGTTGGATGCCGTCACGGTTTCCGGTTATGCGAACTTGACGACCAGTTCGCCTAACCGCGCTCCCACTGCTGTTGACTTGGATGATTTAAGTTTATTTGTTTCAGGCAAATTTAATCGCTGGCTTAATCCATTTTTAGAGGCCGAAGCCTACAATATTCCGCTTTGGAAAGAAGGCGATGGTGCACAATTTAATAGCGCGCAGTTGGTCGTTGAGCGGCTATATAACGATATTCAAGTCACTGAAAACGACACTTTACGCGCAGGTAAATTTCTAGCGCCGATCAATCACTGGAATATCATACATGCCGCGCCGTTAGTGTGGACAACGAACCGTCCTGTCACCTCAACCTATTCCCGAGCCAACTACATTACAGGCGTTAACTTCCGCCATGATTTCGATGCGTTAAGCGGTCACGCATTGGAAGTTTATTGGCAACCGGTGGAAGAATTTAATCCTAAAATATTAAGCGCTCAAGAACGGCATTATCAAACCGTCGCCGGCGCTCGCTGGATTGCGCACGAAGATTTGGATTATTATTTGGGTATTTCTTTTCAACATGCCGATGTCGCCCAGGCTAATGAAATGCGCAATTCAATTAGCGTGGACGGTAATTGGCAACATAAGTGGTTTGAGCTGGAAAGCGAGCTACTGTTTACGCAAGTCGATACCGATCAGCTCCATTATCGTAATCATGACTGGGGCGGTTATGTGCAAATGGCGGTGCCGTTGGTCGACCATTTCAACCTGATTGGACGTTACGAACATTTTGAATTTGCTAATAAGCTGGCCGCGACCGATACCGCGTTAGGCGGCATTGTCTATCGTCCTGTGCCGCGCTTGTCGTTCAAGCTCGAATGGCAACAAACTCAAGGGAGTATTTTTCAAAATCAAACCGGACTTTATAGTTCGATTGCGGTGTTGTTCTGATGAAACAATTAATTGTTTTAGCACTCGCCGCCGCATTAATGCCGTGTTCAACCGCATGGGCCGATTTATATATCATCGCCAATAAAGATTTGCCTGTCGCCCAACTGGATAAAGATGATATTGCGGCAATTTATTTGCTTAAGAAAAAACATTGGGAAAACGGCGATGACATTATGCCGATTAACCTACCTGCTCAAGCCGACGCCCGCAATCGTTTTACCGCTGAAATTTTTGATAGTACACCGGATAAATTGGGCAGTTATTGGGACAAAATGCTGTTCAAAGGCGAAACTCCGCCGGTAACTCAAAATTCCGAACAAGCCGTTATTTTGTTTGTCGAACGGATTAAAGGCGCGATCGGTTATGTGGAAACCAAGCCGCAAAGCCCGCAAATCAAAATCCTGCAACAATTTTCGAATAAGTAACCGGGTACGTTTATGTCGCGCTTTTCGCTTTCAGTTCGTTTAACGCTGTTTTTCAGTTTTATCGTGTTATTAGTAACTACGACGTTAAGTGCGGTGGTGTTCTATCAATTCGGCGAAAAAATCAATCAACAGATTGAACGCAATCTTACCGATATTGCCGATCATAAAGCCGCTGAAATCAGTAATGTGCTGCTGTTCGAACGTACCAATTTGCTGTCCTGGCGAGCCTCGTCGGTGATGCTGGATGTGGTGGTGGATGATTTGGATAAACGCATTACCACCGAGCTGATCAATCTTAAACAATATTATCAGTTACAAGGCGATTTATACGTGTTCAATGCGGCAGGTGTGCTGATCGCTTCCACGCAGCAGGATGTGTTAAAAACCCAATTACCCCAAGCTTGGCAAACGCAACAGGATTACGCGCTGGTATTCAAACATGAGGTGCCTTTTATTAATGGTAGCGTCATTGCGCATGTGACAGCGATAAAGCCGCCGCAGTTAAAAATGCAGGGTTATTTGGTCATGACCCATTCCTGGGAGGATATTAGCCGGCTGCTTGCGCCTAAAGACAGCAGTTTTGCGCTGCATAAAGAACATGAAGGAAACCAGGGACGCGCGGACCTTTTTACGGCTAACGGCGTAAAAACCATCGAGATCAATGATAATTTTTCGGAACGGCCTTCATGGCTTTTTGACGGTATCAGCTATTTAGGTTCGATTTCAAAATCCGTATCAGTCGGCGATTTCAGTTTCCAAATCGCCGCGTTTATGCCTGAAAAACTCGCTCATCAGCCGCTACTTGAATTAACCAGGAATTTGTTGCTGGCCGCCGCTTTGGTCGGCGTACCGATGATTGTGTTGGTCAGCTTGCTCAGCCGCCTTTTGGTCACACCGATTAAAAAATTGACCGCCACCATTCGCACCATTGAAGATTCCAACGACTTATCGATCAAGGTACCGGTTTCAGGGCGTGATGAAGTTGCCGATTTAGGCAATGCGTTTAACCGGATGACGACACGGTTAGGCGAGTTATTCAATAAATTCGTCGTGGTCGAAAAAGAATTGGAAGACTTGAATCTTAGCCTGGAGCATCAAGTTATCGACCGCACCCAGCAATTGCAGGATACGCTGCAAAAGCTGCAATCCGCGCAAACGCAATTGGTGCAATCCGAGAAAATGGCTTCGTTAGGACAATTGGTTGCCGGTATTGCCCATGAAATCAACAATCCGATCGGCGCCATTTATGCCAATATGCCGCCATTGGAAGAATACATTGACGATATCAAGGGCACGGTCGAATTTGCTCAAAGCTGCATGGACGAGACAGACGCGCAAAAATTAACCGCCCACATGGCGCAAATTGACTACACTTTTGTCACCGAAGATTTGGCTAAATTGCTGAACAGTCAAAAGCAGGCGGCAGATCGCATTAGAAATATCGTGTTGTCGTTACGTAATTTTTCGCGGCTTGATCAAGGCGAAGTTAAAACGGTACGGCTTGAAGAGGGTTTGGATTCTACATTGCAAATGCTCCATCACAATTACAAAGATCGTATTGCCATCGAAAAAGATTATGCACTCAATGAACCGGTCGAATGCTATGCGGGAGAACTCAATCAAGTGTTTATGAATATTCTTGCTAATGCGATTCAAGCCATTCCCGATAAAGGCAGCATTATCATCACTACTGCTAAAGTGGATGATCGAGCGGTTGTTAGCATCGCCGACACCGGTATCGGGATGCCTGACGAGGTCAGGAAAAAAATCTTTGACCCGTTCTTTACCACTAAAGATGTGGGCGAGGGCACGGGGCTTGGCTTATCGATTTCTTACGGCATTATTGAAAAACATCAAGGCACGCTCACGGTTGAATCCGAACTGAACCGCGGGACGCGCTTTATTATTGCTATTCCACTTCGTTTAATTAAGGACGTTTAAAGATGCATACGCTGTTATTGGTTGATGATGATCCCGATGTGCTGGCGACGTTAACGCGCAGCTTTCGTAAAAGCTATAAAACATTATCGGCCGAAGGCGGAGAGGCGGGAATTGCGTTTTTGAATGAACACCCGGTTGATTTGATTATTTGCGATCAACGCATGCCCAACATTAGCGGCGATCAAGTATTAAGCCATGCATTGCAAGTCCAACCCGAAGCCATTCGTATTTTACTGACGGGTTATGCCGATGTTGAATCGCTGATGACCTGCGTCAATGACGCACATATTTACAAATATGTCACAAAACCGTGGGATCCGGCTGAGCTTAATTTAACCGTTGTGCGGGCGTTGGAATCATTGGTTTTAAAACGGGATTTGGATATAGCACGCGAGCAATTGGAAACCGCCTACAAAGATGCGGTCGTGATGTTGTGTTTGGCGGCTGAAGGAAAAGATCAAGATACAGCCAGTCATTTATACCGCGTACAGCATTACACAGAAGCCTTAGCCATCGCTATGGGCATTGGTAGCGAAGAAGCCGCACACATGGGCTTAATGAGCATGTTGCACGATATTGGCAAGCTCTCAACTCCCGATGCTATTTTAAAAAAACCGGATAAATTGACCGAAGAGGAATGGGCGATTATGAGAGAGCATCCGCTAAATGGGGTGCGCATTTTAGGCAACAATCCGTTTTATGAAACCGCGCGGGAAATTTCTGCGGGCCATCATGAAAATTATGACGGCAGCGGTTACCCTCAGCGCTTAAAGGGCGACGATATTCCGCTATCGGCGCGTATTGTAAAAATTGCGGATGTCTTTGATGCGCTGACGACGCAACGTCCCTATAAAAAACCATGGACAATGGAAACCGCCATAGCGCATATCGAATCCCATGCCGGTATCATGTTCGATCCGGCGATGGTGGTAGAACTCAAAAAGCTGTTTGTTGACGGGACGTTAATGCGCATTATGACCGCGAATTATGTGTGAGAAAAACTCTGCTTTAGCAAATGAGGCGCTGATGCGGGAAATATTAGTTCTAGGTGATTCACATAGCCCAGTTTTCAATCACCCGTTATTTAAAGAAAAATTTCCGGATTTATTTTTCAATGTACTCACCGTAATTGGAGCGACAGCATCAGGGTTGGAGAACCCTAACTCAACAACCCAAGCCTACCCCATCTTCAGGAAAGCGGTCATGGATACCGCAGCAAAACAAGTCATTGTAATGCTGGGCGAAGTCGATACCGGCTTTGTTATTTGGTACCGGGCGCAAAAATATCAGGAGTCTATTCCTGCGATGATGGACAAAGCCATCGCGAGTTATTCCAAGTTTTTGGCCGAGTTAAGCATGCGCTTCGAGGTTGTATGTGTCAGTACCCCTCTGCCCACTATTCAGGACGGCAACGACTGGGGCGATATTGCCAACGCCAGAAGGGAAGTCACTGCGTCGCAAGTGGAAAGAACGGCGTTAACCCTGGAATTCAACCGGATCATGCAGGGATTTTGTATGCGAAACGACATCCGCTACGTCATGCTGGATAGCGTATCTCTCGGCGAGGGCTGCATAGTCAAGACTGATTTGCTCAATAGTGATAGCAGCAATCATCACTATGATCAGGATCGATATGCCGATTTGCTGGTTGAGGGCTTAGCGGGGGTGATTTAATTCCGCTGATGATCATATTGCCAAGTTGGAAGATGACAAAGACGTTCGCAGTGGGCATGCAGACTCACCTAAATAAAAAACGAATGCTGGATGAGGCTTCAATGCTTGAATCCCGTTGTTGTTACTATACGCAGTTCAGCCCAGATAACTGACATAAGCCCGATAGCCTGCAAACACAGACAGCATCAGGAAAATAGTTCCGCTGATCTTGTGCAATAACACTAAAGGAACTTTTTGCAAAATAGTGCGACCGGCCACAATTCCCAGCGCGGATGTTGAGGCTAACGCTGCTGTAGAACCGAACCATACGGCAATGGGCGCAGCAGTGCTGCTTAAGCCGACAACAGCAAGCTGGGTTTTGTCGCCGAATTCAGCCATTGTGATCAATAAGAAAGTGGTGAAGAAAATGCCGTGACCGCTTTTTTCCTTAATTTCATTGCCTTCATCTTCCATTTCTACACGTAAGGAATGGATGCCGAATGCGGCAAACAGGACTGCGACAATTGTCGCGACGATATACTCCGGCAGCCAGCTGGCAATGGCGACGCCGAAAACAACGGCCAGTGTGTTTAAAAAGGCAAAAGCCGCAATCGCTCCTAATAAAACCGGCATGGCTCTGTGCCGGGACGCCAGCGTCATGCATACCAGTTGGCTTTTATCGCCGATTTCAGCGGCAGCTATCAGAACAAAACTGGTTATTGCCGTGGCTGATATTTCGGCAAGGTTACCGCCGTTCAGCAACAATAAAAATTGTTGAAAAGAACCATGGAAACTTTCAAAAATGCCTGCTGTGCTCAATGAGGTTATAAAATGTTGTAAATAGCTTTGAATATGATCCATTGTGTTTCCTGAGAACGATTTTTTTCCTGTATGTATCAGTGATAGGTAAGATTAACCCAGCATATTGTCCAAGGTCATCATAATGATGAAGCCGATCATCAATGCAAATGTAGCGTAGCGCGAACGGCCGTTAGAATGGGTTTCGGGAATAATTTCTTCACTGATCACAAAGAGCATGGCACCTGCGGCAAAGCCCATGGCTATCGGAAGAATGGGCTGAAAGAGAGTGACCATGGTAATACCGAGCAAGCCGCCTACAGGCTCGACTAAACCTGTTAGGGTAGCAATACCTACGGCTCGCCACTTGTTGTAGCCCAGTCCTACCAAGGGCAGGGCGACGGCCAGGCCTTCGGGGATGTTTTGCAAGGCTATTGCAATAGCCAGTACCACGCCGTTTTTCATCTCTCCTGAACCGAAACTGACACCGACAGACATGCCTTCGGGAAAGTTATGGATGGTGATTGCAATGATGAACAGCCAGACCTTTTTTAGGGAACTCAGATGCGTGTCGGAAATCGAATCAAAATGCACATGCGGTAGCTGGCGGTCTGCATAATGCAGGAACAGGGCGCCGATCAGCATGCCCATGGAAACGATGTAAATGCCTTTGCCCGGCCAGATCAGGTTGCCGTATGCCATACCGGGAACCAGCAGGGAAAATGCGGTCGCAGCCAGCATAACTCCGGCGGCAGCGCCGAGCATGCTGTTGAACAGGTTCTGGGAGATGTCTTTAAAAAACAGGGCGGGTAAAGCGCCAACGCCTGTAGCCAGCCCGGCCAGGATGCTGGCAAAAAAACCGATAACAACGATTTGTCCGAAAATTAAATACAAGCTGCCGAACACCACCAACTGCGACAACATGAATAAGCCGGCCACTGTTGCCCAACGTTTTAGCGGCGGCATAGCCAGCAATTTTTGATAGCTTTCGCTGGATTTTAATGCGGTTACTTGGTCTTCAAAATAGCGTTGTAATTTAGTTACAGTCTTTGTTGTTAAAGTCATAAGATTTACCCGCATCAGCTTGTCTTGGAATGTAATCGGAACATTATAACCAAATACCCATAGCTTGGGGTTGTTTGTAGCGAAAGTGAGTCGGCTTCCGGCAGTTGTTCCGGCGGCGCCTATTCTGGATGCTCTGGTTTTACTATCTTAGTGACTTATAAGTGCGGTCAAAAATGGATCATTAAACAGCCTCCTAGAGGAGAAGAAATAAGGATGATGTCTCCGTATTCCGGGTGATCGGTACATTTGGCAATAATCATTCCGTCATGGTCAATTCTGTCAATTTCATCGTGAATGTCCTCGGATATCTCTGCGTATTGCTGTACTGAAAGCGGTATTATTTTTGCATCCTTCATTTGGATGGCCTCCTCATATCTCACGAAAGATCAGATAGTGAATAGTGTTAACTTGCTTTTTGTATCGGGCATATTCCATTTTTAAATGCCAATCTACCACGGATAAATGTAAGTAACCAATTACCATTATATAATCAATTACTTACATTTTATAAGTGATTATTTTATTTGAAGTTAAGCAATAAGCTACGGTTAGGGTACAAGGTGAAAATGTGCGATGGTGAGTAGATATTTTTAATATTAATGCAGGTTGCAGACAAAAATCCTATATCCATGAGCTTGTCGCAGAGCCGGATTTCCACCGTTTAGGAATATTTCCTTTTCTTCACTGCTGTCTAGTGCCGATGTGTTAGGTTGGCTATCATAGCGGCACTAAATTTGGAGTGAAGAATGAAAAAAATTATGTGCGCCATATTTTCGCTAAATCTGGCGGCGGGTGTCGTGTCAGCTAAAGACCAGCCTTTGGATCTGGGTATCATCGATGTTGTTGGCGTTACGCCGTTGCAGAGTAATGGGGTTGCCGCGAGTAAAATACCGGCCAATATCCAAACCGTTTCTTCTGAACAGCTTGAAAAATCCCAAAGCATCACTCTGGCGGATTACATCAACCGCTACTTGGGTAGCGTGCATATCAATGAAGCGCAAAACAATCCGTTGCAGCCGGATATTTCTTACCGCGGTTTTGTCGCTTCTCCGCTACTCGGCTTGCCGCAAGGCTTATCGACCTATGTTAACGGCGTCCGGTTTAACGAACCGTTCGGCGACACTGTTAACTGGGATTTAATTCCTGAAGGAGCGATTGAGTCGATGGCTTTATATCCGGGCTCTAACCCGGTTTACGGCCTTAATAGCTTAGGCGGGGCCATATCCATTAAGACCAAAACCGGATTCTCAGCACCTAAGCATGCGCTGGAAGCTTATGGCGGTTCTTGGGGTAGGCATTCCGAAGAGTTAAGCAGCGGCTGGAATAACGGTACCTGGGGTTATTTTTTAGACCTGCATCACTTTGAGGAAGACGGTTGGCGGGATTTTTCACCGACCAAGGCTGATCAGGCATTCGGCACCTTGAGCTGGCGCGGCGATAAAGGCTCTTTAGACCTGACCTTGGGCGGCAATGACAACAATATGCGGGGTAACGGCGCAGCGCCTATCCAGTTGCTGCAACAGAATCGTGCGGCGGTATTTACCCATCCCGACCAGACCGTCACTCGCATGTTCTTTTCCGAACTGGCAGGCAGTTACGATTTGGCTGATGACGTTGAAGTGAGCGGTAATGCCTATTTTCGGCAAAATAGAATCCAAACCTTTAACGGCGATAACAGCAATTATGCAGCCTGCGCCGCCGATCCGACATTGCTGTGCGATCAGGACGAGGCAATCGTTACCGATATAAACAGTAATCAGGTGCTTGCGGATAATGCGGTTTTAGGCGCAACCAATAACACCAGTCAAACCCAAATGCGCAGCCGTGGAGGCACTTTGCAGGCAGCGTTCGCCCAAGACTTGTTCAAGCACGAAAATAATCTGACCGTGGGCACCAGTTACGATTACGCCGAGGCGCATTTCGGTTCGGACACCGAGCTGGGTTCGCTGACCGATACCCGAGGAACAACGCAAAGCGGTGTGATTGTCGATGCAACCCGGGTGCGCTTGCATACCAATACCTCAACGGCGGGTGTATTCCTGACCGACAGTTTTTCTATTACCAAGGACTTAACGGCGACCGTAGCCGGACGATATAACTATATTCACGTTAATATGGAAGATCGGTATATAAAGGATCCATTAAAAACTCTGGACGGCTCGCACACTTTTGAGCGGCTTAATCCTTCTGCCGGATTGACCTATCAAATCAATGATAATTTGAACGTGTACGGCAGCTATAGCGAGTCGGCGCGTGCGCCTACGCCGATGGAACTAAGCTGTGCAGATCCGACGGCTCCGTGTAAATTACCCAATTCTTTCGTGTCCGATCCGTCTCTGCAACAGGTGGTTGCAAAAACCTGGGAGGGCGGTTTCAGAGGGGATGTGGATAAGCTGTTAGATAAAGGCGATTTGAAATGGAATATCGGTTATTTCAACACCATCAATCATAACGACATTATTTTTCGCCGCGATGCCTCCGGCGGCATTATCAGCCAAGGTTTTTTCAGCAACGTGGGCAAGACCCGCCGCTACGGTATCGAGGCAGCGACAACCGTTAACTATCCGCAATTATTCAGCCAGTTTGACGACTGGCATTTTTCTACCAACTATACCTATCTAAACGCCAGGTACATGGATGGTTTCGATATTCAAAATCCGCTGAACCCTGCTCAGGCGATTCCCGTTGTCAACGGCGACAGAATTCCCGGTATTCCCGAGCATATCTATAAGGCCAATCTGAGTGTCGATTTATGGAAGCGCGTGTCGGTAGGCGTTGACGGCACCTATAGCGGCAATAAATTTTTCAGGGGCGACGAGGCCAATACCACTGCACCGTTAAGCGGCTATTGGCTGTTCAATGCTACGGCGGAATATAAGGTGACCAAGAATTTTGCCGTATTCGGCAAGGTCAATAACATCTTCGACAAGAACTATAACTCTTTCGGGGTTTACGGGCAGGCAAACGAAGTGTTGCCGGGCTTTGACGATGGCCGGTTTGTGTCGCCGGGGGCGCCTAGAGCGGGATGGATTGGGGTACGTTTGAGTATTTAAGGGTGTGATTTATTCACCCTTTTGTACTTGTTCCCACGGAGCCCGCTCGTCTTTATACACAAGTCTGTTCAAGATCGTCATTTTGGCATGGAGGCTGGAATGGCGGCCCCGGATGTAGGCCGGAATAAGCTCGCCCGGCGACAGCAATGGCGGACGTTTCCGGCAATCGGGATGCCGGAAAAGCTTCCGCTCCTCGGCAACTGCTCCCTGCGTTGCTCTACCTCCTGCATAACCCACAGGGATGTGGGGAATGCAGATTTTGCATGGAGCAAAAATCTGTCCATGCAGTCGTGCTCACGCCCCTTACCTACATCCGTATAAAGACGAGCGGACTCCGTGGGAACAAGGGCCTGGCTGAAGTGACGAGTTGTTATAAACCATTAGTCTCAGCCAAGGCTGTATGGTCGATATTCTTTCAGGCGAAGCCTTCACGTTTCTACAGGCAATAAAAAGCCCGCATAAAGCGGGCGTGTTGAGTGCTGTTATTATTGTTATTCAGTTGTGTTTGTTACAACTTGACCCAAGCAGTGTCACTTATTTTATTATTATTATCAGCTAGTCTAAAAGACTATTCCCCCTCTTAGTCGGTAATTAAACCGGGCCCACTCCCTTAAGCCGGTGAGATTCTATTCAAATGAACCCCCATTGTCTATTTAAAAATGGGGTTTATTAATAAAAAATTAATTGCCCGGAAAATGCATAACAAATACAGCTTGTTATAGAGTTTTAGATGTTCCTTATGAATAAAGTGACAGGCAAGCAGTGCTCTTTGTTCAGGTTGCGTTCAGGCTTTCATCGGTTGCGTCTGGCTTCTTCTTCCTCATTGATAAAGAAGTTGAGCCGGTCGTTAAGAATAGAAGATAGTTGGAAGTTAAGGCCTTTGGATTTCTGAGCCAGCTTTATTTGCAGGATTGCATCTTTAGTTTGTCCTGTCGCATAGTAATATTCCGCAAGATAACGATGCGATTCGGCAGGTTGATTTAAATCGCTATACACTTGAGCCAACAGTTGCGAATAAATCGGTTGTTGCTGGGTTTTAGGCTTTAACTGAAATAAGCTTTTCCGTGCCTGTTCTGCGTTACCCGCTTTCAATAGAGAGGTAATGTATTCGAGCTTAATGGCTTCGTTATCGGGAAATTGTTCAGTCAGTTTTTTATATCGGGCAAGCGCTGTGCTGTAGTTTTTAGATTCCAGCGCAGTGCGGGCAAGCGCGGTGACATATTGTGCTTGATCCGGATATTCTTTGCTCAACTGCTGAAATATGGTTTCCGCATCATTGAATTTTTGCGAATTAAGTGCACATAGCCCAAGCCCGTAGCGGGCAACGACGCGTTGCTCAATCGTGCCTTGAGTTGACCTGGTTTGAAAATATTTAAGCGTCTCAGTTCCGTCAGTGCCGGTTAGCACCCGAATTTTTGCTTTGGTTAACTGATAGCCGAGCGAGTCGGGATATTGTTTGTAGGGATAGGTTTCAGCGCGTCCGCGTGTGTCGGAAATACGTGAGGCGGTCACCGGGTGAGTTCTTAAAAACTCAGGAATATTCTGTCCATAATAGCGGCTGGATTGCTGCAGGCGTTCGAAAAAAGTGGGCATGCTGCGCGGGTCGTATTGGGAGCTTGCCAAGGTTTGCATGCCGACGCGATCGGCCTCGGCCTCGTTCTCGCGGGTAAAATCGATTTGAAACTGGACGTTACCGGCTTGAATGGCCACGATCGCGGCTTGGCCAAGAGCGGGGGACTGGGTGCCCAATAAAATAGCGGCCAGAGTTGCAGCTGCCGTAGGGATCGATAAGCGGCTGGAGGCTTCGTAAGCGCGGTACAAATGGCGCTGGGTAACGTGGGCAATTTCGTGCGCCATTACCGATGCCAGTTCGCTTTCGGCTTCGGTGGTTAAAATTAATCCGGAATTTACGCCAATATAGCCGCCAGGGCCTGCAAAGGCGTTAATGTCTTTTTCCATGACCACAAAAAAATGGAACGGATTGCTGGGTGCGTCACTATTGATGACTAGTTTTTCACCGATGGTTTGAATGTATTGCTGAATTTCAGCATCTTGATTAATGGAGACTTGCGAGTGTAGGCTGCGGAAAAATGCTTCGCCAAACTCTTTTTCTTCGGCGGGCGTAATCAAAGTGCCGGAAGAATCGCCCATGTCGGGCAATTCGATTTTAGTAATCTCGACGGCCTGTTGCGAAGCAGAGAAGAGTGCAAGGGTTAAAGCTAGGGTAATAGCGGAGGGCTTGAATTTCATACGATGCGGCTGAATAAAATTTAACTGGTTTTCAATCGGATTGTTGTAGGGGCTGGTCTTGTGGCTGCCCTGTTCTACTAAGGGCTGCCACAAGGGATTGCCCCTGCGTAGGGATTGTAGCGACGAATGCGTCTATTGTTGCAGATATTCTTCGGCTTCGCAAAGCGGGAGGGAAATGCACTGATTGCGACCTTTGAGTTTGGCTTGATAGAGTGCTGCGTCAGCTTTGTTCAACAAGTTGCTGTCGTTTTCCGGAATGCCGGTGCAAACACCGACACTAATGCTTATCTGGTCGAATGGTCGAGCTTTGATATGCGGAATTGCCAGGTTAAAAACGGCGCTTCTTAATTTTTCAGCAAATTGTTCGGCGACTTTTTGAGGTAGATGCGGCATTACCAGAACGAATTCTTCTCCACCGTAACGTGCAACTATGTCGGTGGCGCGCGAAAGTTGCGATTTTAATGTGGCCGCGACTTGCTTTATTACATTATCGCCGGCTATATGTCCGTAATAATCGTTATAGGATTTAAAAAAGTCTATGTCGACCATGAAGATGGATATGGGATGTTTTTGCCTTTTTGCATCGGCTACAGCTATTTCGTAATGTGCATCGAAGAACCTGCGATTGCAGATGTCAGTCAGGCTGTCTGTTGTCGCTTCTTTCTTCAGTATTTCCGAATGAGAGCGTAGTATTTTTTCACGCTTGATTGAGGTGCTGGAATCTGTTACCTGGATTAGGCAGCATGATTCATTGAGATGCGACTGAATGGGCGTGATGCTGATCGATTGATACATTCTGGTTTGTTGTTGATTAACTCCGGATGCGTTATACAGCGGCAGTGGTGTGCGGTGTAGGGCTGTGGACAAAACTACAGGTAGTCTATATGCCAAGGTATTTTTGAGTGCAGTCAGGAATGCAGGCGACACAGCTTCCGGAAATACGTTTTCGAGTTGTTGATTAAGGGCGTCGGCTTCTTGAATGCCGCTATGTCTGGAGACCCAGTTATTCCAGAGTAATACCTTGCCAACGGCATCAACAACAATTAATCCGAGGTTAAGCGCATTGGATATGTCTTCCGTGTCAAAACGCTTTGCTGAGATTTCATTCATGAAAGTTTTCCAAGAAATTGATCGACATGAGCAACAAGATTGGTTAAGGATGCGGAGCTTAACAGGAACACGAGATTACCCGCGGTATGTCGTTTTTCGATAGTTAGATCGATGTGTAATACCATGACATAGGGTTGGTTTGCGCCTTTCTTGAGCCGATGCAATATTTCATCGGCTGACGCTACAGCATAGTCGGGTAATGAGCTTTCCAATGTGAAGTTGAATACGTCGGCCATCGCGGACAGGCATGCGTTCAAAATGATGTTGCCCAGTTCGCACATAGCTTCGTGCTCAAATTCTGCAAGCTCATCAAGACTCATCTGCGATCCCATCATATCGCTAACGATTTTGAGTGCTTGATCTTCGGTAAATAACAGCACGGCCTCAGCATTAAATGGGCCGCTAAAGTGTTGATTTACCGCGCCAAATCGTCCGCTGTTCAGCGATAATGTTGCTGAGTTGATTTCTTCTGTATTAACGACTTGCACAGAGGGAACGGAAATACGCACTTCGTCGCCGACAATCTCGCTCAGGCTTAACGCTGCTCGTCCCGCGCCGATACTGAATACTTCTGTCAGAGCGTCAAGATGAAGGTCGCTGAGATGGTTCATTTTGATTCTTTAAAATGGCTTAGCGTCAGAGCGATTGATTTTTCTGTGACCGGTTTTGCAACTAATATGCTTCCAAGCGAACGGGCGCGCACTTGGTGTGTTTCTTGAATGTTTGCCGAAAAAATAACGATTTTTATTGAAGGATGTTTGGACAGTATCTTTTCTGCTGCGTCGGTTCCTGATATGCCCGGCATGTTGATGTCCATGGTGCAGTAGTCGGGGAGGTCGTTATCGACAAGAGCAATGGCCTCTTCGCCGCAGATTGCTTCAGAAATTATCCATTCGGGATATTGGGCAAGAATATGCGTGCGGATTAACATTCTTGATACCTTGCTATCATCGACGATCAAAAGCTTCTTTATTGAACTATCTGCAGACATGATTGATTTCGGCTTGACTTAAACTTGCAATATTTTACATGAAAAGATAAAAGTCGCGAAGCTATTCCATAGCTTGGGGTATAGGATATAAGCTTTTTCTCTTAATTCGGGATGCTTGATTTTGGAGGGGCAACGGACTGAAGTAACATGAATGATTCGTTACTTCAGTCCAAACTGTCGCCAATGCGGATTACGTTAGAAGTTAAGGTTTCCTTGTACCCATATTTTTTGAGTATCGGTGGAATATCTATCCGCATCGTAATTAGCATATTTAGCTAACAATGAGTAATGTTTGCCGAATTTTTTGACAGCCTGAAAATCCCATTCTTTGCCGTAATGCACACGACCGGTATCATCGGTAAAATCATGATAAACCCCTGTTAGTACAAGACTATCATTCTCCATAAATTTTGCGCTTACGGTGCCGAACACGTCGCGGATACCGTCATTAGGCGTAACCAGGAATAAATCCGCCCAGCCTTGGAAAGCATGATTGGTGCCCAATGGCGTATTAAAAGTTTTGTTTAGACCTGAACCGTTAAGCTGTTCCATAGCGCCTTGAAAGCTGAAGTTGTAGGCGTTAAAGCCGCCCATGACATTGAATCGATTGGCTTCGTATTGAACCGGGCTATGCTGGTAATCTTTTTGCATGCTCCACTCGGCCGTGTACAGCAGGCTGTAGTGATCATAGAGTTTTCTCGGTTTATCGCTATTAATAAAGCGTAAGCCGTAAGTCTGGCTTGATTTTTGGTAGTTTTCCAGTTCGGTATAATCGAGCCAATAGCCATAACCAATCAGGTTGCCGTAGTCGCCGAGTTTATAGTTGGCGTTGAGTATTGGCGCATTAATGTTCTCGGTTGTGGCGGTGAATGTCTGCACATTGCCGATATAACCGACATTAACGACTAAGTTTTTAAGCGATTGATTAGTAATTAACACCGAATCAAATGTTGTTTCCAATTGCCGCCAGCCCACGTTGCCGATAAATCTATCGTCATCAAATTTGATGCGTTGCCGCCCGCCTTTAATAACCGTATCGGGAACTCCGGCATAACTGATCCACATCTGGTTAAGTTCATTGTAGCCGGGGTCTGCGATGACTGAATATCCAGGCTTGTTGCCTCGTCCATTGTTGTAGTCCGATTGCAGCACATGGGTGCCTTCGTATTCCACGTACCCCTGCAGACCATGAAATACTGGAGAAAGTACGCCTAAGCGGGTGCGTATAGTGTTGGCATTAGCGGTTTTTGGCTGTAATGCGGCAGGCCGGCCATCGAGTATTGGCGTTGGAACGACATCCTGATTAACATTTTCATAGCGATAATTTGTGTCGATCTTGATCGCCCCTCCATTGCCGAACTTAAGCGCATCTTCAACTGATTTGGTCACATCGGCGGATACATGGCTACTGACAGCAGCTAGTGAAAGAAGCGCTACAGATAAAGCACCTGATGTTTTTTGTTGCTGCGGCATGAAGCCCCCTTTATTTTTATTTTTATAGATGGAAATGTTGGTTCAGTATAGCGCTATTTGTTATTTTTCATATATCTATGCTGCTATTTAAATAAATTAGTTGAGGTTGTATTTTGTGGTGTTAACGGTCATGTGTTTTATGTTAGTGTATATACTTATAACAATAAAAACAAAAGGATGAAATACCATGTCTGACATTAATTCCTCCAAACAAAAACACGCTCTTACCGCGAGCACCATAGCATTCACTGCTTGCTTTGCGGTGTGGACCATTTTTTCTATTATCGGGTTACAAATTCAGAAAGATTTGCATTTAAGCGAGACCGAATTTGGCTTGCTGGTCGGTACGCCGATACTTTCAGGCTCGTTAATCCGGCTAATGCTGGGCATCTGGAGCGACCAGTACGGTGGTCGTATCGTTTATCTAATGGTAATGGTGACGGCGGCTATTGCCACTTTGCTGCTGACTATCGTTGAAACGTATACCATGTTTCTGGTGACCGCACTCGGCATCGGTGTTGCCGGTGGTTCATTTGCCGTAGGCATCGCCTATGTTTCGCGTTGGTACCCTAAAGAAAAACAAGGCACGGCACTAGGTATTTTCGGGCTCGGTAACGTTGGGGCGGCGGTGACCAAATTTATCGCACCTTTTGTGATGGTCGCATTTGGCTGGCATGCTGTAGCGCAAATCTGGGCGTTGGCGCTGGTTTTGATGGCGGCAATCTTCTGGTTTGTTACCGATGACGAACCGATGCTTAAACAGCGTCGCGAGTCTGGCGCCAAGCCTGATTCATTTCTGAAACAATTGGAACCGCTGAAGGATATGCGGGTCTGGCGGTTTTCTCTGTATTACTTTTGCGTGTTTGGCGCTTTTGTTGCTTTGGCTCTGTGGTTACCGCGCTATCTGGTCGGGGCCTACGGTTTTGATGTAAAAGCAGCAGGTATGCTGGCCGCGGCCTATTCGATTTTTGCCAGCCTGTTTCGCGCATTGGGCGGTTGGTTGTCCGACCGTTATGGGGCGCGGTTGTTGATGTACTGGACGTTTATTGTCGCCACTATTTGTACATTTTTCCTGTCTTACCCACCTACGGATTATATCGTTCACGGCAGCAAGGGCGACATTGCCTTTAGTTTGGCGATTCATCCTACTGGCTTTATCTTGTTGGTCGCAGTATTGGGCTTGTTCATGTCATTCGGCAAGGCGGCGGTGTACAAACACATCCCGGTTTATTATCCCGATAATGTCGGTGCTGTCGGCGGCGCAGTAGGTATGATCGGCGGTTTGGGCGGTTTTTTGTTGCCGCTGACCTTTGGTATGTTGAACGATTTGACCGGCATCTGGAGCAGTTGCTTCATGTTGCTGTTCGTATTGATGACGGTTGCGCTGACCTGGATGCATTTTTCCATTGTGCGGATGGAGCGTCGCGTAGTACCTGAATTGGCCAAAATATCGAAAGATCTGCACGAATTGAGCCATCCGGCGCCACTGGTGCTCACAGATTGGAATCCTGAAGATAAAGGCTTCTGGGAAACGACCGGCAAGCGTATTGCGACCCGTAATCTGTGGATCAGTATCCCCGCATTGCTGCTGGCTTTTGCGGTCTGGATGGTATGGAGTGTGGTGGTTATTAACTTGCCCAGCATCGGCTTTAAATACACTACTAACCAATTATTCTGGTTGGCGGCATTGCCGGGTCTGTCGGGGGCTACTTTACGGATTTTCTATTCCTTTATGGTACCGATTTTTGGCGGTCGTCGCTGGACGACTATCAGTACCGCTTCGTTGCTGCTGCCGTCCTTATGGATAGGTTTTGCAGTGCAAAACCCTGAAACGCCTTATGTGTTAATGGTAGTATTGGCTTTATTATGTGGTTTTGGAGGTGGCAATTTTGCCTCCAGTATGGCGAATATCAGCTTTTTTTATCCCCAATCTCAAAAAGGTACGGCTCTGGGTTTGAATGCCGGTTTAGGCAATTTGGGCGTCAGTACCGTGCAGTTTGTAGTGCCTCTGGTTATCGCGGCGGGCGTATTCGGTTCATTGGGCGGCGATCCGCAAGTGTGGGTTAAAGACGGGGGCACCAAATCCATTTGGCTGCAGAACGCCGGTTTTATCTGGGTGCCTTTTATCATCGCAACCAGCATCGCGGCGTGGTTCGGCATGAATGATATTGCTTCGGCTAAAGCATCGTTTAAAGAGCAAGCGGTTATTTTCAAACGTAAACATAACTGGCTGATGTGCTGGCTTTATACCGGAACGTTCGGCTCGTTTATCGGCTATGCGGCCGGATTCCCGATGCTGATCAAAATCCTGTTTCCCGATATCAATCCGACTCAATACGCCTTTTTGGGGCCGCTGGTCGGCGCGTTAATCAGGCCGGTCGGTGGTTGGTTGGCCGATAAGCTGGGCGGAGCGCAGGTTACTCTGTGGAATTTCGTTATTATGGTTTGCGCGGTGTTCGGCGTATTGCACTTTATGCCTTCAGCGGGTAATGCCAGCGATTTCTGGGGCTTTTTTGCGATGTTCATGCTGTTGTTTATTACCACCGGCATAGGTAATGGTTCTACGTTCCGTATGATTCCGGTCATCTTTATGACTGAACGCTTATGTGCGGCAAAAGGGCAGGGCGAAGAAGCGATCGCCAAAGCCAAAAAAGATGCGGCAAAAGAAGCTGCGGCGGTGTTGGGTTTTAGCTCTGCGATTGCAGCTTACGGCGCATTTTTTATTCCCAAGAGTTACGGTACGGCGATCAGCATGACCGGCGCTCCCGATGCGGCGTTGTATTGTTTTATTGCTTTTTATCTGGCGTGTATTGGCATCACTTGGTGGTTTTATGCGCGTAAAACGGCGGCTATGCCTTGTTGATTGTTATGTATAAAAACGATCACCACGAAGACACGAAGGGCACGAAGTTTTATTTTCTTCGTGCCCTTCGTGTCTTCGTGGTGACTATAAATCTGCTTAAGTTGATGCGTGTGGGGATGCAGCACGAATCCTCATACGCGCTCAAAACCCTACCAAATAGGTAAATCTTATGAGCCACTTTCTCGACCGCTTGCTCTTCTTCAAGAAAAAAGTAGATACCTTCTCCGGTAATCACGGCGTGGTGACCAATGAAGACCGAAGCTGGGAGAACAGCTACCGATCCCGCTGGCAGCACGACAAAATTGTGCGCTCCACGCACGGCGTTAATTGCACCGGTTCTTGCAGCTGGAAAATCTACGTTAAAAACGGGCTGGTGACCTGGGAAACCCAGCAAACCGACTATCCTCGCACCCGTCCCGACCTGCCCAATCATGAGCCGCGCGGCTGTCCTCGCGGTGCAAGTTATTCCTGGTATCTATACAGCGCCAATCGCCTTAAATATCCACTGATACGCGGCCGCTTGGTCAGATTATGGCGAGAGGCCAGACTGACTTTAGACCCGGTCGATGCCTGGGCGTCTATAGTCGAAGATCCTACTAAAACCGCAGAATACAAATCGGTACGCGGCTTGGGCGGTTTGGTTCGGGCCAATTGGGAGGAAGTCAACGAAATCATCGCAGCCGCCAATATTTACACCGCCAAAACCTTCGGCCCCGACCGGATCATCGGTTTCTCGCCTATCCCTGCGATGTCGATGGTGTCTTATGCAGCCGGTAGCCGTTATTTGTCGCTGATCGGCGGCGTCAGCATGAGCTTTTACGACTGGTATTGCGATTTGCCGCCCGCATCGCCGCAAACCTGGGGCGAGCAAACCGACGTGCCCGAATCGGCGGACTGGTATAACGCCGGATTCTTGATGCTGTGGGGATCGAATGTTCCGCAAACCCGTACCCCCGACGCCCATTTTATGACTGAAGCGCGTTATAAAGGCGCGAAAGTCGTAGTCGTAAGTCCCGATTATTCGGAAGCCAGCAAGTTCGCTGACTTATGGCTGCATCCGAAGCAAGGCACCGATGCGGCGCTGGCGATGGCGATAGGCCATGTGATTCTCAAGGAATTCCATGTCGAGCGTAGAGACGCGATTAATCATGGAGACGCGATTAATCGCGTCTCTACTTATTTTGACACCTATGTGCGCGAAAATACCGATTTGCCGTTCCTGGTCATGCTGAAAGAACAGGATGGCTACTACGTCCAAGACCGGTTTTTCAGGGCCTCTGACTTTTTAGGTCAACTGGGTCAAGACAACAACCCCGATTGGAAAACGGTCGCTTACGATGAAATCAACGGCCACATAGTCCCGCCTTGCGGCTCTATCGGTTTCCGTTGGGGAGAAAGCGGGCATTGGAATATCGAACAAAAAACCGTAGATAACCAAGAAGTGCGTTTGCGGTTGAGCTTGATCGACATTAAAGATGATGTCGCCAGCGTCGGTTTCCCGTATTTTGGCGGCTCCGAGCATCCGCACTTCACCCATTCCGCTCATGACGCTATACAAAAGCGCAATGTGCCGGTTAAAAAAATCACCTTGGCCGACGGTACCGAAGTATGGGCGACTACGGTATTCGATCTGCTGGTCGCCAACTACGGCATAGATCGCGGCTTGGGCGGTGGTAGTGTTGCTGCATCTTATGATGAAGATGTTCCGTACACTCCGGCATGGCAGGAAAAAATCACCGGCGTTAAACGGCAAAATGTGATCGCGGTGGCACGGGAATTTGCGAGAAACGCCGAAAAAACCCAAGGCCGGTCAATGGTTATTCTGGGCGCGGGTATCAATCACTGGTATCACATGGACATGAATTACCGGGGCATCATGAACATGCTGATGCTGTGCGGTTGCGTCGGCCAGTCCGGCGGAGGCTGGGCGCATTACGTGGGGCAGGAAAAACTGCGTCCGCAAACCGGCTGGCTGCCGCTGGCGTTTGGTTTGGACTGGAAGCGTCCGCCCCGGCAGATGAACAGCACCTCGTTTTTTTATAATCACACCAGCCAGTGGCGTTACGAAAAACTCAAGGTTAACGAAATTTTATCGCCGCTGGTCAAACCGAAAGACTGGCAAGGCAGCTTGATCGATTTTAACGTCAGATCCGAACGCATGGGCTGGTTGCCGTCCGCGCCGCAATTGCAAACCAATCCGTTGCAAGTGGTCAGGGATGCGGAAAAAGCCAAAAAAGACCCGATTGAATATGTCGTAAAATCGCTGAAAAGCGGCAAATTAAAGATGTCCTGTGAAGATCCCGACAACCCGCAAAACTTTCCGCGCAACATGTTTGTCTGGCGCTCTAATTTGCTGGGTTCCTCGGGCAAAGGGCATGAATATTTCCTGAAATATTTGCTGGGTACGCAACACGGCTTGCAGGGCAAAGACCTGGGCGATACCGGCGATAAACCTTCTGAAGTCGAATGGCATGAAACTGCCGCAGAAGGCAAACTCGATTTGTTGGTCACGCTGGATTTTCGGATGTCCACGACCTGCCTGTATTCGGACATTATTTTGCCGACTGCGACCTGGTACGAGAAAAACGACCTGAACACATCGGATATGCACCCGTTCATTCACCCGCTGTCCAAAGCCGTCGATCCGGCCTGGGAATCGCGTTCCGATTGGGATATATATAAAGGTATCGCCAAGAAATTCTCGGAACTGACCGTGGGCCATTTGGGTGTAGAAAAAGATATAGTTGCCGTGCCGATTCTGCATGACACACCGGCAGAGCTGGCCCAACCGCTGGACGTCAAGGACTGGAAGAAAAAACAGTGCGATCCGGTTCCCGGAAAAACCATGCCGACGCTGGTCGTGGTCGAGCGCGATTATCCGAACACCTACAAGATGTTCACCTCGCTCGGGCCGTTGATGAGCAAGATCGGCAATGGCGGCAAGGGGATAAGCTGGAACACCGAGACCGAAGTCAAGCAACTGGGCGAACTGAATCGGCTGGTGACCGAAGAAGGCATCAGCAAAGGCCTGCCGCGTATCGAATCCGATATCGATGCGACCGAAGTGATCCTGATGCTGGCCCCCGAAACCAACGGCCATGTCGCGGTTAAAGCTTGGGAAGCCCTGAGTAAAGCCACCGGGCGGGATCATACCCATCTGGCGCGTTCGCGCGAAGACGACAAAATCCGTTTCCACGACGTACAGGCGCAGCCGCGAAAGATTATTTCGTCGCCGACCTGGAGTGGATTGGAATCCGAGCAGGTCTGTTACAACGCCTGCTACACCAATGTCCACGAGCGGATTCCGTGGCGCACCCTGACCGGCCGCCAGCAGTTTTACCAGGACCACAGCTGGATGCGAGCGTTCGGCGAGACCTTGTGCGTCTATAAACCGCCGGTCGATACCCGCTCCATTGCGCCGATTCTAGGGCAAAAAACCAACGGCAATGATGAGATCGTGTTGAATTTCATCACACCGCACCAGAAATGGGGCATACACAGCACTTACACTGACAATTTGTTGATGCTGACCTTGTCGCGCGGCGGGCCGATCGTGTGGATGGGCGAAGTCGATGCGGCGAAAGTCGGCATCAAGGATAACGACTGGGTAGAAGCTTTTAATGTCAATGGCGCGCTGGTCGCCAGAGCAGTGGTTAGCCAGCGTGTTCCCGAAGGCATGTGCATGATGTATCACGCCCAGGAAAAGATCGTCAACATGCCGGGTTCGGAAACAACTGGCGCGCGCGGCGGTATCCATAACTCGGTGACTCGGGCGACGCTTAAACCGACGCACATGATCGGCGGTTATGCCCAGCAAAGTTACGGCTTTAACTATTACGGCACGGTCGGTTCCAATCGCGACGAGTTTGTGATTGTGCGCAAGATGAGCAAAGTCGATTGGCTGGATGCATCCACCGAATCCAATCAAGATGGTCAAGCTGCGAGTCAGCAGGAGGAAGTGTAATGACTAATCCCAGCAAAAGACCGCGCAATATTCGCGCTCAAATAGGCATGGTACTAAACCTGGACAAGTGTATCGGCTGCCACACTTGCTCCATTACTTGCAAAAACGTCTGGACCTCGCGTAAAGGGGTTGAATATGCGTGGTTTAATAACGTCGAAACCAAACCGGGCGTAGGTTTTCCGCAGCAGTGGGAGAACCAGGATAAATGGAACGGCGGCTGGATACGCAAAATCAATGGCAAGATAGAACCGCGTCAAGGCGGCAAACGCCAGATTTTGCGCAATATCTTCGGCAATCCGGATTTGCCGGAAATCGACGATTACTACGAACCGTTCGATTTCGATTACCAGCATTTACATACCGCTAAAGAATCCAAAACCCCACCGACTGCGCGCCCGTATTCGGTGATTACCGGCGAGCGCATCGAAAAAATCGAAGGTGGCCCGAATTGGGAAGAAATTCTGGGCACCGAGTTTTCATCACGTTCGCGCGACACCAATTTCGACAACATCCAAAAAGACATGTACGGTGAATTTGAAAACACCTTCATGATGTATTTGCCGAGGTTGTGCGAGCACTGTCTTAACCCGACCTGCGTTGCGGCCTGTCCCAGCGGCTCGATCTACAAGCGCGAAGAAGACGGTATTGTGTTGATCGACCAAGACAAATGCCGTGGTTGGCGCATGTGCGTTTCGGCCTGTCCATACAAAAAAATCTACTATAACTGGGAAACCGGAAAATCGGAAAAATGCACGTTCTGTTATCCGCGCATTGAAGCAGGCGAACCTACGGTGTGTTCGGAGACCTGCGTCGGACGGATTCGGTATTTGGGCGTGTTGCTGTATGACGCCGACCGCATCGAAGAGGCGGCCAGTTGCGAGAACGAGCAGGATTTGTACCAGCAACAGCTGGATATTTTCCTCGATCCTTTCGATGAGGCCGTGATAGCGGAAGCACGGGCGGCCGGTATTCCTGAATCCTGGCTGACAGCGGCGCAACAATCGCCGGTTTATAAAATGGCGATAGACTGGAAAGTCGCGTTTCCGCTGCATCCCGAGTTCCGCACCCTGCCGATGGTCTGGTATGTGCCGCCGCTTTCACCGATTCAATCGGCGGCGGAAAACGACCAAATCGGCATGGATGGCGACATTCCCGACGTGCGTTCGTTGCGCATTCCGGTGCAGTATCTGGCCAATCTGCTGACAGCGGGTAAAGAAGAACCTGTCGTGTTGAGTTTGGAACGGATGCTGGCGATGCGAGCTTATATGCGCAGCCTTACCGTCGATGGCGTAGTTAATACCGAGGTGTTAGAGCGCGTGGGTTTGACCCAGTTGCAGGTTGAAGAAATGTACCGCTACATGGCGATTGCCAATTACGAAGACCGTTTTGTGATTCCAACCAGTCATCGCGAATACGCAAGCGCCACTTTCGATGCTTACGGCGAGCAAGGCGGCTGCGGATTCAGTTTCGGCAGCGGATGTTCTACGGGCAATAATGACACCAATCTGTTTGGCGGCAACAAGAAGCCGCAACGTAGCGGCGGCATTCCGATCAAGATTCCTATTAAAGTCGAACCGGCCAAATAAGGAATCATGATGCAAACACTAAAACCAGCTTCATCGTTACCACAAGTGCATTCTCGTTCCCACGCGCTGCGTGGGAATGCGGTTAAAGGCGCGCTGCGCCGCGAGTCACGGTCAGTCTATAGACATGCGCATCGCGCCGATACGGGACGCAGCGTGTCCGGTGCTGCATTCCCACGCAACGCGTGGGAACGAGGGTTTGCTATTGCTAGTTTATCGTTCCCACGCTCCGGCGTGGGAATGCAGTCAGAGCCGCTCCAGCGGTTCGGGACGCAGAGCGTCCCTCACGGCATTCCCACGGAGACCGTGGGAACGATAATCCGCTGGCGCGTGGAAGCGATAAAACAGGAGCTAAAATGAGCCTACAAACACTAAAAGTCCTATCGCTACTGCTGAGCTACCCCGAAGCCGAGATGCTTGAAGCATTAGACGAAATGGCCGTGGTCGTCGAACAGGAAAACCTGTTGCGGGAAGACCATAAAAAATCCGTACTGGCATTGGTCGATTCATATCGCGGCGCAGATCTGCTGGATAGCCAAGAACAATATGTGTCGCTATTCGACCGGGGACGGTTTTTATCTCTGCATATTTTCGAGCATGTCCACGGCGAATCCCGCGATCGGGGGCAGGCCATGGTCAACCTGCTGCAAATGTACGAGGCGCACGGCTTTGAAATGTCCACGCATGAACTGCCGGACTATATCCCATTATTTTTGGAATTCCTCTCGCAGCAGGAACAGGCCGAAGCGGTGCAGTTACTGCACGATGCGATGCCCGTGTTAAGTTTGCTGGGCGCACGGCTGACCGAGCGCGGCAGCAAGTTTAGCGCAGTGTTCGACGCACTGGCCGGTTTCGCAGGCGAGCCCGAAGCACTTAATGAAATCCGCCAACAAGCCGCAACCGAAGGCGAGGATGAAACCCTGGTTAACATGGATGAAATCTGGGAAGAAGAAGCCGTCAGTTTTATGGGAGCAGGGGATGCGTGCAAAAGCCAAACCGCCGATGTCAGCCCAATCACAATCACGCCGCGCGATGAGTATTTAAAAGCGCAAAACCGTTCTCTTTAGAAGGAGTCAATCGTGGATTATCTCAATACCTTACTATTCGGCTACTACCCCTATATTGCGATCAGCGTGTTTTTTATCGGCAGCTTGGCGCGTTACGACCGCGACCAATACACTTGGCGCACCGGTTCCAGCCAATTTCTACGGGCTGCTGAGTTAAGGCAGGGCAGTAATTTATTTCATATCGGTATCTTGTTGCTATTCATCGGGCATTTTGTCGGCCTGTTGACCCCGCCTGAGGTTTATCATGCCTTAGGCTTGTCAACGTCGGCAAAGCAAATTCTGGCTGTTGTTGCAGGCGGCATTTTCGGTGGCGTGTGCTTAAAAGGCATCATCATCCTGATACGCCGCCGCCTGACCGATGCCCGCATTCGAGCGACCAGTAGCCGCATGGATATTTTTATTTTGTTGTTGATCGGCGTACAGCTGGCGCTGGGCCTGCTGACGTTGCCTATTTCGCTTTACCATTATGACGGCGCCAATATGTTGCTGCTGGCGGAATGGGCGCAACGCATCGTGACTTTTCGCAGCGGCGCGGCGGATCAACTCAGCGAGATCGGTTTCATTTTTAAATTACATTTGTTTTTAGGGCAGACCTTGTTCTTGGTTTTTCCTTTCTCTCGGCTGGTGCATGTTTGGAGCGTTCCGCTCGGATATGTCACACGCCCTTATCAAGTCGTTCGCAGGCGTTGATGGGTAGGGCGTGCCGTGCGCGCCTTTCCCTCGGCTCTTTGGCGCGCACGGCACGCCCTACGTTAAGTAACGTACGGCCAGTATCACACTCAAAAGGTAACATCATGAACAGATCATCCAGCTTGCTATTACTGACAATAACACTGGGCAGCTTGATTACCGCCTGCTCCGATGAGACGCAAAACAAAGCGGAACTTGAAAAATACGCCGCTGTTCAAGCCGAGAAAGCAAAACATAAATCGATGCCGGCAGAAGAAATGGCCGAACATTCAGGTGGCGGAATGCACCACTCGATGCCGATGCCCGCCGAATCAGCGAGCGCTCATCAAAGCGGAATGGACGATATCGGCCGCCGTGCCGATGATTTACCGGCGCCGTTGAACAGAACACAATCCCAACTGGTCAGCGTCAATCTTTATAGCGATGAAGTGGTTGCCGAAATGATGCCCGGCGTGACCTATGAATATTGGACTTATAACGGCAAGGTGCCGGGCCCGTTTATTCGCGCCAGGGCGGGCGATCAAGTGGACATACACCTGAGTCACGGCAAACCCGGTGCTGCGGCTGAAGCCCATAGCGAACATACCTCGACTGAACATGCCAACGCCGGTCACTCGGCGCATTCCATCGATCTGCATGCGGTAGTCGGCCCCGGTGGCGGCGCACCGTTAATGCAAGTCGAACAGGGCCAAGAAAAAAGCTTTCGCTTTAAAGCCGCTCGTCCGGGCATTTATGTTTATCACTGCGCCAGTCCGCATACGCCTACCCATATCGCCAACGGCATGTACGGCATGATACTGGTGGAACCCGAACAGGGCTTGGCAAAAGTCGACCGTGAGTTTTACGTGATGCAGGGCGATTTTTACACCAGCGGCAAGTACGGCGATAAAGGCCTGCAAGCGTTCAGTAAAGAAAAGATGTTGGCCGAAAAACCCGAATATTTTCTATTCAACGGCAGGGTCAACTCGCTCAGCGGCGAGCGAGCTTTAAAAGCCAAAGTGGGGGAGAAAATCCGCCTGTTTGTCGGCGTCGGGTCTCATATCGCAGCTAATTTCCATGTCATCGGAGCTATTTTCGATAGCTTGTATCAAGACGGTGCGATCATGAATCCGCCGCTGAAAAACGTCCAGACCACCGTCATAGCTCCAGGTTCCGCGGTGATGATTGAATTTACTGCCGAAGTGCCCGGCAAATACCTGCTGGTCGATCACAGCCTGACTCGGGCTATTGATAAGGGGGCGCTGGCTGAGTTGGTCATAGAGGGGGCGGCTCAGCCGGAGCTTTATCAGCAGGTTGAGCATTAAAAATTAGGTCAACCGTGTAGATACTCTCTTAAACCACAAGCCCAAAATTGCAAAAAATCATAAAATCTTATGAATTTGCTTTAACAGGAAACGTGTAAAAACGAGTCCCGTCAAATTCTTTTTTAGCTTTCAGCATGCCATGGATGGCATGCAAAA
>DATBQB010000029.1:0-111990 GCA_036561025.1 Methylobacter sp. | reverse complement strand
AGTTCGACGCTTTCAGAAACAGCATCGATACCTGTATCGCCGAACTGGGTACTCGTTTCAAAGCGAATATGCAAACTTTGATGACCCTGAAATTCCAACTGTTTTCTGAAAAAACCGAAAACCTGACCGTTTAAAGTATATGAGTGCTATAAGCTAAAGAGGGTCATTGTTTTTACACTATAATAGCTTTGGGTATTGCGGTAACTGATGCGCTTCTCAATAGAGGGCAAACAGCTCCGATTACTATAAAAAATAATAACTGAACATCATATGATCCACACTAATACCTATACGGCACTGAGCGGTCTTTTTCTGTGTCTGTCAACCGCAGTGTTAGCTGAAAAAGCGCCTGCTCTTTACTCGCATTCTGCAAGCGGCAACGACAAGCTCTCGTTAATGCCCATGACTGTTTACGATGACCGGGTTTATCCGGAATTAATCGAACAGCCGCGCATGCGTAATCAATTAGACAGAAATGCGTTACAGGCCGCCGAGATGCCCAATCTTAATGGTGTATTAAGAAATCAGACCGGCTTAATGCTCAATCAGGGTAGCGGGCAGATACCGACCGGCATCAGTTTACGCGGCGCCGGTGGCGGGCAAGGCATGATCACTTTGGATGGCGTGCCCTTATTTAACAATTTTGCCGGGTTTTACGCATTGAGCCACTATTCGCTGGATGCTTTAGACCGGGTAACGGTGACGCGAGGCCCAGGTGGCGAACGGCATGGCAGCCGTACGCTCGGGGGAGCCATTCATTTGCAAACCCGGCGTATGCAGGCAAAAGATAACTTTTTGCGTGTTGAAGGGGGCAGTTACGATAGTGTCCGTGAAGTTGCCGGTAGCGGCTTGACGACCCAGGCGGGTGATTTTTCGGCAGTTGTCGGGCGTAGCGATGTGTTTAACGGCATTCCTCAAGCACAGAATGGTCCGGAACGTGATAACTTCGGTATGACCCACGCATCGGGTAATTGGGCTAAAGAGTTCAACCGGGGCGGCCTGGATGCGTCGCTGTATTTTGTGCGTACCGATGAAGACATCGACGGCCCCGGTTTGGTATTGCCAAGACGTACATTAGGCTGGGTGGACGATAAACAGGGCAAATTTTCAGATGAAACCTGGGTGGCGCAGTTACGCGGTCAATATGATCTGGCATCGTATTGGAACAGTTCGCTGCAATTCGGCTTTACTCAAGATCGACAAAAAGCGAAATCGACCCTGATCAGGCCGTTTTCGATTACCAGCCAGTTATTCATGCTCGACTGGAAAAACACCCATCGTTTGCCGCTGAGCGCCGATAATCAGGATCAGGCGTTGTTGGTATGGGGGATTAATAGCCAACAGCAGCATGCGCAGAATTTTCCGGTTACACAAACAGTGGTCAGCCCCAATGTGCGGGGAGAATTGGTGATGGGCGCTTGGCAATGGAGCGCCGATGCACGTTTTGATCACGGCGACACTTATGGCAATCATCAGGTATTCTCGCTGGGCGTGAACCGGTCATTGCCGCAAAACATGAGTGTCTGGGCTAACGGCGGCAACGGCTATCGCCAGCCCGGCGTCAGTGAGTTAATGAATCCTGTGTTCGGCAACCCGACGTTGAAAGGAGAGCACAATGCCGGCGGCGAAATTGGCTGGCGCTGGCATCCATTGCCCGAGAGCGAGGTCAAGGTAAGTGGTTATTATCAAAATTATCGGCAAATGATTACCATGCAGTTGAATTCAAGAACCGGCATAACCAGCGCGGGTAATATACAGGAAGCCGATGTCTGGGGTGCGGAAATGCAATCGCAACACCGTTGGACCAGCGTCTGGGAAAGCGGTTTAAATTATAGTTATATGAATGCCAAAAATGCGATGACGCAGTTGCGCGTACCGGTTCGTCCCGAGCACCAGAGTGTATTCTGGAATGAAGTGCAATTGTTGCAACCGTTAAAGTTACGGCTGGAGTTAACTTTTCATAGCGGTTACTGGTTCGATGTCGCCAATACGCTCAGAGCCCATCCAGCCCCTCGTATCAATGCCCTGGTAAAATACCAGCTCACGTCGAAAACGGAATTGTATTTACGCGGCGAAAACATCACCGATGAACGCACTCCCGAGTTTTTTGACTTTAATTTTAATGGCGCGGCATTTTATTTGGGACTGCGTACCGGTTTTTAGGGGATTAGAAATCACCTGAGCTGAACAGGTCTAAAGGAATGGGTGAAACTGAAAGCCGCTCATGCTTCGACAGGCTAAGCAAGAACGGTTTTCGCACACTACAACTGTGTTTTTGGAGTTAATCGAAAATAGCCGCTTCAAGATTTTTGCTGGAAATCAAGCCTCTCAAAACCGACTTATCCTTGATACCGCCAAACCGGGCGCCTGCCACGTTAGCGCCGGTAAAATCGGCATCCTCCAATTTGCTTTCGGATAAATCAGCCCCCGACAAATCGGCGTCGGTCAGATCGGCCCCGGAAAGATCGACTCCATATAACACCGTGTTTTTCAGTACACTCTTGGAAAGATTGGCATGGCGCATCAACGCACGATTAAGGTTGGCGTCGGACAGATTAGCGCCCGATAAGTCGACATTATTCAAGCTGACCCGCATTAAACCCATAGGCTGATTTTTCATATCAACGCCCCAATTGGCATTAGACAGATTGGCATGACTAAGGTTAGAGCGATCCAGGTTGGCAATGAACCGGCTGCCGGTCAGGTTGGCGTTGCTCAAATTAGCGCCGCCCATGTGTACGCCAAAAATGCTGGCGTTGGACAGGTTAGCACCGGAGAGGTTGATTTTGGACATCACCGTTAAATCCAGGTTCAGGCCGGATAAATTGCTGTTGCTTAAATTAGCGTTGCGTAAATCCGCCCCCCATAGATCGGCATTCCTAAAGTCCAAGCCGGATAAATCCACGCCTCTAAGATCTTTTCGGCGCAGTTGTGCCGGATGGCTCTTATCGGCCTTGGCTAGACGCTGTTGAACTGTCGATCGACTAAGGTCGGCCGCCGATGCCGATAGACAAAACACTGCGGCTAACAAGCCCAGACCGTAAAAATGGATTTTCATGTGTATACCTCCTGGTGAATACATGGAATCAGATTGTGAAATAGTTAGCAGAACTTTATCGACAGTTCTGAGCTATTGCAACTAGGGAATGGAAATTGTTGGTTGTATTTGGTCGACACGAACAATATCGAGCTCATTTCGGCAGGGATTTGCTACGAGCTCTGTTTTGGTCAAAAATGACAACAGACCTATGAGCGAGGATAATATCTTATACACCATGAACACTAACCCTACAACATGACCCAAATAAACTTCACTGCCTGCCCCGAGTGCGATTTATTGCTTAACACGGCCGCGCCAGTGGTCGGCGATAAGGCGCACTGCCCACGTTGCGGCTATTTACTGCAACGTCCTCGCAAGCAAAGCATCGAACGCACTTTTGCGTTGTCTATCGCCGGATTGATTTTGGTGTTCCCGGCCAACTTAATGCCGCTGGTCGGCATCAAAATGCTGGGCGGCGCTAAGGATGGCACGTTGTGGTCGGGCGTGGTTGCGTTGTTTGAAGAACACCTGTGGGGGGTTGCAGTACTGGTGTTTTTATCCAGCATTTTATTTCCGTTGCTGAACATTATTTTATCCTTGCTGATCAGCGCGCATCTTTATTTTAAAAAGCCGAACCGGCATCTGGCGCACTGGATGCGCTGGTTGCAACACATTGATGAATGGGCGATGCTGGAAGTTTATATGCTGGGCATTATTGTCGCCTGCGTTAAACTTTCCGCTACGTCTGAACTTAAATTCGGTTTTGGACTCTATGCGTTTGTGGCCTTGCTGATCATAACCGGCATGCTGGCTAGTAGTCTGGATAAGATTTTGTTCTGGCGGCAAATCGGACAATTGAGAAAATGAAAGCCAAAAAGACCGCCCTCGCTCAGGGCTTTATCCGTTGCCATGATTGCGGCTGTTTATCGAAACAGACCGACAAAAACAGCCATTGCCGGTTATGCGGCGGCCGCTTGCATTCACGGTCGCCCAATAGTTTTCAACGTACCGCCGCATTGTTGTTAAGCGCTTTCTGCTTGTATATTCCTGCCAATATTTTTCCTATCATGACTGTTACGCGCTTGGGTGTCGGCGAGCCGCACACTATTATCGGCGGCATTGTTGCATTAATTCACGGCAACATGGTGCCCATAGCCATGCTGGTCCTGGTCGCCAGTATTCTGGTGCCCTTGTTAAAGTTGCTGGGGCTCGGTCTGTTGTTGCTCAATGTTCATTATCGCTGGAAAGCCCATGCCAAGAAATGGACTATCATGTACCGCATTATTGCTTTTGTAGGCCGCTGGTCGATGTTGGATATTTTTATGATTTCAATTCTTGTGTCTTTGGTTGACATGGGCGGTGTGGCGCAGGTTATCGCAGGGCCAGCGGCAACCGCATTTGCCGCTGTCGTTGTATTGACCATGCTTGCCGCCAAAAATTTCGATCCACGTTTAGTATGGGATAATCAGTAGTAAAATGAATGATTTTATCGATCCTGATGTGTCGGATGTGACCATCAATAAAAAAACCGAGTTACCGTTAGTGTGGTTTTTACCTTTAATTGCCCTGTTGGTCAGCGGCTGGTTAATCGCCAAATCCTATAGCGAAAAAGGCCCTGTCATCACGATCAGCTTCCCTACCGCAGAAGGGCTGGAAGTGGATAAAACCAAAATCAAATACCTGAATGTGGAAATAGGCAAAGTCACCGCCATCTCTATCAGCGACGATTTAAAAACCATTCTGATTACCGCGCAAATGAACAGCTCTGCGGCCGGTTACTTAAACAAAGATACCAGCTTCTGGGTGGTAAGGCCTCAAGTGGGTCTGGGCGGAATTTCAGGACTGGGCACACTGCTCTCTGGGCCTTATATAGCCATCAAACCGGGCGATGGCGCCAAGGAACATCATTTTGTCGGGCTGACCACGCCGCCCTTGTTAAAGCACAACGCCGAAGGCAGACACTTCATATTGGAAACCACTAATCTGGGTTCCATGAAACCGGGAACCCCGATCAATTTCCATGGCATAACCGTCGGCGAAGTGCTCAGTCATACGTTGTCTGACGAAGCCAATGCAATACGCTTGACCGTTTTTATCAACAAGCCCTACGACCAGTTCATCAGAAAAAACACCCGCTTCTGGATAGACAGCGGCGTCGATTTATCCGCCGGCGCCGATGGTTTTAAAGTCAGAACCGGGCCGTTGATTTCCTTGTTAAGCGGCGGTATTGCCTTTCGAGCTTCCGCGGAGGATACGGTTGAAAATATCCAGCCTGAAAACAGCGTTTTTCCGCTTTACGATACCTATGAGCAGTCAACCCAGATTGTTTATCAAAACACCTTAAAATACGTCATGTACTTTAACGGTTCGGTGCGCGGTTTGACCGTAGGTGCGCCGGTGCAATTACGCGGCATTCCGATTGGCAAAGTCACCGAGATCAATCTGGAACTTGACAAAAAAACCGCTGAAATTCACATTCCGGTAACTGTGGAGTTGGAACCGGACCGTATCAAAGAAATCAATAACGAGAACAATATCAGCGATAAGGATATTATGGCGCAGCTAATTAACAAAGGCCTGC
Organism: Methylobacter sp.; assembly: GCA_036561025.1. Lineage (GTDB taxonomy): Bacteria > Pseudomonadota > Gammaproteobacteria > Methylococcales > Methylomonadaceae > Methylobacter_A. The sequence goes on along the minus strand of DATBQB010000029.1, from coordinate 106,369 downwards.
GCGCCCAATTGCAGACCGGCAGCCTGTTGACAGGGCAACTGCTTGTCGATCTTGATTTCCATCCGAAAAGCAAGATTGTGTTAAGCGACAATAAAAGCGTCTATCCCGAGTTTCCTACTACCGCCAGCTCATTGGATCAATTTACCCATTCTGCCAACATTATCATGGATAAAGTCGCCAAACTGCCGCTGGAGGATTTGACTGCTGAGGCCAATAAAACCCTGCAATCGTTACAAGGTACGTCAAAGGCTGCAACCGGCATGCTGACCACAGCTCAAGGGACGCTTGATACGGCTGATAAGACCATGGCCTCGGCGCACCAGGTATTAAGCAGTATGGAACCGGGCTCTACCACTCACTACGAACTGGAGCAATTGCTGCAAGAGCTTACCCAGGCGGCAAGCTCGGTTAAGCAACTGACCGACTATCTGGAACAAAATCCCAATTCATTAATTCGCGGCAAAAAAGAGCAGTAATTATGGTAAAGCAACTTTCAAAATGGTTAATCTCTCTTTCCGGCTGCGCCTTGCTTTCCGCATGCATATCGACGCCGCCCACCCAATTTTATGTATTGGAACCGCTGAGCGAGTCGCCGTCATTCTCTGGGGTAGCGGAAAAAAAACGCCAGATTGGCATAGGCCCAGTATCCATACCGGCCTTGCTTGAGCGTAAACAAATTGTTACCCGGTTACCGGATAGCAGCGTACAAATCGCAGAATTTCATCAGTGGGCATCGCCTTTAAAAAGTAATGTCGCACAGGTGCTAACCCACAATTTGGCGACGCTTCAAGCAGACGACCTGATCAGGGCTTATCCATGGAACGCATACGGAGCGGTTGATTATCGCATCATAGTAGACATTATCAGATTCGACACTCGCCCTGAACAGAGCGTAAACCTTGAAGCCAACTGGACGATAATGAATGAAAAAGACCATACCGTAGTAAGTAATGGTCGAACCAAAATTGAACGACCGCTGAATGATTTTTCTTACCCGTCTGCGGTCCAAGCGCTCAGTAACATCCTTAGTGAATTCAGTCGGGAATTATCTACGGCACTGGGTAAGATAAAGTAAAAATCTTATAAAATAAGCCATTGTGAGTAGAGCAAGAGATACTTTATTCTTGGATTTAGTTAAGAAATCCTTTAAAATTGATAAACAAATATTGGGATGTTAGCTCAGTTGGTAGAGCAGTGGACTCTTAATCCATGGGTCCAGGGTTCGAATCCCTGACGTCCCACCAATAAAATTAAAGGCTTAGATGATCTTCACTAAGCCTTTTTTATTGCGTGTAGTAAATTTGTCACAATCGGCTTTTAATTTTCAGTGACCGTCTAAATTGTAAATGTAAGATATTTGTTAGCTCAAAAAGAAGCCCCTCCACCTTGCAGCAGAGAGGCTATGAACAGTCCATTAAGATGATAGGCTGCTCGTAATATAAAACACCAGGAGGTGTGGCGTTTGATTTTTAAATTCGACTAATTAAAGGCATAGACGATTAAAGGAAACATTCTTTTTTTAGACGAATGGCTTCACAACAGACTTCACTGACGACAGCATTAAAAGCCGAATCGTTACTTATCATTTTAGATGCGTTTATATATTGTTTTGTATTAATGGCGTTTGCTACTTTTTCAGCTTCAATATGAAATTCAGCATGTTTTTTCAGGCATGCCTCGTAACTTGGTAAGCTGCCAAATTGAGCTTTACCTTCACTATGCAGCCACTTGCCGAGTTCACAACAATTTTCTTTTCTGATAGTCTCCATAACATAGGAATCTAATAACTCTCGTCTAAATATAGCGTTACTAAATCTTACTTTCCAATCCACATGTTTTAAAATTTCTTTATCTATATCCATTGCTCCCCCTAAAAACTAACTTCTAATGTACGTGGCAAAGTTTTTCATATTTTCAAGCTAAAATAAATCCGTATTACCACTTAGCAACACAGATTTAATACGTTAGTGTGATTTGTATTTGCCCATGGGGCACTGGTGGGCACTTGAGCATAAAAAAGGGCAATGCATGGCAAGCAATGGAGCTGGCTAACTGATTGAGTTTATTGTTTGTTGTGATGCGTTATAGCTATTGATTTTTACTAAACTCTTAATCCATGGGGCCAGGGTTCGAATCCCTGACGCCCCATCAATAATTTAAAGGCCCTATAAATATGCACTTATAAGGCCTTTTTTGTTGCTTGGGAATATAGCCATTTGTATTCCTTGAGCTCATAACTATCGATATTTAGGTGATACAAAAACATCGCATATCTGCCTGAATTTTGGGTACAAAAAAGGCCGGTATTACCCGGCCTTGATTGGTACAACGATAAGTCTAAACGTGGATGTCAATTTTGCCGCCTTTGCTGCCATCATTGTCGTAATCAGTATCTTTGACCACTTGAACCAGTGGCTTTTCTGAATGCGGCATTACTGCTGGCGCGTTATTTGGTTGGAAGGGGTATAACGTAAATGATATTCCCCGAATATGGCCGGCATAAACTGTTCCTCCGTTTGATTTAAATTTATCGGCAAAACTGCACCGACAATTTGTTATCGGCTTGTAAATCGGAAACTTTAATACAGATAACTCGCTAAGGTTAACAGCATTACCTGGTTATAGTTGTGCTGTGGCACGGTCGCGCGACCGTGTTTTATCCTCGATTTCTTTTTTGTCGGTAGATGGTTCGCAATCACTACTATTAGTATGTTGGCGCTCGATATACATATATCAAGGCTTAAGTTGAAGGTCTTTTTTATTTGCGGATTGTTCCGTTCAAAATAGAAATCCGGCACAAACCAGACTAATAGTTGTAGCTCGCATCGTTAGAACCGGTGTCAAAAGTATACTGATCCTCAATATCGGAGATTTGCGATTTTCTCCGTTTTAAGAAAATTCTACTGCCTTCGGTTGATTCCAGGATCATTTCGACACAGCCGCCCAAGATAAAATTGTACGAAAGTATTTTGAAATCATTGGGCATGCCCTGAACTTTTACATGATTACCTACCACCCAAACACTGCTCATACTGTTTTTCTTCTTTTAGTAAAATGAATATTGCAAAAACAAACTAAATTATAATCTATTTTTAGTCGTTGAAAAGATGAATTTTTATTATTTTTTATTTAAAAAATAATCGGTTAAATTATTTAGTTAAATCGTTTTATAAACAATAGGCAGCAGATACCCTCTTTAAAGCTGCGATCAAGCCCTTCAAAATTCGCAATCATATCCATGTTAAACTCTGCATCACAAAACCAAACATAGCCCTAACCAAGAACCAAGCTCATGCCTGAATTACCCGAAGTTGAAACCACTTGCCGAGGCATCGCGCCGCATATCGAAGGGCAAATCGTCAAACAGGTTATCGTCCGCCAGCCAAAGTTGCGTTGGCCTGTACCTGAAGCGCTCAGTCAAACCTTAACAGGGCTCAGCATCCAATCGGTCTCCAGAAGAGCAAAATACCTGCTATTTTTCACCGACGCCGGCACGGTGATTTTGCACTTAGGGATGTCAGGCAGTTTACGGATTATGTCTCCGGATCAGGCGGCCGGTAAACACGACCATATAGACTTTATTTTTAATGGGGGAGCGTTGCTGCGCTTTAATGATCCGCGCAGGTTTGGCGCGGTGTTATGGACGGCGGAACCTGTCGCAGAACATCCCTTGCTCAAAGATTTGGGTCCTGAACCGCTGTTACCCGATTTTAACAGCGAGCTGCTGTATGCATTGTCCAGAAACCGCAAAATAGCGGTAAAGTCATTCATTATGGACAGCCATATTGTGGTGGGAGTTGGAAATATTTATGCCAATGAAGCCTTGTTTATGGCCGGCATACATCCCGCACGTCAGGCTGGCAAAGTTTCTTTGATTCGTTATCAGAAACTTGCCGAGTGTATTCGCGTGGTTTTAAGACAGGCTATTGAACAAGGCGGCACAACGCTGAGAGATTTTGTCAATGAAGCCGGAAAACCCGGCTATTTTCAACAGCAACTTCGGGTTTATGGGCGATCCGGACTACCGTGTGTCAGTTGTAATCAGCCGTTAACGGAAATCAGGATAGCTAATCGATCCACAGTGTTTTGCAGCAATTGCCAGAGATAATCAAGCGATGAACTTAAGGCGGAGATACAGAAGCCGAATTATTGTCTTTCGCTACTGTTTCTAAATCTGCCAACAGGCCGGAGGCTTGGCCGTTCGGTGCTTTGTTTAACAAAGGCGTTAGCGTGGGTTCCAAAAACTTGATTATTTGCACCGGCAATGAGCTGGTAAAGTGATAGCGCTCAGCATCCGGTCCCGCCACATAGGCGGTAATTACCCCAAAAAAACGATCTCCGAGAAAAAACGTAAAGGTGGCTGCACGGCTGATGAATATCGAGTCAATCAAGCGTCCGCCTGCTCCCCATATTTCCCGGCGATGATCTCCGGTTCCGGTTTTGCCGCCCACCGATAGCGGTTTGCCGTCAGTGCTTTTGTAAATGCCTCGAAGGCGTCCTGCCGTTCCTGCTTCAACCACACCGATCAATGCACCGCGCGCCGCTTTCGCCACTTCGGGGGCAAGCACCTGCTGGCCTTGTTCAGGCAACTTGTCCAGCACTGTTTCATAAGGCGTCGCTTGGGCGTAATGCAAGCTGTCAAACCGGACTGTCGGTAATCGCAAGCCGTCATTGCGCAAAATACCCATCAATTCGGCCAATGCCGCCGGACGGTCACCCGACGCCCCTATAGATGTCGCGTAAGAAGGCGTTAGCGACCCAAACGGATAGCCCAAACGATCCCATGCAGTATGAATTTGTTTAAAAGCTTCGTCCTCCAACAAGGTCATAATACGCCGTTGCTGGGCATTTTTTCTGCTGCTCTTAAATAGCCAGCGGTAAACGTTTTGCCGTTGTTCGGTACTGGCGGCAATGACTTCGGCACGCGTGGCGTCGGGATGTCGAACCAGATAACCGACCAGCCACAATTCAAGGGGATGAACTTTAGTGATATAGCCTTGATCTTGCAAATCAAAATTCGCCAGTGAATACTTCCGATGAAGTTGTTCAATATCCTCGGCGTCCAAGGCGGTCGCGGCCAGATGGGCACTTAAATAACTGCTTAACGCATCGACTTGTGCGTCCGGGTATACTGCCCGATAAAGCATGGCCAGACGCGACGGTTTGGCAAAAACTCTCTGGGTAAGCAACTCCATGATTTCGTCTGTCGGCTTGCCGTGATATTTTTCGTAAAAACGTCTTAAATAAACTTGGCCTTCCTTATCCGCAAATCGCATCAGATATTCCATGCGTCGAGGATCATCAGGAATTTCCAGCCATCGTGCTATGCCTTCCGGTTTATAAAGATGATGATAAACCAAATCGCGCATTAACCGAATGAACACCAGATTGACCGAATCGCGTAGTGCATCCCGTACCGACATGATTTTAGAGTTTTCATCCGGGGTAAAGTTGCTAAAACTATGTACGCCTCCGCCGGTATAAAAATTCTCGTAAGGACTGGCTGAATAACGCCGATCCAGCGCCTGGTTAAGCAAATCCTCCAGATTTATTTTCGGGTTCGCACGCAACTGGCCGATAACCCATGCCGAGATATAGTCGCGCGGATGCAGTTCAATTCGGTTTAGTTCCTGTGTCGGTTTATCTTTATATTGCTGATAAGCCTCGGTAACCAGTTCCAGATAGTGCACCATAGTTCGCAGCTTGGCGGTGGAGCCCAAGTCAAGCCGTATACCTTCGTTAATATCAAGCGGTTGATCGTAGTTATCGGTCTGGATGCGCAGCAGATTGCCTTTTTCGCCACGCTCAAACAACATCAGGCTGTAGACTATCGGAGCCAGATTAATATCTTCATTAAGCATCCTAAAGCCCACTATGCCTGCGGCGCGAGCTTTATCGGGTTCACTCAACTGTCGTAAAGCATGAGTGACTGCTTGTTGGGTATCGTAATCGAGCGTGGTTTTAACGGTTAAATCCAAACGATCCAGTTCATAGTTGGACTTTATGCCTAGCGTCTTGGCAAGGCGGGTGCGCAACACATTCTGGGTCTTTTGTTCAGCCATAAATTTGGACGGTAATTGATCCGGCTTTGGAAGACGAGCTATAGATGCTTGCAAGGCCGCATCCCGTAGCGATATTGAAATCACGCCCTGTTCAGCCAATATGCGCAAATAACTGTCGGTAAGATTTTGCAGCGCATCGAACCCCGCTCCTAAAAGATAGGAAGGGCGTCTTTGCGATAACAAGATACTCAGTACCTGCCGGTAGGCTTGTCCCTGTTGCGGTGTAACCCGTTCGGTTGAATTGACCGCTTTCGGCAACTGCTCCTTGCGTTGCGTTCGTGTAGTTGTACCGATTACGGCGCTTTTGTCATTCGTGACAGTGGGTCGCGCCGTTGGCTCCTTATTGACTGCGGCACTTCCACTATTCAAGGAAGCCGTGCTGAGCAGTTGGTTAACAGTGTCAAAATCAGCGCCGAACCAAGCCGACAGACCGTCACCCAAGCCATGTACTTCGCCTAATTTTGCAGTCGCAGCCAGCGGCATTGAATTTAAATAAGCCAGCGCAATTTGCCGCCTCATTTCACGCGTATCCGGTCCTTGTAAATAAGCGCGTAGCGACGCGCTGCCCATTTGGCGGAACTTTTCTATCATTGACTCGGTATAGCCATCCGGAGAATGCCGGTACTTTTCCAACTGCGTAGCCAAAGTGCTGCCCCCAGGCACATTGATATCCGCGCCCAGTTTCCGCGCCATCATTTGCAACGCGGCAAAACCCAAGCGATCCCATTCCACAGCGGGATTAATATTCTTGTGGTTTTCGTTAAGCAATTCGCGGTTTTCTATAAACAGTAGGGTGTTCAACACCAGCGGCGGGATGGCGTTAAAATTGGGATAACCGTGAGAGGGATAGATTGCGCTGAATATGGTTTGGCCGGCTTGATCGACAATCTGAAGTCCTGCCCGAGTTTTTTCTTGATAGATGGGGAACAGGCCGTAGTCATCTACCAACCGGGTCATCATTGGCGACATGGATGCCTGCGAGGTAACTCTATAACCCGATTTCTCCAAGCGCGCAATCTGATCCGATAGCAATGTATAGCCCAAGCGCTGATCATAAGGACCATGATCGGGATAGCGTATTGCCGAACTATGCCCCTGTTTGAGTTCCGAGCTCAATTGGTTGCTTATTTCCGAGAGGTAATGCGCCTGATATTTAGAAGTTTGCACCTCTTTTTTTACTATCGAAGAAACTGCTATCCCGATTACAACGCACGCGCTCAAAATATAAAGCAGCAGTAACCGTGAAAGTGCCCGTTTATGCATTTTCATTACCCGACATTAGCCTCAAAACAAATCCCCGGTTCTTTCCTGAACGGAACCACTCAAGTATTCTGCTTTCAGTATTAACATCAAAATAATTGCATCTCTTTTTCGGTTGGGGTTGGGGGGAGGAGCGAAAATTCCGAACCTGCTGCGGTAAAAGGTTGGGGCTAAAATCCGCTCCATGACCAATATTCGTATGATTAATTATAACGAGCAACAATGGTAATTGAAAGAAGGCTTGTGATTTGACAACACTCCGTTTAAGGAAGCGCTGAACAAATTGCTTTTCAGTCATGAGTTGTCGAATAAGCTGATTTTTTCAAACATCAGCTAGCTGACAACGCAAAATAAATGATTCCCTTATTGTTTCTTAATTTGCCGCGTTTCAGGCAGGCAAAGCTTCCGCTCCATGCGTTGCTCTACCTCCTGCATCCTTGCAGTCGTGCTCGCGCCCCTTCCATGTAGGCAAAAAAAATGCGGCTGATTAGGCCGCATTAGAGAAGGATATAAAACTCTGAATTCCGAGGAGGGAATTTGCATCTCAAGAGTTGCATATATATTAGTAAAAATACGTAAGTGATGGAATGTGGCATATTGTCGCGTGTCAGAATGTCGCAGAGCTAATAGACATTTCGTTGATGCAGTTGCATCGCGTTTCAGGCAGGCAAAAAAAATGCGGCTGATTAAGCCGCATTAGAGAAGGATATAAAACTCTGAATTTCCGAGGAGGAAGTTTGCATCTCAAGAGTTGCATATATATTAGTAAAAATACGTAGGTGATGGAATGTGGCATATTGTCGCAGTATTTCAGTTAGTTATGCGTCATTTTGTGAACTAACTATCAATGAATAGTTGCATGCAATGTAACAGGCATATATCTGGGTAATTATATCCCCAATTCCTGAATTTTCCGGGTTAAGGTGTTCCTGCCGTAACCCAATAAAATAGCGGCTTCATGACGTTTGCCGTGGGTAAAGTTTAGCGCGGCTTTAATTAAAATCGTTTCAACAGTAGGGATGATGTGTTTGGCGATTTCGCTTTCGTTTCCACGTAGCAGTTGCTGGTCTACCAAATTCCTTAGCAATGCTTCCCAGCCGGTATCAGCAGCATTTTTTTCTGACGTTATATTAACCAGCTCGGGCGGCAGGTCGTGTAGATGAATTTCCCGGCCCGAAGCCATCACGGTCAACCAGCGGCAGCTGTTCTCCAACTGCCTGACATTACCCGGCCAATCCAGCGTGCTTAAAAAAGCTTCCGCTTCGGATTTTAAGATTTTAACTTCTGCATTGAGTTCGACAGCCGCCTGATTTAAAAAGTGGCGCATTAGCAAGGGTATGTCCTGTTTGCGCTCGCGCAGCGGCGGGATGTGGATACGGATGACGTTTAAGCGATGGAATAAGTCTTCCCGAAAGCGGCCTTGTTCTACCAAGGTTTCAAGGTTCTGGTGGGTGGCGGCGATAATACGCACATCGACTTTAACGGACGCGTATGAGCCGACCGGATAGAACTCGCCATCGGCCAGCACGCGTAATAAACGGGTTTGCAGTTCGGCGGGCATGTCGCCGATTTCATCGAGAAACAAAGTGCCGCCATCGGCCTGCTCAAAGCGCCCGGCACGGCGCGATTGTGCGCCGGTAAAAGCGCCTTTTTCATGGCCGAACAGTTCCGATTCCATCAAGTCTTTGGGAATAGCGGCCATATTCAGCGCGATGAAAGGCTTGCTGGCTCTGGGGCTGTGACGATGCAAGGCTTTGGCGACCAATTCCTTGCCGGTTCCCGATTCGCCGTTGATCAGTACGGTGATGTGCGATCTCGCCAGTCTTCCTATCGCGCGAAATACCTCCTGCATCGATGGCGCTTCGCCGATAATTTCCGGCGTGGTTTCTTCCGTATATGGAGAAGTATCTGAAATTTGCTGTTGCCGGCTGTGAATGCAGGCTCTATGAGCCAGATCAACGACTTCTTTAATATCGAAGGGCTTGGGCAGATATTCAAACGCGCCGCCGTGAAAAGCCGAGACCGCGCTTTCCAAATCGGAATGCGCGGTCATTACGATAACCGGCAGGCCTGGGTGACTCAGTTGAACTTTGTCCAAAAGCTCCAGCCCGTCCATGCCGGGCATACGAATATCGGTAATCAGCGCATCCGGCAGGTCATTCTGCAATGCGCTCAGCAAATCGGCTGTGCAGGAAAAACTGCGGGTGACGATGGCCGCTTTTTGCAGGGCTTTTTCCACGACCCAGCGTATGGATTTGTCGTCATCGATAATCCAGACGGTTTCGGATTTAGTCATTGTTGGCCTCTCCCGGGGTAATAATGGGTAAGAAGATTGAAAATACTGTGTTTCCGGGTTCACTGGTGCATTCGATCAAACCATTATGCTGATTGATCAGGGCCTGGGCTATGGACAAACCCAGCCCCGTGCCGTCTGCGCGTCCGGTAATCATCGGATAAAATATTTGGTTCATCATGTCGGCGTCGATGCCCGGCCCGTTATCGATAATGTCGCATTTCACCACCAACTTATAGCGCTTGCGGCCAATGGTCACTTGCCGTTGAATGCGGGTTTTGATAGTAATGTCGCCTTCGCCGTTCAGCGCCTGCACGGCGTTTTTGGCGATATTTAAAATAGCCTGAATCAGCTGGTCTTTATCGGCCAGTATGTCGGGAATACTGGGATCGTAGTCCGATTTAATGGTGAGACTGGATTCGGCTTGAACCAGCTGTCTGACCCGTTCCAGAACTTCGTGAATATTGATGGCTTTTTTATTGGGCAGTTTGTTGGGGCCCAGCATTTTATCCATCAAGCCTTGCAGGCGGTCGGATTCGGCGATGATAATCCGGGTGTACTCCTTGAGTTCCGGGTCGTGCAGTTCCAGATCCAATAATTGTGCTGCGCCGCGCAAGCCGCCTAAAGGATTCTTGATTTCATGCGCCAAGCCTCTGACCAGCAGTCTGGCGGTATTCTGCTGGGTTAATAAACGCTCTTCCTTGGATATGCGCAGGTGATTGTCGACTTGTTGCAACTCGACCAGGATCTCGTTGACTAGCTCATTTTTTAATAACGGCGTTGCGCTGAAGTTGATGGTGATGCTGTGGGTCATGCGATCCAGGATAAGTTCCCGGTCTACCAGAGGTTCCGCCATGGTCAAGCACTGCTGTAAATTCATTAGCAGTGCAGGATCGGAGGTTTTGAACAACTCATGAGCGCCTATACCGACTAAGTGGCGCGAGCTGTCGGCAAGCAAAATTTCCCCGGCAGAATTAATGTAAGTAAGGATCAGGTCGCGATCAAATAACAAGATTGCGGCGTTAAGATGATCAAGTATTCGTTTATGCATGATTTGCTTTAAAAGTTGTTTAAACCAAGAGCGATATAGTTTGCCTAGCAATTTGTAGGCCGATTATGAGAATAGCTCTCTAACGTAGGGCGCTCCGTGCGCGCCAGAGGCGGAGTTAAGGTTCAAGCGTCGATTTAATCCCAAGCGGAGAGGAGGCGCGCACGGAGCACCCTACTCGGCGAGGATTCTTCACTGTGCTATTGCACCATTATCACCCAATTAATAGTCCCAATAGACTATTAGCGCACCATTTTAGCGCATAAAGATATTGGATGTAGTTCTAATAATGCCGCTCAAGTGTAGAGCTAGGCGTTATTTCCAGCTTGTTTGGGTGATATGTTGCCGGAAACGCCAATTCTTTTTTGATGCTCGAACAGGCTATTCCTGCCTACAAGGTTAAAGTCGGCATACCGTTTGCTATTGAATTGCAAACAGCCTGATTTGATGGCATTCAATCATAAGGAACAGCCCGATGAAACAACGCTTGGTCGTCATAGGTAACGGCATGGCGGGTATGCGTACCGTAGAAGAACTGCTAAGCGCCGCGCCGGATAAATACGATATCACCGTGTTCGGCGCCGAGCCTTACGGCAATTACAACCGGATCATGCTGTCGTCGGTGCTGTGCGGCGAGAAAACTATTGAGGACATCGTCATCAATAACCGCCGGTGGTATCTCGACAACGGCATAACGCTGCACGCTGGCGAAGATAAAGCCGTAGCGCGGATAGATCGCAAACACAGAAAAGTCTATGCCCAGGACGGGACAGCGGCCGGTTATGATCGACTGTTAATCGCTACGGGGTCCAAAGCCGTAATACCGAAAGTTCCCGGCAATGAGCTGGATGGCGTAATCAGCTTTCGGGACATTGTCGATGTTAACAAAATGTTGGCTTACAGCCGCAGCCACAAAAAAGCGGTGGTATTGGGCGGCGGCTTGTTAGGCCTGGAAGCCGCCAACGGGCTGGTTTTAAGAGGCATGGATGTCACCGTAATTCATAGCAATGAAATATTGCTAAACCGGCAAATGGACAGGCCCGCGGCAAAAATGCTGCAAACCGAGCTGGAACAACGCGGCCTGAAATTTAAAATGGCTGCCAAACTTAAACAATTGTTGGGCGATGAACAAGGACACATCAAGGCAGTAAGTTTCGAAGACGGCAGCCGGCTGGAATGCGATCTGTTTGTTACCGCAATCGGCGTGCGCCCCAATATGACGCTGGCTCAGGAAGCGGGAATCTATTGCGAGCGCGGCATCGTCGTCAATGATACCTTGCAAAGCTACGATCCCAGCATTTACGCGGTAGGCGAATGCATCCAGCATCGCGGCGCCACTTTTGGCCTGGTTGCTCCGCTGTTTGAGCAGGCCAAAGTCTGCGCCAATCATCTGAGTGCGCATGGCGCGGCGGAATATGTCACGCTGCCGGCCGCGACCAAGCTTAAGGTAACGGGTATCAACCTGTTTTCGGTCGGCGATTTTCAAGGCGATAAAGACAGTGAGAGCATCCATTTTATCGATCCCGCTTTAGGCATTTACAAGAAGCTGGTCATCAAAGCCAACAAGCTGATTGGCGCGGTGCTGTACGGTGAAACCGCCGATGGCAATTGGTATCAGCAGTTGCTGGAGAAGGAAGACAATATTTCCGACATAAGAGATGTGCTGATTTTTGGTAAAGCTTATGCGGCTTAAAGCATTCACCACGAAGACACGAAGTTTTATATCTTCGTGTCTTCGTGGTGAATTAACCTATTTACAAACCGCTTTTAATGAATAAACCTATACAAACCACTTGCCCATACTGCGGCGTAGGCTGCGGAATCAGCGCGAAAGTTGACGAAGCTCATCATCGCCTAAAAATCAGCGGTGATACCTCGCATCCGGCTAATTTCGGACGGCTTTGTTCCAAAGGTTCGGCGCTCGGCGACACGATTGAATTCAAAGGCCGGCTGTTGCAGCCGAAAGTCTACGGGCGTGAAACCAGTTGGACAGAAGCGCTGGATTTGGTTGCCGATTCCTTTATCAGCACCATCGAAAAATACGGCGCGGACGCGGTGGCGATTTACGGCTCCGGGCAATTGCTGACCGAAGATTATTATGTCGCCAACAAGCTGATGAAAGGCTTTATCGGCAGCGGCAATATGGATACCAACAGCCGCTTGTGCATGTCGTCTTCGGTAGCAGGACATAAACGCGCGTTCGGTTCCGATACCGTGCCGGGCTGTTACGAAGATTTCGAACAAGCAGAGATGGTCGTACTAATCGGTTCTAATACCGCGTGGTGCCATCCAGTCAGTTTTCAGCGGATACGCGCAGCCAAGGAAACCAATCCGTCGATAAAAGTCGTAGTGATCGACCCACGCCGTACCGTCAGTTGCGACATCGCCGATTTGCATTTACCGCTGGCAAGCGGAAGCGACGCGGTTTTGTTTAACGGCTTGCTGCAATTCTTGAGTCAGCAAAACACGCTGGATTCGGCTTATATCGAAGCCCATACCGAAGGCTTTACCGAAGCCCTAAATGTTGCCAGTATCGATATTGAACAGGTTGCAGCTCTTTGCAGACTGAACAAAGACGATCTGTACCTTTTCTATGACTGGTTTGCCGGCCATGAAAAAGTCATGACTCTGTACAGCCAAGGCATCAATCAATCGTCATCCGGTACCGACAAAGTCAATGCGATTATCAACTGCCATTTGGCGACCGGCAGAATCGGCAAGCCGGGAATGGGTCCGTTTTCATTAACCGGACAACCCAATGCGATGGGCGGGCGCGAAGTCGGCGGTTTATCGCATCAACTGGCCGCGCATATGGATTTTTCCAGCAACGACGATATAGAGCGGGTCGCACGGTTTTGGAACACTCAAAATATTGCCAAAAAGCCGGGCTATCCCGCCGTGGAACTGTTCGACGCTATCTACGACGGCAAAGTCAAAGCGGTGTGGATCATGGGCACCAACCCCGTGGTCAGCTTACCGAACGCGGATAAAGTCAAACAAGCTTTGCGGAGCTGCGAGTTTGTGGCGATGTCCGATTGCATCGCCGATACCGATACCGCCGCCTTGGCGCATGTGCTGTTACCCGCGCAAGGCTGGAGCGAAAAAGACGGCACGGTAACCAATTCCGAGCGGCGCATCTCACGGCAACGGACGTTATTTAAACCGGCGGGCAGCGCCAAACCCGACTGGTGGATCATCACCCAAGTGGCGCGGCGCATGGGTTTTGAGCGGGCGTTTCATTACCAAAGCCCGGTGGAGATTTTCCGCGAACACGCCGCGTTGTCCGGCTTTGAAAATGACGGCCTGCGCGATTTCGATATATCGGCGTTTGCGGATATATCTCAGCATGACTACGATCAATTGCAGCCGACCCAATGGCCGGTTAATCAAACCTATCCGCAAGGCAGGGCCAGGCTGTTCGATGACGGACGATTTTTTACCGAATCCGGCAAAGCCAAGTTTATTGCCATTACGCCACGATTACCGGTTAATCCGCCGGATCGGGATTACCCGCTGATTTTAAATACCGGCCGTTTGCGCGATCAGTGGCATACGATGACGCGCACGGCCATTGCAGCGAAACTAAATCAGCACAAATCAGAGCCTTTTGTCGAAGTGCATCCAATTGATGCTAATCGTTACGGCTTGGCTGCAAACAGTCTGGCAACTATAGAAAGCTGTTGGGGATCAATGATTGCACGGGTACAGATCACCGACACTCAACTTCCGGGCAACCTTTTTGTTCCGATGCATTGGACTGAACAATACGCCAGTCGAGGACGCATGGGGGCGTTAGTCAATCCTGTGATTGATCCGGTTTCAAATCAACCGGAAAGCAAGCATACGCCGGTGCGTATCAAACCCTATCAGCCCGTTTGGCAAGGTTTTATTTTATCCCGCCGCGAGTTGAACATTAGCGAACCGGAATATTGGGTAAAAGTTAAAGGCGAACAGTATTACCGCTATGAACTAGCCGGGCTTACCTTGCCTGAAAACTGGCAGGAGTGGGCAAAAAAGAACTTCTGCGACAGCGATGATGCAACTTTGCAGTGGCAGGAATATCAAGACCCCGGCCGGGGTAATTACAGGGCTGCGCGCATTGTGAACAATCAGCTGGAAAGCGTGGTTTTTATTGCTGCCGAGTCCGCGCTCCCAGAGCGCAACTGGTTGACCGGCCTGTTTGCAAAAACAGAGTTGGAAAAAGCGGAGCGCATGGCGTTATTAACCGGCAAGCCGCCTTTGGGCGTCGCCGATGTCGGCACTATCGTTTGCGCCTGCTTTAATGTCGGAGAACTTACCATCCAAACTGCGATCAGGGAAAAAGGGCTTAAAACTCATCAGGAAGTCGGTCGCTGCCTTAAAGCCGGAACCAACTGCGGCTCTTGCGTGCCGGAGATTAAGGCGTTGTTGTGAGTCGGTAAAGGAAGCTGGAGCTTCCTGCACTGTGTTCCCAAGCTGGAGTTATCGTCGTTATATACAGCTCTGCCCAAGAGTCGTCATCCCGGAGATAGCTATCCAGTATCATGGGTGTGTAATTTTCGAATTAAATCGGACGAGTCATGTTGTTCCGTTCGAAACCTCCCGCCTGTTCTGACCGTTGCGCGAGTTAGACCATCCAGGTTTCAAAAACCTGGATGGTCTGCATATCGCCTAACGCTAGGTAAGTGACTGCCGGGATAGAGATTTGTATATTAAAGCTTGGGAACGAGTGGGCGCCTATTTCGGCTTACGAGTTGATTCAGAGAGTGACTTATACAGTTCTAACGCCTTGTTCAACTCATCTGTCGCACCTTTTATATCACCCTTGTTTACTTTGATTTGCGCCTGAATGATGCATGCGTTAGCCTTTTTGGCGATATCCGGATTTCCCGTTACTTTCTCGGAAGCCGCACGCGCCTCTTTTAAATGTTGGCTGGGAGGAAAGAAATCTCTATGGCTGATTTCAACCTTAGCCTTTTCAATATGCATAATGGTTTCATTTGGGCTGTTAACTGAACTTTTGGCGGCTTCTTCTGCATAAGCGACAGCGCCTAAAGAAAAGGCCAGTAGTAAAATTAACGTGGTGTTTTTGATAATATTCATAAAATAAATCCTTTGTTGTGATTATCGGATGGCGTCAGTAAAAAAGTGATTGAAAAACAAACTCTTCTTTGCCTTCATAAGAACGGATTAATCGTTAATGACTTTAAATTAAACTACCATGCCGTGAACTAACTCCACAACACGTATAAACACCTAAAATGCACTAGCACGAAAGATATGTGTCTTTGTGTTTAAAAGATCCTAACTAACGTTTTCAAAAAATGCTTAAAGATTACCGATCTCTAAATGACTCTCTATGGCCGGTTTTTGCCGATCAATTTTGCGCCTTTCCATCATTAGAATGTAAGTGAAAATTTAAACTTATTTCTGCACTAAAGCGCCATCACTGACTTGGCTAATTCGGACAGAATCCGGATGTCATAAGACTGTATGTGCGGAATCGAACAGACTAGCTGAAGCGGGAGGGCTTATATAGACGGTGCCAGATCGTACTAGGCAATCGTTTCCTTGAAACTCGTTCTTAAAGGAGTTCTAACATGCGTAAATTAGTTGCGGGATTTATTCTAATCATGGCTTTACCTATGGTTGGCCAGGCCCAAGCGCCCAACGACGTTCAACGTCCGGAGATCGTTCCGGGTCAGTCTCCTGAAGCCTTGCCACCCGGTTCCAATCCTACGAAGACCTCACAGGAGAGGAGTACTGAGTCTGTCGACACACAAAGTGATGCTTTCAATATCTGCTTGCGAGCTACTCAGCGCTTCGAACAACAGGAAAGGGCTAAAGGAAAAAGCAAAACTGCGGAAGCGCCTATCTTTGCCTCGTGCAAAACGGAACTGAAACCGGCATCGTATTGGCTTTGCATGGACAAAGAATCCATTCAGGAAGTTGATTTTAATACTGCCCATTGGCGTTGTGCGAAACAAACTAATTTATCGAAATAACTAGCTTTATCTCATGGCTATTTCTCAGTAGTGGTTCCGTAGAGCGTGCGGCCAGAGAACAAAAAGCCTCTGAATTCGGAAAGAGAGGATTCGAATCTTTGGCTTCAGCCTCCAGAGTGCCAATCTTTCGCTACCGGAACAGGTTGAAACACGTCTGATTACGCTAGATGCCCCATTTTACCTGGGGCTCAGCGTGTATCAAGTTGGCAAAAGATGTTTGAATCCGATTCGCGTAACGCCCAAGTTAGTGCACTCGAAAATTTGCTGAAACGACATGGAACCCTTTCAGGGTGCTGAGGGACGAGTGTTGTAAAGTTTTTGCCCATGTTGTTCATTTAACGGCTTTTTGCCGGAAAATATGGGGAAGAAAAGGGATGTAATTGCCGAATCTGACGGGGTGCAATTGGTCGCGTTTCGTCAGTCAACCAGAAGGCAAAAAACGATTCATTGCGATCAGTCAAGTTTGTTTTTAAACAAGATAAGGTTTGAATCGATAGTCGATCAAAA
Source organism: Methylobacter sp. (assembly GCA_036561025.1). Taxonomy (GTDB): domain Bacteria; phylum Pseudomonadota; class Gammaproteobacteria; order Methylococcales; family Methylomonadaceae; genus Methylobacter_A. The sequence goes on along the minus strand of DATBQB010000029.1, from coordinate 89,215 downwards.
CATTAGACAGACAGTATCGTTTTATTTAATGACATCAAGTTTTAATTGTGTATTTTTACTCAAACTCCCGTTTTTCAGGTTTTTTATATTTAAACCGCTGTAACAATTATAGAGAAATTAAGTTGTTGATATATAATATTATTTGTCTAATATCGTCGAATATATTAGTAAGTTCAACAAACACAATAAAGAAACAAGTATAAAATGCCTGGCGGTGATGCCTCATCCATATCATGGGGAAATATGCGATGGATTTTCTAATTTGGGGCTTGGCAGTAATGCTCCCAAATATAATGCCAATAATCATGCCTCCAAGAATATCCGTTGGGTAATGATATCCAAGGTAGATGCGTGTTAAACAAGCAGCAACAAAACTATAAAAAATTGCTATTGAGCCAAGAAATCTGGAAATATGGAAGAGGCCTATCGACATTGCAAAGAAAAAGACTGCTGTATCGCTGGGGAATGAACTCCATTCAAACAAGCTGCGACTATCGACACCAAAGGGTAGATTAAAAACCAAGTCAGGGTTATGCAATGGTCGTGGTCGGAATGGTAAGAAAAACCTCAGGATTTTAACAAAGACCAAGGCCACAACAGTGAAGAATGTTGTGGCAATTACCGATTCACGAGTCTCGATAAGTTTATCGTCAGCTCGAAACCAAAGCCAAACAAGCATGGGAGTAATTAATCCAGCACGTATGAATGTGTTGTCGGCTATAAAACTAACGCTATAATCAAATAGCCATGACTTTCTTGAAAAACTATTTAGAAAATGAATTATAGTGGCATCGAATGTGTTCATGCGGATTACACCCAAAATTGAAGAACTATAAGACAGTTAAAGGGTAGACTTAAAATCTCATTTAGTCTTCCTCCAAGCCGGGCGATCTTGACGATATTTACACTCGGCAGTTCGATTTTCCTGAATCAAGATCCAGCATTGCGTTCATACATTACCATAGGCTGGGCTTTATCGCCTATCAGAGACAATATACGCCAGGATCAGAGCAATTATATATTGTTGGTAATGCGTAAAGTGTTTGGGTTGGAATTCTAGTTCACTGAGTAGAATGACGGTAGGTAAAAAAATGGTCGAAACTAGACTTTCAACGGCTGGTTATGGCCGAGGGTGTGTCAAAACGTAGAACTCGAAAAGATAGTGGTTTAATAATTCCGGTTATCAACCCATATATCGATAACTGTGGAGTTAATCATTAAGAAAGCGCTCAATTTTAAGCCGTTAGTGGAATAATTTTAACTTCAGGCAGATGCTGTCACGAGTTTTGACACACCCTCGGCCGATAGCCGCTATTCGCCGCTGGTAGCCGGTAGATTTTTTCATTAATTGCACCCGTATTTATTCAAAATTCTGGCACAATTTTCACTAAATCGTGGTATCCAACATCATTATTGCCCCCGTTAATTATTAGTTTTTCCCATCCACTAACAAATACATCAAAATCAGGTTTGTAAACAGCAGCATTATTGACAAGCCTTTCCAGAACAATAACGGATTGCGCTGTATTAAAGGTATCGCCTCTTCAGCGCTTAAAAACTTGGGGTTAGGTGTGGATAAGTCGTACAGGAACTCCGATAAATCGTCATACCGAAATTGCGGGGTTATTGAAGTAGCTTTTTTTAACGCCCCGTCAATCCAGATAGGAACCATCGTGTTGTGATGAAAACTGGGCACATAGTGAAGTTTTGTCAGATTCATTTTATTAGGCTTTTCAGGCATATCCTGGCCGAAGGGCAGGGCGCTATTAAGCATCTCATAAGTAATGACGCCCAGTGAGAACAGGTCGGATCGTACCGTGCCACGGTATTCCAAATGATATTCGGGAGCAGTGTAATTTAAAGTGCCTAGTATATTATCTGCCGCGCGGTGTTCCAGCGAGGCGATTTCCGCAATACCGGCGATTTTAACCGAGCCGAAATCGATTATTTTAACGACGCCGTTTTTATCGAACATGATGTTTTCAGGTTTTAAATCCTGATGCAGCATTTCCATGCGATGAAAAGCGCGTAGCCCTTTGGCAATCTGCTCAACTATTTTTCTGGCTTCTTTAATATCAGGTTGGGGATTATCGGTCATCCATTGCCTGAGCGTCGGGCCTTCGAGAAACTCAGTGACGTAATAAATGCAGCTTTTTTCCCGGTTGGGGCTGAGAATTTTCAGGACATTTTCGTGATGAATGCGTTTTCCGGCCCATTCTTCATGCAGAAAATGTTCTATGTAATAAGTGTCGTCGTCATAAAGAATCGACGGAGTCTTCAAGATAACCTGAGTGTCGGTTCTGGTATCGAATGCGCGATAAATCTGGGTGCGTTTGCTGGCATGCAGTTCCGCCTCAATCCGGTAGCCGTCAATTACCATGCCGGGCTCCAACGGCGGCGGAAAGGGCAGGTTGGTGTGACGGCGAATAACCTCGTCTTCATTGGCTTCGGGTAAATCATCGATTCTGACCAGTTGGCAGGTCAGATTATCATCGCTGTGATTGTCTTTAGCTTGCTGCGTGATTGTTTCGGCAATCAGGGTTAAATCCGCACCATTTTGGACAAGTTTTTTCAGGGCTTTTTCATCGATAAAATCATGCACCCCGTCGGTCGTCATTAAAAACAGGTCGCCGGTTTCCAAAGGAAGCGACTGGTAATCGACTTCCAGATGCTGTTCTATGCCCATTGCCCGATTAAGATAGTTTTTTTCTTTAATCCAGATGCGATGGTCGCGGGTTAACTGCTCAAAATTACCTTGCCGTAAACGATAAATGCGTGAATCGCCGACATGGAAAATATGCGCGGTGGTCGATTTCAGGATAATAATGCTGAGCGTGCTGACCATGCCCTTGGTCGATTCATAGCGGCTCTGTCCCTGGCTGTATAACCAGGAGTTGGTAGCGGAAAGGATTTTTTGCCCGCCATGCTTGACCGACCACGAGTCTGGGGTGCTGTAATAATCGCTTAAAAAGCTGACGACACAGCAATGGCTGGCCTGTTTGCCTGCGTCGCTGCCGCTCATGCCGTCAGCAATCGCAACGGCTATGCCTTTATGGGCCAGTTGCGAATCTTCCGGTATTAACGAACCGAAAAAATCTTCATTATCCGGTTTGATCCCTTTATCGCTGGCGTAGCCGATGCTGATTTTGAGTGTTGGTTTAGGCATGGTTTTACATCTATGAATAGCTACAAGACATACCACCACGAAGGCACGAAGAACACGAAGAAAAATAAGAAAAAAACTTCGTGTTCTTCGTGCCTTCGTGGTGAGTTATTTACTTATCAAATATTTCATCCGACTCAATTCAACTCAATCATTTCCACGGTTCCATCTTCCTGAACTTCGGCCATATGACCTTTCGGTTCATCGATAAACTGCACGGCAATCAGCACCGATAACGCCACCGCCGCGATGATCACGAAAAATACAGCCGGTGTAACAAACGATAATATCGTCAAAAACAGCACGCCGCCGACATTACCGTAAGCGCCGACCATACCTGCAATTTGCCCGGTCATGCGCCGTTTAATCAACGGAACGATTGCATAGACGGCACCGCAGCCGCCCGATACAAAGCAAGAGCAGGCCATGGTAATCAATACCGCCAACGCAATAGGCCATTCCGAATTAATCAATGACATGCAGAAATAACCCACCGACAGACCTAAAACAAAAATGCTTAAGGACAATTTACGCCCGAATTTGTCGCTAATCCAGCCGCCAGCCGGCCTCGCGACCAAGTTAATAAAAGCAAAACTACCTCCCAGCAAACCGGCTTCGACCATGGTAACGCCATGAGACTCATGGAAAGTGTCAAAGAAAAACAACGGCAACATCGAAACTACGGCTAATTCCGAACCGAAGGTAATGAAGTAGGCCAAATCCAGAATCGCAACCTGTTTGAATTTGTATTTATGAATCTCATCTATCGGATGTTGTAGATGTTCTTCATTGACGTGGATGATTTTATATACGTTGTAGATAAATAAAGCCCAAATGCCGGTGTAAATACAAATGGCTGCGGCATTCGACAACAGGTTCGCACCGGTCGGCGATAATTTCCAGGTTAACAGGCTCAAGGTGGCGTACAAAGGAATGCTCATCAGAATATAGAAAAACAAGTCCCAGATGCTGGTCACTTCCATCGCCCCGGCTTTTTTAGGCTTAAAGTAAGTCGAACCCTTCGGTGTGTCGGACACGCTGAAAAAATAAATGACCGAATAAACCAGAGCAATAACGCCTGTCGTTGCAATCGCATAACGCCAGCCTTCATCGCCGCCAAAAATCAAAGCCAGAGCAGGCAAAGCCCCGGCCGCCGCAGCCGAACCGAAATTCCCCCAGCCGCCATAAATCCCTTCGGCAATGCCCACTTGCTTGGCCGGAAACCATTCACCGACCATACGTATGCCGATCACAAAACCGGCGCCAATAAAGCCCAATAAGAAACGGGCCAGGGCCAGTTGCTCAAAACTGGTCGCAAAAGCGAACATAAAACAGGGAATGCTGCCTGCCGCCAACAGTGTTGAGTACGTGCGTTTAGGGCCGAATTTATCGACCAGAATACCGATCACAATCCGCGCCGGAATGGTCAACGCGACGTTTAAAATCAGGATGGTTTTTATCTCCGAGTTGTCCATGCCCAATGTTTTAGCAATCACCATCATTAATGGTGCATGGTTAAACCACACCACAAAACTGATGAAAAAAGCCATCCAGGTCATGTGGAGAATTTTGGTTTTTCCCGAGAAGGAGAGCAGGTTAAGGCGTTGAGATGACATGATCGATTTCCTGTTACTAAGGTTACTGGATTAGGAAAAGCATGTTGCATGCCATATGTGCACCGTTGTAATGCAGAGTTTTTTAGGTGTGTATGATTGGAGGTAAAGCACCAAAAGTAAGCGCTCTATGACTGTATGGATGCAGGAGGTAGGGCAATTGCCGAGGCAATGCTGGAAGCATAAACCGAACGGTATGATGCTCAGATCGGGGAATAAAGAAGTAATGTTTAACTGATAATGAGCACCATAACAATGCGTAACGAATCATTATGGTGCGTTAAAGTGGTCGGTTGTCAGGAAAACTTTTTTCTCTCATTACTGTTCCCAGAATTAAAGATAGGTGCTGTAGGCGTGCTGTGCGCGCCTTGTAAGTGTTAGAGTTCATGATTGCCCCGATTCTGGGCGATACGGATGAGGCTTTGTTGTCCGCGAGCAGCTTTTCTGGTTGGTTCGAAGTAAAGTAAACGTCCATAAAATACACGATGAAAAATGATGGAAATTCATAACGGCAGATTTACAACCAATGCCCAAGTACGGGCATGAAATAAGTTATATTCATCGCATATCAAAATTCGGCATCTTATCCTGCTGCCGGATTCCTATATGGATGCAGGAACCGCGTAGCGGTGTGCCGAGGCGATCTAAAAACGACAATGATGTGCACACACTGCACATAAGGAAAAACAATGCACATACAACTTCAACCCGAATTCGATGACATATTGCAACCGCTGGGTAGTCATGCGGTGGAATTTTTTTTAGCGGCAAGCCTGTATCACGCCAGGAAAATAAGCTTCGCCAGTGCCGCGCACATGGCCGGTTTGGATTTTGACGGTTTTAAAACGCGCTTAACGGAGCATTTTAATCAAGGATATATCATCGCCGATGAATGTGTTTTAGAAGATATAAACACGGTAGAAAAATTATAAAAAACCATGAAAATCGTCCTTAATACCAGCCCGATTATCTTTTTAAGCAAGATAGACAGCCTTAAACTGCTGGCTGACGTTAGCGATGACATTTATGCACCAGCGGTTGTTATTAACGAATTGCACGAATATGCGCCGCCCTCGTTCGCTGCGAGACAGGAGTCGAGTAGTCCCCAGAAGCGATAGTGCATGTGTTTTCACGAAGCGCTTTTTGCGTAGTGAAAATGCAGGCTTTCCCGACATCGCGTCGAGTCATTGCGAGAAAGATGTTGGATACCCCTTGCCGGGTATCCAACGAATGAAGCAGGACGGCTGGGGCCGCCGCAGGCATAAGCGGTCGCGTAGTTTTTGCCGCTTGTTTGGCAGGGATGCCCATAAAAGCTTTCGCAAAAATAGCAACTCCCCGGTTTTCGAAATTGCCCCCCGTCTACATTTGGCAATTACCATCGTCGGCTATTGGCCGAACTTTATTATTCGCGAAGGACTGAGTCCGACCCCTTTGAGACATTCGGCTATGGATTTAAGCTTCCCGATACCGGTCATTGGAAAAGTGGCACTATCGACCTTTTGCGGCCAGTCAGAACATTCAAAGATACGCCAATCAACACTATAAATTAGCCAATTTCATTGTTAACTCATTTTTTCGCTCTCTATGATGGTCAGTTGAGTTTACAATTAGATATACAACCATGATCCACTGACGCTAAAAAAATGAAGATATGATGAGTCTTGAACCCTCACTATTACAAAAGCATCTTACCGCTTGGTTCCTTCGTCGAACTACGCAGAACGGCGTACGTCGTGTTGACCCTCTGTCTGGTGCAGTGGCCAGTGATATTGGTATTGTTCGTGAAGAAAATCAGGATCGAGTTGCCCTCTCACGCGGTAAAGACCGATTAGGTCGTGTTTTCGTAGTGGCGGCATTAGCCGATGGTATTGGCGGGATGCGTGATGGGGCAGAATGTGCCGCAACAACGATTGGCTGCTTTTTGGGTAGCATCCTTGAGGAAGCACAGTCTAACAATGACGATACCCATCAGTGGCTGCTGCTAGCCGTACAACGCACAAATCTAATGGTGCATACTAAGTTCCGTGGAAACGGCGGATCAACACTTGCCGCCGTCATTGTCCGTGAAGGAGGGCGGGCGAATTGGTTGAGTGTCGGTGACAGCCGGATATATGGTTCAAAGGATTCGGCACTCTTGCAACTATCGGTAGATGACACTATCGCTGGACAGCTTGGAAAGCTGGGCCAGTCCGATCTAGATCAATCAAGACTTCTTCAATTCATTGGAATCGGCGAATCTTTGGAACCTCATATTGAGCCATTAGATATAGCCTCTACTAAGGCTGTATTACTAACCTCGGATGGCGTGCATTTTATTGCACCAGCCCCTGACTGGCTAGGACTCATTGTCCGTCATGCGTCAGAACCAGGTTTGTGTGTTCGTCGATTGACCGAATTATCTAAATGGTGTGGCGGACCGGATAATGCTAGTGCAGCAATGATAAATGTCGCGAGTGCTGCTAACGCCGGAACCGCACCAGCTTATTCATGCCTTGAAGTATGGGATCCGTTCGGTGAAACGCAGATTATATATGACATTGATCATCGCCAAATGCCTTCTCAATTACAAGTTGTATCACCCGAACCTGACATTCAGGGTGCATCAGTTCGCGGTTCATCCTCAGTTGTACGCAATAGCAAGAAGCTATCTGATGTTGAAACTTCTACGCCGCCAGCAAAAAAAACTACAGCACGTCGCAGTCGAAAATCTAAGCCGGGTGAAGAGAAAGAATCGAAGCATTCTGATGACAAATCCGCTTCCCAAAAGCCTGAACTTTTAATTGAGTTTTCAAACAAGGTCGGCTGAAAGCATGGTATTACCCGAAAGATACGAAATAGTTGGAGAACCGTTAGATGGCGGCATGGGAACAGTATTTCATTGCAAAGATAAGGTGCTAGAAAGATCAGTTGCGCTAAAAATTATTCATGACACCACTGAACCGCGTAGAATGCGTGACGAGTTGGCGGCGTTGCTCAAGATGAGATCCAAACATGTTGTTCAAGTCTATGATATTTTAGAGGTCGCTCGAAATGAGCTAGCTATCGTACAAGAGTTCATCGATGGTCGTGATTTATTCGATGATAGAACTGCACCGCACTCGACTGAAGAATTCTATAAACAATTATGGCAAATTGCTGTAGGCCTCAGCGATATTCATGCCCTTGGTGTAATTCACCGCGACATTAAGCCTAACAACATGAAAATGGATGCCGAAGGAATAATCAAAATTTTTGACTTCGGTTTAGCCCGTGATGAAGGTCATTCAGCATCAACACTTGGTTTTGTAGGAACTAGAGGTTTTGCTGCTCCCGAGCTTTATGATAACGAAGTTAGCTTCACAGCTGCAGTTGATACATATGCTTTTGGCGTAACAGCATTGTATTTGGCAACACGCTCTTTACCCGACAGTCTTAAGAATAATCACCTCAAGCCTTATGGGGCGATACATATTGACGATAAATATTCTCCAGGTTTTGTGCAAAGAAGTAGCAAAACATACATAAAATGTGATGGGAAAAATTATTTCTCGGACGTACCATTCAATATGCATCATGAGGTTAAAGATATTCTTGAGTCTTGTATTAACTGCCCACCGACATGCCGACCAAAAATATCAGCGGTTCGCGATATCTTAGCCAAGCACCTTCTTTTCAATCGTCATCGGGCTTTGGTTGTTTATAAAGGGCAACCTTCATATTTGGATGCAAACAATCGCTCAGTATCTCTCACCCTAAATTCCATGGGACATGTAGAAATCCAATACGATGGTCTCGATTTCCGAGCAGCTAATGTTTTAGGCGACGTTTATGTCAACAATATGCAATTCAACAGTGGGGACATTCTGCCTGGATCATGCGTGGTGGCATTAGGAACTCCAGCACAAGGAAACCTCAGAAAATATATCACGTTCGATTTAGCGCATCCGGAGATTGTGCTATGAGCGAACTTTTATCGAAAGGGGAGTTGATTGGAGCGCGGTACGAAATCCGTCGTAAAATTGGCGAAGGAGGTATGCAATTTGTCTATGAAGCACATGACATCCTAACGAAACGGCTAGTAGCTCTCAAAACCCCAAAGAATAAATCAGCAACCAAGCGTTTCAAGCGAAGTGCAATTGTTGCAGCAAGGGTGAATCACCCAAATGTTGCGAAAACATTGGACTATATCAAGGTTGGTGGACAACGATTCTTGATTGAGGAGCTAATTAAGGGCGATGATTTAGCAGAGGCTCTACTTCAAGAAACTAGGTTTATTGATCCATATTTAGCGGCTAAAGTGTTTCATCACTTAGCGAAAGGTGTTGCGGCCGCTCACCATGCAGGGGTAATTCATCGAGACCTTAAACCGTCAAATGTTATGGTAGCTGGTGGCTACTCGCTTAAAGAACTGAAGATAACTGACTTCGGTATAGCCAAGTTGGCAAGCGATGAGTTGGAGGAAGCGGCGGTAGGTGGTTCAGCTACATTGTCGATGTCGCAAACAGCCGTTGGGGCGTTGCCATACATGGCACCGGAAGCTATTGATACACCGAAAGAGGTTACTGTTGCTGCTGACATCTGGTCGCTTGGAGCCATGATGTATCATTTAATATGTGGGGAAGCACCCTATGGAACTGGTCTCAGAGCTGTCAGAAGCATTCTTGCCGCTGAGCGGCCTAGTATTCCAATGTTCCTTACGGCGAATCCACAATTTGCCCCATTAGCAAGAGAAGTCATAAATATTGCCTTATCCTGTCTAATGCGTGATCCTGTTGATAGGCCTACGGCAGACGAGTTAGTCACGATGTGTAGTCAGCTTTGTTACACTTCATCACATCGACGAAGAGGAGTAATCAGGCGGATTTTTGACCACGGTAAGTTTGGATTCATAGGTACTGAATCAGGTGACGTGTTTTTCCACATGGAATGCGTTTATGGGACAATGAACTTGAATGAAGGGGATGCTGTGCTTTTTTCAAGCTACGACGGTGGAGGTGCACCGCGTGCTTTGCCGGTGATAAAGCTGAATATGGCTCAAAGCTGACTTATTGTCTGTCCTGTTGAATGACTGCTCCTGGCACATTGCCTAACTTCGTTCTGCCATTTCATCGCCATAAAGCGGTCAGTCGTGACGGGCAGAAATTGGCCGATAGCGGCAATTCGAAAAGCCGCAATCTGTAGAGAGTCAATAACAATTGCGCCGTATATTTATGGTTAAATTCGCGCCCACAGTAATTAAATCCTTAATTTAATGGCAGTAACGTGTTACGTAGGAATGTAGTTGCCTTATGGCACTCCGCACGCGGGTCAATGCAGAGTTTGCGGAAGCGAGGAAAATAGTGCTACAAGGCAACAGAAAATGAGCATTACACAAAAATGTTTGAATTAACCTAGCGTGCTAATATTGGTGTCTTGGATTTTTATCGCCCGCCTAATGAACGGAACAATCAGCATATGAGCCAAGGTTACCATCCTCCCTACAGCATCACGGCCAACATCCTCAATGCCGTTGCCGAGATTAGCGAACTGCTGGGGCGTTGGTCAGCCAGCAACCAAGGCGCATTATCTCCACAACTGCGGCGCGAAAACCGCATCCGTACCATTCAGGCATCCCTTGCGATTGAACACAACAGCCTGTCGCTGGAGCAAGTCACCGCCATTCTGGAGGGCAAGCAGGTACTCGGTCTGCCACGGGAAATCCAGGAAGTGCGTAATGCTTTTGCTGCCTACGAAAAATTGCCCGATTGGCAAGCCACCAACGGCGAGCATTTGCTGGCGGCGCATGAAAGCCTGATGCTGGGCTTGATTGATAATGCCGGGCAGTGGCGTAGTGGCGGCGTGGGTATCTTCCGGGAACAGGAGTTAGTGCATATGGCTCCACCTGCTACACAAATTCCCCGGCTGATGAATGATTTGTTAGGTTGGCTTGCGACCACCGACATCCACCCGCTGATTGCCAGTTGCGTGTTTCATTATGAGTTTGAATTTATTCACCCGTTCAATGACGGCAATGGTCGTCTTGGGCGTTTATGGCAGACATCGATTTTGAGCCAGTGGCGCTCGGAAATGGCGTATTTACCGGTTGAAAGCATTATTCGTGAGCAGCAAAGCGAGTATTACCGGGTGTTGGGAGTGGCTGACCGGGCCAGCGATTGTACTGTGTTTATCGAATTTATGTTGGGTGCTTTGGCGCAGGCATTACGGGTAGGGATTGAGAGAGCATCACCGTCAATAGTGTCGGGGATAATGTCGGTAAAAGTGTCGGGGAAAATTCCGTCGGCGATCATCCAAGCCTTGGAGCAAAATCCCGAATTGACTATTCCTATGCTTGCTACAAAGTTAGGCGTGAGTTCACGTACTATTGAGCGTCACTTGCAAAAGTTACAACAGCAAGGCGCGTTAAAGCGTATTGGTTCGGCAAAAGGTGGGTATTGGCAAGTTCTGGTAAAGGAAAACCGGGAACGCGATGTATAGCGAAAATACATTGGTGCAACCAGCGCAGAATATTTGCTCAGTTTAAAAAATCATCTAGCGATACCGCAAGTTCGGAAAATTCGCGCAGTATTTTTTATCTTGAGTTACCAGTTTTACGTCTAACTGTTTTGCCAGGGCGACAAATTCACAATCATAGGCCGAACAACTGCCGCTATCGGTTAACGTCAAAACTTGCACAGACGTTACGGTAAATTCATGATCGGCCATTAATGCTTCGGCTTCTTCCTGAATAAGTAAAGCTTCTGTCAGAGTAATGATTCGTTGCCGTAAGTAAAGCGCGAGTACATTACGAAATTCGCTACGCCAAAGGCTGGGAGCTGCCCAATTAGAATCTATTTGATAAAGCCTACTTGCTCTTTCCGAATAAACAGTCGGTAGAAAAAGGTAGCTGATGATATTGGTGTCGGCAACAATCATGGCCGGCCGCTGTCAATGGCCTGCTCAATGTCTTTGGGCGTGATGCTGTTAATTTTGATGCTGGAGCGCAGTTGTTCAATCCGATTTAAGCGGTCGGCAGGCGTTATCTTTGTAGGCGTCAATGTTTTTTCAAGACAAACGATAACTTCACTGTTGATGCTTCTTCTATGTAATTCGGCTGCTGTTTTTAATTGTTCGTAAAGTGAGTCCGGGATGTTTTTTATAGTCAGTGCCGGCATGGTGGATTCCTCGATGATGAGCAAGGTTTCATTATGGTTTCGATTTGCAATTCTGGCAATATTTAAAGCTCTTAGCCGAGTAGGGCGCCGCCACGCGCCTTCTCACGGTTTGGGATAACATCTACTTTCAATCTTAATCACTTTGGCGCGCATGGCACGCCCTACCGATGTTGTTATGTCAAATATGGCAAGATGTATTTTTTTCACAACTCAGTAAGCCGCAACCGTAGGGCATCAATAGCGTAGCGTATTGCGCCGCATGAATAGCTACCCATCCGAGTCTTCAGGTAAGGGCGCATTTGCATGCGCCCATTGAACTTGCTCCTTTTTACTCTCTTTGCAAGTGGCCGGTTTTAGAAGCTTATATTTCCCTGTATCCAGATTTTTTGGGTATCTGTGTTAGAGAATGTATCGGCTCCGCTATAGTCACTTGCAGCGTAATAAGCGTATTTAGCCAACACCGAATAATGCTTGCCGAATTTCTTAAGCGCCGAGAAATCCCATTCATCGCCATATTTAATATTTCCGGTGTCGTCGGTAAAATTATGATAAACCCCGGTTAATATAACGTCGCCACGGTCAAAAGTGCCAATCATTGTGGCGAACACGTCGCGGATACCGTTTTTAGGCGTAATCAGGAATAAGTCCGCCCAGCCTTGGAAGGCATGGTTAGTGCCCAACGGCGTATCGAAGGTTTTATTGGCGCCTTTGCCGTCAAGCTGCTCTACAGCGCCTTGAAAGGTAAGGTTATAAGCCGTGAAGCCGCCCATCAGGTTGAGACGGTCTACTGCATACTTGGTCGGACCGTGTCCGTAATCTTCTTGATGTCCCCATTCGGCGGTATAAACCACGCCGTAATTATCGGTTAACTTGTAAGTGTCTCCCGGCTTTTGAAAATTGGTCATGCGCAAGCCGTAGGTTTGGCTCGATTTTTCATAATTTTCCCGCTCGGTATAATCCAGCCAGTAACCGTAACCGACCACGTTGCCGTAATCGCCGACTTTGTAATTGACGTTCAGGATCGGGGCGTTGATGTGTTCATTGGTGGCGGTAAATGTTTGTACGTTACCGATATAGCCTGCGTTGACGGTCAGGCCGAACAGCTGCTGATTGTTGTGGGTGATCAGCACCGAGTCGAAAGTTGTTTCCATCTGCCTCCAACCGACGTTGCCGATAAAGCGGTCGTCATCGAGTTTGATACGTTGTCGGCCGCCTTTAATGACCGTATCAGGAATACCGGCATAGCTGAGCCATAATTGGTTGAGTTCGCTTTTTTCAGGATCGGCAATCGTTGAGTAACCGACATTATCGTTGCGCGTACTGTTGTAATTATCCAGCATGGCAAGGTTGCCTTCGTATTCGGCGAAACCTTGAATGCCATGGAATACAGGTGACAGCAAACCAATCCGTAAGCGCGAGGTGACGCCGTTGGCGGTGTGTGGCTGTCTTGCAGCAGGTAGGGCTAGGCCGGTTGCCGGATTTTTAGCGATGCCCTGATCAACGTTTTCCCAACGCGTGTTCAGGTCGAACTTGACCGCACCGTTTTTACCGTAATGATAGAAATTAAGCGCATCCTCTACATCTTGCGTAACGCCGGCCAAGGCGGAGCCGCTCACTACTGATAGAGCCAATAGTGAGGCAGATAAGGGGATTTTTCTTTGTTGCTGCGGCATAAAGCCTCCTAAATTGTATTTAATGTGTGGTGTTGCAAGTTGTCCACGAAAAGCACGAAAGGGACGAAATTAAAGTAGGCCGGAATAAGACCATCCAAGCTTGCCCTGAGTCCTTCGACTTTGCCCAGGAGAGCCTTGTCGAAGGGCGTAGCGCGAGGCGGCGTTTCCGGCTTGCGGTAGTTTTGCCGGAAACGCCTGTTCTTGCTGTCGCTCGAACAGGCTTATTCCGGCCTACGAACTGGTGCTTCGCCTTCTGGATTCCCAAGCAGGAGCTTGGGAATCAGCGAACTACCTAATGCGTATGGTCGCATTCGGTAAGAAAACTTAAGATACTTTCCCGGTATTTGTAGTAATCTGGATGCTCAAGCAAGGCTTTACGGCTACGGGGTCTTGGCAGATTAATCTCTTCGATTTTACCGATTTTGGCATGCGGGCCGTTGGTCATCATTACCACCCGGTCTGCCAGCAGGATGGCCTCATCGACATCATGAGTAACGACAATGGCGGTCACATGGGTTCTTTCCCAGACTTCCATCAATACTTCCTGTAATTCCCAGCGGGTCAAAGAGTCCAGCATGCCGAACGGTTCATCCAGCAACAGCAGTTTGGGCGATAAGGCAAAGGCGCGGGCTATACCGACCCGTTGGCGCATGCCGTTGGACATGTCTCCGGCTTTTTTACGGAGCGAGTCGCCCAAACCGACGCGGGTCAGATAGTATTCGACAATGTCATCGCGTTCCGATTTGGCGGCATGCGGATAGACTTTATCGACACCCAACATGACGTTTTCAAACGCGGTCAACCAGGGAAACAGACTGGGTGCCTGAAACACCACGCCGCGATCGGGCCCGGCGCTGGCAATTTCCTTGTTGTCCAGGATAATAACGCCTTCGGATATGTCGTTTAGACCGGCGGTCATCGATAACACGGTAGATTTACCGCAGCCGGAGTGGCCGATGATCGATATGAATTCGCCTTTTTTCATTTTCATGTCGAAGGCATCGACGACTTTAACTGTGCTGTTGCCGTCGGGTGTCGGGTAGATTTTGGATAGTCTTGAAAACTCCAGGTAACGCGGGCGGCCTAGATCATCTTGCGTTGGTTTTAAAGCTGATTGGTCGCGGTCCCAGTCGTTGCTGGTATTCGGTTTAACGTTGGGCAAGACGACTTTATCGGCGCTTGAACTCAAGTTTTTTTCGATGCCGATGTCCATTAAATAACGGGTTATTTCGGCGCGCAGTCTTTTAAACTCGGCATTATGGTTTAATGCGGTCCGGTCTCTGGGACGTTCGATATTGATAGGAAAATCCGGGCCGAAAGTCGCATCGGGGCCGGGATTAAGCGGGATTACCCGGTCCGCCATATAGATGGCTTCATCGACGTCGTTGGTAATCAAAATGACGGTTTTCTTTTCCTGCGCCCAGATTTGCAGAATTTCATCCTGCAAGTTGCCGCGCGTCAATGCATCCAGCGCACTGAGCGGTTCATCGAGCAATAAAATATCGGGGCTGGCCGCCAAGGCTCTGGCGACATTGACCCGTTGCCGCATGCCGCCTGATAGTTCGGCCGGTTTTTTATCCATAGCCGCGCCGAGATTAACCATCCTGACGTATTTTTCGGTATGCGCCCGGCGTTGCTCGGCAGACCAGTCTTTAAATATTTCATCGACCGCCAGCGCTACGTTTTCGAATACTGTCAGCCACGGCATCAGCGAATAGTTTTGGAATACCACGCCCCGATCCGGTCCCGGTTCGGTAATCGGTTGGCCTTGTTTTAGCACCTCGCCGCTGTCGGCCTGGATTAACCCGGCGATAGCTGAAATCAGCGTGGTTTTGCCGCTGCCGGAAAAGCCGACAATGGCAATGAATTCGCCTTCTTTAATGCTCAGGTTGATGTTGTTGAGGATGGATGTCGCGCCATAGCTTTTGCACACGCCCTTTAATTCCAACAAAGGCTGGTGGGCGTCATTCGATGGCGCAGGCGGGCTATTTAGCATGCGTTTATTCATAATGTTAAGGTTCACGACGGACATCTCGGCTCCTGGTTAAACATAGAAAAATTTGTTGTCCACGAAAAGCACGAAAATATTTAAAACAAACACATCGTTCGTGCTTTTCGTGTTTTTCGTGGATAAATTAACGTTAAATTAAATCGCTCTACCGAAAGAGAATAGGTTTTGTAAGGACTGCATGATGCGATCCAACGCAAAGCCGATCAGTCCGATGGTGAAGACCGCGACCATGATTCGGCCTAATGAGTTGGAACTGCCGTTCTGGAATTCATCCCAGACGAATTTGCCCAGCCCAGGATTTTGCGCCAGCATTTCCGCAGCGATTAACACCATCCAGCCCACGCCCAACGACAAACGCATGCCGGTAAAGATGTAGGGCAGGGCGGACGGCAAAACGATTTTCTTGATTTGAGTGCTCCAGTTAAGGCGCAACACTTTGCCGACATTGATCAGATCCTTGTCTATCGACGACACGCCGATTGCGGTGTTGATCAGGGTCGGCCACAGCGAGCACAGCGTGACGGTAATCGCGGAAGTCAGGAACGATTTTTCAAACCAGGAATCGTCGCCGCCCACATACACGGCGCTAACCACCAACGTGACGATAGGCAGCCAAGCCAAGGGCGATACCGGCTTAAAAATCTGCACCAGCGGGTTGATCGCAGTGTTAAAGATCGGACTCATGCCGCAGAACAGGCCCAGCGGCACGGCGATCAATGTAGCGATTACAAAGCCCGCAAACACCGTGTAAAGACTGGTGAAAATTTTGTCCAGATAAGTGGCTTGGCCGTTATAAGGACGGACTTTGATTTCAGCGGTCGGATCTTCTGCAAGTTTTTGCTCGTTACGGGCTTGCTGGCGTTGGTAATACTCGGCTTCTTTGGCCCGTTCGGCGTAATGATCGTCCAGTAATCCGGCGGCTTCATGCCATACTGCGACAGGGCCGGGAATGGCGCCCAAGCTGGTATTGACCTTGGATGCGGAAAAGCTCCAAATCCCCAGAAAGACCATAAAAGCCAGTATCGGCACGCCCATAATCAGCCACAGTTGGCGGATTTGCAGCGAAGGATTTTCTCCGGCAGCTATTTTCACGAAAGGAACAAACCAGGTTAGCCCGGTTATGTTAAAAAACTTGATAATTTGTTTGTAGTACATGTTTGGCTCCTAAATTTTCACCGACTGTAATAATGGGTGTTTTTAAGCATCGTTGCTTTGTTATATCGGTTGATACCCGGCGTCAGCAGGTGAGACAACCGAGATAAAAGTCAACGGCTCGGGATTATCG
Organism: Methylobacter sp.; assembly: GCA_036561025.1. Taxonomy (GTDB): domain Bacteria; phylum Pseudomonadota; class Gammaproteobacteria; order Methylococcales; family Methylomonadaceae; genus Methylobacter_A. The sequence continues at coordinate 72,340 of DATBQB010000029.1, read as the reverse complement.
TTAAATACCCCATGGACTTCACCGGTATGGGCTACGACTACATCGCCCGCCATAATCGGTCTGGTGGTTCCATTATTGTCCATGTAATAGTGGCCTTTGCCGGTTAATATGGTCCAGGTGTCCTGTCCCTGGGGGTGAACATGCAGGGGAGTTTTCTGCCCCTGTCTAATATGCCAAGCCACTACCACAGCATCTTTAGATTGGCTTACAACCGAACGTATGGGTTCACCGTCAGCCGGTTGAAAAAAATCGGTACTGTTTAATATTCTTGGCGTTGTCATGGTTAACTTTCCCCTAAATATATTTGCTCTCGTTCCCATGCGCTACACTCGTTTTTATACACAAGTATTTCAAAGCACGTCATCCCGGCAGGGATTGCCGGGATCCAGAAGCCATGGATGGCAGTGTCAAAACAGGCAACAAGCCTCGTCGCAAGGGATTGCTCAATTAAATCAAGCATTCACATCCCTGTGCTATGGATCCCGGCAATCCCTGCCGGGATGACGGAATCTCCAGATACTTGTGCATAAAGAGAGCGCCGGAGTGTGGGAACGATGCTATGCCAACTACTCAACCACCTTGCCTCCGACCACTTTTTGCTTGCCCTTAAGACCGATAGCAAATTTGGTCAGGTAATCATTAGGTTTGGTCGCGTCGAAAGTCATACCATCAATAAAGTCTGCACTAGGCGGCTTGATGCCGGTTTCGCTGTCGGCAGGAAAATCGCCGGCTTTCGCTTTGCCTTCGGCAACCAGCGCCTTGGCCGCAGCCATGTAAATATCGGGGCGATACACTTTTTTAGCGGTTTCCAAATACCATGAATCAGGTTTGAATTCGTTGATTTGTCCCCAGCGGCGCATTTGAGTCAGGCTCCAGATCGCATCGCTGTAATAAGGATAAGAACCGTTATGACGGAAGAACACGTTGAAATCTGGCAAATCGCGTTTGTCGCCTTTTTCGTATTCGAACGTGCCGTTCATGCTGTTCGCAAGAACCTCGTAATCCGCGCCGACATATTGTTTTTGCGACAGCATTTCCACGCCTTCATTGCGATTTTTGTTGTTTTCCGCATCCAGCCACATCGATGCACGAATCAATGCTTTGATGACCGCTTTGTGGGTATTGGGATATTTATCCGCCCATTCTTTGTTCACACCGAAGATTTTTTCGGCGCTGTTTTTCATCAGCTCATAATCGCTGATCACCGGTACGCCGATGCCTTTGAATACGGCTTGTTGATTCCACGGTTCACCTACGCAATAACCGACAATCGTGCCTGAATCCATAGTCGCAGGCATTTGCGGTGGCGGGGTGACAGACAACATTGCTTCGGCGTCAATTTGGCCGGAAGTGTCTTCAGGCGGTGCGTAAAACCCGGGTTTGATGCCGCCGGCTGCCAGCCAGTAACGCAATTTCATATTGTGCGTGCCGACCGGAAAGGTCATTGCCATGTTGAAGGGTTTACCCGCGCTTTTGTATTTCTCTAATACCGGTTTTAAGGTATCCGCTTTAATCGGATGCACCGGCTTGCCGTCTTTCATCGGAATCTGCGGCTTCATTTGATTCCAGACATCATTGGATACGGTAATCGAATCGCCGTTTAAGGTTAAGGTAAAGGCGCTGATAATATCGGCTTTGGTGCCATAGCCGATGGCTGTGCCAAAGGGCAGGGTCGCCAGCATATGCGCTCCGTCCAATTCGCCGCTAACGACGCGATCCAATAAAACTTTCCAGTTGGCTTGCGCTTCCAGTTGTACGGAAAGACCTTCATCTTCGAAATAGCCTTTTTCCAGTGCAACCGCTAAAGGCGCCATGTCGGTTAGCTTGATGAAGCCTAGCTTGAGGCTGTCTTTTTCCAACTTTTCAGCTGCACCGGCATTGGACACAAAAGATAAGGTTGATATCGCAGCTACAGCGACAAGTGCAGTAACCAGTTTTTTTATGGTAAATCGTCCGGTTTGTTTCATATTAACCTCATCAGGTTTAAAAAAATCAGCAAAAAAAAAGCGTCATCCTTCGGAATACGTGATGTATTCAGTTGGATAGACGCCTTTGTCTGTTTTGGTTCGCCATTGAACCGGTATTTTTTTAGTGCTCCGCCGTTGGAGCCTCTGTATTGTTTAAAGCAATCGTTATGCCAAAATTTTGAAATGGTTGTTTGATGGGGTTAAGTTAATAAATATAAATAGTTACAGCATGGTTGGGTAGGTGAGGTGAATTAAGCTTATGACGGTAATGCATCAATTTTGTGCGTCGACTCAGCAGTTTGCACCAACGATGAAAATAAATAGCTAGCAGACCTTAATATTTTCCAGCCGAAACTGAGTGAGCCCAGCATTCACCTCGTTCCCACGCGCCGCGCTCGTCGTTATACATAAGCATCCCCGTGCTGTCGTTATTCCGGTAGTCCCTTGCTTGGCGTTAGACGAGAAGCATGCCGAGATGCAGACCTTCCAGGTTTTAAAAACCTGGAAGGTCTAACTTGCAACGTTCTGAATAGGTGGGACGTTTCGAATGGAACATCATACCCCAGTCTGCTTGATTCAAAAGTTACCTGCCCCTTCGGCTACGCTCAGGACAGGCATGGCGCTGGATAACTATTTTCGAGATAACGACTTTTGGGTTGTGTATAACGATGAGCGGAAGTTATTTTTGGCGAAACCCTAATGGAGATTAAAACTCTTCCCACTCATCATTATTGTTGGCAAGTTGTAACTGTAATTTTTGGCTAAACGGTAAGTTTTTGCTTATTTTTGGCGTTTCTTTTCGTGCGGGCTCTGCATGAAGAGGATTGTTCGAATTAGGCGAATGGCCGTCCACTTTAAAACTGCTTACTGTGATTACCAGGTTTTGCGACTGCTCTTCCAGCGATTCCGCTGCTGCTGCGGCTTGCTCCACCAACGCGGCGTTTTGTTGAGTCACGTCATCCATCTGGCCGATAGCCTGATTGATCTGCTCGATGCCGGAACTCTGTTCAGAGGAGGCTCCGGTGATTTCGGCCATCATATCCGTAACGCCTCTGATGGAGGACACGATTTCTTCCATAGTCAGGCCTGCTTGGGCAACCAGCTTACTGCCATCTGAGACTTTATCTACTGAATCATTAATCAGGATTTTAATTTCTCCGGCCGCTGCCGCGGCGCGTTGCGCAAGATTGCGCACTTCTACGGCCACCACGGCAAAGCCCCGGCCTTGCTCGCCGGCGCGGGCTGCTTCGACTGCGGCATTGAGGGCAAGTATGTTGGTTTGGAAAGCGATGTCATCGATTACCGAGATGATGTCCCCGATTTTGCGTGACGATTCGTTGATGTCATTCATGGTCGTGACGACTTGCCCGACCGCTTCAACGCCTCTGCTTGCAGTGTCGGTTGCATTAACGGCAAGCCGGTTGGCCTGTTGGGCGTTGGCGGCATTGTGCTGCACGGCCGAGGTCAGTTCTTCCATGCTGGAGGCGGTTTGTTCCAGGCTGGCGGCTTGCTCCTCAGTGCGATGGGACAAGTTGTTATTGCCGGCGGCGATTTCTTTAGCCGCTGTATTAATGCTGTCGGTGGAACTCTTGATGTCTCCTACCAAGGTTTTGAGATTTTCTACAATATTATTCATGCCGACAACCACCTCGCCGAAAGTGCCGGGATAGTCTTTGTCGATGGTTTGGGTCAAATCGCCTTGAGCCAGTGCATTAGCGACATGCAATACGTCGTTGAAGCCGACATCGCAGGTTTCCATCAGGTTATTAAAATTGGTCAAAATCTCTTTGAACGTGAAATCGAATTTATCCGCATTGCTGCGCTTTGAGAAATCCCCTTGAGCGCCTGCTTCTGCGAGTATTTTTATTTCATTGTTAATATCGAGAAGAGTCTTTTTTGAATTGTTCATGATTTCAGTAATGGCAATTGTTTCGCCCGGCAGAACATCCATGTCTGCCGAGAAATCGCCTTTGGCATACTGATTAACGATGCCGATCAGCCTTCTATTGATAGCGATGCGCGATTGAATTAATTCATTAACTTCATGCGCCATTTTGCCGTAGATACCGGAGAATTTTGGAACGTCGAGTTGTTCTTTAACCCAGCCGTCGGCATGCTTTTTAGCCATAATGTCCAGGTCGGTAACGAACATATTAATAGGGTCCTGTATGGCTTTCATGGAGCGCAATAGTTCGCCGATCTCATCTTGTTGATGAACGTCAATGCTGGAGTTCAGGTTACCTTTGGCAATGGCGCCTGCCACTTGTTGGGCGGTTTTGAGTGATTTTAAAATGCCGCGACTGACCATAAAGGTCAGTATTATCGCTATTGCAACGCTGAATACGAAAATGCCGGCTAAGACGATTTTGTACTTGTGTATGGTATTCAGTGCTTGTGCCTCATCTTCTGCGTTACGCGCTGTTGCAAGCTTCACTACCTGATCAATAGCACTACGATGCTCTTCATAAGCGTGGCGCATTTTCATAAGGCTCGCCAACGAACCGTCGCGGTCGCCTGTCTGAATGCTTGGCAGAAACCGTTGGTTGGCTTCATTGTAGAACGCTTGCGCCGACTGATATGAGCGTTCAACTAAAGGGGCATGGAGTTCCTGGCCCAAAGACTGGTTTAACCAGTAACCATGACGCGATTCGTATTCTGTTTTTAGCATTTGAAAACGCGCTACTAAAGCGCTGATTTCAGAAGGGGCGGTTGCTTGAGTTAATTGTAACGCCACCAGATACGACTCGATAATATATTCAGGCGGCGGCAACACATCGGCAATAATGTCTTTGCCCTGAACGATGCGTTGATAAATCGGGCCGTTAACATTCAGTGTATTCATGGCCTTGAAAGTCGCGAAACCGAACAGCGAGAAACCGATGACTAAAATGCTTAAAATTATCGTAAATCGCATTCTAATAGTTAACTGAACGGAATTTTTCATCTTATTTAGCATGATGTACACCTGTTTTTATTTTACGATTGATTTATTAAGTAATAAACGCAGCGACCAAATCCATATTTCGGCTGGCCATAAGCTTTCTATAATCATTGCAATTGATAAGTGCCGACTATGCAGAATCATCCAGATAAATTGAATATCCAAAGGCGATGAATATTTAAATTTTCCGAATATGCAAAGTTATAGGCATTTTGCAACAATATCAATTAATAAGATGCGTTCATTTCCTCAGTTTGGAGTATTCATTGTTAAGCTTCTGCTCTTTAAAAAGGGCAAAAAAAAGCATCTCCAGACGGAATGCTTAATACATTCAATCTGATAGACGCCTTTGTCAATAGATGGTTCGCCGTTGAACCAAAAATTTCTAACGCCCCGTCATTGGAGCCTCTATGTTGTTAAAAGCAAGCGTTGTGCCAAGATTAACAGAATTATCGTATGGTATTTGCTATAAAATCAATAACTTGTAATTTATGGGTGAATTAGTTTGGATTTGATTGATGTTTTATACGATTGATTTTAAATGACTTATTATTTTTATGGGCTTGCCCCGCTAAAGTTGTGATGTGGATTTTTTATGGACTTTAGTTTTGATAAATAAAAATAAGCATGAGTTATGTTTTTGAAACAAGGCTGTTTGAATTTATGAAAATGCATTAGTTTTGTGCATTCGCTGGTTAACTTGCACCAAGTGGGATCTCCGGATGCGCAATGTGTAGACGATGATAAATAATCGTCAATACTAGCAGCGGTTTCTGCCGTTTTGGCAGTCCTCTGCAATGCGGCATAAAACCTGCTTAATCTGAGGTAATTATTATTAATTTTCAGGTATCCTCGCTATGTCTAATATGAATCATTTTTACCTATCAAGAATATCCATCAGCATGCTTTTATAAAGAAAACGGTTTGATATGAAAACGTTTATTAAAGTAACTGAAATATGGATACCCACAAAAGATCGTACCCGATTGGAGTTTAGCGCTGGATTATATGGTGACTTGAATGAATTTCGAGTCGCCAGTGAAAAGGAATCCTTCGCTTATGATGAGGGTTTGCCCGGTAAAGCGTGGGCCGCAGGCCATCCTGTGGTGTTAACGGAATTCGATAATTCTTATTTTAAACGGACAAAATCGGCCAAAAAAGCCGGTTTAACCTGCGGTATTGCAATGCCTGTTTTTTCAGGCGAATTTATAATGGCCGTGGTGGTTTTTTTGTGCGGGGACGATCAGCATCATGCGGGCGCCATAGAAGTATGGAGCAACAGTTTAGAGAGAAACACTGAGTTGGCTGCTGTTGACGGATATTACGGTACGCTGGATGATTTTGAGAGATTATCCGGAAAAATCAGATTCACCAAAGGGGCCGGTTTACCGGGACTGGTGTGGGAAACATGCATGCCCGTACTGATAGAGGATCTGGGGCTATCCACTACTTTTATCAGAAGCGCTGATGCCAGAAAGGCCGGGATAACGACGGCATTGGGCATCCCGGTTTCAGTAGTTGCAAACCAGGCTTATATCATGACGTTTCTTTCGGCCAAAGCTACGCCGATTGCCAAACGCATACAAATATGGGCGCCGGATCAAAGCGGTCAGCGGTTGTTGTGTCAGGCAGGATACAGCAAGCAGAATGATGAATTGGCCGAAATCTTTGAAACCATCTCAGTCCGTAAAGGCGAGGGACTATTAGGCAGAGTGTGGCTAACCGGGGTTCCAGCTATCAGAAATAACTCAGGCATTGCTGTTACAGAAGGAGGCTTGAATTCCATGCTTGCAATGCCCGTCATAGATAGGGGGCATTTAAAAGCGGTGGTTACTTTTTTATTTTAGTTGATCATTAGGTAGTGGGTTTAACCTGTAGCTTGGCATGAATATCGACGCCAAACTCTAACTTATCGATAAGTCGGCCCATGACGGTATCGTGCATTAAATCTGACTTGGAAAAGCAGGGTTTTCCAAGTCAGAGGATTGATCCAAGTTTGTAGATTCAAGTTTTACCTTCTATTTTTTGAGTGTTCCGCTCGTCAATTTCATGCCTGTGGCGTTTACAGGCACTCCAATTATCAGTGTAATAACGAGCAATGTTGCATGGCTGAAGCAATGCTTTTGATTATAAATGGCTTTTATTTATATGCGCTTGTTCTGGTAGGAAAGGCTGCTACAATTTCACTGAATTATCTGCTTTTGAGGACTAAAGATTTTTTTGTTTTGAGTAATGTGCAGCCTCATCACCGTATAGTCAAAGTCGGCCCAGGCCATAGATCGTAGTACGAATTTTCAGAAGGGATGTGGCAGTAATATGATTTTTCCAGTCAAAAAATTCTTCGCTGGTTTTGCAGCTTCACTGCTTAGACCCTGGCTGATCTCTATGTTAGTCATGCTCGGCGGCTTTGGCATCACTGTCGGTTTGTGGCGTGATGCACAGCAGATGATGATGAGTGGCCTGCAAGCCGAGTTTAATGTTGCCGCGGATCAAATAGCCCATAATTTCCTCAAACGTATCATTGCCTATGAAGTGGTCATGCGAGGGGTTAAAGGTTATTTCGAGGGTTCCAAATCCATTACCCGCGATGAGTTTCGGACTTACGTTCAAGACCTGCAAATACAGGAAAAGACTCCCGGCGTGCAGGGCATTGGCTTGGTGTTGATGGTGCATGAGGCCGACAAGGCCAGCCATGAAAGCGCAAGGCGCAAGCAGGGCTTTCATGATTACCATGTTAAACCGGAAGGCAACCGTGACCGTTATGCCCCTATCGTTCAGATGGAACCTCTGGAAGAAAACACCACAGCGTTAGGCTTCGATATCCTAACTGTCCCGGAAATCTCGATTGCCTTGAAACGGTCTGCCGAAACAGGTGAAGTGGCGGTCACTAGCCACATCACCCTAATCCAGGATTCCGGAAAACCGGATTTGTTGGGTTTCGTGATGTACCTGCCTATTTATCGGGATGGCGTAAAACCCGATAAGCAAGCCGATCTGAGCACCGCGATTATCGGCTGGGTGGATGTACCTTTCCGCATTAATGATTTGATGGCAGGATTGCGCGGCGAATTCGACCCGGATTTGCTCTTGGAAATCCATGACGGGGAGCCAAAATCCGGGCAGACCCGATTGTATCGCTCAGACGGCAAGCTTGATCAGGACATACTAACTTCCGGCAGTCCGCAGACCCGCCGTCAAGTCACTGTCGGCGATCACCAGTGGACGCTGTTAATGTCCACGACACCGGCTTTCGAAGCACGCATGTCATCTAAAAATCAACCTGTTCAGGCAGCCGTTACGGGTATTGCAATCACACTGCTATTAAGCGCATTGGTCTGGTTCCAGACCAGCCAGCGGAATCGTACCCATGCCTATTTTCGGCAACTGTTTGATCTGGACGGGGACGGTGTCCTGATACTGAATGCCGATTTTGATATAGTTAAAGCGAATCCCGCTGCGCTAAGCATGCTGGGTTATACCTCTAATGAACTACTTCAATTGCATCTGTCCGATATAGTGGCAAATAAAGAACATTATCGGCTGGAACCTGCCATGAGCCGACTGATGGCAGGTTCACGATATCGGGAAGAATGGCAGCAGGTACGCAAGAGCGGCAGCGAGTTTCCTGTAGAAGTAGGAGTGCACAGGATGGGCGACAAGCGTTTCATTGCTATTTTGCGTGATTTGACGGAACAAAAAAAAGCCGAACAGCGTATCCAACGGCTAACGCAACTCTATCAAGCGCTTAGCGAAACCAACCAGGCCATCGTGCGCATGGAAAATGGAGCCGATCTGTTTTCCATGGTCTGCCAGTATGCGGTACAGTATGGCGGCATGACTATGGCTTGGATAGGCCAACTGGAAGAGTCCGGCTCATCGATTGTGCCGGTGAGCGCTTACGGCGCCGGATTGGAGTATCTCGATGATCTTACTATCTCCTCAAACGAGGATGTTTTGGAAGGATGTGGGCCGACAGGGACGGCATTACGCGAAAACCGTGCAGTCATTATCAACGACTATCTTGCTGCCTCATTGTCCCGTCCCTGGCATGCGCTGGCTGAGCAATTCGGTTGGGATTCAGCGGCAGCTTTTCCCATTCAGCGTAATGACAAGCCCTTTGCGGTATTGAATGTTTATCATACCGAAGCGGACGCCTTCGATACGGAAGCGATATGTTTACTCACCGAGATGGCAGGCGATGTTAGTTTCGCGCTGGACAACTGGGATCGCGAAGTCCGGCGTTTGGCAGCAGAAAAAGCACTTGCTGAAAATGAAGCCAGGATGACTTTGATACTGGAGAATGTTGACGCTTTCATCTACCTTAAGGATAGAGAGGGGCGCTACCTGTTCGCTAATCGGCAAGTACTCGATTTATGGGGAACAACGCCGGAAGAAGTGATCGGCTTTGGGGACGAGAAATTCTTCGATGAGCAAACCGTTACCCGTATACGCGAGAATGACCGGCGGGTATTGGCGGATGGTGAAACTATACGGAAGGAAGAAACCAATTCCGTTTCGAAGACCGGCAAGACCGCAACCTATTGGACAGTCAAACTACCTCTGCATCGCCCTAATGGCAGTATTTACGCCCTTTGCGGCATTTCGACCGACATCACCGAACGCAAACAGGCAGAGATAGCGCTACGCGAAGGCGAGGAACGCTACCGCCTGCTGTTCACTGCCAATCCGGTGCCGATGTGGGTGTATGACCTTAACACGCTGGCTTTCATTGCCGTGAACAACGCCGCAATCACGCATTACGGCTATACACGCGAAGAATTTCTTGGCATGACGATCGCCGAGCTTTGGCCGATGGCGGATGTGCCTGACTTACAGGCTAAAACTCAGCAGTCTTCCGGCAATATCGGCATTTACAAGCAGGCTGGTATGTGCAGGCATCGTAAGAAAAACGGCAGTTTGATCTGGGTCGAGATTAGCGAGCATACCTTGAATTTTGAAGGGCTGGATGCACAGATTGTACTTGCGTTTGACGTCTCGTCACGCATCGCCTCGGAACAACAATTACGACTCAACGCACAGGTGTTCGAATGCAGCCGGGAAGGTATTTTAATCACCGATGCCGACAACAAAATTGTTGCCGTAAATTCAGCTTATTGCGAAATGACCGGTTATAAAGCGGAAGAAGTAATTGGCAAGAACCCTAGTCTTATTTCCTCTGGAAAACACAACAAGACTTTTTACGATGCAATGTGGCGTGATATTTTGAATAACGGACACTGGCAGGGCGAAGTCACCAATTGCCGCAAGAACGGCGACTTTTATACACAGTGGCTCGCCATCAGTACCATTCGCGAGCAGAACGGCCGGATCGCCCACCATATCTGCATCATGAGCGATCTCACGGATTATAAGGCGGCGGAGGAGCTTATCCAGTTTCTCAGCAATTTCGATCCATTGACCAAGCTGCCAAACCGCGCCCTACTGCGTGACCGTACGGAACTGGCGATATCCAGTTCATTGAGAACCGATAGCTGCCTTGCGCTGATGTATATTGACCTTGATCGGTTCAACATCATCAACGACTCGCTAGGCTCCGAGAACGGCGACCAGTTGCTCAAGGAGTTATCAGTCCGACTAAGCGATCAGCTCCACTCTGACGACACCCTATGCCGTCAGAGTGGTGACGAATTTATTCTGTTAATGCCCGACACGGATGCGGAAGGAACCGCTCATGTGGCAAAAAAAATACTCGAAATCACTGGTCAGCCTTTTGTCATCGGGGACCAGCGTGTTGCCCTGACCGCTAGTATCGGCATTGCCTTATTTCCACAGGATGGCGCCAACTTCGAACAGCTCATCCAGTCGGCAGATGCCGCCCTGTTCCGGGTCAAACAAAGCGGCCGCAACAATTTCCAATTTTTCACCCGACAGTTGCATGAACAAGTCAAACTGATGCTGCAGATCGAAAATGAATTGCGGTTGGCTCTGGAGCAAGGCCAACTGCTGTTACATTATCAGCCGCAGGTGGATGCGAAAACGTCGAAAATCATCGGAGCCGAGGCGTTGATACGCTGGCAGCACCCGCAGAAAGGCATGATGTCGCCTGCGCAGTTTATTCCAATTGCGGAAGAAAGCGGCCTAATCATTGATGTAGGCGACTGGGTGTTGAAAACTGCCATTCTCCAGCTTACAGCCTGGCAGTCTGCCGGGCTTGCTATCGTGCCGGTCGCAGTCAATTTGTCCGTCGTGCAATTCCGTCAGGACACACTCTACGATAAAGTTGCGCAATTGCTGCGTGAAACCAAGCTTGACCCGGCTATGCTGGAATTGGAAATGACCGAAGGTATTGCAATGGAAAATTCAGAGCGGACGATCAGCCTGCTGGATAAACTGCATGCGTTAGGCGTCTCGCTCTCTGTAGACGATTTCGGCACCGGCTATTCATCGCTCAGCTACCTGAAACGCTTCAAAATCGACAAACTGAAAATCGACCAGTCCTTTGTGCGCAGTCTGGGCCATGCTCCCGAAGATGAGGCTATCGTGCTAGCAATTATTAGCCTGGCTAAAAGTCTTGGCTTCAAAACCATCGCGGAAGGCGTGGAAACGCGGGAACAACTCGAATTCCTGCTTGAGAAACAATGCGATGAAATTCAGGGTTATTATTTCAGTAAACCGGTGCCGGCGGACGTGTTTGCGGATATGCTGCGTAAGGGTGAGGCGTTGACTGAAAAACATTGGTAAACCTTAGTTAGCCACAGATTTACACAGATAAACACGGATAAAACAGATTGTCGCTATTCCCAATGGCGATATAACCCGTTGCTGGTCTGTGCAAATCTGCGTTCATCCGTGGCTCAATATTTATCTGGCTATCCTTCCATGTCTTCAAGTTCGATATTAAGCGCTTTGGTTGAAAGCAATAACTCGCTTACTGAGGCCAGCAACGATAAAACGATAAAACCCATGCTGAATCCAAAAGTAATGTTGCCGTAATATTGTTGTCCATAAAAAATCAATCCCATCGCGAGTATGCAGCAGATAATGCCGATGACAGCCAGTAACTGCATAGCCACAATAAGGTGGATGCGGTGCTTTAAACTGTCGATCTGTTTTTTGGCAACCGGACTTTGGGTTTTGTTAAATAGGTTATGCTGTTCTCTAATCCGATTGGCAATCGCTAAAAAACGGTTGGAATAGGCCAAAAACAAAACTGAAATGGCGGGGAATAACAGGGCAGGTGTGGTGATAGTGATGTCCATGACTATTTATTACTTAATTAGCAAGATAACTTAGGCTAGATCTGAATTTGTCTAAGCGAACACGGCTTGATTCATATCCATTCGGCAGCAATATCGATTAATAAAATACGCTCATCGTCCAGTCTAAGAGACAGGGTTTTGCAAAGTATATCAGTATTAAAATCCCGATAACGTTCCGAAGTTACAATGCGATAGCTGTCCTTTGCCGATTCAAGCGCCAGTAATTGGTAAAAATAGGGTCGCCATGCCCAGTTAAAGCCAAGTTGCGTAGCGTCTTCGAACCATTTGGCGTCGGCAAAATTAAAATTGGACGAGATTTGGTCGCCTTCGTTATTGCATAGATAAAACCGTAAAACGCCGCTTTTTTCAAACGGGTGTGCTGATAATTTATTGAGGTTGAAATCGGTTTCCAGGGCTTTTTTCAGCAGTTCGATCAAGCCCTTAATGTTGGCGATAAATTGTATTTTGTGCTCTTCTTTGGCTAAGGTCTTTTTCAGGAAGGTCTTTCTTAATGAGTTGATCTGTCTTTGATAATACATCGGCTCTTTAAACTCCGCTGTGGCGGGCGAAAACAGATAGCCTTGCATATATTGGGCGCCGCAGTTCAAGCCGAAATGGAAGTCGTCGTCGGTTTCCACGCCCTCGCAAACGATGCGGCAGCCGGTGCGTTTCGCCAGGCGGGAGATCAAATGTACGACATCGCTGGCAATACCGCCTTTGGCTGCATTCTGGAATAGTTGCATATCCAGTTTGATAATGTCGGGTTGTATGGCCATAACTCTTTCCAGCTGAGAAAAACCGGCGCCGAAATCATCAATCGCTATTTTTAAGCCGTGCCGACGATACACCGCGGCAATTTCAACGAGCTTGTCCAGATCGCCTTTCGATTCGGTTATTTCGATAATAATTCGGCTTCTGTCAACATTAAACTCATCCAGCATTAGCAGGGTAGGCAATGAGTTAAAATCAGAAACATAATCGATCCAGGCGGCTGAGATATTGATTGTTAAATAGCCGTTGAAGTTTGATCGACTGAATTGCTCCAGCGCTTGACGCCTAATCATGCGATCCCATGCTATCAGCTGCTCGGCTGGAATATCCGGCGAAGAGAATAATTCGCCCGCCGAAATAACCCGACCGTTCGCATCGTGTTGCCGGGCTAATGCTTCATAACCGATGATAGTGCCGCTGGCGGCTCCGACAATAGGCTGAAAATAAGGGAACAGTTTTTTTTGTTGATTCATATCGATAGGGTTCATTTAAGGGATTCTGTCATAGAAATTACATATTTGCCGCTCCTTAAATAGAGCAAAAAAACGTTTCCAAACGAAATGTTAGATATGTTCAGTAGGTATTTTTGTCATTTTAGGTTGGCTCTTGAACCTGTATTTTTTAACGCTCCGACGTTGGAGTTTTTGTGTTATCAAAAGCAATAAATGCGCCAAAATTAGTGGGTAATTATTGCATCGATTTTAGTTGTTCAATTTATATTCACTACACTTCAAATATGCCCTTTGCTGCTGGAGAAGATTAGGTAAGAATGAATTTTGATGGGCAAATACTATAAACAATTATGATTTGTATCCGATGTAACTTGATTATTTGGAACGCTACAGCGCATTAAGTTGGCGCGCATTTTTAACGAACTGCACCAATTTAGTTCTTTTGATGTATTGCATGAGGTTTTGAGTCGTTCAAGGCGGTTAAAACGCTACCCGCTACTTGGCATGAAACCTGCTGAAAACTATGGATAGTTATATTGATTCTTAGGATCCAAGAAGCATGTCCAAAATGAGCCACATCAATGTTATTGAAAAATACGAGGAGCATCGCGTAGCCATTCATAACTTGCTTTCTTCCATTTTGAGCTGCTTTGCCGATGAGAAAATGTTCGAAAAAAGTCATGACGAACTGACTGAGCTGCTCAATTCCCTATGTTCTTATTACCCGTTTGTGAGCCTGCTTTACCTGCTGGATGCAAAAGGCAAGCAAATCTGCATCAATGTGCCGGGCAGTCATTTTAAGCATCATCCTAAAATCGGCATGGACGCAGACCGCAGTAACCGGCCTTACTATATCGCCGCGATGAAGGCCGATGGCGTAACGGTGACTGAGCCTTATTTGTCCAGCGTCAGACGGGAGTTATGCCTGTCCACCAGTATGAAGGTCCGCAATGATGACGGCACCGTAAAAGGCGTCGTGGTGCTGGATATTGATCTTAATTCCACGCTGGCAATTTTGACCGGCGACAACAGACGCGTTCATTTTGAACCCTACTTTAAAACCATGTATACGCTGATCGTGCTTGGTTTGTTTACTGTTGCGCTGATGTTGCTTTATGAGGCCGGGATTGAGTGCTGGGACGTGATGCATTCAATGATGACTCCGGAAAAACGCTTGGAGATGCCGTTGGGTGTGGTTATCTACCTGACTTTGAGCTTGGCGATTTTCGATTTGGGCAAGACAACGCTGGAAGAAGAAGTGCTGTTGTACAAGGATGTGCTCAGGCATAGCTCAACCCGGCGGACAATTACCCGTTTTATTGCAGTGATTATTATCGCCATATCCATTGAGTCGTTGCTGATGATTTTTAAATTTGCGCTAAAGAGCGATAGCGAACATATTATTGAAGCGGTCTGGATCATTATTGCCGTGGCGTTGTTGTTGGTGTCGTTAGGCGTTTATGTTTATTTGGGCAGCAAGGCAGAGGGTATGCTGTTGAATAATCGCGATAAGAAGAAAGCAGCTTGAAAGGACAGTTAATAACAATGTAATCAAGACAAGTTATAGTCTTGCAGGGCGTCGTAGTTCGGGCATCGAATCATGTGCGCATTTATATGAAATCATGGGTTCAGATTGAGCCTGTACCAATCACTTACTATTTCAATCGACATTATGGCAACAAAATATACTCCTCTAAAAGATCACGATACGCCTATCAAGGTATTATTTACCGGTTATCTATGTACAGTCGGCGTCGGCTATCTTTTCGCATTGATCCAAATTTTGTTTACCCATGGTATGGCGGACGGCAAATTCGGCTTGTCTGTCGACGACATTGTTTATAGTTATTACGGCAACCGTTCAGGTACGGTTCTGGAGCAGAAACTTAATGGCTCGATGAAAGATAAGGCGCCGGAACAGGAGCGTTTTAAGATCATGGAATGGGTTAGGGACGGCGCATTGATTGAAGATTATAAGGATGACGGTATCGATAAAATAATTGAGAGCCGTTGCGTGATGTGCCATAACGAGAGCGCATCCGGCATACCGGATTTTACCAAGTTTGAGCAGCTAAAACTTTTAACGGCGCAAGATACAGGCGCTACCTTTAGCTCATTAATCCGCGTTTCGCATATTCATTTGTTCGGGATCAGTTTTATTTTTATGTTTGTAGGGCTTATTTTCAGCTTTGCGGAAACCACGACAACACAATATAAGTGTATTGCTATCGGCATGCCCTATGTGTTTTTGATCGCCGATATATTGTCATGGTGGCTGACTAAAATTCATCCGATGTTTGCCTGGCTGGTTATTATTGCCGGTATGGGCATGGCTGTTTCGTTCGCGTTTATGTGGGTGACTTCTATCCTGGAAATGTGGTTTTTTAAGCCGGTATTTATTGATGGCCTAGGTTCACGTTATTTGCAGTGGCGCGATAGCTCGGCAACGTCGGTTGCGGATAGGCTATGGTTTTACAGTAAGGAGCTTGCCAAGCAGATTAAATTAGCAGCGGCATTTATAGCGGAACAATGGCTAACACGCGGTTGGCCTATTGTTAAAGAATGGTTAAACAAGTTCCGTAGTTAGTCTGGCTGATCGGCTACAGCAACTTAGTTGATGTTGCTGTAGCCATTATTTAAGAAGTTCAGCCATGGCGATAACGTTTTTCGCCATTTCCCCGATTGCAATATTGCGATCCATCGCCAGCTTTCTGAGAGTGTGGTAAGCATCGTCTTCAGTGAAACCGCGGGTTTTAATCAAAATGCCTTTCGCCCTGTCTATCAGTTTGCGTTCTTCCAGTTTGGATTTTGTTTTCTCTAATTCGGTTTTAAGCTGTTGCTGCTCCTTAAACCTTGCCATAGCGATATTGATAATGCTGTTAATGCGGCTGGTTTCCAAGCCGTTGACCACATAAGCACTGACTCCGGCCTTAACAATTTGATTGATGGTGTCGGCCGTATCATCAGAGGCAAAGATTATAATCGGAAGCGACTGTTTTTGGTTAAGGTATTGAATGTCTTGAAAATATTTTTTTGGGCTGTCAATATTAAAAATGACAATATCAGTGTTGCTCTCCACTAGGGATTGAATGTCTGCTTTAGACGTTGCTGTGTTTGTGATCGAATAGCCCTTAGTAACCAGTATTTTTTCCAATAACTGATCGGCCGTTTCATCTTCAATAAGTAATATATTCAAAGCGTTCATTCCAAAATAATTAGCACAAACTACGCCATTTATCGAGTCTGATTGAATCCCTGCCGGAATGACGAAAACCGTCGTGTTTCCAAGACACTTGTGTATAAGGATGAGCGCGGAGCGTGGGAAAGATGAGTCCAGGTTTTGGGAAGTTCGTCGACTATATAAAATCTATTTGGGGTTGCACATATAAAGAGCATTATTTATTTATGCGCACCATCTTGGCTCATTTGAAAGCATGGCTTTCAGCTTAATGATTGAACAAACCATTAAAATCATCGGTTTGTTAATCATGGCACAGGCATTGCTCTATTACCTCGAACAACAAACATCGTTACCGAGGTTGTATATGAGCGTAAAACAAACATTGGTCGTCATTGGCAACGGCATGGTCGGGCAGCATTTTCTGACTAGCCTGGTCGAAAGCGCCATTAAAGAGCAATATGAAATAGTTACTTTTTGCGAAGAGCCCAGAGCCGCCTATGATCGGGTGCATTTGTCGGCGTTTTTCACAGGCACAACGGCACAGGAGCTGTCTTTAGTCGAAGACGGTTTCTTTGAACAGCATGGTATTACCATTCACTTGGGCGATAAAGCCGCAAGCATCGACAGAGCTGCTAAAACCGTCGCCTCGGCAAAAGGCCTGACCATAGCTTACGACAAACTGGTGCTGGCGACAGGCTCTTACCCGTTCGTGCCGCCCGTTCCTGGGCATGATCGCGCGCAATGTTTGGTTTATCGCACCATTGAGGATCTTGAAGCGATTGCCGCAGCGGCTAAAACAGGCAAAGTCGGTACAGTGGTCGGCGGCGGTTTGTTGGGGCTCGAAGCGGCCAAAGCGTTAATGGATTTAGGCTTGGAAACCCATGTGGTCGAATTCGCCCCGCGCTTGATGGCGGTGCAGTTGGATGACGCAGGCGGTGCGATGCTACGGCGCAAGATCGAGAATTTGGGCGTAACCGTGCATACCGGCAAAAATACCAGCGTCATTACCGACGGCGATCAATGCGTGAACCTT
This sequence comes from Methylobacter sp., assembly GCA_036561025.1. Classification (GTDB taxonomy): domain Bacteria; phylum Pseudomonadota; class Gammaproteobacteria; order Methylococcales; family Methylomonadaceae; genus Methylobacter_A. The sequence goes on along the minus strand of DATBQB010000029.1, from coordinate 54,775 downwards.
ATGTGCTTTGCCGACGGCGAAGAGCTGGAAACCGATATTGTGCTGTTTTCGGCAGGGATTCGTCCGCGTGACGATATTGCCAGGGCTTGCGGGTTGGAAGTCGGCCAGCGCGGCGGCATTGTCATCGATAACCAATGCCGCACTTCCGATCCCAGCATTTACGCAATCGGCGAGTGTGCATTGTGGAACGGCATGATTTACGGACTGGTCGCGCCGGGTTACACGATGGCGCGCACCGTAGTGGCCGATTTAGCAGGCGATACCGCCAGCTTTACCGGCGCAGACATGAGCACCAAATTAAAACTGATGGGCGTCGATGTCGCCAGCATCGGCGACGCTCACGCCAAAACCCAGGGCGCGATGGTTTACAGCTACCAAAACGGCGACAGTGAAATCTACAAGCGACTGGTGGTCAGCCAGGATAAAAAGCAATTGCTCGGCGCGGTGCTGGTCGGCGACGCATCGGGTTACAGCACCTTATTGCAATATTGCCTGAACGGTATCGAACTGCCGGAAAATCCCGATGCGTTGATTTTGCCGCATCGCTCCGACGAATCGGTCGGCTTGGGGCCTGATGCGTTGCCCGCTTCGGCGCAAATTTGCTCCTGTTACGACGTGACCAAAGGCACGATTTGTTCGGCCATTGAAGGCGGCTGCATGACCATGGGGGCCCTGAAAGCCGAAACCAAAGCCGCAACCGGTTGCGGCGGCTGTTCGGCGTTGCTTAAGTCGGTGCTGGATTCGGAACTGGCAAAACAGGGTTTTGAAGTCAATACCGATATTTGCGAACATTTTGCCTATACCCGGCAGGATCTTCATAACCTGATTCGGGTCGAACAAATCAAGACTTTTGCCGACTTGCTGCACAAACACGGCAAAGGCCAAGGCTGCGAAATCTGCAAACCGACCGTCGGCAATATCTTGGCGTCGCAATGGAATGAGCATATTCTGGAAAAAGACCATTTAGGCCTGCAAGACACCAACGATACCTATTTAGCGAACATGCAAAAAGACGGTACTTATTCGGTCGTTCCGCGCATTACCGGCGGTGAAATCAGCCCCGACATGCTGATTGCGCTGGGGCAGGTCGGCAAAAAATACAAACTGTACACCAAAATCACCGGCGGCCAGCGCGTGGATTTATTCGGTGCACGGGTCGATCAATTGCCGCATATCTGGAAAGAATTGATAGCTGCCGGGTTTGAATCGGGCCATGCTTACGGCAAATCCCTGCGTACGGTTAAATCCTGCGTCGGCAGCACCTGGTGCCGATACGGCGTCGATGACAGCGTCGGTCTGGCGATAGAGCTGGAAAATCGCTACAAAGGCTTGCGCTCACCGCATAAAATCAAATTCGCGGTATCCGGTTGCACCCGCGAATGCGCCGAAGCGCAGGGCAAAGATGTCGGCGTTATCGCGACAGAAAACGGCTGGAACTTATATGTCTGCGGCAACGGCGGCATGAAACCTCGCCATGCGGATTTATTCGCGACCGGTTTGGACAAGGAAACCTTGATCAAGTACATCGATCGCTTTTTGAATTTTTATGTGCGCACCGCCGACCGTTTGCAACGCACCTCGGTATGGATGGAAAACATGGAAGGCGGCCTAGATTACCTGAAATCGGTAGTGATTGAAGACAAGCTGGGGCTATGCGATCAGCTGGAGCAGCAAATGCAGTATGTGATCGATACCTACCAATGCGAATGGAAAACCGCGATTGAAGATGAAGCCAAGCTCAAGCGCTTCCGGCATTTTATCAACAGCGATCAGCCCGATGACAATATAGTCTTTGTCGAAGAACGCGGCCAGATTCGTCCTGCCGATGATAACGAGCGGAAACATTTTAAACTGATGGAGATCGCGTAAATGGCTAAGTGGATAGACGTTTGCAGTGTTGACGATTTGCAGCCAAATTCAGGTGTTTGCGCATTGCTTGATGGGGAGCAGGTGGCGATTTTCTGGATGCCGGAATCCGATGCGAAAGTGTATGCTGTCGGCAATTACGATCCGTTCGGCAATGCCAATGTGCTGTCGCGCGGCTTGATCGGCGATATTGGCGGACAGCCGGTGGTTGCGTCGCCTTTATACAAACAACATTACAACCTGCAAACCGGCGTTTGCCAGGAAGATGAAACCGTGAAAATCCCCGTTTATGCGATTCGCATCGACAACGGCAGCGTTCAAGTCAACCTATCATCATTGCCGCAGGACGGAGCACAAGCGTTATGAAATGCAACTACGACCTTCATATCGTTCCCACGCCGGAGCGTGGGAACGATGTGGTTTCTTTATTCCGGCAGGACGGGGCAACGTCATGAAATACAACTATTACATCGCCGATGTATTTACCAAACAGATTTTCAGCGGCGCGCAAATAGCCGTGTTCCCGAATGCCGAAGGCTTAACCCAACAGCAAATGCAACTGGTCGCCAGGGAGTTAAACCTATCGGAAACGGTATTTGTATTTCATCCCGATAAACAAATCACCAACCGCGTGATGCGGATTTTTTCGCCGCAAAGCGAAATCGATTTTGCCGGACATCCGATTATCGCGACCGCCTTTGTGTTGGCGAGTTGCGGCGATATTCAGTTGAATGGCGCGATTACGCCGATGGTTTTCGAGCAAAATACCGGCCCGGTCAACGTCAATATTTCCGCTGAAGACGGCCGACCTAGTTTTGTGCAGTTCACCCGCAAAGTGAGTTCTATCATCGACCGCTTTACGCCCAGCGATGAAGAGCTGGCGAGTTTCCTGTCGATACAGCCGTCGGAATTCGACCATAAAAAATATTCTGCACGTTTAGTATCTTGCGGCGTTCCGTATTTGATCGTGCCGGTTTGGCGTTATGAAAGCGTCAGGAATGCTAAATTCAATTACGCGGCCTGGAGCCAGTCGATCGCTCCCCAAACCGCCGCCCAGGAAATCCTGCTGTTTTCTCCGAAAACGCCGTTTACGGATGCCGATTTTAACGCCCGTCTGTTGGGGCCAAGAATCGGCATTCATGACGATCCGCCGGTCGGTAGCGCGATGCCGGCGTTTGCCTCGTATCTGTGTTCGTTTGAGTTTATGCAAAAAGGGACTTATACGTTTACTGTGGATCGCGGCGAGCAGAGTAATCGGCGCAGTGTGCTGAATTTGGAGATGGATCATAAGGGGGAGAGTACTTTGACGATTCGGGTTGGTGGGGCGGCGGTTATGGTGGTTGAGGGGGGGATGGATATTCCGGGTTAGGAACTTGTACGGAATGGTAGAGTTGGGGGGTGTGTTTTTTGTTGTAGAAATGGGCTGCTATCAATAATTTAAGAGTTATAGATATGAATTGCAGGTGTTGCGTTATGCGCTTGTTTAGGCAATAAAAACCCGCTTAGGGCGGGTTTTTTGGTGGGCGTTTATGAATCTAATTTTATTGCTAAAGGAATAAAATCAAGATTTATTGATGCCCATGGTCCTCGCGCAGTCATATCGGCTAGTCGCTCACGAATAGCGCCCAAAAGCAGCTGAGCGCCAGAGTTTTCAATAATGCTTTCTATTGCAGCCTGACCAACCGAACCATCTTTAACCAGGATAACGCCAAATGCGGTAATGGAGAAAAAGTACGGTGGATTCACACTTGTCTCAGCATTAAGTTCCACATGAGCAGTAATGCCATATACGTGGTCATGGTCAACTAACCGCTGGGCGTTTCCCTCGATAATATAGATGTCATTGTTATCTTCATCTTGTACAAAATCTGGGTTAGCTGTTACTTCCTGTTGCGTAAAAAAATATCGATCAAGCCGCAGTGGAAACTCTGTCATTTGGACGCCTATTCGGTTTTAACCATTCGTTATTAACTTTTATGATGTGTGGTGGTGACTGAAGAACATCAAACCAATGCGTTTTTGACTGTGCTGGAGCAATATGTATTTTTAATTCACCATCTATTGCTCGCGTAAGCTTTACCATGGTTTCAATGGTAAAATTAGCATCACCTCTAAATACCTTAGTAATGTAAGCTGTACTAGTTCCCATTTTTTCAGCCAATGCTTTTTGTGACATGCCGCTGTGGATAAAAAATCGGTTCAATTCTATAGAAAATTGTAATTTAGCTTTTTCCACCCAGTAGCTATCGCGCTGTTTGGCGTTTGCAAGCAGTTCTTTAAATAATTTAGTAGCCATGTCTTACCCCATTTATTCAACAAAAATGATTTGTTTTTTGTCGAGTGCCAATTGATATGCTTTTTTTAGCATAATGGCTTTATTTTTATGATTTTCAGGTGTTTTTTGTGTCTTTTTTATGAACGCATGAGTCGTTACAATTAACACATCGCAGTTGCCCTTGAAATACAACAGCCTTATATTTCCTTTGATTAATTCATATATTTTTTCTTCTTTGTCGACTAGATGGCTAAGCTTTGTTGGCAGTGTGTCAATGCCATAATCAGCAATGCGTTCAATTAACCCAAGCAGTCCGTCGACGCTTGATTGATTTTTGCTTTCAATTTCGTTGAAAAAACTCAAAGTTTCACAGTCATCTCCACTCATTACTGCTGCTATTTTATAGCGTGATTCATGTAAAATCTTCAGCTTCATATTAACCTATAAGTTAATTTTGTCAATACAGATGGTTGCGTAGTCTCAGCAATGTAGGTAACAATTACGCCAAAGATCATGAGACAATTTTATATAAGCCCAGACATAGCCATGCTCCAAGCACCTAAAACCGTCTATAACAAGTAACCCCTAAAATCAGCGGACAATCATAGCTTAATCATCCTTTTTAATCCACACTACCAACCTTAATCTGGACTGGGCAATATACTCTGTTCATCTACAAGAAAACATAGGAAAACATAGGAAAACATAGGGTCTTGAATTGTGCATTTTTCTGAAACAAAAATTTGATTAGAAGTTACAAGTCTTGCAAGGTGCATTGTTCCTGAGCAGGACAACAACTCGCTAAAGCTGGTGGTTGTTCTGCTCTGAAGTTCTGTATGATATAGCCCAACGCAACAGCATGTGATGTGTCCACTATGAACCAAAAACAGTTATTTGATCAGGCGTTAAGCCTGCCATTGGCGGATAGAGCGGCTTTAGCTGAGCAACTGCTCGCCAGCCTTGATCGGCCCGATCCGCAAATTGACGAATTAATAGCCATTGAAGCCGAACGCCGAATCGATGCTTACGACAACGGCGAAATGCGCTCAATACCTGCCGACCAAGTTTTTAGCCGATTGGAATCGAATTGAAAGTCGGTTTTCTTGAAGCGGCGGAATACGAACTGCAATGCGCAATGGATTACTACAACCAGCAAAAACAAGGCTTGGGGCATGAGTTTCTTGCAGAGATAAAAGCCGCAGTAGGCCGCATTACCGACTTTCCTGAAGCATGGCAGCCGCTCAGCCAGGTAGGGGGCGCATCGCGCCCCCTACCGGACTAGAATTCTAAAGTTCGAAATGGATTCACAGCCTACGACCTAGTTGTCAAGGTCATTACAGTGAACATAACTGTTACGGTCAAAAAGTAGCACCATCATTAGAGTAATTTGAACCATACCGTTTAATATCCATGCAATTGTTTTCATGATATTTTCCTCAAAACAGGCCATTCAAATTTATGCTTACAACCGCCTGCAATGTCAGCAAGCGCTTACACAGTAAATTAAATTGTTGTGCATGGGAATTAAGTAAAATACCTAGCCAGGTAGGGGGCGCATCGCGCCCCATTTCGGAGCCCAACCGTCCTGGATATTTTGATTCTCGAAATGGATTGTCCATTGGTATGCTTTAAAAACAACCCAATCTTTTGGTATTTGTAAATGGGGCGCGATGCACCCCCTACCGGACTCCTGAATCCATGCAATCGTGGCGCGAAACCGCCTTGCTACGTTACAATTAAAGCTTATCGTTTGGAGGATATGTAATGTCAACACAATTTGAAATTCTGGAAGCCAGGTAGGGGGTGCATCGCGCCCCATTCTGGAACGCTGTAAGGTGGATCATGCGTAGGGTGGATTCGCCGCTAGGCAATCCACCATGATCGGAGCCTTGAACTTGATCCCCTCTCGGATTCTTCCAAGCGGGGATTTTTTATGTTCGATTGTCTTCGATATTATGCGTTGATTGGCGGTTTGCTGCGCGAAACCGCCCTACAATCTTCCATTTTTATTATGCTGATACGGAGCCGGTATGCCCAATTATCGACGCAACTTTGTGGCGGGCGGATGCTACTTTTTTACCGTTAATCTGTTGGAACGGCAACGCACCTTGCTAACCGATCATATTGATTTACTGCGTGATTCGGTACGCCGGGTGCGCCGTTTGCATCCATTTCATATTGATGCCTGGGTGGTGTTGCCCGACCACATGCATTGCATCTGGACTTTGCCGCCGGATACCGATGATTTTCCGATGCGTTGGCGTCTGATTAAATTGCTTTTCTCCAAAGGCTTACCGCGTACCGAACGTCTATCGGCGACGCGACAACGGCGCGCCGAACGGGGCATATGGCAACGCCGCTATTGGGAACATACCATCGTTACCGAACGGGATTATGCCCAACATATTGACTACATTCATGTTAACCCAGTCAAACACGGCTATGTGCAACGGGTTTGCGATTGGCCGCATTCAACTTTTCATCGCTATGTTGCCGATGGTCTTTTGCCGACTGATTGGTGCGGTGATATAGATGACTTGCCGACTGTTTCGGAATGATCGATCTGAAAAGTATGGGGAGAGCAGTGTTGTAGATAGCGTCTCGCGACTCCTTATGCAAGACGGTATCTACTCGGTTTTATTATCTATCGAACACTAGCTCGGGCGCCGGCATCGGGATCGACCGTGCCGGTTATACGGTTTAGCAAGTTGGTCTGTTGTGATCTTCTATCGGCTTGAGTTAAGTCGATCATACCTTTAAGATCTGAAAAACGGTTCTCAGCTTCTTTTAGGAGTTCTGCTGCTTTAGCCGAATCACCATCTTGTACAGCTGCTCGAGCTTTTTTCAAATAATCATTAGCACGGTTACGATTACGATCAAGTTTATCATTAGCATTGATTTCTTTACTTAATTTTAATGCCTCTTTGATATCTTCTATAACGACATCGGCACCAGCATTGTCATTGAGAGCTATCAATGCCTTAGTAACTTGGCCTACAGTCGCATCAATTCCTTCAGCTGGAGTCATTCTGTTATACATACATGCCATACCCAAACAGATTTCAGCAGTAGCTGGAAAAGATCCTAAAGAAAGTGCCAATGTAGTAGCTACCACAGCGCTTTTTAATAATTTCATGTAGTGGAATCCTTGTTGTAGTTATTTTTTATTAGGCTTGCAACTGTTTAGATATTAAGCATATTTATTTAGTTACATGATTAATGTGAACTTTATCAGAACACTTGTCAATGTAAACATGAGGAACCTGAGAGGCGGGTCTAGATTCGTAGGCTATACAGCCCCTGATGTAGCCTCGTCGGTCGGACAACATCTTTTCATTGCCCGAATTTAGCAGCCGAAAATGGAACGGGGTGGTCAAATCTAAAAACCGTTGCTATATTGAAGATTGGAAATGTCGGGCATAAACAGCATGCCTGACCTACGAAACTTTAACAGAGGAGAAAATCATGACACCCTCAATCTTGAGGTAAAAGAGCATGCTTAACATGGCGCTCAACCGGAGCACGGTTTATTTTCAGCTTTCCGTGCCGCGCCCGGTTAGCTTTACATTAGATGGCTCCGTACGCTATGGAGGTTAGGAATGGAAAATTCAAAACGTATTGCAGGGCTGATCGGTCCTAGTCTTATTGCGATCACTATATCCGAAGCGTTGAATGTTCATATCTGGGCTGCCAATATTGCTCCTGTTATTCATCTCAATGGCGCCTTATTGTTTGTTGCCGGTCTTTCAATTGTCCGTGCTCATAATCATTGGATTCGTGGTTGGCCTGTAATCGTAACTCTCGTGGGCTGGTTTGCTATTCTCGCCGGCTTGTTGCGGATGTTCGCTCCAGAGCTTTATCTACAGAGCGTTCAAAATACCTCCGCCATGATGCTGATCGCATCGATAATGATCGTTTGTGCAATCGGTATTTATTTGACCTTTAAAGCTTATGGACGAGAAGATAGCTAGACCGCCGTCTATAACCTTGCATTCGAGAGGACAGTCCAGCAGCTAAAAGCCAAGGAGTCTACCATTGTATTTTGTAGGTGACGCCCTTGTTTAGAGACCGTAGTGTTTTTTCTTGGAGAAGGTGTGGCTAAAGGGGCTGCAACGAAGAGGTATTGATTGTCGCCGTTAGCCATTTACATCAAAAGGTCGATGTACTGGAAAGACAGCTTGTAGAAAGAGCATGGGGTCAGTTCTACTTCCAATATTGGCCTAAAGCTGTAAGGTGTGCAATAGCAATAGCGTATTGCACCCCATGTTCCTGTTAAATTATTGCTCATCATCAGATAGCGGTTTCGCTACGTCTTCAGTTTCCTGCCCAATGCTGTTGACCACGCGTCTCGTACCATGACCGATTTCCTTTGCGGCATCCCTGGTGCCATGTCCAATTTCCCTGGTGACATTGCGAGTCATATGGCCTATTGTTCTTCCCGCCTCCTTAAACTCGGCACAAGACAACAATAACGCTGTAGAAAATATAATGAATAAGGCTGATAATTTTTTAAATGGAACGATCATTTTCTTCTTAATCATCGAAATTAAGCTGCGGACTATCACATAAGGCTTGGTAAGCTGCATTCTTAAAGGTTTTCATGATTTATAGGTTACTGCATAAATGTTTTGTGATTCTGCTTTTGTCACAAAACAGTCGATGTTTGGAAAATAATCGCACGAATTTATCGATCAGGTAAACAAGCTTCTCTTGCTTCATCACAATAGATGCCAGTGTAGCGCTGTTTGATGAATTTGTGAATCGTGTTGATCTGTCAAAATATTTTCTTTGAAATTGAAAAATGGAAGACGCAGAATAGTTTAATGCTCATATTCACTTAATCGATGAGTCTGCCTCCCATTAATAAAATGTCAACAGAACCCAGGCACAATCTAATACAGTGAAAAAGTCCATTATTATCGGGGCAATTTTTTTTGTTCTGGATGCGTTTTTATGAATCAAGGAGCCATCTCATTAATTCTAATTCTTACCATTATTTTATGGTGGCTGCCAAAGTCTGCCTTTAAAAAATATAAAAAACAAAGCGCCAAGGAAGAGCTTACCAAGGTTTTGATTTATGGCTCCATCGTGATCGCGGTTTTTGCGTCAAATAGTATTAATAACAGGATTGCCCAAAATCGAGCAAATGACTTGGTCCTGATTATTGAGCACTTCCACCAAGTTACCGGAGACTATCCTAAAACTTTAAATGATTTAGTGCCTTCGTATCTTCCAAAGGTACCAAAGGCAAAGCACACTTTAGGCTTCAATAGCTTTAAGTACATTAATGATCCTGTGCTGCCCGAACTGCCATCTAAAAAATTATCGGCTTATGGTGCAGGCTAAAAAGCGAATAACCAAAGCCGTGATCCAACTTGACCTTCTTATGACGATTAGCGGGGGATTCCGCTGATACGACAACAGTCCCTCTGCCAAATACGATCGAAGAAAATGCTATCTAAATCAATGAGGAATCAGCGCAATAGGATGGTCTGAAGCACGAAGCCCATCGAACGCAGGCCATTTAAGAAGGGCCGTACTGACGAATGATCAGTGCGTCGAAAAAAGCGCCTTTTTAGTATGCGACATCGTACAGACGGAGTCAGCAGTCTCGGATGTAAACTGAACGTTTCTTATAGCATGAATTAATATACGCGGCCTTCTCTTATCTGGCGTTCATGCTTCAACTTCCTATCTGAAAAATGGAGATTCTCATGAAGCGCTATTGGACATATATTCTGACAGTTCCCGTACTGGCCGTGTTTATGTTGGCGAGTTATGGCACGGCCTTTTCTGATGACAAGCCTGATGATAAGCGGCAGCCACTTACAAAACTCGATAAGCAAATTAATCAGCAGGCGCAGCAAACTCTGGCGGACGGAAGGCAAATTTTCCGTTTCGATACATTTTTTTGAAGCCAAAGGTCAATGTTCGACCTGTCATGTGCCGCCGACTTATAGCGAGCCAGGATGGAATATGCATACCCCGGCTGAGATCGGCATTGACGATTTTCAAGCTAATCGGGCACCGGACAATCGCTACCGCACTGCACCGCTCAAGGGTCTGTGGACTCACACCAAAGGCGGCTTTTATCATGACGGGCGATTTGCCACGCTGCTTGATGTGGTGAATCATTACAACAATCACCTCAGTCTGGGACTAAGCGAGCAGGAGAAAGTTGAATTGGTTGAGTATTTGAAATCGATTTAATGCTTCATTTTCTTAACACCTATCAGTTTAACGAGAATGTCCAATACGCCATTCCGGCAGGGATTCACTCCGGGCTATCCTGCCCGGAGTCCTTCGGGTAAATGCAAATCCGTTCCAGACGGATTTGTGCCGGAATTCACGACTGCAAGGACAGGAAATGATCCAGTCATTTCCCTGCATTGCCTACACGGATGTAGGTAAGGAGCGTGAGCACGACTGCATGGATGCAGGAGGTAGAGCAACGCAGGAGCAGTTGCCGAGGAGCGGAAGCTTTCACCACATCCCTGTGGGTCATGCATGAGGTAGAGCAACGCGAAACCCAGCATATCGGCAATTGATCATGATGGGTTTCGGCTAAGCCTCTACCCTACGTGCTTAATGAGTCATTTATCCCCCTCAAATACACAGTGGCAAGAAAGAGAGCGTATCGGGATAAATCAGAAAAATTTCTGAGCGATTTCTATTTTCCTGCCTCGTCACGAGCGCTTAAAACGTAGAACTCGAGCTTTATGGCTCGCTTAATCCATACGTCGCATGATACTTTAAGATTCTTGTTTTCCTGCTCTAGTGTATAAATATAATTATTTGAATATCTTGAATTGGCTTCTATGACCTTAAGCTGGTTTTCATCAGCGGACCGCTTATTTCGTTGCTATACCGAATAATGGAGACGTCACTAGAGACGGTCTTATGGAGTTTGAAGTTAAAATGGCTTTTTATTAAATGATTAAGTACCAAACGATATATTAAGTGCAAGCATGAGATTATTGATTATTGATGATGATGCCGTTGAGCGTTCTCTAACTATAAAAACACTGCGCGGTAAATTTGCCGATGCAAATATCGTTGAAGTCAACAGTCGCGAGGCGTTTGATGAAAAAATCGCCGAAGCCGATTTTGATCTGGTGATTACAGAATATCAGCTCGGTTGGACAGACGGATTAACCTTGTTTAAAGCCATTAAATCTCGCTATGCCCATCTGCCGATCATCATGTTGACCGATTCCGGAAACGAAGAGGTAGCGGTCAGCGCAATTAAGAGTGGCATGGCGGATTACATTATTAAGCGTAATCGTCATTTTTTGTTGGACGAGATAGATCGAAGCCTGATCGAAGCAAAAAAAACAGCGCATCGCAAAGATGATAACAAATTCCAGTTTTATGAAAGAAGGGACCCTTTCATTTCCCGATTTACACGAGATTTCGCGTATTTCATACGTATTTCCCCTGATGGCAAGCCGATATTCGAATGGGTCACCGAACCTTTAAAACGGCTTATCAGCAATGCAACACGCCATGTTGAACTAAAAGACCGTGATTGGGTATTGCCGATTCACCCGGAAGATATATCCATTGTTCAACAGCGATTTAAGAAATTATTAACGGGGTTCGAGGACACCAGCGAGTACCGCGCTATTATTGACGATAATGAAATCCGGTATTTTAGCGATCATTCATTGCCGGTTCGTGATCTGATTGACGGCAAAGTGATACAGTTATACGGTGTTATGCAAGACATCACCGCCCGGCGCACAGTTGAAGAAAAATTGCATCTGATGCAGCACGCCATAGACTCCAGTAGCAACTGCATCATCATTACCGGTCTGGCAGATAAGGACTATCCCATTATTTACGTCAATGAAGCCTTCTCGCGGACAACTGGGTATTCCATGCAGGAAGTATTGGGCCATAATTGCCGTTTTTTGCAACGGGATGATCGAAACCAACCGGACGTTGCTGAATTACGCGCTGCATTGCAGAGCAATCGCGATGCTCATGCGATTTTGCGTAACTATCGCAAAGACGGCAGCCTGTTTTGGAGCGAGATCTATATCTCGCCTATACACGATAAACAAGGCAGGATTACTCACTACGTCGGTGTGCAGAACGACGTGACTCATCGTATCGAAATGGAATACGCGCTGAGTAAGAGCGAAGCCAGGATGCGCTCTGTTTTCAATAATGTATCCGATGGCATCATCATTATTGATGAAAATGGAATCATTGAAAAACTCAATCCTTCTGCGGAAAGACTTTTCGGCTATTCTGCCAAAGAATTGATCGGTCATAGTATTAATGAGCTGATGCCTGAGCCCGAACAGGGTCGGCACGATTCTTATTTAAGAAACTATTTGAACGGCGGCAAAGCTAAAATACTCGATATCCGACGTGAGGTGAACGGACTCAGAAAAGACGGCTCTATTTTCCCGATGGAACTGGGTGTCAGTGAATTTTACGTAGATCAGCGTCATTTTTTTATCGGCACGGTACATGATATAACCGAACGTAAGAAGGCTGAAGAAGCGCTACGGGACTTATCCAGCCATCTGGAGGCCGCCAGGGAAGACGAAAGAACTCGAATCGCGCGGGAAATTCATGACGAATTAGGCAGTATTTTGACAGCGCTCAAAATGGATTTAAGTTGGCTGAATAAACAGTTGTCGGTAGATTTGCCCTTATGTCATGAAAAAATCGCCGTTATGAATCGGCATCTCGACGATGCAATTGGATCTGTCAGAAAAATCATTGCCGATCTCAGACCGAGTATTTTGGATCATCTTGGGTTGCTAGCCGCTATAGACTGGAAGCTTGATGAATTTAGAGAACAAAACGGAATTCAATGTGTTTTGAATGCACCGAAAAATAATATCGTAATGGATGAAAGTCGGGATATTGCAGTTTTTCGAATCATGCAGGAAGCTTTAACCAATATTGCTTTGCATTCCGGAGCTACCAACGTAACGCTTGACGTTGAAACAGATGCTAATAGCCTGATGATGAAAATGACTGATAACGGCTGCGGCATGGCTAAAGCGCAGATGCACAGACCCGGAAAATACGGCATTTTGGGCATGCATGAGCGCGCGCGTCATTTCGGAGGAACAGTCATAATCTCCAGTAATCCGGGAAAAGGAACCACGCTCGTGTTAAGCATGCCGCTAAAGTCACCCAAAAACGGTGTTTGTCATGATTAAAGTATTAATTGCCGATGATCATGCCATCGTTAGGCAAGGGCTGAAGCAAATCCTCGCCGAAATTCCTGATATGGAGGTATTCGGTGAGGCGAGTTCAGGGGATGAAGCGTTAAAGTTTATCCGGGACAAAGGGTGGAGTATCCTGCTGCTCGATATCGCTATGCCCGGTAAAAATGTTATGGAATTGATTAAACTGGCGAAGCAGCAATCGCCACATCTGCCCATCCTGATTCTGAGCATGTATCCGGAAGATCAATATGCCATCAGAATGCTACGCGCGGGTGCGGACGGCTATCTCACTAAAGAGAGCGCGCCGGAACAATTAGTGGCAGCGATTCGGAAAGTCGCTAAAGGAGGGAAATATATCAGCCCGACGATGACCGAGAAACTGATTGCGGAATTGAATCCAAACCAGGACATACCCTTGCATACCACGCTGACCGACCGCGAGTTTCAGGTTTTTTGCGGCATTTGTGCCGGTAAAAGCATTACCGATCTTGCCCAGCAGATGACGCTCAGCGTTAAGACTATCAGTACCTATCGAACCCGCCTTATGAAAAAAATGAACATGTCCAAAAATGCCGAAATTATCCATTACGCATTTAAAAATGATTTGCTTGATTAAGAGCTTCGTATTGTTTACTGAATTTATCTCGCTGGGCGGCCTATTTATTCCTTGATCACATAGCAGCCGCACTGACAAAGCTTAGTCAATTGTTTTATGTTACGTAGGAATCTTCCTACGCAATATCTCTTGCAAGTCTTATGTATTTGATAGTTATTGACTGATTTCTAACGGCCATGATTTCGGCCATAATGAATCGCTTAAATACTAGATGAATTATTTCGTGGATCTTCTTCTGAAGCTTGATCGAGATGACATGGCAATATTACAGGATGATGTCATTCTAATGACATGGAATGTTGATGAAGCGATAGTGTTGAAAAGGGTTTTCAAGAATATTCTTACTTTTGTTTTTTCCTAATTAGAAAGAACCTTGAGTCAATTCGTGATTCCCGCCCTGTTCATTTTGCCGTTCCTGTATTTATTAGAGCGAGAAGTGAATCTATGCTAATCATGAGAATAATTTAACGTGTAACAATAAAATTAATATGTGCATTTGTTTGTGTTTTGATGTTTCAAAGTCAGAAGTAAAAAAGGCCATTAGAGACGGCCATGATTCAATAGAAAAGCTGTCTGAGCATATACAGGTTGGCAGTCATTGTGGGGGCTGCATTGGGCGTGTCGAGGAAATCTTAGAAAAGAAAAAAAGCACAAGATTCTTATCGTCATTGCGAGCATTGTAATCTGTCCCACGCGGTGTTGAAAAAATCCTTAATGATCATGTAAGAGCTGCTTAATCAATGCGATTTTTTCTTGAAAATATTCTCATATCAAGCTTAAACCAAGATGAGACCTAATAATAAAACGAATGTTTCAGTTCGTGAGGTAGAGTTCAAATGAAAGTAAATATGCCGGTAACTAACCAAGAAATCCAAATGAAAAAAGGCGGGTTGTTGGTTACAAGAACCGATTTAAAAGGAGTGATCACTTACGTCAATGATGAGTTTATCGCTATCAGCGGATATACCCGTGATGAACTGATCGGTGCTGAGCATAATATCGTCCGTCATCCCGACATGCCGGCAGCCGCTTTTGAAGATTTATGGATGACCCTGAAGGCGCTTAGACCCTGGCAGGGAGTAGTAAAAAACAGAACCAAATCCGGCGATCATTACTGGGTAGAAGCAAATGCAATGCCCGTGTTTAAAAACGGCAAGGTTCATGAATATCTGTCTGTCCGGCGTGCGCCAAACCGGGAAAAGATTGAACAAGCCGAGAAGTTATACCAGCTGCTAAATGCCAAGCAAGCAACCATAAGACCTACCGGTTTAGCTGCAATGGTCAAATCGATCAAGGAAATGGATGTCTGGAGAAAAATGGCTGTAGCACTGGCAGTGCTGTTGATTCCGGTTTTCTACTTGATGTACCAATTGTTTTTAACCCAGGATTATCTGCTCTTAGCCGGCGTTGCCGCGTCAATCATGATCGCATCGGCGATAGGCTTCAGCGTCATCAAAAGTTTTACCATGCTGTTAAATAAAACCATCGGCACCTTTTATCGTTTGGCCGAGAAAAGGTTCGGCAATGTGCAGGATTTAACCCGGAATGACCTGATCGGCGATTTTCAGCGCGCCTTGTATTCAATGGAAGTAAATTTGAGTCTGGATTTGTCGCAAGCCAGGGAAGATGCGGCAAAAGCCACGCGAATTAACCAAGCGCTGGATAATGTTCAATCCGGCGTGATGGTGGCCAATACCAATCTTGAAATTATTTATATCAACGATAGCCTTGAAAGAATGTTCAAGGCGGCCGAGCATGATTTTCGTAAACACTTACCGCATTTCGATGTCGATAAATTGATGGGCGCGAATATCGACAGTTTTCACAAGGATCCCGCGCATCAACGTCGCCTGCTGGAAAACCTAAAGGAGGCGTACAGCTCGGAGCTGGTTATTGGGGGCCAACATGTCAATGTTATCGCCAGTCCTGTTATTAATAATGAAGGGGAGCGTATTGGTTTTGTTGCCGAATGGCAAAACAGAACACAGGATATTTTAATTGAACAAGAGATTGGACAATTGGTGCAGGACGTTAAGGCGGGTGATTTGAGTAGCCGTATTAATATGGGCGATAAACAAGGGTTTGCCAAAATGTTGTCGTCCGGCATCAATGAGTTAACGGATGTCATAGAAAGCGTCTTTAATGACATTAACAGGGTCATGGAAAACATGTCTCAAGGCGATTTAACCAGCTCAATTACCAATGATTACCAAGGCGTCTATGCTGAATGCAAGAATAATATCAATGGCACGATGGCTAAATTGAGCGACTTTATTATTCAAATTCGGGATGCGGCTGATTTTATAGACAGTTCGTCGCAGGAAATGGCCAGCGGCAATAACAATCTTTCCAGTCGTGCCGAGCAGCAAGCGGCCAGCCTCGAAGAAACCGCGGCCAGTATGGAACAGCTTGCCAGCACCGTAAGAAATAATGCGGAGAACACGCAACAGGCAAATCAAGTTGTTAATTCGGCTAGTCAATTAGCGCAAAAAGGCGGCGATGTCGTTAACTCAGCCATAACTGCAATGCAGGAAATTAATGACAGTAGCAATAAGATTGCCGAAATCATTGGCGTAATCGATGAAATCGCCTTCCAAACCAATCTGCTGGCCTTGAATGCTTCTGTCGAAGCGGCAAGGGCAGGGGAGCAGGGCCGCGGTTTCTCGGTGGTTGCAACCGAAGTACGTAATCTGGCGCAACGGAGCGCTAATGCCGCCAAACAAAGTAACGACCTGATTCAGAACAGTGTACAAAAAGTTCGCGCAGGCACAGCTTTTGTAAACGAGACAGGTGCTTCGCTAACCGAAATCGTCAACAGCGTTGCGCAAGTAGGTGAAATAGTCGCTCAAATTGCAAGCGCCAGCGCCGAGCAGACGGCGGGTATTGACCAGGTCAATCAGGCCGTTTCCCAAATGGATGATATTACTCAGCAAAATGCGGCTTTAGCAGAACAGGCGGCCGCAGGCAGTATTGCTATGAGTGAGCAATCTGCAAGTATGACTAAGTTGCTCAGTTTCTTTAAAGTCAATTCGAAAGGGAAGAAGACTGCGCCGCCTGTTAAAGATATCGAGCATAGTATAGCCTCGGCAGCTTCAGTAAGATCAACAGCAACAGCAGAAAAACGTTTAGCTCCCGTTTTATCGTCGAGCAAATCTAATAGCAGTAGCGACGACGAGTGGGAAGAGTTTTAATTAATAACGCGAGCATAAATTAAAAGCGAAATGGACCCAAAAAGTGAATTAAACGAAAGTTTGGATGCTCAAATTTTATTGTATCAAAGACTGAAAAGTAGTCTTAAAACGCTAGAAGAGGTTGAAGGCCTGCTTAAAGTTATAGAAGCCAATTTGAAATATTCAAACGAAT
This sequence comes from Methylobacter sp., assembly GCA_036561025.1. Classification (GTDB taxonomy): domain Bacteria; phylum Pseudomonadota; class Gammaproteobacteria; order Methylococcales; family Methylomonadaceae; genus Methylobacter_A. The sequence continues at coordinate 37,461 of DATBQB010000029.1, read as the reverse complement.
GTAACGATGCGCTAATGCAGGAAAACTGTAAACTTAAACTGGCATGCGATGAATGGATGAGACGAGCCATAAGTCTTGAGTTTAAGGTTTTAAGTGCTCGTGATGCTAAATAAATAGAAAGTTTTCGATAAAACAGCTACAACAAAAATTCTTAATAAAGAGTAAGTTCCTTGCTCCTAATAAAATACGCCATAGGTTTTATTTCTTGTGGCGTTTCCATCCAATCGTTAGTGTATGTCATTCCAAAATATTAAGAAGAATTCAACTGTGTACAGCGTGGAATCAGTCAAGCGATTCTAAATTGACGCACAAGTCATTTTATTTTGCCCGGAAACAGCCGTTTGCGAATGTCGTCTGTTCGCTCTACGCGTCGATATTATCGATGTCTCGCCTTTTGCTGTAGATCGTCAAAATCATCGTTTTTTGCTAAGGCTGGTAATTTGTTTTAAAACCAATTCAGGCGATAATGCCGGTTGCTATAAGAATTAGCATGTACTTAAACTACGGAATAGGCATTATGAAATCCAGAGATAGGCGACGGGGATTGGTTTTAGTTAATACCGGTTCAGGCAAGGGGAAATCTTCCAGTGCTTTAGGCATGGTTTTTCGTGCCGCAGGCTGGGATATGAAGATCTGTGTGATTCAATATATTAAGGGACAATGGCAAACCGGCGAGCAAAAGGCCGCCGAACGTTTCGATAATATTGAATGGCATGCGTTGGGCGATGGCTTTACCTGGGACACTAAAAATCCGGAGCAGGATATTAAAACCAGCAGGGAAATTTGGGAATTTAGTAAGGCTAAGATTATGTCGGAAGAATTCGATGTAGTGTTGTTGGATGAGATCAATTACTGCAGCGGCTATAATTGGATTTTAGGGCAGGAAATTGCCGATTTTATTCGCAATGAAAAACCGGCTTGGCTGCATTTGATTTTGACTGGACGCAATGCTGCGCCTGAAGTTATAGAAATTGCCGATACCGTAACCGAGATGGTCAAAGTAAAACATGCTTATGAGCAGGGGATCAAGGCTGAACAGGGGATTGAATTTTAAAAAGTATTGCGCTTGGCAAGTTGTTTAGTTGGTATTATTGACTTGGCGAAGAGGTTCAATATTTTGAACGGTACGACATAAGCAGTTGAAGCTAAAGAGCGTATATAGAATTTTAAGGTAAATACGCCGGGCAAGCTGTAAAATGATGAGCGATTGTCACAACGAGGAGAAGAAAAATGTCAGAAGTACAAAAAATTATGATAGCGGTTGCTTCAGTTTTTATAATGGGCTTTGTTTTGGTCGGCCTAAGTAAAGAAGACCAGACTCCTGAACAAATGGAAGCCGCTGCAAAGATTAGAGGCATGGTTGCAATGCAAATGATGGCAAATGAAAAATGCCCTCAGAAAATCAAGGAGGCAACAGGAGAGCAGGTGTTTACCACGTCTGAAACCGAAAGTGATAAAGAGACTTATCTAACTTTGAAGTGGGTAGGTGAAAACGCTAATAACGGCGGGTTCAAAAATGCATCGTGCACATTGCATGCGTCTTTGGGCGGGATCTCGGAGTTGATTATTGACGATAAAGTCATCATCAAGAAAAAAATCTAGGTTATAGGGAATTCTGATTGGATCACGTGATCTTGTGCAATGGATTCAATCAGAATCATCTGTTTTGCGAACTATTAGACTGATAATCACGATACTCTGGCAAAACAACGGTAAAACAAGATTAACGCCCCTTAATCTACGTTCAGGTAGGTAAGGCTAAAACAACAAAAAGAAATTTTTTATGACAAAGACATTGATTAAAGGAGTTTTAAAAACATGGAAAGAAGATCGGGGGTTTGGTTTTATCAGCCCTGAGGAAGGCGGGAAAGATATTTTTATACATATCTCGGCGCTCAAGGGAACAAGCCGACGCCCAGTGACCGGCGATGTTATTTATTACCAAAGTGCTAGAGATAATCGAGGTAAATTCAAAGCGATTAATGCGCATATTGAAGGCGTGGAAATTCTGGAAGACAAAGCAGCAGGCTTTTTTCATACCAATAAACGTATTTTATTGGTGACGCTGGGCATACTCGTCGTTGCCGTTGCGGCTGCTGCGGTTATTTACTCGACTTAATCATTGCAACAGAGCGAAGATGTTTTTCTACGGCCGATGCGCCGTTTACCGGCAATAGGCGCTTTGAGCGAGCGCCTATTGTTGCTCTACTCATTATTGGCTTGCGTATAAACAAGTGAACACGGCATGAGTTTATATTTTCCTGTTATCAGCGCCGCCGTACTGACTCTTATTTATTTTGCAATCAAGGCTAATAAAGCCAGGCAACTTAAATATATCGAGCGATACCACTTTCATAAAGGCATACGCCAAAAACTATTGCAGAAGCACCCCCAGTTAACCGAGCAGCAGCTTGATATGGTTTTTCAAGGTTTGAGAGACTATTTTCGCATTTGTCATCAAGCGAAAAACCGTATGGTGTCGATGCCGTCTCAAGTCATTGATGACGCTTGGCATGAGTTTATTCTTTCTACCCGTATTTACGAAAAGTTCTGCGCCAAGGCAATGGGGCGATTTTTACATCATACACCTGCCGAGGCCATGGCTACGCCGGCTATTGCGAAGAACGGCATTAAACGGTCTTGGCGGTTGGCGTGTGCATTGGAGCGGATCAATCCTAAAAAACCGGTTCGATTGCCGCTTATTTTTGCAATGGATGGTTTGTTAAATATAAGTAATGGCTTTATCTATCAGCTAGACTGTAAAAAGAATCCAGCGGGCGGTTATTGCGCCAGTCATATTGGTTGTTCTTCGGGCTGCGGCGGTTCTTCCGACAGTTCGAGCGATACGACTGATTCCGGAGATTCTGATGATTCGTCCGGTTGCAGCGGTGGTGGTTGCGGGGGCGGCTGCGGCGGGGACTGAAAGCTGCTAGTCTACATAGACACATATTACATTAAGGGGTTGTAATGACTGATTCGCAAAAATGGCTGCTTTTCGCTTTTATCGCAGGTTCTGCCTGGCTGGTTTACCTGTTAGCGCCGGTGCTGATGCCGTTTGCATTTGCGGCGATGCTGGCTTACCTCGGCGATCCGCTGACCGATAAGCTGGAAACCTATCAACTATCCAGAACCAAGGCTGTGCTGGTGGTTTTTTCGGTGATGACGCTGGTTTTTGTTTTGATATTGTTGCTGCTCGTTCCTCTTTTGGAATATCAAGTCGAGCATTTTGTGAGTAGCTTGCCAGCCTATGTCACATGGCTGAATGAAACGGTCATTCCCTGGACGCAACGGCGATTTCATTTGGGCATCAGGCCGATTAATCTCAATCAGATCGTTAACCTTATTAAAGGTCACTGGGAGCAAGCGGGCGGCATTGCTGCGGCGTTAATGAGCTCGGTTTCGTCTTCCGGTGCAATGATAGCGGAATGGCTAATGAATCTGCTGTTAATTCCCGTGGTCACTTTCTATTTATTGCGCGATTGGGATGACCTGGTTGCCAAAGTTCATGACTTATTGCCTCGGCGTGTAGCGCCTACCGCTTCCAAACTTGCTGGTGAAGCCGATACGGTATTGGCGGCTTTTGTCCGGGGGCAGTTTTATGTGATGCTGGCTTTAGGCTGTATTTACAGTATTGGACTATGGATAACCGGTCTCGATTTAGCTTTATTGATAGGCATGCTGGCCGGACTGGTCAGTTTCGTACCGTATCTAGGCTCAATCGTCGGGATCGTTACGGCCTGTGTAGCGGCTTTGGTGCAATTTCATGAGTTAATACAACTGGTGCCGGTCGCGATTGTTTTTATCATCGGGCAATCCTTGGAAGGCATGGTGCTAACACCGATGCTGGTTGGCGACAAAATCGGCCTGCACCCGGTTGCCGTCATGTTTGCGGTATTGGCCGGCGGCCAGCTATTCGGCTTTCTGGGCATTTTGCTGGCATTGCCTGTTGCCTCGGTGATTATGGTGCTGTTGCGGCATGTGCATGATTTATATCGGTACAGCGATTTTTACGGTCGGCAATGAAACTCAGCTCTTTGGTATTTGTACTTTGCATGGCGCACTTTTTAGGAGAGGCGTGCTGGGCTAGCGATGAAAAGCGGGAAGCCGAATTTGCTGAAAGCATTAATAAGACGCTGGCTATGGGCAAAGCGGTCTGGCTGGAGTCCGAAGGAAAAAAATTTCTCGGTCTTTATACGGAAACAGGGAAAGTATTCGGCAATGGCGTTGCTATTATTCTCCATGATATGGGTGGGCATCCCAATCAGCAGCAACTGATTTACGATTTGAGAGTTTTTTTACCCGAACATAACTGGGCGACGCTTTCACTGCAAATGCCGCTTAGGGAAGCAGGCGTTGAAAAAGAAGAATATTATCCGTTGTTTCCTGAGGCGGCGGCGCGGATTCAGGCGGGGATTAACTATGTAAAAGGCAATGGCGCAGGCAATGTTGTTGTGGTCGGTTATGGTTTAGGGGGCTTGATGGGTATTTATGCCCTGAGTGAGCAGGCGGCGGATATTAAAGCACTGGTGGCCATCAGTTTGCCGGTTCCGACAACCGGAAACAAAACGGCCCAAACACTGGATTTTATCAAGAAAATTAAAATGCCAATGCTGGATATTTACGGTGCGTTAGACGTGTCGGATGTTACAGAAAGCGCCAGGGGTCGGCGCTTGGCGGCAAAAGAAAACGCGGGTTACCGGCAGATTAAAGTCGATGATGAAGGCCATGCTTATCTGCATGATGAAGGCTTGCTTGTAAAGCGGATATACAGCTGGCTGGGGGTAACGGTGGGGGCGACTTCAACCGCTCAATGATTTATTGATATTCGTCGTCATGCCTACCAAATTAAGGCATAAAACCACGAAGACACGAAGGACACGAAGAAAAAATATAAAACTTCGTGTCCTTCGTGTCTTCGTGGTGAAAGTTTCTTGGCTATTGAGTCTTAGGATTGATGCTGAAAGTAGACTTTGAGTAGGTCTAAATCTGTTACAATGTCCAGCTAAAATTTAAGGTGTGCAAATCGATAATGGCAAGTGTTGTAGGGCAGTGGCTCTGCTTAAATCTTGGCAATGTTGGCACAATGCATTAACGCTATCATAACAAGTTGAAATATAAGTGGATTTAAAACATATAAGAAATTTTTCCATTATCGCGCACATCGATCATGGTAAATCGACGCTTGCGGACCGTTTTATCCAAATCTGCGGCGGTTTAAGCGCCAGGGAGATGTCCGCACAAGTGCTTGATTCGATGGATATTGAAAAAGAGCGAGGCATCACGATTAAAGCGCAGAGTGTTACTCTGGATTTCAAGGCGAAAGACGGTGAAACCTATCAGCTTAATTTCATCGATACCCCAGGGCACGTCGATTTTTCTTATGAGGTTTCCAGGTCTTTAGCGGCTTGCGAAGGCGCGCTGCTGGTTGTCGATGCGGCGCAGGGCGTTGAGGCGCAAAGCGTTGCCAACTGCTATACGGCGATAGAGCAGGGGCTGGAAGTAGTGCCAGTGCTGAACAAAATCGATTTACCTTCTGCCGAGCCTGAACGGGTGCAGGCTGAGATTGAAGAGGTGATCGGTATTCCAGCCGATGAGGCGCTGATGATCAGTGCTAAAACCGGTTTGGGTGTTGAGGATGTTCTGGAACAACTGGTGCTTAAGATTCCTCCGCCGCAAGGCGATATAGACGGCCCGTTACAGGCGTTGATTATCGACTCCTGGTTCGACAGTTATTTGGGCGTGGTGTCGCTGGTCAGGATTGTGCATGGCAGTATCCGCAGAAAGCAAAAGATCACCATCATGTCCACCGGCAAGTCTTTTATTGCTGAGAAAGTCGGTGTTTTTACCCCAAAACGTCTGGAAAAAGAAGTTTTAAATACCGGCGAAGTTGGGTTTGTAGTGGCCGGCATCAAGGATATTTTCGGTGCGCCGGTCGGCGATACCATTACCTGGACGGATAAACCGGCTGCCGAGCAACTCACCGGATTTCAACGGGTTCAACCGCGTGTTTTTGCCGGTTTGTATCCGGTCAGTTCGGATCATTACGAAGATTTGCGCGAGGCGCTCAACAAGTTAAATCTCAATGATGCTTCCTTGCACTTTGAGCCGGAAACCTCCCAAGCTTTGGGTTTTGGTTTTCGTTGCGGTTTTCTCGGCATGCTGCATATGGAGATTGTGCAGGAGCGTTTGGAAAGAGAATATGACGTTGATCTGATCACGACAGCACCGACCGTTATCTATGAAGTCATTACCCAGAATGACCAGGTTCTGATGATTGATAATCCGGCCAAGCTGCCGGATATGGGGACAGTCAAGGAAATCAGGGAACCTATTATCCGGGCCAATATCCTGGTGCCGCAAACTTATCTGGGCGGCGTAATTACGCTGTGTATTGAAAAGCGCGGGGTGCAGAAAGATATGCAATACGTTGGCAGGCAAGTATCCCTGCATTATGAAATGCCATTGAGCGAAGTGGTGTTGGATTTCTTTGACCGCTTGAAGTCAGTGAGCCGGGGGTTTGCATCGTTTGACTACGAGTTTTTGCGTTTTCAAACAGCCGAGCTGGTCAAGTTGGATGTGTTGATCAATGCCGAAAAAGTGGATGCTCTGTCTATCATCGTGCATCGCGATCTAAGCCATAACCGTGGACGGGATCTGGTTGAAAAGATGAAAGACCTGATACCGCGGCAAATGTATGAAGTTGCGATACAGGCGGCCATTGGTTCCAAAATTATCGCCCGATCAACCGTTAAAGCGATGCGGAAGAATGTAATTGCAAAATGTTACGGCGGCGATATTAGCCGTAAGAAAAAATTGCTCGAAAAACAAAAAGCCGGGAAGAAACGAATGAAACAGGTCGGTAATATTGAGATTCCTCAAGAGGCATTTCTGGCCGTTTTGCAGCTTAACAAAGAATAACTCAGTTTTATAAACCTTTACATACCAGGGCAACCACAAGGGATTGCCTCTACAATATAAGATATGAACATGGACTACGATTTTTCCTTTTTTCTTGTCGTCGCCACGCTGGTTACCGGTGTGATTTGGGGCGGATATTTGCTGATACTCAAATCAAGAGGGGAGGTTTTCGATGAAGAAAATGAACCCATACTGGTAGAGTATGCGCGTTCTTTTTTTCCGGTTGTGCTGATTGTGTTATTGCTGCGCTCATTCATAGCCGAGCCTTTTCGCATACCTTCCGCATCAATGATGCCGACCTTACTGATAGGCGATTTTATTCTGGTTAATAAATTCGCCTACGGAATACGTTTGCCGGTTTTAAATAAAAAAATCATTGAACGGAATGAGCCCAAGCGTGGAGATATCGTGGTTTTTCGTTATCCTAAAGACCCGACTGTCGATTATATCAAGCGTGTTATCGGTCTGCCGGGCGATCGGGTCGCTTATTACGACAAAAAATTGCATGTCAACGGCGTACCTATCAAGCAAGTTTCTTTGGGGCGCTATCAAGGTGTAGGTCAAGGCGAGGATATGACCGGGAATGAACATTTGTTAGAAGACCTAACCGGCGTTGAGCACAGTATTTTAATTAGAAATGGAGCTGCTTCTGCCGAGGGCGTGTATGTGGTGCCGCAAGGGAGTTATTTTGTAATGGGCGATAACCGCGATAATAGCAACGATAGCCGTTATTGGGGTACTGTTCCTGAAGAAAACTTGGTTGGACAGGCTTTTTTTATCTGGATGAGCTGGGACTGGCAGTATAAAGGTGTGAGTTTTGAGCGTATCGGCACAGTGCTGAAATAAGCTGTGCACTATACTTATTTCTTTTAATAAAACATCTGGAGAAAGAAATGAATTTATCGTCTAAACGTCAGCAAGGCTTAACCTTGATTTCGCTTGTTTTTATTTTGGGGCTCATAGGATTTTTTGTCTTGTTGACACTTAAAATAGTGCCGATTTATCTGGATCACGGCAAGGTGAAAAGCGCGTTGGAAGCTTTAAAGGCAACTCCCGATCTTGCGTCGAAAGGCGAATTTGAAATTAGGGACAGCTTAAGCAAGCGCTTCAACATTAATTATGTCTATGATGTCAAACAAGATGATATTAAAGTTATCAAGCATGGCAATTATGTGAAAGTGGACATCGAGTATGAGACTGTCGTCAAATTGGTTGGCAATCTGAGTGCTTTAGCCGAATTCCATGATACTGTCGAGGCCGGTCAGGAGTGATAAAAAAGCCTGAAGAACTGTGTAAAAAGCTGGGCCTCGCGTTTAATAATCCTCAGCTTTTTACCACGGCTTTAACGCACCGAAGTGCCGGGTCGAATAATAATGAACGGTTGGAGTTTTTGGGAGATTCAATTTTGGGTTTTGTCATTGCCCAAAAGTTATATGAATTATTTCCCAGTGCTAGCGAAGGCGTCTTAAGCCGGTTAAGAGCAAGTCTGGTTAATCAGAGTTCGTTGGCAGAGCTGGCCAGAAAGCAACAACTGGGCGATTATTTGCTGCTGGGTTCAGGCGAGTTGAAGAGCGGCGGCTTTCGCCGCGATTCCATTCTTTCCGATGCATTGGAAGCTATTATCGGCGCATTGTATAACGATCAGGGCATGCATGCTTGCCAGCAATGGATCCTGCTGTTGTTTGCGGAAAAACTGAAAAGTTTGTCTTTGGATAATTGGCAGAAAGATCCTAAAACTCAATTACAGGAGTTGATGCAGTCCAAGAAAATGGAGTTGCCCGATTATACCTTAATGTCCATGTCCGGGCTTGCGCATGAACAGACTTTCAAAGTTAAGTGTACAACATCGTTAACAGCGGAGTTTTGTATTGGCACCGGAAACTCCAGAAAAAAAGCCGAGCAGTCGGCGGCGGAGCTTATGCTCGAATTATTAAATAAGGACACTAAATGAATTGTGGTTTCGTCGCCCTGATTGGGCGGCCCAATGTCGGCAAATCAACATTAATGAATCATCTGCTGAAGCAGAAAATCAGTATTACCTCGCGCAAGCCGCAAACTACCCGGCATCGAATTCTCGGTATCAACACCACAGACGCCGGGCAGGCCATTTATATGGATACGCCGGGCATGCATAACAGTGAAAAGCGGGCGTTGAACCGTTATTTAAATCGCACCGCTGAAACGACCTTGCTGGGTGTCGACGTGATTGTCTGGCTAATCGACGGTTTGTCCTGGCATGAATACGACGAGGCCATCTTTAAAAAGCTTGAGCAAGCGGGGCTACCGGTTATTCTGGCTGTTAACAAAGTCGATAAGGTAGCGGACAAAGAAGCTATTTTGACGTTCTTTAACGAAGCCCAACACCGTTTTCCGTTCAAACATTTGATACCGATTTCTGCATTAAAAAGAACCAATCTTGATCAGTTGGAAAGTTTAATTATGGAACTGTTGCCTGAACGGGATTTGATTTATCCCGAGGATCAGGTGACCGATCGATCCGAGCGGTTTTTAGCTGCTGAAATTGTCAGGGAAAAGCTGACTAGGCGTTTAGGAGCTGAACTGCCTTATGCGCTTACGGTAGAGATTGAGCGCTACGAAGAAAAACCCTACATTACCAAAATCTACGCCATTATTTGGGTAGAACGTTTGACCCAAAAGAACATCGTGATCGGCAAGGACGGCGAGATGCTGAAAAAAGTCGGCACCGATGCCCGGCAGGATATAGAAAAGCTGATCGGGCAAAAGGTCTATTTACAGCTTTGGGTTAAAGTTAAAAAAGGCTGGTCGGATAGCGAACGAGCCTTACAAAGTTTAGGCTTTAATGACTGAATCCGCAGTTTATTTGCAGCCTGCTTTTATTTTGCAGCAGCGCAAATACCGGGAAACCAGTTTGATTATTGATGCGTTAACCCGGGATTTCGGCCGTATTTCCTTGTTGGCAAAAGGCGTGAGAAAATCCAAGTCCAAAACAGCAGGAATACTGCAACCCTTTATCCCACTCGCTATTTCCTATGTCGGCAAGGCCGAACTAAAAACGTTGACCGATGTCGAGCGTTGCGCCGGTTCCAGACCGACTTGTGGCATACACTCCATCCCTGGAGATTGCCGCACCGGTTCCCGACCAGTTCGCGGCATACACTCCATCCCTGGAGATATAATTCAGCCATTAAGCGGGTTAAAGGGGCTTGCGCTGTATTGCGGCTTTTATATCAATGAACTGGTCGTTTATTTCTTGCACAAATACGACCCTCATCCCGAGGTATTCAGCTATTACAGTGAGTGTTTATCTTCTCTGGCGGATGGATCCAATATAGAAGCGGCATTGCGGCTGTTTGAGCTTAACTTGGTCGAATGTGCAGGCTACGGCTTGCAGCTGGAATACGACAACAATGAAAAGCCGATTGAGCCGTTAAAAAGATACGATTTCAATGTAGGCCAGGGACCGGTTGAAGCCGTGAATGGACGGTTTTCAGGCAAAACCTTGCTGGCGTTAAGCGCCAGGGAGCTAACCGAACCGCAAGTGTTAAGCGAAGCAAAAATATTGATGAGGATGGTCATTGATGTTTATTTACAGGGTAGGGAGCTTAAAAGCCGGGCCGTTATTAGTAAAGTCTTCGCAACTGCTCAGCAGGTAGACGAAAGGCTAAAGGCTAAAGGCTAAGATCGACCATGTTGAAGCTTGTTTTTTGCCCTTCGTCTTTCGCCTTTGGTTGATAAGTAGAAAAAAATATTACAGATCATAATGATCTGCGTTATCCGCTTTCCATTATAAAAACACAAACACACTAAAATGAACAAAACACAGATTCTATTAGGCGTGAATATCGATCACGTAGCCACCTTAAGGCAGGCCAGAGGCACGCTTTACCCTGAGCCGGTTCAGGCCGCACTCGTTGCAGAGCAGGCCGGTGCAGACGGTATTACCGCGCATTTGCGGGAAGACCGGCGCCATATTCAGGACAGGGACATCTATTTGTTAAAGGACATGCTGCATACCCGGTTGAATATGGAAATGGCGGTTACCGATGAGATGGTCGGCATAGCTGTAAAAGTACAGCCTTATGCTTGCTGTCTGGTGCCTGAAAAACGGGAGGAATTGACTACCGAAGGTGGCCTGGATGTTGCCGGCAACTTGCATCGTCTACAATGGGCCTGTGATGAATTGGCAAGTGCAGGTGTTGAAGTATCGCTGTTTATCGATCCCGATGAAATGCAGATTGATGCGGCGGTAAAAGCCGGTGCGCCGGTAGTTGAATTGCACACCGGATGTTACGCCGAAGCAGGTAGCCAGCAACAGCAAGCCGAAGAGCTGGCGCGCATTAAAAAGGCTGCCGTTTATGCGCACAGTGCCGGATTGCAAGTTAATGCAGGGCATGGTCTGAATTTTTATAATGTTGAAGCCATATGCGCACTACCGCAAATAGTCGAGCTTAATATCGGCCATTCGATTATCGCGCAGGCTGTATTTTCAGGCTTGGCTCAGACGGTCAGGGATTTGAAGCAGGTCATGCGCAATGCAAGACTGCAACAGCGCGATTGATTCTGAAATACTTGGAAAATAAAAGCCTCTAAAAGATTTTTAGAGGCTATATGGTTTTACATTGCAAAACCGTGTTTTTGCATGCGGTAAAGCAAGGTGTCACGGGAGATACCCAGCAGTCTTGCGGACTTGCTGCGATTGCCGTTAGTGCGGCTCAAGGCTTGATTTATTAAATCGGCTTCTAATGTGTCCAGCTTTAGGCCGGTCTCGGGCAGAGTGAAGTTCGCTGTTGCGGGCGTAGCATTGCTGATTTTTTGAGCGGTAAACTCAGACGGAAGGTTTTCCGGCTCAATGATTTTGCCGGCTAATAAAATGCTGAGTCTTTCGCATACATTACGTAATTCACGGATATTGCCCGGCCATGAGTACGCTTTTAGCGCTTTTAAAGCCTGCTTGCTGAACTTGGGGGCGGTCAGTGCATGTGCGTTCTCGAAGAAAGCCAGAAAGTGCTTGATCAGCGGCTCAATATCCTCAGTGCGTTGCGCCAGCGGCGGCAGCTCCAAAGGTACGACATTCAAACGAAAGTACAAATCCGATCTGAACTCGCCCGCTTCGATTTGCTTGTTTAGGTCTGTGTTCGTTGCGGAAATAACACGGACATCGACTTTATAGGGTTTAACTTCCCCGACCGCAAGGCATTCGCCGGATTCAAGAAAGCGTAATAATTTCGCTTGAATCGACAGCGGCAAGGAATTTATTTCATCAAGGAACAGCGTACCGCCATCAGCCGCCTGGAAAAGGCCTTGCTTATCGGCTGTCGCCCCTGTAAACGAGCCTTTTTTATGGCCGAACAGTTCAGACTCAATCAGACTTTCAGGTAATGCAGCACAATTTAAGGTAATAAAAGCCTTGTTGGCGCGAGCGCTGGCTTGTTGAATGGCAGTAGCAAGGACTTCTTTGCCGGTACCTGTTTCACCCTTAAGCAATACAGTAACATCGGTAGCGGCAACAATTCTGGCGCTACGGATTAAGGAATCCAATGCAGGAGATTGACCGATGATCGCGTTAAAATGATCCATAGATACCTCTTAATGTAGTGCCATGTGTGTTGTAATCGCCATGGGATTAAGCCAGGGCAGGGCGGCCAGCAGAGCTAGTGCGATCATGAACAGGCCGATAGCCTGTTTGAAACGCTGCATTCTGGATAACCTTGTTAATATGCCGGTCATTATACCGACTCCCATGACTGCCGGTAAAGTTCCCAGTCCGAAAAACAGCATTGTCAGTGCGCTTTGGCTGATGTCGCCCGCGGTTGCGGCGAGCGCCAAAGCCGAATAGACCAAGCCGCACGGTAACCATCCCCAAACCATGCCGAAAAGATAAGCTTGGCCCGGATTTTTTACCGGGATCAGTTTACGGCCAAAAGGCTCGATCATCTTCCAGAAACGCAAACCGATTTTTTCAATATAGGCAAAGCGGGGAAACCATCCAGCTATATAAAGTCCTGCTCCGGTCATGATCGCAGCAGACAGTATTTGCAATAATCTGTGTCCGCTAATTTCACCCATCGGCATGGTGACCAATGTTTCGATAACGCCCGCCAATGCTCCGGCTATTGTGTAACTGGTAATACGGCCAATGTTGTAATTGAACACAAAGGGAAATAACCGGTTTTTTTGATTCCGTATTTCCGGGCTGAGGCTTAAGGTTAATGTGCCTATGATGGAGCCGCACATGCCGATACAGTGCATGCTGCTGAATAGACCCATGGTAAAGGCGACCAGAGTAGAGGTAGTAAAGGCTAAATCAAATTCCATAGTCGCAAGGCATTATTAAAAGGGTAAGGGCTACCGGTTGGCCGCCTTTTTTGATTGGGGTTATTGAAACTGAGAAAGAATTTGCGCCTGGATCTTCTCGGCCATGGCTTTCCGGTTCTCAGCATCGCGGATAGGCCTGCCGACGACGATATAATCAGCGCCATTCTGGAAAGCCATTTCTACGCTAACCACGCGTTTTTGATCGTCTTCTTCGCGGTTATCGACAGGCCTGATGCCGGGTGTGATGACGAGAAGCTTATGATCCAACTCTTCCCTGAGCATTGCGACTTCAAGCCCGGATGAAACAATGCCGTCGCAACCGATTTGCAAGGCGCGTTTGGCGCGGGATAAAACCAGCTCTCGCACATCGCAGGCAAAGCCTAAATCGTCAAGATCGCCGCGATCTAAACTGGTTAACGCGGTTACGGCCAGTACTTTAAGATCGCCTTTTTCCTTGGCGGCGGCTTCCATAATCGCATCGTTGCCGTGGATGGTGGCAAGATCGACGCCTTTGCTGCTCAAGGCTTTAATGGCTCGGCCCACAGTGGCGGGAACGTCAAAAAACTTCAGGTCGACAAAGATTTTTTTATTTTGCTGTTTTAACCATTCAATAAAACCGAAATAATCGCCGGACATAAACAGTTCCATGCCGACCTTGTAAAAGATCACCGAATCGCCGAGTTCTTCAACTAATGCCTGTGCTTCGGGAATGCTGGGGACATCCAGCGCCATGATTAAGCGTTCACGGACGGGGATGGATTTGGTTGAAATAAATGATTGAGACATATGGTTAAGGTAAAAGGTTCAAGGTAAAAGGTTCTGGTCTATTCGGTCACTAGGCCTTGTTCATGCCAAGCCTTTATTCCGCCGTTCATTAAATAAACCTTGGAAAATCCCGCCGCCTTTAATCGCAACTGGGCCTGTGCGGAACGCATGCCGGCTACGCATTGTGTGATAATCGGGCGGTTTTTATAAGGTTCAAGTTCCGGTAGCCGTTCATTTAATTGGGACAGCGGAATATGAATGGCGCCGTGAATATTATGCTCATTCCAGTCATCATTTTCACGTACATCGACAATAACAGCTTGGTTTTTAACGCGCATTGTTGCCGCTTCTTTAGGCGAGATGACATCGGATTCCGCAATTGCAAAAGGGCTCGCTATTAATAAAAAAACACCGAGTCGGCAATATTTTGAAAATAAACGCACTTAAACGCTCCCGAATAATAAGTCGACATATATTACCGGAACTTGTTTTAACGGTGAATGTTAAAATTCACTATTGCCACAATAGTCCTCGATTATGAATTCAACATTGATACAAATGACCTTACTAATGGCGCTCGGCGCAGTTTGGCGTTTTGCAAAACCGGCGGGTCTGTCAGCCGAGCAAACGCGGCTGGTGCTGACCACGGTGGTCTATTATTTATTGCTGCCGGCCATGGTGCTGGAGGTTTTATGGTCGGCAGATATAGGCTTGCATTCGTTTCAGTATACCTTGCTAGGCGTGGGTAGTATTATTTTTGCAATGTTTTGCCTTTGGACAGTTGGCGTATTGTTCAAGTTTGAAGACCGGCGCATGGGCGCAATGATACTGGCGGCGGCATTTCCGAACGTGACCTATCTGGGTTTGCCGGTTTTGGAACAAACTTTCGGTAGTTGGGCTAGATCGGTGGTTATACAGATGGACCTGTTTGCAACCACGCCGCTATTGTTTACCGCCGGTGTTATCGTGGCGCGGCATTACGGCGAAGATAGCGCGGAAAAGCCTAAATCGCTTTGGCTGTTTTTTAATGCGCCGCCATTCTGGGCGGCGGCTGTTGCGGTTATGCTGAATCTTAACGGTTTGGTTGCCCCGGTATGGCTTTCCGGCGTACTGCAAAAATTATCTGCCGGCGTCGTACCATTGATGCTGTTTTCTTTAGGTCTGGCTTTAAGCTGGAAAGCGGTAACCGTCCGTAACATCCCCTATGTCATCCCCGTTATGGTGATTAAAATGGCGCTGATGCCGTTGTTTGCTATGGTTTTAGTCGGCTATTTGCCTATTGTCGGCGAATACCGCGCTGCGGCTGTGCTTGATTTGTGCATGCCGAGCATGTTGTTGGGCATTGTTTTCTGTGATCGCTACCGGCTGGATAGCTCGCTGTATGCGATGGCGGTAACGGTGACCACAGCGATCAGTCTGATTGCATTGCCGTTCTGGCATAGCGTGTTATAGAAACAAAAGCCCGGATCAACCTGGAAAAGGCAGTTCAGCCACGGATGAACATCGGGTTGCATCTATTCCTCGCGTCATACAATATTTATCAGTGTTTATCTGCGTAAATCCGTGGCTAAACAACTAAAATCAACAGCAATCTCTATAAAATTATCATGAGCTCAGGCTGCATCCAGCGTATGCTGCAGGCTATGATAATTCGGATGACCTAGGGATAAACAAGGCTTACAATGACAAAGCACTTAAAGCCTAAGCCCATCAAGCAAGTTTGACGACAGTAAGCGAGATAGAGTAAACACGTTCCCGCATCGTTACGCTCCAATGAGGGCTGTAATATCGGGTTTTGTTTGGGTACGTATTTATTCAACGTTGAAGTATCACAGAGGTTTTATGACAGCATTACTTTGGCTACAAACCGGCTCCTGCGGTGGCGACACCATGTCGATTCTGTGTGCGGACAGCCCGTCTCTGGAAGAACTCGTCGATGAATACAACATCGAGATGCTTTGGCAACCGTCCTTGTCTATAGAGCCGACCAGCCGACTGGATACCTTGATCGAGGCGATCCTCGCGGATCAGCAAGTTCTCGATATTTTGTGCGTTGAGGGCAGCATCATCACCGGCCCGAATGGCTCAGGCATGTACGATCCATATCGGGGTCGTTCCAAAATGAGCCTGATCAGCCAACTGGCCGAAAAGGCCGAATACGTAGTCGCTCTCGGCACTTGCGCGTCGTATGGCGGCGTCCATGCCGCGCCGCCTAATCCGACCGATTGTCTCGGCTTGCAGTTCGACAAACAATCTCCCGGCGGGTTATTGCCGATCGAATGGCGCTCGCGCAAAGGGCTGCCGGTCATCAATTTGTCGGGCTGCCCGGCCCATCCCAATGCGATGACCAAAACGCTGGCCATGCTGGCATCCGGGCTTCCGGTAGAACTCGATCATATCAATCGCCCCAAGGCTTTTTTTAATACCACTGTGCATCAAGGCTGCACACGCAACGAATATCACGAATACAACGTGGAAGAAACCGCGTTCGGCGGTAAAGCGTGCATGTTCTTTAACCTGGGCTGTCAAGGTCCGGTCACCGTGGCTATTTGCAATACCGAACTTTGGAATGGCCGTAGCAGTAAGACTCGGGCAGGCGTGCCGTGTTTCGGCTGCACTTCTCCGGACTTTCCACAAGATCAAGACCTGTTTCGCACCGAAAAAATCGGTACCATTCCGGTACATCTGCCGCTGGGCGTAGAACGGGCCAATTACATGGCTTACAAAAGCCTGGCCCATGAAGCAGCGCCCGACCGGGTGCTGAACAAGACCATGGATCCTTAACCCATGTCCAGAAGAATCATTCAAGTAGACCTTAACCGGGTCGAGGGCGATCTCGATTTTCAGCTGGAACTGGAAGACAACAAAGTCGTCGATGCCCGCTGTATCGGCTCCATGTATAGAGGGTTCGAACAAATTTTGATAAGCCGCAAGCCCAAAGATTCTTTGGTGATTACGCCGCGTATCTGCGGCATTTGCGGCACCGCGCAATTGACCGCTGCGGTGCTGGCATTGGAAAGCATAGGCGGCATTCCGGTACCGCCCGCAGCCATCCGTATTCGCAATTTGTGTTTGATGGCCGAGACCGTGCAAAGCGATTTGCGGCAATCTTTTTTATTTTTCACCGCCGACTTTTGTCATCCCAAATATGCCGAGCGGTCGTTTTATCAAAAAGCGCGCGCTGCTTTCCTGCCGTTCAAAGGCTGGGTTCATCGGGGCGCGCTCGAACATTCGCGTCATCTCGTCGAAATTATTGCGCTGTTTGGCGGTCAGTGGCCGCATTCGTCTTATATGTTGCCGGGCGGGGTGACTACGCCTGCGAGTAGCCGCCACATAATCGACAGTTTGTCCATTCTCAATAAAGTGACCCGCTGGTTCGAACAGAACATTATCGGTACCGACCTGAATTCCTGGCTGGCCTTGGAATCCGCCGACGAATTCTTTACTTGGCTGACAGCGAAGGAGGCTCACGCCGACGGTGCCATCGGGCTGTTCACAATGATGAGCCGCGACATCGGCCTGCATCATGTAGGTTTCGGTACGCCGCATATGCTTAGTTACGGTGCTTATCACGACCCGGACGATGCAGAGACTGTTCTTTCTCAGCGTAAGCATTTGTTCCGGGCCGGGTTCTTCAATGGCGAGACCGGTAATGTCGAGCCTTTTAAGCAAGCCGAAATCACCGAACATGTCCGCTATTCCTGGTTTCAGCCATACGCGGGCGGACGGCATCCGTTTCAGGGGCAGACCATCCCCGATTATCAACCCCATTCAGATCGCTATACCTGGTGCAAAGCGCCGCGTTACCAGGATAAAGTCGTGCAAACCGGTCCTCTGGCCGATGCGTTAATCGACGGCGAGTCGTTGATCTGTTCGTTATACCAAGCGGAAGGCGGCAATGCCTGGCTGCGCCAGTTCGCCCGCTTACGCCGTACCGCCCGGCTATTGCATAAAATGCGCGAAACGCTGAATGAACTGGCAGCGCGTCCTAACGACCCGCATATGATTTCTCCCGACAAACTGGAAATCCCCGACGGGGAGGGCTTTGGTCTGGTAACAGCGGCGCGCGGAGCACTGGGCCACTGGTTGCAAGTCACCGACGGCGCGATTAGCCGCTATCAAGTCATTACGCCGACTGCCTGGAACGCATCGCCCAAAGACAGCGAAGGGCGGCGCGGGCATTGGGAGAGTAGCCTGATTGGTTTGACTGTCGACGATCCTGACGATCCGGTGGAAATCGGCCATATTATCCGCTCCCATGATCCCTGTCTGGTTTGTACCGTGCATGTACTCGATACGGGCAAACGCACCACCTTATGGCCCTAAGCTAGTTATGCGCCACATTGTTTGTTTCGGTAACGAATTGCATGGAGATGACGGTTTCGGTGTCCGCATCTACGCACAGCTTCTGCAGTTAACATGGCCGAAAAATGTCGAGATATTCAATGCGGGCATCGCCGGACTCAATGCGCTTCGGTTTCTTGAAAATTGCCGTCAGGCGATTCTGGTCGATGCCTTGGCCAATTTCGGCAATGTCGGCGAGATTTTTGTGTTGAAACCGGAGGATTTAGCCGACAGGCCTCAGCAGCTCACCGGCCACGGTTTGGGTATTCCGTATTTGTTGGAAGCGCTTAAAATCATCAGGAATCCTCTGCCGGGTATCCTGATCGTGGGTGTCGAAATCGCTGCCGTCACCCCGTTTTCTTCCGGCTTGTCCGATAAAACCGAACAGGCCGTACCGAAAACCGTCCAACTAATACAAGACCTTTTGCCGGAATGAGCCGTCAACGTCCAAGTTTTCGCGATGTCATCGTTGAATCGGTGACATTCCTCGACTCGCTCGATCCACCGCGCTGGAAAGGCCGGTTGCAATTACCGGGCGAGCACCGCCCTATCGATGTTCTGATTTTCAATATTCAGGGCGAGTTTAAAGCCGTCCCTGCTCTTTGTTCTCATGAAGGTTACGATCTGACATATTGTCCGCTGTCTAGCGGAAGCAGTCTGATTTGCCCAGCGCACGGCCGATGCGTTGATTTGAACATTGCCGAATTCCGTGTCCAAGAGCGCGAAGGTCGATTCCTGGTGTCCCTAAACAACAGGGAGCCAGAAACAACCGAGAATATCCCCGCTTGCACAGATTCCGAGACAGTGCTTAAGCTGCGGGAAGAAATTGAAAAGCTACGTTTAGCCAACTTGAAACAGGAAAGGCAAATCCTCGTCATCACTCAAAGCATGGATGTCATGCTCTGCGAATCGGAACAGCAAAAGGTAAAACTCCAACATAGGGCAAATCAGCAGCAGGAGCTTAATCGCTTTGTCGATCGAGTAATGGACACTATGGAAGACCTTCTGTTCGTCATTGATACCGAAGGCCGCATTCGGCGGTTAAATAGCGGTGTGGAGCGGGAACTCGGGTTCACAGAAGTTGAATTACTGGGAACCTGTATCGACGATTTATTGTCCCTCTCAGAACAACAGCATCTTGCCGGGCATTTGCCGACTTTGCCCTGGCCTGTCCGTTCCGTTCTGTTGGAAACCATCAGGCTTAACGGCTATTACACCGGTGAGCATGAGCTTTTAGGCAAGAATCAGGATAGCTCCAAGGCCATCTACTGGCTGAAGAGCAGTTTGCTGCATTCGGAGCAGGGAAAACTGGAAGGAGCCGTCGTAACCGCTTTGAACATCACCGAGTTGAAAAACCGGGAAACCCGGCTGCGGCTGAGCGCTAAAGTCTTCGAGAACAGTAGCGAGGCGATTTTTATTACCGATCCTAAAGGCACTATCATGGAAGTTAACGCGGCATTTTGTGAAATCACCGGTTATGAACGTCACGAAGTGTTGGGTCGGAATCCTCGGGTGTTGAAATCGAACTTGCATGATCGGCCGTTCTATAAAGGCTTATGGCACTCACTATTGAATGAAGGGGAGTGGAAAGGAGAAATTTGGGATCGCCGAAAGAATGGTGAATTTTGCCCCATGCTGCTCAGCATTAACGCCGTCACTGACCAATTAGGCCAGCTAACGCATTATGTGGCAATCTCGACGGACATCAGTCACCAGAAACAAACGGAGCTGGAGCTCAAGCAGCTGGCGTACTATGATGTACTCACAGACCTTCCCAATCGATTTCTGTTCAAGGATAGATTTGAGCACGAAATTCGTTTGGCGCAACGCAATAATGCCCGCCTTGCCTTGTTTTTCCTTGATTTGGATCATTTCAAGAACGTTAACGATTCGCTCGGCCATTGGGCCGGCGACAGTTTATTGAAGATCATCGCAGCGCGTATTCAAAATTGCTTGCGTAAAACCGACACGGTTGCCCGTATGGGCGGAGACGAGTTTACCATCATCCTGCCCGGTTTAGTGGGCATTACCGATGCCACCGAACTTGCCAGAAAATTGGTCGATGTGACGACCATGCCGGTGCAAATTAAGGATTACACAGCTTTCGTCGGCGTCAGCATCGGCATAGCTATCTTTCCCGATGACGGCGATGACTTCGATACCCTTACCAAGCATGCTGATACCGCTATGTATGCGGCAAAAGCAAAAGGCCGAGGCATGTTTCAATACTTCGAAGCAGGCATGAACGAGGCTGCGCACCAGAGACTATCCCTGGAAAACGCATTGCGCCGGGCTATAGAACAGGAAGAATTCCAGCTTTATTATCAACCCAAAGCCGATAGCGCTTTAAGCCGAATAACCGGAGCCGAAGCATTGATTCGCTGGAAGCGTCCCGGTTTTGGCATTGTACCGCCGGACCGCTTTATCGCTATCGCCGAGGAAACGGCTTTAATTATTCCGCTAGGCAAATGGATACTGAAAACAGCCTGTTTACAGGCCAATGAATGGGCTAATAAGCAGGAGGGCTTCCGAATCGCAATCAATCTTTCGCCTTTGCAACTTCTGGCCGATGATTTTATTGTTATTCTCGATCAAATTTTGGATGAAACTTGTACGAACCCCGAATGGATCGAGTTGGAAGTGACCGAAAGCTTGGTTATGCATAATATCGAAAAAGCAACCGAACGGTTACAGCAAATCCGGGCGCGCGGCATTCACATCGCGATGGACGACTTCGGTACCGGTTATTCGTCTTTATCCTATTTGCAAAAATTACCCATCCAGACTCTTAAAATCGACCGATCGTTCATTTTGGCTTATAACGACGATCCTGCCTCGAGCGAGGCGGCATTTATTAAGACCATCGTGTCTTTGGGGCAAGTTTTAAACATGAAGGTAGTCGCCGAAGGCATCGAAACCGAATCCCAGTTGACGCTGTTACGGTCTTATGGCTGCGACGAAATTCAAGGATATTATCTTTCGCCTCCATTGCCGGCCGATGAGTTTCAGAGGCGCTGGATAGATTCTGGCATTGTTGAATCAATCAAAAAATAGCCGGAACTCCTGTAAACTTAAAAACCGCAATTGATCCACGAAAGACACGAAATAAAGCAGTACGTTGGCTTTTCGTGCTTTTTGTGTCGCTTAGAGGCGCCTACTTTTGGTTTTCGTGGACAAATGACTTTTTAGGATAAATCAACTTCCATTTTCAGTGTTAAGGCCAATTTGTATTTCAAAATGCTTTAACCGACTATAGCTGAGCACAAACTCAATAACCCTGATTTCCAGCATGAATCCAACTTTAGAAATATTCTCCCAAGGCGAAGAAGTCGTCACCGGACAAACGGTCGATACCAATGCGGCTTGGTTGTCGGAACAAGTCGTAGCAATGGGGTTTACCGTAACCCGGCATACCGCCGTAGGTGACAAGCTTGATGATTTGGTAACCTTGCTGCGGGAGATTTCAGTGCGCGCAGACTGCTGCATTTGCACTGGCGGATTGGGGCCGACCATTGATGATTTGACCGCCGAGGCCGTCGCCAAAGCGTTCGATTTGCCGCTGGAATTCGACGCCGTTGCCTTTGAACAGATTAAGCGGTTTTTTACGCTTAGAAACCGAATTATGCCCGATTCGAACCGCAAGCAAGCGATGTTTCCGAAAGGTGCCGAGCGTATTGACAATGCTTGGGGAACTGCGCCGGGGTTTTGCCTGCAAGTCGGGCGTTGCTGGTTTGCTTTTGTGCCCGGCGTACCTAAGGAAATGCAGCAGTTGTTTTTGGAAACCATCCAGCCAACGCTAGCAAGCCGATTTTTACTGCGGCCCGAAAAGTTAGTTACTATCAAAACCTTGGGCATAGGCGAGTCGGCGATTCAGGAGATTATCAGCGCAATTGAAATCCCGGCCCAAGTACAGTTGGGTTTTCGGGCCAGTCCGGACGATGTGCAAACCAAATTACTGTTTCCGCATGATTATCCGGAAGCGGCTATGAACTCGTTGGCGTCCAAAATTGCGGCAGCACTGGGCGATAATGTTTTTGCAATTGACGGATTCGGGCAGGTAAGCGGCGATTTGGTGTTTACGGTCGACCAGTTGATGACTAGCGAAAAACATACACTGGCTGTAGTAGAAACCGCCAGCCAGGGCCTATTGGCGGCTAAGTGCATAGGCTTGCAATGGCTGCTGGAAACCCGCTATGAGCAATCTTTGAAAAGGCTGGGGCAAAAACTGGGGATTACGATAAATGCCGATGATTTGTGGGCGGCTGCACAAGCTATCGCCAGCGAAATACAACAGACCGGCGATGCCGATTTTGTGCTGGTCCAGCTCTACGCAGGGGATAGCCAAACATTTCACGATAAAGACCAAGCCATTATTCTATATAATGTGTTACTGACGGGAGATGGATTTCACCAAACCACCCATTCAGTGGCCGGTCCTATCAAACGCAAGCAAAATCAGGCGGCGTTACTGGCACTGGATTTATTACGACGCTATTTACAACATAAAGAACTTTAAAATGCCCTTATTACGATTGTCCAACGTTTCCATTGCTTATGGAACGCACGCTTTATTAAACAATGCCGACTTTCAGCTGGATGCTGGAGAGCGGGTAGGCTTGTTAGGCCGCAACGGCGAGGGTAAATCAACCTTGATGAAGATTATTGCCGGTAATGTCCAGCCCGATCACGGCGACATATGGCAGCAACCGGGATTACGGCTGGCATGGTTGGAGCAAACGCCGGAATTGCCGGATGATGCAACCATTTACGATGCGGTTGCCGGTGGCTTGGGCGAGTTGGGCGAGTGGATTACCCGTTACCACGCGATGTCGTTAACCATGGACTACGATGACGACAAAGCTTTGAATGAGCTGGGCGACTTGCAGCATAAATTGGAAGCCCATAACGGTTGGCATTTTCAACAGCGTGTTGAAACCACCTTAAGTAAACTGGATTTGCCGGGCGAATTAAAAATCAACGGCTTGTCCGGAGGCTGGAAACGGCGCGTCGCTTTAGCTCGGGCTTTAGTAATAGAGCCGGAAGTATTATTACTCGATGAGCCGACCAACCATCTGGATTTTGAAAGCATTACCTGGCTGGAAGAACAACTGCTGAATTTTCAGGGTGCGGTATTGTTCGTGACTCATGACCGGTCGTTTCTGCAAAAACTGGCAACCCGGATTGTCGATCTGGATCGCGGCAATCTGGTGTCCTGGCAAGGCAGTTATGACGATTATTTAACCCGCAAAGCTGCCGCGCTGGAGGACGAAGCCAATCAAAATGCCGAGTTCGACAAAAAGCTGGCCGATGAAGAAGTCTGGATCAGGCAGGGCGTGAAAGCCCGGCGCACCCGTAATGAAGGTCGGGTCAGGGCGCTGGAGAGGTTGCGTGCCGAACGCGCACAACGCCGCAATACTCAAGGCACCAGCAAAATATCCCTGGACAGAGGCGATGCCTCCGGTAAAAAAGTCATCGAAGTCAACGACATCAGTTTTGCTTATGGAGACCGGCAGATTATCAAGCATTTTTCCACACTGATTCAGCGCGGCGACAAAATTGGCCTTATTGGCGCTAACGGCGCAGGCAAATCTACATTGCTCAAATTGCTGTTAAAGCAGTTGGAACCCAATAGCGGCACGGTAGAGCAGGGCACTCGATTGGAAATTGCCTACTTCGACCAGTTGCGCGATCAGCTCGACCCGGAAATGACCGTTGCCGACACCGTCGCCGATGGCAATGACTTTGTTGAAATTTCAGGTAACCAACGGCATGTGATGTCGTATTTGGGCGATTTCCTGTTTGCACCGGCCAGAGCGCGTTCCCCAGTCAAAAGCTTATCCGGCGGTGAGAAAAACCGTTTGTTGCTGGCGCGGTTATTCACTAAGCCCGCCAACCTGATCGTCATGGATGAGCCGACCAATGATTTGGATTTAGAAACCTTGGAACTGCTGGAAGAAAAGCTGGTCGATTTTGACGGCACGTTGCTGCTGGTCAGTCATGACCGGGCTTTTCTGGATAACGTAGTAACCAGCGTTTTTGTTCTCGATGGATCAGGTGAAGTCGATGAGCTTGTCGGCGGCTATACCGATTGGATAAATCATGTTAAGCAGACGAAACAGGCCGAAGCTGTTAAAGTAACCAAACAGGAAAAACCCGCGGCACCGGCTCCCACGCGTACCGCTACAAAGAAAAAACTGAGTTTTAAAGAGCAACAGGAATTGGCTAAATTGCCGGAGCTGATTGATGAGCTGGAGACCAAACAAGCGGAATTAAACCGCCAAATCAGTGAGCCTGAATTTTACAAACAAGACCCTATAACCGTTGCCAAGACCCTGGATGAACTAAAACAAATCGATGAAAAACTGGAGCAAGTTTATCTGCGATGGGACGAGTTGGAAGCGCTGACTGAGGCAAGTGGCAGTTAGGGCATTGCGTCAAAATGCAATATCGATTATTCTAGTCGGCTTCCTGTGATCACAGGAAGCAAAATAATAGGAGAGATGGCCGAGTGGTCGAAGGCGCACGCCTGGAAAGTGTGTATACGGCAACGTATCGAGGGTTCGAACCCCTCTCTCTCCGCCATTTAAGTGATTGATATATATGAAATTCAATGATTAATATTTATCAAGCGGCTGTTGATAAATAGCATTAATCACCTGTCAATATCGCATCCACAAGCTACGGCGCTCAAATTTATTAACTCGCTATCTTCGATAAACTGAAAAGGCGAGGTTGACATTGCCAGAGTGCGCCTATAGAATGCCCTCAGCTTGAAATAGTTTTACCGTTATGCTTATCTTTACGAAGTTCTTCTTGTAATTGTTCGTCCTGTTTATCATAAGTAATTCTCTAATTTCCCGGCTCCACCAGCCTTTATAAGGCTTTAATTACTACAAATAGGATTACACTAAATGACTACAGGTACCGTTAAATGGTTTAACGCTGAAAAAGGCTTCGGTTTCATTCAGCAAGAAAATGGCCCAGATGTTTTTGTTCACTTCCGTAACATTAACAGTTCAGGCTTTAAATCTCTTGATGAGGGACAAAAAGTACAGTTTACTGTTACTCAAGGACAAAAAGGTCCGCAAGCAGAAGAAGTAACAATCATCTAATTGCGAACAAACAAACCGTAGCTCTTCCGGAGCTACGGTTTTTTAATGCCTGTCAATAAGTCAAATCAGTCAATTCTTATATTTCCTTTTCCGATTGCGAATATTAGCGATCCTAAAACGGTTTGATGTATTATCTAAGCTCCATAGTGTAAACGCACGGAACAAAGGGGAGCGCATGTTAATTAAGACCAAATCATCTATCTTAAGCAGCGAAGTTACTGACCGAGCGGTTTTCGAATCCCGAAGAGAATTTATTAAAGCGGCAACTATGATTTCAGTGGGAGCGATGTTGCCGAGTCCGGGGCATGCCGAAACAGGAAAATACGCCGATATACCGATTGGGCCTTATTCTGCAACATTACCGGTTACTGATCGCAATGATGTTGCCGGTTATACTAATTACTATGAATTCTCTACGAACAAACAAGATTCAACTGTTTTAGCCAAGGCATTAAAAACCAAACCTTGGAGCGTGGAAGTTGCAGGCGAGGTGGAAAAGCCGGGTGTTTACAATCTGGAAGATATTCTAAAAAACAATCCTGTGCAGGAACGTATTTATCGATTTCGATGTGTGGAAGCTTGGTCTATGGTCGTACCGTGGATTGGTTTTCCATTGAACGAAATGCTCAAACGATTTAAGCCTACCTCAAAAGCTAAATTTGTCGAATTCACCACGCTCTATAATCCGGAAATCATGGTTGGCCAACGTTCCGACGTGTTGCAATGGCCTTATGTGGAAGGGCTGCGCATAGACGAGGCCATGCATCCGTTAACGATTATGGCTACCGGCATGTATGGCGATGAGCTGCCCAACCAGAATGGCGCGCCGTTGCGTTTGATTGTGCCGTGGAAGTACGGATTCAAGAGCATCAAGGCGATTGTTAAGATTCGTTTTACCGAAAATATGCCGGAAACCGCGTGGCATAAAAACGCTCCTGGCGAGTATGGCTTTTATGCCAACGTTAATCCTGAAGTACCTCATCCTCGGTGGAGCCAAAGCCGGGAGCGAGTGCTGGGTAGTAGTATTTTTACCCCGAAGCGAGATACGGAAAAGTTTAACGGTTACGGCGAAGAAGTCGCTGCACTTTATTCCGATATGGATCTGAAAAAATATTTCTGATGTTACCCGGTAAAAAAGGCTGGGCGGCCATAAAGAGTATTGTTTTTTTGCTGAGCTTGATGCCTTGTCTGTTGCTGGTCAATGATGCCGTCAACGATCGGCTTGGCGCTAATCCAATAGAAGCCCTGCATTTTGGCTTCGGCGATTGGGCTTTACGGTTTTTGTGTGTAGGTTTGGCGTTGACGCCGATCAAAACGGTAACAGGGCAGAGCTGGCCGACCCGCTTTAGGCGCATGATGGGGTTATTTGCTTTTTTTTACGCCAGCCTGCATTTATTGGTTTTTATCGTGCTTGATTTATCGCTTTCCTGGGAGGCATTTAAAGACGAGGTACCGAAAAGCCCTTATATTCTTATGGGCCTGCTGACTTTTTTGTTACTGACTCCTTTGGCCGTAACCTCAACAAAAAAAATGCAGAAAAGGTTGGGGCGAAGCTGGTTAAAGCTGCACAGTTTAGTGTATGTAGCGGGAGTAACGGCTGTAATACATTATTTTTGGTTAGTAAAAGCGGATTATACTGAGCCGTTGATTTATGCGGCGGTGATGATCGTTTTATTGGGCATGCGAATTACCGTTTACTTCAGGAAGAAGGCAAACTTTTTAAGCCTTGAGTCTTGAGCCTATTATTTTATTTCAAAAGACGTTAGCAATTCGTCAGGTTGAAGTTCAGTGATTTCAACATGGTCGACGCGGGCAGTTATAGGGCCTTTGTGACACCATTTAATAAATTTTTCAATGGCGACGCTTCCCGCCTCGGCAATGATTTCAACCCGGCCATCAGGGAGGTTTCGTGCGCTACCTTTTATGGCAAAATGTTTGGCTTTGTTCTGGGTAAAAAGGCGAAAATAAACGCCTTGAACTCGACCGGAAACCAGGATTTTAACTTTACGTATCACTCTTGAATTCTCCAGCAATAATGGATTTTAGGATTGCGGGCAAAATCCTCCGGAATAGTTGCCGCGCTGATATCTTCTACAATTAAATCGGACAATGCCTGCTTGTCGATCTTAAAACGTCTGAAGTTAGTGGAGAAGTATAGGACACCTCCCGGCGACAGCAAGGAAATTGCATTATTAATCAGTTGCACATGATCGGTTTGTATATCGAACGCTTCGTCCATCCGCTTGGAATTGGAAAAGGTCGGGGGATCCAGAAAAATCAAATCATAATGTCTGTTAGCCAATTGAGCTTCAGCGGCTAGCCATTCCAGACAGTCAGCTTGTATAAACTCATGTGGGCCCTGATCGATATTTAGCGCCAAGTTCTTTTTGGCCCAGTTAATATAGGTATTGGACATGTCAACGGTTGTCGTTGACTTGGCTCCACCCACTGCCGCATGGACTGTTGCGCTGCCAGTATAGGCAAATAGGTTTAAAAAGCGTTTATCTTTGGCCTGTTTTTGAATCAACAGGCGTATAGGCCGGTGATCGAGAAATAACCCGGTGTCCAGGTAATCTTCAAAATTCACCAGCAACTTGCAGCCGCCTTCTTCAATGATATGAAAATGTCCTTGATCGCCGTATTTTTCGTACTGATCGGTACTTTTTTGTTTGCGGCGTATTTTCAGGAAAACCTGATCGGAGCTGACGCCAAGCACCCGAGGTATTTCAGCCAATATCCCAGCCAGCCGTTGATCGGCTTTGTGTTGATCGATGCTTTTGGGCGGCTCGTATTCCTGTACATTGGCCCAAGTTTGCTCGCCTTGATAAATATCGATGGCGACCGCGTATTCCGGCAGGTCGGCATCATAGACCCGGTAGCAGGAGATACTGTTTTGTTTGGTCCAATTGGACAGCTTTTTCAGGTTCTTTTTGAGCCGGTTGGCAAAGCTTACCGCTCCCAGCTCACGCCCCTTGCCTACATCCCTGTAGGCAAACATTTCCGCTCCCTGGTCACCTGTTTCCTTGTAAGGAGATATGTCGGTGCCGGTAGTTTCGGATTGCTGTGTAGTACTGGTTTCGGTTGCTTGGGCAATCCGCTTTTCGTGTGATTTGCTGATCTCAGTGACTTGAGCAATGCGCTCTTCCTGAGTTTTAGCTTTGGGGATGAAGAAATTTCGTTCCTCAATGTCCATCCGTAACAGTTTGCATTCAAGCGCGCCGTTAAACAGGGTGATCGGCTTTTGCGAACGTATGCCTAAGCGAAAACCCAGTTCCGGGTTGCTGATGATCATCGCGGCTTTCCAGCCGATAAAATGCGCTTTGAGCGCGTCGCCGAACTTTTTGTATAGTTCAGCCGTTTCCTGCTCGTCGCCCAAGCGTTCGCCGTAAGGAGGATTGCAGATTAGCAGGCCGGGCTTCCAGCTCTCGGCCGGTTCCGCATCTTCAATATCGCGGCGTTCGACATGGATTTTATTTTGCAGGCCGGCATTGGCAATATGCGCTAAAGCAGTGTTGACGGTATGGCGGTTTTGATCGAAGCCTACGATCACGGGCAGTTTTTCCAGGCCGATTTTTTTGCGTTGTTCGGCTTCCGCGCGTAGTTTTTTCCAGCATTGCGCATCGTGCTTTTTCCAGCCGGTAAATCCGAAATAGTCCCGTAACAAGCCGGGTGCGTAATCGGCGGCGATCATTGCGCCTTCTAATAACAGAGTTCCTGAACCGCACATCGGGTCTAATAATGAGCCCTGTTGCTTGGCGATTTGCGGCCAGCGGCTACGCAATAACATCGCGGCAGCCAGGTTTTCTTTCATCGGGGCTTTAATGCTGACATCCCGGTAACCGCGGCGATGCAGGCTCTCTCCTGAAAGATCCAGGCTGAGCTGGGCAGTCTCGCCATTCAAATAAACGTTGATGCGGATATTGGGCTGCTCGGTATTGATGCTGGGGCGTTTTTGAAATTTGTCCCGCATCTGATCGACTATCGCATCCTTAACTTTTAATGCGCCGAAATGGGTGTTGTTAATCGCTGCTGAGTTTTTCGCGCTGAACGAAACGGCAAAACTGTCTTCAGGATTGATATGCTCGAACCAATCGATTTTTTGTATGCCGTTATACAAGTCTTGCTGGTTTTTTACTTCGAAAGAACTGAGCACCAGTAAAATCCTATTTGCGACTCTTGACCACAAGCAGGCTCGATACGCTGTTTCCAGGTCGCCCTGAAAAGCGACGCCGGCCATGGTGGCTTTGATGTTTTTTACGCCGAGCGATTGGAGTTCATCGGTAAGAATGGTTTCCATCGCTTTGGGTGTGGTAGCAAATAGTTGGTAAGTGGGCATAAGGACTTAGGGGAAAGGTACAAGGTACAAGGTAAAAAAAGAAGGGCACAAGGCCCGCTGTCCTTGTGCCTTTCACCTTGCACCTTTAATCTGTTTTTACTGAATTTTGATCAGCTCAACATCAAAGATTAATGCGGCATTCGGGCCAATTGCACGGCCTGCGCCTTGTGCGCCATAAGCGAGTTCTGATGGAATGAAAAAGCGGTATTTGGCGCCTTCTTTCATCAATTGCATGCCTTCGGTCCATCCTGCGATAACTCTGTTTAACGGGAATGTGGCCGGCTCGCCCCGGCTGTAAGAGCTGTCGAACTCTGCACCATCAATGGTTGTGCCTTTGTAATGCACAGTAACGCTATCGGTGGCTTTAGGTGAAGTAGTGCCTGTTCCGGGGGTTAATACTTCGTATTGCAAGCCGCTAGCGGTAGTTACGATATTGGGCTTTTTAGCGTTTTCTGCAAGAAAGGCTACGCCTGCGGCTTTATTTTCTTCAGGGGTGGTGGCATTGGCCATTGAAAACATAGTAAATCCTATAAGAAGAACGACGACGATTGAAAGAACTTGAGTTTGAATTTTTCTCACGACTTATCCTATATTGTTAATGTAAAACCTATAGTTTATCAAAAAAACCAGCTTTTGTTTTCTAAATCGCCTTGGCATTCCTGCAATTGGCTTTGAAACAGTTTGGCTCGTCTGGCTACTTTGTCGGCAATTTGGACTAATCCGGCTTTTTGCAAATAACTTTTGCGCTGATAGCCGCCATGCCCTTCATGATAGGCGAGATATAAATTTTTGGTATCCAGCTTCGATATGCCTAACCGGTTGTGGCTGATGTTGCAGTACCAGCCGATAAAATCAGTAGCATCGGCAAACTCGTCGCGATCCGATCCCCAACTGCCAGCTTTGTCCTGATAGCTATCCCATGTTTCATCCTTCGCTTGGGCGTAACCGTAGGCGCTGCTGTCACGGGGTAGGGGAATAATCCCCAGCAGCCAGGGACGCGGCGGTTGCGCATCGGCTACAAAGTGCGACTCCTGATGCATGATCGCCATTTGAACGGGAATGGGTATGCCCCATTTCTCGAATGATTCTTTAGCGTCATCATACCAGTCTTCCTTTTCCCTGAAAGTAGAGCATATATTGTCGCTGTTCTTAGGCGGCATTGCCGTGCAGGCCGCCAGCGAAAGCAACAAGAGCAGGATTATCGGTTTCTTCATGATGCAATGAGTTGTATCTGAATTGATATAGTGCGGACGATAAAAATAATTGTGATAGAGCCGAAAAAATATAGCACAGACACTATAATTGCATCATGGTGCCTTGTACAGTATTTGAATAACAGTATAAACGGATAATCAGAGAGGAAAATTAGATGAGTTTAGATTTGAATCGGCCTTATCGGAAAAACTTAATGTCGCATGGTTTGATTTATATGGGAGGCGAAGAACGGGAAATTACCGTTAAAGATCTTTCGTTAAGCGGCGTACTTGCAGAGTTAAAGTCTGACCAAGGCGGCAAAAGTGCCAAGGATATTTTTGACATGCTGTCCGCATCGACCACGATTGACTTGTACCTTCCTGAAATACGCTTGGCGGGTGAAGCAGAGGTGGTCAGGGTGGATATGCATGATGAGCATATATTGCTCGCGTTGGAATTTAGGAGTGTTGCCTATGATGTTGATAACCAGTTGTACAAGAGGAAAGTGCATAGAAAAAACATGACAGCTCCAGGCAAAATCCTGCTAAATGGAGAATATCGCGAATTTATTACCGTCAATGTTTCGGTGGACGGGCTAATGATTAATCTCGCTGAAGCCACAGATGTCGAGGTGGGTGTGATAACCATGTTTGAATTCGAGCAACTGAAGTTGGACGGTGAGATAAAAGTGATATGGGCCGAGCGAACCGCCGATGGTAGGACATTGCTTGGATTGCAATATGTGCATATGGAAAAAACAGTGATTAAGGGAATTCCGCGTTTTGCCCGCTAACTGACCGCATAACTTCTTGCCCCGGAAGCCTTCATGCCGGACGGCGTATTTACACCCCCAGTTAAATGTCATGTGTTTATCAGGTTAATCGAAAAAGTCGAATTCCCGCGTTTTCTGGTATAACACCGGTACTTTGATTTCTTCGGGTGACTTAAATTTATGCGACGGCTAAAAAACTAAACGGTCAAATTTTAAAACGTATATTTAGAAGAGAAGGGTAAATGAAAAAATCGCACAATCGTAAACTGGTGTTGTTCTTGGCTGCTGTTGGTTTATCCGCAACAGTCTTAGCGGAAACCAAATCTACAGAAGGCGCTGCAAAACCGGTTCACGGTAAATACATAGACTGGCGCTTGCTAGGCGTTTCGCATAGAGAAGATAAAAAAACTTTGCGAGCTATTTTAGGTAACGATACCGCTATCGAAGCAGCACGAAATGACCAAACCAAGCCTTGGCCGGATGGTTCGATTTTAGCTAAAGTGGTATGGAAAGAAAGCACCCATCCTAATTGGCCGCAAGCTATTGTTCCGGGTGAGTTTGCTTCTGCCGAGGCGATGGTTAAAGACGGTGTTAAATATGCCAGTACCGGCGGCTGGGGATTCGGTCATTGGCAAGCCGGACAACTGGTTATGCATGAAGAAGCTAAAGCTAAAGAATGTTTCGCTTGTCATGCGCCCATGAAGCATAACGATTATGTTTATACTTTTAGCGTACTAAAGTAAACAATAGACTCTAATAGACTGGCCCTGGTGTTGATCTATTAGAGTTGATTCAAAACTCAGCGTAAAAAACGGTTATTCAAGAGGATAAATCGTTTTGATCGTTAACAAACTGCATAACCTCTTGCCACCACGGAAGCGCTTGATTCATCGGCAGAGTGTTATGGCCCGCATCTTTAAATGCCCAGAGTTTTTTACGATGGTGCAGCGACTCGAACAGCTTTAGGCTGTGTTTATTGGGGATGATTTCATCTTGTTCGGCCAGCAGCATCGCTGTGTTCCCAGAGTAATCTTTTAAGTTTTTAATGTTGTCGAACTTGTCTTTGATCAGCCAT
Source organism: Methylobacter sp. (assembly GCA_036561025.1). Classification (GTDB taxonomy): domain Bacteria; phylum Pseudomonadota; class Gammaproteobacteria; order Methylococcales; family Methylomonadaceae; genus Methylobacter_A. The sequence continues at coordinate 4,648 of DATBQB010000029.1, read as the reverse complement.
TTGGCAAGGAAAAACCAGTAATGGTGTTGTGCAACATCGGCCATGCTGTCAAACGGCGTGACCAGAACAATGCCTTTAACCGGAACCTGTCCGCTCTGCACAATGCCGCCGACCACGCCGCTACCCAGCGATTCTCCCCACAGAAAAATAGGGCCGCCAAAATCGCTCAAGGCCTGTTTTGCTGTTTGGATGCCGTCCGAGATCAATGCTTGTTCCGATGGCGCGCCGCTTCTGGCGGCATAGCCCGGATATTCGGCCAGAATGACCCGGTAACCCAGTTTTTCCAATGCGTCGAGATAATAAGTCCGGTCGGTTGCCGAACCCGCATTGCCGTGAAAAACGATGATCGTGCCCTTGCCGGTAGGTTGGGATGTTTTGGAGATCAGTCCCCGATAATCATCTGTTGACGGCCAGAGTTTCAGGTTTGATCGATCGGCCAGTTGTTGCTGATATTCAATTGGATATTGCGAGGGGAAATAGATCATTTTTCGTTGGCATAGGAAAACGACCAGCAATAGCAGTAAGTAGGTCAGCAGTATTGAAAGCATAGGTTTGATGGCCAAAGGTTAAATACCGTCCGCTCTGTTTTTCAGTTGTTCAAAGCTTCTTTTACCGTGAAGCGCAGCGAGGATTATTATCTTTTCTTCTTTAACAAAATAGACGATTTTGTATGGAAATCTTTTGATAATGTGCTTTCTTGTTTCTTTGTATTCAATGGGATGAATTTCAGGATTTCTCTTGATGAAGTTGATTCCTGCGTCAACCTGCAAGAGAAAGTCATATCCCAAGCCTATCCTGATGTCCTCATACCAAGAAAATATCTCCTTTAAATTATTTTCAGCCTCGGGGCTTACAATGACGGAATATTTCACTACTTACTCACGATTCTTTTGTAGACATCCTCCCAAGGAGAGCCTGATTCAGGGTTTTGGTGATACTTTTCCAGTCGCTCATCAATTATGCTTTTCTCGTCGTCGGTCAGTTCGATAGAAGATGCTTTTGCAGTTATCGTATCCCAGATGTCTTCTACCAATTGAATCCTTTCAGGTATTGATAATTCAAGCGTATCTGTTGCGGTTATTTTGTTCATAGTCTGATTCCCATTTTCGCGATATTTATAGGAAAGTAGAAGCTAAGGTATTGATTTAAAGTATTTTGTTGTTCCAGGTGAAAACTGGGCATACTCTTTTAAAACATCGTATGCTTCTTTACCAAAGAAAGCTAATGTTGGATTTATAACAGAAAATTTCCGCTGACTATCCCTTATGCTCGCCCTATTGCACTCTTGTTTTCCATAAAACCAATTATTCCAAGTAAGAAAAGGATAAGCATCGAGCTCCTCTTTAATAATTTTTTCTAAAAAAGCATTAGAGCCCGGTAGCCTATAACTCTTTGGGTCTTGTTCAAGGCAAGATGGTTCAATTTCAATACAATACAATTTAATTCTTTATAATATTTCATGCAATAGCAATATCTACGAATATACCAGACTGTTTCATCAAGGTTATCAAGAGCATATTCTCTTAGGTCTGCTGCCCCTTCAAAATAACGATTTTCACCAAATTCATTTAAATATTGAATAAAAGATTCAACTTGAACAGATAAGCGCAAATCAAGTCCATCGATTTCTTTTACGGCATCTAGTAATTTATCAATATTATGCCCATAGCCTTTTGCACTCATTTTATTGAAAAGCAATATTGCTTTTAGGTACTTTTCTATCGCATGAAGGCTAGACCATAAAAATGGTTCAACTAAATTAGTTCTATAGCTCATCCGCGCGGCAATATAGTCTTGGTCAGCGGTATATCGTAATGAGCCCGATGCGAATTCGTTGAGAAAGTCTTCTTCGTCCATATTTATTTTTCCGTACATCAATTGAAGAGCACGAACGGTGCTGTTCGTTTTTCATTGCACCTTATCATGATAGATAACAATGGCTTAATATGATTCGTAGTATAACTTTTCGTATATTTTTGCTTATCTCGTCTCAGCCAATAATCAGTCGCCAGCTGCTGCGCCTGCGTCTCAACCATACCCAACAACTTAAGCGTACCCTACTAACCAATCCGATCTTCTTCAATGGGATCAATATTAGGAGCCGCATCCAATACGGCTAAAAATTTATCACGCCGCCCGCGTTTAGCGCGCCGCAATAAATAATCTTCAGTCATTAAGGCCGAGATCTTCTCACCTAATGCTAAAGCTACAAATTGGTCGATCGATATATTTTCTTGAGCGGCTAATGTCCGCACACCGTTATAAATTGAATCGGGAATGGTAATACTTAATTGAGTCATGGCTAATTACCCGCATATTTTTGCTTATCCCGGTTCAACCAGTAATCAGTCGCCAACTGCTGGGCTTGTTCCTGTGAATCCACCTTGCCCAACAACTTAAGCGCAATCGCCGCCGTTCCTATAACGGAAGCTTGGGCAAACTCATCTTCCACTTTTCCCTGCCAGATTAATGCCAGTTGCTCCGGCTCAAGCAACTCGGGTTTGACGTGGCGGTGGGTAAATAAAGCAGGCCAGTTTTCGTCGGATAATTCGCCGTTGTGTACGCTTTGCACTAGGCATTCCATATCTGGATTGCGTTCGGTCTCGCCACCTTCGCCTTTTAGTACCGACATGTGCGGCTGGTTTAAAAGAGCGGCGGCTTGCTGGTGTACGGGACGGTAACCGGGATGGAAGATGCCCTGAATGCTGTATTGCGCATTAAATGGATTCAACAAACGCACCAGGGTGTGAACCGGTGAGCGCAAACCCAAGATCGGGCGCAGTTCGATAATTTCATGCAGCTTGGGGCAAAAATGCTCCAGCGATAAATAGCTGAAATGCTGTTGTTCAAGTTGCAGTTTGGCGTCGCTAATAGAGCTCGCGCTTTTAAGGCCCAAATATCCCAGCATGTTTTCAGTGTACAGCCTGCCTGCGGTATGACCGCTGGCGCCGTGCATGAAAACAGTAATGCCGTTTTCGGCCAGCAGCAAAGCCGACAGCAAAAACCAGGGCAAATGCCGACGTTTTCCGGCATAAGACGACCAGTCCAGGTCGACTTTTACGGTATTGTCGGCAATATGAAACGATTCCCGTGCCGCCTGTGCGAAACCGGCCAATTCCTCCGGTGTTTCTTCCTTAACGCGCATCAACATCAGGAATGCGCCCAATTGAATCGGCTGTACCTGATCGTTCATGATCATGCTCATTGCTCGATAGGCTTCATCTTGGGTTAGCGGTCTTGAGCCTTTTTTGCCTTTGCCCAAGATGCGGATGAATTCAGCGAATGGATGTTCCGGGTGCGGTGTTTGTTCGTGATGAGTAAATGTCATAAGGTAAATTTAAAATAATGATCGATTAACAATGCGGTAAACAGGACGGTCAAATACATCAGCGAATAAAAGAAAGTTCGCATCGCGGTTTTGTCGTCTTTCCGGCGCATCATCAAAATGGCGAAATAAATAAAGCCAAGACCCAACGGCACTACCGCAAACAAATAAATTAGGCCGCTCATGCCGGTCAGGTAGGGCAGCAGGGTAACAATGAACAACAGCAGCGAATACAGCAGAATATGCAGCCGGGTGTATTCAACGCCGTGCGTGACCGGCAGCATCGGTATGCCGACTTTGGCGAATTCTTTGCGCTTGGCGATAGACAGCGGCCAAAAATGCGGCGGCGTCCAAGCGAAAATAATCAAAAACAACAACAGCGAATAAGGATGCAACTCGCCGGTCATCGCGCACCAGCCCAGCATCGGTGGCGTGGCTCCGAAAGCGCCGGCAATAACGATATTTTGCGGGGTCATTCTTTTAAGATAGACCGTATAGATAATCGCGTAACCCAGCGCCGATAAGAAAGTCAGCAATGCGGTTAAAGCGTTTACCAAGACGATCAGTAATGTCATAGAGATAACGCCGAGTACTGCCGCAAAAATGATGACATTCGCAGAGCTTAAGTCGCCTTTAGGCAAGGGGCGGTTCTTGTTGCGATCCATCTGCGCATCGGCTTCGCGGTCGATATAATGGTTAATTGCGGCGGCAGAGGCGGCGGCCAGAGCAATCCCCAAGCTGCTATAAACAAACAGGCCGATAGGCGGCATTCCGGGAACGGCTAATAACATGCCTGCAATAGCCGTAAAAACGATCAAGGCAACCACTTTGGGTTTGCATAATTCAAGATAACTTTTCCAGGAAGGTCGTAACGATTCGCTAGTCATTATTTAGTAGATTCCAAATTTTAGTTTAGGGTGCGGTGCTAATGAAAACAGCAGGAATGGTGTAGTGATGTTCCATTCAGCGGTGCATGGGAACGATGGTCAGTTAAGGTATAGAATACAGTGAACTATGGATTATTGAAATAGTTTGACACCCCAACATTTACATGGAAGCGTTACGAACAGTAAGGATTCGGCGATGGGGCGGCCTTTGGCAAACCCGATTCGCTACCTATTAAGTCATCGCTGAGTAACTGTTAGCGCATCGCTCATTTATGAAAGTATAAGGGCAATGGGGCAGGGCAATCGCGCTATGTTGAATCTTTCCCAAAGATCAGTTCAAAGCGGTAATCATCGTTGATAGCGGCTCGCATCTTACGAAGACGCAAGCTATGCTTTGATGGCCCATTGTGCCGAATGACATTGAGCGCCATACGCC
>DATBQB010000028.1:0-192662 GCA_036561025.1 Methylobacter sp. | reverse complement strand
TGCCAATCACCAAGAAGCAGTTCGCGATGTAACAGACTATATCGTTGGCTTCTATAACAGTCAGCGCCTGCATTCCACTCTGGGCTATCTGTCGCCCAATGTTTTTGAACGGAAAATGGCAGATGAACAACCTATTTTGGTGTCCGAAAAAACTTGACCACTACACGTAGCGCCTTCGGCAACAGCTGCGGCACAAGCAGGATTTGCAGCGCAAGCTTCGGCTGCAACTTCAACTCCTTCCACGACTACGGGAACAATAAGACCAGAAGGATCAGTTAGATTGACGGGATTATTCCTCACATAAGCATAAGTATTAATCCCACCCCGCAACCCAATCCGATCACTCTGATCGTATCCTCCTGTCCTTGGGTTGTAATACCTAGCCATGTTGTAATGCAGCCCAGTTTCCGCATCGTAATACTGTCCCGGAAACCTCAGGTTGAAGACGAAGTTGCCTAATCCCGATGGATTCTGATCCGGCAAGCTGTTGCCGAAGGCTTCGGATTCCCAAGTCCATACTACTCGATTGTCGTTGGGCCGGGTAATTTTTCTGGGCGTACCCAGATGATCGGCATGGATGTAATAAATATCCGGTGTTGCAGCTGAGGTAGTGGGTTTCAGCATCGCGACCGGCAGGTCGCCGAGCCAGATGATTTCCTGGATTAGTTGGCCTGTAGCATTGTATTCGCCGGTCAGGTGGCCTTGTTCGTCGTAGAAAAACTGGGTGATATTGCCTGAGTTGGTTTTGCTGATGCGCTGGCCGAGTGGGTCGTAGCCGTAGTTGGTGGTTTGTCCTGTTGTGGTGTTGGTGGTTGTGATTCTTCTCCCTGCCGCGTTGTAGCTGTAGTTGAAGGTGCCGTCGCTGGTCAAGTTACCGGCCGGGTCGTAGCTGTAACTGACGGTTTGTGCGCCGCTTTGGCTTTGCAGACGGTTGCTGTTGGCATCGGTGCTGTAGCTGTAGCTGTAGAGGGTGGCGTTGTCTTTTATTTTTTCGGTGCGATTGCCGCTGAGGTCGTAACTGTAGCCGGTGCGGCTGGTTTGTGGTTCGCCGCGTTGGCTGGAGGTCAGGCGGTCGAGTGGGTCGTAGTCGTGGCGCTGGTTTTGTTTGGGGTCACTATCGTCGATGGCGCTGGTTTGCCGTCCGGCCGCGTCGTAGCCGTAATAGCGGCTGTCGGGCATTTGGCTTTGTGGGTCGAAGCCCATGCTGACGATGATGTTGCGTCCGGCGAGGTCGTAAAAGCGTTCGTTCTGTTGGTTGTTGCCCCAGTTCCAGCCGTTGACTTGGCCGTCGGGTTCGTAGCTGATTTGGCTGATGACGGGCTGGCCGTTGCTGGTGATGGCGGTGATGCGGTTGCCGGTCCACTGGTAGTCGATGCTTTGTCCGCCGGGGCTGAGGCTGGCGATGCGTTGCCCTGCGGCGTTGTAGCTGTGGCTGGCGGTCAGCGGGGCTGCGCCTGCATTTTGGCTTTTTTGGGTGATGCGGCCATGGCTGTCGTAGCTGTAACTTACGCTGCTGTTGTTATTGGCTAGGCTGCACAGATGACTGATGCCGTTGGCGCAGTTGTCCCAGGTGTAGTTAACGGTTTGGTCGTCATAGGCAATCTGGCTGATGCGGTTGAGGCTGTCGTAGCTGTAGTTGGCGATTTTGCCGCGGACATCGGTGCGGGTTTTGAGGTTTCCGGCTGCATAGTGACTGGCATCAGTGATGCCGGTGTCGGGGCTGATTTGTTTCAACAAGTTGCCCACTCTTTTAAGCCTACTCGACTCTCTCGGGCAATAGATATAGATCAATATCAAAATTGGCGCCAAGGTTTGCTATTCCGTCAACTATGTTACTGTCGAAAAATAGAGGAGGAGCACTGTCAGTATATATAGCGCACCAGACTTCGACGATGTTTCGTTCTGACAGCTTCTTGATTTTTGTAGCAACTGGCTTAGTACGAAGCAGCAACGCCTCTAAATGCTGATCAAGCGAAGCTTCTTTTTCTAGGCCAGAGAAAAATATGCAGCCCGCGCTTTTCTCAATAATCTTAGTGTTCGGCCTCATATCGCCCTGCGACCATACTCGATCAGGGAGAAGTTTATATAGTTCTTGAATCTCGGATGCACTATCGTTTCCTAATGTTATTTTGAGCCTAACAAAGCTATCCATCGTATCGCCTTTCAGAAATCGTTAATGTTATGATCCGCAGGATCGCCTGGCCCAATGCCACTTTTGGGTTTGACCACGATATTTCCATCACGATCCTTAAAAAGGTCTTGCCTTGCATTGTCCTTAAGGTCATGAGGATGTACTCCGCCTTTAATTAGTTTGTCGATTTCACCTTTTGTAAGTTTCTTATCTTGCTCACTATACATTGGAGTCGTAAGCATCCGGTCGATAGAATCAAAGCAACCCTGAATTGCTTTCTTACATATAGCAGGGTTGATTGCACAAATAACGGCACCTGTAGCCACGCCAGCTGCTGCACAACCCACCGGGCCTACTCCGGGTATAAAACATAGAGCTGCTGTTGCGGATTCACCTGTCGGGTCAATAAAATTAACCGGATTCCCCCCAACATATGTATAAGTATTAATCCCACCAGCTAACCCAATCGGATCGCTCTCAATATACCTATCCTTAGCAGGATCATAATCCCTGAAGTAATTATAAAACAACCCTGTTTCTTGATCGTAATACTGTCCCGGAAACCTCAGGTTGAAGACGAAGTTGCCAAGCCCGGAAGGATTCTGATCAGGCAAACTGTTGCCGAAGGCTTCGGACTCCCAACTCCATACTACTCGGTTGTCGTTAGGCCGGGTAATCTTTCTGGGTGTGCCCAGATGATCGGCATGGATGTAGTAGAGGTCGGCTGTGGCGCTTGCCGGCATCGCAGGTTTCAGTACGGCTACCGGTAAGTCGCCGAGCCAGATGATTTCCTGGATTAGTTGGCCTGTAGCATTGTATTCGCCGGTCAGGTGGCCTTGTTCGTCGTAGAAATATTGGCTGGTGTTTCCGGCGTTGGTTTTGCTGATGCGCTGACCGAGGGCATCGTAACCGTAGTGGGTGGTTTGTCCTGTGGTGGTGTCGGTGGTTGCTATTCTTCTCCCGGCGGCGTTGTAGCTGTAGCTGAAGGTGCCGTCGCCGGTCAGGTTGCCTGCCGGGTCGTAGCTGTAGCTGGCGGTTTGTGCGCCGCCCTGGCTTTGCAGACGGTTGCTGTTGGCATCGGTGCTGTAGCTGTAGAGGGTGGCGTTGTCTTTTATTTTTTCGGTGCGATTGCCGCTCAGATCGTAACTGTAGTCGGTGCGGCTGGTTTGTTGTTCGCCGCGTTGGCTGGAGGTCAATCGGTCGAGTGGGTCGTAGTCGTGGCGCTGGTTTTGCTTGGGGTCACTATCGTCGATGGCGCTGGTTTGCCGCCCGGCCGCGTCGTAGCCGTAATAGCGGCTGTCGGGCATTTGGCTTGATGCATCAAAGCCCATGCTGACGATGATGTTGCGCCCGGCGAGGTCGTAGAAGCGTTCGTTCTGTTGGTTGTTACCCCAGACCCAGCCGTTGACTTGGCCGTCGGGTTCGTAGGTGATTTGGCTGATGACGGGCTGGCCGTTGCTGGTGATGGCGGTGATGCGGTTGCCGGTCCATTGGTGTTCGATGCTTTGTCCGCCGGGGCTGAGGCTGCTTATGCGTTGCCCTGCGCTGTTGTAGCTGTGGCTGACGGTCAGCGGGGCTGTGCCTGCATTTTGGCTTTTTTGGGTGATACGGCCATGGTTGTCGTAGCTGTAACTTACGTTGCTGTTGTTATTGGCTAGGCTGCACAGGCGGCTGATGCCGTTGACGCAGTTGTCCCAGGTGTAGTTGACGGTTTGGTCGTCATAGGCAATCTGGCTGATGCGGTTGAGGCTGTCGTAGCTGTAGTTGGCGGTTTTGCCTCGGGCATCGGTGCGGGTTTTGAGGTTACCGGCGGGATCGTGGTCAGCTACAGTGATTCCGGTGTCGGGGCTGGTTTGTTTGAGCAGGTTGCCGAGGCTGTCTACGTTGTAAGTTGTGGCTAGGTTTCTGGGGTCGGTGATGCCGGTGATTTGCCCGAGGCTGTCATAACTGGTGTCGATCTGGCCCAAGGTGCTGCCGATGATGCTTGGATGGGGTTCCATCTGGCGTATTGGTTGGTTTAGGGCATCGAACTGGTATTTCCGAATGCGCCCCAGCGGGTCGGTGATTTGGGTCAGGTTGCCGTTGGCGTCGTATTGGTAGGTAGTAACCGCCGGTACCGAGAAGGTGGCGTTGACTGAGCTTGCTTTACTCAGGGTGACGGTGCAAGTGGTAGCGCTGCCGGTACATGCGCCAAACCAACCGCCGAAGGTCGAGTTGGTGCCCGGTGTCGCGGTCAGGGTGACTGAAGTATTGGTTGCGAAAGTGGCGCTACAGGTTACTCCACAGTCAATTCCGGCTGGCGAGCTGGTGATCGTTCCGGTGCCTGATCCGGCTTTGGAAAGGCTGAGGGGCTTGAATGCCGGGGCAAAGTCGGCACTAACGTTTTGTACCTGATCCATGGTGACGGTGCAGGTCGCTACGGTACCGGTGCAAGCGCCGGACCAGCCTTCGAAAGTGGAGTCGGTGACCGGCGTGGCGGTCAAAGTGACGGGAGTGCTCCAGTCGTAGTTGGCGCTACAGGTGGCGCCGCAGTCGATGCCTGCTGGTAGACTGATGATGGTTCCGGTACCGGCGCCGGTCTTGGCGGCAGTCAAGGCCATTTGCATTGGTGCAAAGTCGGCAGTGACATTTTGGGTTTGATCCATGGTCACGGTGCAAGTGGTATCTGTACCGGTGCAGGCCCCGGACCAGCCCTTAAAAACCGAGCCGGTCGCCGGTGTCACTGCCAGGGTAACTGGGCTGCCCCAATCGTAAATGGCGCTACAGGTTGTTCCGCAATCAATGCCGGTTTGCAAACTGGTGATGGTGCCGCCGGTTCCTATGCCGGTCTTGGCAACGCTCAAAGTCATCTGCATCGGCGCAAAGCTGGCAGTGACGTTTTGCGTCTGGTCCATGGTTTTGGTGCAGTTGGTTGCTGTGCCGGTACATGCTCCGGACCAGCCGTTAAACGTCGAACCGGTTGCCGGTATGGCGGTTAGGGTAACTTGGGTACTCCAATCGTAAATGCCGCTACAGGTCGGGCCGCAGTCGATTCCGGCAGGCAGGCTGGTGATAGTTCCTCCGGTTCCGGTGCCGATTTTGGCGATGCTCAATGTCATCTGCATCGGCGCAAAATTGGCGCTCACGTTCTGGGTCTGATCCATCGTAACGGTACAGGTGGTTGCGGTGCCGGTGCATGCGCCTGTCCAGCCTTGAAAAATCGATCCGGTGGCCGGGGTGGCGGTCAGGGTGATTACGGCTGCCGGTTTGCCATGCTCATCATCCTGATGATCTCTACCTCTTTCAGCATTTTCTTGATGCGCGGCAAAATCCGGCGAGTAGGTGGTGTTACAGGTGATGCCGCAGTCGATGCTGGCAGGCGAGCTGGTAACAGTGCCGGTCCCTGTTCCGGTTTTGCTGACGTTCAAGGTGATCGGCAGCAAGTCGGTAATGGCAGTGACGTTTTGCGCTTCTTTCAGGGTAACGGTGCAGGTGGGGGTTGTGCCTTTGCAGGCGCCGCCCCAACGCTTGAATGCGGAGCCGGATGCGGCGGTCGCGGTCAGGGTAACGGTGCTTTTGCTGTTGAACTCGGCGCGGCAGGTGTCGCCGCAGTCGATGCCGGACGGCGAACTGGTAATGGCGGCCTGCCCTGCTCCGGCTTTGGTTATTTTCAGTTCGGACGTTTTGGCGGTCTTTTTTGCCGCCTCCTTTTTGTCATCCGCCTGGGCGAGGCTGGTCGTGGTTAACAGCGCCAGTAGCAAGGCAACCGGCACGAAAGCTGTTTTTATAGTCGATTTCATGGCGGCGTCCTTATTGCGGCAAGATCAGGTTTTGCAGACGCGACAGGGCGTCGTAGACTCGGCTTTGGCTGCGCGCGAGTTGGCCGCCGGGATCGTAGGCTTCTTCCTTGATCCGGTTGCCCATCGCGTCGAGGGTATAGCTCAGGGTGTTGCCCAGGTCGTCCTGGGTTTTTATCAGACGATGGGCGGCATCGTAGCTATAAGCCAGATAAGCGCCGTCGGGACGGGTGACGCGGGTGAGTTGGCCTGCGGGATCGTAGGCGTAGGCGGTGGTTTCGCCGCCGGCATCGAGCGAGGTGAGCCGCTGGCGCGGGTCGTAAGTCAGGGTGGTGACGAGGCCGTTGGAGTCGGTCAGTTGTTCGATTTGGCCGTGGGCGTTGTAGCGGGTCAGCTGGGTGAGGTGGCCCAAGGCGTCGGTGAGCTGTTTGAGCTGGCCCCGGCAGCCGAGGTGTCCGCCTTGGCAAACGGCATCGGCGGGGTAATAGTCGTAGGTGGTGACATCGGACACGTCGGTGCGCGGGCCGTCTTCGACTTTTTGCAGTAATACGCCGGGGATCGAAGAATAAGTGTAGGTGGTGCTCCAACTGCGTGCGGTATTGGCGGCCAGGTCTTTGACGGTCTTTTCGGTGAGGTCGCCTTGGCTGTTATAAGCGTAACTGGTTTGCTGGTTGCCGTTGGTGATTTGCACCGGCAGGCGGAACGTGGAATGCCAGACGATGGTGATGGTACGGGTTGCCGGAGTGGTCGCTCCGGCCGAGGTCAGGCCTTCGGTGCGGCTGGTTTCAAGGTTGCGGGTCAGGTCGTAGCTGTAGTTGGTGCGGTTGCCGTTGAAGTCGGTGCGGCTGGCGACATTGCCGTTGGCATCGTAGCTGATGGCTCTGGCAGCGGCGCTGCAACCTGCGCCTGCCGGTTGATCGCTGCCGATGCTTTTGACCACGCCTTGTAGGGTTTGAAAGCGATGGGTACGGGCGGTGCCCAGCGCATCGGTGACGGTGTTGCTGTTGCTGCCGTAGGCGACGCTGACCCGCTCGGCTCCGCCTGCATGTTGGGTCGAGACGGCCCGTTTTTGGTTGTCGTATTGGAAGGTTGCAAAGCGGTGGTTGTTTTCGTCGATAATGCCGGTCAAGGCATGCGGCATATCGACGCCGACGTTGGCCGACTCGTTATAAAGGTAGGTGCGTGTTGTTTGATCGCGGTAAGTCGCTGTCTCAAGATTCCCGGTGTTATTGTTGTAGCCGTAGCGGTAAAGGCCGCCTGCCGGATCTTGCAGGGTGGCAACTCGAAGGTTGCTGTCGTAACTCAAGGTCAGGCTGCGTCCGTTGGCATGGGTGACGGCGGTCAGCAGGCCATTGGCATCGTAAGTCAGGGTTTGGGTGGCGCCCGAGCGGCTTTTGATCGATTGCAATTTGCCGGTGGCGTTATAGGTTTCGACGCTGCCGTCTTCGGTGGTTAACAGCCAGGTATCGGGTGAGGCGCTACGGCTGAGTTTCAGGTTGACATCGGCGGTCGACGACCAGTTATTACCAACCGAAGTAAAATCGTAAGCGCTGCCGTCGGCGCGGTAGGCAGTGGCTAGACTACTGCTGGCGACGCTGGTAATCGAGCGTTCGTAGCTATGCCGCCAGCCGCTGCCGGTTCCGAGACGTTCGCTAACGGTTGAGGCATCGCTGTTGTAGGTGCGTTGGAAAACCAGCGGAAAATCGCCGGCGCCCTGGTAATCGGTTTCGGGTTGGTATTTGTTGCCGGTGCCGATGTTGATGGGGTTACCGCCGCTTGAACCACATGGAGGCTTTCCGGTGTTTTTGAGGGGGATGATGGCAGGGGTAGACGGTAATTCACAAATGCCGGTTGTTGCGTTTCTTTTTTGGGGGCATGCGGGGGCGTTAGAACATATATTAGTCCCAAATCCATTAGCCCAAATGACGTTATAATTACCACCGGCAGGACAAGAATAACTAACAACTAAACCCCAAGAAGAATTTTGTTTCCCAAGACAACCGACAGAACCATTAGCATAGTGAACCACAGAAAAGGGAGCGAATAATCCATTATAGGCTTGGGGAGCAGAAGAATAGACATTACAAGCAGCGGAAGCATCAGAAAAAGGCTGGCCGTTCCCGTAAGGAATATAATAAGTAGGGATAGCCAGATAAGAATCGGCAAAAGAAGCCGAAGAAAATAACAAAAGAAAGGCGGCTAATAATTTACGCATGGCTAAATCTACCGATTACCGCAAGTGCATGACATGCTAGATGACAACAAAAGAAAATAAACCATCATAAAATCATCCCCTATAAAAAAATGTCGTGCCATGCTTATAAATTGCCCGTTTTATAAAAACAGCTGTCAGTATGTTCCAGAAAAATCCGGCATAGCTGAGCGGGTTAAACGCTAGGGCCTCATGGTGACTCAAAATGCCACCGAAGTATGTCAGTCAAAGCTGAGACTTGCGTAAGCCTAGGACTAAATCTCAGTTTATGTGACCTTTATCACAAATTTGAGGATTTTCGCCATTCATCCTATGAGGGCTATCCCGAAATTGAATAGCGCCAGGAGATAGTTCGGAACTAATTTTAACTTGTTGGCTTGGGACGACGATGGATCGGGTGATGTCCATAAAACGGACGTTTTCTGAACAGGTTTACGCTGGTTTCCAAGCTCCAGCTCTCATCGTTATACACATCTTCTGCGGGTACCCCCAAATATCCATTGGGTACCCGCGCAAAGGCCGACCAAGCGATTGCTGATAGCTGGAGTGCAGGCTTCGCCTGCAAGTGCACGTAAAGCTTGCACCCCCGTTGCAATAAGTCGTCTTCAATATGTAATGATGGACATAGGCTTCGGAGACGGTTCTTGTATCCCGTGGGCACTTGTGTATAAAGACGAGAGCTCCAGCTTGGGAACCAGGATGACGAAACTCTAGCTTCGCGAGACTGGAAGCTGGAGCTTCCCGCACTGAATTCCCAAGCTAGAGCTCGGGAACTAGCACTCACTAAAACCCTTAACTTAATGGCAGTGGTACGGCGCTTGGGAACGGAGAGACAAAGCGTTTTCCAGCTAATTTAGGTATTCAAATTACCATCAACCAAATGCCCCAGCTCTTTAGCCAACGCAATATAGGGAAACAAGTTAACCGGCAACGCATTGTTAATTTCCTGATAAATCCGCCAGTATCGGTTGATTTTAGGTTGCTGATCCGGCCGGTCGAAGTAGTCGGCGCAAGTTTGTGCTTTGCTTGCAAGGATGCCTTTAATCACCAAGCCAACCACTCGCTTCATATCCTCTTGCAATTCATTCAATACATTTTGTTCCCAATAATCGTGTATAGGCATTTTCGCCAACTGGTCATTAACCTCATCCAACCCTAGATAACGGATAATTTCATTGAACAGTTTCAGGATGGTGACAAAACTCTGCCCGGCTTCTACCGCAAATGAAACAATCAGCGGAAAGTCACTGAGGCTGGATATAAACGCTATATTGAGCGCTAACTGGTCGGGAATGCCGTCTAGCCGATATTGAGCCAGTTGCTCGCCAAACTCGGCATAGTCACTTTTAAAATACTGCTCATAGTCTTTTAAATGACGTCTATAGCAAGCAATAGTCTGTTCATTGGGCCGGATTTTTCTTCCTTGCATAAAAGCCCAACGACAAAAACCGATCAGTGTATTTTCCAGCAGCATCAATAGCCGATACTGCCGGTCGGCCGCAACTTTGTTGTCCAGCGCACTAATCGCTTGACGCAAGGCGTCGCCGTCTAAAGCCTGATCGAAGGTCAAGTAACAAGTGACATGATCCGGAATGTTCTTGCTGTCCGTGTCCAAACTCAAAAAGCCGCAGCCGGCCTGATTGACTAGTTTATTGCTGATCAGGGTGGATTTAATCTCACGGGCCAAAGGATGACCGGACAAATAGTTCGCATACTGTTCGCTGAGCTGTTCGGGAAAATAAGCCTGCAAATAACGGCTAAAATATTCTTCCTGCAATAAGCCGGGTTGATCCTGCATCAACTGGGTCAGGTACATTTTGCTTGCAGCCATTAATACAGCAAGCTCAGGCCGGGTTATGACTTGTCCCGGCCGGGATAAGATTTCTTTGGTTGGCGGAAAGTATTCTACGGCTCTATCGAAAGAGCCGGCGGCTTCCAACCGTTCGGCCAGTTGCAAATAAACCGCTGCATTTTCTTCGCAACGCCATTGTTCCAGGGATAAACAAAGGCTTTGGGCGATATTGTCAGCCAGCACTAACCGGCAAACATCCTGGGTCATACTGATGAATAATGGCTGATAATCAGCGATCAGCTTTTTCTTTTGCAGACCGACCAGGAAGATTTTTAAATTCACTTCATGATCGGAGGTATCGACGCCTGCCGAGTTATCGACCGCATCGGTGTTAATGCGGCCTCCCCTCAGGCTGTATTCAATACGCGCTTTTTGGGTAAAACCCAGATTGGCCCCTTCGCCGACGACGATGGCGCGCAAATCGGCAGCATCTACCCGCACATTATCATTAGCCCGGTCGCCGACATCTTCGTGCTTTTCGGTACTGGCTTTGACGTAAGTGCCGATACCGCCCAACCATAATAACTCCATCGGAGCCGTCAGCAGGTAACGTATCATGGACTCGCCATCCAGCGATTTGTAACGTATACCCAACCATTTTTTCAATTCGGCGGAAACCGGAATATCTTTGGACGATCTCGGATAAACGCCCCCGCCTGCTGAAATAAGCGTCCGGTCGTAATCATCCCAACTGGACCCCGGCAGCTCAAACAAACGCTTGCGCTCATTAAATGCGGCATCAGTATCGGACGGATCTGGATCGATAAAAATATGCTGGCCGCTAAAAGCCGCCAATAGCCGGATATAGGGCGACAACAACATGCCGTTGCCGAACACATCGCCGTCCATGCTGCCGATGCCGACTACTGTAAAGGCTTCGCTTTGTATGTCTTTGCCTACAGGACGTAGGTAAGGAGCGTGGGCAGGAGCGGAAGCTTTACCTAACTCACGAAAATGGCGTTTTATACATTCCCAAGCGCCGCGCGCAGTAATGCCCAGCGCTTTATGGTCATAACCGCGGGAACCGCCGCTGGCAAAGGCATCGCCTAACCAGAATTGGTATTCTGCCGAAACGGCATTGGCAATATCCGAAAACTGTGCCGTGCCTTTATCGGCGGCCACTACCAGATAGGGATCAGGATCGTCGTAGCATACGATGTTCCGAGGCTTGACGACCTTGTCGCCGATGTAATTGTCGGTTAAATCAAGCAAGCCGTGTATCAGAGTGAGGTAGGCTTTTTTTCCGGCTTCCCTCGTTCCCAAGCTGGAACTTGGCAACGAGTGCTTTAAATTGCTCTTTTTAACGACAAAACCGCCCTTGGCTCCTGTCGGGACAATCAAGGCGTTTTTGCTGATCTGGGTTTGCATCAGCCCCAGAATTTCGGTCCTGAAATCATCGGGACGATCCGACCAGCGGATGCCGCCGCGGGAAATCTTGCCGCTACGTAAATGTATGCCTTCCATATAAACGGCATGGACATAAATCTCGTTTTGCGGCTTGGGCGCTGGCATATCGATAATGCCCAGGCTATTAATTTTAAAAGCGATGAAATAATCAGCCGAATCACAACGCATGTGAAAATTACAGCGCATCGTCGCATCAATCAGGTTAAACAGAGTGCGTAAAATCCGGTCATCATTAATATCGGAAACCGAGGCAATGCTCTCCAGCAGTTGCAAGCGCAACGGGAATGAAGCCTGCTCTTCGCGAACTACCGGATCATCCCAATCAGGATCCGGTCTAAAACGCGCTTCGAAGTAATTAAACAGACATAGCGCAACCTGCGGATTATTAATCAAGGCATGATGCACACTGACTCGAGTGGTTCGATGACCCAGTTGTAAGTAATAATTCCGATAAGCCCTGAGTACGTCGATTTCCTGCCAAGCCATGCCGGTTATGACACACAACTTGTTGAGCGCGTCATTTTCCACCTTCCCATCCATCATCACTTGAATGGTTTCCAGCATCCGACTTCTTAGCTTGCTGAATGAAGCGCCGTGGTTTTTTGCCGACTTAATGGTGAAGCTTTTAATAAACAGGGCGACGCCATCAACTGTAACCGCAAACTGCACCTGATCCATCACCCTTAAATGCATGTTTTCCAGAACCGGGATATATTCGTCCAGATAACGCGGCTCTCGGCTGTAAAAATGCAGCCGGTAGTGATCGATTTTTTTGTCGGGATTAAGCAGGCTGATGCATTGATTGTTTGATGCCGGAATCTGTTCGAGATGCAGCATATCTTTTAGCGCATAACGCGGCGAAACCAGCGCCTGATATTCGGCTGGAAAAGCTGACTGGTATTTCTTCCACAATTGATGACCGGCTTGTTTGCCCAAAGCTCTTTCAGCTATATGCCGTAAGTCATTCGGCCAAGTTTTGGTAGGTCTGTTCAATTGCCTTATCCCTTATGAAGGTTTACAACATGATTAAATTGTTCTCAGCTCAGATGCTTTATTATTTCCAAAACATTGCAATCGCCCTGCCGGGTATAGGTAACCGAATCCATCAAGGTACGGATAAAAAATATGCCCATGCCGCCTTCTTTGGGATGATCGAAATCCGGCAACAGCACTGATTCCAAATCGAAACCCTGGCCGTGATCATACACCTTGATGTTTAATTCGTTTTTCTGAATAGTGATGGTAATTTTGACAGTGTCTTCCGGATTGCCATAATTCCCGTGTTTGATGGCATTAACGGTCGCTTCAGTTAACACCAGATTCAAATGGTAAGCCAGCGCCTCCCGGTCGCCGGAAAACTTGTCCAGTTCTTTTGCTATATGCTCGCCGATACTTCCGATCAAATCCAGATATTTGGTCTGCGTCGGAATGATTACCTCTACCTGAATAACCGAATTACACATACAAAACCTCTACGTTTCGCGGTCAAAAGCCTCATTTACATCTGCATAGATATCAAAAACCCTGTTTAAGCGGGTTAACTCAAACATTGATAACACCTGTTGCTGCATATTGGCTATAGCCAGCTTGCCCGACTTGGCCGCTGCATTTTTATAGCCCGACAGCAACGCACCCAAACCGGAGCTGTCAATAAAGCGCACTCGTTCCAGCTGGACGATAATGTTAATGTCGCCCTGCTCTATCAAATGCAAAATGGCTTCCTTTAACTCAGCTGAATTATGCGCATCTATCCTTTCTTCTCTGACAAAAAGAACAGTGCGGCCATTTATCTTTTCCAGATTCAAATTCATAGGCTTTCCTTGAGTATGATCAAGTATTTAAAATAAATGCTGTAATCGAATCATAGCACCATCAGCGATATTGCAAATCTATTATCTGGCAAATTAGCATAAAGTGGCGACAGTTTTTATGTCGATTTTCCTGTCAGCGTTCGCATCACAAAGTAAACCGTAGGCGTAGCAACCAGAGACAACATCACGGAAAGTATCAGCGCACCAATCACCGCAATAGCCAACGGTTTAAGCATGTCCGACCCAGCACCGATGCCGTAAGCCAACGGTAAAAGCCCCAAGGCCGCCGCCAGCGAGGTCATCAACACCGGACGCAAACGCCGCCGCCCCGACTCTGCCAGCGCATTTTCCAGCGTTGCGCCTTGCGATTCGAACCGCTGTACCGAATCCAGCATCAGGATGCCGTTTTTCGCCACCACGCCGATGCCGATGATCGCGCCCAGCAACGAAATAATATTGACCGAAGTCCCGGTCAGGCACCAAGCCAGGACGGTGCCGCACAGCGCCAGCACGGAACCGGACACAATGGCGATGGGCTCATAAAATGAGCCGAACTCGATCAACAACACGGTGAATACCAGGAATATGGAAGCCAGCAGCACCACCAACAGGTTATGGAAAGACTCCTGCTGTTGCTGATAAAGTCCACCGAATTCCAACACGCCCGGCGGCAAAGTTTGATCCTGGCCGAGTTTGGCCTTGATTTCCGCTATGGCACTGCCGAGGTCGCGGTTTTCCAGGCGGGCGGAAACCGCCACCAATTGCCGCAGATCTTCTCGATGCAGTTCCAATTGCCCCGGCTCGGTAACCACATCCGCCACTTGCGACAGCTTCACGGTTCTGCCGTCCAAAGAGCGCAACGGCAATTCGCGCAGGTTGGCGATCTGGCCGGTCGTGTCGGTGTTCATTCTGACACGGATATTAACAACCCGATCGCCTTCCAACACATAGGAGGCTTTTTGCCCGAGCATGGCGGTGCTGACCGCCAAGGCCACATCGTTAACGGTCAGGCCGAAGCGCTGCGCGTCACTGTCCCGCACACGCAGACTCAACGACGGGCCGGTGGTTTCCAGGCCGTCGAAAGTATCGACGACGCCTTCAATTTTCTTCAGTTCGGTTTCGATTTGCGGCGCTTTTTGCTTGAGCCATTCGACATCGGTGGAGAACAGTTTGATCTCGATAGGCCGCGGCGACCAAGTCAAATCGCCGATAAGATCGTTTAGAATGCCTGCAAATTCCCACTCAATTCCGGGTACGGCAACATGAAGTTGCTTGCGCAGATCGGCAACGACCTCGTCGGTTTTTCGTCGGCATTTCGGTTTTAATTTAACCAAAAAATCGCCCATGTGCGCTTGCGAAATGCCCAAGGCCAGCCGCGCACCGGTACGCCGTGAATAGCTTTCCAACTCCGGCATGGCGCGCAAAATGGATTCGGCTTGTTGTAGTTGGCGGTCGGTTTCAGCCAGGCTTGTTCCCCAAGGAGCACGGTAATCAAGCACGAAGCCGCCTTCATCCATAAAAGGCAAAAACTCGCTTTCCAGTTGCCCATACAGCCAGATGCCCAGTGCCAGTATTAAGACGCAGCCGGTCAAAACCTTTCCTGTCTGTTTCAATGCGGTGCGTAGCACCTTTTCGTAGCCTATGATCAGCCGCTCAAGCCAACTTGATTTAGAACTGGGCGGCACATGCCTGCCAACCGGCATCCACCAAGCTGACAGCGACGGAATCAGCGTGACGGCTAACACCAACGAGGTCAACAGCGATACGACCATGGTCAATGCCAAGGCCCGGAAAAAGCAGCCTGCGACACCGTCCAGAAAAGCCAGCGGTATGAAGACCACCACCGGCGTCAGCGTCGAAGCCAGCAAAGGCCGGAAAATTTCCGCCGACGCTTGCTGCACCGCATCTAAGCGTTGCATACCGGAGGAGATTTTGCTGTGAACCGCTTCCACCATCACAATGGCATCGTCGATAATCAAACCGATGGCCGCAGCGATGCCGCCCAATGTCATTAAATTAAAACCGAGATCCATGACGCGCAGCATAAGCAAGGTGATTAAAACCGTAGCAGGAATCACCGCGGCGGCAATCAACGTGGCACCCCAATTCTTTAGGAACACATACAGTATGACGACGGAAAGCATCAACCCCAAAAAGATGGCCTCCCATACGCTTTGGATGGAATCGTCCACTAACAGCGATTGGTCGTAGAAGACCGTCGCCTGCATACCCGGCGGCAAGGCTTTTTTCAGCGATTCAAGTTCCTGTTTCAGCTGTTTGGCAATATCGAGAGTGCTGCCGTCCGGCTGGCTGTAGATATTGAGCAACACGGCATTAACGCCGTTCGCGGTGACTATGTTGAAAGCCGGTTCCTGGGTGCGCTCGACTCGCGCAAAATCCTTGATGCGGATCGGGTGAGCGCCAGTCGCAACCGGTTGTATGGCTCCGGCAGTTGGTGCATTGCCGGATACCGAAACCGTCAGGTTTTCTATCTCTTCGACAGTACGAACGCGGCCATCCACCACCGTCAGGTAGAGCTTGTAGTCTTCTTCCAGCATGCCGGAGGGCGCAATCAGGTTGTTCCTGACCAGCGCATCGGTGACTTGAGCCAAGCTCAGATTTACGGCTTGCAAGCGCAAAGGATCGACAATCACGTGATATTCCGGCGCCCGACCGCCGACAATGCCCATGCGCGCCACGCCGGGGATGCGCAGCAAGCGGGGCTGAATCGTATAACGTGCCGTTTCCCAAAGCTCGGTCAGGGCATGAGAGGTGCCGGTCAGGCTCAGCCCGACTACCGGAAAGGCCGCAAAAGTGAGCCGCCAAACCGCCGAGCTTGCGGTAGCCGGTAGCGTTTTTTGCACGACCGCAAGCCGACCCTGAACGAACAGCTCCGCCTGCACCATATCCGTTTGCCAGGTGAAAAATACGTTGATTTCCGCCGAGCCGCGACCGGTTTTCGAGCGCACGGTGCGCACGCCGGGAATATCTTTCATGGCTTCTTCGACCGGACGGGTGACCGTCGCCATCATCTCGTTGGCGGGCATTACGCCGTTGTCGATCAGGATGACCACGCGCGGAAAATTGGTCTGCGGAAAGATCGATGAAGGCATGCCCAATGCCGCATAGGCACCGGCTAGACATAGGGCGGCGCAAAGAAAAGCAACGACTAAGCCGTGGCGAGTGGCAAAAGAGCCGAACGTAGAAGTGCACGTCATTCTATTCATCCAAGAAAATCGACTGACCCGCGAAAAACACGGCAACCGGAGTGCAGGCTTCGCGCCACTGCCATTAAGTTAAGGAGGGACAGTCCCTTCTCCCTCAGGGAGAAGGTTAGGATGAGGGGATCAAATAAAGCTTTTTGTCTTATTTTTATTCTCCTCTCCCCAACCCTCTCCATCAGGAGAGGGGGCGATCCACCTGCAATCCGTGAGCTTCTAATTAGCTGAATAGTTACCATTATTTCGGCACCCGGATGCGTGTTTCCGGCGGCAAGCCATAAACACCTTGGGTTACGATAGTCATGCCTTCCTGCAAACCTTCGCCCGATATTTCGATCAAATTGCCGTCGCGCAGACTCGGCTGGATGACCTTCTGCCTGGCTTTGTCGCCCTCAACCACGGCAATCACGCTTGCCCCTGCCCTGGTCACCACGCTTTCGATCGGAACCGCCAAACGGCCTGAACGTTCTTCGGTAACGATACGCACATTAACGAATTGTCCCGCCCGCAAGCCTGAGCCGTTTTGTAAACTGGCCCGAACCAACACGGTATCGGTCAGTGGATCGATTTGAGGGCCGATAAAAATAAGTTTCCCCGGTTGAATCGTTACGCTGCTTGCTGCCGAACCGGTACTGATTTCTACCGATTGCCCCAAGCGGAGTGAAGCCGCTTCCAGGCTGGGTATATGGATAGCGACGTCCAAGCGATCCAGGTCGATCAAGTCCGCCAATATCGTATTCAGGCTCACCGCCTCGCCGACTTTGAAATGGATAGCCGTTACCGTGCCGGATAAAGGCGCTTTGATCTGCAACAAATCTTTCTGTGTCTTGGCGTTGAGCAAATCCTTGCGGGCGGTTTGCAGCAGCTGTTCCGCTTCGTCATAGAGTTTGCGCGAGATATTATCGGTCACGTTGAGTTGCTGTTTGCGCGCAAAATTCTTTTGTGCGAATTCGACGGCTACTTCGGCTTTGGCGATCAGGGCATCGACGCTACGCGTATCCAGTTCGAACAATAAATCCCCTTTTTTAACTTGTTGACCTTCTTCGCAGTGGATTTGCGTGAGGATGCCCATCATCGGCGTGGCGATTTTCGAACTGGCCGCCGGTTTGCCGCCCATCGCAGGTTCCGGTTCAACCGTGCCGTAAGCCATCACGTAGCGATGTAAAGTGGTCTTGGTAATCTTGCCGGTCTGCACGGCCACTTCGGTTGCAAGTTCCTGCTCATCAGCCCACACAGCCATGCTATACCAAACTATACAGGCGGTCAGTATTGCAATTTTGTAGTTTTTCATTAATACAGGTAATCCACAAAAAATCGTTTAAAGATAAAAAATTATCAGCGCGAAGATACAAAGAAATAGGACTTCATGTGATACCACTATTTGTTGGGTTAATAACCGGTTTCATACTGGAAAAATCATTTCGTCCACGAAAAACACAAAAAGCACGAAAGTCTCGAAATAAATCAACGTATGTGTGTGTTGAACAAGTCGGGCGTGGCGTGCGCCTAAAAACACCAACTTCATATTTAAACCATTTGGCGCGCACGGAACTCTCTACTGCTGTTCCGCTTAAAAATAAAAGACCTGTTATACCTCATCGAATATTTTCGTGCTTTTTGTGTTTTTCGTGGACTAACTGCGGTTTTTAAGTTCATCGAGGCGTTTTCCTAATTGCAGAATCGGAAATTACTGTCGTCGTAAGCGCAGAGGCAATCGGATAACGCAAGGTATCTTCCAGCGCATTAAGTGCTTGTTGGGTCTCGACCAGGACATCCAGACGGGCGCGCTCGGCGGCAGCATTTTCCAGTTGTGCTCCGAGCAGGGCCAAACGGTCGGTTTCCCCGGCCTGGAACATAGCTTCGGCTGAATGCAGGTTCTGTTGCTGAGTGCGCATTTGTTGTTCGGCAGCCAGCCACTTGGCGTGTATCGCCGCCAAGCCTGCATGAGCGCGGTCAATATCGCCAAGGATGCGCAGTTGCAAAGCCTCGAAACGCGCAGCAAGCTCATGGCGTTTAGCCTCAGCCTCGGCAATAGGGCCTTGGTTTTGGTGCAATATCGGTACAGACAGCGCCGTTGCGCCTAAAGCCCAACGGTGCTCACCTACTTCCCAGGTATAACCGGGATTAGCCTGGATGTTGGGATACTGGTTGGCAATTTCGAGTTGCAACGCGGATTGTGCGGCCGCGTAATCGGCCAATGCCGCCAACACATCAGGCCGCTTACGCAGGGCGGTTTCCCTTAATTCGGCGATCGGGATAAGGTTCAAGTCGGCCGGCCGGGCAAGACGGGTAAAATCGAACTCGATCTTTGCCAGCGCACTAACCGGTACACCGATAGCGCCGGCAAGCAACACCCTGCTTTCGGCGCTTCTTTTTTGCGCCGCACTCAGATTTAATTTTTGCTGGTTTAAAGCGAGTTGCGAACGAATCACTTCGGGGCGGGTAATTTCACCTATTGCCAGTTGTTGTTCCAAACGCTCGCTGATCGATTGTTGAATAGCCAATTGTTGTTGCAGCAGGCGCTCGGCCTCCCGTGCCGCGTAAACTTCCAGCATCGCCAGACGCAAGCGCCCGCGGATTAGCCACGCGGTATCCGCTATCCGCAAGCGCGCCGCATCGATCAAATGCTCGGATTTGTCGATACGAAAACCGCGCTTACCGGCGGTTTCGATTGGAATACTGACGTAGCTGGCGATAATCCACGGGGCTACCGTCGTCACCAAGTTGCTGATCCAAGTTGGTGAAATATTGATATTGGGATTAGGCCGTTGAGCTGCGGTAATGGCGGCGGCATCCATTGATTCGGCCTGGGTACGAGCGAGTGCAAGGTCGGGATGGTAATAAATCGCCGCCAACGTTAGCCGATCAATATCCCAGGCTTCGGACAGCCGCCCGCTTTTGTTGCCGATCACGCTATCGATAAAATCCCGCAGCCCGGTATTGGACAGCGTGCGTGCTTCGATGCGCGTTGCCGAGTCGGCGGCGTTTAGCGGCTTATCCTCGAAATTAGCGCAAGCGGCCAGCGTGAGGCTTAGAAATGTCAGGTAGAAGAGTCTTTGCATGCCGGGAATATTAGCAGACCGTTCCCAACAGTAGAATGACGGGAAGATTACAATGTTGTCAGAATTGAAAAGGAGCAATGGGGCGCGGTGTGCTCTTTAACCGAATTTTTAATCGCCCGAGGTCGAATTTATGTCCGAAAAATCCAAGCTGCCGTCTAAAGAACAGCCCCAATCAGGATGATACGCGCCAAGTTTTACCCAGCGGTGAAAGGTCGAATAAGGCCAATCGCGAGGGCTTTCCACCAAGCCATGTTTTACCGGATTGTAATGAATGTAGTCGAAATGCCGTTGGTAATCGCGTTCATCCCGCAAAGTATGCTCAGCATAATAACGCTGCCAAACACCCCGTCGACGATGTGCGATGCGGGACGGCGAGCGGGGTTTTTCCGCGCCGCCCAGCGCAAGCCAGGATTCAGTGAAATGTTTTTTAATCGCGCCCCAGCGTTTTGGATACGCCGCATCACCCGGAGGCATTGTCCAGATGGCGTGTAGGTGATCATGCACCATCACCATCGCATCCACCCGAAACGGCGGCCAGCGTTGTAAACAGTCCAGAAAAGCCGCCCGTAATAAATCCCTGGTCAGATCGTTACCCAAGATTTTCGCCCGCCGTTCCGTCACCACGGTGAAAAAGTACGATCCGCCAGGAACGTAACAGCGCCGGTAATTCGACATGGTTCAGCCTATCCGATGTAATTTCATAAAACAAATCCCATGTAGGGGGCGCATCGCGCCCCATTTACAAATGCCCAAATGGTCGGGTTATTTTAAACATTGTAATGGACAATCCGTTTCCGTTATTAACCCCCCAGTACGATTGAGGAATGGGGCGCGATGCGCCCCCTACCCGGCTACGCGGCTTCATATAACTTCAGCAAGTTCCTTTGTAAAATTTAAAAGCTCCATCGATATTTCCATGAAGTGTTCTTTTGACTTACCCTCACCAAAAATACCGTCTGCTACTACTATAGAAGCATATCCAGGAGCGCCCATTGGGCCTCCGGTATGGGCTAGAATATCACTCATTAACTCTTCAACCATTGAAAAGTAGAGTGCCTCGAAAGCTGCCAAGCCGTTCACTCTAGTGGCACTAGTCACTTGCGCCTCTGCAGGAAAATCAGCAAGAATTTTCTCTAATTGCTCGTTGTTATTGGATAATTCATCGACTCGCATATTCAAAGGCTTTGTCAATTCTCTGGTTTCATTTACGAGTGCATCAATTTCATTTCGGAGCCTACCTCCACCGAGATGATTTATGATAGCCATTCCAGATATGCAAAGATAAACAGATGCCTTCATTTTCTGAGCATCGGTAGGCTGATGAACGCCATAATGCTTGAAAATGTTATTCTGCGTGTTTATCAAGACAGATGTTATTGTCTTTTTGCTACCAAAAAATTTGTCTATTAATCCCATATTTTGCTCCTAACGTAATATATACGGCATCATATTGTCCAATAACCCAAGCGACATGTCGTATAACCCTATTGAATTAAATTTATCTTAATTGTTATAAGAGACTAGAGTGTAAGCCAAGGCGACAGCTCACGCAAACAAATACGACATCCCCCCCAATCGTAAAGAATTGGCTTTATTTGGCGGCGAAGTGCAACGTAACCACAGCACCCTGTCCGGGTTCGCTATGAATAACCACCGATCCGCCATGCAGTTCCATGATGGATTTGACGATGGCAAGCCCCAGGCCCGTGCCTTCGGCCGAACGTGCGGGGTCGACACGGTAAAACCGGTCGAATAATTTAGGCAGGCATTCCGCCGCAATGCCGCAACCGGTGTCTTGCACTCTGACGCTGGCCGAGCCGTCGTCAGCCGAAGCCAATGATAAGCGGATTTCTCCTCCGTTCGGGGTATGCTGAAGCGCGTTAAGCAACAGGTTGCTGAGCACTCGCTTAAACAGCTGGGCATCGGCATAAAGAAATCCCTGGCCGTCGCAGACCAAACGAATGCCTTTCTCCTCAGCCATGGCTTCATGGTAACTGCAAACCGCTTCCAATTCCTCCCTGCCGTTCAGGCGAACCGTGCGCAACGGAATCCCGGTGTTTTCGGCCCTGGCTAAAAACAGCAGGATTTCAACCGTTCGCGACAAGCGCCGGTATTCTTCCAGGTTGGATTCGAGAATCTCACGGTACTCGTCGGCGTTTCGCGGTCTGGACAAGGCGACTTCGGTTGCCCCCATCAGGTTGTTAATCGGCGTGCGCAGTTCGTGTGCCAGATCAGCGGAAAACTGGTTGAGCTGGGCGAAGGATTTAGCCAGCCGTAATACCATCGCGTTAAAGGCGGATGCCAAATTGGAGAGTTCTTTAGGAGCGGTGGCCGGGTCCAGCCGTTCACCCAGCTGAGCGGCGGTGATGCCTTCTATATGCCGCGTCATTTCGGCAACAGGGCTTAGGCCGCGCCGCGCAACAACAACGGCGGCCAAGGTTGAAAACAACAGACCGAAAAACAGCGCGCCAATAAGATTGTGCCGGTATTTGGCAAGGAGTTCGGCTTCGCTGGAGACGTCGAGCGCAATTTGAATGGTTTGCTGCGGCGTGGTTTTGCTTGGCGCCGTCATCAACATTAAGGTTCGCCCGTCCGCAATTTTCCGCACCGTCGTATCGTCAGTAAGCTCCGGAAACTGCATTGCCGTCGGCAAAGCTTCCATACCCGGCGTTTCGATCAGGCTGTGTCCGCTTTGATCCAGGATTCTTGAGTAATAACGATTGACGGGCAAGTCGATGCCTTCGCTTTGTTCATCCGCCAGCCGTTCCAGGTTGGGCGGCTGTTCCTGCAGCACGGTGCGCAACAACTGGATTTCTTTTAATAGAAATTGCCTGTTGCCCTGCTCCAGGGTTTCCGCCAGCGTCTGATGCAGATACCAGCCTATCGACAACAGGATCACCGATGCCGAGACGACGTAAAGCAGCGTCAGCCGAGCTGTAATTGACCAGGGTTTAGCGTTCTTCGAGGACATAGCCGACTCCTCGAACGGTGTGCAGCAGTTTTTGCGGAAACGGGTCGTCGATTTTCTGTCGCAAGCGGCGCACCGCCACGTCTACAATATTGGTGTCGCTATCGAAATGGACATCCCAAACCTGCTCGGCGATCAGCGTTCGCGACAGCACTTCCTCAGGCCGTTGCAAAAACAGCGACAGCAAGGCGAACTCTTTGGGCGATAAGTCCAGCCGCTGGCCGTTACGAAATGCCTTGTGCCGAACAGGATCGAGCGTAAGATCGGCTAAAGTCAAATGTTCCGCCTGTCGCGCGGGGCCGCGCCGGAGGATGGAGCGGATACGCGCCAGTAATTCGACGAAAGCGAAAGGTTTGACCAGGTAATCGTCGGCGCCCAGCTCCAAACCTTTCACCCGGTCGTCGATAGAATCTCGTGCAGTGAGAAACAGTACCGGGGTTTGCTTGCCGCTACGCCGAAGCTCCTTAAGCACAGACCAGCCATCGCGCAACGGCACCATGACATCGAGAATGATCAGGTCGTACTCGACCGTCGTGGCGAGCTGTAAGCCCTCTTCGCCATCAATGCCGACATCGACGACAAAGCCTTGCTCGGCCAGGCCTTTTTGCAAATAGGCGGCGGTTTTCTTTTCGTCTTCGACAATCAGGATACGCATGGATGGGCTCGTCTACGTCTGGCGAATAACAACAGTTCAACCAAGAAATACTTTTGAATGCAGGCTTTCAGGATGTATGAAAACCGCTGCACGCCGATTATGCCAGTTCCTCTTACCCGGCATGAATTTGCGGCACGCCATGATTTACCTCATCGTGCTCATGCGCAACAGATCGAACGTGAATGTCCCGCTGGGGAAAAGGAATTTCTATCTTATGCTCACGCAGGGCTTTTTCAAGCTGAATGTGTAACTCGTGCGTAACCGGCAATCGGTTTGACAGCTCGCTGACAAAAATTCGAATAGAAAAATTCAACGCGCTATCGCCAAATCCGACCAGCACTACGCTTGGCTCAGGCTCGGCAAGCACTAACGGCATTGACCTAACTGTATCGATCATGACTTTATGCGCCAGCTCGACATCGGAACCGTAAGCGATGCCCACAGGAATCACCACGCGGGTTATTGCATCGCTTAAAGTCCAGTTGATAAGTTGGCTGGTGATAAAGGTTTTATTCGGCACAATCAGGTCTTTTTGATCCATGTCTACCAGCGTGGTGGCGCGCATCTGGATACGGCTGACTTTGCCGGTGACCGTACCGATGGTGACCGTATCGCCCACCCGTATCGGACGCTCAAACAGCAGGATAATGCCGGATACCATATTGGCGAAAATTTCCTGCAAGCCGAAACCCAACCCGACGCTGAGTGCCGCCACCAGCCACTGCACCTGAGACCAACTGCCGCCCAGCTCGTTTGCGACGCTGATAAAGCCTATCGAAAATAGTACATATTTAGCCAGCTGGTTAACCGCATATCGGCCGCCCGTCTCTATCGATAAGCGCCTGAATACCAATAATTCCATTACACCTGAAAAATTTCGTACCGCAACCACCGCAATAAAAACATATAGCCCGGCCAGTATCAGATTGGTCAGGGTTATCGGCTGATAGCTTTCCTGGCCATCGACATTGACCAGATGTTGCCAAAGTACAATGCGATCCAGAAATGAAAAAGCAGGCAGGATGTTTTTCCAAATCATCAAAAAACCGATTACCAGCGTAAAACCGATAAAGACATTCAGCAGCTTTATGGTTTGTGCGTTTATTTTAGGAATATCGATTTGCTGCTCGTCGACCGGCAACACCGGGTCTTCCGATCCGGCCAAATGCTTCTCGGGGACCGCCGCAATTTTGCGTTTTTGCTTGGCGTTTGTGATAGCCAGCTGCCGGTTAACCAGCGTCAGCCAGCGGAACACCAGCGCATGAATGATGATGGTTAAAAATATCAGCCGCAGGGTAATAATTAGTTTTTGCTGCAACTCCAGTGCGCTCAAATAATAACCGGCAACAGCAAAACCGATGATCACCAACGGTATGCCGATTGCGGCCGAATACCAGACGTAACGCAGCTTAGCTATCCAGCCCTCAAAATTTTTGTTGATATAATCCCGCAATAACCCGGTCGAAGGTTTTAGCACCCGGCCCGTAAACACGGCCATGGCAATCATGACGATAATCAACGCCAAACGGCCAATGCTGTCGCTGTGCGCCGAAAATTTTGATGCACTGGTACTGCCGATAATAAATACACCCGGCACTACAATAAAACGTATCCAGGCAACCTGAGCACGCAAAAGACTGACTGACGTTTTTTGCCATTGAAAATGCTTACGCGCTATGCCATCGGCTGCAAACAGGCGATAAAAAAACTGTAGTAAGAACAGCGGCAATGCACAATCCTTCAAGCCTGTGCCGATGGCTTTAGTGAAATCGTCAACCTGAATGCTGCTACTCAAAAACCAGCCTAAGTAGCTGAGAATTAACGGCAGCGGCAACACTAATATTAAGTTATAGGCCAAGGCTCTTAAGGTGCAATAAAAATTATCCGTTTTGCCGGAGATAGCCGTTAACTCCACTTTTGCCCGATTTCTGCCCCGCTGCAAGCCGGCAAAACACAATACCGCAACCAGGGTTAAAAACAGATGATGCAAAGCCAGCCTAACAGCATCTTTAATCACTGCCATCCAGTTAAACGGTGACAACAACCATTGCGTAGAATGATATAAATCGGCTATATAACCCAAATTGATCGGCTCTGAACTGGGCACCCACAGCAAACGCTCGTCAAGATAGGTAGCGAACTTAACGGCTTCAGCGCTCATTTGTTGCCTGGCAAAATCAAAGTCGCCCAACGTGCGCAGATACGTTGTATAAGCGACATTGAGCTTGTTCAGTAACTCTTTCTGATTGTTCAGCAATACCCGCAACTCAGCCTGTATCATCATGCGCTGATCGACAGGCAAGGCTTGATCGACCTGCTGACTCATCATGCCTTTTAGACGGGAGTCAACATCCATCAGTTGTTTCAGTTTGTCTTCGACCTTGAATTGCGCAAGGCTGGTCACCGCGGTTTCGCCCTGAATGGTCTGGGATTGCTGCTTAATCTCATCCTGAATCGATAAACCGCGCCGCTGCTCACGCAGGATTTTGCCCAGCGCCGGACTTAAACCCGCCAAACTGATTTTCTTTTCGGCGCTTTTAAAGTCGGTTTCAATTTCGCCGGCTTGGGCTTCAACCTTGGTTTTTTGTTCGGTGTATTGTTCAATCTTTGCGGTAATATCCTGCAAATCGCGGCTGTATTGAATATTCTCCCTAGTACTTTCCTGAATGAGCGGATGCTTGCCGGAAACGGCTTTTTCCGCTTGGCTGAGTGCATCCTCCATTTGCTTTGCTTCCTGCTGGCGCAGATCTAAAGTCAGGTTCTCGATTGCCGTAACAACCGGGTTTAACGTCGCCTTTTGTATATCCAGCAACTGAAACTGGGTTTTAAGCAACTCGACCCTGGCAGGATTGCTGATCGCTTCAACGTCGAGCATTTTCAACTCGGCAGTCCGCGAATCAATCAACGTTTTCAGCTGTGCCTGCCTGGCTTCGAATTCCAGTTTTTTATCCGCTTTACTGATGGGAGCTTCCAGTTTCTTTTGCGCCGCTTCAAGGTCTTGCCGTGCCGCTACCGTTTCTTCGCGTATCAACTGCGGACGGCTATTTTGCAGAGTCAGATCGCTTTCGATTTTTTTGAGCTGCTCGTCCAAATTACTGATTTTCCCTTTTTCAAGAATAAGCCGCTGCTCAAGCTCTTCTACCGGTATTCGATTAAAATCTTCCAGTTTTTGCTTGGATACTTTCAGCAAAGCCTGATCAAGTTCTTTTTGCAGTTTTTTGGTTTGCTCCGGCGCTTGTTTGATAGCAGCCTTAAAGTCGGCGGTCTGCGCTTTAAACCTTTCAGTGTTGCTCAAATTATCTTCCGCCGCCTGATAAATGGAGAGCAATTTGGATTTCGTCGCCTCATCAATACCTTCCCGAGTATTGATAGCCTCGATTTTGGCCTCGAGCGTGTCTTTATTGATTTCAAATATTGCGCTTTTCTGTGCTGAATCCGGTGCGGAATTTTTAGCCCACGCCCCGGTTGAACCCAAGGCAATGATAAGAAATAAAAACAGCAGCGAATGAATCTTCGATTGAGCGGCAGGGAAATAAATGATTTTCATAGATTATTTAAGGTACTGCTAAAAATGAATACACGGTGATATTGTAAACTGTTTTTGCCGGTTCCGAAGCAGGAAGCTTGGGAAGAGTGTGATTAAAAAGGCGTTTTTTAGCCACCAATTATTAAGTTCAATATTACTCATTTAAGCTCAATCACATTAATTGAAGCTTAACCGTTCGCCCGTGGCCTTTCGACTATGCTCGAGCAAGAACTGATTGGTTTCGCTACGCTCTACCATTCATATCGTTCCCACGCTCCGGCGTGGGAATGCAGGCCGGGACGCTCCAGCGTCCCGTTCAACTGAACCTCCGCTGCGAGACAGGAGTCGAGTAGTCCCCAGAAGCGATAGCGCATGTGTTTTCACGAAGCGCTTTTTGCGTAGTGAAAATGCAGGCTTTCCCGACATCGCGTCGAGTCATTGCGAGAATGATGTTGGATACCCCTTGTTGGGTATCCAACGAAAGAAGCAGGACGGCTGGGGCCGCCGCAGGCATAAGCGGTCGCGTAGTTTTTGCCGCTTGTTGGGCAGGGACGCCCATAAAAGCTTTCGCAAAAATAGCGACTCCCCGGAGCGCTAAAAGAGCCATTATGACAAGAAGGCATTCATGCTGAGCTGGTATTTAACGAGGCAATGATGCGGGAGAAATTAGATTACATCCATGCTAATCCTGTGAAACGCGGCCATGTGAGCTTGCCTGAGCATTGGCGTTATTCGAACGCCGGTAATTATGTCTGATTGGGCTGGACTGATAGATATTGATCGTGGTAAAGGCGACGCTGGAGCGTCTAAAACTGCATTCCCACGCCGGAGAGCGTGGGAACGATGCAAAGCTTTTAACTTCTCATGCCGTAGCGTTCGGACTACATTCTTGCCGCTCTTGCACTTGCCCATCAACACCGACCAAAACCGTCGTTGCCAGCCCATAAAAAATACCATGCTCAACAATGCCGGGAATGCCATTTAAAATATCGTTAAGTGTTTTAGCATCGATATGTTCATCAAAGCTCATATCCAAAATCAAACTGCCGTAAGAACTTACCGCATAACCGTTTTTATTGGCATTTTGGCGTAAATCGCCGTGCCCACCGCTCGCTTCCAGCTGTTTTTTAACCAGTTGCCAAGCAAACGGCATCACTTCAATGGGGATCGAAAAATTTTGGCCGATCTGCTCAACCAATTTGCTCGGTTCAACCAGCACTAAAAACTGTTCACTGGCCGTTGCCAGCAGTTTTTCGCGCACCAAATCAGCTCCTTGGCCTTTAAGCAAAGTTAAGTCCGGCGACACCTCATCAGCGCCATCGACATAAAGATCAATGTGGCTGACCTGTTCGAAACCCAACACAGGCAAGCCGAGCTGTTGCGCCTTGATCGCACTCACAACCGAGCTGGCGACGGTGGTCACTTTAAACCCCTGTTCGCGGCTGCGTTGCGCCAGCTCCTCAATGAAATAATTCGCAGTCGAGCCGGTGCCGAGCCCAACCAGCATCCCGTCTTTTACTTGGTTGGCCGCATGTATGGCAACTCGTTCTTTATCATTCATAGTTCACTCCTTAGCAAGGTCAATACAGTTGAGATGCTAATGCTTGAATCGATTATAAACTCGCCCCGTTATGGTCACACCAGCCAGCACAAACCCGCCGGAAACGATACCTGCCAATGCATTGAGCAATGAAGAAGCCAGCACTTCCAGTATACCGCCGATGCTGGGCACGATGTTGACGCTCTGTGCAAGTTGCTCGATAAAGTGGTGCGCTACAGGAATGCCGTGAATCAAAATGCCTCCACCGACCATAAACATCGCCGCAGTGCCGACAATCGCCAGCATCTTCATCAGGTAAGGCGCGCTGTGCAAAAAAACTCGACCCACTTTATGCTGGATTTTCGTCCATAGTCCCAGACCCGGCTTTTGGCACAGATAAAGTCCTGCATCATCCAGTTTCACTATAACTCCCACCAGGCCGTATACGCCCGCTGTCATAATCAGCGCAATGCAGGAAACCACGGC
The DNA here is from genome assembly GCA_036561025.1 of Methylobacter sp. GTDB lineage: Bacteria > Pseudomonadota > Gammaproteobacteria > Methylococcales > Methylomonadaceae > Methylobacter_A. The sequence continues at coordinate 164,015 of DATBQB010000028.1, read as the reverse complement.
CACTTTGGTTGCAAAAGCCGCAGTTGCCACTGCGCCCAGCGTGATGACGATAATTTCTGCCGACAGCACAAAGTCGGTGCGAACGGCCCCCTTGATCTTGTTCCGTTCAAACTCCACCAGATTAATCTCGGGATTGGCTGCGGCCTTAGCCAGTTCGGCACGATGGGCTTCATCTTCAGCATGCGTATGCAGCAACGGGTGCGCCAGTTTTTCAAAACCCTCGAAACACAGATAAGCGCCGCCCAGCATTAGCAACGGCATGATCAGCCAAGATGCCAACCAAGTGATTGCCAGCGCCGTCGGCACTAAGATCAGTTTGTTTTTTAATGAGCCTTTCGCCACCGCCCACACCACCGGCAGTTCTCGATCGGCACGGACACCGGATACCTGTTCGGCATTCAGCGCCAAATCATCGCCCAAAACCCCGGCAGTTTGCTTCGCTGCAACCTTGGTCATCAAGGCCACGTCGTCCAGGACTGAGGCGATATCATCAAGTAAAACTAAAAGGCTGGTTCCGGCCATATTGGGTTCTTTTGGATAAATGTTGAGTAAAGAGATGTCAGGCTTTTTACGCCTGACCTAAAAACAAACACGATAGTTAAATAACAATCTTTTCCCCTATCCAAGGAATATTCGGACTCCACCCAACACGCTTCAAACAGGTCTGTAACGATAGCGTAGCCGCTTTTTCGCCATGAATCAGGTAAAGTCTGGGCTTGGGTTCTTTAAAATGTCCCGCCCATTGCAGCAGCTGACTTTGATCGGCGTGAGCGCTTAACGCGCCCAAGGTATGTACCTTGGCCGCTACATTGACTTCAGCACCCAGAATTTTCAAATGCGACTTTTTACCTTCAACAATGGCTCGCCCTAATGTGCCTTCGGCCTGAAAGCCTGCGATGATGATATGCGCGTTACGCCGCCACAAGTTGTATTTGAGATGGTGACGGATGCGTCCGCCGGTACACATGCCGCTGCCGGCAATAATAATGACGCCGCCGGTTATGCGGTTAACAGCCATAGATTCTTCGGCTGTCTCTGAATAGATCAGCCCCGGCAACCAGGCTTGCCAACCGCCGGGCGCAACTTTGGTGAATTCGGGATCGTCGATATTGAATAAATGTACATTCTGAGCGTAGATATTGCTGGCGCTGATAGCCATCGGGCTATCCAGATAAATCTGCTGTTGCGGTAGTCCGCCCTGGCGCTGAATTTTACCCAACCAGTAAATCAAATCCTGGGTTCTGCCTACCGCAAAAGCCGGAATAATGACATTGCCGCCGCTCTCCGCGGCTTCCGCTAATGCTTCGCGCAATTCATCCAGGGTATTTTCCAGCGGCTTGTGGTCGCGGTCGCCGTAAGTGGATTCAAGTAACAATACATCGGCTTCGGTTAAAACAGCTGGATCGCGCAGTAACGGCGAATTCGGGTTACCCAAATCACCGGAAAAAACCAGTGTTTTAGTTTGATCTTTATCTTTGATACGCAAACGCACGATGGATGAACCGAGTATATGCCCTGCCTCATGAAAAGAAACGCTAAGCTCGGGACGTATTTGCCTTTCCACGCCATAGGCTACCGGCTGACGCAACGCCAGCAATGCCTTTACATCCGCTTCTGTATATAAAGGTTCAATCAGCGGTTTACCGGCGCGTTCCCGACGCTTGTTTTCCCATTCGGTATCCCTTAATTGGAGATGGGCGGCATCCATCAGCATCAATTCCAGCAGCGGAAAACTGGCCTCAGTCAAAAACACAGAGCCTTTGAAGCCGCCTCTAATCAGCTTGGGCAAGCGTCCGCAGTGGTCGAGATGAGCATGGGACAAAACCACGGCATCAATGCCGGCCGGATCAAAGGGAAAGTCGGCTTCATTTTGTTTTTCGGTTTCCGTTGAACCTTGAAACAGTCCGCAATCAAGCAGTATGCGGCTGGAGTCGGTTTCCAATAAATAACAAGAACCGGTAACTTGCCCTGTTGCACCTAAAAAAGTGAGACTTGTCATTGTAATGCCTTATAGTTAATTAAAACTTAATATACGATGCGCCATACTGATGACCACCTTCGGTTTGCGCTCATTTATCCACTTTGGTATCCATGGATAATGTGGAATAGAGTAATGCAGCAATATTACTCTCGATCACTGTTCCTGACGTGATTCGACCTCCTGCACCTGATGCAATCGTCAAATTTCCTCGAACGATGTAGTTAATGTTAAAATCATCCTATCGCCAAGTTGCCCGGTAAAAAACTGATTATCCTACTTAAAATAGGTTTGTCGTAACGCCTAATCATCATGCTTGACATCACGAACATTCGCGAAGAAATAAATTGAAAAAACACATACAACACTCCGTTTCCCGATTGCTAATATTTCTTTTCCTGGGGCTCCTCATGCCGGCGCTGCTCGCCGAGGAAATCGCCAATCAGGAACCCGGCGCAGCTCAGGAAATTACCGCCATTATTACGGCAAAACAGCACCCTTACCTGATGCTGTCGAATTTTCCGAACCGTATCGACGATCTTGAGTCGCTCTATAAGATGTCGAACCACCAATTGCTGTGGTTGGGCAACAATGATTCGGCGAAAAACATCACCGCCGCGCTTGACCTATTGTCGAACGCAGCTGTGCACGGCTTGAATCCTAAAAATTACGATACTGAAACACTAAGACAAAAACTTGAACCTGCATTAAAGCTCAAGCCTGATTCATACAAAGAATTGGCGCTATACGATACGGCGCTCAGCATATCGATTCTGCGTTTTATGCATGATTTGCATTATGGCCGGGTAAACCCGCAGGGCATAAATTTTAACTTAAAATTAAGAGAAAAAAAGCTGATCGACTTGCCTTTGTTGGTTAAAAACAGTCTGACACAAAATACCTTGGCTGAATTGCCGCTTTCGGTTGAGCCTAAGTTAAAACAATATCAAAAATTAAAACAAGCATTGGCTAATTACCGTCAGCTTGCTGCGAATGCGCCGTTTTTTAAGCTGGCCATTCAGAAGACCCTACACCCAGGCGAACCTCATCCGCAGATTGCCGAACTACGCCGATTCTTAATCACTGTAGGCGATCTGCCTGAAGACAAGACCGTCAATAACACGGAAAAGTTTCCTCTATATACCGACGCTATTGCTACCGGAGTTAAAAAGTTTCAAAAACAGCATGGGTTGACTGCCGACGGAAATATCGGACCAAGCTCTGTGGCCGCACTTAATGTGCCTTTAAGCGAGCGTGTAACCCAAATTGAATTAGCGATGGAAAGACTGCGCTGGTTACCTGAACAAAATGCCGGAACATCAATTATCGTCAATATTCCCGCCTTTCAATTATCGGCGACCGATGGAAGCGATCAGGCCGAAGCCGAAGTAATTAATATGAGAGTCGTTGTCGGCAATGCGCTAAAAACCCAAACCCCTGTGTTGATGGCGGAAATGCATTTTATCGATTTCATGCCTTACTGGAATGTGCCTTACAGCATCATAAAAAAAGAAATATTGCCCAAGCTGATTCAAAACAAAGATTATCTTGATAAGGAAAACATGGAAGTGGTCTCTGTTTTTCGCGACGGAGAAAAACCGGCAGCGCTTAACGGAGAAGCACTGTACCTGCTTAAAGAAGGCAAGTTAAGAATCAGGCAACGGCCCGGAGGAAAGAATGCCTTGGGCAAGGTGAAGTTTATTTTCCCTAATAAAGATGACGTATATATGCATGATACTCCGGCAAATGCTTTGTTTAGCAGATCGCGCAGAGATTTTAGCCATGGCTGCGTGCGGGTTGCAAACCCTCAAAAATTGGCGGAGTTTGCGCTTAAAAATCAGGACGACTGGAATCCTGAGACTATTCAAATCGCCATGAATACGCCAAAAACTCAGCGAGTCATTTTGAAAAAGCCGATACCGGTGTTGTTTTTCTATATCACAGCTTCTTTTGACCAAAATGATAATTTAGAGTTTTATCCCGATATTTATGGTCATGACGCTGTGCTAACCCAAGCCCTGAGCAAACCGGACGACCTGTCCGATCAGTCGCTTTTTATCGGTGTTAATACTACGCAGGAAACTCTAATCAAATAGACGATTTTTTCTTGCTGGCAAGAAATAAGGAACATCGCATGAAACCGTTGCCGAGACCATGCAGCTTTGTATCCTAAATTGATGTGAAGCTTGGGCCTAACCGACCCAGTCTCTTACACTACCGGTATCCAAATGCACAAAATCGGATCTTCCGTAATAACCGACGCCGCCACGTCGCATGGCTAGCGCTGCATTCCTGATCCTTCTGGTATCTAAACCCTCAATGCGAATATCAATCGCCCTGCCCTCCATGTGCAGACTGTTCTTGGCGACGCCGTCACTGTGTTTGCGTAAATCGGCATTGGTAGCGGGTGACCGATAACCGGAGACGATATGAAACGGCTTTCTGACTTCGAGAGTATGTTTTAAATCATATAACTGATCCAGCAATGCAGGATCGATAGGATGGACGCTACCGTCATGGTAATCGCGAAACAAATGATTAATTTCGTGAAGTGCGTCTTTGATATAACGGCCTTGCTCAAAATAAGTCAGCTTTAACTGATCGCCGGTATGAGTGTTATGAAAGGCCAAGACCTTATGCGAAGGCGAGTTCCGATCAAATACGCTATGGGTATTTAAATAGGGTGAAGGCTTATATGAAGACAGATGCTGATAATGATGCTGGTGCAGCATGTCATGGACACGTGTTTTGTGGTTAGACGAGTGCGGCGCAAGCACTGTATGCGTGGCTATATGTTTGGCTTTAGCGTTTGCGCTACTGATCCCTCCCACCATCAACAAGGAACCATAAGCCATATTTTTTAAAAACTTGCGTCGTGATGAAATAATGTCACTTTCATTCATGTCGGTTGTACTCGCGTTCATGCTTTAGGATGTATTAATAAAGACGGGTGCCATTATTCTCATCATTTAGTCTTAAATTAGTCTTAATTAACCTCAACCATTCCATACAAAATATTTCTTTGGACTGAATGTGTGAACTATTAAGCGCTTACTTAAAACGAAATTGTAAATTAACCCATATTGACTTATTTAATGTCGGTATCGGCCGGCAAGAAATTAGCAAGCTCTTTATGCCCTAAGACTATGGATATTTTTGAGCTTGCCTTGATTGGATTTTCTTGGGGTTTATCAATCTGTTGCTATACTGGGCATGGTTTCACTGCTGATACGGCTAACCGATATCCCTTTTAAACACTGGACGACACACACAACACATGCGCAAAAAAGCCATTAAACCCTCCGCATATCTGACTGAAGTGAAAGCGCTATCGGATAGGATTGTCAAGGCGCAGCAGCCAATCCGCATACTCGACGCCATAAAATGGGATGATCAAATCAAGCAGGCTTTTTTTGAGGGTAACTGCAAAAATCCGCCGATCGTTACGCCGGATTATTACCAAAAACGCCCGCTAGGTTTTGACCCTAACGAAAAGAAACATGAGTTTTACCAAATTGAACGAGATTTAATGCGCAAGTTAGGCCAACTTAATCCGCTCAGCGTGATCATGCGCCGAATTTGCAAAGAATACCTGGACGTAGTACGTATGCTGGAGGCCAGAGGAAAACCGACATTCTCCAATATTTCCCAAGAACTATACGGCTCATCCCAGGACGTTTTCCATGTTGGCGACCCGACCATTGCCAATCTGGGCAGCATGATGGAAGCAACTCTGTCGCAACTGCTGAAACTGGATTTTCTGGTCGAAGAACCTAAAACCATTAATGCGAAAGATGCCGTAGCCATCTTAAACGAAAAAATTCAAGCCGTGCTTCCTGGTGAAGGCCTACGCGCCATGCTCAGCGATGGTATCGTCGCCGACGCAGCTGCCGGCACCGATTACATCAAATTGCGCGCCGATGCATTATTCAACATGCGCGATCTGCGTGTGCTTGAAGTTCACGAAATATGGGTGCATTTGGGCACTACCCTGAACGGCTTGGCCCAGCCTTATTGCACTTTTCTCGGCAAAGGGCCGCCGTCAGCAACCGTCACTCAGGAAGGCTTGGCGGTTTTGATGGAAATATTGACTTTCAGCTCCACGCCGAACCGGCTGATGCGCCTGATCAACCGGGTGCGTGCGATTACGCTGGCCGAGGAAGGCGCTGACTTTGTAGAGATATTTAATTTCTTTAAAGACAAGGGATTGGATAACGAGGAAAGCTATACGCTAAGCAGCCGCGTTTTTAGAGGGAGCAGCTCTGACGGCATGCCGTTTACCAAAGACCTGACTTATATTAAAGGCTTCGTGCTAACTTATAATTTCATGCGTCTAGCGGTTAATAAAGGCAAGCCTGACCGTATCCCGCTGCTGTTTTGCGGTAAGACCATGATTGAGGATATGAAAGTGTTGGTTGATCTTGTTGAAGAAGGCACAGTGATAGCGCCGCGCTTTCTACCGCCGCAATTCAAAGACCTGATGGGACTTTCGTCCTGGCTAAGTTTCAGCCGCTTCATGTCGTCAATGAATTTTCGGCAACTGGAACAGGACTATTCCAATGTTTTATGATGAAACGTTATTTATGAATATAATTAGTCGTGTAATGGCGATTTAGCCTGGAGACTTTCCAGCTTTAGCCGCATTTTAAATGCGTAACAAAAATTCGCCCGATACTGACCACGACAACATAATAATTACAAAGGTAAACCAATGAAGATACCAAGACTACTAGCCATCTTTTTTATGATTTCTTGCTTTAATGTTAGCGCAGGCTATGCATCGGAACATCATAGCGGACACGGCGGTGGTACTAGCGGCGGTGGCGGCAGCGAGAACGGCTGTTTAAAACCGCAGCTAAACAAATTTTTGCCCGCCAATTTAGCGACCGTCGCGCCGGGTTCAGCATTCTCCTTTTGGGCTTTTAATGTGGAAAAACCCGAGCAAATAAAAGTCACTGTAAAAGCAATCCCTGTTGAAGTGACTACGGAAAATAAAGAGGGTTTTTTTCTGGTAAAAGGAAAATTACCCACCGAATTGGCGAACACAGCCGCAAGAATCAACATCAAGGTCAATGCCAAAAACCCAAAATGTAATGGCGAAAACGGCTGGCTGGTAAAAATTGCTGAGCAAGAATAGCTGTATTAATTCAGAGCGCTATTGAAAATAGTCTATTAATTCCTCAATAAAAGAGGTAAAAACAAAAATTCGCAACCATCGCTACACTGAATATTAATTTTCGAGAGCGCTCTATGTCTGAAAATCAACTCATTAAACACTGTGTAGCCTATTGTTTGGCGCAAAGCTTCGATATCAGTACATTAGCAAAACTGCTATCGGATTCAATGCTGATAAGAATTATTAAAGGCGCATTACTGATTGAAGACAACCAATCCTGGTCGATTATTTTTAGTTATGGCGCTGTTGTGCACTGGAATGTCGGCTCGGAACAGCAGGCTAAGCTGCATCAGTTATTATTGGATCATGCAGAAAATCCGTTGGCCAGCATAGAAGAAGACAACTTCACTTTCGCTCTCGATTGCCCAAGCACACGGATTATTGAAGATCATATTGAAATCGAGTCTTCCGATCCCATCCTGATATTTGCATTATCTCAAGGCATGGCGCAATCGATTAAGCTGGCCTCTTTTGAAACCAATGCCATAACAACGATCAACAATACCAACTACATTCCCAAGTCATTAGCTGAAAACGGAACAATCAGGCTCAGCCGTAATAAAATCGCAAAAATTCGCGGACAACTGTTTTTAACCAAAAGCGACATTATTCTGAATTACGACTTGCTGGATACGCCTGATTTCTTTTGGGAATACCCTGAATATGAGGCTTTTTACGGCGTCACCGCAAAATACCTGGAAATAGCTCAACGGACCGGCGTATTGTCAAAAAAGCTGGAAACCATTCACGAATTATTTGAAATGCTCGCAGACGAGCAAAAACATCGGCATTCAACAATACTCGAATGGATCATTATCTGGCTGATTGCTTTTGAAATAGGCATGACCATACTCGACAAAGTACTCTAAAAATTAATTTATCATGCTTAGCTACCGACACTCCTTTCATGCCGGCAATTTTGCCGACGTTTTAAAACATATTATCCTGATACAAGGCCTTGAATACTTAAGAAAAAAAGACAAGCCCTTCTGTTGCATCGATACCCATGCAGGCCCCGGAAAATACGAACTGGACGGTGAATACGCATTAAAAAACCGGGAATTTGACAATGGTATCGCCAAATTATGGCAGCGCAATGATTTACCGCAATCCGTTGCCCACTATGTCAGCCTTATCAAACGCTTTAACAGCACTGGCAAATTAACCCGCTATCCCGGTTCGCCGTTAATTACCAAACAGTTGCTGCGCGACAAAGACCGTTTGTGCTTGTTTGAACTGCATAACACCGAAATAAAATTATTAAATGCCGAAGCCAAAAAAGACAAGCGTATCAAAGTATTTCATGCCGATGGTTTAAAAAGCTGCTTAAGCTTATTGCCACCGCTCGAGCGCCGGGGGCTGATTTTGATTGATCCGTCTTATGAAATCAAAAGCGATTACCAGCAGGTTGTCGAAGCGCTGGTCGCGATGCACAAGCGCTTTGCCACAGGCACTTATGCGCTTTGGTATCCGGTAATCGACCGTAGTCGCAATCAGGAGCTGGAACGCGCCATACAAGCAACCGGCATCAGAAACGTGCAGTTATTTGAACTGGGCATACAAGCGGACAGCGATGAATACGGCATGACTGCCAGCGGCATGATTGTGATCAATCCGCCATGGACTCTAGCGGATGAAATGAAGCAAGTTTTGCCTTGGCTGGCCGATGTTTTAGGCAATGACGGCCAGGGCTTTTACCGGATACAGATCTTGGCTGACGAATAGCTCCATGGAGGTCATTCAATGTATAATTACTGCCTTTGATATATAAATCCCCTTCAATAACGCACCTAACATATAAAATGTCCACAAACGATAACCAACCTACGTCAAACTTTATCCGCCAGATCATCGCCAATGATCTTAAAGACAACAAAAACAATGGTAAAGTTGTCACTCGCTTTCCTCCTGAACCTAACGGCTATCTGCATATCGGCCATGCGAAATCGATCTGCCTGAATTTTGGTATCGCCGCTGAAAACAACGGCCGCTGTAATCTGCGTTTTGACGACACCAATCCCGAAAAAGAAAGCGACGAATATGTGCAATCAATCATGCGCGACGTACAGTGGCTGGGTTTTGAGTGGTCGGAATTACGCCATGCGTCGGATTATTTTGAACAGCTCTACAGCTATGCCGTGCAATTGATCGAACAAGGTCAAGCCTATGTTGACAGTTTATCCGCCGAACAAATCCGTGCTTATCGCGGCACTTTGACCGAACCCGGTAAAGAAAGCCCCGACCGTAGCCGTTCGATAGCGGAAAACCTCGATTTATTTAAACGCATGCGCGCCGGGGAATTTGCCGACGGCCAATATGTGCTGCGCGCTAAAATCGACATGGCATCTCCCAACATCAACATGCGCGACCCTGCGCTGTACCGGATTCGCCGCGTGCATCACCAACGCACCGGCGACGACTGGTGTATCTACCCGATGTATGATTACACCCACTGTATTTCCGACGCGCTGGAAGGCATCACCCATTCGCTGTGTACACTGGAGTTTGAAGATCACCGTCCGCTTTACGACTGGGTGCTGGACCAAGTTAAAACGCCCTGTCATCCGCAACAAATCGAATTTGCCCGCTTGCAGCTCGAATACACCATCGTCAGCAAACGCAAGCTCAACCAGTTGGTCATGGAAAAACACGTCAACGGTTGGGACGATCCGCGTATGCCGACCATTGCCGGTCTGCGCCGCGCAGGCTTTACGCCTAAATCGATACGCGATTTTTGCGAGCGCATAGGCCTGACCAAACAAAACTCATGGATCGAAATGGGCGTACTGGAATACTGCATCCGCGAAGATTTAAACGAGAATGCACTAAGAGCCATGGCGGTTTTACAGCCGTTGCGCGTGGTCATCGAAAATTATCCGGAAGATCAAGTTGAACAACTGGAAGTCAGCAATCATCCGCAAAAACCTGAGCTTGGCAAACGTATCGTGCCATTTTCCAAAGTCATTTTGATCGAACAGGATGATTTTGCCGAAGTGCCTCCGCCAAAATTCAAACGTTTGATAGAGGGTGGCGAAGTCCGTTTGCGCGGTTCTTATGTTATCCAGTGCAACGAAATCATCAAAGATGCCGACGGCAACATCACCGAACTGCGTTGCAGCTATGACCCCGACACACTAGGCAAAAACCCGGAAGGCCGCAAAGTCAAAGGCGTAATCCATTGGGTTTCCGAGCCACACTCGCAACCGGCGGAACTACGCCTGTATAACCGCTTATTTAGCGTGCCTAACCCGGATAATGAAGAAAACTTTCTCGATGTCCTAAATCCCGATTCATTGGAAGTCCTGACCGATTGCAGAGTAGAAGCCAGCTTGGCTAATCCGCAACAGGAAAGCCGCTACCAGTTCGAACGCACCGGTTATTTCTGCTTTGATGCGATAGACAGCGTTGATGGCAAGCTGGTATTTAACCGTACCGTGACCTTGCGGGATAATTGGGAAAAAGATTGATAAAATATCACAATATTATTTTTTTAAATTAAGTAACGTTGAATAACTTATTTTATCAACGTTACTTAGCGTAGGGCGTGCCGTGCGCGCCCTTTTTCGCTTCTCGTTGGCGCGCACGGCACGCCCTACTCGGCTAAATTATTTTTTATTTTAAACTTAACCGCAAAATCACTATGAACCAAGATAGCATCAACCTGATAGAACAATACTATGCCGCATTCAACAGTGGCGACATGGATATCTTCCTTAGCCTGCTGACTGATGACGTCATCCATGACATCAACCAAGGCAGACGCGAAATCGGCAAAGAATCATTCACCCAGTTCATGGCCTGCATGAACAACAATTACAAAGAGCAACTGGTCGATATGGTCATCATGGCGACAGCCGATGGCAAACGCGCAGCGGCGGAATTTGTAGTATTGGGCGAATATATTAAAACCGACGAAGGCTTACCTGCCGCACAAGGCCAAAAATACCGCCTTCCGGCCGGCGCCTTTTTTGAAATCCGCGACAACAAAGTGGCCCGCATTACCAACTATTACAACCTGCAAGACTGGATTGCTCAGGTTAGCGAATAGTTAAGCAGTAGATTGAGTGCAGTGACGCCTTTCAGTTTTTTGTCGTTTGCACCCGTTTTGGAAATTTAAAGAATGCCAACTGATAAATAACAATCCGCAATCTACTTGCTTTTCATCTATTAATTTAGTGATAATCAATAAAAAACAACAACCTGAACCACAACAAGTCAAATAACCCTACCCTTTTTGCCTGAAACATATTTTTAAATTTAAAATTGGTTATATAAGGAATCGGTTATTCGTATATGATAGACATTGAAAGGTACTTTTCCTTTCGATCATTAATTTTCAGGCAGTGTCTGAAAATCACACCAAAACACCTCATAGGTATATGATGAATTTAATCAAACAAGCAGTACTCACTTTCTCTATGGCTATTTCTTTAGGTGCAAGCACCGTTGCCTTGGCTGAAGATGCAAAAGCCACTGAAGTTATTGCACACATTGAAGCAGCTATAGCTGAAATCAACAAACATGATTTCAATGCCGCTTATGGACATGAAAAAGCAGCACGTTACGCTTCCGATGAAATCGTAGGCAATGAAGCTGCTGTAAAACAAGGACTCGACAGTCTTATCAAAGCTCAAATAATCGGTAAAAGTGCAGATGAGCCAAAAGCTATTGCTGAATTAAACAAAGCATTAGGCTTTTACAAGTCAATCTAAGCATTAGATCCGGCTTTAATTGGGACAGGGTTAACTTAAGTTGATCCTGTCTTCCATTTAAAACACCGTTCCCCATCAAAAACTTTTCACGGCCTAGCCGAGGAAAGCCTCTCCTGTTTACATGCATCAACCTCACCAGTCAACATCCTGTTATGTATGTCCGCTTTGCGGTGTGCCGCTACAGTTAAATCAAAAAAGCTACGTTTGTGGGAATAACCATCACTTTGATCTTGCAAAGGAAGGTTACTTAAATCTGTTGCCGGTACAGTTCAAACGCTCCTCAGAACCCGGTGATAACAAGCAAATGATGCAGGCCAGACGCGAGTTTTTGGAAGCCGGTTATTATGAACCGATGGCCAAAGCCGTGGCGATGATGATTGATGCGAACCAACCCAGGCATCTGCTGGATCTGGGGTGTGGCGAAGGCTATTACACTCGGGCAATTGAAACCTTTTGCACCAACCCTATGATGTTGCACGGCGTCGATATTGCCAAATTTGCGGTGGCTGCTGCCGCCAAAAAACAGCCCAACGCCCGTTTTATAGTCGCAAGCTCAAACAGGTTGCCTTATGCGGATCAGTATTTCGACTTTGTGCTGAGGGTATTTGCTCCGTCAAACGATGATGAGCTCAAACGGGTACTGAAACCGTCGGGATTCTTGCTAACCGTGACGCCGGGCCCGAGACATCTATGGCAATTGAAAGAATTTATCTATGCCGAGGTGAAAGAGCATGCGTTGGAAAGTGAACTGCCGCTTGGCTTTGAGCGCATCGACATGCAACGCATCAGCTATAAAATCACCCCGAATCCCCAGCAAAGAATCGCCTTGTTACAGATGACGCCTTTTGCTTGGCGAGCCAACGAAAGCGTCCAGCAAGCCATTCAAGATGTTGCGGAATTTGAGATAGAAACCGATTTTATTTTGACGCTGGCGATAAAAACAGCTGTGTAGACTAACAACGCTGAAGCGTTGCCGATGCATTCCCACTCAGGAGCGCTCATCGTTATACACAACTCTGCCCAAAAATCGTCATCCCGGAAATAGTTATCCAGCGCCATGCCTGTCCTGAACGTAGCCGAAGGGGGCGGGTAACTTTCGAATCAAGCCGGACGGGGCATGTTGTTCCATTCGAAACGTCCCGCCTGTTCAGAACGTTGCAAGTTAGACCTTCCAGGTTTTAAAAACCTGGAAGGTCTGCATAACGGCATGTGTCTCGCCTAACGCCAGGTAAGGGACTGTCGGAATGACGACATCTCGCAGATACTTGTGTATAACGATGAGCGCCGGAGCATGGGAACGATGTAATACTTGGCCTTGGCGCTTTTTTACCGTTGCCCTTTCCCCATTGCGCCCAATGTCATGAACGTAATACTATCTGACCATCGAATCGGTCGGAGTTTATAAACATGAGCAATAATACAGTGCCGGATTCAAGCCTCACTCTTATCAAAGCATTATCTAAAGCTAATGCCTGCGGCCTCATTGAAACCCATATCTCCTGGGTGCTGTTGACCGAACAATACGCCTACAAAATCAAAAAACCGGTTAACTTCGGTTTCCTGGATTTTTCCACGCTGGAAAAACGCCGCTTTTGCTGCAATGAAGAACTAAGACTGAACCGGCGTTTAGCCGCCGAGCTGTACCTTGAAGTCGTGCCGATAACAGGAACGCCGAATCGACCTCAACTGGGCGGAACGGATGTAGCCATCGAGTATGCCGTAAAAATGATCCGCTTTCCTTCAGGGCAGTTGCTAAGCGAGTTCGCCAAACTCGATCAGTTAAACGTATCTGAAATCGACCAACTTGCCGAGATTGTTTCCGATTTTCATCAAACAATTGAACGGACCGATGAAAACTCCCCTTATGGCGACAACGCCAACATCAAGCATTGGTCTGCCGAAAATTTTGAGCATATCAGGCCGTTATTGGTTCCAGATAGTCAAAAACAGCAGTTGCAAAGCATTCAGCAATGGGGCGATATCGAAGGACATAAGCAAGCCGAGTTGATGCAGCATCGTAAAAAGCAAGGCTATGTGCGTGAATGTCACGGCGATTTGCATATGGGCAATATGACGCTGATCAACGGCAAGGTCACCCTGTTCGATTGCATCGAATTCAATCCGATGCTGCGCTGGATTGACGTGATCAGCGAAGTGGCTTTCTTGTTTATCGACCTGCTGCATTTTGGTTATGACCGCTATGCATACCGCTTTCTTAATCGCTATTTGCAACACACCGGCGATTATCAGGGATTGGCTTTATTGCGTTATTACTTGGTTTATCGAGCGCTGGTGCGTGCTAAAGTTGCCTTATTGCGCATGGCGCAGCAACAGGGTGACAACGCCGCTGCCAAGCAGTCGCTTTGCGAATACGCGACTTTTGCCGATCTGGCCGAACGCTTTACCAAGCCTCGCCAAACCGTCTTGTTCATCACGCACGGCTATTCAGGCTCAGGCAAATCCACTATGGCTAGCCAACTCGCCGAAAAAATCGGCGCATTCCAAATACGCTCCGACATAGAGCGCAAACGGCTGTTCGGCTACCGCGCCACTGCGCAAACCGATAGCGGCATAGATAAAGGACTCTACACCCAAGAAGCTAGCCTAAAAACCTATCAGTATCTTCAAGAACTTGCCAAAGCCGTGCTTGACGCCGGTTTCCCGGCCATTATCGACGCGGCCTTTCTTAAAACCGGACAACGCGACCTGTTCCGGCAGCTTGCGGCTGACTGCGGCGTGCCATTTCATATCGTTACCTTTCAAGCATCCGACCAAGAATTGTGCAGACGCATTAACCAGCGGCAAGGCGACGCTTCGGAAGCGACCGTGGCCGTGCTGCATCAGCAACAGCAATCAGCGCAGCCGCTGTCGGAGCAAGAACTGCCCGGCATAGTAACCGTTAATACCGAAAGCGATAATGCTTTGGAAAAGCTGCTTGATTGTTTCAGCCATTATTGTCAATAACTGATGTTACGCAGTTAGCCGAAGGAGTCGCTAGTGCGACAGTTATTTGAATCGGGGTCTCGCCCCCGAGGGCGAGTTACTTTCTTTTGCGCCGCCTCGGCAACTGCTCCTGCGTTGCTCTACCTCCTGCATCCATGCAGTCGAAAAGAAAGTAACCAAAGAAAAGGCGACCCGGTTGCCGCTTGCTTCCTGCGTTCCTCGCTTTCACCGAGGGTTGCCAGAAGGGCCATCCCTGGCCCTCTGGCAACGCGCTGCATCCATGCAGCGCCCCTACGGGCTGTTCCCGGTGAAAGCTCCGGTACTCGGCGCGGCATACGGGATTCAATCCGTGCTATCGCCACTAACCTTCCGCTCGTTCCCACGCGCTGCGTGGGAATGCAGTTAAAGGCGCGCTGCGCCGCGAGTTGAGCCCATCCTTGCTCTACATCCAAGCAGTGCGACAAACAGGACAAAAACTATCTGTGCGTAACATCAGTCAATAACTTGGCAAACTCTTTGCAGTAAGACTTACTAAACGATATTACCTATTCCTTTTTTGGAGCGGTATGCGTAACATCAAGATATATTACAGTTCACCAAGGGCTTTAATATTTACAAGATACGGATCTTTCATCAAAAATCGAATGCCGTTGCTCCTGTTTAGGGAACCTGCTTTGCTTACATGGATGTCAATAAGGGGCGTGAGCGGAAGCTTTACCTTTAGGAGATCAAAATGAATGAAGACACATTGAATTTAGAAGTCAGGAAATATCTCAAAAATGTCGGCATCACCTCGCAACGCGAGATCGAACATGCCGTTCTCAAAGCTATTGAAGCCGGAAAGCTAAACGGTTCCGAGACTATAGAAGTTAAAATGACGCTGGACGCTCCTTCTATCGGCGTTAACCATTGTATTGAGGGGAAAATAGCGCTCGAATAAATAGCTTTGAAGAACTTTAGTTTGATCTGGTTATTAGCTTAAATCGGCGAAGCGACCATAGGATGAGCTAAACAATGTGCCGCTCAGTCTATGAAGCTAAACCGCTATAACAGACAGAGGATACAAGCCATGAATAAGCACTTAAAGTTAGTTAGAGAGTTTCATGACTCTTTTTCAATTCCGCAAGCAGAACATGGGGCAAATGAGCGGTTATCGGATATGGATATTGTTATGCGTCAAGCCTTACTGATGGATGGCGGCAGCGCGGTATTAAAAGCGATTAAGGCGGGCGAGATGATTGCAATATTGGCCGGGCTGGTTAATCTTGCCTATTGTGCATTGGCTGGTGTTGCGATGCAGGGAGATGATGTTACAGACCATCCGGTAACATGGCGGCATGATGGGTTTATTCTTTCTATCATACGTATCCTGTCCGACCGAATTAACCATTGCACCTCAGGCAGCACCGATGATTATTCAGCCGTTTATTGCTTGTGCGCTCATTTATCGACCAGTTTTATCAACGCGGATTTTGATAAAGCCTTTCAAACGATCCATGATGCTAAGATGGCCAAAGAGGTTAAAACGCCCGATTTGAGCGATTGTCTTTTTGAATGACATCAGCCGCGTGTTCATGCGCGGCGATGAATAATGATGGGGTTCGTCGCGTCGGCTACTTGCTGTTCTTTGCTTCCAGTTGCCCTCCAACCCGCCAGTCAATTTCAGGCACGGCATTATGACTTAAGCGTTCTTACAGACATATTCATTCCGGCAGGAAGCGATCGAACCATTAATTCAACAGGCGTCAGACAGAAAAACTGCCGTGACGCCTTTATCGGATGATGTCATCAAAGAATGCTATAGAGAGCCTTTTCTAAAAAAACGTGAGCAGTAAGTATTTCATACTATATCCGCCAAATTCCCCTTGGTTTCCAGCCACACTTTCCTGTCTTGCGAGCGTTTTTTAGCCAACAATAAATCAAGTTGCCCGTTGGTATCATCGTCTTCGGCTACCGTCAACTGTACCAATCTGCGCGTGTCCGGGTTCATGGTGGTTTCCCGAAGCTGGCTGGGATTCATCTCGCCCAAGCCTTTAAAGCGTTGCACGTTGATCTGGCCTTTTAGTTTTTCGGCGGCAATGCGATCAAGCACCCCTTGGCGTTCGGCTTCATCCAGCGCATAAAACACCCGCTTGCCGACATCGATCCGGTACAGCGGCGGCATCGCAACAAAGACGTGGCCTGCCACCACCAGCGCATTGAAATGCTGATAAAACAAGGCGCAGATCAGGGTGGCAATATGGTTGCCGTCGGAATCGGCATCGGCCAGAATGCACACCTTGCCGTAACGCAGATTCTGCAAATCGGAAGAACCCGGCTCTATACCCAGAGCCACGGCAATATCATGAACTTCCTGCGACGCCATCACCTGATTGGATTCAACTTCCCAAGTATTCAAAATCTTGCCGCGCAACGGCATAATCGCCTGAAAATCTCGCTCCCGCGCCTGCTTGGCCGAACCGCCGGCCGAATCCCCTTCGACCAGGAACAATTCAGTCCGGGCAATATCCTGCGCCGAACAATCGGCTAATTTACCCGGTAATGCGGGGCCTGCAGTGATTTTTTTACGGATGATTTTTTTATTGGAACGCAGTCGTTTTTGCGCGCTGGAAATGATGATTTCGGCAATTTTCTCGCCTTCGGCAGGGTTCTGATTTAACCATAAGCTAAAGCTGTCTTTGGCCACGCCGGACACAAAGGCCACGCATTCGCGGGAACTTAGCCGTTCCTTGGTTTGCCCTGAAAACTGCGGATCTTCCAATTTTACCGACAACACAAAATGGCAGTTTTCCCAGACATCTTCCGGAGCGACTTTAACGCCGCGCGGCAGAATATTCCTAATGTCGCAAAACTCGCGCATCGCTTCGGTCAGCCCAGCCCGCAGACCGTTGACATGGGTTCCGCCTTGCGCAGTCGGCACTAAGTTAACGTAACTTTCGGCCAATACTTCCTCAGGATTTTCAGTCGCCCAGACGATGCCCCATTCAACGGCTTCATGATTAGCGGCCATATTGCCCATAAAGGGCTGTTCCGGGTAATAATCAATATCGCCGATGCGGTCGAGTAAATATTCTTTCAGGCCGTCCTGATAACACCAAACATACTCTTCGTCGGTTTGATCGACTTTCAAGGATATTTTCAAACCCGGACATAAAACCGCTTTGGCACGCAAAACATGCTTAAGTTTTAAAACCGATATTTTATTGGAATCGAAATATTTTTCATTCGGCCAAAACCGAACGGTTGTTCCGGTATTATTCTTGCCGACAGTGCCGGTCTCGGTCAGCTCGGTTTGCTTTTCGCCATCGGCAAACTCCATTCGGTAAACCTTGCCATTCCTTTTAACTTCCACTTCCAGCTTTGCCGACAACGCGTTAACGACCGAAACGCCCACGCCATGCAAGCCGCCGGAAAATTGGTAGTTTTTATTGGAAAATTTTCCGCCCGCATGCAGTTGGGTCAAAATCACCTCGACGCCGGGGATGCCTTGTTCAGGGTGTATATCGACCGGCATGCCCCGGCCATTATCGCTGACCAGCACCGAGCCGTCTTTATACAAGACCACGTCAATGGATGTAGCATGGCCTGCCATCGCTTCATCAACGCTGTTATCAACGACTTCCTGCACCAGATGATTGGGCCGGGTGGTGTCCGTGTACATGCCGGGACGCTTTCGCACAGGCTCCAGTCCGCTTAAAACTTCAATTGCCGCCGCGTTATATTCGTTACTCATACTTCCTAATCACTCACAATTCAATTTCATATATAATGCAGGACGAAAGACAAAAGGCGAAAGGCACAAAATTTTTCGCCTTTTGCCTTTTGCCCTTCGCCTTGAATATTACATCGTACCATTAAAAATTTTTTTATCTCATGCCGAAAAAGAAAACCCCGACTTTATTTGAAGACTCACTTGCCGAACTTGAGCAGTTGGTTACCCAACTTGAACAAGGCGACATCTCGCTCGAAGAATCGTTAAAGTCATTTGAGCGCGGCGTTAACCTGACCCGCACCTGTCAAAAAGCCCTGCAAGAGGCCGAGCAGAAAGTTCAAATCCTAATTGAAAAAAACGGCACTCAAACCCTGGAGCCATTTACCGATGAGTAATGCGTTAAAAGACTATCTTGAATTCTGTCAAAACCGTGTAGAAAGAGCGTTAGACGCTCGCCTGCCCAGCGAGAACATACTGCCGCAAAAACTGCACCGGGCGATGCGCTACAGCACATTGGACGGCGGCAAACGTATGCGCCCGATGCTGACTTACTGCACCGGAAAAACGCTGGGCATAGCCCCGGAAGCATTGGATGGTCCCGCTTGCGCTGTTGAATTCATCCACGTTTATTCTTTGATTCATGACGATCTTCCTGCGATGGACGATGACGATCTCAGACGCGGCAAAGCGACTTGCCATGTGGCGTTCGATGAAGCGACCGCTATTTTGACCGGCGATGCGCTGCAAGCGTTGGCTTTTGAAACACTGGCCAATGATCCCAGCATTGCTGCAACGCCTGAAGGCCGCTTAAAAATGATCGTTGCGCTAACCAAAGCCAGCGGTTCTCAAGGCATGGTCGGCGGCCAGGCTATCGATTTGGAATCCGTAGGCACCAGCCTGACGCTGCCTGAACTGGAAAACATGCACATCCATAAAACCGGCGCGCTGATCCGTGCCAGCGTGAATATGGCGACTCTGGCAAAAGCCGATATAGACCCGAATGTTGCCAAAAAACTGGATAACTATGCCAAGTGCATCGGCTTGTCGTTCCAAGTTAAAGATGACATCCTCGACGAAGAAAGCGATACCGCAACGCTGGGCAAAACCCAAGGCAAAGACCAGGATAACAATAAACCCACCTATCCTGCTCTGTTAGGACTGGCCGGAGCCAAACAAAAAGCTCAAGAGTTGCATGAGCAAGCGTTGGATAACCTGAGCATTTTCGGCAGTGAAGCGGATTTGTTGAGGGATTTGTCGCTTTATATTATTCAGCGAGATCATTGATAGGATTTGGATAGAAATCTAACTTCCAAGCGCTGTAAGCAATGTAGTATGCGGTTCGTGCCTCACCGCATACTACGAGTTGCCCCACATGAAGCAATCCACGAAAGCTTATGCTGGACTTTATGCTCCAGCATAAGCGTTAAATGCACTATAGAAGCTAATTTAGTCGTCAGCGTCCTCATCAAATAGATTTTCGGGATCTATTGGTTCTCCGTCTTCCTTAATCCATGTTCCATGAGTACCGTGAATGCCGTCATAGTCATGATGTATAAGCTTCTCTGTTTCTGACGGCTTTACTACGTATTCGTCTGGAATGTCTCTGGATTCAGAATAAATGAATCTATAAAACTCCTCTTTTTCACGCTCAAATTCTTCTTGTTCTTCTTCGGTAAGGTCGATGTAGTTCATTAAATAACTCCGTATAGGTTTAGTTTAATTTGGGCGCATTATTTGCCCCCAGCATCTCCAGGCTTTGACACGTTGTAACTTTCGTTTTTTTTCAAAAAAATTGATCTCAGTGTTTTACCTCGCCATAAATACTGTAGGATGTGGTGAACTTCTCAAGCGGGACGGGGTTTGCAACCCATATGCGCCAACTTAAGGAATAACACCTTTAAAAATAAATAAATAGCCAGGTAGGGGGCGCATTGCGCCCCATTCCGGAGTCCAAGCGTACTGGATGTTTTGATTATTGAAATGGATTGTCCGTTTGGAATGTTTTAAAAACGCCCTGATCTATTGGTGTTTGTAAACTGGGCGCGATGCGCCCCCTACCGGACTGTTGTTTCCTTGCAAGAATGTTACAGCCTCAATCCTTGTACGTGTACCAAATGCCCCCCTAACAAGTCGGTCAAAGGGACGCGTCGCCCGCTGGCGGTTTTGAAACGCTGTAAGGCGGATTCGCCGTTAGGCAATCCGCCATAACTGCGATTGGCTGTCATCGGCATTGTTGTGTTTATAGGTGCTTTTATTCGATTGTATTTGTTATTATGCGTCTGCATGCTGCGTAGGTTGGCTTGATGCAATCCAACATCTTTCGCGTCAATATTGTAAGCCGCGAAAAATGTAACTCACCCTGTCACATTAGGTTGAACTCAAAAGATTAAATCAGCTTATAGATCTAGCTTATGGTTACAAACCTCATCCTTTTTTTCCTGTATTTGGTTGTAGTGATTTATTTCGCGGACCTTGCCTTGACCAATAAATCTATGCAAACCAACATCAAAGATGCCTACCTGTATTCAGGAACGCTCGCGATAATCGGCTGCGTCAGCGAGGTGGCGACCAACAGCTTTTGCCGGACAGTTTTCGGCTCGCCGCTCTGGCTATACCATGTAACGCCGATACACCAGGGCGACACCTCGATTTTTGCGTTTTTTCAGTGGTCACTGTTCGGTTACCATCTTTATTATGTTCGGAAAAAGATTCAGTCCTATCACTTTAGCCGCTATTTTCGCTTTGGTAGTCTCTGTCGATGCGTTGATGCTGGAAATATTTCTCAACGTATCAAGCAATGTATTCCTGGACACGTTCATTTTTTATTATCTGCCTAGCGACATCGGTCATTTGACTTTTCTATTTACATATATCCTTTTTATCTGCTGGACGGCGCCATACTGAACGAAACGTTTAAAAGATATGAGAAAGACCCTATGTTTTTCGGCAACCTAAGTTTTGCTATCGTTTTTATTTTTGTGTTTTTATAGCTGCGCAGGATGGATATTGCCGGTTTATTGTCACATCGCCTAATCGCATCGAAAGCCAATGCGCCAACACAATGTCATATAAAGCTATTTTGAAATCGGCACTTTTTATGCTTGATAGATATTGAAACCCATTCAATATTTTCAGGAATACGGCCATGACAACACAAAACACAAATACAGCAGATTCCTCTTGGACAGTGTTCATCGAAATCTTAAGCGATGAATTCACCGCTAAAACAGGATTCGGGGTGTATGCGCATATCACGCCGGTGGATGTCGATCAGGCTTATCGGCAATATCAACTACGGAATGCGCCGATGCGACTATTCGTCCGTGAATATGTCAGGGACTATGTCTAACGCTATTTGCTCTCAGTAAATTTTGTCCAGCGCAAGCGGTTAGCGTTGCTAACGACGGTCACAGAGGATAGGGCCATAGCCGCCCCGGCAATCATCGGGTTTAACAAAATGCCGAATAGCGGATACAAAAAACCTGCCGCAACCGGAATGCTGACGGTGTTATAGAAAAATGCGCCAAGCAGATTTTGCTTGATATTGATGACTGTCGCTTTGGATAATTCGATCGCTTCAGGCACTTTCAGCAAGGAACCTTGTAAAATGACCACATCGGCGCTTTCAATAGCAACATCGGTACCGGTGCCGATCGCAAAACCGACATCGGCCTGAGCCAATGCAGGCGCATCGTTAATACCGTCGCCGACCATGCCGACAACCTCACCCGCTTGCTGCAACTCTTTAACCACCTCGGCTTTATCCTGAGGCAACACCTGCGCGCGCACTTCGGCAATACCGGCCTGCTTGGCAATAGCGTGAGCGGTTATTTGATTATCCCCGGTCACCATGATGATGCGTATACCCCGGTCTTTCAATAGTTGAACCGCATGTGCCGAATCCTTTTTAATCGGATCCGAAACGGCAATAATACCGGTTATTTTGTTGTCTACAGCCAGCAGCATCGGCGTTTGGCCCAAAGCCGACAGTTGCTCTAGCCGACTATTAAAGTCTGTAAAACTAACGCCCTGATCTTCCATCAGTGCCTTGTTGCCGAACAACACGCGCCGATCATTAATAGTCGCCATCACCCCGTGACCTGCAACGGCGGCAAATTGTTTAACTTTTTCCAGTTTTATTTGGCTTTCTTGCGCTGCCGACAAAATCGCTGCCGCCAACGGATGCTCCGAACCTGATTCGATGCTTGCTGCCAACTGCAACACTTGCTCTTCGCTAATGTCGCCGATAGCTTCAACCGTCGCAACAGTAGGCTTGCCTTCGGTTACCGTGCCGGTTTTGTCGAGTATCAAACAGGTTAGCTTACCCGCCATTTGCAAGGCTTCGCCCTTACGGATCAAAATGCCTGACTGGGCGGCTCTGCCTACCGCTACCATGACCGAGATAGGCGTCGCCAGACCCAAGGCGCAAGGACAGGCGATAACAAGAACAGTCATTGACGTGACAAAAGCGTAACTCAATGAGGGTTCGGGGCCAAAAGCGTACCAAATCAAAAAGGTCAGTACTGAAAACGCGACCACTGCCGGTACAAAAATACTGGAAATTTTATCTGCCAAGCGGGCGATTTCGGGCTTGCTGCTTTGCGCTTGCCGGACGCTTTTAATAATCTGCGCCAATGCGGTATCTCGGCCGATGCGGGTTGCGGTAAACAAAAAACTGCCGGTCTGATTCATGGTTCCGGCAACCACTTCCGAGCCGACCGTTTTTTCTACCGGCAGCGATTCGCCGGTCAGCATGGACTCATCAATTGTAGAGTGACCTTCCAGCAACACGCCGTCAACAGCGATTTTCTCGCCGGGTCTGACTCTTAACGTTTCTCCCAGCCCTACTTGTTCGATAGCAATATCCATTTCTTCGCCGTTTCTGACCACGCGCGCCGTACGCGGCTGCAAACCGATCAGCTGACGAATGGCACTGGACGTTTTTCCCCTGGCCAACGTTTCCAAACCGGAACCTAGATTAATAAAAGCCAGTATCATCACGGCGGCTTCAAAATAGGCATGCTTCGCCAGAGATGGCAAGGTATCGTAATAATCGAGAACAATGCAGGAATATAGCCAAGCCGAACCTGTACCCAAGGCAATCAAGGTATCCATGTTAGCCTGACCCAGGGTTAATGACTTGTACGCGCCGCTATAGAAATGCCAGCCCGAATATATCAGTATACTCAAGGTGATGAGTGCAATTTCCGGCCAAACCCATAGGCCTGTTGTCGAACCGATTTCCGGTAACCAATCAAAATGATCGGCTGCCATCAGCAACAGCCCGAAGATTGCCGCTACCGCCGCTTTTTTCATTAACTGCCGGTAATGTTGCAGCTCTTGCTCTTCCTGCTCGGAAGGATCTTCAAACCCTTCCATTACCGCAGCATCGTAACCGGCCGCTTTAACTGCCTGTTTTAACAGCTCCGGGTCGGCATGGCCTTTAACCACGGCAGAATGATCCGCAAAATTGACGCTAACCGAAGCTACGCCTTCAACTGACGCCAAAGCGCCTTCTACCGCGCTGACACAACCTGCGCAACGCATGCCTAAAATGGATAACCGCAATTCGTCGGGGGTCTCTGCACTCATAAAATCACCTCTTTAAGATGCCTCCACGGTAAAGCCCGCTTCAGTAATAGCCTCGGTAATAGCGTCCAGGCTGGTTTTTCCAGCATCAAATTCAACGTTAACTTCCTTGTCTTTGCTTGATGCACTAACCGACAATACACCATCGATAGCTTGCAGTTTATTCGTTATATTGGCTTCACAACCGCCGCATTTCATGCCGGTAACGGTTAACGATACAGATTCAGTCATTTTTTTTCTCCTGTTGTGGCAGAAACCCTGCATTGAAATATCTCTATAGCAATGCCTATATATCATACTCGACTGACAGTCGATAATCATGGTATAAAACCGATCCTATAAGTAGGATTATGCTTTCTAACCTGACATTTCCACTATTTAAATTTAACACCGAAGCAACCAAATGGCAGACATTATAATTGGGCGGCAACAGATTTTTGACAAAAAACTGGATATTTATGCCTATGAACTCCTTTTCAGGGGCAGTGATTTCGATCTAAATCATAAGGAAGGTGCTACCCAAGCAACCAATCAGGTCATTACCGATACTATCTTAGAACTTGGACTCAATACCATTGTTGGGCCGCACAAAGCTTTTATCAATTTTACGACTCAAAATATCCTGGATAAAACGCCTTTACATCTTCCTAAAGACCGGATTGTTATTGAAGTACTGGAAAATGTTGAAATTGACTCAAGAATTGTCGCCAACTTAAAAGAACTGTCAAAACTTGGCTATATCATTGCCTTGGATGACTTTGTGTTTTCCGAAGAATGGACGCCGCTGGTGGAATTCGCCAACATTATCAAACTTGATATTATGGAAATGGGCGAGTCCAAAACACGAGAGTTAATAACACAACTCAAACCCTATAACGTGCAGTTGCTTGCAGAAAAAGTAGAAACATACGCCGAGTATCAATATCTCCTTGAATTGGGCTGTGATTATTTCCAGGGTTTCTTTTTTAACAAACCCAATATAGTTTCCGGAAAACGCGTCAGCGTCAATCAAACAGCAGCCATTCAATTGTTAAACACAGTTAATAATCCTGATGTTGAATTTGAAGATCTGACCAAGATAATTTCCCTGGATGTCGGTCTCAGCTATAAACTGTTGCACTATATAAATTCCGCGTTTTTCGCCCTACCCAATAAAGTCTCATCCATTAACCATGCTATTTCCTATCTGGGACTAAAGGAAATAAAACGCTGGATTAATATACTGACACTGGCATCCTTATCAACCAAGCCGGAAGCGGTCATGCAAAATGCATTGATCCGCGGCAAAATGTGCGAAGAATTGGCCGGATTGAGCGGCAGTAAGTCAGACAATTTTTTCCTGATCGGCATCTTATCCAATCTGGACAGCTTGCTGGACATGCCCTTGGATGAGTCGCTCAGTCAATTGCCTTTGGCCGATGATATTGTGTCAGCCATTTTGCATAAAAAAGGATTGGGCGGTGAAGCGCTCAAGTGTGTTATCAGTTACGAGCATTGGGATATTTCATCAATATCGTTTAAGGATATTGATCAATCGATCATTGGCGACGCCTATATTAAAAGCATAAACTGGGCAAAAGACGTTATGAGCAATATAAATTAACTATGTCGTTAAATACAATCACCAACCAAACTATCGCTCTGTCCGGCATTGCCCAGGCAGCATCGCTGGTTCAGCAACTTGCCACGACAGGATCTGCCGATTCGGCCGCCCTTGAGTCCAGTATAGGCAGTCTTTTTATTAGTGATGAGCATGGCATAGAAAATGTCTTTGGCGGATTGTCCGGCCTTAAGCTGGGACTTGAACAGCTTAACGACCAAATGAGCGGCTTCAAAATTGCTAATCCTGAACAAGCCCGCTATGCGGCCTCGTTGGTTTTCCTGGAGAATCAACTATCCAAGCAACCCGCCATGCTCAAAACCATTTTCACCGGAATTGAGCGCGCCCAGACACAATCAGACCATTTCGGCCTGCTGCATGAGAATGTACTGGCAAATCTTGGCGACATATATCACACCACTATCAGCACCATGCAGCCGAGAATCATGGTCAATGGCGAACAGGAATATTTATCCAGGCCCGATGTCGTTAATAAAATACGCGCCTGTCTATTGGCCGGGATACGTTCGGCCATCCTTTGGCGGCGTTGCGGCGGGGCGCGCTGGAAATTTTTGTTTTACCGAAAAAAGATTCAGGCTGAATTACAAATCCTGTTGCAACGCGTTTAGCAGCCTGCATGACAACCCTTATCGAAGCCGATCATCTAACCCGTTATTACGGCAATCATTGTGCTGTCAACGATGTCAGTTTTGCCCTGGCCAAAGGTGAAGTACTTGGTTTTTTAGGTTCCAACGGCGCGGGTAAAACTACCACGATGCAAATGCTGTGCGGCAATCTGGCACCCAGCGCCGGGCAAATCAAAATCAACGGTTTCGATTTGCTGGATCAACCCAAAGCCGCCAAGATGAATCTGGGCTATTTGCCCGATACGCCGCCGCTATACAAAGAGCTAACGGTGCAGGAATTCCTGTTTTATTGCGCCCAACTGCACGGCATCGCCAAAAGTTCTGTTACTGACGCTATCAAACGAGCTCAAGAGCGTTGCGGTTTAATCGATGTCGCCGACCGGCTGATCGGCAATCTGTCCAAAGGTTTTCAACAGCGGGTAGGCGTTGCCCAAGCCATCTTGCATAATCCTGAAGTTATCGTACTTGATGAGCCGACTGTTGGTCTTGATCCAATTCAAATCCGCGAGATTCGTACCTTAATCCGGGAGCTGGGACAAGATCACGGCGTCATCCTGTCCACTCATATACTCACTGAAGTGCAGGAGTCCTGCACCCATGTGCAAATCATTGATCAGGGACAACTGATCTTGAATGAAACCATAGCGGGACTTAACCTGCAAATGGATACCGGCACCCTGCAAGTCAGCACTCGACTGATAGTTGATGCCAACATACTATTAAACATTCCCGGCGTTAGTTCTATTGAAAATATTTCAGAAAACCGGATTAAAATTCATCACAGCGTAACTGCCAACCCTGCCGAACAAATTGCCGAACAGATCATTGCCGCCGGCTGGGGCCTGCAGGAACTGACGCCGATGAAAAGATCGATGGAAGATATTTTTATCAGTTTAACCAAAGAGCACCGCGAGTTATGAGCATGATTTGTAACTCATTCACGACTAATCGCGAAATGCTGAAAAACATGCACTTAAAAGTTTTTTATTCACCACGAAGGCACGAAGGACACGAAGGACACGAAGTTTTATTTCTTCGTGTCCTTCGTGCCTTCGTGGTGATATTTCTTTCTGAACCGACTCGTACCTGTTATTAATTACCATGATTTTAACCATTGCTTCCCGCGAATTCAGAACCCTGTTTTTATCGCCGATGGCCTGGACGATATTAGCCATATTGCAATTCATCCTGGCGTTTTTGTTTTTAACCCAAGTCGAAGCATTCACCGAGCTCCAGCCCAAACTGGCTTCAATTGAAGGCGCACCCGGCTTGACCGATATAATCGTGCCGCCGTTATTCGGCAACGCAGGCATTATTCTTTTGCTGGTCACGCCGTTATTAACCATGCGTTTGATCTGCGAGGAACGCCGCAACAAAACCTTATCTTTGCTGCTTTCTGCGCCGGTTTCCAATATCGACATAATTCTCGGCAAGTATTTAGGCATACTCGGGCTGATGTTGCTTATCATTGCATTGATCACCCTGATGCCGCTCTCTTTGCTATCCGGTGCCGAACTGGATTTTGGCAAATTATTCGCCAATATTTTAGGTTTATTGCTACTGGTTACCGCATTTGCCGCTACCGGTTTGTTTATGTCCTGTATAGCCGGTCACCCGACCGTTGCCGCGATGAGTACTTTCGGTATGTTATTGTTATTATGGATTTTAGACTGGTCGGTCGGCATGAATGACCAACGCAGCGAACTGTTTGAATACCTGTCGATGCTGAGGCACTTCCAGAACATCCAAAGCGGCCTGATCAGCTCAATCGATATCAGTTATTTCCTGTTGTTTATCACGACCTTCATCGCACTCAGCATTCGCAGCCTGGATAACGACCGCTTGCAAAAATGAAAATATCGCCGCATAAACACCAGCAAATCCGCTTAAAAAACTGGGGCATAACCCTGGCTTTATTGTGCTTGATCGGTGCACTGGCCTGGTTAAGCGCCCGCTATAGCGCAGAAATCGACATAACCGGAAATAGCAGCAATAGCCTGTCCCAGGCATCGCAAAAACTGCTGGAATCGCTACCCGGTAAAATACAGCTCATCGCTTATATTAAAAAAGCCCCGGCGCTAAGAAGCCAGATTGCACAATTGGTTGAGCGCTATAAACGCCATAAAGCCGACCTGACCCTGACTTTTATAGATCCCGATTCGCAGCCGGAAAAAGTTCGCGAACTGAATATAGACGCGACAGGCGCCGTTATCGTCGAATATCAGGGCCGCACTGAAAAACTGAACTTTATCGATGAATCATCCCTGACTAATGCGCTGCTGCAATTGGCTAACGCCGATGAACGCTGGGTCACTTTCCTGACCGGCCACGGCGAGCGTGCCCCGGACGGCATTGCCAATTTCGATTTAGGCCAATTCGGGAAGGAACTGGATCGCCGCAAAATCAAAGCACAAACCCTCAATCTGGCAACCATGCCGGACATTCCAGGCAACTCCGCGTTGCTGGTGATTAGCGCCCCCGCCGTACCGTTGCTGCCAGCTGAAATTGAACTGATCAAACGCTATATCCGGCAAGGCGGCAATCTGCTGTTACTGACCGATCCGGGCAACCACCATTTGGACGCATTGCTACAAGCATTGGGTCTGCGCCAACTGCCGGGAACCCTCGTAGACAGCAAATCCAAGCTTTACGGCATCAACGATCCCAGCTTCGTGCTCGCCAGCGACTATCCGCCTCATCCGATCACCCAAGGCTTTCAGACCATAACCGTTTATCCGGTTACCGCCGCGTTGGAAATCGGCGATGAAACAGATTTCCAGCCCGTGGAATTACTTAAAAGCGCAACACAATCATGGACGGAAACCGGCCCAATAGCCGGAAAAATTCTTTTTGATGCCGATGGCGATGAAAAACAAGGCCCTCTTGCCTTTGCTTATGCCCTAACCCGTCCTTCGACCGGCTCAGGACAGGCTCAGGAACAACGCATCGTCGTTGTCGGCGATGGCGACTTCCTGTCCAACGCCTATCTCGGCAATGTCGGCAACCTGGATATGGGCTTAAGAATGATCAATTGGTTGATTCATGACGACCGGTTTATCGACATCCCTGCCAAGATCGCGACCGATAAAAGCCTGCAATTAAGCCAAATCAGCGTCGCCGTTATCGGCTTTGGCTTTCTGGTAGTCATACCGTTGCTGTTGATGGGTACCGGCTTTTACATCTGGCGTAAACGCAAGCAGCGTTAGCCTAAAACTTTATCGTTTATTTATCGTTCCCACGCTCCGGCGTGGGAATGCAGTCCGGGACGCTCCAGCGTCCCAACCCACTGAACCCAAGCACTAAAGAAGATCATGGGAAGAAGCCGCTATACAATAACCGAACCCGATAAACCGCATTTCATGACCTGCACGGTCTTGGAATGGCTACCGGTTTTCACACGACCTGAGACCGTGCAAATCATACTCGATTGCTGGCGCTACCAAAGAGAACACGAAAGCTTACGTCTCTACGGTTACGTTATTTTAGAAAACCATTTACATTTTATCGCCCAAGCAAAAAACCTGAACAAATGCGTGAACAGTTTCAAGGCATATACTGCGCGGCAAATTATCGACCATTTACAAGCAAAGCATGTCGAGCGCTTATTAGCACATTTACGTTTTTTCAAACGGGCGCACAAAGAAGATCGGGAGTATCAATTCTGGCAAGAAGGCATTCATGCTGAGCTGATATTTAGCGAGGCAATGATGCGGGAGAAATTAGATTACATCCATGCTAATCCGGTAAAACGCGGCTATGTGAACTTGCCTGAACATTGGCGTTATTCCAGCGCCGCTAATTACGCGGGGCTGGCGGGACTTATAGATATTGATTCGTGGTAACGTCGACGCTGGAGGGAGCGTCTGAGACTGTATTCCCACGCCGGAGCGTGGGAACAATAAATGCGCCTCTTGACATCGGCACATCCTACGGCCCTCTGCCTATGGGCTTGAAGTGAGAAACACATCTTTCGCAAGATAAGTCACCGCGTTCATTGTTGCATGAATTGCAGCTTCGCATTGACTATGTGTGACCTCTTCAAGAAGCTCTCCATGAATCAATTTGTTTCTAAGCGTTAACACATTTTCTTTAAACTCTTGAAAAACCAGAGTCTTCCCAAAATCATGCCCCAATATTTCATTTATTCCCCTAGTGCAAACTTCAACAATGCCCACTAAGCAACCACACGGCTGTTTCTTTCTAATTTTGTCAAACTTGGTTTTGCTTAGCTTGCCTCGAATATTTCCGTACACATAGTTTTCAAAGAAAATTGCACACTGAATTAAAGATATATTAAAGTATCCTTTATCAAAATTATCTATAATTGATAAATACAGATCGTCCTGTAAATATTCATGGTTGCCAATAATTGATTCTCGAAGATAGCAATCAATCTCGGTATCTAACTCAAACTCTTTACCACCATTAAATTGTACCTCCTGAGTGATTAGATCGTTTATGACCAAGGTTTGCTTATTCTTGTCTAGCAATACATATCTAAATCCAATAACGTCGTTCATCTGCATCAGCGGCAACCAATATTCGCGAGTAATTCTTTTATAATTACGTATAAGCTTGTTTAAGTACGAAATGGCAACCCCGTAAAATTGGTTGGGAGTAGTAACTAAAGTACTTTTGTCTATTAGAGGGGATTCAAACATTTGATAATCGAACCATACTTGGACTTTCGTCTTTGACAAAAGGCCGAATCTATCATTTTTTATTTTTGAATACGGAGCTAATCTCGCGCCAGACAGACACGCGTCTTCATTGTAGATACGTTCCGTACGTATTCCTGCAGGAATGTTATCAATAACAACATGATATTGAGTAATTCCCCCCTCTTTCAAGCTGTCTTTAATATCTAAGGCAAACGGCATCATGAATTCCACTATTACATTTTGTAATTGCTCTATATTAAACATACTAAATCTCGTAATTCTTCACAGAACTGGTTGGAAATGTTGGGTGAGCTATTGCCAACCGAAAACCCACAGCATAACAAAATATTTATAATTCACTAACCACTAAACTCGTTGAAGACAGATACGCAGTCGAACAACATCTTTTCGTTGCCCGACATTTGATGCTGCCCAACATTTGATGCTCAACAACTCCCGCGCAACGAAACAAACTCTTCAGCAGCAGTAGGATGCACCCCGATAGTAGAATCAAAAACCGCCTTAGTCGCACCGGCTCGAATGGCGACTGCCATACCCTGGATAATTTCAGGAGCATCAGGCCCTACCATGTGTATGCCGACAACACGGTCAGTACTGCGTACCACGACCATCTTGATCAGAGTTTTTTCATCGATACCCGAGAGGGTGTTTCTCATCGGCGTAAAACGGGTTTTATAAATATCGATGTCCGGATATTTTTCGCGCGCCTGCGCTTCGGTCAGACCTACAGTGCCAACATTGGGTTGGCAAAAAACAGCCGTAGGAATATTGTCATAATCTACCGGTCTCGATTGATCGCCATACAACTTGTTCACTAAAGCTACACCCTCCGCCAAAGCGACCGGGGTCAGGTTGACCCGGTTAGTCACATCACCCAGTGCATAGATTGACGGCACATTGGTTTGATAGTCCGCGTTAACTTTAATCGCACCTTCGCTGTCTAGTTCAACGCCAAGCGCCTCCAACCCGAATCCGGCTGAATTCGGCGTTCTGCCAGTGGCGTACATAACCATATCCGTATTTATTTTGCGGCCATCGATAAACCGTGCTGTAAAGCAATCGGCTGAACTTTCTATGGCTTCAATATCGGTACTAAGGAGAACATTAATACCTTTCCTGGTCATTTCATTTCCCAAAAAATCACGTATATCCTCATCAAAACCGCGAAGCAGTTTGTGCCCTCGATGGCAAAGTGTGGTGTGCACGCCAAAGCTATGAAGAATGCCGGCAAATTCCACTGCAATATAGCCGCCACCGACAATAACGATACTTTTAGGTAATTGATCGAGGAAAAACATTTCATTCGAGGTGACGATATGTTGTTTGCCCGGTATATCCGGGACAGATGGCCAACTCCCTGTCGCAATAACTATGCGCTCGGCGCTGTATTCAATGCCATCGACAACGACAGTATGAGCATCAAGCAAACTTGCCCTGCCGGTGATAACCTCGGCACCCGATTGTTGCAGCTGGTTGCCATAGACAGCTTGTAGCCGTCCTATTTCCTGGTTTTTGTTCGCTATCAAACTAGGCCAATTGAAAGTCGATTTACCCACAGTCCAGCCAAAACCCGCTGCTGCCTGGAAATGGTCTTTAAATTGAGAGGCATAGACTAATAACTTTTTGGGTACGCAACCGACATTGACACACGTACCGCCTAAATAACGCTCTTCAGCAATGGCTACCCTTACACCATGATCCGATGCCATACGCGCTGTGCGCATACCTCCTGAACCTGCACCAATTACAAACAAGTCGTAATTATATTGGGTCATTAAAATTTCTCGTTTATAAATGATTTAGGGCAATACGGTTCATTTGTTATGTTGCAAATAATCCAGCATGGTATCAGCATCGCTCGCAGTAAATGGGTCATCCGGACAATTATCGACTTGTCCGGGCTCGCTGAATAATTTGATAATCTTTTTATCATCGACAAGCATTGAATAGCGCCAGGAACGGTTGCCAAAACCAAAGTTCTCTTTTTTCACCAGCATACCCATTGCGCGGGTAAACTCGCCATTTCCGTCGGGCAGCATTTTTACATGCTTGATGCCTAGATGCTTGGCCCATTGGTACATGACAAAGGCATCATTAACACTCACGCAATAAACTTCATCAATACCCGAATCGATGAGTTGCTGATACTTGGCGTCATATCCAGGCAAATGCTGGCTTGAACAGGTAGGTGTGAAGGCACCGGGAAGCCCCAAAACAACAACTTTTTTGCCTTTAAAAATATCATCGGTGCTGACATCCTGCCAACGAAAGGGATTGTCGCCACCAACGCTTTCGTCGCGAACACGGGTTTTAAAAATCACATCAGGTACAGTTGAAATCATGCCATAACCCCTTAGTTTATTAGTTAAAAAACCAGAATCAGAACAAGAGCTCAGACTCTATAAGCCACATTCTCTAATTTGACTTGCTCAAACCAAGTCAGCTTTTACTTCATTTTCCGAATATCTATATTGATTGATTTCGTCAGGCCGCCTGCCGGAATAGCCTCATCGGAATGAGGAGCTTCGAACTGGCGACCTTTAGCAAAGACGTACAGAACTTTTTGACAATTTGGACTCATACCCAGAATCTACAGAACCTCTCCTTCCCGTGTGGTTTCCATTTCCAGGTTTATGTATTCATGTTGTTCCAGCCTGCCATCTTTGCCGGCGTCTACCTTGTCAAAGACTCGTAGCAAATCAGGGAAGTTTTGCAATTCATCTTTAGTAATGTAGTGATCGCCATTTACATCAGCTTGACAAAATGAAGGGATACCCCCTGAAGGAAATTCCCCTGTATCCTTTTCAGGCCTTTTTATAGGGGAGATTTTTTGACCGGTGGAGGATTTTTGTTCACCTGACATTGAACCTTCAGCCTTCGGCTCCTTGGCTGAAGGTGATTGCTGAGTGTGTGGACAGGTAATGGTAGCTTGGCTGCCTGAAGCCGGTGCTTGACCGCTACTTCCTGTTGTAGCAGATGGCTCTTTAGGTGTTTGTCCGCTTGATTCTGTTTTTTTAGCTTCTTCGCTCGGTGTGCCGGCACTTTCTTTGGCTGCCGGCTTAGCACTTTCCGCCTTTTCGCCTGTGCTTGTGGCTTGTTCTCCCTTTTTAGTTTCAGTTCCGCTTGCTCCCGAGGGTTGCTTGGGGCGTTGTTGGCCAGCAGCACTTCCTGGACCTTCATAAGGGACATACCGGTAATACGGATGAATATCTTCAATTCCAGCTATTACAGGCTTGGTAAAAAAACCCAGGCTGACACTGATAATCACCAGCCAAATGGGTAAACTGAAAAATTTAAAAAGATGTAAGTTTGTTTGATCTAACGGGTCGGTATTTGTAGCGCTAGATATTTCGGGGATGATTTTTCTGGTTTTCATAATAGTTTCCTTTATTCAGAGGTTAAGTAAGATCAGTTTTATCTTGAAAGTAGTTCCAACAGAAATATCATGTTGACTGACTATTTTGGATGACTGTTAATACCCGCCCAAAACTTCTGGACACCTATTGATCAAATAATAAACAGGCTCTGCAAATAACCCGCGCCTTCGGCTTGATGCTGTTATTGCGCCTATTTCATTATTCGTCAATAAGGTAACAAATGACGTTGTCGACATGTTTCAATAATTCGGCTCAAGTACGAATCCAAAAATTAATTGATTAAGCCAAACTAATCATAATGAATATAGTGATTTAAGTCGGTGCGGTGGCGCACTAAGAGCCAGGAAAGCAATTCCAGAAAGAAGATAAAGACGCTTAAAAGACAAGGTCTTACGAATAAATTGGTATCAGCTAAAAGAGGAGAATAGTCTGATTGATTTTGCAAAATTTCCCATGCAGAAAACCATGCCAACTCACCTTTAAATTATTTCGCTGGCGTGGAGCGTATTAAGCGTATTAGCTGGTACGAGCTGAAACTCATGGTCTGCAAAGATCAAACTTTGCATCACAGGATAATTAATAATGTGTGAATTACGCGCTTAATGTTAAGAACCTTCTAATCGGCTACTTAACAATTGCCGCGCTCTATTATCCGCGCCTGACGGAAGCTTGTCGGGGCTGGCGTTAATCCAAGCGGCGATGTCTTTCCATGCGGTGGGCGCTTGCAAATCGCGTAACAGCATGTGGTAGCCCTGCGGATAAATCGCCACGATTTTTTTTGCCGAGTCCGTTTGGAGAAGTTGCTGTAAAAACGCGTAAGTCGGTTCCTTGGGAATAATTTCGTCTTTCTCGCCGTAAAGCATCAGGGTATTTCCGGGCAGCGATGCAGCGCTGTCAAATGCCGCATCCATCAAATCAGTCAAGCCGTACACTGTCTCCACACGGGTCGCCTTGATAACCCAAGGGTCGCGGCCCAAGGCACGAAGCATTTCGGTATTATCCGATGCCACGACATGTACAACGCCCTCCCCTGTCAGGGTCAGCCAAGGCAAGCTGTGTGCGAGCGCCCAAAGCAGTCCGGTTTGGTACCAGGGCATAGTTGACCTGGCCCATAACGCTGGTGCGGCGAGAATGATACCTTCGACTTCAGGCATATCAATCTGTTTCATGGCGGTAATGACTATCGCGCCGCCCATGCTTTCGCCTAGCAGATAAACCGGATGTTTCGGGTAGCGTTGTTTGACCAGCCGCACTAAAGCCTGCAAATCCTTGGTATAGGCATCGCCTCCTGCCCATAATCCGCGTTTTGGCGCCATGCCGAAACCACGCTGATCATAAGCGAAACAGGCAATGCCCTGTTTGCTGAAATACTCTCCCGGCTTATCAAAAAAACGGCTGTAATCGTTAAACCCATGCAGCGCGATAATGACCGCATGCGGTTCGGTTTTCGGCAGCCAATGACGCAACGGCAAACTTGCACCGTCTTCGGTCAGAAAAATGTTCTCGCCAAGTTGCGCCGTATTGTTTTTTATACCGGGTGGATAAATCATCGGCGCACAGCCGCTTTGCGTAATGAGCAATAAAACAGTAATAAATGTATATCGGAGTTTCATGGGCTTGGATCAACATTTATGTGGGATTTATGCGAAAATTCTTATTATATACCCACCTACATCAAAATTCGGCAGTATTGGAGAGGCTTCAACTAAAACGCTTATTTGGGCTATCTGGACAAGCGGGGCGAACAACACGGCTTGAAGCTATTCAAGTTTATCCAAAGGCTTTATCATATACAAAAAACAGCGCAGAATTCTAAGCTAACTTCTCTCATTAATAATCTCTGTATTTTGGCAAGACAATCCCATTATTCCGGCAGCAAAATCCGCTCATTATCCATCAAGGAAATACTGCGCAAAACTGCGCTTTATTTGCTGTTCACCTTTTTGGCTTCATCGGTTGGTTTATGTTTATTGTTCCGATGGATGCCTGTGCCAACATCGGCATTTATGGTCTATCGGCATTTTGAAGACTTAAGGGATGACGGCTCGTTCAGAGCCATTAAATACTCTTGGGTCGGTAAAAAAAAGATCTCAGTCAACGCTTCTTCTGCGGTTATTGCCGCCGAAGATCAGCTTTTTTTTCAACATTCAGGGTTTGATTTGCATTCCATACAATCGTCCATTGATGTGTATATGGACGGCGGACGGCTTAGAGGCGCAAGTACCATTTCTCAGCAAGTAGCCAAAAATTTATTTTTAACGCCGTCAAAAAGTTTTCTCCGCAAGGGGCTGGAGGTTTGGTTCACGCTGTTAATCGAGCAACTGTGGAGTAAGGAACGAATATTGACAGTTTATCTGAATATCGCTGAGTTCGGGGATCATCTATTCGGCATAGAAGCCGCAAGCCAGCACTATTTTAACGTCCATGCAAGCCATATCAGTCGACCTCAAGCGGCATTGTTGGCGGCAACCCTGCCTAACCCTATTTTGCTGCGAGCGTCGCAACCATCAGGTTATTTACTTAAACGGCAACTGTGGATACTTCGCCAAATGCAAAATCAATGAGGCTTTTTAAGACTTGTGTCTGATATAATTACAAAAAATATAATAACTGTTGCGGCAGACTTCCAATCAACTAAGTAAATAGAGATAGACCATGAGTATGCAAAAATCCATCATTAACACTCGTTTATTAATGAGTAGCCTGGTTATATCAAGTGTGCTTGCAGGTTGTGCGACCACTTCAACAGTTAATGAAAAAGACCCTTGGGAAGGCTGGAATCGCGGCACTCAAGAATTTAATGACGATCTCGACAAGAACATCGTAAAGCCTGTCGCGAAAGGTTATATGTGGATAACTCCGAAATTCGTTGATGACGGCATAACCAACTTCTTCAGCAATCTTAACGACATCGGCGTAACGATCAATGATTTTATGCAGCTTAAATTGGTACAAGGCGGTATGGATGCCAGTCGTTTCCTGATTAATACTACGGCTGGTGTAGTCGGCTTTGTCGATGTCGCAAAAATGATTGACCTGCCCAAGCATAATGAAGATTTCGGACAAACGTTAGGCTTCTGGGGTGTTCCATCGGGTAATTATTTAGTGATGCCGTTTATGGGCGCAAGTTCGCCCAGGGAAGTCGTCGGGGCTGTCGGCGATGCGTTAATGAACCCACTCACCTATACTTTTGTCCTTGCCGGTAGCGGTGCCGCTGTTAGCGCGGTCAATGCGGGAACCAAATCGGTTGACGTCGCCGATACCCGCGCCGATTTAATTCCGACTGAAAAGATCGTTGATGAAGCGTCTGCCGGTGATCGCTATTCCTTTATCAAAAACGCTTATCAGCAACGCCGAGAATTTTTGGTTCATGACGGAAATGTTCCTGAAGAAGAGGAACTCCAGCTGGAAGATGACTCCGCAACAGAAGGCACGGGCGCAGTAAAAACCAACAGCGCTGCGCCGACAGGTGGTAGCCCTGGCGTAGCGCCGGTTTTGGATAACTCCAAACACTTTCTGGACATATCAGCCCCTGTTAAAAAATAGCACGGGCAACGAGGGCGATCGAATACACAGCCGATCGCCCTATAATCTTTCAAAATGAAACTCTTCGTATTTATCTTGTTGTTGGGTGTTTTTTCGGGATGCTCATCATCCTCAGCCGCAAGCAACTGGGCAACGATCAAGCAAACAACTCAAATCGGCGATAATGCCCAAAGCATCGGTTCTTATACAGCCGGTTGTTTGAGCGGAGCGGTGTCGCTACCTCCGAACGGCATTGGTTATCAATTGATGCGCCCTACACGAGGCCGGTCTTACGGCCATCCGGACTTGATACGGTTTATCGAGAACGTAGCCAAGACAGCGAATTTACAGCATTGGGGCGTCCTGCTGATCGGGGATCTGGGACAGCCTCGCGGCGGTCCGACTCCAAGCGGGCACCGCAGCCATCAAACAGGACTTGATGTCGATATCTGGTATTTGCTCTCACAGCAGGCAGCAATCCGAAGCCTGGAATTTAATGAGCGGGAAACCTGGAGTTCTCCGTCAGTTCTTGCCGCTCAATCGGATGCTATCGATGATAGCCAGTGGTCGATAGCTCATGAAAGAATTCTTGAGACAGCGGCACGCAGACCCGAAGTAGACCGCATCTTCGTCAATCCCAGCGTCAAACGCCTGTTATGCACACGTAAATCAGCCCATGACTGGCTCAGGAAAATTCGTCCGTGGTGGGGACATGACGATCATTTTCATGTGCGCCTCAAGTGTCCACTGAATAACAAAAACTGCACTGGACAGGAACCGCTTCCTGAAAGCGATGGTTGCGATGCTTCGCTGGCATGGTGGTTTTCAGAAGAAGCCAAAACGCCGAAACCCGCAGCTAAAAAACCTGAACCGCTGGTACTGCCTGCACTATGCGATGTGGTTTTAAAAAAATAGCGCGGGATAGTCAAACTAAATCAAACCCTTTTCATCCCGGATCGGAACGATAAATCCAAGTCCGTCATCCGTTGCAATAAATTCGGATAACTCCAACCGTAATTTATCCAGCGCCTCATCAAGTGTTTCCTGCTTTACCTGATGAAACGAAGGCAGCATGGTTGATGCGTTATGGTATTTCAAAATATCCAATAATATTCTGGCTTGCTCAATGGTGTATCGATGTTTCACAACTTCTCCGCGGGTACTGCACCGTGTAAATTTATCCGACTGTCCACTCATACTGTATAGATTCCAACTTTTTGATTGCGTAACCTGTTTTATTTTAAAGTTTAGGCAAATTCCGGCAGTTCCGTGAATTTTCATCCTCTCGCCTGTCTTAATTAAACACAAGCATTATAACTTGAGACGCCCATACTAAAAAATCCGCTTTACCAGCCGCCCAACTTCAAACCAGTTCAATAGGTTTTCATCAATCCATCCAGCGTCAATCCACAACTAGGCGCAAACGCTTTCATGAAAAAAATAACTTCCGGTTGCGCCGATGCCCCGATAATTAAGGCCAATTGCTCGGCAGCGGTTTCAAACTCTGAATTGCCGGCCTTTAACTCGGCCTGGCATTTGAGATAAGCCGATATTTTATCCGCTGCCTTAATGATCTGCACATGCTCCGGCGGCATTCTATCGTGATGAATCAGCGCCTGAAAGTCAGCCTGTAACTCTATCGGTAAAAGAGCCAGTAGTTCTACCTCCGCCTGTTTTTCAATCTGCTTGTAAGCCGTGCTGATTTCTTTGGAGTGATATTTAATAGGCGTCGGCAAATCGCCGGTAATGACTTCCGTAATATCATGATACAAAGCCGCCGTGGCAATGGCGTTGGCATCGACATTTCCGCCGTAATAGCGGTTTTTAATCAAGGCCAGCGTGTGGGCAATGACTGACACTTCCCAGCTGTGCTCCATCACATTTTCATCATGCGCGTTGCGCTTTAGCCCCCAGCGTTTAATCCATCTTAATCGTGATAAATAAGCGTAAAAACTACTTGTTATTTCTTTCATGCTTCAATCTATTTCTTCAATAAACGTGTTGACATTGCCAATCGTCCAGTTTTTTATTGTTGAACCATTGGCATAAGTGACCGGATAATTTCCGTCCAGAAATTCAACCGCTTTCCGTGACAGCTGGTTTTGTTGATCGTGCGCACAACCGGCCAGCAAAAAACAGCATTTCTAATAGCTTGGTTATTTTCATTGATTAAGCCTTATGCGTATTTATAGCTGTTGATTATAGGGTTATGATGTTTAAATAGTCCACTTTGGTTACAGCTAAACATCATGCTTATTCAGTGGTATCCCGGCCATATGCACAAGGCCAGCAAAGAGGTCAAAGAAATCCTGCCCCAGGTTGACCTGATCATCGAAATTCTGGACGCGCGCATTCCGTTCAGCAGTCAAAATCCAATGCTCGCAGCTCTACGCGGCGATAAGCCTTGCATCAAAGTGCTCAGCAAGAGCGATCTTGCCGATCCTGAGATTACAATGCAATGGCAAAACTATCTGGAACGGGAGCAAGGCGTAAAAACCCTGGCGCTGACCATCGAACAGCCCGAGAAAATGCGCCAATTGACCGAGCTGTGCCACAAGATGCTGCCGAATAAAGCCAGTAGCGACAAACCCATCCATACATTGATTATGGGCATACCCAACGTCGGCAAATCCACGCTGATCAATATCCTGGCCGGAAGAATGATAGCCAAAACCGGCAACGAACCGGCCATCACCAAAACTCAGCAACGCATTGACATAGGCAACGGCATTATTCTTTTAGACACGCCCGGAATGCTTTGGCCCAACGTAGAAAATAAAAACAGCGGCTATAGGCTGGCGACCACCGGCGCGATAAAAGACACCGCCATTAGTCATGACCAAGTCGCATTCTTCGCAGCCGAATACCTGTTACAGCATTACCCGGATTTATTGCAAGCCCGCTTTCAGCTGGAGCAACTCCCGGAAGGCGAGCAACAGCTTATGGAAGCCATCGGTAAAAAACGCGGCTGTCTACGCTCGGGCGGTCGCATCGAAATGGATAAAGTGGCCAAAATCCTGTTATCGGAACTGCGCGCCGGAACTATCGGCAAAATCAGCCTGGAAACCCCCGCCATGATGGAAAATGAACTGGCCGAGCTAGTTATTATTCGCGAGCGGAAAGAAGCCAAGAAAAAAGCCCGCAAAGAGAAATGGAAAGGGGCGAGCTGAGGTGAATTATTTCACCATATAAAACAACAACTCAGTTTTTATTACCATTGCCCACAGTCATCAGCGTTATCATCAATAAAATAATAACCAGCACCGGCCAAAAATAAGGCGCCATGATAAAAATTCCTATCAATGCAACGAATAGGACGAACATAAACATAAACACACCGACGCCTAAAAACAGCAGCACCATCAGTACACCGGTGATAATCATGATCAACAAAAATGTCGGGACGGCGGCAAAGCGAACCAGCGGCTCTGCGACGGGCTCACCGTTCAGCATAACACTAAGCTGCCCGACGCCGGGATGAAACAAATAACTCAAAATAGCGATGATTGCACCGGCTACCAGCACCTTCACAATCAGTTTTTTATTGTGTTTTTGCTGCATCAACAATTACTCGCAAAGACTTATTGTTCTTTATGGTGGAGGCTTATTTTAACCAACGCTCCCCCCATAAAAACCATGTTAATACCTAAAAACAAGCCCAGCAGCCAGTGCGCCGATTCGGACCAACTAACCCAGACAATTAGCGCCAAAACCAAAGCCGTAATACCGCTAAACAGAACAAGCCCCCAGTTGGCTAAAGGGCGCATCATGAATGCCAGAGAAATCTTGGCAATGCCTTCCAAAGCAAAAAATATCGTCATAAGCATCGTCAATGTCAGCGCCCCCACAACCGGCTTAGTGATAAACAAATAGCCGACGATAACCTGCAGGATACCTATGAATAACCACCAGCCAAAGCCGGGCATATTTGCAACCATAAGGGCTCGGCCAACATGAACTATGCCACCGAACAGCAAAAGCCAGCCTAGAAACACGACTATCACCACCGTAAAAAGCTGCGGTATCACTATGGCGCAAAGTCCAAGGAAAATGAAGAAGATTCCTTCAGCCAGAAACAGCCGCCAATGCATTTTCAAATAATTCTGCATTTGCTGCTGCATATGCTGTATTTCAATATTAATGTCGTCTATTTGGTTCATGACTTTTCTCCTGACATATGTGAAAAGATGCCGATGCTTTGGCAGTAGGTTTTCTTTAATACCTGACGATGAGTAATGAGTCAAAAAATTATGATCCGGAACACTGGTTTACCGGTCAACGATCCAAAACAGTATCATGCGCCGATACTGATTGGAACAACAGCTGTTTTCTTGGCTACCTCCTAATCAAAATTTATTTTCTACCGACTGTCGGATTGAACAGGGCTGCGCCGCAATATCAACCCGACTTCTGTATATTAACGTAAAACTGGCATTCCAAACGGGGCGCAGCAAGACCAGCCGCGCCCAGCCTGCCTACTAAGCAAATTCGCGCTGCTCTATTGCAATTGGCGCAGTGAAGAACTTTTTAAACTGCGGCATGAAACTAACTGTGATCGGTATGGAATAAAAACAATACATTGCCGCCGCTTCGCCGGTTGACACACCAAATACCCACTGAGGCATAAACAGTGTCATGATCGCCATGCCGAAATGATAGCTAGCGATGCGCCAGTTATCTTTCCAGACAAAACCGCTGACCGCCAGGCCAAATAACGAACCCCACGTAACCAGTAAGCCGAACGCACTAGAGATGTGGTAACCGATATGGTATTTGCCCATAAACAAACACGAGATCATATTGCCGATAAAATTCGGCGCAACTTCGAATAGTTGCCATTCTTTGGGCAGGAAACTGAAAACCAGAAATGACGAACTGAGAATGACGCCGGTCATAGTGGCTTTTTTCAGCGCGGTTTTGTCGGATGAATAAGTCGCCAAGGCGGGCATAATCGCCAGTGCCTGCAAGCTGATATGGTAAACCGACAGCTCGCTCAAAAACAGATTCGTACCGTAACCGCACTGATCCGCAACCGGATAGGCAAAATACTGAATAAATTCCATCAGGGAAAAATGAAAAATGGCGTAAAACCGTGCAACTCGAACCCATAGCGGCTCACTTTTATCAAGAAAAGTAACAGTAGATGCGGCCAGTCCAACCAGACCTAGGCCAAGAGACATATTAGCGCTAAAACACATAATTATTCCGTAATTCGTTATTGTTAATAAAATTGTGCCAAAAATTACCTTTTTTTCGCAACTGTTTTATTTTACCGAATTGGCAGTGCCATAACCACTTTGACTGGTTTAAGAATAAATGATTGTTAATCGTTTCGCTTCTGAAACGCTGCATCCAAAAGCTCGCGTCCGCCGAAACGGCTGCATGTGGTAATTGGCATGAGTGGATAGTGACTCGCCTTGGCGGTCAATGATCGTTGAGACTTTCCGGTAAATCATCCTCAGCCGAGGAGGATATGCTGGAGCTGCTTTACCCTACCGAAAAATATATTTTCTTTGCAGGGAATTTGCTCATATCCCTATTCGAGCTGAAATCAACAAGCCGTTAAAAACTATCGGCTTTTTCCCGCGCTTCCTTTGCTCCCGCAAAATCCTGTTGTACTTCTCTGGCATGGGCTATCAATAACCAACAGTTCTTTTTCA
This sequence comes from Methylobacter sp., assembly GCA_036561025.1. Classification (GTDB taxonomy): domain Bacteria; phylum Pseudomonadota; class Gammaproteobacteria; order Methylococcales; family Methylomonadaceae; genus Methylobacter_A. The sequence goes on along the minus strand of DATBQB010000028.1, from coordinate 120,414 downwards.
ACGTATTATCCGTGGACGCCAATAACGCGGATTTTTTTGCCAGATCTTCTGCCAAATGAGGCTTTGATTGTTTTAACCTTAATAACGCTAGTTTGTAAAATAAAGTCGCGTTTCTTGGTTCAATTCTGATCGCCCGCTCAATGGAGACCGCTGCCGAATCCAGATCGCCGGCTTTACTGTTTTGATTGGCTGCCGATACTAAAGCACCTACAGCGGGCGATAACGGAGCTGTAGTCTCCATTGGCTCGAACGGCGTTAATTCCGAAGCAGGAGGGGATGTCGGTAATGAGGGTTCCAGTTCTTCCAAAGTAGCCGGTTCTGAAGGCGGCGGCTCTGACGCTAAAGGTGCTGCCGAAGGCGGCAATGGTTCAGGCTTTATTTCAGAGAAGTCTTTAAGCGGCTGGGTTTTAACAACTTCTTTCGCCGCAGAGCTACGCGACTTGGATTTCTTTTGCGCACTGACCGGAGGCTTTTGAATCTTCGGTTGACCGCCATATATGGGAGCAGGAGGCTGTGAACCAGAAAACTCAGCACAACCAACCAGTAAGGATGACAATGTGCAGATTACAATTAATCGTTTAAGTAACATCGTTTGTTAAAAAAGCTCTATGTTATCGGACTGATCTTCTTCTTGATGCGCATTCTTTATCGCAAGCGCTTCATGTACAGACTTACCTTCTACAATGGCGTCGAACATCAGTTTTTCCGATTCCATCGTGTATCGGGAACGGATTTCATGCTGGAACTGCCGCCATTCAGCCGGGTTATAAAGGCGATTTGGATCTTCCACCAGTTCGGACAAGCCCTTTAAATTTGAAGTAACATGTTGCAAACATTGCTGCATCCGATCATAAAACTGAAAAGCGATAATGGATGACTGAATTTTGCCGGTTGTTTCCGAGCAGCAGGCTAGTGCTTCATCCCTTATTTCACAGCAATCAAGAGCAAGCAGATGATCATTAATAGCCTGCATATGTTCAACGATAGAGGTAAATGACTCTGTCAGCGTATTGACCGATACATCCGCTTCACTCAGCATATCTTCTACTTGAATAGCCGATAAAATAAGCATTTTTGACGTTTCCCTTACTTGGGTCCAATCAAGATCAGGATTGTACGAGTTCGAATTAGACATGCATTAATACCAAGTAAAGATTTGTACAAATAAAGGCTGAAAAAGATTGATGCTTTTTAGTCTTACTGTATCGCTAAGAGGAATCCACTCTATAAACATTAAGATTTGGCGGAATTATAGCAAGTATAATGCCTAACAGTGTCATTTAAAATAACGCCGCGCATCTATCTTACTTTTAAGTATACCGGTACCTTGTTATATGTTTCCTTCATCATCGTCCCTTATATAAAAATTGCCTTTGCAACATTTGAAAATGCGCCTAGGTTTTAACTTGGCAGACATTTACAATATCAACACTCATAGTAAAAAATTTCTATTGTTATATGTCCAAAAGATATCTCCTCCTTTTAACGATACTGCTTATCTCTGTATTAGTCGCCGTTGCCGTTTATTTTATGCCAACCCCTTTACAAAAGGCCGGCATTACTCCGCCTGCGACCGTTTTTAACCGTTCAGCAGAAACTGCTTCGGTAGAAAAACCTTGCTCTAACGAGCACCCCGAATGGCGGCAGGCGCAAGTTATTGATGGCGTAAAAATCGATGAGGCATTGTCATGCGAGCCGGATAACCCTTACGACATTGCCGTTGCCGTAAAAGGCGCCAACAATGTATCCATGCAGACTTTGATGCAGACGCATCTGGCTCAGGACGCCTTGACCATGACCGATGACTTGGATGGCGATGGCGACCCCGACATCATCCGCATCAAGCTGGAAGTCGTGGAGCTAAACGGTGCAAGTCCCGATGGTGATTTTTTGATTAACACTTACGATATTGCCCCCGGCATCCAGCCGGGGCTTTGGGTGTTCGCACCCAAATCCAGCGGCATGGCGCTTAAAAATTTCAACTCGCTAGTTGCCAATCCAATGCTGCGCGCGCCATCGCCGGTAATTCGGGTTGAACAAGGCGACAAGGTTTATATCACGCTGGAAAATACCCACTATTTACCGCACACCATTCATCTTCATGGCGTGGATCATCCTTGGGCAACCGCTGCCGGCGACGATAATGACGGCATGGAAGAGCACCCTGTGTTTCCCGGCAAAAACCATACCTATGAAATCCAGCCTCGGCATGCCGGAACCATGTTTTATCATTGCCACGTACAAACCGCCCAGCATTATATGATGGGCTTGAACGGCATGTTTATCGTCGAAGAAAATCAGCCGAATAATTGGGTGCAAACCTTCAATATAGGTGCGGGCAAAGTGCGTCATCCTTCGGTTGCGGTGCAAAAATCCTACAGCCAGGAATACGATTTATATTATCAATCCGTCGATAAAAAGTTGGCGCAAATCATACAGAACGCGAATGATCCACGGCTTATCGCACACCGGATGAGCCGCGAATATAACATGACCGAGTCGTTTGAAAACTACTTCATGCTGAACGGCCACTCCTTCCCTTTTACGTTGAGAGACGCGGTGATTGCCGCCAATGAAAATGAAGATATAAAACTGCATGTCGCCAACGCCCAGCGTTCTTTGGTAGCGCTACATATCCACGGACATAAGGCCACTATTACCGCTTATGATGGTGTTGAACAACCGGCCGGATCGCAGATAACGCGTGATGTATTCGACATCGCTCCGGCGCAGCGGCTCGATTTGCGTCTACGAACCCAAAATGACGGTTTGGACAGTTACGGCCCCGGCCTGTGGATGTTTCATGACCATGTGCCGACCGGCACCACCACCGACGGCATGGAACCTGGAGGAAACATGGCTATCCTTGCCTACAAGCCGTTGCTCGATGAACAAGGCATGCCGAAAATGCATGATGCCTTGCTCGATCAGGTATTCAACAAAGATTACTATGCCAAAAAACAAGCGGTCTGGGGTGAAGGCGATTTTGCACCGCTACTCGGTGAAGCCGGATTAATTGCACCTGATTATGTTCATATCATCATTTTTGGCTTGGCGGCCGGTTTAGCCATAGGACTGATTATTTTTCTGGTACTGGTTTATAAACGGAAACAAAAGCTATGAGATTTTTAGTAACACTCCTGATAATGCTGGGCTTGCATTCCCACGCGGCACTTGCGGAAGAAACCATGGCAATGATGCATCACGGCAGCATGATGATGGATGAAAAAGGCATGATCATGAATGCCAATAGCGATAACCTGCCCAAAGACTGCCCGAAAATTTCAGGCGACGTCAATATCACTATTCATGCCGGTCAGAAACACGCGCTGAAATTCCCCGGCAAAATGTTTGCATTCGACAATCAGGAATGGGATGTTAAGCCCTGCTCCCGAATCAACATCACTTTCATCAATGATGACCAGATACGCCATCAATTAATGATTCACGGCTTGCCGGGCTATTTATACCCTCAAGGCATGTTCCACCTGGAACTCTACGGTCAAGGCGAATTGAAAGCTTCCTTAATTGTGCCTAGCCAGAAAAAAACTTACCTCGTGCATTGCGAGTTAGCGCAGCACATGGAAAAAGGCATGAAGGCGCAACTGAAAGTCGATGGCGGCGATGTTGATTTGCCGAGCATTCCCGGCATCAGCAAGCCTGTCAAAGCCGATATTTACCCGGTAGATTGGGGGCAGGCAACTTGGGCAGTGTTGATTGTTTGTGTATTGATAGGTTGTATTGCCCCGTTCTTTGTCATAAAAAATAAATTGTAGGATGCAAATTCACCACGAAGACACGAAGAATGAAAAATATAAAACTTCGTGTCCTTCGTGTCTTCGTGGTGAAATATTAAGCTAACGTTTAGCTGCCCCACATAACCTTGTAGAGGGTTTTATGAAACAGTTATTGTCATTCATAGTAATTTCCATGATGCTAGTTGTTTGCCAGAATGCATCAGCGCGCGAAAAAACAATAAAACCCGCTAAGAAAGACGCATTGCAGTGTGCTGCCTTTAGCCCTTATGTAGGCAAGCTCAACCCCGACTACGGCGCACATCCGTCCAACGAGTTAATTGATCAGCTGTTAGATAAATTAGTTAAAGAAACTCCTTTTCGTTGCATCATGACTTACGGTGTCATGAATGGCCTGGAATATACCTTTGCCGCCGCCGAAGCCAGGCATCTTAAAGTCATTGCGATCATCTGGCTGGATGATGACATAGCCGTCAATTCAAGGTCTATAACTGCGGGCATTGAAGTGGCAAAAGCCTTTCCCAAAACCATCATCAAATTAAGCTGCGGTTCCGAAGTCAGAACCCGTCATGACTATGCCTTTGATGGCGAAATCACCCGTTGCATAGACGCTCTGCGTAATGCCGGCGTATCCCAACCTATCACTACCATAGATACCTGGTGGGAATGGTGTAACCGGGTTTCGCCCTGCCACCAAACTAATTTCGGCGCGCAAGTCGATTGGATAGGCATCAATGTTTTTCCGTGGTGGGAAAACAAACATTCAGACGTTCTTCCCTGCACACCAGCAAACAAAGCGGCTGATTTTCATATTGCACGAATTGAAGATATACGTCGAACTTATCCCGGTAAAGAAGTGGTCCTGACTGAATTTGGCTGGCCGAACGGCCCCGAAGGCGGCATTGAAACCAATAAGTTCACCCAGCAGCGTTGCGGCGTTGCAAGCAAGAAAAACCAAGCGCTGGTCGTTAAATCAACTTTTAAAAAACTGGCCGAAAAAGGCTGGAACGGCGTCGTGTTCGAAGCATTTTCCGAAAACTGGAAGCCCAGCGAAGAAGGTAATTTCGGCAGTTTCTGGGGAATTTGCAAGGGAGAGCCTCCTTACACATGCGCGAGTTTTTAGTAGATCAATATGCTAAACGCAATGGCGTGCATCACGAACAATACAGCTCTTTCTCCAGCACATCCTACAACCCTAAAATATGATTATTCATTACAATCATCGCAGTTTATAATTTGCGGGCTTGAAATTTACACTGCGTAGGATGTGCTGAACATAGTGAAGCGCATCGCTCGCGAATGATGCGCCTCGTTCCACCTCCTACTGCACTATATGTGGTTTAACTGTTGCCCGGACAGTGGTCGAACAATGCGCGTTCTTACCTTTGACTATCGATTTATGAGAACGGTTTTAAATGACAAAAGTTAAACTAGCGCTACTTATTTTAAATGCCGTATGGCTGTTTTCAGTATCCGGGGCCAGTTATGCTCGCCATGCCGCGATAATAATTGATGCTGATAACGGTAACGTATTACATGAAATAGAAGCGACTCAGTCATGGTATCCCGCCTCGTTGACCAAATTAATGACTCTGTATATGACGTTCGACGCGTTAAAAGCGGGGCAAATTCAGCTACACGACACCATGACCGCATCGGCTCATGCATCACAACAACCCAACAGCAAACTGGGTTTAAGACGCGGCGAGCGTTTAACCGTTGAAGACGCTATCTTGGCTATTATTACCCGTTCAGCAAACGATGCGTCTGTAGTTCTTGCGGAGCATTTGGGCGACACGGAAGAGAACTTTGCCGTTAATATGACCTCTAAAGCTCATTCATTGGGCATGTATAACAGTCATTTCATGAACGCGACCGGCCTGCCCAACAATTGGCAGGTGACCACATCCAGGGATATGGCCGTTCTGGCTTGGAAAACGCAGCGCAATTTTCCCGAGTATTATCACTATTTTGCTGCGCACAGTTTTAACTTCAAAGGTACCGAGCTACGCGGCATTAACAAGTTTACAGCCAATTATCCCGGCGCCGAAGGCATGAAAACAGGATTCACCTGCGGCTCAGGCTTTAATCTGATCGGCGCGGCGCATCAGAACGGCAAACGTCTGATCGGCGTAGTCATGGGCGGCATGACCAGCAAAGAGCGCTACCAGTTAATGATGCAGAAAATGGATGCCGGCTTCGCCAACCTAAACGATATCGCTCCGGCAAAAAACATCAATACCATGCTTACCAGCTCGGCAGGCAATCCGCCGTATCAACTTGATTGCGGTAATGGATCCGCTACCCATTCAATACCCGCCTCTATTCATAACTATAAACCCAGGCACAAAAATACCAGCCATATTAAAGCTAACAGCAGAGGCGTTCATAAAGTTCAGCATAGAGCGGTTTTCGACCCAAACAAAGCCGGTAATACCATTACTCGATCTAAACCCATTCATCAAGCCAAAGCCACTATCAAACCTATCGGCCAACACCCAGCTAAAAGCACAAACTTTCATAAACCTAAAACCAACGTCAAAACAGCCAATAAAACAAAGAACATACAAAAGATTGCACTTCATTAAACTTTATATAAAAAGATTGCTATCAACGTTTCAACTTTATAGTATCCTTTCTAACGGATTACAGGAGTTGCGTTATACACCTGCTTAGGTGTTTACTTAACATTAAGCTTTTAACGGAGATACTATGAATTGGTTAATTACGAATTATGAATGGGTGTTTTCTGGGATTGGTGTTACCGTTTTGGGATGGTTTCTCGCACTCAAGAGGAGTTCAAGTATTTCACAGCATCACATTGGCACTGGTGACAATGTGGCCGGAGATAAAATATCTAATATCAATCAAATTAATCCTCAGCAAAACACGATTCACCGTTCAACGAAATTTGGACTAACAACTACTAAAGTAATTTCTCCTACCGGAGTAATAATCAGTGAAACTACATCTGTAGGAAAATAGAAAAGCCATGTAGGAGGCGCATCGCGCTACTTTTGGATACCGAACTATACCGAAAATGTTGATATTCGGTATGGATTGACCATTAAAATGTTTTTGTCTTATTCCCACGCGCTGCGTGGGAATAAGAACAAACCCATCAAATTGCTGTAAAGCTCACTGTGCCGGTTCCAGGATAGTGGCCCACTCTATAATGTAGACTTCGATGTGTCGAGATACGATATTGCTAACCCGACCTTTATTTAGCTTGAGTGCGCTCCCACACCAGCCACAGCAATTTACGCAATTCCTCAAGGATAAGCACAGACGCCGCAACCCCAACCGCTATCAGCCAATCCATCTGTGTCAATGCCGTGGTATGAAATATCAGCTGAGCGGGCGGCCAGTGTATGACCAGTATTTGCAGCAGTATCACGCCTAAAATAGCCAGCCAGAGCCATTGATTGGCGCAAAAATGCCGATTGAAAGTCGTGCCTTTTTCCGACCTAGCATTAAACACGTTAAACATCTGAAATAGCACAAAAGTAGTAAATGCCAGGGTCGTGGCATACGCCTCTCCTGTTTGCAGGCCGTAATACAACACCCCCAGGGTACCGACAGCCATGGTCAAGCCATAGCTGAAAAGATTGCCGAAACGGCGTAACGACAGTATCCGTGCATCAGGATTTCTCGGCGCTTCGTCCATGCTGGCGGTGCGGACGGGGTCAACGCCCAGCGACATGGCTGGCGGGCCGTCCATGATGATGTTTATCCACAACAATTGCACGGCGGTAAACGGCACCGGCATATCTAACAATGGGGCTCCGGCTACGGTCAGGATGGCGCCGATATTGGTGGACAGCTGGAAGCGCACGAATTTGACCATATTCTCGTAAATGCCCCTGCCCTCTTTGACCGCCTTGACGATAGTCGCGAAATTATCATCGGTCAAGATCATCGATGCCGCTTCCCTGGCCACATCGGTGCCGGTGATGCCCATGGCGATGCCTATATCGGCGCTCTTTAAGGCAGGCGCATCGTTGACGCCGTCGCCAGTCATCGCAACTATGTGGCCGTCCATTTTCAAGGCTTTGATGATTCGTACTTTCTGTTCCGGCGCAGTGCGGGCAAAGACGGCGATGGCGTTGATACGCGCTGCCAGGGCATCATCGTCTAATCCGGCCAATTCTTCGCCTTCGATCACTTCACCGGCCAAACCCAACTCATTGGCGATGGCAAAGGCCGTTACTTTCTGGTCGCCGGTAATCATCTTGACTGCGATACCGGCCTGTTCGCAGAGCTTGATGGCCTTGCGAGCTTCGGCTCTTGGCGGGTCCATTAGACCTACCAGCGCGATAAAGGTAAGCTCCTGTATGTACTGGAACAGGTTGTTATCCGCTTTATAATCACCTGCAGGCAGTGTACGAACCGCTATGCCCAAAACTCGCAGGCCGGTACCGGCCATGATCTGGTTTTGGGCCAGCAGCTTGTCCTGTTGAGCGGGTAGCAAGTTGCCATTGTTATCAACGACAGAATGGCACAGTTTGAGCAAAACTTCCGGCGCACCTTTGATAAATACCTTGATCTGGTCGCCCTGTTGATGGAAGGTCGCCATGAATTTGTGCTCGGCATCAAAAGGGATTTCGGCGATGCGCGGCAGTTGCACAATAGCCTGTTTTTTGTCGGCACCTCCTTTAGCAGCAAGCACCAATAGCGCCCTTTCCATCGGATCGCCGACCGCCTGCTTATCCTGGAAATGGCTGTTGTTACACAACGCTAACGGCAGCAATAAATCCGTTAAATCATCGGTTGTATTGCCATCGGTAACGGGTAAAATTTCACCGGTAATTTCATAGCCTTCGCCGCTAATCTTATAACCTTGGCCTTTATAAAAAATGGATCGTGCGGTCATCTGGTTGACAGTCAAGGTGCCGGTTTTGTCGGTACAGATAACTGTCGTACAGCCCAAAGTTTCCACGGCAGCCAAGCGTTTGACGATAGCCCGTTGACGAGCCAGGCGATGCATTCCTAAAGCAAGAGTTAAGGTAACCACTGCGGGCAGTCCTTCAGGGATGGCTGCCACGGCCAATGCAATCGCGGTGAATGCTGTCTGGATCAACGGTTCTCCACGCCATAAAGCAGTCATAAACAATACCGCGATAATTCCAAGCGCGATCAGGGCTAATCGTTTTCCCAGACTGTCGAGCTGTATTTGCAATGGGGTATCGCGGTCTTTTGCCTCTGCCAACAGCCCCGCCAATTTGCCGATCTCGGTATCCATGCCGGTCGCGGTTACCACCATTTCTGCTCGGCCACGAGTAACAACATTATTCATATACAGCATATTGCTACGCTCGGCGAGCGGTATCGTTGCCAGCTCAAATGCCTGTTGCTGCTTGGCAATGGGCATCGACTCGCCAGTCAGCGCGGACTCGTCAACTTCCAGGGTGTGACAGGAAATAATGCGGCCGTCTGCGGGAATCTTGTCGCCGGGTTCCAGAATGACTATATCCCCCGGCACCAATTGATCGACGGGCAGTTGTACAGTATGGCCGTCGCGGCGCACCGCTGCCTGCAACCCGAGCATATTCTTAAGCGCCGCCAGCGATTTTTCGGCCTGAAATTCCTGATAAAATCCCAGCAGCGCGTTAATCGTCACGACTACCAGAATCACTGCGCCGTCTTTTAGATCGCCGATAATGGCGGACACAACAGCCGCCACAATCAACACCAAGATAAGAAAGCTTTTAAACTGGGATAATAATAAATACCAAGCGGGACGCGGCGGCTTTTCGGTCAGTTGGTTGGGACCGTAACGTTTTTGCCGATCTGCGGCGACTTTTTGGCTCAAGCCGGTGGCGGAGTCGGTACCTTGCGCCGAAAGCGCATCCTCAATCGACAGGGTATGCCAGCCTGGCTGAAGTTCCGAATCAGGGAAAGACGCCGAACCTGGCATCTCTTCTTCATACTGTTGCAGCTTCAACCATGATTGCCATACGGACAGCAAAACGGCCAGAATCACTGGGCCTAAAAACAGGCCGATAGCGCCGAATGCCGTGAGTCCGCCAAGAACGCCGAACAACACCACCAGAAAAGGTATCCGGCCCGCGCCGCTGATAACCAGCGGCCGGATTACATTATCCACTGTGCTGATCGCAAAAAAACCCCAAAGCAACAGCCCTATGCCCTGAAAAGGTTGCTCGGTAAGCATCAGCATGATACTTAGAGGCATCCATACCAGTGTCGCACCCATCGGAACCATCGCCAACAGCGCGGTCACCGCACCCAGCAGCACCGGAGCTTTGATGCCGGCAATAGAGTAACCCAATCCGGCCAACATACCCTGCCCCAATGCGGCAAGCACCAGGCCGTAAACCACGGCCCGGGTAGTATGTCCGGCGGCTTGCAGATAAACATGCTGATATTTCCCCAGAAACTGTACCAGGCCTTGATGCAGCTGCCGAACGGCCTCGTCTCCGTCACGGAAACAGAAGAACACTGTCACCAGAATAACGCCCAGCTTCATAATGTAATGACCGATACCGCCGAGGAATTTGGCAAATTCGCCTGACCATTGCTGTGCCCAGTCGGCAAATTGCGCCATCGCTTTCGCCCGGTCATCGGCCAGCCGGTCTAGCTGCTCCTGCACAGTGTTGCCTAGCCAAGGAATGCGCTTAATAAAGTCCGGCAGGCGGTAAGTATCCTGATTAAAGCCATTGACGAAGGTTTGATAAGCGGTTTTCAGCTCATCTTGCAACATGGCGACTAGCCAGTAGACTGTCAGGAAGATCACCGCTGCAATAATCGCCGTCATCAGCGCGGCACTGAGTGTGGCATTGCCTTTGAGCTGCTGCCTCAAGTAACGATAAGGCGGCCATACCACATAAGCGATAATCAGCGCCCAGATCAGCGTGAGCAAAAACTCACGCAGCACCATAAAGCCTAGCAATAAAAGACCGGCCAGCAAAATGCCGGGGATGAGCTGCCGTATTAGTGTATTACTCATAAAATCATTCATACCTATGACTCAAGAAAGTAAAAATAAGTCAACCCGATGTTAAAATCACATTGTATGCTATAGCCATTCAATTATCAGTAATATACGAGATGAGATTTATCCTATGGATGGTCTGCTATATAATGATTCCGTGCACACGACAATGGACAGATTATCCTTATCACTTTTGCTGAATATGCATCATCCTCTTATACGAGTCCTAATCAGGAATAAAATTGCACACTCAACTTAAGACTTTTGTCGACTATCGGATGACGCAATGAATCTCGATATCCGCACGATGATGGTGATGATTTCCGCGCTGTGCCTGATGTTTTCAGGATTGCTGACACTAGCGGGATTACATGCCGGTAAAATTCGAGGGATGCAACACTGGGCAATGGGCAGTCTATGCATTGGACTGGGGCTAGGCTTTTCTTATTATATCCAACAAAAATCATCCGACAGTACTTGGGTTCTGGTATTTGGGGCTACGTTAGTAGCAGCAGGTGTAGGCTTGCAATTCAACGGCATCCAGGCATTCAAAAAGGATCGCTGTAACGGGTATATCCCATGGTTATTGGCCGGACTGGTGTTCATTCAGAGCATATGGTTTGTTATCCTCCATCCGGATATTCATGCCCGAGTCATCGCCAATTCGTTGGTTTTCGCTTTGAGCAACGCTGCCTGCGCCTATGCCTTATTCATCCGCATAGAACAACCTTTGCGCACCGCGTATTGGTTTACCGGAGCATCGTTCGCTGTAGTTACGGTCACGTTTCTGGCCAGGGCAATAGTTGTTTTTCTAGCCCCAGCCGATACCTATGGCCTTTATTCGCAAGTTACTATCAATCCTGCATCATTTTTTATCGGTAGCATGGCACAAATGTCCTTGGCTTTCGGGTTTGTGCTGATGCTGAATTATCGACTTGCCGCAGATCTGCAAAAACTGGCGGCGAGTGATGCGCTGACTGGAGCTCTGAACCGGCGCAGCTTGGAACAGGAAGCAGCCCGCCTGTCAGCTCGCTGTACCCGTACCGGAGATACGCTGGCATTAATGATGATTGATGTAGATCATTTCAAATCCATCAACGACCGCTACGGTCATCCGGTGGGCGACGAAGTATTGAAACATCTTACTGCAGTAGCGCAAAAAACCATCCGTGGCGACGATTATTTCGCCAGGTACGGAGGCGAAGAATTCTGTATTTTATTGCCATCTACTCTGGAAAAAGATGCTTGGATATTGGCAGATCGTTTGCGTCAGATCTATGCCGAAATGGTAATGGAGTTCGATGGTGAAGTCCTGAACAGCACCATCAGTATCGGTGTTTCCGATTCGCTACATGCCGGGGTGGAATTCGCCTCATTGGTAGCCGCCGCCGATCAGGCAATGTATAGAGCCAAGCAAGAAGGTCGCAACCGGGTAGTGCTGCATTCATTCTGCTTAAATAAAACTACTATATAGCTCAAGCTTTATACATGACGATTCAGGCTTCGTGTAGTGTTAGCGCTCCCCATTAGAATGATTTAATGCTGTACCGTCTTGAATAATCTATAAAAATTTTCAGTGGATGATTCTGCAATTTCATTTATCGTCGTTCTGCGCAACTTTGCCAGTTGTTCTGCAACGTACCGCACGTAGATTGGATAGTTGGGCCTGCCGCGAAATGGTACGGGCGCAAGATAGGGCGAATCGGTTTCTATCAAGAAGCGATCAGCGGGGACTTTTTTGGCGACTTCCTGAATTTCCTTGGCACTGTTAAAAGTAACAATGCCGGAAAAGGAAATATAAAAATTCAAATCCAACGCCTTTTTGGCAAACTCCCAGTCTTCGGTAAAACAGTGGATAATCCCCCCTACTTCATTGGCGCCCTCTTCTTGCAGGATACGCAGAGTATCGTGTTTGGCTTCCCGTGTATGGATAATCAACGGTTTATCCAATGTCTTTGCGGCGTTAATATGATTTCTGAAACGCTGGTGTTGCCAGCCTAAATCGCCTTCGCTACGAAAATAATCCAGACCGGTCTCGCCTATGCCTATAACTTTGTCGGGACGGCCTAATACAATAAGTTCTTCAACACTAGGATCATGACCGTCTTGGCTGTTGGGATGCACCCCAACGGTCACGGATATTTGCGGATAGGGAGACACCAAATCCAGCATTGCCGGATAGGATTCCAAATCTATCGAGATACATAGCAGGTGTTCGATTTGACTGTTTGCCGCTTCGTTCATGAAACAGGCAAAATCATTTTTATAAGGCGCAAGATCGATACGATCCAGGTGGCAATGGGAGTCTATTAACATGAAAGTTTTTTATAAAAGCAGGCAAAGGGCGAAAGGCGAAAAAACCTGAGCGTCAATACAACCCGCCCTTAGCCTTGTGCCTTTCGCCTCACATAGTATGCGTCGAACGGTCGCCTTCTAAAGAACCGGCCAGATAGTTTTCTATTTTGTTGCGCGACACGCCGCCGTCCTGATCGCTAAACTGTACGCCGACGCCGCTGGCTCTGTAACCCTCCGAACCAGGCGGCGTTATCCAGATTATTTTTCCGGCTATCGGCAGCCGTTCGGTTTCTTCCATTAAATTGAGCAGCATGAATACTTCCTGCCCCATTTCGTATTCGCGGTTGGTCGGAATGAATAGCCCGCCGTTGATAACATAAGGCATATAAGCGGCGTATAAAGCGTTTTTATCTTTAATTGAAAGGGACAATATGCTTTGTCCGGCTCCTGCATCTGCCATGATCATTTACTCCGGTTAAGTTCGTGCCATTGTATTAAAATTTCTTCAAACAATAACTGTCTGTTTATCTGCGTATCCAGCCGTTGCCGACTTAACAATAATAGATCATACAGTTTATAAAGTCCTTTTAATTCTAGCCGTTTGGCCAGTTCTTGCAACTGTCCGCTCAAGTCCGGGTTATATAAATTCTCGACCCGAGTATGATGAAAGCATTTAATCAAGTCGATACTCCATGATGTCATCCAGAACATCAAAGGCACTGCCGGTAGCTTGTGCCAATCTTCGGCGACGATGACTGGGGATTTATGCTGCTTTGCTATTGCTAGCCATGACTTGAAACATTCATTACGCTGAGTTAATGCTTGTTCATTGATATAATCCAGCGCCAGCAAAGGCGCACCTTGTGCTAGAGAGACATAGCAATGCAAGTCCTTCTTTTGCAACAGGCCGGTACTTTGCAATGTCTCCTCTGCCAACCAGTTTACTACAGTGTCGTTATCCGGTGTATCTACTGCCAGTTTCTGGCAACGGCTGATAATAGTTGCCGGCAGTTTGGCCGGTTTTTCGGTGATTAATATAAGTAAGGTACGCTCAGTCGGCTCTTCCAGGCATTTTAAGAATGCATTAGCCGCAGCATTATTCATCTTATCCGCCGGATTGATGATAACGATACGATGAGTCTCATACTGGGGCTTTAAGGTTAACCGGGTAATCAGGCTGCGTATCTGTCCGATAGTAATGCCTTTACCCGGCTCTTCAGGTTGTAGCTGAATAAAATCGGGGTGCGTATCGGCATTAAACAACAAACAGCTACTGCAAAGGCCACATGCTGTGCCGTTTGCCTTAGGTGTTGCACAAAGCAGGGCAACGGCGAACTGGCCGGCCAATTGCTGCTTGCCCAAGCCTTTATTGCCGGTAATGAGTAAAGCCTGGGGAATGCGTTTTTGCGCACTATAACTGCAAAGATGCTCCCACAAATGCTGTTGCCAAGGCAAAATCATTTTACGATGCCATGCCTGGAGGAAGAGGCGGGGCAATTCAACGCACACAAGCCTAACAAACTACGAATTACATCGGTAATGGCTCTTTGCACATCAGGTAACGGTTGATTGGCTTTAATAAGCTTGATGCGCTCCGGGTGCAGTTCGGCCTGCAATAAATAGGCTCTTCTTACGTTTTCAAAAAAACTGACCTTTTCCGACTCGAAACGATCAAAAGCTCCGCGTTCTCTGGCCCGCGCTATGCCTATCTCAACCGGTGCATCCAATAACAAGGTTAAATCAGGCCTTAATGTACCTTGCACCATATTTTCCAGCCATTTTATAGTGCTGATTTTCATATTCCGACCACCGCCCTGATAGGCGTAGGTAGCATCTGTGAATCGATCGCAAAGCACCCATTTTCCTTGCGCCAAAGCCGGTTCAATAATGTGTTTGATATGCTGGGCTCTAGCCGCAAACATCATCAATAGCTCGGCCTGATCTGAAATGGCCTCGCTTTTTTTATCCAGCAATAATTCGCGTATCTTTTCAGCTAGCCGGGTACCGCCGGGCTCACGCGTAACAACAACTGATATATTATGTTGCTCTAAGTAGTCTTTGATAAAAGCCAGATTGGTAGTCTTACCTACCCCTTCTCCGCCTTCCAGAGTAATAAATTTCCCTCTGATCATTTTTTGTTCCTTTGAAACATGTCAACGGCCAAATTGTGGTCTTTTAAAGTCGCTGAAAACACATGCGTGCCGTCGCCGCGCGCTACGAAATAAAGACTGTCGCCTTTATCAGGATGCAGAGTGGCATAAATTGCATCTCGTCCGGGCATCGCAATCGGCGTTGGCGGTAAGCCGCTAATGACATAGGTATTATAGGGTGTGGCTGTGGTTAAATCTTTAAACTTAATATCGCCTTGATAGCTTTCGCCCATGCCGTAAATAACGGTAGGATCGGTTTGCAGTAACATGTTTTGTTCCAACCTGCGGACAAACACTCCGGCTATTAAGGGTCTTTCAGCAGTTGCTCCGGTTTCTTTTTCCACAATCGAAGCAAGAATTAGGGCTTCATAAGGCGTTTTAAACGGCAGGCCTTCCGCTTTATTGAGCCATTCCTGTTGCACTACCCGCTGCATTTTATCGTAGGCTCTTTTTAATAAAGCCACATCGGATGTATGTTTTTCAAAAAAATAAGTATCAGGAAAAAACAAACCTTCAGGCGATGCGGGAACAGTCGCATCCGGCTTGAATTTGGTCATTACGCTTTGAGCGTCAACGCTTTTTAAGGTATGTTCAAGATTGGGATTTTTCTTAATTTCATGCAGTATTTCCTTAAAGCTCCAGCCCTCCGGAAAAGTAATAGCGTGTTGCTTGGTTTTCCCCTGAACGAGTAACTTTAATATTTTAGGTATAGTCAAACCGGAAGTTAACTCGTATTCTCCTGTTTTAAGTTTTTTGAGCGCGTTTTCCTGAAAGGCTATGACTTTAAACCAAAATGGTTTAACCGCCAGTTTTTGGTCTACAAGCTTATCGATAATGCGATCAAGCGAGTCGCCTTTTTCAATTTCTATATAAACAGTTCTATCTATCAACGCAGGCTGATGTAATGCACTTTGGTAGTCCATCCACAGCCAGCCGCTTACAAAACTTAAGATCAACAAAGTAGCGCCAATGATTTTATTGTTCATCGCTGAGCTCCTCGGCAATTGCTCCTTGCATCGCTCCACATCCTGCATCCGTGCAGTCGTCATTGATAAATCTGTCCAGCTGGATTTGAATATTCTTGGTTATCGGACCCACTGAAAAATGCGTAGTTTCGATTTGTTTGATAGGCCAAATGCCGATAATTGAATTACAGACGAATACTTCATCAGCCGATAATAGCTCATCTTTCGTAAACACATGTTCAATTACCGAAAGACCATGGTCAACTGAAATCGTCATTATAATACCGCGCATAATACCGGCAACGCCTGATTGAGCCAGTACTGCCGTATAAAGGCTACTATTTTTAATATAGAACAGATTAGTCATCGTTCCTTCAATAACATGCTCATTGACATCGAGCATAAGCCCTTCTTGTATAGCTGAGTCGTTCCATTCAGCTCTCGCCATGACCTGTTCAAGCCGGTTCAGGTGTTTAATGCCTGCTAAGGCGGGATTCAAACCTAAACGGGTAGTGCAAATACGGGCAACTATGCCCTGCTCAGGGTATATTTCCGGGTAGTCAGGATAGGGATGGAGACTTAATATGCGGGTGGGTTGAATGACATCAGGTTGGCGATAACCTCGCCCGCCTGTACCGCGCGTAACTATAATTTTAAGCACAGCACGGGCGGAAGGCCATTGGCGGCAAAGTTCCTTAGCTTCAAGACTAAGTAATTGTGCATCCGGAAAAGGAATGTAAAGCCGGTCACAGCCTGACTTTAAACGTTCTAAATGACGTTCAAAAAGAACTGCTTGTCCGTCTTTAACTTCAATGGTCTCAAACAATCCATCGCCGTATTGAAAACCGCGATCGGATATTTCGATGTATTCCTTGCTTTCACCATTGATGAGAATCATTTTTTGAGCCGGGTAGTATTCCACGGGATGAATGGCATTATGGCGAATGGCTGGCAAAAAAGCGCTTACTTTTAGCACCCGCCTTACAAGGCTAATTATTCATATCGTCTAAAAATCAACGAACCATTAGTGCCGCCAAAGCCAAAGGAATTGGACATAGCTACATCAATTTTCATGTTTCTTGCCGTATTGGGCACAAAATCCAAATCACATTCAGGATCTTGATTTTCCAGGTTGATGGTTGGCGGGGCAATTTGATTTTTGATACTTAATGCCGTCAGTACTGCTTCAATGCCGCCCGCAGCGCCCAATAAATGACCAATCATGGACTTTGTTGAGCTAACGGCAACTTTATAGGCGTGGTCGCCCAATGCCGCTTTCATCGCCTGTGTTTCACCCACATCACCAGCTGGCGTTGATGTACCATGAGCATTAATATAATCGACAGCATCGGCATTTAAACCGGCATCACGAAGCGCATTTTTCATGCAACGTGCAGCACCTTCGCCACCAACTGAAGGTGTAGTCATGTGATAAGCGTCACCGCTCATGCCAAAGCCTACCAATTCAGCGTAAATTTTTGCGCCGCGCGCTTTAGCATGTTCCAATTCTTCTAAAACCACAACACCGGCGCCATCGCTTAACACAAAGCCGTCACGGTCTTTATCCCATGGGCGACTGGCAGCTTGAGGATCATCATTGCGGCGAGACAAAGCTTTTGCCGAAGCAAAACCGCCCATTGCCGTCGGTGATGTAGTACAGCGCTCAGCGCCGCCCGCAATCATCACATCGGCATCGCCATATTGAATTAATCGTGCTGCATCGCCAATGTTATGTGTGCCTGTGGAACAGGCGGTAACGATGGCGTAATTTGGACCTTTTAATCCGTATTTGATTGAAAGGTTGCCTGAAATCATGTTGATAATGTTGCCGGGAACAAAGAACGGCGAAATACGGCGCGGACCGCTTTTATCATAGAGCGCATAGCATTCTTCAATACCGGTAATACCACCGATACCCGATCCAATAGCAACGCCGATACGTTCGGCATTAGCCTCGGTTACTTCAATACCTGAATCTTCAATAGCCTGACAGCCCGCTGCAATACCATAATGGATAAAACCATCCATGCGCTTAGCATCTTTTTCGGGAATATATTGGCTAATATCAAAATTTCTTATGACGCCGCCAAAGGTGGTGGCAAAAGAAGAAATGTCGAAGGAATCAATTGGGCCTATGCCGCTTTTACCGTTAATAATACCGTCCCATGTTTCTGAGACCGTGTTAGCTAAAGGCGTGATTGCGCCTAATCCAGTTATTACAACTCGACGTTTGCTCAATGTGGTTTACCGTAAGAAAAATAAAGGCGGGATAATGGGTTAGATATGTAGGCCAGCGTGCAACTTAACAATCAAAGCACTGTATGGGTTACGATACACTCGGCAATCGCTCTTGCATCTCACTTGAGTGCCCTTTGGAACTGCTCCGGATGCTCTCGGCAACCGCCTCCATGGGTTGCTCTACCTCCCCGTCCTTGGGACCGTACTTTCTGCGTCCATGCAGTCGTAATCCAACCTACAAGCTTATCAACTAAAAATCAAATTTTAAGCATTTTTTACTACATAATCAATTGCTTGCTGAACAGTTGTGATTTTTTCAGCTTCATCGTCTGGAATTTCGCATTCGAATTCTTCTTCAAGAGCCATGACGAGTTCAACTGTATCAAGAGAATCAGCACCTAGATCATCTACGAATGAAGCATCGGTAGCGATATCTTCTTTAACACCTAATTGTTCTGCAACAATCTTTTTTACTCGTTCTTCAATGTTACTCATAATTATCATCCTCAAACAATGTAAGCTCCTCAGCATCTAATCTGAGACCTACACTAGTATTGTTATTAGTTTTATTTGAAATCCCGTCTCCGGAAATTCCAGACGGCGGGGGAATTATACTTTATATTGCCTTAATATCACAATATTAAGGCATGAACATACTATATGGTTATATTACGACATGAACATACCGCCATTTACATGAATGTTTTCGCCGGTAATATAGGCTGCGCCATCAGAAGCCAGAAATGAAACCGTATGCGCAATTTCTTCTGCCTTGCCCAAACGGGACAGAGGAATAGATGACAGCAAGGTATTTTTAATATCATCACTCAGTTCCTTAGTCATATCGGTATCAATAAACCCAGGTGACACTGTATTGATGGTAATGTTGCGTGAACCCACTTCTTTGGCCATGGATTTAGCAAACCCAACCATTCCGGCCTTTGCTGCAGCATAATTTGCCTGACCGGCATTACCGGTCGAACCTACTACAGATGAGATATTGATAATACGGCCTGTTTTGGCTTTCATCATGCCTCGCAGCACTGCTTTGCTCATGCGAAAAACCGAAGTAAGATTGGTATTGATAATCTCATCCCATTCTTCATCCTTCATCCGCATCAATAAATTGTCCCGAGTAATACCGGCATTATTGACTAAAACAGTCGGCGCCCCAAACTCGTCATTAATAATATCCATGACTTCTGAAATAGATTCAGGATTACCAACATCAAGCTTTAAGCCCTTCCCCTGATTGCCCAGATAGGCAGAAATTGAATCGGCGCCGCTATCTGTGGTTGCGGTTCCGATAACAAGAAAACCATCCTGAGCCAATCTTTCTGCGATTGCACGACCGATGCCGCGACTGGCACCCGTTACTAAAGCTACTTGCTTAACCATTGAGTTGCTCCAATGCTGTAATTAATGATTCCGAATCATGAATAGACATATGCTCGGCATCTTTGGCTATACGCTTATTCAAGCCGGTCAATACTTTGCCGGGTCCGCATTCAATAAAGCAGGTAACGCCCTGATCATGCATGAACTTGATACTGTCGGTCCAGCGCACCGGTTTATAGAGCTGTTCTTTTAATGCGTTACGAATGACTTCAGGGGCGCTATGCGATGCGACATCTACATTATGGATCAGCGTCATTTTGGGCGTATCGATCATCGTATTTTGCAATTGCTCATCCAGTTTTTGAGCTGCCGATTCCATTAATGCACAATGCGAAGGCACGCTTACCGGTAACAATACCGCTCGTTTAGCGCCAGCCGTCTTTGCCGCAAGCATTGCCCTCTCAACCGCAGCAATATGACCGGCAATAACTACCTGCCCCGGCGAATTAAAATTAACTGCAGAAACTATTTCGGATTCAGCCGCATCGGAGCAAACCTTAACGACTTGATGATCGTCAAGACCTAAAATAGCAGCCATTGCACCGACGCCTGAAGGCACCGCTTCCTGCATCAGCCGTCCTCTTGCCGCAACCAGTTTTATGCCATCTTCAAACGACATGGCATCCGAACAAACCAAAGCTGTATATTCGCCCAGGCTATGTCCGGCTATCCACGCGGGACGAACACTACTGTGCTTGCACCAGGTTTCCCAAACGGCCACACCGGCAGCCAGCATTGCAGGCTGGGTATTATGCGTTTGATTAAGCTCTTCATCAGGACCTTGGGCAACAATAGCCCATAGATCTTTTCCCAATGCATCGGATGCACGTTCGAAAGTATGTTTCACCTCAGGATAGCTGGCGGCTAAATCTGTTAACATACCAACAGATTGCGAGCCCTGGCCGGGGAAAACAAAGGCTAAATTATAAGTTTGGTTATTCATGTCGATACATTTTTTAGTATTTAATTAATGCAGAACCCCAGGTGAACCCTGCCCCAAACGCTTCAAGCAAAACGACTTGCCCACGCTGAATACGACCATCCCGAACGCCTTCATTAAGGGCGAGCAGCACAGACGCGGATGAGGTATTGCCCTGATTTTCAAGGGTCAAGATAACGTGATCCATGGACATTTTTAATTTTTTTGCAGTCGCCGCAATAATCCGAGTGTTCGCCTGATGCGGAACCAGCCAGTCAATGTCGGACTGCTGCATGTTGTTTGCAGCCAATGTTTCATCCACTATGCGACCCAGCGTATTGACAGCCACTTTGAACACTTCGTTGCCGCGCATGTTGATGTAACCAGCTTCATCCTTATTCGCATTGGTAGCTGTCTGAGGGTTTGGGCAATACAGCAGATCTTCGTATTCACCATCAGAATGAATATGGGTCGATAAAATACCGGCATCTTTCGATGCGCCAAGCAACACCGCGCCTGCGCCATCGCCGAACAGGATACAGGTACCCCGGTCTGTCCAATCGACAAGGCGCGAACAGATTTCAGAACCAACAACAAGTACCTTCTTGGCAGCGCCCGATTTAATATATTGATCAGCAATGCTCAGCGCAAAAATTGACCCCGAGCATGCGGCCTGCACATCAAAAGCAACACAATTTTTAATACCTAAACGCTGTTGCAACAAACAGCCGGTGCTCGGGTAAACGCGATCAGGTGTTCCGGTCGCAACAATAATTAAATCGATCTCTTCGAGGTCGCAATTTGCGGCTGCTATAGCTTGTCTTGCCGCAATTTCGGCCATACTTGAAGCCGTTTCATCAGCACCCGCAATACGACGACTTTTGATACCGGTTCGCTCAAAAATCCAGCTATCGGAAGTATCAACAGTTTGTGATATTTGCTCATTAGTACGAACTTCTTCGGGCAGATAACCACCGGTACCGATTACTCTTGAATAACGAGTCATGCATTCTCTCTCAAAGCCAAAGTTCTTTCGACTTGTTCGCTTATTTTTCTTATAACGTCTTTCTTTACTTCAACTTCAGCAAGATGAATAGCCGTCTTAAACGCCAGTACATCAGCCCCGCCATGACTTTTAATAACCAGTCCGCGCAATCCTAAAAAACTCGCGCCATTGTATAAACGGGGATCTATGCGCTTTTTAAATGACTTGAGTACCGGATAGACCAGCAATCCAGCCAACTTGGTTATGATATTTTTACCAAAAGCCTCTTTTAATGCAGTGCCGATCATTTTTGCCGCACCCTCAATGGATTTGAGCGCAACATTACCGACAAATCCGTCCGCAACAATCAAATCAACCGGGACATGACCCGCATTTAAAGAATCGCCTTCCACGTAGCCTATATAATTTAATGAAGAATTTTCCAGTAACTTTGCTGCGGACTTAACCTGCTCATTACCTTTCACATCTTCTTCACCGATATTTAACAACCCTACTTTAGGATGATCAATATTTTCGACCGCTTTAACCAGTTCCGCGCCCATCACTGCAAATTGAAAAAGGTGCTCCGCAGTACAATCCACGTTTGCGCCTAAATCAAGCATATGAGTATGTCCGTCAATTGACGGCAATGTGGAAATAATAGCTGGACGATCAATACCCGGAATCATTTTAAGCACAAAACGGGCAGTAGCCATTAAAGCCCCTGTATTACCGGCGCTAACACAGGCATCTGCGTGTCCGTCATGAACCAAGTTTATGGCAACCCGCATTGACGAGTCTTTCTTATTTTTTAGCGCCTTTGACGGAGATTCATCCATCCCAACGCATTGGGATGCGTGCCAAATAATGAGTCTATTTTGGTAATCAATTAAGGCTTGGGCTAACTGTGGCTTAAGAACAGCTTCATCGCCCACTAAAATCAGTTTTAAATCTGGATTGTTCTTTAAACAATCCAATGATGCTGGAATGGTGACTTCAGGACCGTAATCCCCGCCCATTGCATCAATCGAAATTGTTAGGCTCACGCTTACGGATGACTCCTGAGTTATTAAAAAAAGAAGCCGAACCTGACTAGATTCGGCATATCATCATATTACAAGTTGGAGGATTTATTAATCTTCGTCGCCAGTAGTCACAATTTGACGACCTTTAAAGAAGCCATCAGGAGTAACATGATGACGAATATGAGTTTCACCTGTCATTGGATCTTGAGACAAGGTCCTGCCGGTTAATGCGTCGTGTGAACGGCGTTGACCACGTCTTGAACGCGTTACTTTACTTTTTTGTACGGCCATTATAAATCTCCAGTATTTTTTAATTTGGCTAAGATGGAAAAAGGGTTTTCGGTAGCAGACTGCTGTTTATTTTGTAAAGAATCCACCTTAGCATTATCCGGCTTTTGAGCAAGACATTGATGCTGGTGTTTGGGAAATGTAGGCAAAATAAGTAACAACTCGTCTTCAACAATATTCTTTAGAAGGATTTTTCCCTCATCGACTAACAATGGTTCATAATCCTCGGGTAATCTGTCTGCTTGATCTAATGAAGTAACAATTCCCAGCTTGACGGTATTTTTGACCGGCCACTGTATCGCCTGCAAGCAATTTTGGCATTCAAGTTCCAGAACCGTTTCTATTTGCCCTTCAACTTTGGCCAATCTTCCTTCCCGACCAAAAAAAAGTTCAACAGTCACCGTCCCTGTATCGCTAAACAGTATATCTGCCAAACGATCCAGTCTGCTTATGGGTATCTGCCCCTTCAATTCACCACGCTTATCAGCTAGATGCAAAGGGTCTATATATTCAGGTAATCGAGCTAACATAACCGGGTAATGTTATATGGAAACAACAAGTTCGTCAAATCCGCGTAACCTAGCTTCATCAATGCTTAACGATGACGGGCTTATTGGAAAGTTCATTGGGATTATTTGTAGCAGGTGAAAAATGGGCAGCAAGCAACATTGTTATACGCTCAATACCTTGTAGCGACCCCCGCAAAAAATCGCCTTGTTGATATTCTTTCTGCATAGCCTGTGCAATTGCATCCCATTCAGCTTGTTCAACACGCTCGGCAATACCTCGGTCAGCAACAATATGAACTTCACGATCAGCCACCGACACATAAATCAACACACCGCTATTTTCCGCCGTATCCCAGACCCGTAAATCTGAAAACATTTCTACCGCTCGCTGACGAGCTGACATACCACCCCACACCTTGCTAAGTGCAAGCGCATTTTCAATAGCGAAACGAAGCTCGCCACTATGCTGATGCTCGGAATTTTTTATCGCCTCTTCTATGTCGGTCAGCGCTTTTTTAGGGAAAAGCACACTCCAACGCCAAGGCGGCATAAAAGCGTGACGAAACCAACGCTTAATATTTACCATGATCCTGATGCGCCTCCTCCGCCAAAACGGCCACCTCCACCGCTCCATGAACCGCTGCCAACACCACCAAAGCCGCCGCCGTTAGACCATCCTCCTCGTCCAGCCGATGAGCGAACTGCTACAATAAAAAAAATCATTAACCCAACAAATAGCGCCGACAAGAAAGTTAACCCAAAAATCAATGCCGATAACACACCGCCGCCCAGTCCTGCCAGCATTCCAGCCATGACACGTCCCATCACAGCAGACAATATAAAACCAGCTATCAGGCCGCCTAATAAAATAAACATAAACGTCCCATCACTCTGTACTTGACCCTGGCCTTCAGTCGGCGCAGGCAATGCCTCGCCTTCAATCAAACCCATTAGCTGCGTAACTCCGGCATCAATGCCTCCGGCGTAGTCACCATTTTTAAAATATGGAGTAATGGTTTCGGAAATCACCCGCTTGGCAATTGCATCGGGAATTACACCCTCCAGGCCATAGCCAACTTCCAGGCGCAATTTTCGGTCATCTTTGGCCACTATTAGAATGACGCCGTCATCGACGCCTTTACGACCGATTTGCCATAAATCGGCAACCTCTATGCCGAATTCAGCTATATCTTTCGGCTGAGTAGTCGGAACGATTAATACTGCGATCTGACTACCTTTTTTAGCTTCGAATGCAGCCAACTTATTCTCCAGCGCAGCGATCTGCTCGGCGCTGAGTGTGGCGGTAAAATCGGTGACACGACGAGACAGCTCGGGAACGCCAACTATTGCCCAAGCCATCATGCAAAACAACAGCAGGAAAAATCCGAATCCGTAACGGGAGCGAGGAAATATCGCAGGCAACATTTTAATGTCCGCCAACTGTTGCAGGTGCTCCAAAGTCCACTGAGGGCGGTTTTGAAATAGCTTGTTCATTTTCTACAGTAAAGCTTGGCTTGGCTTTGTAGCCGAACATCATCGCGGTAAGATTGGAAGGAAATGAGCGCACAGTAATATTATATTCCTTGACCGCAGCAATATAGCGATTGCGGGCTACGGTGATACGATTTTCCGTGCCTTCCAGCTGTGCCTGTAAATCACGAAATAGACCATCGGCTTTTAATTGCGGGTAATTTTCCGCCACTGCCAATAGTCGTGAAATGGCGTTAGTCATTTGCCCTTGAGCAGCAATAAACTTCTGGAATGCCTGCTCATCATTGACCAATTCAGGCGTAGCCTGTAACGAACCGACTTTGGCGCGAGCCTCGGTAACTTCGGTCAGCACATCCTTTTCGTGAGCTGCGTAACCTTTCACCACTTTCACCAGATTAGGCACCAGATCCGCTCGGCGCTGATATTGATTTAACACCTCCGCCCAAGTTGCTCTAATATCCTCGTCACTTGATTGTAACGTGTTATAACCGCAACCAGACAAAATCGTCATTGTGAACAAAATAATTAGCCGTTTAAACATATCAACCTCGCAATTAAATTTTAAAATTGATGGTATGAGCGTTAATTTAAGGCTTAAGACTACGAGAAAATAGACAAGAAAACAATAATCGATTCTTTAAGTCAATCTTACAATATTATGACGCTAAAAAACCGGTATTGGCAGGATCATTTAGCCCACCTATTTCATTTGTTGCAAGGATACCGGACGTTTGGGCAGAAGTAGCAAGCAGATTTCCATTTGCATCAAATTGATTCAATGTACTCACTATGCCGGTTACGTTAACCGCAACCGTCTGATCAACTGACTGTACTTGTGGATCGGTCAACTGATTTGGCGTCGAGCTGCCAGTACTGCCTTCTGCATTGTATGAAGAAATCGCTTGCGTCAAATCACTAACTTGAGTTTGCAGATTCTGATTCTTGTCTGCAACAAACCAGACATCGGCCATATCATGGTTAGCTCCATCGTTAGTCTGATAACTTGAAGTCAGACCAATCACATTACCATTATCCTTAATTGCAGTCGTTTGAGCATGGAGATCAAGCTTGGTAATACCTAATGAATCCAGTGTAAACATTTCTCCGTCTTCACTAATGCCATCTGAGTTTTTATCTACCCAAACTTTTAAGTCAGCCCATTGTGCATCTGCGTTAGTAATTGAATTATCGCCATTGCTATCCAGATCACGTAAAGCTGCATAACCATCGGTAGCTCTCTGACCATTAGCCAGCATGGTAGAACTTCCGAACAGCTCGGAACCATCATTGATTTTGCCATCATGATTGCGATCCAGCGTTAAAAGCCCATCCATTGAAGAAACCCATCCAGTATTAATTTTATGACCTGAAGCAGATAAATCAAACTTCACACCTGATGAAATACTGAGCGTTTTGACACCATCTCCATTCAAATCCAATACCAGCGGAGTAATTGATGCTAAGTACTGAACATCATCTGTGGCTATAGCAAGAAACTGAGTGTCAGTAAGTGCACAACATTGAGCTGTCGTCAAAGCAGAAAGCTGATCAGTTGTTAAAGCGGCAACCTGAGCAGTAGTTAGTGCAACAATCTGGTTGGTATTGAGAGTAACGAGATCAGACGTTTCTATTGCTGCAATACCCGAGATAGACAGTGCGCTAACCTGGGCTGTACTCAGAGCGTCTATCTGGGTTGAGCCCAGAGCGACGATTTGACTAGTAGTTAGAACTGCAACATCTCGAGTTTCTAGCGCGGTAATCTGACTGGTTGTCAGTGCAGCGATCTGGTCGGTAGTCAACGCGACGACATCGGCAGTCGTCAACGCAACAATACCGCTGGTGCTCAGCGCAACAATATCGGCACTTTCAATCGCGGCAACTTGAGCTGCAGTCAAGAAACTGACTTGATAGGCGCTCAGCGCAGCAACTTGCGTCGAGCTTAGGGCAACCACTTGACTGGTAGTTAGCGTCACAACAGCACGAATGCCAAGTGCAGTAATCTGACTGGTTGTCAACATACTGACTTGACCGGTAGTCAAGGATAGAACCTCTGCAGTTGTCAGTGCAACGATGTCGGCCGTGGTCAACGCAGTGAGGTCGCCGGTTTCAATCGCAGTAATCTGAGCCGTAGTCAATGCGGCAACTTGCGCGGTTCTTAATGCACCTACTTGTGTTGAACTCAGCGCGACGATCTGGTCTGTACTCAATACGGCTACATCGGATGTTTCCAGTGCGGCAATTTGATTGGTTGTCAGTGCCGCGATCTGGTCGGTAGTCAGCGCGGCCACATCGGCGGTGTTCAGCGCGACGATGCCGGCGGTGCTCAGCGCAAGGATATCGGCGGTTTCGATTACTACGACTTGTGCAGTCATTAATGCGGCAACTTGTGTGGTTTTCAACGCGCCTACTTGCGTTGAACTCAGCGCGACGATCTGATCGGTGGTCAATACCGCGACATCAGTAGCTTCCAACGCGGCAATCTGGCTGGTTGTCAGTGCGACGACTTGGTCGGTGCTCAACGCGGCGACATCAGCCGTACTCAACGCGACGATACCCGCCGTGCTCAGCGCAGTGATATCGACGGTTTCAATCGCCACGACTTGTGCGGTTACTAATGCAGCAACTTGTGCGGTTTTCAACGCGCCTACTTGCGTTGAGCTCAGCGAGACAATCTGGTCGGTGGTTAACACCGACACATCGTTGGTTTCCAGCGCGGCAATCTGGCTGGTTGTCAGCACGCTGATCTGGTCGGTGCTCAATGCGGCAACACCAGCCGAACTCAGCGCGACGATGCCAGCCGTGCTCAGTGCGGTGATGTCACCAATTTCAATCGCAGCAACCTGAGCCGTAGTCAACTCAGCGACCTGCGCGATTTTCAACGCGCCTATCTGGGTTGAGCTAAGC
Source organism: Methylobacter sp. (assembly GCA_036561025.1). GTDB lineage: Bacteria > Pseudomonadota > Gammaproteobacteria > Methylococcales > Methylomonadaceae > Methylobacter_A. The sequence goes on along the minus strand of DATBQB010000028.1, from coordinate 92,540 downwards.
GCAGCGATCTGGTCGGTGGTCAATATCGCAACTTGGGCGGTGCTGAGTGAGCCGATAGCGCTGGTGCTCAAGACGCCGATATCGGCGGTTTCAAGGGCGGCAATCTGCGCTGTGGTCAATGCGCCAACCTGAACGGTGGTCAATGCCGCAACTTGCGCAGTGCTCAGGGCAACGATCTGGTCGGTGCTCAACACGGCTACATCGCGGCTTTCCAATGCGGCGATCTGGTTGGTTTTCAGTACGCCGATCTGGTCGGTCGTCAACGCGACGATATCGGCTGTGTTCAGCGCGACGATGCCGGCGGTGCTCAGCGCAGTGAGGTCTCCGGTTTCAATCGCAGCAACCTGAGCCGTGGTCAATGCGCTGACTTGCGCGGTTTTCAATACACCTACTTGCGTTGAACTCAGCGCGATGATCTGATCAGTAGTCAGAGCAGCAACCTGCGCGGTATTCAGCGCGGCGATAGCGGCGGTGCTCAAGACGGCGATATCGGCCGCTTCAAGGGCGACAACCTGAGCCGTGGTCAAAGCGCCGACCTGATTGGTTTTCAATACGGCAGCTTGCACCGTACTGAGAGCAACTAGTTGATCGGTGGTTAACACCGCCACATCGGTGGTCTCCAGTGCGCCGATTTGACTGGTTTTCAGTGCGGCGATCTGGCCGGTGGTCAAGGCGGTCACATCAGCGGTCGTCAGCGCGGCAATTTGCGCCGAGCTGAGCGCGACAACCTGATCAGTACTCAGTATTGCAACATCACGGGTCTCCAGTGCGGCGATTTGGCTGGTTTTCAGTGCGGCGATCTGGCCGGTGGTCAAGGCGGTCACATCAGCGGTCGTCAATGCACCAATGCCGCTGGTGCTCATCGCAACGATGTCGGAAGTTTCAATAAATGCAATTTGCTCGGTGGTCAAAGCGACAACCTGAGCAGTACTAAGGGCTGCTATATCAGCAGTAGTTAGCGCTACAACTTGTGTCGAGGTCAACACAGCAATTTGCGCTGTAGTCATGCCTAGTACACTTGAAGCCATTCCATTCCCCTTAAAATTATTTTAATTAATGCATCGCTCTTAAGTGTTTATCTTTGGATAAAAATTATTTCCAAACCTTAAATATCTGCAAAAATATTTTTACTATTTCACGCTGGCAATAAACATACAATAGCCGATTCGTCCATACCAAGACGATTTAAATAAATGATTTTTTTGACTTGGCACTCATTTATTTTTCACATGGCGTAGCAATAAAATAGTTTTTCTAGGAGGTTCATAAAAAACACTTTCAAAGCATTAAGGAGTTAGCGGCTATTTGGATCAAAACTTTGATATGTTTTTTACTTAAGACGATACTTATGAAATTTTAAAAACCTGCCATTTACCTATCAGTATCTAATAGGCAAATGGCTTAGCTGCAATGGATATGATTTAAAAATTAAACCATCCCGAACCAAATGACGTAGCAAAGACAAGGCTGACTATGGTCATCAACTTGATCAAAATATTTAAAGACGGGCCGCTAGTATCTTTAAACGGATCCCCCACTGTGTCACCCACTACAGCAGCTTTATGAGAATCGGAACCCTTTCCTCCGAATTGTCCTGTTTCAATCCATTTTTTCGCATTATCCCAAGCACCGCCTGCATTAGCCATCATTACCGCCAGCAGGAAACCGGAAGACATGGTGCCGACCAACATTCCAGCTAATGCTTCTTTACCCAAAACATGCCCCACAACTAACGGCACAATAACCGCCAGTGCGCCGGGCAAGATCATTTCACGCAAAGCGCTTTCGGTGCTAATACCGACACAAGTTGCGTAATCAGGCTGTCCTGTACCTTCCATCAATCCAGGAATTTCATGGAACTGACGACGCACCTCAACAACAATCTCGTGAGCCGCTTTACCTACAGCCATCATAGTCAGCGCAGAAAACAGGTAAGGCATCATTGCGCCAATCAGGATACCCGGTAACATGGTGGGCCCCAAAATATTCAAATCATCGATTTTCGCGGCAGTTACATAAGCCGCTAATAATGCTAATGCTGTTAATACCGCAGAGCCTATCGCAAAGCCTTTGCCGGTAGCGGCGGTAGTATTACCCAAGCTATCGAGCGCATCGGTGCGATGACGTACTTCACTGGGCAAATGACTCATTTCGGCAATACCGCCCGCATTATCGGCAACCGGGCCGTAAGCATCTGTTGCCAAGGTAACGCCCAAGGTGCTGAGCATACCCACACCCGCCAGAGCTACCGCGTAAAGACCGGCGGCAATAGTGCCATCAGCCTTATGACCCAGCCAGATACTCAGCAGGATAGCCGCTGCGACGATCAATACCGGGAATACAGTACTCATCATACCGACAGCCAAGCCTTGGATAATCGTAGTCGCCGCACCTGTTTGGGTTGCGTGAGCGATGGCTTGCGTGGGTTTTTCAGTGTAAGCAGTGTAATATTCGGTTACATAGGCGATAGCGTTGCCCGCTATCAAACCGACCAGGATAACCAGCCAATAATTGAAACTGATACCCGAAACCAATATAGCAAGTAAAGAAAGTCCCAAAATAACCACTGAAGCTCCCCAAACTGAATGACGCAAAGCTTTCAGCAAATCATCCAAACTGGCATTTTCGTCAATATTTATTACATATTGCCCGACAAAACGGGTGATGCGGACCACGATGGAATCATCGACATGTTCTGTCTGTTGCTGTTGTTCCTCGCCGGTCACCATATATATACCAAAAAGACTGGCAATGATGCCGACAGCGGCAACCAAAAACGGCAGACCTATAAAAGCCGGGGATTTTTCACCCAATGCCGCACCCAAAGTTGCAGCAGCAATGATCGAACCGCTATAACTTTCAAATAAGTCGGCACCCATGCCCGCAACATCGCCGACATTATCGCCCACATTATCAGCAATGACGGCAGGATTGCGCGGATCGTCTTCGGGGATGCCCTGTTCGACCTTACCGACCAGATCAGCGCCCACATCGGCAGCTTTGGTATAGATACCGCCGCCGACTCTTGCAAACAATGCAATACTGCTCGCACCAAAACCAAAGCCGGTAATATAGGTCAACTGATTCGGATTGCCGTTAAAGATCAAAAACAATACCGTCATACCAATAAGACTAAAGCTGACCACCGCCATGCCCATAATCGAGCCGCTGCCGAAAGCAACGCGTAAACCTTCATGCAGATTACGCCCGGCTGCAGCAGCCGTCCTGACATTGGCGCGAACCGCAACATACATCCCTAGGTAGCCTGCACCTGCCGATGCAATTGCACCCACCACGAAACAAAGTGCAGTCTGCCAATGTAAAAATGTCGAAATAACCGTAGCGACAATAGCCACAAAAATCGCTATAACGCGATATTCTCGCGATAAAAAAGCTGCCGATCCTTCTTGAATAGCCTTCGCAATGGCTTGCATGGCTTCATTACCTTGGTCATAGGCAAGAATGCGCCGTAATTCCCATATCACGAATGCGCCTCCTGCAATGCCCATCAACAATGCGATGACAACTGATGCAGATGTTGGAAACATCATAACTTCCTCTCCTCTTTGATTAGTTTGACGCGAGCCCATAAGCGCACGCCATTTTTTTATTATTTATTCAGCTATCGCACACAATTGTACAGCCGCCACTATTAGAAACGGCATTTACGCAAGACGCAACTGTTTAAGTTTAGCACAAGCTTCCCCCCCATCAATGTCTGGGATTATTCTTAATTCCAGCGCCTTCAGTTGCTCAAGCTTAACCTGATAATGCTCGATTTCGCATATGGTGTTCGGCGGACTAAAGCGATACTGCTGTCGCAAAATCTCCCGATAAGTATTTTCTTTATCCATTAACCAAAGCAGCACAAATTCTTGGGTGCGCGACTGTTGCTGTTCATCGAACCTTAAAACGATATGCTCGATGGTTCGAGGTTGATCAAAAACGATACGGATCTTTTGTTCGCCGGCGCTTGCTGCCACCCATCCGGAATCTGAATCTTCGATCAACAATAAGGCAGACTCAACAGGATGCTCCTGACACTCCGAGGTAAACTCTACTTGTGCAAGATGCTCCAAATCCAGAAAATTCAGCTCGGAAGATAGAGTGTTTTCAACAGCTTGGTTAATCATTGTTTTGCGCATTATTAATCTCCTGTTGCAGTGCATAAAGCAATCTAAAGCTTGGTTCCCTTATATTAAAGGAGCAGCGTGAATCTGCGTTGCCTAATAAATAGGACAACACCGGAAACGCCAGAACAAGGTATTTTCTTTCTATCTTGGGAAAACCATTTCTTCCGGACGAATAAATTTGTCGAATTCTTCTTCAGTCACAAAACCGCCGGAAACAGCCTCTTCACGCAATGTGCTGCGATTTTTAAAAGCCAGTTTCGCAATTTTGGCCGCATTGTCGTAACCAATGCGCGGAGCCAAGGCGGTCACCAGCATCAGCGATCTTTCCATAAGCTCGGTAATACGATCAACGTTCGGCTCAATACCCACAACGCAATGATCAGTAAAGCTCATCGCCGCATCGCCGATAAGGCGGATGGACTGGAGCACGTTATAAATAATGACCGGCTTGAACACATTGAGTTCCAAATGCCCTTGCGCTCCGGCAAACGTGACGGTGGTGTGATTACCCATGACCTGCGCGCAAACCATCGTCATGGCTTCGCATTGGGTGGGATTCACCTTGCCCGGCATGATCGAAGAGCCAGGTTCGTTTCCAGGTAGAGACAATTCGCCAAAACCGGAGCGAGGACCTGAACTCAACAGACGAATATCATTAGCTATTTTATTGAGACTGACCGCTAGAGTATTCAACACACCGGAAATTTCCACCATCGCGTCGTGCGCGGCCAGAGCCTCGAATTTATTAGGCGCAGAAACGAAAGGAAGCAAAGTAAACTTCGCGACCTCTTCGGCAAACTGTTCGCCGAAACCCGGCTTTGAATTCAGACCAGTGCCCACCGCCGTACCGCCTTGCGCCAGCGGATACAGCCGTTTAAGACTGTCGTTAATCCGGTCGATACCCAATTGTACCTGCGCGGCATAGCCGGAAAACTCCTGCCCCAGTGTCAACGGGGTTGCATCCTGCAAATGCGTTCGCCCTATCTTGATTATTTGGCTCCATGACTGGGATTTGTCGGACAGTGCGCGGTGCAAATGTTGCAGCGCGGGAATCAATAAATGGTGCAACTGCTCAACCGTAGCGATATGCATGGCCGTTGGAAAGGCATCATTCGAAGACTGGCTGCGGTTGCAGTGATCGTTCGGATGAACCGGTGTTTTAGATCCCATAACGCCGCCAAGGCGCTCGATAGCCAGATTCGCAATCACCTCGTTGACGTTCATATTGGATTGCGTGCCGGAGCCGGTCTGCCAAACAACAAGGGGGAAGTTGTCGTCCCTATTACCGTCAATAACCTCCTGAGCCGCATCGGCTATCGCGTAGCCAATCTTTTCATCGATGTTGTTCAGCACGATATTTGATAGCGCGGCGCAATATTTGACAATGCCCAGAGCTCGGATCAAAGGCCGAGGCATGCGTTCATTGCCGATTTTGAAATTAATCAGAGAGCGCTGGGTTTGCGCTCCCCAGTATTTGTCGGCGGGTACTTGTACGGAACCGAAGGAGTCCGTTTCGGTGCGGGTATCTCCGGTATTTTCTTTCATGATTTGCACTCTTGTAGTAGCAAAGTTTTATTCAATACCATAACCAATATTCCGGTGTTAGCCATGATAGCCTCCTAATTCAGAATGAACAGAATTTGACTATAACGGTTTTCCCCCTGTTTGAATAGAAAACTTCTTGCCCGGTATCCGGTTGAAATTGCCATTACATTCAGATGAGTTTTTAATCCAAAATTAAGCTCTGGATTACCTCAAGGTAAAATCAAAAACCTTGACGCAACAACAGATACGGATAAAAACTGTTTAAATTGAGAGCATTTGTCGAGCCCGTAACTGAGGTTTCTATCATGATTAACCACGATCCATTTGGTGCGCATCAACAACTGAAAACGGATAGCGTCGGCCCGGTCTCGTATTATTCCCTGTCCCGGCTTGAAACTGTCGGCGCTGCCAATGTCTCGCGGTTACCGCACACGATAAAAATCCTGCTTGAATCGTTATTGCGCAACTGCGACAACGATGTGATTACCCAAGAGCATGTCTTGAGCGTCGCCAATTGGCAGGCGCAAGGCACCCGATATGAAATACCTTTCAAACCGGCCCGAGTGATATTACAGGATTTTACCGGCGTTCCGGCCCTAGTGGATCTGGCCGCGATGCGGGATGCAATGAAGCAGCTCGGCGGCGATCCGAAGAAGATCAATCCCCTTATTCCCTGTGATTTGGTCATTGATCACTCGGTGCAGGTGGATTATTTCGGCAAAGCCAACGCCCTGTTATTAAACGAAACCGTCGAATTTGAAAGAAATGCCGAACGGTATGAATTCCTTAAATGGGGGCAGTCGACGTTCCAAAATCTCCACGTGGTGCCGCCTTCTACCGGTATCGTGCATCAGGTCAATCTCGAATACCTTGCGCCGGTTGTGTTCCATAACAAGGGCAAAAACGTCTGCTATCCCGACAGCTGCGTCGGCACCGATTCGCATACGCCGATGATTAACGGCCTGGGCGTGCTGGGCTGGGGCGTCGGCGGCATTGAGGCTGAAGCGGTGATGCTGGATCAGCCTATTTACATGCTGGTTCCCGATGTGGTCGGCATTAAATTGACTGGAATGCTGCCGCCGGGTGTGACCGCGACGGATCTGGTGCTGCATATTACAGAGCTTTGCCGAAAATTTGGAGTAGTTGGAAAATTCATTGAATTTTACGGTTCAGGGCTGACCAACTTGAGTATCCCGGACCGAGCCACTCTCAGTAATATGGCACCTGAACAAGGTTCGACGGTAAGTTTTTTTCCTATCGATGACGAGACGCTCAGCTATATGCGCTTTACCGGGCGTCATGCGGATTTGATCGACCTGACCGAGCGTTATGCTAAAGAACAGGGGCTGTTTCGCACAGACGAGACGCCGGATTCTGAATTTACCCAGGTTATGGAGCTGGATCTCGGCACCGTTGAACCTTCACTGGCAGGCCCCAAGCGTCCGCAAGACCGCATCGCCCTCAGTGAAGTGGGGCCGACATACCGGCAAATGCTGATCGAACCGACAGGTATCAAGGGCATGGGGTTATTCGAGCATGACCTGGAACGGAGCGGCATCGTATCGAGGAATAATGCCGATGAGAAAATCACTCATGGCGCAGTCGTGATCGCTGCAATTACGTCCTGTACTAACACCAGTAACCCATCGGTCATGCTGGCAGCGGGCCTGGTTGCCAAAAAAGCGGTGGAGCGAGGGTTGAAAGTTAAAAACTATGTAAAAACTTCGCTAGCCCCTGGTTCACTGGTAGTAACGGATTACCTAAAAAAATCGGGGCTGCTTGGTTTTCTGGAGCAGCTGGGTTTCTACCTGGTCGGCTATGGCTGCACTACCTGCATCGGCAACTCCGGCCCGCTGGATGAAGCGGTTGAAAAAACGATAGTGGAAAACGATCTGGTCGTGTCAGCGGTGCTGTCCGGTAACAGGAATTTTGAAGGCCGTGTGCATCCGCTGACCAAGACCAACTATCTCGCCTCTCCGCCACTGGTCGTTGCCTATGCGCTGGCGGGATCAACGGCACTGGATATTACTCGCGAACCACTTGGCGAAGGCCAGGATGGCAAACCGGTTTATTTGAAAGACATCTGGCCTTCGCCTTGGGAAATAGCTGAAGTGATAAGGCAGTTTGTGACGCCGGAGATGTTTAAGGAGCGTTATGCAGATGTTTTCAACGGAACTAAAGCATGGCAAAAGATTGAAGTCAGCGGAACCGAATTGTATGCATGGGATGAAAATTCGACTTACATTAGAAAACCGCCGTTCTTTGAAGGACTGAGCGCAGACCGGCAGGCGATACATCCTCTTACCGGCATGCAAGTGCTGGCCCTATTCGGGGATTCGGTTACCACCGATCACATTTCACCGGCCGGTCAAATCGCCCCTGACTCTCCTGCAGCGTTATATCTTTTGGAGAAAGGCATAAAACAAAAAGACTGGAACAGTTACGGTTCACGCCGAGGCAACGATAAAGTAATGACTCGCGGCACTTTTGCCAATCCTCGCATTCATAACCTGCTGGTTCCGAGCGCTGAAGGCAATGTTACGATCTACCATCCAACCGGAGAACGGATGACATTCTTCGATGCTGCAATGAAATATAAAGAGGCGGGCGTCCCGCTGTGCATTCTTACCGGTAAAGAATACGGTTCAGGATCATCCCGCGACTGGGCGGCAAAAGGCCCGTTTATGCAGGGCGTAAAAGCGGTCATCGCTGAAAGTTATGAAAGGATTCACCGCAGCAACCTGGTCGGCATGGGTATTTTGCCGCTGCAATTTAGCAATGGCGAATCAGCTAGAAGCCTGAAATTAACCGGAACGGAAACATTTGCTATCGATATCTCCGATACATCGGTACCACAGCAGGAAATTAACGTTTCGGCGACCGCGCCTGATGGAACCGTTACCACCTTTAAAACTGTAAGCCGTATCGATACGCCGATTGAAATTCAATATTATCGGGATGGCGGCATTCTTCGCACAGTTTTAAAGAAATTGATGTGATGTTTTGGGATAGGATACGCCTCGCTCGGATAGCTGAACCGCTCTGTATCTACTTATCGAAAGCCGCTAGCTCTTCCTGTTCGCGAAAAGCAGGAATCCGCCAGCCAGTATAGCGCCCACTCCGATCCATACCGGAATATATACTGTCCGAGTGTCTTTCACTGACAACTCAAATGAACCTGGCTTGGCTTCATGAATTTCTCTGGTATAGCTGAAATCACCATATATCAGCCCCCATAGACCGGCTATGATCAACACGATTGCGATGATCTTGACTGCGCTCATCTTGTTTCTCCTATAAATAACACCTTTGGAGTCCGGCACAATCCAAAATCCGCAGAGTAGCTTTATCTATACAAAAAATCATTCAATCGCATGATCCGGTCTGGATTTATACCGTTTGCTCTTGAAAACTCGGTTGTGACTCAAAGTAAATACTGGGTGGGAGCGGGCTTTAGCCACCGTAATTGAGACTGAATCATCTCCCACCCGACTGCCGAATTTGGATGTGTAATAAATATCGGCAATAGCCCAAGCGCTGCTTATTGTTAGATCGGCGATTACGATTTATTGCAAAATAGCAATCACATAACCGACGCATTGCCAATCATCGATTGGCTTAAAACTGCAATTTAGATTAAAAACAAGCTGGAGCGTACCGCTCCGGCATAGCTCTTGTTGTATAGCACCATTCCAGTGGAACTAAACAGGACTTCGGCCTTGAATGACACGCAGTATGATCACAATAACCGCAATAACTAACAGAATATGAATGAACCCACCCAGCGTGTACGACGAGACCAAACCCAGTATCCAAAGGATGATTAGGAGGATTGCAAAAGTTTCTAGCATTTGGGCTTCTCCGTAAGAGGCCGTCAACTGACGGCGATATAAACCATAGACAAACAGATGAAGTATGGCCGAAGTCAGCTTATAAACCGGCGAACTTCATGTTCATCTCCTGTTAAAAGTAATTTGAGAGCAACGACTATACAGTTCATTAGCACTCGTTTTTTTTGTTTCTCTTAGCTTCATCTTTTACATCTTCCTTTAAATCGCCAAAACCCGCCTGAACCTTACCGACGTTTTTTTGGATATTTCCTTCTATTTCCATACCCTCATCGTCCAATATCACACCGGCAGCTTCCTTGACTTTACCTTTGGCTTCTTCGACTCGGCCTTTTACTTGATCTTTGTTCATGAACATCTCCTGATAATTATTAATCAAACTTGGAATGATATTTTTCCTTACATTAGAACAATACAAGTAAAAATGAACACAGTCTGTACGGCAGCGCACATAGTTTAAGGGCTTTCTAAAATGCGGTCTTTTCGAGCTGGATAGCTGTGCTACTAGAGTCAGGCCGGAATAAGCCCGCCCGGCGACAGCAAGGGCGGGCGTTTCCGGCAATCGGGATACCGGAAAAGCTTCCGCTCCTCGGCAACAGCTCCCTGCGTTGCTCTACCTCCTGCATCCATGCAGTCGTGCTCACGCTCCTTACCTACATAATCCACATGGATGTGGTGAATGCAGATATTGCAGGAGCAAATATCTGTCCATGTAGGCAACGCCACCTCGCGCTACGCCCTTCGACAAGCTCAGGACAGGCTTGGGTGGCCTTATTCCGGCCTACGCATACCAGCAAAATGTTGGGCACAAACAGTATGCCAAGCTACTCGATTCCCTCCATAGCATCTCTCACTGTCTGCTCTCTTATTTGCCGCCGGTTTCCTGATAATTGTTTTCTGATCACTTTGGCTGTTCCGTTCTTATGTTTATGTGCCCATGCAATAAACACGGTACCGACAGGTTTTTCCGGTGTTCCACCGTCCGGCCCGGCTATGCCCGTTACCGCAACCGCAACATCGGCATCGCTGTGCGCTAAGGCACCCGCCGCCATTTCCGTTGCGGTCTCGGCACTCACCGCACCGTATTTTTCCAGTGTTTGCGGACTGACACCCAACATTTGCACTTTCGCGGCATTGCTATAAGTAACAAAGCCCCGGTCGAACCAGGCTGAACTGCCCGGCACTTCGGTAATGGTTTGGGCGATCCAGCCGCCGGTGCAGGATTCGGCGGTGGCTACTGTTTTGCCGTTTGCTTTTAACAAGCGACCTAGTTGTTTGGCCAGCTCAAATAATTCAGACTCCATGATGTGACCTCGCGCAACTTCGGATAAAATAGGCTTATGAGTATAAAACAAAAGACCACCGACCAGCATACCCCGATGATGCAGCAATTCATGCGCATCAAATCCGAACACCCCGATACCCTGTTGTTCTACCGTATGGGGGATTTTTACGAACTGTTTTTCGATGACGCCAAAAAAGCCTCGCAACTGCTGGATATTACGCTGACCAGCCGGGGACAATCGGGAGGCCTGCCTATTCCTATGGCGGGCATTCCTTATCATGCCGCTGAAGGCTATCTTGCCAAGCTGTTAAAGCACGGCGAATCAATCGCGATATGCGAACAAATCGGCGATCCTGCGACGTCAAAAGGCCCGGTCGAGCGCAAGGTGGTGCGTATCGTGACACCCGGCACTGTGACTGACGAAGCTTTGCTCGAAGACCGGAAAGATAATTTGTTAGTTGCAGTATGTTCGCTGCCAAGCTCCAACTCTAATCCGCAGCACGGCATCGCCAGCCTGGATTTAACCAGCGGCCGTTTTGTATTGCAACAGGTTGAATCCATCGATCAGTTATTAAGTGAAATCGGCCGCCTCAACCCTGCCGAACTGCTGTTTAGCGAAGACTGGCCGTTACCTGCAAGCTTAAAGCAGCGTAGCGGTTTATGCAGAAGACCGCCTTGGCATTTTGAAGCCCAAAGCGCCAGGCAACTGGTGTTAAAGCAGTTCAAGACGCTGGATTTGAAAGGCTACGGCTGCGAAGATATGCCTGCCGCGATTGCTGCTGCGGGCGGTTTGCTGCAATATGTTAAAGACACTCAGCAAAGCGCATTGCCGCATATTCAAGGCATACGCACGGAAAGTAGCGATGACAGCATTTTGCTGGATGCATCCAGCCGCCGTAATCTTGAACTGGATTTTCACCCTTCCGGGCAGTTGCAATACACGCTGTTCGGGGTACTGGATAAAACCGCGACGGCGATGGGCAGCCGCTGTTTGCGGCGCTGGATCAATCGGCCTCTGCGCGATCATGACATTCTGAACAACCGTTATGCCTGTATCGATACGTTGCTTAATGTGTTGTTGTATCGCGATATTCAAGCCCATCTGCGGCAAGTCGGCGATATTGAACGGATCAGTTCCCGCATCGCATTGAAATCAGCGCGTCCGCGCGATTTGCTGGTATTGCGCAATACGCTGGCGGTTCTACCTGCGCTGCAACACGCGCTGTCCGGCAGCGATAACCCGCAGCTTACACTGTTATGCGAGCAAATCGGCGAGCATCCTGAAATATTAAATTTATTGCAACGCGCCATTATCGACAATCCACCGGTGCTGATCCGTGACGGTGGGGTAATTGCGCCCGGCTATCATCAAGAACTGGATGAGTTGCGAAATTTAAGCCAAAACGCCGACCAATTCCTGATCGATATGGAAAACCGCGAAAAAGCGTCAACCGGCATCAGCACGCTAAAGGTCAATTACAACCGTGTGCATGGCTACTATATTGAGATTTCGAATCTTCATGCGGAAAAAGTCCCGGCACATTACACGCGTAAGCAGACCTTAAAAGGTGCTGAACGTTACATTACCGAGGAGTTGAAATCGTTTGAGGACAAAGTGCTCAGCGCCAAGGAAAAATCGCTATCTTTTGAAAAGGCTTTGTATGAGGAGTTACTGAACATCATCGGTGCTTCGTTAATTCCACTACAACAATGCGCTGCCGCGCTGGCCGAACTTGATGTATTGGTCAACTTTGCAGAACGCGCCGAAACATTGAATTTATCGCAACCGGCACTGGTCGACAATCCCGGCATAGCGATTGAAGCCGGTCGGCATTTGGTTGTTGAGCAGGTTTCGGACATCCCGTTTGTGCCCAATGACTTATCGTTTTCCAGCAAACGGCGGATGTTGGTCATCACCGGCCCGAACATGGGCGGTAAATCGACTTATATGCGCCAAGCCGCGCTAATCGTGTTAATAGCTCATATCGGCTGTTATGTTCCGGCAAAAACTTTAAACTGCGGCCCTATCGACAAGATATTCACCCGCATCGGCGCATCCGACGACCTGTCCAGCGGCCGCTCCACGTTTATGGTGGAGATGTCGGAAACCGCCAACATCCTGCATAACGCAACTTCAAAGAGCCTGATTTTGATGGACGAGATCGGACGCGGCACCAGCACCTTTGACGGTCTGTCTCTGGCGTGGGCTTGCGCCGATCATCTGGCTAGAGAAACTCAGGCGTTTACGCTGTTTGCGACGCATTATTTTGAGTTAACTACGCTGCCTGAAGAACGAAAAACTATCCATAACGTGCATTTGGATGCGATGGAACATGGCGACAAGATCATTTTTTTGCATGCAGTAAAGGATGGCCCGGCCAGCCAAAGTTACGGCTTGCAGGTGGCGTCGTTAGCCGGTGTGCCTCGTTCGGTGATTGATAAGGCCAAAGCCAAATTAAGGCATCTGGAAGACCACGCCTATATTGAGCAGCAGGCGGAAACCGGGGTTAATCAGCTGGATTTGTTTTCATCAAAAGAATGTCATCCTGCGGTGGGTTTATTGGAAGATATGAACCCGGATGAACTTAGCCCGAAACAGGCTTTGGAATTGCTTTATCGGCTTAAAGGGATGGTATAGTTTGATCTACAAAACAAAGGCGGCTGAAGCCGCCTTTGTATCACAAGCAAATCGATTATTTGTGACTTTTCTCATCCGCCAGCGCTTCAGCCAGCTGTTTTGCAGGCAGATAACCGGGGAAAATATTACCTTTTTCGGTGACCATCATCGGCGTTCCCTTCACTTCAAATTCCTCAGCCAATTGCATATGCTCATCAACCGGGTTATCGCAGGTTTTAGCTGGTGGGGTATCGCCTTTTTTGGCCGCCGTTAAGGCCGCTTTGCGATCATCGGCGCACCAGACCGATACGGCTTTGTGGTATGAATCGGAACCTTTACCGGCTCTGGGAAAAAACAAGTATTGAATGGTAATGCCTTCGGCCATGTATTGGTCGATTTCCGAATGCAATTTACGGCAATATCCGCAGTCAATATCGGTAAAAATACTGACTGTATATTTGCTGACTTTAGGCTTGAACACGATCATTTTATCCACGCCGAGTTTCTCGAGCGCTTGTTTGCGAGCACCGCCCAATTTTTCTTCGGTTAAGTCGGTGCGCGCAGCGACATCAACCAAGTGTCCCTGAATCAAATACTTACCATCATCTGAAACATAAACTATATTACCACCTACTGTAACTTCATAAAGACCGCTGATTTCAGAAGGCTTAACCGTGCCCACTTTTACCGATGGCATGGATTTAGTCAGCGCTTGTCTGATAGCATTTTCATCTGCATGCGCTACGGACAAGGTCAGGCCAAGCATTGATAAGACTGCGATAGCAATAATTTTTTTCATAATGTTCCTAGTAGGGGGCAATCCCTTGTGGTTGCCCAAATTCACGCAATCCCTTGTGGGTTGCCCAAATTCGCGCAATCTCTTGTAATCGCCCTAATTCAAGTTATTCGGATAAAAGGGCAACCACAAGGGATTGCCCCTACGCCTCATTAAAACAAACGATCAACATCCAAAAACATAGCCAACGCCATCAATGAGACGAGCAATGCGATGCCGATTTGTTGAAAGAAAAACTGTACCCGTTCCGACACAGGGCTACCTTTGATGCCTTCTATCGCAAAAAACAGTAAATGACCGCCATCCAGCACCGGTATCGGCAATAAATTCAATACACCCAAACTGACGCTGACCAAAGCCAAATATTTTATAAAGGGTACTAAGCCCATAGCGGCAGACTGTCCCGCATACTGGGCAATACTGATGGGACCGCTTAAATTATCTACGGAAGCTTTGCCGACCAGCATTTTACCCATCATTTTTAAGCTGGTAACCGAATAATAGTAAGTGGTTTCGAGTGCAACCGGTACCGCAGCCAATGGCGACAACGAATACTCCACACTCACGGACTTCATCAATGCTTCGGGTACAAAAACCGATGCACCGACTTTACCTTCTGTTTTCTGTTCGGTTTCCACTTTTTTGGGTGTAATGGTTGCAGGCAAACGTACGCCATCGCGTTCAATCACCAGTTTTATTGCGACACCGCCGTGACTTTTTACGTAATCTACCCATTGCATCCAGTCGTTGATGGTTATGCCATCAGCGCTCACAATCAGGTCTCCTGATTTCAAACCGGCAGCAAGTGCCGCGCTATCGGGAAGAACTTTTCCTATAATAGGCTGCAACTTTGGAGACCACGGTTTAAAGCCTAAATGTTGGTATAACACATCAGGATTTTCTGTATCTTTATCGGTAAGCTGAAGCTTCCTGAGGTTTTGTAGACCGTCAAAGTTTTTCACTTCAACCTTGATGGACTGTTCACCATCCAGTGCCGAAGACACTAAGACAGTCATAGCCTCGGTCCAGGTGGGTGTTGGCTTGTCGTTGACCGAGATAATCTCATCGCCTTCAACAAAGCCCGCGGCTGCGGCTAAGGTGCCCTGCTCTACCGCGCCCAGTATCGGTTTTATGCCGATCTCGCCAATAACCAGCACACTCCAGAACAGCGCAACGGCAAGCATCAGATTAAACACGGGGCCTGCGGCGACTATTGCTATTCTGGCAAATAATGATTGACGATTAAAGGCATACGGCAGGTCCGCTTCTTTAACTTCACCTTCCCGCTCATCGACCATCTTGACGTAGCCGCCCAGCGGAATGGCCGATATCACATACTCTGTTGTATCTGGATTTTTCTGGTACGACCATAAAATCTTGCCAAAGCCAAGCGAAAACCGAAGTACTTTTACCCCGGCTTTACGAGCGACCCAAAAATGTCCGAATTCATGGAATGAAACCAGGACACTTATCGCAACTATGAAATAAAACAGTGTATGCAAAAAATCCATCAATAATTAAGCTCTTCAATAATCTGTGTAGATACTAGCCTTGCCTGTTGATCGGCATCTAAAATAATCTCCAGGGTATCGGCTGCCTTGGCCTCGAATTTTTTCATGCAACGTTCAATAATAACTGGAATATCGGTAAACCGAACTTGTTCATTTAAAAATGCCTCGACTGCAATTTCATTGGCCGCATTTAAAACGGTTGGCATAGTGCCGCCCTCATCAATAGCCTGATAAGCCAAACGCAAACAGGGAAACCTTTCCAAATTGGGTTCCTGGAAATCCATCCGCCCGACATCAAAAATATTCAGCGGGTCAACACCCGAATCAAAACGCTCCGGCCACGCCATTGAATAGGCAATAGGTATGCGCATATCGGGATTGCCCATTTGCGCCAATACCGTTCCATCCACATAATCGACCATAGAATGAATCACGCTTTGCGGGTGAATGAC
Organism: Methylobacter sp.; assembly: GCA_036561025.1. GTDB lineage: Bacteria > Pseudomonadota > Gammaproteobacteria > Methylococcales > Methylomonadaceae > Methylobacter_A. The sequence continues at coordinate 76,353 of DATBQB010000028.1, read as the reverse complement.
TACTTGGATCTGACTTGGGGACATATCGAACAAAATACAAGCCTCTATCATCTCAAGGCCTTTATTCATCATCGTTGCCGAATCGACGGAAATCTTCCTGCCCATATCCCAATTAGGATGAGCTACTGCTTGATCCGGCGTTACATTGATTAATTGGTCAACAGGCATTTCCCGAAAAGGACCGCCTGAAGCAGTCAACAGAATGCGCCTGGCTTGTTTTGCCTGCATACCGGTTTTATAACCGGCAGGCATGCACTGGAATATCGCGTTATGCTCGCTATCAATCGGCAGCAATTGCGCTCCCGAATCGCTAACGGCTTGCATAAAAATAGAACCGGACATGACCAAAGCTTCTTTATTGGCCAGCAATACCGTTTTACCGGCCTTTGCTGCTGCCAGACTTGGCAACAGACCTGCCGCGCCTACAATTGCCGCCATGACCGAATCAACGCTGTCCAACGTTGCAACATGCTCCAGCGCCTTAGTGCCGGACAGCACTTTTATATCCGAAATCGTTGTATTTTTAAGTTTTTCCGCAAAAATTTGAGCCTTATGCTCATCCACAACGACGACAACTTCGGGATGATGCTCTAGGCATTGTTCGTAGAGAGCATCAATATTAGTATTGGCTGTTAATGCGATAACTTTATATTGACTGGAATGTCTGGCCACCACATCTAAAGTGCTGACGCCAATCGAGCCTGTCGCTCCGAGTATGCAAATGCCTTTCATGGGTGAATTAAATATATACCGGCGTAAAAAAATGGAATCGCAGCAATCAGGCTGTCGATTCTGTCTAAAATTCCGCCATGGCCGGGCAATATTGAACCGGTGTCTTTGACGCCGCGCTGACGCTTGACCAGACTAAAAAACAAATCGCCATAAATTGAGACCAATACGGTTAATACGGACAACATGAAAAAATCCGATGCAACCATCCATGGGAAACCGTAAATCAGGCTTAAAACAACCGCACAAACGCCACCTGCTATTAAAGCCCCGTACATACCTTGAACTGTCTTGCCTGGGCTGATTTCCGGCGCCAACTTGGTTTTGCCGAATTTTTTTCCGGTAAAATAGGCGGCAATATCGGCAGTCCAAATTAAAATAAGAAAATACAAGGTCAGTTCCGTGCCGTAAAAAGATCTTAACCGGGTCAAGAACATCCACATTGCGAATAGAACAAGCCAACCAATTAAGGCTTTATAGCGGATCTTCATTTCCAAGTTTAAAAGCGCCGCCGGAGCATTTCTGATTAGTATCATGGATAATATCCAAAACAACACCGGTGGTATAACCAACCACTCCAGAATACCTGAATAATCCCTGATATCAGGCCAATCCAATATTTGAGCCGCCAGTTCCAGAAATTGCGTCCAAAAATGCATCCATAACATCGGCAGAATCAACACAAATAAAAATAATCCGCGTTTAAACACCGAATTAATGCCGATAAGACGAGTCCATTCCCACGCCGCCAAAAGCGTGACTAATCCTACAAGCAATGAAAAATACTCCAAAGGCAGCTGAAGAACAGCAAACACAACCAGAGGAACCAGAATTAATGCAGTAATAATTCGCTGTAGTAACATTTTGATTATTATATGAAGTTGGAAGTAAGTGTTAGTTTTGTAGAACGATTGGTTAGCCGTCCATAGCAAGTTATTTTAAAGTAATGGATTTATCAAGTAATTGATCTCCGGTATGACCAAAGCGCCTTTGCCGACCTTTAAAACTCTTGATAGCCTCTTCAAGTGAGTTCTGGTCGAAATCCGGCCATAGCGTTGGAGTAAAGTACAGCTCTGTATAGGCTAGTTGCCATAACAAAAAATTACTAACCCGTTGCTCTCCGCCGGTTCTGATAAACAAGTCGGGCTCAGGCAAATCTGAAGTTGATAAATGCTGATTGATCAGTTGTTCACTAATATCTTGATTTTTCAATTCACCGGCAGCTATTTTTTCGGTTACTGTCCGGACCGCCTGACATAGATCCCAGCGTCCTCCATAATTTGCTGCGATAACCAGCGTTAAGGCATTATTGTCCTTGGTTTGCGCCTCTCCTTCGGCCATTTTAGCCTGTAACTTTTCAGAGAATGCTGTTCTGTCGCCAATAAATCGCAAACGGATATTATTGCGATCGAGCTTGTTGATTTCTCTTTGCAAAGTCGCCATAAACAGACTCATCAGCAACGATACTTCTTCTTCCGGACGGCGCCAGTTTTCACTGCTAAAAGCGAACAAGGTCAGAACCTCAACCTCTTGTTTAGCGCAATACTCTACAATTTTACGAACCGCTTTAACCCCGGCCTGATGACCAACGGCACGCGGCATAAACCTTTTCTGAGCCCAGCGGCCATTGCCATCCATGATAATGGCGATATGACGCGGATTGCTATTTGTACCCATGAGGGTGCTTACCGACTCTAAACTATTACAATCATCCGTAGACATTATTTAAATCCCGGTCACTACCCAGTAGTTAGAAAAATAGAACACAGATTCCACGGATTTGACTGAAAAATAGTGAGTTTTGCTTCTACACTCTTTTGTAGAAACGAGAAAAAATCCGTTAAATCCGCCTGATCAATGTCCTCCATATTCTATTATTAAAGCCAGCCTTGCTGAGTAGTTACAGTCTCAATTACATTGACAGTAAATCAGCTTCTTTTGCTTCCAGCAATTTCTCAACGTCTTTTACATACTGATCGGTCAATTTTTGAATTTTTTCTTCAGCCGCTCGCGCTTCATCTTCGGAAATCATCTTTTCCTTTAAAGCCTCTTTTATAGCTGAATTTGCGTCGCGACGGATATTTCTGATCGCAACACGGCCATTCTCTGCTTCATTTTTGACGACTTTAACCAGAGTGCGACGACGTTCTTCCGTCAATGGGGGCAATGGAATCCGAATAGTCATCCCGTTGGTAGCCGGATTTAAACCCAGATCAGATTTCATGATGGCTTTTTCAATAGCCTGTACCATGCCTTTTTCCCAAGGTGTAATCGTTAAAGTACGTGCGTCTTCAACGGCAATATTGGCAACCTGAGATAGCGCTGACTCGGTACCGTAATATGAAACGCTAATTTGATCCAATAAGCTGGGGTGAGCTCTGCCCGTTCTTATTTTTGAGAATTCATGCTTTAAGGCTTCAATACTTTTGCCCATACGCGTTGAAGCGTCCTGTTGAATATCATTAATCATTATCTGTTCCTCGTTGAATAAGAGATCCTATCTCTTCGCCCATCATCAGTTTCATTACCGCACCTTTCTCAAAAACATTCATCACCCGCATTGGTACATTATTATCCCGACATAATACCAACGCAGTTGTATCCATTACATTAAGACGCTGATCCAAAGCTTCATCATAAGTTAACCGAGGATAGAATTTAGCATTCTTGTCCTTTAGAGGATCGGCTGAATATACACCCTTGACTTTAGTGGCCTTAATCATCAATTCGGCATTGATTTCAATCGCCCTGAGACTGGCCGCCGAATCGGTAGTAAAAAAAGGATTTCCGGTTCCGGCTGCAAAAATAACAACCCGGCCTTTTTCCAAATGCCTGACCGCCCTGCGGCGAATATAATCTTCGCAGACCTGATTGATTTTCAGTGCGGACATCACCCTGACCTGCTGTCCGTGCGCTTCCAACGCATCTTGCATAGCCAGGGCATTTATTACCGTAGCCAGCATACCCATCTGGTCGCTGGTTACCCTATCCAATCCTTCAGAGGCTTTTTCCGCACCACGCAATATGTTGCCGCCGCCGATAACCAAACCGACCTGAAGTCCGACATCGCACAACTCTTTAATTTCAATTGCAAGCCGCTTAACAATATCTGCATCAATACTGCCACCGGTCTCACTCATTAAAGCTTCACCGCTTAACTTAAGTAAAATTCTCTGGCAAATTGTTTTAGTCATTTTAATTATCGGGGGCTGGTATTTATTGTTGATACATGATCCTCGGCGTTTAGCCGAAGAGCGGGTTAGTTGCCTCTAACTTGTGCCATAACTTCTTCGGCAAAATTCTCTTCTTTCTTCTCAATTCCTTCGCCCACTTCCAAACGGGCAAAACGGATAACACTGTTACCTTTTGAAGCAAGTAATTTGCCGACGGTGACTTTGTCGTCTTTAATGAAAGGTTGGCCCAACAAGGTAACTTCAGCCAAAAATTTACTGATTTGACCACCGATCATTTTCTCAATGATGTCAGCAGGTTTTCCGCTTTCGGCCGCTTTAGCAGAAAAAATTTCCTTCTCTTTTTCAATCAGTTCAGCAGGCACTTGATCGTCAGACACACAGGTCGGCTTACTTGCTGCGATATGCATAGCTATATCTTTACCTAATTCAGCGTCAGCCTTGGACAATTCAACGATCACGCCGATTTTCTTGCCGTGTAAATAGCAAGCTGTACCGCCTGTAGCAGTGTGGTATTTTTGGAAGCGTCTGACGGTAATATTTTCGCCCAACTTAGCAATAAGACCACGACGAACTTCGTCCACAATCGTACCGTCAGCCAATTTCATTGCCAGCAATTGTTCTTCTGTTTCAATATCGGAATTCAACAAAGCTGTTGTGACATTATCGACGAAATTTACAAAATCATCCGCCTTGGCAACAAAATCAGTTTCGCAGTTAATATCAACAATAGCCACAGTTTTTCCGTCATCACTGACTTTAGCGCCGATGATGCCCTCAGCAGCAATGCGGTCTGATTTTTTATCAGCCTTGGCCAAACCGGATTTGCGCATATTTTCAATAGCCAATTCCATATCGCCATTTGCTTCAACCAATGCTTTTTTGCACTCCATCATGCCTGAAGCAGTTCTTTCACGCAGTTCCTTAACCATTGCCGCACTTATATTAATACTCATTCTTTGTCTTTCCTCATTGTTCATCACTGTAAAAACGCCCCCGTGAGGAGGCGCTTTTTGCCTAACTTCAAGCGCTCAAGGAACGCTTGTAAAATAAGACCGTACTTTATTCCGCTGCTGCTTCTTCAACAAAATCATCAGCTTTAGCTGACATTCCCAAACCTGCCGATTTAGCTTCCATGACTGCCGCAGAAACGCTTTCGCAATAGAGTTTAACCGCACGAATTGAGTCGTCGTTGCCAGGAATAATGTAATCGATTTTTTCCGGTGAATTGTTAGAATCCACGATACCAACAACAGGAATACCTAATTTTTTAGCTTCACTGATTGCATTCTTTTCATAACCGACATCCAATATGAAAATCACATCAGGAACGCCTTTCATGTCTTTAATTCCGCCCAGACTGCGCTCCAGCTTTTCAAGTTCGCGTTCCATACCTAGCGCTTCTTTCTTGCCGAAGCGTTGATAAAGCGTACCATCAGCTTTCATCGCTTCCAGTTCTTTAAGACGGTTGATTGACTTCTTGATGGTTTTGAAATTTGTCAGCATGCCGCCCAACCAACGATGGTTGACATAAGGCATGCCACAGCGTGTTGCTTCTTCAGCAACTACTTTACGCGCTGCTTTCTTGGTGCCAACAAACAGGACTGTACCCTTATTTGCTGTCATTTGACCCAGATAATTCATTGCGTCATTAAACATTGGAAGCGTTTTTTCCAAATCGATAATATGGATTTTGTTACGGGCACCAAATAGGTAAGTAGCCATTTTTGGGTTCCAATAACGGGTTTGATGCCCAAAATGGACACCCGCTTCAAGCATTTGACGCATAGATACTGCTGCCATGTGTTCTCCTAAAGATAAAAAATTCGGAACATCTGTTCCGAGTTGGGTTACGCCTCCACCTATCCCGATTGGAAACCAGTACAATTATTACTTGTAACCAGCACCCTTCCAAACGTGACGATAGGCGTGAGTATTAGTTCAAAAACGAACTTCCCTTTATACCATAATTACTTTTTCACAACAAGCCGATCTCTGGTAAAATACCCGCATTACATAGGCGCAAGATGAAAGACACAAGGCTAAAAACCAGTCGCTTGCGCCCTTTGCCTTTTGCCTTGTACCTTGTTTTTATGAGCATAATTATTAAAACCGAAAGTGAAATTGAAAAAATGCGTGTTGCCGGAAAACTGGCAGCAGAAGTTCTGGAAATAATTGAACCTTATGTTATTCCCGGCGTTACGACCGATGAACTCAACCAGATTTGCCACGACTATATTGTCGATGTGCAACAAGCCATTCCTGCGCCACTTAATTACCGCGGCTTTCCAAAATCAATTTGCACATCTATTAATCAGCAGATTTGCCACGGCATTCCCAGCGACAAAAAACTTAAATCCGGCGATATTGTCAATATTGACATTACTGTCATCAAAGACGGCTACCACGGTGATACCAGCAAAATGTTTTGCGTCGGCGAAGTTAGCCAACACGCAAAACGCTTGATAAAAATAACTCAAGAAGCCATGTTTTTGGGCATTAAACAAGTAAAACCGGGAGCCACACTAGGGGATATCGGCCATGCCATACAGAAACATGCAGAATCCAATCGTTATTCCGTAGTCAGGGAATTTTGCGGACATGGCATCGGCAAAAAATTCCATGAAGAACCGCAAGTACTACATTACGGCAAAGCCGGCGAAGGAGAAGTGCTTGAAGCAGGCATGATTTTAACCATTGAACCCATGATTAATCTCGGCAAGCGGCATATGAAAGTATTGCCTGACGGCTGGACAGCGGTAACCAAAGATCGAAGCCTATCCGCGCAATGGGAACACACCGTGCTGGTCACCCAAACCGGCTATGAAATCCTGACCTTGCGCCAAGAAGAAATGTGACTATTTTGACCCAAAATATTAACACCATGATTTTTGCCGAAAAGGACAGCCTGCAACAATTTAAGCAACTGCTAAAACAAAAAGACGCCGAGCTGCGGCAAAAATTCAATCCGCACAATTCGGTCGCCGCTCTGCTTAACGAAAAATCCGACTTTATTGACGAAATTTTAAGCTGCTGCTGGCAGCATTTTCTCTGCGACTACGCCAGCCAGCTTACGCTATGCGCCGTCGGCGGTTACGGCAGAAGAGAGCTATTCCCCTATTCCGATATTGATTTGGTTGTCCTGCTGGATTCCGAGGACACCAGCCCATACCAAGAAGGCTTATCGAGCTTCTTTACCTTTCTCTGGGATATAGGATTAAAACTTGGGCAAAGCACCCGCACTATCAAGCAATGCGTCGAAGCCGCGATAGAAGATCAAACCATCATGACCAGTCTGATGGAAATCAGACTGATTTGCGGCAATGCGACACAATACAAAACATTAAAACAACAAACCACCTCGGATAAAATCTGGCCGTCAGACCGATTTTTCGCCGCAAAAATGGAAGAGCAGCGACTACGTTATGCTAAGTTCCATGACACCGCTTACAACCTTGAGCCCAACATCAAAGAAGGACCAGGAGGGTTGCGCGACAGGCAAGTCATCGCCTGGGTATTTAAACGGCATTACAACTCATCAACGCTCAAAGAATTGATTAAATACGGCTTCCTGCCCGAATCCGAATATTTAGAACTGGTTGCAGCTCTTGAAGTGCTCTGGCGAATTCGTTATGCATTGCATCTTTTAACCAACCGTTGCGAAGACCGGTTGATTTTTGATTATCAGCGTGATCTTGCCCACCAATTCGGCTTCAGCACTGAACATCAGGAATACAATCAGGATGTCGAACAGTTCATGCAGTTTTACTTTAAAACCGTACTTGGACTCGAGCGACTCAATGAAATGCTATTGCAATTATTTAACGAGCGCTTCGTTCCCGGGGAAGTCGATCACAAACCCACTCCGATTAACGACAAATTCGTTGTCATCAACGGCTATCTTGAAGCCAGCGACGACGCTCTTTTCGAGCGCTACCCGCTGGCATTGCTAGAACTTTTTTTGGTTCTGGAGCAGAACTCATCAATCAAAGGCGTCAGGGCAACAACCATTCGTCTGATTCGTAAAAACCTGCATTTAATCGATGACGCATTCCGCGCGAACAAAGCCGCCAACCGTCTTTTTATAGAAGCGTTTCGCCAGCCACGCGGTATTACCGATCAGTTAAGGCGCATGAATCGCTACGGAGTATTGGCCGCCTATATTCCATGCTTTGCCAATATTGTTGCTCGTATGCAGTACGATTTGTTTCATATTTACACGGTGGACGAGCACACCCTTTTTGTTATCCGCAACTTACGCCGCTTTGCTTTAGAAAAACATCTTGATGAACTGCCTTTCTGTAATGACGTTTTTCTAATGATTGCAAAACCGGAACTACTCTATCTTGCCGGCCTGTTTCACGACATAGCAAAAGGCAGAAGCGGCGATCATTCTGCGATAGGCGAAGAAATCGCCAGAGGATTCTGCGTTCAGCACGATCTTTCACCGCATGATACCAATCTGATCTGCTGGTTAGTGCGCAATCACCTGGTTATGTCGATGACCGCGCAACGAAAAGACATTAGCGACCCGGATGTGATTCATCAATTCGCACAAACCGTAGGCAGTATCGAATACCTAAATTACTTATACCTGCTGACTGTGGCCGATATTCGCGCCACCAACCCCGAACTGTGGAATGCATGGAAAGATGCGCTGCTAAAAGAGCTTTATTCGGCCACCTACAGCACTTTACACAAAGGCTTGCAAAACCCCGTAACCATGGCAGACCGCCTGCTCGAAAGCAAAAAAGAAGCAAAAGACGAACTGATTAAATTAGGCATATCCGAACCGGTTATTCTTAGATCCTGGCAACATGCCAGCGACGATTATTTTTTAAGGTATTCAGCCGATGAAATAGCTTGGCATACTATCGCCATAGCCTCATCCAAAGAAGATGAGCTGCCGTTGGTACTACTGCGCCCGCAGACCCAACGAGGCAGTGCCGAGGTTTTTGTTTATACAAAAAATGAAGAGGCTATTTTTTCGTTAAGCACCGCTACCCTTGACCAACTAGGGCTTACCATTCTTGACGCCCGAATCATAACCACAACCGATGACTATGTGCTTAACAGCTTCCTGGTTCTTGAACAGTCGGGAGAACCCATCAACGAACTGTTCAGAGAGGTGCATATTTGCACCGTCCTTCGTAACAATCTACTGCACCACGAAGTAAAAAAACATAAAAACATTCATCGCCAATCAAGGCAGGCCAAACATTTCCCTATCCCTACCAGCATTCAATTTCATGTAGATCCTTTAAACAGGCACACGATCATTGAACTTATCACCACCGATCATGCCGGGCTTTTATCAAAAATAGGCCGAGCATTTGTAAAAAAAGACATACACCTACACAATGCAAAAATTACCACCATAGGCAGCCGGGCCGAAGACATGTTTTATATTACAGATAACCAGTCACAACCCATCACAGACCCGGCCAGGCAGGAACAAATACGCGAAGAGATACTGAAAATGCTGGGCAATACAGGTTAATTCAGGAGCAACTGCTTCAGCCCCCCCTTCAATCGAATTCGGTTCTTATTGCTGCCGAATCAAATTCAACGTTTTTTCCGGCAGATTTTCTGTACTCGCGCCTTCCAGATACGAGCGCGCATCTTCATGTACCGTAGTCATAAACCGGATTAACTGCATTTCCTGTTGCATTTTCTGTTCAAAATCTTCCGCCTCCCACATTCTATTCAGCAAATATTTCGCATGATGATGAATAGTAAAAGCAACCGCCTCGGGCAGATGAGTATAGCTGGTCTGGATTGAAGATTTAAGTTGATCCAGCGCATCCAGGTACTGTTTATAGTCTTTAATATCCTGCTTGCACCTGGTTTTAAACATCGATAGTTCTGCATCATGCTTAGTCTTCAACAAGCTAATGTCGTGCTCCAGCTGTGCACTCCTCTTTTTTAACTCGGCTTCCAGGGCTTTTTCGGCCAGAACGCGATCATGCTTGAGCTTTGCCAAGCTGCGCTGATTAGCTTGCTGCCATTTCAGATTTTCATCTTTAACCGAATGAAACAAGCTAATAATATTAATAACCCAGCGTTTTAAAATAGTCATGCACTAAACAATGTTGGAGATTTTTTGCTGTAATTTTAACAACGCCTCAACATCCAGCTGATTTCGATAGCGGACATTGTCTTTTTGTAGTTGAAGATAAGTCGTTTCAGGTAGCTTTGTTTTAATCGACAACAGGTCTTTATCGATGGATGCGGACAACAATCGAATGTGCTTACGATTATTACGCTTCAACAGACGTTTTCTGTTCAGCTCATTAACATACTTTATTTGCACCGTTTTAAAAAAAAACAAACGCTCAATCTGTTCCTGTTTGGCCAACACAAACCACAACCGCCTTTTTGCCCTGTGTTCAACCGAAAAGTAATCTAAAGCTGATCTGACAATGCTTTTAAAAACACCTAATAATCCGGCGATAATTAACACAACAAAAGCACTTAACAACATTATTGCGCCCAACGTTATTAGCGCACTAGGCAGGCCGGGCACAGCTAACCGCAATAACAATTCCGCCAATAAAAACACCGGCAATGAAGCCAGAATCAACAACAGCGAAATTCTAATAATCAAGATGAAAACCGGAAAGTCAAAAAAGCGGCCCTTACTAAAGTGTACTGGGTATTGTACCCAACTTTTTGTCCGAAATTTAATCCGGGATACTTACAACTGGCTGACTACTGTAGTCAACTGTTCATCATAAAGCGCAGCAATTAAATTAGCTTGATAAACGATACCTACCAAGCGATTTTCGTTGTTCACTATCGGGATTTGCCTAAAGCCTTGAGTCGACATCAGCGAAATAAGTTCGACGATATGAGCGCTTTCGGGCAGTACGCTAACCGAAGTAGTCATCATGTGCCCGACAGACTCCGGTTTATCAGTGGATATATTGGGTGTACGACGAATAAACGACCGAAACTTATCCTGAAAACTATCATAAGGGCTAAGGTTAATAAATTTAAAAAAATCGTTCCAGGTAATAATACCAATAACCCGTCTAGCTCTATCGATAACCGGCATGGATTTGAGTTTTTGCTTGTGCATGATATTCCAGGCTTCTTCAACTTCCGTCCCGTATTCAACAGTTGGCACATCCCTAACCATAATATCCGAACAGGTGATGTTACCTTTAAAGCGCTTGAAACTGCGCGCCTCTGCATCGGTCAGCAGTTTACGTAAGTCTCCGGGAGAGACATCCATAAATATATCCATATTTTCCAGCGCCAGCTTCAAATCCTGATCCGAAATGCCGGTTTGCTGGATAGATTTAGCTTTGGTGTCTTTATTGCCGGGAGCTATCGGGTAATCGTGCCGTAACGCCCAGCGATTGATAGCTATCGCCATAACCAACATAATCGCCACATTTAATCCCACCGGCATCAGGACAAAATCATAATCCAGAGGATTGACAGGGGTGCTAGTCAAAATGGGCGCAATTGCAGTTGCAGCACCGGGAGGATGTAGACAACGCAGCAACAGCATCGCAAAAATACTACCGCCAACGGCGCACGCCGAAGCCAAGGCAATGTCGGTAAACCATTGAGCACAAGCGATACCGATAATAGCGGATACTAATTGCCCGCCCAAAAACGGCCAAGGTTGCGCCAATGGGCTATGCGGAATAATAAACAAAATAACCGCAGAGGCTCCCATGGAGGCGACAATAATCGGAGAAGCGGTGCCGATGCTTAATTTTTGCGTGATCAATGCCATAATCAAAATAGCACTGAAACTGGAAATAACGGAAAGGAGCTTCCCTTTAAAGCTTAGATTTACCGGATCAACGATAAGGAAACGGATAAGCTGACTGATATTCATCATTAGATTAAACTACTCTCTTGCATTAATAAATGCTGTCGTGCCCGAAGCTGAGGCCAAGTATAGAGCAATCAAACTGATATTTCAGAACTCGATGCCCTGACTGAAGATATTTAAAATATCATCGACTTTGCCGGCCCGATATTTATGAATAAAACTAAAACAGCCGTTAGTTATTCTGCTATGTTATTAATGCTAAATAAACAACTCAATCGACAAAACTGTTGCGCTTAACCGTAAACGCCTACACATTAAAATACAAAAACAATGAATAGATTAAGAGATAAAATCCGCGATATACCTGACTTCCCACAACCAGGCATTATCTTCAAGGATATTACACCACTGGTAAAAGATCCCGCCACGTTAAGACTTGCAGTCCATCAATTGCTACAGCCTTTTTTAGGTAGAAACATTACTGCAGTTGCCGGTATGGAGGCACGTGGTTTTATTTTCGGCTCCCTGGTTGCCTGGGAATTGGGGCTTCCGTTTATACCGTTAAGAAAACCAGGAAAACTCCCTTACGATGTGCAAAGCGTATCGTACGACCTTGAATATGGCTCAGCCACACTGGAAGCGCATATCGATGCTTTTGATGTAAACGATCGCGTTTTATTAATTGACGATCTGCTGGCTACTGGTGGAACGGCAAAAGCGAGTTGTGAATTAGTTGAACAACTGGGAGCTAAGGTAGAGGCATGTGCCTTTGTAGTAGAACTGGATTTCCTGGAAGGAAAGGAAAAACTAAAGAATTACGAAGTCCATTCTTTATTGCATTATTAAAGAGATGAAGGGCAAAAGATAAAAGGCAAAAGGCGGTCGTAATTCTTTCGCCCTTTGCCCTTCGCCTTTCGTCTTACCTACGTCTTTTTGATTTTTTCAATTTATCCAGCTTGTTACCGGCATCTTCGAATGATTTGGCGGTAGTATCAAAGGACTGAGCGACACTGCTAAATGAATGCGAAGCTTGTCCAATCTGTTTAGTATCCGGGTCTAAGTGCAAAGCAAAACCTGACTTGCTGCTTGTGCTGGGTTCGCCAGCCAAATCTTGTCCTGAAGCTGCGCTTTTGTCGCCATCAATTGACGCGTCATCAAGACTATCCACATCCGTAGACGCTTCCGCCTTTCCATCCGTAGCTAGATTATTGCGCCATTGCAGAAAAGATTCGCGTGTAAATACATAAGGATCCAATGCAGCTTCATCGATAAATTTTAGAGCACCTTCAGCGCTGGCCCTGGAATTAAGCATAGACACCAGTTGCACGGGCATGCCTACGTAACTGGCGGGGTTTGCCGCTGTATCAAATACTGCACCAGGAATTCCGCGGGCAGTTGAGGGCCCCAGAAAAGGCAACACCAAGTAAGAGCCCTGAGGTACGCCCCATACCGCCAAGGTTTGATCGAAATCTTCCTCGTTTTGTTCCAGCCCTACATGTTTGGCCACATCAAAGAGGCCAGCCAGACCTACTGTAGAATTGATGGCAAACCGTCCGGTATCTTCAGCACTTTGCGAAAATTTAGCCTGCAAAACATCATTAATAACCACATTTACATTTTTTAAGTTATTAAAGAAGTTGAAGACACCTGTTTGCATGAACTGCGGAGTTGCCCATTTATAGGCATTTGAAATAGGTTCGGCTACATAATTATCAACATTATCGTTAAATCCAAACATCTTTCTATTAAAGTTCTCATAAGGATCAGCCTTATTTGCTACAGTTTGACTTTCCGGCTCAACATCGCCTGTTGTTGCACAACCGCTCAACGCGATCACAACTCCGATCAGCAAACCTGAGAATGTGTGTTGCATTTTAACGCTACGGTTGCCGTTATGTGGTCTGTTCATCGACATAAAAACCTATTATTGTTTTGAATAATTATCAATTTTTTCGTTAATCTTGTTTATTAAAGCGTCAAAGCCTTCGCGCTGTAGAATAGTCGTGTATTCCGATCTTTTCAAGGCCAAGTCACTTACCCCATTGGCGATAATATTGATGATGCGCCAACTATTGCCCTTCTCCTTTAGCATGTAATCGAATTTAACGGGCTTGTCGTCAGGAATAACAAAATGAGAATGCACAACAACACCGCCTCTTGTGGTTTCTTCTTCAGAATCAAATACAAACGATTCGCCCGAATAATCTTTAAAGTTGTGCGCATAAGAAGCGATACTCAATCGACTGAAGACATCGACCAGCTTTTGTTGCTGTTCTTCGGACAACTTTTCCCATTCCTTACCAACAACGATACGAGCGATTTTTGTCAGCTCGTGGCTGTTGGAAACAGGATCCTTTAATTTTTCGTATCTTCCGGCATATCCCAGTTTCTTGCCCTCTTTCATCACAGCAACAAGATCGGCCTGAAATTTCTCTACGACCTGTCTTGCTGTTGCCCCGCCTTCATCTACAGCAAAAGCATTCACCGTCCCTAATAAAAGGAACATGAAAACAATAGCTAATTTCAATTTTTTTAAAACCATAATCAAAAACCTCATAAAACCAATACCTATTAAATCAGGCGAAAGACGAAAAAAATCTGGGCTCTTTAGCGCCCCTCTCGCCTAAACCATAAGCAGCCAGCATAAATGCATTTTAATCGACAATTTCTACTCTCACAGGAATCCCTGCAATCGTTGATGACAGCTCTTCTCTTGCATACTCGGGAGTGGCCTCAGGTACCATTTCGCCTTCGGTTTTTGGGCCTCTAATTGATGTCAGCAATCCTTTCAACGGATGACTTAACATATCTTCAACAGCCGTCGCTTCATAACCGCAATGCGCCATGCAGCTTGCACATTTAGGATTATTAACAGTTCCGTATTTATCCCAGGGGGTAGTATCCAAAAGCTCCTGGAAAGTTGAAACATAACCTTCATCAGCCAGCAAGTAACAGGGCTTTTGCCAGCCAAACACGTTACGGGTAGGATTGCCCCATGGCGTACAATCGTAGTTTTGGTTACCGGCCAAAAAATCAAGATATAGCGACGAATGGTTTAATTTCCAGTTGCGGTTTTTACCAATTTTAAAAATCCCCCGGAATAAGTCTTTAACATCGCTTCCTTTAATAAATACATCTTGCTGAGGCGCACGCTCATAGCTGAAGCCTGGAGCAATGGTCACACCTTCAACGCCTAACTCCATCGCATAATCCAAGAAATCAGCAACTTCTTGGGCTTGTTCGCCTTGAAACAGAGTGCAATTTACCGTAACTCTAAATCCTTTTTCCAGAGCCAGTTTTATTGCTTCAACGGCCCGGTCAAAAACACCTTCCTGGCAAACAGACGTATCATGCCTTTCGCGCATGCCATCCAAATGAATTGAAAATGTCAAGTAAGGAGATGGCTTATAATCGTCAATTCTTTTTTTCAACAAAAGTGCATTAGTGCACAGATAAACGAATTTCTTCCTTGCAATAATACCTTCAACAATTTGCGGCATTTCTTTATGGATAAGCGGCTCGCCTCCTGGAATCGATACCATAGGCGCATCGCATTCGTCTACAGCCTGCATGCATTCCTCAAATGAAAGCCGCTTGTCGAGAATATCATCAGGATAATCAATTTTACCGCACCCTGCACAGGCTAAATTGCAACGAAACAAAGGCTCAAGCATCAGCACCAAAGGATATTTCTTAACTCCTTTCAACTTCTGCTTAATCAAATAACTACCTACAGTCAACTGCTGACGTAAAGGAACACCCACAAGCAAACCCTCCAAAGAACTTCAATAAAACCTATGACGTTCACATAAAAAAATGACCGCCCTGAATCCGCATGCGCTACGGAATGACAAATTTGTATCAATAAAACAACAAACAAACTATATTCACAAAAATACAACCATTTATTATTTTTTAATGATAGAAATCAATGAATACCAATAAGCCTGTTATATAATACAATCGCTTATCTATTGTTGACTAGAATACTATCTTTTAACTTACGACTCCAGTTTTACAGTTAAATATATATAATCTTCTGCGCAAACCGCTACTTCATGCCTCAAGCACAAATTACGAAATAAACCAGACAACCATTTGTTTTTATTAAAAATAACATGTTTTCAAAGACTATCTGCTGTGCATATTTGCAACAAAACAACATTGCTTTGCAAAATACCAACAAACAGTCTATTATTGCCACTTGCCAACTTAAAACTTACCTTTCAGGTCAACATTAAAAATATTATGAGTGAAACTCAAATATCTCTGGACAACCCAAAATCACTCAGCAAATTGTCTGATGATGAATTTCAGGCACTATTACTTGAAGGCGTCTCCAGAACATTTGCACTGACCATTCCCCAGTTGCCGGAAAAGTTATACAGCGTAGTAGCCAACGCTTATTTGCTGTGCCGCATTGTCGACACTATAGAAGACGAAGTTTCCTTATCCCCCGAACAAAAAAAATATTTTTGTTCCGAGTTTATTCACATAGTAAAAACCGGAACAAATTCTGAGCCGTTTGCAGTAGAACTTGCCCCATTACTTTCTGCGCAAACCATTCCCGCCGAGCACACTTTGATCCATGTGCTGCCGCGGGTGATCCAAATCACCCATAAGTTTGAAGACGATCAAGTTGAGGCGCTGGCTACTTGCGTAGAAACCATGGCCGAAGGCATGCCGATCTTTCAAGCTATAGATCTGCATGGCGGCCTTCCAACACTCGCCGACATGGACAAATACTGCTATTACGTTGCCGGTTGCGTAGGAGAAATGTTGGCCAAGCTTTTTTGCCATTATTCGCCGGAAATTGCACAGCACAAAGACGAACTGCTTACGCTGTCAGTATCTTTTGGCCAGGGACTGCAAATGACCAATATATTAAAAGACATTTGGGATGATGCAGGGCGGGGCGTTTGCTGGTTACCGCAGGATATTTTTACGGAAACAGGATTCGACCTTAAAAACCTGACAGAAGAAACCCATTCCGAAAATTTTAGAAACGGCTTGGAGCACTTAATCGGCATCGCTCATAGTCATTTGCACAATGCATTAAAATACACATTATTGCTTCCCTCTCATGAGGTCGGCATCCGCAACTTCTGCCTGTGGGCATTAGGCATGGCCATTTTGACTTTAAAGAAAATCAAGCAAAATCTGGATTTCAACAATTCCGACCAAGTCAAAATCACTCGCAACAGTGTCAAAGCCACTATTCTTGTGACCCGGTTAGCTGGACGCAGCAACGCTATGCTTAGTTTCCTTTTTAATTTAACAAGTCGTGAGCTCAGAACGCCCGACTGGACATATTCAACACCATCCTCAGAAGCCAAGGTAAAACTTTAAGGACGTAACTTATGTTTAACGAAGCAAATTCAGAGATAAATATCAGCACTATTTCGAACTCATCGAATACTGTTAATAACTATGCCCACAACCTTAATCAAGCCATTAACAAAGCGCAGGAAAAATTATTAAGCTTGCAGGATAAAGATGGCTATTGGGTATTCGAACTGGAAGCGGACTGCACGATTCCATCGGAATACATCATGATGATGCACTACTTGGGTGAAATTGATGAATCGCTACAAGCTAAAATTGCCAATTACTTAAGACCTCGTCAATCTGAAGACGGCAGCTACCCGCTGTTTACCGGCGGTGTGGGCGACATCAGTTGCAGCGTTAAAGTCTACTACGCATTAAAAATGGCCGGAGATTCTATCGACGCGCCACATATGGTTCGATTAAGAAACTATATCCTCAGTCAAGGCGGCGCAGCTAAAGCCAACGTGTTCACTCGTATTGCATTGGCAACCTTTGAGCAATTGCCTTGGCGCGGCGTTCCGTATATTCCTGTCGAAATCATGCTATTCCCCAGCTGGTTTCCGTTCCATTTGGACAAAGTATCGTACTGGTCCAGAACCGTTATGGTACCGCTGTTTATTCTTTGCACCTTAAAAGCAACAGCAAAAAACCCTAACAACATCAGCATACTGGAGCTCTTCGTCACCCATCCTGACGAAGAAAAGCACTATTTCCCTGAAAGAACAACCTTAAATAAAATCTTTCTGGGCCTGGATAAACTGGGCCGGGCAACACGTCCGTTGATCCCCAAAAAAGCCCATGAATTGGCGATTGAGAAAGCCAAAGACTGGTTTATTGAGCGGCTGAACGGCGAAGACGGCTTGGGCGGAATTTTCCCAGCGATGGTTAATGCCTATGAAGCCATGCTGCTATTGGGCATATCTGCCGATCATCCTCATGTCGTCACCGCACGTAAAGCAATAGACAAATTACTGGTCATTAATGAGCATGATGCCTACTGCCAACCCTGTCTGTCTCCGGTTTGGGACACAGCGCTTGCCGCGTTGGCTTTACAGGAAGCTGACAAGACAGGCAACAATCAAAGCCTGACTCGCGCCTACGACTGGCTTAAAAGCAAACAACTATCCGACGAACCCGGTGACTGGCGAATTTCCAAGCCTGATTTAGCAGGCGGCGGCTGGGCATTTCAATTTGAAAACCCGCATTATCCCGATGTCGACGACACGGCGGTTGTGGCTTTTGCGATGGCGGAATCGAACCTGCCCCATCTGAATGAATCGATACATCGCGCAACCCGCTGGATAGTCGGAATGCAATCTAAAAACGGCGGTTACGGTGCGTTCGATGTCGATAACACTTATTACTACCTGAATGAAATTCCGTTTGCCGATCACGGAGCGTTATTAGATCCACCAACTTCCGATGTCAGCGCGCGATGCGCGATGCTGATGGCTAGGGTGGCGCAAGATCACGCCGAATATCTACCTGCGCTGGAGCGCACTATCGAATATATCCGTAGCGAACAGGAACAGGACGGCTCGTGGTTCGGCCGCTGGGGCACCAACTACATTTACGGCACTTGGTCGGTATTGCTTGGCCTGGAGCAAACCAGCCTACCTAAAACCGACCCGCTGTATACCAAAGCCGCGAAATGGCTAAAAAGCGTACAACGCGGCGATGGCGGCTGGGGAGAAGACAACTACAGCTATCACGACGAAAGCCACAGCGGTAAATATCGCTTCAGCACTGCATTCCAAACAGCTTGGGCTGTTTTGGCGCTGATGGCGGCCGGCGAGGCTCACAGCCACGAAGTAAAAGCGGGAATTGATTTCATCTTGCGCAACCAAAAAGCCGACGGCGTATGGAATGACGAATGTTTTACCGCGCCCGGCTTTCCGAAAGTTTTCTATCTTAAATACCACGGTTACGACAAGTTCTTCCCTCTTTGGGCCTTGGCTCGATATCGTAACGAGCTCAATAACAAGTGACCACTGGCATTGTCGTCGCTTTACCGGAAGAACTCAGCACCCTGACCTCAAAAAAAATTGATAAAGGGTGCTGTGTTTTTATTACCGACAATATCGTTCTCGCCTATTCCGGCGCAGGCGCCGACAATGCACGCACCGCATCCGAGTTATTGATTGCACAAGGTGCGACCCGTTTGATTAGTTGGGGCTGCGCCGCCGCCCTTAGCGAAACACTAAAGCCTGGCGATCTGGTTTTACCGGATACCCTGATAGATGCCGAAGGCAATCACCTAGATATTCACGCCGACTGGCTCGTGTTTGCCAAAAACCTGCTTTCAGCCTCTCTAAAAACCTATACCGGCAGTTTAGTTGAAAGCCTTAGCATTGTAGCTACCGCCAAAGATAAAAAACACTTGCACACACAAACGGGCGCTATCGCATTGGATATGGAAAGCATCGCCATAGCCAAAGTTGCCCGACGACACAATCTGCCTTTCCTAGCTATCCGGGCCATTGCCGATCCGGTTAACATGGATTTACCCAAAGCCATCAATCACTCGCTTAACAATGAGGGCGACATCATGCTCGGTAAATTGTTATCATTTATCGCGCTACATCCTGCTGAATTACCGGGACTTATAAAACTGGGCCTGCATTTCAATAACGCAAAAAACACGTTAAAATTGGTCGCTAAACAGCTCGATCATTTGACCGCTTCACCCAGCCAAGACCAATAAACAGCATGTCATCTTTTTTCAACACCCTTATCGGCTGGTGCGAACGCCAAATCATGCGCTGTCCGTGGACGCTGTTATTGTTATCTCTGTTGCTCTGTGGTGCGACTTTGCACTACACCCTTAAAAATCTGGAGATTAACACCAACACTGCTGAAATGCTGTCACCCGACTTGCCTTTCCAACAAAACCAGGCACATTTCAATCAGGCATTTCCCGAGGATGCCACTACCATTATTTTTGCAGTTGAAGCCGAAACGCCGGAAGAAACGTCCTTGGCTGCCGGCAAACTTGCCGAACAGTTAAGCAAAGCAAATGATCGCTTCGATTCCGCCTACATACCCACTGACAATGCTTTTTTCAGGCAACAGGCCCTGCTTTATCTCGATCAAAACGACCTGGACCATTACGCCAAAAAACTCACTGATGCCCAGCCTTTTATAGGTCATCTGGCGCAGAATTATCACCTCGAAGGCCTATTCGGCATCATCGGCCAAGCGCTCAACCGGCATGACAATGCCCTGCCTATGGACTTGAATCCGATACTTATTGCTATCGATGATGTCCTGAAAAATCAGTTAAGCGGGCAATCGCACTATTTGTCTTGGCAGAACATACTTTCCGAAAATAAGCCGAACAACGATAAAAGCGCAGACGCACAACCCCAACTTAACCGGACTATCGTCATCGCCAAGCCTAAAATGCATTTTAATGAGATGCTGCCCGCTGATGTCGCACTATCGGCAGCTCGCGAAATCAGTCATGCCATGATGGCAGAAAATCCGTCGCTGAAAATTCGGATGACCGGCGAAACCGCGTTGGAACATGAAGAACTTGAGAGCGTCACCAAAGGCGCCACTTTCTCAGGTTTGTTGTCGTTGATTTTAGTATTCGGAGTCCAATGGATAGGCCTACGATCAGTAAGATTACTGATTACAACCTATATCGTTCTGGTTATGGGCTTAATATTCACAGCCGGGTTCGCGGCCATTACTGTCGGGCACTTAAATGTTATTTCGATTGCATTTGCCAGTTTATATATTGGTCTGGGCGTTGATTACGCGGTTCATATCTGCCTGCATTATCGAGAAGGCAAGGCGGACGGCCTATCGAATAGTGAAGCCATCCTGATCAGTATCCGGGATGTCGGATCATCATTGTTTTTATGCGCCCTTGCCACAGCAATCGGCTTTTTTGCGTTTATACCGACGGATTATGCGGGCGTATCCGAATTGGGCGTTATTTCAGGCGGCGGCATCTTTATCGGCCTGATTATTTCACTGACCGTATTGCCGGCCTTATTCTGCGTTTTTCCTGTCGATAACGTAAAGCCGATACGTTCTCCGTTAACCCCGGCATTTATAATCACTTTCCCTTTTCGCTTTTCAACGGGCATTAAAATCGTCTCCATATTGCTAGGCATCGGCGCCTGCTTTGTATTGACCGATCTTACCTTTGATTACAATCCTATCAACCTTAGAGACCCAAACAGCGAATCGGTCGTAACCATCAAAGAACTGTTAAAGTCCAAAACCGACTCCCCCTTTGCCTTAACTGCATTGGCAAATAATCTTGAGGCCGCAGATAAAATTACCAGCCAACTGGCGCAGCAGCCATCGGTACATGAGTCCATCACTTTGGCGAGTTTTGTTGCTAAAGATCAGGACGAAAAACTGGCAACGATTGAAGATTTAAATCTTATGTTGGGGGGGCAACTTAAAAACTTTGACAGCACTCTCGATGCCGCAAATCAACGGGACGCATTGATTAAATTCAATGAAGAACTTAAAAAAGCCATCCTTGAAAAATCCCCTAATGCGCCGGAGCAAAGTTTACAGCAGTTACAACAGCGCATTGAGGTATTCATAAAGCAAACGGACAGCGCTCAGACTCCAGAAGCCGGGTACGTACAACTTGAAAAAAATATTTTAGGCCTGCTACCGTTTACCTTGGAGCGCCTTAGAACAAGCCTGACGGCCATACCATTCGGCCTAGACGATTTACCGTTGGAGATAAGATCGCACTGGATTAGCGCTACCGGCCTATATAGAGTCCTGATCATGCCTGAAAAAGACCAAAACAAACCGGACAATTTAAAAGAATTCGTCACCGAAGTGCAAACCGTTGACAGTAATGTGTCGGGGCTTCCGATTATCAACCAAGCCGGAGGCGATGCCATAGTCAAAGCATTTATTAAAGCCTTCAGCGGTGCTTTTGTTGCCATTGTGGTGTTATTATTGCTAATGTACAGAAATGTCAGAAAGACCTTATTGATCATTATGCCATTGTTGCTTGCCGCTTTATTGACCGGGGCAACCAACGTGTTACTGGATAACCCTTTCAATTTCGCCAATATCATCGCCCTGCCCTTACTGCTCGGCATGGGCATCGACAGCAGCATCCTGATCATGCACAGGCATCATTCGAACTCGTGCGAAGATGAGAACTTACTGCAAAGCAGCACCACCCGAGGCATTATTTTCAGCTCCATAACAACCTTGTGCAGCTTTTCCAGCCTTGCCTTCACCGCCCATCAGGGCATGGCAAGCATGGGTTTAGTATTGGCCATAGGCCTTACTTTCACAGTGATGTGTTCTTTAATAGTCCTGCCTGCTTTCAGCGGCAAAAGCATTTAATTTTTTGAGGTACCTAATGTCATTCAGCATCGCCGAACTTTTTTCTCAACACAGCACTGACAAATTCGATCTGCACGAACAGCATTTGAACAATCAAATGGTCAGGGTGTTAAAGACCATAGGCTATGACCGCCACTATCAAAAAGCTGTCGGACAATATCTCTACGACCAGGAAGGCACGGAATATCTGGACTTACTGAGCGGCTTCGGCGTATTTGCGATCGGCCGCAATCACCCGACGGTGATTAGCGCCTTAACCGAGACTTTAACACTGGAATTACCTAACTTGGTGCAAATGGATGTATCGGTACTCAGCGGATTACTGGCCCAGGAAATCCTGAAAACCACTCCGGACAACCTGAACAAGATGTTCTTTTGCAACTCAGGCACCGAGTCTGTAGAAGCGGCAATCAAATTTGCCCGCTATACCACCAAGCGTGAAAAAATCGTCTTTTGCGAACACGGCTATCATGGACTGACCATGGGTTCGCTGTCATTGAACGGCGAAAATATTTTCCGCGAGGGTTTCGGACCGCTACTACCCGGTTGCAGCGCTGTTCCTTTCAATGATCTTGAGGCACTGGAACAAGCTTTAAGCGGCAAAGATGTGGCCGCTTTTATCGTCGAACCTATTCAGGGCAAAGGAGTTAACGTGCCGGATGACAATTACTTGCCGGAAGTCGAACGCTTATGCAAAAAATACGGCACCTTGTTTGTCGCCGATGAAGTCCAAACCGGCTTAGGCCGCACCGGAAAGTTCTGGGCCATCGATCACTGGAACGTCAAACCGGACATGATTTGTATGGCCAAAGCCCTGTCCGGCGGCTTTGTTCCGGTCGGCGGGGTCGCGATGACCCAGAAAATCATGGATACCGTTTATAACCGCATGGATAGAGCTGTCGTGCATGGTTCCACTTTTTCTAAAAACAATATGGCAATGGCCGCCGGCCTTGCCACGCTGCACGTTATGGAAGAAGAAAACCTGGTCGAAAACAGCATGAAAGTCGGCACCGACATTATCGACAGCCTGAACGCGATGACCGGAAAATACGAATTCCTGAAAGAAGCGCGCGGCAAAGGCATGATGATTGCGATTGAATTCCAATCGCCTAAGAGCTTGAAGCTGAAAGCGGCTTGGGCAATGCTGGAAACGGCCAATAAAGGCTTATTCTGTCAAATGATCACCATTCCTCTATTTAAAGAGCACCACATATTGACCCAAGTCGCAGGACACGGCATGAACGTGGTCAAACTGTTGCCGCCTTTGAACTTAACCCAAAAAGACCGGGACACCATAGTCAACTCATTTGATAAAGCCATAGCCGACACCCACCAAATCCCCGGTTCCATCTGGGATTTAGGCAAGAATTTGGCTGGTCATGCCTTAAAAGGCAAAAAATAGTTACACGGAGAAAGGTAATGAAAAAAATCATTTCAATATGTTTATTATTCTTAACGCTGTGTCAGACACATTGGGTTGACGCTCATGCGGTGATAACCGATTATTCTCTGAAAATCGCGCCCATTCATGCCAACAGCCCGGCAAAAGTCGAACTATCGTTTAATTCCCAGATTGAACTGGGTTTGTCGCAGATTTTCCTAGTTAGCAAAGGCGATAAACATCAATTATTACAAGCCGTCGCCGGCAGCAAGCAAGGCCAGATCATCATCCAAGTTCCACCACTGGAGCTCGGCGATTATGCCCTCAGATTTAAAGTCTTCGCTGCTGACGGTCATTTAACAGAAGACGTTATTCATTTTTCCGTTTCTAAATAGGAGCTAGCAATGGCTGGCATAGCTGATTTTCTCGATTCCCTTATCGGCGGGTTTGACCTGATTTGCTATTCATTAGCAATCGGCAGCCTGTTCTGGGGACTTTTTGTGTTGCGTCCGTGGCATTATCAAGACGGATATTCGGCGGTATTACTTCAAAAAACTATCGCTCTTCTTTATAAGGGCGGTTTTTGGCTGGCGGCCGCGCAGTTTTTTAAAATAATCCTTAAAGTTTGGTTAATGACCTGCGTACTTGAGCGCTGGCCGTTTCCCGAATTCGCTGAAACTACACAGTTCATTGGCGGCATAATACGCACAATACTGGCTGTATTTTCGGCAGGTTACTGCTATCAATACCTCAGCAAAAACCCTTTTTCCAAGCAGCACTGGATAACAGCCGGCATCCTGGCTTTGCCGATGATTATTTCCGGCGCCTGGCTAGTGCATGGCGCCGGACGCTTTGAAAATCAGGTCTTCTTGATGTCGATGACAGTCATTCATCAAGTAGCCGCAGCGGCTTGGATCGGCGGCATTTTTCAGTTGGTCAACCTTTGGCTTTTACGCAGCAGCAATCAAGTTGCCGACGGATTATGGCCTTTAATGCTTAAGCGCTTCACCAAGTTCGGCATAGCTTCTGTTGCGATGATCCTGATCTCGGGTTTGCCTATTGCATTGCAATATATCGATACCTGGAACGGCCTGATCGGCACCGGCTACGGCAATTTATTGACGGTAAAAGTAGTCTTAATGAGCATCGCTCTGGGGTTTGCCTGGTTAAATAAATCCGCCGTATTGGCATTCGGGGTTTCCGGCAATAATCACGCTTTAAATAACCGCGTGCCTTATTACGTTGAAGCGGAAACCTTTGTCCTGGTCACACTCTTATTTACCGCCGCCAGCTTGGCTTCCCAGCCCCCGGCTATTGACATTCCAAACCTGACCGCAAGCTGGCAGGAAGTTCTAAACACCTTTAGCCCGCAAATCCCCCAAACAAGCTCGCCGACGCATACCGACCTGATTGCGGGTGAAGCGGGGCGCGTTGCCATCGTAGGCCAAGTGCCATCTCTCGCCGCAACCGAATGGTCGAACTACAACCATAACATTTCCGGCATTTTCCTGACCGTGATGAGCTTCTTTGCGATGCTGTCTTATATACAGAAACCCGGCTTTGAGAAATTCAAATACTGGCCGTTGGGCTTTGTCTTACTGGGCATCTTCCTATTTTTCCGTAGCGATGCGGAAACTTGGCCTTTGGGTCCGATAGGCTTCTGGGAAAGCACCTTTAACAACGGCGAAGTGTTGCAGCACAGGATCGCGACCTTACTGGTGTTTGTGCTCGGCATTATGGAGCTTAGCGCCCGGATAACCAAAAACCCGGACAGCAAACTGCCTTTTGTTTTCCCGTTGCTGGCTGCGTTCGGCGGTTTAATGCTGCTTACCCATTCCCATGTGGGCTTTCAACCCAAAAGTGCCTTTCTTATCCAGGTTGGCCATACCATGATGGGAATTTTTTCTCTTATTCTGGCCAGCGGTCGTTGGCTGGAATTAAAGCTGGACAGGCCCGGCAAAGATATTGCCGGTTTTATTTCTGTTGCCGCGCTGTTTCAGATTGGCATCATCCTGATGTTCTATCGCGAACCTCTTTATTAATATGAATACATTAGACAACTACCCTCTGCTCAAAGACATCAATACCCCTGCCGATGTGCGCAAGCTGTCGAAAAACCAGCTTAAGCCTTTGGCAAAAGAACTACGCGACTATTTAACCCATACCGTGAGCATTTCCGGCGGCCATTTTTCCGCCGGCCTGGGTACAGTTGAGTTAACGATAGCCTTGCATTACGTGTTCGACACGCCATCCGACCAGTTGGTTTGGGATGTCGGCCATCAGGCTTACCCGCACAAAATTCTGACCGGACGCAAAGAGCGGATGACCACCATTCGAACCCGAGACGGGGTATCGGCATTTCCGAGTCGGGCTGAGAGCGAATACGATGCGTTTGGCGTCGGCCATTCCAGCACCTCGATCAGCGCAGCCTTAGGCATGGCAATTGCCTCGGAGTTAAAAGGCGAAGACAAGAAAATGGTCGCGATCATCGGTGACGGCAGCATCACCGGGGGCATGGCGTTTGAGGCAATGAATCATGCGGGCGCGCTGGATGCCAATTTACTGGTGATCCTGAACGATAACGACATGTCGATCTCGCCGCCGGTCGGTGCGATGAACAATTACTTGAGCAAGATTTTGTCCAGCAAATTTTATTCTTCGATGCGCGAAGGCAGCAAAAAAGCCTTAAGCAGCATACCCAGCGTATGGGAACTGGCGCGACGCACCGAAGAGCACATGAAAGGCATGATCGTACCGGGAACCTTGTTTGAAGAGCTGGGTTTTAATTATATCGGTCCGATTGACGGGCATGACATGGACATGCTGGTATCGACGCTGGAAAACCTGAAGGATATTTCGGGGCCGCGCTTTTTGCATATCGTTACCCAAAAAGGCAAAGGTTATCCGCCTGCCGAAAAAGATCCATTGGCTTATCACGGCGTACCGGCTTTCGATCCCAGCAAGGATTGCCTGCCCAAATCAGCGCCCTCCCCGCATCCGACTTACACCGAAGTATTCGGCGAATGGCTCTGCGATATGGCTGCAAAAGACGAGCGCTTATTGGGCATTACTCCGGCTATGCGCGAAGGTTCGGGGCTGGTCAAATTTTCTGAATGTTATCCAAGACGATATTTTGATGTAGCGATTGCCGAACAGCACGCGGTAACGTTGGCTGCCGGACAGGCTTGCCAAGGCGCCAAACCCGTCGTAGCGATTTATTCGACATTCTTGCAACGGGCTTACGACCAGATGATTCATGATGTCGCGATCCAAAACCTGGATGTGTTGTTTGCGCTGGACCGCGCAGGTCTTGTCGGCCCTGACGGCCCAACCCATGCCGGTAGTTTCGATTACAGCTATATGCGCTGCATCCCCAATATGCTGGTCATGGCCCCTGCCGATGAAAACGAATGCCGGCAAATGCTTTACACCGGCTTTATGCATGAAGGCCCAGCCTCCGTGCGTTATCCACGCGGCAAAGGCCCCGGCGCTGCGATTAACAAAACAATGACCGCATTGCCAATCGGTAAAGCCGAAGTTCGTCACCAAGGCAGCCGCATTGCTATTTTAGCTTGGGGCAGCATGGTCACTCCGTCTATGGAAGCGGGCAAAAAGCTGGGCGCAACCGTTGTCAACATGCGCTTTGTTAAACCTATCGATACAGAGCTGGTGCTTGAATTAGCCAAGAGCCACGACGTACTGATTACCGTCGAAGAAAACGTTCTCGCCGGTGGTGCGGGCAGTGCCGTCAACGACTTTCTGCAAGCACAGCAAATCCTGATGCCGGTGTTGAATATCGGCCTGCCGGACAGTTTTGTCGAGCAAGGTACTCGAGAAGAACTGTTGGCGCTGTGCGGTCTGGATACGCAAGGCATTCTTGCCCAGACTGAGAAGTTTTGCGCATAGAGACGTTATAAAAGGCATTTGTCCACGAAAAACACAAAAGACACGAAAAAAGCTGGATAGAGAGAAACATTAGGATACGGTGGCAAACCGAATCCTAATGTATGTGTGACTTGGCATTACACTGTAACTCGAAGAAACACACATACAACTCTAGACTTTTTCGTGCTTTTCGTGTTTTTCGTGGACAGAAAATAGATTTTCTAGCTCCCTCAATCTGAATTACTCAGCCACACCCTATAAGTTTTTCTACCGTCTTCAAAAGTAAACAACTGTTGGGGAACAATTCCATTGGCGCGAATTGAATCGCCCAGTTGTTTAAGATCGATTTTTCCGGAAGCTATAATTCTCTCCAATACATCTTCAGGAATAAGATGCTCCAAATCCAGCACCGCTTCGGCCGGCATTTTAATCGCAACACGCTGCTCGCCGTCTTCGCTGACGCGCACACAAAGCACCGTCGCTTGCTGATTAAAACCCAGCGCCTTGGCTGCCGGGTCATACTCGATTATGGGCAACTCAAAAGCCATTGCCTGTTGAATGAGCTCCTTACCAACCGCTTGTTGCAGCAGCGTCCACCACGACAGACTAACATCCAACTGTTGCAATTGCTGGGTCAATCCCTGGAAAGCGCGCATCAGTAAAAACAGGTCGGAAGGCCCGGCTGATCTGAACCACCAGCGATAATCGCCAAGCAAGTCATTAAACGACTTGCCCAGTTGCCATTGTTCGGAATCAAACGGATAGTTTATTAAAAAGGGCCTGAACAATATTTGGCATAAAGCCGGCAACGAGCCGCTGATGGGAATAAGTTTTTTGCTGTCAAAACCCAGCGCCGCAAAGCAATCCAGCGGTTTGATAGAGCTTCGTTCACGACACCCGAAAATCAACTTAAGTAGCGCCAATCTACGCTGTTCTGTAACGCTGATTGTACAGCCGTAATCGAGTAATGTGACTTGCGGTTGACCGTACTCGTCATGGCTATAAAAGACATTGCCCGAATGCGGGTCGCCATGCACTTCACCAGCAACAAACAGGCTTTTGAACAGCATCATCATCAACGTTTGGCCGATAGCCAGCCGATCCTGTTCCGACCAGTTAGCGGCTTTGTCGATCAGCACGCCCTGCGCCCTGCTTTGCACCAGCACGCGTTCGCTGCATAAATCGCTATACACTTTTGGAACTTTCAATCCAGGAACTTGTACGACGCGGCCGAAATAATCCTGTCTTTGAGCTTCCGAACGATAATCGAGCTCTCGATGCATGTTATCGCGCAGGCTTTTTTTATAGCCGTCAAGATCGAATCCCCAGCGATTGACCGGCCCGACACCGGGCATCAAGCCGACCAGGCGCAATTCGGAATCGACCGCATCGGCAATATCGGGATAGCGGATTTTTACCGCGACCTGGTCGCCGTTTTTAAGCACCGCAAGATGGACTTGTCCGAGCGACGCCGCCGCTATGGCCGGCTCGATAGAACGGAAAACGCTTTTGACCTTTTGTCCGAGTTCCGTTTCAAGCAACGGGATCATCGCTTTTAACGGCAAAGGTTCTATGCCTTCGACAAGTTCCTGAAACGGAGTCGTGCCGTCGTTGCCCGCAAACAACTGGCCGACTTTCATCGTAATTCCGCGCGCATCGGCAAATAATCCTGCGAGCGCCTGTTTGGCGAGCAGACGTTCGGTCTCGTCCTGAGTACGTTGAAGTTTTTTTGCCGCCAGTCCGATACGGAAAAGTTGCAGGGTGCGTTTTGCTGTTTTTAGGATAGCCATGTAATTTGAATTACTCCACAAGTTTCTGTCGAATCAAGCAAGATGGGGCATATTGTTCCATTCGAAACGTCCCACCTGTTCAGAACGTTGCAAGTTAGACCTTCCAGGTTTTAAAAACCTGGAAGGTCTGCATCTCCGCATGTTTCTCGCCTAACGCCAGGTAAGGAACTGTCGGAATGATGACGGCCCGCAGATACTTATGTATAACGACGAGCGCAGAGCGTGGGAACGATAAGGTTGTTTTTGACGAAATTCTCAAAAGATAGATGCCGGGTGATAATCTTCTAAAAAACCGCACTTTCAATCACATCACAAGCTCCCCAACAACATAACCTTCCTCAACTGCGGTTACCATACAATTAATCGTCCGGTTTTCCACCGACACATCGTTGCCGATCACACAGCCAACCCGAAGATAGTTCGGCGTATATCCAAACACCCGTTGCTTGTTATCTGCCAGAGCTTCGCTGTAGCCTTCCCATAACACCGGAAATTCATTGCCTACGTTATCGGCAAAAAACTTCAGCTTCATTTGTTCGGCCAACTCATGCAACTGCTTGCTGCGCTGCTTTTTGATTTCATTGCTCAGTTGGTCCGGCAGACTTGCGGCTTTAGTGCCTTCCCGGCTGGAATAGGTGAAGATATGGATATGGCCGAAACCGATCTGCTTAATGAAGTTAAAGCTATCCTGCCATTCCTGCTCGGTCTCGCCTGGGAAGCCGACGATAATATCGGTGGTGATATTAAAATGCGGGATTTGCGCTCGCAACTGGCTGACGATGACGGCAAACTCTTCGGTTTTGCAACGCCTTGCCATACGGCGCAGCACGGTGTCCGAGCCGCTTTGCAAAGGCAGATGTAAATGCGGCATCAAGCGCGGGTTATGAAACAACTCGAAAAAATCATCCGGCAATTCCCAAGGCTCCAGCGAACCTAACCTGAGTCGCGGAATATCGGTTTCGGCCAATATGGCTTTGATTAAGTCGGACAGATTGTTGCCCAAATCGCTACCGTAACCGCCCAAATGCACGCCGGTCAAAATAACTTCGGTGATGCCTTGCTGATGCAGCGCATTGATTTCATCAATGACCGCTTGCACGGGACGGCTATTTTCTTCGCCGCGCGCAACGGTAACAATGCAAAATGTGCAGCGATAACGGCAGCCATCTTGCACTTTAACGAAAGCGCGTTGCCTGCCGCGCGTAAACAGCGATATTTCTCCCGGCTCGGTGGACAGGACGGGCATGCTGTCCATGTTCAATTCAGTCAGGGTTTTTTCGACCAGTTGATCCTTATCCTTGTTGCTGACTATCAGATCGACGCCTAATAAAGATGCGGCCTCATCTTCGTTCAACGTCGCGTAACAGCCGCTGACGACGAGC
This sequence comes from Methylobacter sp., assembly GCA_036561025.1. Taxonomy (GTDB): domain Bacteria; phylum Pseudomonadota; class Gammaproteobacteria; order Methylococcales; family Methylomonadaceae; genus Methylobacter_A. Next base: position 45,538 of record DATBQB010000028.1, on the reverse strand, counting down.
TTGGCTTGCGGATTATCGCGATGAATGCGGCGTATCAACTGGCGCGATTTTCTGGCGGCATCCTGTGTTACCGCGCAGGAATTAATTACTATTAGATGAGCAGCTTCGGCTTGTTTAGTGATTTGATGGCCGGATTTTTGAAAGGCTTGCGCCCAAGTTTCCAGTTCCGCTTCGTTAAGACGGCAACCGAGTGTTTTAAGGTGAACTTTCATGAAGTATTAACAGAAATTAAAAAATAGCACATGGGTAACACGGATAAAAAAGAACACCACGAAGGCACGAAGAAACACGAAGTTTATATTGCTTTCTTCGTGTTCTTCGTGTTCTTCGTGTTCTTCGTGCCTTCGTGGTGAAAATTCGTCATCGTCATCCAAAGAACCAGTATGCAACGAGTATGGAGGCAATAATGCCCGCAAAGTCGGCTATTATCCCACACGCGGCGGCATGGCGAATATGTTTGATACCGACCGAGCCGAAGTAAATTGCCAGTACATAAAATGTAGTTTCGGTGCTGCCTTGCACAATCGACGACAGTCGCCCGGCAAATGAATCCGCGCCCATGGTTTTCATGGTATCGATCATCATCGCCCTGGCTCCGCTACCGCTAAACGGCTTCATTAATGCGGTGGGCAGCGCATCGACGAAGCGGTCGTCGAGCATGAAGTAATGTACCGCAGCTCGCGCCAAATCGGCCAGTAAATCCAGCGCGCCGCTGGCCCTGAATACGCCGATCGCAACCAGCATCGCGACCAGATAAGGGATGATCGTAATTGCGGTCTGAAAGCCTTCTTTGGCGCCTTCAATGAAGGCCTCGTAGGCGTTAATTTCTTTATTGATCGCACCGAGAATAAAAGTAATGACTAGAGAAAACAAAATAAAATTACTGATAATCGCAGATTGCTCGAGCATCTGCTGTTGCGGCAAGCTTGAAAAATAGGCCAGTATGCCGCCGACTACCAATGTAAAACCGCCCAGATAAGCCAAGATAACTTTATCCAGCAGATTGATTTTTTGCACATAGGCGACAGTAAATAATCCTGCCATCGTGCCCATATAGGTGGCTATCAGGATCGGGATGAATACATCGGTCGGATTGGCGGCCCCGAGCTGGGCGCGGTAGGTGAAAATCGTCACCGGAAACAACGTAACGCCTGCGGTGTTGATTACCAAAAACAGAATTTGCGCGTTGCTGGCGGTGTCGGGATTGGGGTTCAGCGTTTGCAGTTCCTGCATCGCCTTGATGCCCAAAGGCGTTGCCGCATTATCCAGCCCCAGCGCATTGGCGGAAATATTCATTACGATAGCGCCTAAAGCCGGATGGCCTTTGGGCACGTCGGGCATTAGCCGGCTAAATAACGGCGTCAGACCTTTGGTTAATAACAGGATAAAACCGCTCTTTTCGCCGATGCGCATAATACCCAGCCATAAAGCCAGTACGCCGGTCAGGCCTAAGGATATTTCGAAAGCCGATTTCGACAACGCAAACATGGCTTCCATGATTTGCGCAAAAACTTGTTGGTCGCCTAAAAAAACCAGTTTGAACATCGCGGTGCAAAAGGCGGCGAGGAAAAAGCAAATCCAGATGATGTTTAGCACAATAGATGAACAGTTAAATATTAGAGAATAATTTAAGGGATTTTTACCACGAAGACACGAAGATCACGAAGTTTTATATTCATCAAAAAAATCATGAAAATCGAAGGAGTGCAAGCTTCGCTTGCCTGCGGAAATCACAACTTGCAGGCGAAGCCTGCACTCCATCCTTAAGTCGGTTAAAAAAATATGACCAACTACAACAAGGAAGCAGTTACCTAAAAATCCGCAAGAACAAGTTGTTCAGTCAATAAATTGTTGAACTGGGGATCTAAGCCCGGCGGATATAATGATCTAAAATCGATATTTATTACTTCGTTTTTCAATTCACTGACCAATACAATCTGTTCCCGAGCCGGTTGTTGCTGGGTTTTGCCGGCCTGTTCGAACGCGCCGTATTTAAATTCCCACATAAAAAGCACAACATTCGCCAATACCATCGCAAAAAACAAAATTTTCATAAATGACCTTCCAAAATACACAGCAACCCTTGCAGCACCAAATCATGCTCAACAATACATGCTATACCAAGCTCCCTGGCAATAAGTTCAGCATCGCCGCCGGTTAAAATCAGTTGTATATTTTTAGGCTGTTTTGCCAGCACATGCTCAACCAGGCCAAGGGCCGCCATTAAGGTGCCGCTGTATATTGCGGCCTCGGTATAATTAGCCAAAGCGCATACATGGTTTGTTTCGCTAAACGGCAGCGCATCAGTTCCCTGCCCAAGCGATTTTTTCATCAACGTCAAACCGGGGCTAATCAGGCCGCCTTGATGTCTGCCATCGGCGTCGATTAAATCCACGGTAATCGCTGTTCCGCAATCGACGATACAGGCTAAAGTTTGATATTGCTGCCAAACCGCAATTAATGCCAGCCAGCGGTCAACACCCAACTTTTCAGGCTGTTGGTAGGAGTTGATTACGCCAAATGCCTGGGCTTGGGATTTAACCAGGATAATATCGACATCAGGCCAAAGTTCGAGCGCTACCGACTGGACCAGTTCAAGCAGTTGGTTTGCACTGACGCAAGAAACGACAAGCCGGCTGGGCCGATGGATGTTTTCCCAAAGTCCGGCGAGTTCATCCCGACTAATTCGGCTATTGACTAACGGCGCTCCGGGCATGATTTGGCCTGCCCTTGCAACGGCCCATTTTAACCGGGTATTGCCCATGTCGATCAGTAAGTTCATTGCGGCGCTGAACCGTTAAAACTGACTTCGCCGGAGGCAAAGGTCTGCACGCTGCCATCGGGACGTTCAATCAACAACATGCCGTTATCGTCGATGCCTTGCACGATGCCCTCAAATTGTTGCTGACCGATAAACAAGGTCGCGGATTTTCCGGTCAGACAATCGTAGCTGCGCCATTCATCGAGATGGGCTGCAATGCCGACGCTTTCATACTCGGCGATAACCGGCAGCAGATGGTTTAATAAAGTGCCGGCCAACTTGTTCCTGAACAGCCGGTTTTGCCCGGTAATTTTAGTTAAGTCAGTCCAGGCTTGGGTGATGCTTTCGGCTTCCGCTTCCGGTACAAACAAGTTTAATCCCAAACCGACAACAGCGGCACACGGGCCGTCGGTCTCTCCCGAAACTTCAACCAGAATACCGCCCAGTTTTTTTCCCTGGCTGTAAATGTCGTTAGGCCATTTAAGACCAATATCATCTATTTGATGCTGCTTTAAAGCCCTGATGACCGCTACGCCGATAGCCAGACTTAAGCCTGAAATGGCGGCAGGCCCTTGCTGGAAGCGCCAGAGTATCGATAGGTAAATATTGCAGCCGTAAGGCGAAACCCATTGGCGTCCTCGCCTGCCTTTGCCTGCCGTTTGGTATTCGGCAAAACAGACCGAGCCTGAAGGCGCGTTATTTTGCGAACGCTCCACCAAATAACGGTTGGTTGAATCGATTTGATCATGAATTTCGAGCGATGAAATCAGTGCAGCGGCCTGTGCGCTAACGGTTTCATTGATTTTTGACGCTACCAACAGCTCCAGCGATTTGTCGAGCCGGTAGCCTTTACCGCTGACCGCCGAGTGTGAGAGACCTAATTCGGTCAAGCCGTTCAGTTGCTTCCAAACGGCTGATCGACTGATACCCAAGGCATCGGCCAACTCAGTGCCGGAATGAAATTCTCCGTCAGACAATAGGGTAAGAATTTTTTTTTGTTTATCTGAAATATTCACAAACCGCTTAAGAGTTATTGGTGAGCTGTTTTTTATCCCTGATCTGTTGCAATTGCTTTTTGACTACATACTTAATCAACAATTCCCTGTCCTCATCTTTCATATTGATAAAATCAACGCCGACAAAATAAGGATACTGACCATCGGCTGACGGGCTGTTTGTGCGATAAACAACCCTGCCGTAAGTCACGATGACCGCCATGCTGGATACCAACAGCATCTTGATTTCCAGATGATCGCCTTCTTGAAGCGCTTCTTCGCAATTGAAAGCCATGCCTGTTGCGCTGATATTCACGTTGCGGGTGTCGCTTTCCTTGAGTTGAAAGCCCTGCATCATGATAGCCTGAGCAAGAAGATCGATTTTAGCGTCGATTAATTTTAAATAATCCGCCACATCCGGCAGGTTTTTTTCCAGTCGATGCATCAGCACAAGGGAATCCTGAGATATCATTTCAAGTGCTGTAGACAATGAACAGCTGTTCAAAATATTGTCGGAAACATGGTGCGGTTCGGTCACCAGTTTTGCATCTATTTTTTTGTAAAACAGATTAATTTCATCATCAATTCGAAAAAAACTTCTTCGATCTTCAGTTTTCGTCACGTTGATCTTATCCATAATCTACAACCTCTAAACTTTTTAACGCCATAATTTGATTATACTCATCGCCTTTCAAAAGTTCGCTACTTTTATCTTCTATTTTGTTGAATGATTACATGAATCTGTAAAATCATTTTTGTCCACGAAAGCCAAAAGTAGGCGCCTCTACGACTTGCATGGACGCAGGAGGTAGAGCACCAACAGTAGGCGCTTTAGGCGACGCAGGAGCAGTTGCCGAGGCGACACAAAAGCACGAAAACTTATAAAAGGTTGAACATTTAACATACAACCAACTGACGTTTTCGTGACTTTCGTGCTTTTCGTGGACTAACTACAATTTTCAAGTTAAACCGAATTACGGAAATATCGCATTTACATCTTTCGGAGCCAGATACCCGGCATAGCGTTGCCGCATATCCTCCATATGAGAGCCCTCCCAATAGATTCGTCGGCAATTTGCGCATTGATGGAAAACCTCATAGTAAAGCCGAGTCTTAGGTTCGAGATGCTGTAAAACATCGGCTTTGGCGACCGGCATCATCACACCGTTACAAATCAGGCATCGGGCAAAAGGCTGAACCGAGTCGTGCAGATCGAAGCGGCGCAGAACTTCATCAATTTGGTTTTTAACGTCTACCGCGCGCACCCAATAACCGTGAGTAATATGCTTGAAATACAAAAGGCGGCGGTCTCTGGTCAGCACGATGCGCTGCTCATTCACCGCAATATTGACTATATCCGCATCCCGATAGTCGTTGCGATAGAGCGTATCGAAGCCCAACAAACGCATGAGTTTAGCAAGTTTGCCCAGATTCACATCCAGAATGAAACAAGGATTGCGCAAAGTTTCGCGCAACCTGGTCAATGAGTTGATGTCCAGGCTTCTAAAGGCAGGATAAACGGCAACGCGGTCACCATCTTGCAACTGGTAATCGAACCCTACCGATTGACCATTGACGACGATCAGCTCTACCTCGGTGTGAGGCACGCCGAAAACCTCGATGGGATCCTTGATTCCTGGATGGGTCTTGAAACGATAAAGGATAGTCCGCTTACGTTGCCCAGGCTGAAGAAAATCGCTCAGTTCCCCGTAAAAACGGAATTCAGCTGTATATTCTGATTTCATATTGTCCACCCGTGGCTAACAGCTATTTGGCGAACATTAGAAAACCCGGTCTTATAAGTCAATTTTTTTGAGATTGACTCGTTAAAGCAAACTTCAAAATTCCTCGTTCCCACGTGTTAATTACTGCCATTAAGTAGGAGCGGGCCATGCCCGCGATGAAGGTGCGACAGCGTTGTAATTATTGCCTAAATATCGCGGGCATGGCCCGCTCCTACGGGTGTTATTGTGTTTAACTTAATGGCAGGTGGCGCGTTGCATGGGAACTAGATAAAAATCATCAAAAAATGCGCGATCCGAGAATTAATCGAGAAACCAACTGCCATAAGCCTAAATCTCCACCATCCTGTTCTGATCAAATCCGGGAGCGATTTTTGTACCGGCATAACCTCTAGGATTGCACAATATCCTGGTGCCCGCTATACGGTAATCCATCTGACTATGAACATGGCCGTGGATCCAGGCCGAGACCTCGTATTCATGCAGCAATGGTTTCAAATCGCTACAATACGCCAGTTTTTTAAGCGCATGGGCCGAATCATTCCAGCTCCATAAGGAAGGTGCGTGATGGGTTATCACAACCGTTTTTCCGGAAAACGGCTGGGCTAATTGCTGTCCCAGCCACGCCGTTGAATTCTGATGCAGCCGGCTAAACTCCACCGCATCAAAAAACTTTTCGTCGAATTGAATTCGCTTGAAATCATTTAAAGTCTTGCCTAAAGCCTCGGCTTTTTTATTGCCATCGACAAACAAGTCGGCCCATAGCGTACAGCCTAAAAAACGCACGCCCTGAAATATAAAACTGTCGTTCTCAAGAAAATGGATATTGTTGTCCGCGCATTGCATACGGATCGACTGTAGCGCCTGCCGATATTCATGGCTATAAAATTCGTGGTTACCGGCAACATAAATAACCGGCTTATTCAGAGCTTTCAGCCAGTCTATGCCTTGCGTGCCGATACCGATATCGCCTGCGGCAACAATAACATCGGCGTCATTATCCGGGGCTTTAAGAGATGCAAACTCCAAATGTACATCTGAAAAATAATTAATCCTCACACTAAACTCTACTTAATAGCCTGTATCGGCGTATAATTTAACAAAATTTTTTCCAGATAACTGTAACCTTTTTCAAAAGATTCCGTATATGTCTATTAGCCTTAGAAAAATCACCCATCAAGTTTTAGTCGGCGATGTTAAAGTCGGCGGCGGCGCTCCTATTGTCGTTCAGTCAATGACCAATACCGATACTGCCAACGTTACGGCAACCGTCAACCAAATCATCGAACTGGCCGCCGCAGGTTCCGAACTGGTTCGCATCACGGTAAATTCCGAAGAAGCGGCAGCGGCTGTTGCAGAAATACGCAACCAGTTGGACAAAAAAGGCAACTCGACGCCAATCGTCGGCGACTTTCATTTCAACGGCCATAAACTGCTGGAAAAATATCCTGACTGCGCACAGGCTCTGGACAAATACCGGATCAATCCGGGCAACGTAGGCCGCGGCAAAAGCCGTGACCCGCAATTCCAGCAAATGATCGAGTTTGCCTGCCAATACAACAAACCGGTACGCATCGGCGTCAACGGCGGCAGCTTGGACCCAGCGGTATTGACCCGTTTACTGGATGAAAACAGAAGCCTGAAAATACCCGAGCCTTTGGCCGCCGTCACCCGCAAAGCAATCGTACTGTCCGCGCTGGAAAGCGCCGCCAAAGCCGAAGAACTCGGGCTTGGCAAAGACAAAATCATCCTGTCCTGCAAAATCAGCAACGTGCAGGAACTGATCGAAATTTATCAAGACCTGTCCAGCCGTTGCGATTACGCATTGCATCTGGGACTGACCGAAGCAGGCATGGGCTCCAAAGGCATCGTCTCCTCGGCAGCCGCGTTATCGGTATTAATGCAGCAAGGCATAGGCGACACCATCCGTATATCCCTGACGCCTGAACCCGGCGCATCCAGAACCCAGGAAGTCATCGTCGGCCAGGAAATCCTGCAAACCATGGGCTTTCGTTCATTCACCCCAATGGTTATTTCCTGCCCCGGTTGCGGCCGCACCACCAGCGATTATTTCCAAAAACTGGCGATGGACATTCAAAGCTATTTACGCGATCAAATGCCGGTCTGGCGCACTAAATATCCAGGCGTTGAAACCATGGAAGTTGCGGTCATGGGTTGCGTAGTCAACGGGCCAGGCGAAAGCAAAAACGCCAATATCGGCATCAGCCTGCCCGGCACCGGAGAAACCCCGGTAGCGCCGGTTTATGAAGACGGCGAGAAAACCGTTACATTGAAAGGCGACAGGATTGCCGAAGAGTTTCAGGAAATTGTTGAGCGGTATATTGAAACGCATTACGCGCCTTAATTGCCGTCAATGATGCCGGATTAAATATATTTTAAACGGTCATATTCTCGGGTCTTCAGGTAGGGTACGCTGTGCGTACCATTTGCGTTAAAGTTCATGATAACTCTTAATACAAGGTACGCACAGCGTACCCTACAGTGAATCGCAAAACCGAAAACTTGACCGTTCAGATTATATCGTCCCGATAAAGGAACTAATATGACTAATCCGGCATCTACTCTACCCGCCCCCATACTCACGCCCGAAGCTTATCTGTTGATGGAAAGCGATAACAATACCGGCACCCGTCATGAGTTTGTTAATGGGCTGGTTTACGCAATGACCGGGGCCAGTCGTGATCATAATCGCATTAGTGGGCGGTTATTTGTACGCTTGTCACAGCATTTGCAAGGTACCCATTGCGAGCCGTTTCAATCGGACATGAAAGTAAAAATTAAACGCGGCGACGACGTGCGTTTTTACTATCCTGATGTGCAAGTTACCTGCGAAGAAGAAACCGACCGTTATTACAACGAGCATCCTTGCTTGATTGTCGAAGTGCTGTCCGATTCCACCCAGCGAACCGATCGCACCGAAAAGCTCATGGCTTATCAAACGATTGAGCGCTTACAAGAGTATGTTCTGCTGTCTCAAGACTCGCCTTACCTGGAAATTTACCGCCGCCGAAGCGATTGGCAACGCGAAAGTTTCAGCGCAAAACAGAGCGTTACGTTGGAATCGATTGATTTGACGTTGGTGGTGGAAGAGCTTTATCTATAAAAACACATAACTTTGGGTTCCGCTGGTTCCCAAGCTCCAGCTTGGGAACCCAGTCGTGGAAGCTCCAGCTTCCCGTCTACTCTCACCACAAAGGAGCACAACCATGCCAAGAAGCCGCTACCGCGTCCAATGCGACCCGTGCCCACACTTCCTGACCGCAACGATAAACCACTGGCTGCCGTTGTTTACCCGCCCTGAAACCGTGAACATCATTCTGGATTCTTGGCGTTTTTTACAGCGAGACGCAGGCTTTCGACTCTACGGTTACGTCATCCTTGAAAATCATCTGCATCTTATAGCCGCTTCGGAGAATTTGAGCCATGACATGCAGCGTTTTAAATCCTACACGGCGAAGCAAATCATCGCGCATCTGGAACAACGCCGCTCGGTCAAGCTGCTGGAATTGCTGGCGTTTTTTAAACGCGCCCATAAGCAGGAGACCGCTTATCAGGTTTGGGAAGAAGGCAATCATCCGCAAATCATCGAATCTGAGGTGGTTATGCGTCAAAAGCTGGATTACATTCATCACAATCCCGTAAAGCGGGGCTACGTGGACCAGCCGGAACATTGGCGTTATTCCAGTGCGCGTAATTATGCCGGTCAAGACGGTTTGATTGAGGTGATTCGGTCGTGGTGAGTTGCTCGGGAAGCTGGAGCTTCCGAGACTGGGTTCCCAAGCTGGAGCTTGGGAACCAGCGCAAAATTTTCCCCATAAAAAATCTAGTCTGAAAGGACTTTTTGCTATTTGGAAAAACTATCTTGTAAACTATTTTAATTTTGATGCTAATTTGTTATTCCTAACAGCGTCGAAAAATATCAATATAAATTTATAACTGGAAAAGAAAAGTGAATTCACATATTAAGAATGCTCTTTTAAATGGCCGCTTGGTATTATTGTTAGGCGCAGGAGCGTCAAGAGGATGCCAAAACACTCTAAAGGAAGAACTGCCTCTTGGTTTGGAATTAGCCAAGATTTTGGCTGAAGAAATGGGTGAACATTACTCAGACGAAGATTTGTCAGCTGTATATAGTGCAGCTAAAGTAGTAATGGGTGCTCAACTAAATACTGTTTTTGAAAAACACTTTAAACACTGCATTCCATCAAGGGAATACATCGAACTAGTAAAGTATCCTTTCTTTAGGATATACACATTAAATATTGATGATGCATTCGAGAAAGCAGCTCATCTTTATTGTGAAAAAAAATTCAATGTAAAGCAAAGGTATGATTGCATTTCTGAAGTTGACCAATTTTATCAAACATTAGATTACATCAAACTAAATGGTGATATTAACCAACCTAGCGGTGGTTATATTTTTTCACCTCAGGAATATGGCGCAGGTTCAGCAAAAGAACCAATTTGGTACGACGAAGTTGCAAGAGATTTTTATAAATATACTTTTATATTTATAGGAACCACGCTGAAAGAGCCTCTTTTCTATCATCAAATAGAAAAATATAAAGCAAAAACAAATAGCAGCGACATGAAAAGTTATGTTTTGATTCCAGAGTTGACTCCCCTCCAAACCAAAGGCTTAGAAGCTTCAAATATTCATCATCTTCAAGGTAAGCTATCAGATTTTGTAGATTGGCTCAATTCTGAGTTTGTTACACCACCCACTAGTAAAGATCTTATTAAAAACATAAGACCTGAGTTAGATTTTGATAACAAAGAAAATATATCTCTTTTTTCGGATGTAACCCCAGTAAACAGAGCATCTTTAGCATTGTTGCCGAAAAACACTTCTGAGACTGAAATACGTGAGTTTTACAAGGGATTTAAGCCTACTTGGTTTGATATTATTGATGAAGTTCCTGCTTTTCTTTCAAATTCTAAGAATTTCTTTGCAATATATTTAGCAGATAACAAAGCTAAGCCATTAGATTTGTACTTAATGTTAGGTTCTGCTGGATGTGGAAAAAGTACTGCTTTAAAGCAATTGGCGCTTAAAGTTTCTGATTTATGTGATAAAAATGTATATTTTGTTGATGAATATAAGGATAATTTTAAGCAGTTAGTAGTAGAGCTTGATACTCGCCATAAAGAACCATATTACTTATTTATTGAAAGAATTGGTGATATGGCGCCCGAAATTGCAGACATTATTAAATACGCCAAGTCTCAAAAAGCTATTTTTGTGAGCGCAGAAAGTTCTAGCATATGGGCTTCTAGAGTTAAAGAGCATTTGAATAACTATGTCACTTCAGAAATAGACATTTCGTTCATAGATGATTCTGATGCCAACATAATTTTGGAGAAAATTGAGAAATTTGGGAATTGGACAAGATTAGCCAAAATGAGTACCAAAAATAGAAAAATTGAACTCCTGAAAAAATCTAAACAACAATTATTGATAGGCCTTATGGAAGCAACCTCTGGGGAAGGCTATAACGAAATTGTTAAAAACGATTATCAAAGTATTAGTTGCGAAGCTCAGAGAGCTCTACTTATTCTAGCAGGTTTAGCAACAACTCAACGTGTTCCAGCTAATGAAGCTACTTTAACTAGAGCTTTATCTTATTTAGATGTAAATCCAAACGTACACTTCTTAGCTTCACAAATGGAGGGAGTCTTAAAATTTTCAAATGGAAATGTTACTACAAGGCATAGAGTCTACATAGATAAATTATTTAATATGTATGTACCAACAGAAGTGTTACTTAAAACGATAGTAGCCTACATAAAAGCTTTTTCTGTTTACCAATTTCCTATCGTTAAGAATATTTCAAGGAATGAAGCTTCAATATACAAACATTTAGTAAACGCAAAATTTCTTAAACGCCTTTTAAAAAATCAGAAAGAAGTAGTTCTTTCTGTATATGAACGCTTTGAAAAAGTCTTCGAAAATGAAGGCTTATTCCTTATGCAGTATGGACTAGCATTACGTACGTTTGACAGACAGCCGGAAGCCTATGAAAAACTTAGAATAGCTCATCAAGCCTTTCCTGAGTCTGCTCATATTGAACATGCCTTAGCTCAACAAAGGATTATACTTGCCTGCCAAGAAGATAATGAAACGATTGCAATGGCTCACTTTGATGAAGCTGAAAGAGTATTAAAGCGTCTAAATTCATCTGATATAAGAGTTTTTGATCACTATCCAATTATTACACTTTCAGAGGGGCATGTTAAAGTGCTAGATAAATTCGGTCATATACCTCAAGCGAAAATACTTGCAAAAACTTATCATGACTCAATAAGTAAAAATTCTACGATTAATGCAAATGGCCGAGTTAAACAGACACTTTCAAATTTAGCAAAGTACTATATTAACGGGGTGTGGTTAGCACAGAATGATCATGAGCTCGAATCGTAAATTGAACCAAACTTTTATTCTTTAACGCTGTAAGGTGGATTCGCCGCTAGGCAATCCACCACGAACGGAGATGATTGGCGGATTGCTACGCAAATCCGCCCTACCACTCTGGCATAAATTCCACCAACAACGACAAAGCCGACTATCCGAATGGATGCAAACCGTCGCTAACCGCCTGGAATTTAAATGGTCCGAGTTGTAAAACTCAAAAATCTGTTACAATCTAGCTAAATAGTTAGCTAAGGTAAAACCCCATGAAACAAACCGTTAACATCCACGAAGCTAAAACCCGGCTATCCCAATTACTTCAACAGGTAGAAGACGGGGATGAAATCATTATCGCTCGGGCTAATAAACCCATCGCTCGGTTGGTTGCCTATCAGGAAAAACCAGTCAAACGCCGTCTGGGCGAGGCTAAAGGCATGGTGGAAATAATGCCGGATTTCGATCAATTGCCGGAAGATTTCATGGAATATTTTGAATGAAGGTTTTACTGGATACCTGTGCCTTTATCTGGCTCGTTACCGATGATCCAAAGCTGTCGAAACTAGCCAAAGAAATTTTTCTGGATACTGACAATGAGCTGCTACTCAGTGTGGTAACCGGGTTTGAAATAGCCGTGAAATATAGCTTGGGAAAGCTGCACCTGACTGAGCCACCCAATGAATTTATCGCCAATCGCATTCAAGCCAATGCGCTAACCGAATTACCGGTATCCATGGCCCACGCACTGATATTACAAAACTTACCGTGGCACCACAAAGATCCATTTGACCGGCTGCTTGTTGCTCAAGCGATGGTTAATCAAATACCGCTGCTAAGCGCCAATCAACAGCTCTCAGCTTACGCTATTGAACGGCTGTGGTAATCGAACTGCCCGCGAAATCCCGCTTTCTGGACTCAACCAATATATTTAGGTTTTGGTTAAAAATAACTTCCCGAAATCACTATCTTCTATCGTCAAGCCGCTCGTGCTGAGCTTGTCGAAGCATGATCGGATTAACGCGGTAGACCTAAATTTTTCCGCCCACCCTTCGACAAGCTCAGGGCGAACGGAAAAATTTTATTCGATCCATATCGGGTAGTTATTAATGACCGTATCCTTACTTCAATAGACTGAGCGGCAAACTCAACACAAACAAAGCGCCCTGCTCGCTTTTTGCCAGTTCAATCTTGCCGCCGTAGGCTTTCAACAACGAAAGCGTGATTTCCAATCCCAAACCTGTACCGCCGGCATTTCTGCGCGTAGTAAAAAACGGGGTGAATATCTTGTTGCGATTGGCGGATGAAACCCCGGTGCCGTTGTCATGCAAGCTGAGTTGCAAGGTGTTTTCATCAAAAGCGGCACTTATTTCCAGCCGGCTTGCCGCGTGTTGCAAGCTGTTTTCGAACAGGTTGATAAACACCATTTCCAGCGCATCCGGAGCTATCGCCAACATTGTTTTGGGTAGGTCGGTGTAATGCAGTTGCAAGCCGCGCTCTGAATAACGATTTTGCAGCGCATCAAGCACAGCAGGCAAAGTGCTATGCTGGCGGCTAGGCTCCAAGGCATCGGCTCGGGCAAGTTCCAGCAGGCGATTAACTAACTGCCTGAGGCGTTGGGCGTCTGCCAGCAGGTTGTCGATAAAGCGCTGGCGCTGGTCGACGGGCATGGTGTCCAGATGATCCTGCAATAATTCCAGCGCGCCTTGCATGGAAGTCAGCGGGGTTTTGAATTCATGCGAAACATGGGTTGCAAAACGACGGATATAATCGGTGCGTTCGGCCAAGGCTTGCGACATGCCGGCGAAGCTTTCCGAAAGCTGGGCGATTTCGTAGGTGACTGGATTTTTCAGGGGTTCGAGCAGTTTTTGCTCGCCCTGTTTGATGCTTTCCGTCTGACTGATCAATTCGCGGATGGGACGGGAAATGGTGGCCGATACCAGCACGACCAGTGCCACGACTAAACTTAAGAGGCCGATAAAGATAATGAAAACCTTTTTCCTGACTGCAAACAGGTGTTTGAGAATATTATCCGGTGTCCGCGAAAGATAAATGACGCCTTGCAAGTGCCGATTTTCAAGCACCGGAAAGGCGACAAACACCCGAATATAGGTTCCTCGGCTCATTGAATGCAAAGGCGGCGGCGGTTCATCGGAAATACGTTGTCGAATAGCCCCGGCATAATGTCCCTCTAAGGCACGCCGGACTTCCGGAATGTCTGCAAGCGATAAGCCGACTTCCTCACGTCCGGCAATCACCGTGCCGTTAATATCCAGCAATCGCATACCGGACAATGTTATGTGTTGGGTATCCGACATCACTTGGCTCATCAATTCGCCGATATGCTGCGCCAGTTCGTCGGCTGGAGTTTTTGCAGACCGCGCTTCAGGACGTGACGGTTCAATTGGGTTAATCAAATTCAATGTCGGAATGACGGGTTCGTAAGTATTGCTTTCCGGCGGCAGCGAGGTCAGCATCTTCCCGTAGATGTTTTTATCATGATGAAGGTTACGCACAAGTTGACGAAAGCTCGCGGACAGCACTGCGGATTGCGAGATTAATTCCCGCTCGGTTTGCTGCACCAGTTCGTTTTCATAAATACGGAAGAAATACAGCCCGCCTAGCGGCAATCCCAACACCATTAACATCACAATCAGCAATATGTTCCTGAGCCGGAACAGGCGTCGATTTAAAACCGGCAGCTGGGCGTTTATCGGCATGAGGCGAGCTTGTAACCGACGCCATGAACAGTCTCTATCGCCGCCTCGCAGCCTGCTTCATTAAGTTTCTGGCGAATGTGGCGGATATGGCTGTCGATGGTGCGATCGCTGACGTAAACATTGGTGGTATAGGCGCTGTTCATAATCGTGTCGCGGCTAAAAACGCGGTTGGGCTGGCGCATTAAAAGCAGCAGCATCGCGAATTCCGTGGCGGTAAGACTGATAATTTGGTCATTCCAGCTGATGATGTGTTGTTCAACCTGAATGCACAGTTTGCCGTGCTGCAAACTGCCGGTTTCGATAACCGGTTTTAGCGGGGCATGGATACGTTTGAGTATAACGTTGATGCGGGCGACCAGTTCACGCGGGCTGAAGGGCTTGGTGACATAATCATCACCGCCGATTTCCAATCCCAGTATCCGGTCGATTTCATCGTCGCGCGAGGACAGGAATAAAATCGGCACTTCGGAGGTTTTGCGGATTTCCCGGCAGACTTCCAAGCCGTCAAATTCCGGCATATTGATGTCCAATACGATCAGGTCAGCGGCCGATGCGCCAAACTGCTGTAACGCCTGCCGCCCGTCTTCTGCAAGCGTGATTTGCATGCCCGCTTTTTCCAATGCAAAGCTGATCACTTCGCGGATGTGGGCGTCGTCGTCAACTATCAGGATATGTTTGTTCATGGTTTAGTGATTATTTGGTGCTGCAATTATTTTTGTTATTTTCTGATGTCGCTATGCAAAGACCTTCCAGGTTTTTGAAACCTGGAAGGTCTAACTTCGCAACGTCCTCAACAGGCGGGACGGATAACTATCAGGTTAAAAGCGCACCGGGATCAAGGTAAAAAATCTTATTCCAAGCTTGCGCTTTACTAGCATCGTATTGCCAAAACAGCGGCAACAAACTACGAACGGAAAAGTGCAAATGCGGCGGTTTTCCTTTGGCATTACCGGTACTTCCGACTGCCCCGATAATATCACCCGTTCCGACCTTCCGTAAAATGCCGGTATCTATTCGCTGCAAATGCGCATAGTAGTAAAAACGCCATTTCGGCCCCAATACCACTACGCTATTACCGCCCATGTCATTAAAGCCGGTATAAACCACCACGCCATTAGTTGCCGCCAATACATCGGTACCTTCCTTGGCGAAAATATCGATGCCTTTGTGTGTTCCGGAACGTCCCCACGGGCTGTACCAAAAGGACGCCGGATTCCAATCGGCGGCGCTTGCACCTGCAACTGGAATTGTATGATTCGCCGGAATCAGATAACCGGCGCTAACGGCTAACAATAAAAGAATCATTTTTTTCATAACTTTGAATCTCATTTTTGCATCTCCGCCGGCGCATCTCCCTGCCCTGTCAGCTCATACCAATCAAAATGACGAGTCGCCAGCATCAACCCGGCAAGCACGATAAATAACAATAAACTTCCCATCAGCAACGCGCTTTCTTCAGCTTGAAGAATAACGTACAACGATACATATAATATCGATAAACCGGCTCCAAGTATCAATCCCAGCTTGCGGCTGCGCAAAATCGCGCCGAAATAAAATGTCAGTAAAGCCGTACTGCTAAGTGCAGCGACTCCATAAGCGAGCAGAAATTGAATATGCTCCGAGAGTGAAATCAGTAACAGATAAAACACCAACAACGCCATGCCGACAAGCGTGTACTGAATCGGATGAACACGTACTTTTTTCAGCAATTCAAACAGAATTAGCGCGACAAAAGTCAAAATGATGAACAGCTCGGCGTACTTGATGCTGCGTTCGGATTGCTGATAAACATCCACCGGCTGAATCAGGTCAAAACCGACAGCGCGTTCCATTAAACTTGAACACTCGCCCTTGCTGCGGCACCGCTCCATCGCGTTGCTCACGTCATAAGAAAATGACGAGGCCCGCCACTGTGCGGTAAATCCCTGATCGGTGATGTCGCGCTGCTCGGGGAGCAAGTCGCCGGTAAAGCTCGGATGAGGCCAGTTAGCCGCCAGTTTTACATCGGTATTATCCGACAATAACGCAAAGTTTATCGAACGCATGCCGTGCAATTCCATATCGAAAGCGAACGTTATCCGGGTCTCCTGTTCCTGTAGAATCTCGGGCACTGTGACATGCATTCCCGCAGCCGTTCCCGGCAACTTACCGCCAGGTTGAAAAGCGAATTTTTCTCCATTCCAGTTCAGGATTGGCGGTGTCGCTATGCCGCGCTGGTCACATACCAATACCGATATTTGCGGTTTTTCCCAGCGGATTTTATAGCCCTTATTCATGGCAATCAGGTCGAGCATGGGTTGGGTGCTGAATTCCCCGGTCACCTGCAAAGCGTTGGTATAAACCGGTACGCCGTAAATACCCCGATAACGCAATGAGCTTTCCAGCTTGCTATCGATATTCAATTGCTTGGGGATGATATATAAAACATTATGCCCCGTCATTTCCTTGATAATTTCTGTTTCTTTTTTGTCTGCGCCGATAATCTTTTCTTTGGCGTTATAAGTAAAATTGTAAGGAACGGAAAGAACCGGCCCGGAAATAGTTTGGCTGCCCGGCCAGCTTTGCTCGATACTTTGGTAGGCTTGCTGCCGCCAGCCTACGCGTTCGCCTACCAAATCCATGATAAAAGATTGTGGCAGCATCAAACATAAAATCAGGAAAAAAATAATGCCCAGCTTGAAATAAAAACTTTGTTTCATGACTCGTGACTCCTTTGGTTTATGGTCACGGTACACTCTACGCAGCCGATATGCAGATACGGCAAAGGGAATGCGGAAAATTAATGCGGCGGATGTGCAGATTTAGTGCAGAGATTTGTATTCTAGGCAATTACCCTTGCGAACTGAATCTAAGTGATGAAAAAACGGCTACTTTAACAAGCGGCAGAACCGCCGAAGATTTTCAGGAAATCTTACAGCGGTATAAGGCTTATTTATTCCATCTAATCAGCTTTTGACTGGCATCGAATAAGCTTTATTTACTGTTTACTGGAATCAGGAAAGCGCCAACCGCGTAAGCAACTGCATCTTTAATACTATCAAATGACTTGTCCAGAATGTCGCCATTACTCACGTCTTTGATGACATAATTGCCGTCATTATTCAGCACTATTTCAACTTTCGCTAATTTTGGCAATTCTTTAACTATTTTCATTATTATCTCCTCGATTTATTAATTTTATGTAATATTCGCCTATATCGGCTTGCCGTAAACCGGATGCCATCCTCTACGCCACCGTCATAGAACTTAAAACAGATTAGATGATTGACGGCTACCGCTAATCCACTCTACCAATCGCCATATCTGCCATGATCTTCAATGAATTTACTCATCCCTGACGATTCACTGATTAGTTCAAAAAAGAATATTTCCGCCTGCCCTTTGGATTCAAATCCTTCAACAGAAACTTCAAATTCTGTTGCTTCTTGGATCAAGTTATCGTCTTCATCATACTCGGCGTTAATCCCGTAGCAATCACCGTAAACGCCATGAATAAGGTTGTCGTAAACAGCTAAATAACGATCATCATCTGACGGATAATCCTTATCGGGCGTCCAAGCGGCAAACGGCGTTTGGTGCAACTTAGCAAAATTTTTCGCTATTTGTATTTTTTGACTGTCGCTGATCATTTCTATTCACAGTTGGTTACTGGTGGATGACTGATGTTGTCTTAAAAAACCGTATTTATCCACGAAAAACACAAAAAGCACGAACATATTCAAAGCGATAGCAATCTGCAAACTATCACCAAAAGATTGAGCAGCCGTTAATGGCAGCTTTTGCTTTTTTTTCGTGTCTTTCGTGTTTTTCGTGGACAAATGAATGGATGAATGGATGAATGGATGAGCAGAAAACCGTTAACACGACAACACAGCTAAACAAAAAAAGGGATTGCAACGAATCACAATCCCTTTTTTATACCTCTAAGCCGCTCTTGTGTTAAGAACGGCAAACAAGCACGGAATTATTCCGCTTCGACTTCTTTCATGCTCAATCTGACGCGGCCTTGACGGTCGATTTCAAGTACTTTGACTTTGACCACATCGCCTTCGTTGAGTCTGTCGCTGACTTTATCGACACGCTCATCGGAGATTTGCGAGATATGAACCAGGCCGTCTTTACCGGGAAGTATGGTAACGAATGCGCCGAAGTCCATTAACCTGACTACTTTGCCCTCGTAAGTTTTACCTACTTCAACTTCCGCGGTGATTTCTTCGATCAGACGACGCGCTTCTTCGCCAGCTGCTTTATCGACAGACGCCACTTTAACAATACCGTCATCGGTCAAATCAACGCTGGCGCCGGTTTGCTCGGTAATGCTGCGGATCGTTGCGCCGCCTTTACCGATAACTTCGCGGATTTTGGCCGGATCGATTTTAAAGGTGATGATACGCGGTGCGAAATCGGACATTTCTTCACGCGTAGTGGACAATGCTTTGTTCATTTCGCCCAGAATATGCAGACGGCCAGCCTTTGCTTGATCCAAAGCGGTCTTCATGATTTCCGC
The DNA here is from genome assembly GCA_036561025.1 of Methylobacter sp. Lineage (GTDB taxonomy): Bacteria > Pseudomonadota > Gammaproteobacteria > Methylococcales > Methylomonadaceae > Methylobacter_A. The sequence goes on along the minus strand of DATBQB010000028.1, from coordinate 26,389 downwards.
GGTAATGCCATCTATTTTGATGTCCATTTGCAGCGCGGTAATGCCGTCTACCGAACCGGCAACTTTAAAGTCCATATCGCCCAGGTGATCTTCATCACCCATGATGTCGGACAATACCGCAAAGTTATCGCCTTCTTTAATCAGGCCCATCGCGATACCGGCAACAGGTGATTTAATCGGCACGCCGGCATCCATTAACGCCAAGCTGCTGCCACAAACCGAAGCCATGGAGCTTGAGCCGTTGGATTCTGTAATTTCGGAAACCACGCGGATGGTGTACGGGAATTCGTCCATATTAGGCAATACGGCGGCAACGCCACGTTTCGCCAAGCGGCCATGACCGATTTCACGGCGTTTTGGTGAACCTACAAAACCGGTTTCGCCAACGCTGTATGGAGGAAAGTTGTAATGCAACATGAACGGTTCTTTGTACTCACCCGCCAATGCATCGATGATTTGAGCATCGCGTTGGGTACCCAGCGTTGCAACCACTATAGCTTGAGTTTCGCCACGGGTAAATAATGCAGAACCGTGAGTTCTAGGCAATACGCCGGTTCTGATCGTAATCGGTCTGATTTTGTCTAGTGCGCGTCCGTCGATGCGTTTGCTTTCGTTAAGAATAGCGTTACGAACGATGGTGTATTCCAGATGCTCGATAATGCCGCGTATATCGCTTTCAGCATACTCGCCATTTGCTGTCAGTTTTTCAACTACGCCATTTCTGATGTCTTTTAACAGTTCTTGTCTAACCAGTTTTTCTGCAACTTGATAGGCGGATTTAATGCCCGCTTCAACTTCTGAAGTTACCAGTTTTTTAAGTTCGGTGTTAACTTCAGGAGCTACCCATTCAACCACGCCTTTGCCCGCTGCTGCCGCGAACTCGTTAATAGCGCTAATAGCAACTTGCATTTGCTGGTGGCCGAATAAAACCGCGCCGAGCATGACTTCTTCGGACAAGTTGTCTGCTTCGGATTCAACCATTAATACGGCATGTGCCGTTCCGGCAACAACCAATTCCAGTTGCGATTCTTTTAATGCGGCAGGGCTTGGATTTAATAAATAGCCGCCGTCTTTATAACCGACCGTCGCTGCGCCTACCGGGCCGTTAAAAGGCAAGCCTGAAACTGCCAAAGCAGCAGAGGCGCCCAATAAAGCAGGAATTTCGGGGTTAACTTCAGGATTCAACGATATGACGGTTGCGATAATCTGAACTTCGTCGGTATAGCCCTCAGGGAAAAGAGGACGAATAGGCCGGTCAATCAGCCGGGAAGTTAAGGTTTCTTGTTCACTGGGACGGCCTTCTCTCTTAAAAAAACCGCCTGGTATTTTACCGGCTGCGTAGGCTTTTTCTTGATAGTTAACAGTCAACGGAAAAAAGTCGCCGCCATTTGCCAGCTTTTTGCCGACAACGGTAACTAACAATGTTGTGCCATCTACATCGATCATCACAGCGCCGTCTGCTTGACGTGCTATTTCACCAGTTTCTAATTTAACGAGTCGATCGCCGTACTGAAATTCTTTCCTGATAGGATTCACTATAAGGTTCCTTTGCGAGGTTGGTTAATTGTTGTTCGATCCATGAAGTGTTAAAAAAACGGCACAAGCGATATGTGCCGTTTTTTTTGCGCTGTTTATTTGCGCAATCCCAGACGATCAATCAATGAACGGTAACGAGTTAAGTCCTTATTTTTTAAATAATCCAGCAACTTGCGACGCTGATTAACCATACGCAACAGTCCGCGGCGTGAATGGTTGTCTTTTTTGTGTTCAGCAAAGTGCGGTGTTAAATGAGTGATATGGGCTGTCAATAAAGCAATCTGTACTTCAGGTGAACCTGTGTCGGTTTCCGATAAACGATACTCTTCTACGACCGCTTTTTTTTGTTCTGCTGTAAATGGCATTTGTAATCCCTATTTAGATTAAAAATTTAAAATAAAGCCGCCAATATGGCGACTTGTTAAGTACACTGATTCCACGATAGGGTGTAGAAACAGGTGTATTCTTTCTGTCCGAGCGCAAAGCTCAGATAGTGGGTATCAAAAAGACGCTAGGCGATACATGGAGCAGTTGCCGAGGCCTGCTCGTTGTTCATATTGAACAACTTTTTCGGCGCTAGTTTACCATCCAAACGCATTTCTCCCAAGCCTAAAAATACCGCATCGTTATACATTCGCACCGTTCCTTGTTGCCTTTCCGAGCTTTCGTTTGCTCTATCGTCGTCAAACGAAAGATTGAGCGACTGACCGTGCTTAATGGATATCGCCTGTTCATTAGACAGCAGCACAGCGGGTAGAGCTTCCAGCGGTTTATCAACATTAATCAGGCATTGAAACAGGCTTTGCTGATCCATTGCCGTCAATTGTTCAATGGTTTTGGCATTCTCAATCTTGAACTGGCCTGCTTCCAGTCGACGCAACTCCTTCACGGTTCCGCCGCAGCCTAGCATGTGCCCGATGTCTTCCGCCAACGAACGAATATAGGTGCCTTTTGAACAAAACACGTCCAGCATCAATTGATCTTTGGCAAAAACCAACAACTTTAGCTCGAATATGGTGATATGTCTGGCCTTACGCTCAACGGTTTTACCTTCCCGCGCCAATTCATACAGCTTTTTACCGTTAAGCTTTAAAGCTGAATACATAGGGGGAACTTGATCGATTTCGCCGGTAAATTTTTCCAGGCAAATCAGGATATCGTCAACGGATAACTCAGGCACCGGTTTAGTTTCTATAACAGTGCCTTCGGCGTCGCCGGTATCGGTCATGACTCCGAGCTGAACAACCACTTGATAACGTTTATTGTCATCCAGCATCAATGCCGACACTTTGGTCGCTTCGCCGAAACAAAGCGGCAACAAGCCGGTTGCCAAAGGATCAAGGCTACCGGTATGTCCCGCTTTGTTGGCATCGAACAAGCGTCTGACTTCCTGCAAAGCTCTGTTCGAAGATACGCCCAAGCGTTTGTCTAACAGCAATATCCCATGAATATTGCGCCCGGACTTGCGTTTACTCATTGGTGCTTAGCCTTCGTCGGGCTTGTTCTGAGCCGAGTCGGACTTATCCAAATCACTTAACAGTTCCGCAACACGCATGCCGGTATCGAATGAATCGTCGTAATAAAAACGCAATTCAGAGATATGCCTCAAGCGCATCCTTTTGGCTAATTGATGCCGGATAACCGGCGCCAATTCGTTCAAGCGTTTCACATTGGCTTTCTTGCCCTGCTCGTCAACATTCAATACCGTAACGTATACTTTGGCAACGGCAAGGTCTTTAGTAACCTCGACCTCATTGATGGTGACAAAGCCCAGCCTGGGATCATCAATATCCCGTTGCAGAATCAGCGAAAGCTCTTTCTGCATCTGCGATGAAACACGGGCATTGCGGCCAAATTCTTTTGCCATAAGGTTTACAGTTCCCGCTTGACTTCGATGCGTTCAAACACTTCGATCTGATCGCCAGGCTGCACATCGTTGTAATTTTTCACTCCGATACCGCATTCCATGCCCATCTTGACTTCGGACGCATCATCTTTGAAACGACGTAAAGATTCCAGCTGTCCTTCATAAATTACTACGTTATTACGCAGAACCCGTATCGGCAGATTTCTCTTCACATAACCGTCAACAACCATACAACCGGCAATTGCACCGAATTTTGGCGATTTAAATACATCGCGCACTTCGGCAAGACCGACAATCTGTTCTTTAATTTCAGGTGCCAACATGCCGCTGATGGCTTTTTTAACCTCATCAATCGCTTCATAGATGATGCTGTAGTAATGCAGGTCGATGCCTTTTTCTTCAATCAGCTTTCGTGCGGCCGCATCGGCTCGAACATTAAAGCCCATCAATATCGCGCCCGAAGCCAATGCCAAGTTCGCATCACCTTCATTAATACCGCCGACGCCACCAAAAACGACTTTGACTTCGACTTCGTCATTCGACAGCCCGATTAAGGAGCTACGCAACGCTTCCAAGCTGCCTTGAACGTCGGTTTTAAGCACTAAATTGACGCTGGCAATTTCGCCTGTAGTCATTCTGGAGAATACTTCATCCAGTTTAGAGGCTTGTTGCACGGCATGGCGAGACAGTTTTTTGCGATCTTCACGATGCTTGGCCAAATCTTTGGCAATACGTTCGTTTTGCACAACCAGAAACTCATCGCCGGCATTTGGCGTACCCGAAAGCCCGAGAATCTCGACCGGCGCACAAGGTCCGGCTTCTTTAATGGCTACGCCGTTCTCGTTAAACATGGCTCGAACACGACCGTACTCATGACCGCACAATACCATTTGGCCGCTTTCCAGTGTGCCTTTTTGAATCAATACCGTTGCCACGACACCACGGCCTTTATCCAGCCTCGACTCAATAACGATACCGGATGCCGCACCTTCAACAGGCGCTTTCAATTCAAGAATTTCAGTCTGTACAATCAAAGCTTCGATTAAGTCATCGATGCCTGCACCGGTTTTTGCCGAAATCTTAAGGAACTGCACATCGCCGCCCCATTCTTCGGCCAACACGTTAATGTTAGACAGTTCCTGCATCACTTTGTCAGGATTGGCATCGGGCTTATCGATCTTGTTGATCGCCACAATAATCGGCACATTGGCCGCTCTGGCATGCTCGACCGCTTCCTTGGTTTGCGGCATAACGCCGTCATCGGCTGCAACCACCACAATCACCACGTCAGTAACGTCCGCGCCTCTAGCCCGCATAGCGGTAAATGCCGCGTGACCCGGCGTATCTAAAAAGGTTACCGATCCGTGATCGGTTTTTACCTGATAGGCACCGATGTGCTGGGTAATACCGCCCGCTTCACCGGCAGCAACACGTGTTTTACGAATATAATCCAGCAGCGAGGTTTTACCGTGATCGACATGGCCCATGATGGTAACAATCGGCGCTCTAGGCAATTCCTCGCGATTATCTTCTTCTTGCGCCTCGGCCAGCATTTCCTGCTCAAGATCGTCGTCACTCTGCATAATCGCTTTGTGACCCATTTCTTCAACCAAAATGGCCGCTGTTTCCTGGTCTATGCTTTGGTTAATAGTCGCCATAATGCCGAGCTTCATCAGATGCTTGATCACCATGGCGGCTTTAACGCTCATCTTTTGCGCAAGATCGGACACAATAATCATTTCCGGGATAGTAACCTCTTTTACGATAGGTTCTACCGGCATTTCAAATTGATGTTTGCCTTCAGACTTTACGCTGACGCGCTCGTTCTTCTTACCTTTTTTCTTGGTTTTTTTACTGTCTCTGCCTCCCGCTCCGGCATGAGAACCTTCTTCCTGTTTTTTCCTATGCAGTATTTCTTGCTTGGCTGTTGCCTGCTGCCTTACTTTGTCAGCATTTCTTTTGATGGATTCTTCAAGTCGAAGATCTTTTTCATGCTGTCTTTTTCTGGCTTCTGAATGTTCTTTAACTTTAACCGGTTCTTCATGGTCAATTTCCAGTTCTTCCTCAACCGGTAAAACTTCAGGTTCTTCAGCAACCTCTGGCTCAATAGCGACTTCAGCTTCAACTGCCTCGACAGCAGGTTGAACTACCGGTTCAATAATAGGCTCTTCTTTATTTTGTTCAGGGACAGCTTCCTGTGCCTTTACGGGCTCTTCAACTGGAGGAGGGGTTTCGGCTTGCACGGCAACCTGCTCTTTAAGAGCTTGCTTGGCCAATTCCAAGTTCCTTTGCTCGTCAGACTCGGTTACTTCACTGCGCTTTATATACGTTTTCTGTTTACGAACTTCAACGCTGATCGTTTTGGTTGTGCTGCCGGGGACGCTGGCCTGCTTAAGCTCGCTCACTGTTCTGCGCTTTAAAGTCACCCGTTTAAGCGTACCTTCCGCTTCGCCCTCATTCTTGCCATGGCGTTTGCGCAGATGCGCAAGTAGCTGCATCTTTTCGTCTTCATTGATGACATCATCAGGAGCACTCGCAGATAAACCTGCTTCTTTGAGCTGTTCTAATAGTCGTTCCAGAGGTATTTTTACCACCTCAGCTAATTGCCGTACCGTTTTATTACTCATTTCACACCCCTTGCCTACTCGCCTGTTCCTCAGCAAACCAAGGCTCACGCGCCTTCATAATCAATTTTGCCGCCCGATCTTCGTTCATTCCTGCAAAATTCAGCAAATCATCTACCGCCTGCTCTGCCAAATCATCCATCGTAATAATGCCGTGACTTGCCAAATCATAAGCCAACTCCTTGTCCATCCCTTCCATTCCCAGCAAATCCTGTGCAGGCTCGGCCGTTTCTATTTTTTCTTCGGCAGCAATAGCGCTAATCAGCAAGGCGTCTTTAGCGCGGCTTCTAAGCGCATTAACAAGATCTTCATCAAAACCTTCAATTTCCAGCATTTCACTGACCGGAACATAGGCGATTTCTTCAACTGTATTGAAGCCTTCTTCAACCAAAATCAAGGCAATCTCTTCATCGACATCCAATTGCTCGACAAATAACTGCTTTATTTTATCAGCCTCGGCTTCGCTGTTTTCTTCTGCCTTAGAGGCATCGATCACGTTCAGTTCCCAACCTGTTAACTGCGTTGCAAGACGTACGTTTTGCCCGCCGCGGCCTATAGCCTGGGACAAATTATCCGAGTTTACTGCCAGATCCATACTGTGCTTGTCTTCATCGACAACGATGGACTGGATTTCAGCCGGCGACATCGCATTGATCACGAATTGGGCATCGCTTGGATTCCAAAGGATAATGTCAACACGCTCCCCGGCCAGTTCATTTGAAACTGATTGTACTCTCGATCCTCTCATGCCGACACAAGCGCCGACCGGATCCAACCTGGGATCGTTGCCTTTGACGGCAATTTTGGCTCTGGAACCCGGATCACGTGCCGCTCCTTTTACTTCAATCAATCCTTCGCCCACTTCAGGCACTTCAAGACGAAACAAAGCAATCAGCAACTCAGGTGCAGTCCTACTGACAAACAATTGAGGGCCACGCGGCTCCGAACGTACATCCTTCAAATATCCCCTGATTCTGTCGCCGATGCGAATGGCTTCGCGAGGTATCATATCTTCTTTGGCGATATAAGCTTCGACATGTCCGCCCAAATCCAGGTAAACACTGCCCTTTTCAATACGTTTCACGATGCCGGTGATCAGTTCGCCCACGCGACTTTTATAGGCATCAACAATTTTCTTGCGCTCGGCTTCCCTGACTTTGTGAATAATAACCTGCTTGGCCGTCTGCGCAGCGATACGTCCGAAATCGACAGATTCGATTTCTTCTTCTACTAAATCACCGATTTGAACGTTCGGATTATCGAGCCTTGCAACTTCCAACAGCACTTGCGTTTCCGGAAACTCCACATCGCCGTCAATTTGGCTATTGGCGTCGACTACTTCCCATGCTCTATAAGTAACGTAGTCGCCGGTTTTCCTGTTAATATCTACACGGGCTTTGATCTGATTGGCGTGGCGTTTGATTGTAGCCGCTTCTAATGCTGACTCTATAGCTTGGAAAACTACTTCTTTTTCAATATCCTTTTCATTAGAAAAAACTTCCACTACCAACAAAATTTCTTTATTTGCCACTGCGCCCTCCTTTTTCAATTAAATACTCAGGAACCAATCGTGCTTTGCTCATCTCGATAAATGGAACCTCAAAAACCTGCTCGCCTTCCTGAAGGGAAATAACATCGCCTTCAACTTTTTTAATCAAGCCTGTAATTTTTCTACGACCATTGATGGCTTTAAATAAATTCACCAACACCATACTGCCGATATACCGTTCGAACTGGCTTACTTTAAAAAAAGGCCTATCTTCGCCCGGCGAGGAAATCTCTAAATGATAGTTACCTTGAATAGGGTCTTCCACATCCATGACTCCGCTGACTTGGTGACTGACTTTAGAGCAGTCTTCAACCAGAATCCCGTTTTCGCTATCAATATAGATTCTTAACAGGCCATGTTTAGGATGAGGATTATATTCAATGCCCACGCATTCATAACCTAAACCTTCAACAATTGGCTCAATTAAATTAACCAAATGCTCAGGAGCCTGTTTCATTTTTTCCTCACTTAGTTTCGCACAAAAAAAAAGAGCCGAAGGCTCTTCCATTAACAATCAACTGTAAGCTTTCAAATCACCAAAGCCCGTAAAACAAAAAACCCCAAAATGGGGTTCTCAGCAACCAATCCTGCGTTGCTTTAACTCCTGCATCCATGCAGTCCTATGTGGTAGCGGGGGCAGGATTTGAACCTACGACCTTCGGGTTATGAGCCCGACGAGCTACCAAGCTGCTCCACCCCGCGATTGATTTGGAGCATTATAGAGCATTTTTATAATTTGGCAACTTATATTTCAATAACTAATGGTATCTTGGTTATTGAATGCCAAGCGACTGCATTTTCTCACGTGCATAAGCTTCCAGAGCCTCTACAATTTCGGTCTTTACATTTTCGACGCTACGCAATTCGTCTAACCGACTGAAATAATCGCCGAGCAAAATACCTGCACCCGTCTGACGGCCAATCAAACGATTGACGCAAAACTCGTTCCACCGTTGTTGTTCATCAGCACTCAGAGTTTCTGAATAATTTCTGGCGCGGTATCTAAATAGCATTTCCTGCAATCGGCGATCAGTGAATTTGAATACGGAATTGGCTAACTGTTCAGGCGGCATAAACCTGATTTTAATCATCTGCTTTTTATCGCTCTCAGAAAAAAAACCGCCACTGTAAATCTCCAGATCGGGATCAAAGCCCTGCTCGGCATAGACCTGCTCGCCAAACACTAAGGCCAACTTGTCAGCCAAGCCGACAACCGCTTTAATCTTGCCGATATTAGCATGACACACAGCCAAATCAATTTCCAACCGCTCTGCATCAACCGGCCTGATTACTGATACCGGTGCCAACACAGGGCATTTATTGATGTGTACGGTTTTTAACGGAATTCTAGCTAAGCCTTCCGGCAAATCGGCCGTTGAGGTAAAGATTCTTTGCTGAATATCTTCCACCGATAAGCTAAGCATCGGCTCAGGATCAACCGATAAATCATAGACGATCACGCCATTTGTATTAGTTGGATGCCTGCAAACAGGAAGCACGACGGCTATACAATTTTTAGCGGAAGGATATTTACCCGAAATATGCACTACAGGGTTAAAACTACCAAGCTGAAGCAAGTTAAACGCCTCGGCTTTAACCCGATGTTGCAACAGAAACTGATAGAGTTTGGGCTGGGCTTGTTTGACCAACTTGGTGATTGCCATCGTAGCATAGACATCTGAAAGCGCATCATGCGCGGCCTCATGGGCTATGTTGTTGGCCTGGGTGAGTTGCTCCAGCCTGAAACTGGGACCGCCCTCCTCGTTAACCGGCCAAACGATACCTTCCGGACGAAGAGCTCTGGCCGCCCTGACCACATCAATCAAGTCCCAGCGTGAGTTACCGTTCTGCCATTCCCTTGCGTAGGGATCATAAAAGTTACGATACAGGCAATTACGGGTAACCTCATCATCAAAACGAAGACTGTTGTAGCCAAGAGTACAAGTATTAGGTTGAGCTAATTGCTCGTGAATCAAGCGGATAAACTCGGCTTCGCAGACACCATTTTGTTCGGCATGCTGCGGGGTGATGCCGGTAATTAAACAAGCCTCGGGATGAGGAAGGCAGTCTACCGCGGGCTTGCAGTAAACAACTAAAGGATCGTCTACGATGTTAAAGTCAAAATCGGTACGTACCCCGGCAAATTGCACGGGCCTGTCTCTTCGAGGATCGGTACCGAATGTTTCGTAATCATGCCAATAAAAGGTTTGCGTTCCGTTCATTATTTTGTCCTTAGTAACTACTCAGCAATCAGAGACAGAACGCTGATGACGCCGAGTAGTTACCGGAAAACCTTAATTGTTTGAGGCCAAAGCCCTTAACACATCTGTGCGACTGACAATTCCAACCAAATCATTATCCTGAAAAACCGGATAACTTCTAACCGAAGACTGCTGGAATTTTTCCGCCAAATCCACAATACTGGATTCGGCATCAACGCTAATGACTTCTTTAGTCATATAATCGCCGACCTTGCCACTCATACTTTGATTGTAGACGGTTTCCAAAACAATATTCATAACATCCTTTTCGGAAAACATGCCCAGCAAGTGCCCTCGCTGATCGACAACCGGAGCGCTGGTGATTTTATGATCCAGCAATTTCTTTACGGCATCGATCACATTGTTATCCTTGGCAAGTGTAACCAATCTTTTCGACATATAATCTGCAACAGTAATTTTTGTTAGCATCATGAACTCCTGATTGTCGTTATTATTGTAAAAAAGCTAAATTACGATCCTTGATTTAAATGCGCTTCCGCTTCCATTTTCTTTCTTTTATCACATTTTTCCACACAAACACAATCTCCGCTATTTGCCGCACCACCGCATGATCCTTTGATCGCGCGTCTTCCAAAAATAACGCCTATTGCCATAATAGCAATAACAACAGCCATGAACACAAAAGTCACTAGAAAGTAAGTCATGGTATCACCTCGTAAAATATTTGATGGCCCAATAAAAAAAACGAGGGGCGGATCAAACCGCACTCCTCGTTTTATTTGATGCTACCCCTTTTAAGCGTGATTGCCTTTTATGGGCAATCACAAGGGTTGCCCCTACCCGCCGAAATCATCCAGCAAGATATTCTCTGGCTCTACGCCATTATCCAACAGCATCTTGATTACCGCTGAGTTCATCATTGGCGGTCCGCACATGTAAAACTCACAATCTTCCGGTGCCGGATGATTCTTAATGTATTCTTCAAAAAGAACATTATGAATAAAGCCGGTATAGCCTGTCCAATTATCTTCCGGTAATGGATCCGACAACGCAACATGCCACTCGAAATTATCGTTTTCCTTGGCCAGCATATCGAAATCTTCTACATAGAACATTTCGCGTTTGCTACGTGCACCATACCAGAAGCTCATTTTACGCTTGGATTTCAGCCTGCGTAATTGATCGAAGATATGTGAGCGCATCGGCGCCATACCGGCACCACCGCCGATAAAGACCATTTCGTTTTGAGTATCTTTAGCGAAAAATTCGCCATAAGGACCGGAAACAATGCATTTATCGCCTGGCTTCAAGTTAAAGATAAAAGAAGACATGATGCCTGGAGGTACGCTATCCGGAGCACCGGGAGGCGGTGTCGCAATACGCACGTTCAGCATGATTTCTTTTTCTTCAGGATAACTAGCCATTGAATAAGCGCGTAACGCAGGTTCTTTCACATCGGAAACATAGCGCCACAAATTAAACTTATCCCAGTCATCGCGGAATCTTTCTTCGACTTTGAAATCGCTGTATTTGGAAACGTGCGCAGGACATTCAATCTGAATGTAACCGCCCGCGCGATACTTGATTTCTTCGCCTTTCGGCAAATCCAGCACCAGCTCCTTAATGAAAGTGGCAACGTTATGATTCGATTTAACCGTACACTCCCATTTTTTGACGCCGAAAACACTGTCTTCGACTTCAATGTTCATGTTGTGCTTAATCGAAACCTGACAAGCGAGACGCTCGCCGTGGGCCGCTTCCCGTTTGCTGATATGACTTAATTCAGTGGCTAAAATTTCGCCGCCGCCTGAATTTACTTTCACCTTGCATTGTCCGCAAGTACCGCCGCCGCCGCAAGCTGATGAAACAAACAAACCGTTATCAGCCAAGGCGGTTAATAATTTTGACCCTACCGGTACATGAATTTTCTTTTCATCATTGATCAGAATCTCCACATCCCCTTCAGCGACCAATTTGCTTTTAGCACCGATAATAACGAATACCAGCGCGATAACAAAAGCCGTGAAAATAATAATCCCTAATAGAATTTCAAGCATGTCGCACCCTTAAAGTTGGATTCCAGAGAAAGCCATGAAGCCAAGCGACATCAGACCCGCAGTAATAAAGGTAATACCTAGACCTTGTAAACCAGCAGGTATATCACTGTATTTGAGTTTTTCGCGTACCCCAGCCATGACGGTGATAGCCAGCGCCCAGCCAAAGCCGCTGCCTACGCCGTATACGACGCTTTCGGGCAGATTGTAATCACGCTCGATCATGAACAAACTGCCGGCTAAAATCGCGCAGTTTACTGTGATCAAAGGCAAGAAAATCCCTAACGCATGGTACAAAGCAGGAAAGAATTTATCTAAAATCATTTCCAGAATTTGCACCAACGCTGCAATCACGCCAATACAACTTAACAGCGCTAAAAAGCTTAAATCAACGCCGGTAATACCCATCCAGGACAGAGCGTCTTCTTTTAACAACGCATGATAAATAAAGTTATTGGCCGGTACGGTGATAATTTGCACCATCATGACCGCAATACCTAAACCCATCGCCGTCGAGATTTTCTTGGAAACCGCGATAAACGTACACATGCCCAAAAAGAAGGACAGCGCCAGATTTTCAATAAAAACAGCCTTGATGAAAAGACTAATATAAGCTTCCATTAGTGATGCCCTCCTTCACCGTGAGCAATCGACATGATTTTGAAATCCGCCTGTTCGGCTTGCTTCGGTTTCCACTGACGCACACCCCAGATAATCAAACCAATGATAAAAAATGCGCTTGGCGGTAACAGCATCAAACCATTAGGATCATACCAACCGCCATCTTTGCTGAGCTTGAAGATTTCAATACCCAGTAATTTACCTGAACCCAACGATTCTCTGATAAAAGACACAGTAATCAAAATCAAGCTGTAACCCAAACCGTTACCGATACCGTCCATAAAACTTGCTAAAGGCGGATTTTTCATCGCATAGCCTTCAGCGCGCCCCATCACGATACAGTTGGTAATAATCAGGCCCACGAATACCGACAATTGCTTGCTGATTTCATAAGCAAAGGCTTTCAATATCTGATCCACCACGATAACAAGAGAAGCAATAATAGTCATCTGCACGATGATCCGAATGCTGCCGGGAATATGGTTTCTGATCGCGCTGATTGCCGCACTGGAACACGCCGTTACCATAGTCAACGCCAACGCCATAATCAGCGAGGTCGACATTTGTGAAGTAACCGCCAATGCCGAACAAATACCCAGAACTTGTAAAGTAATCGGGTTATTATCAACTAACGGCTCTATCAGTACTTTTTTGGTTTCATCATTTAAAATTTCACTCATGATTTAACTCCTTTAACCGCTCTTACTTTAGCTAAATACGGGGCAAAACCTTCTTTGCTCATCCAGTATCTGACCAGGTTAGTTACACCGGTACTGGTTAATGACGCACCAGCCAGACCATCGACCTGGTATTGAGAACCCGGCTTGGTATTATCGACCGTGCCTTTAATCAGGCTTAACGCTGGTTCGCCAATCTCGGCACTCTCTATCAGGCCTTTTTCTGATGAAGCTTGCTCGGTTTCCGCATAGACTTTTTTGCCTTTCCACAGCGCACGCCAGTTAGGGTTGACTACTTCGCCACCCAATCCCGGAGTTTCCGCTTGGTCATAAAAATTGATACTTTGTACAGTTTGTCCATCAGAATCTAATGATAGGAATCCGTATAAAGTTGACCACAATCCATAACCGTTTATCGGCAGAATAATCGACTTAAGCGCGCCCGCTTCCTTGACTAAAAAGACCTTGGCATATTTAGCTTTTACCCTAATATGAGCAATATCTTTTTCTTTAGGAATCGCAACGCTTAAAGCAGGATCTTTCGCAGCCTTACGTTGGTCGTATTCAGCAGCATTCATATCCTCAACATAATCGCCTGTTTCCAGGTTGACGATTTTAGCCTCGATTTTATCCTTAAATACCGCATCAATATTGCCGCCTTCTTGAAGCAAACCCGCCACCTCAAGAATATTTTTCTTCATGTCCAGCTCTTTGTTATTGACTTGAAGAGGCTTTAACGCAACCGCAGAAAACGAAACCAAAACCGCGCAAACCAGACAAAGCGCAACCGCAATGGCGATAGTTTTTTCCAAACTATCATTACCCAAGGCGAGAACTTTATCCCGGTAAACTTTGAACTTTTGGTAATGCTCGCATTTATCCAATGCTGCGCAAATTTTATTAAACTGTTCGCATTTAAGCATGACGTTTCATCCTTCTTCTGATATTGGCCTGAATGACAAAATAATCAATCGTAGGCGCGAACATATTGGAGAATAGAATTGCCAGCATAATACCTTCCGGGAATGCCGGATTAACAACCCTGATTAATACCGTCATCACCCCGATTAAAGCCCCGTACACCCAGCGACCGGTATCGGTCATTGCCCCACTCACCGGGTCGGTAGCCATATAAACCATACCGAAAGCAAAACCGCCCATCGTCAAATGCCAATACCAAGGCACAGCGAACATGTGGTTAGTGTCGCTGCCTATCATGTTGAACATCAACGAGGTCACTACCATGCCGGCAAATACGCCGCCCATGATGCGGTACGATGCAACTTTGGTGTATAACAGGAAAGCCGCGCCAATAAAGATAGCCAGCGTTGAGGTTTCGCCAAGACAGCCCGGCTCAAAACCGAAAAAGCTTTGCATCCAGCCGTAGTTAGCCGCATAAATCGCTTCCATACCGCCATTTGCCGCCAAACCCAAAGGCGTAGCCGCTGTATAGCCGTCAACCGCAACCCAGACGGAATCGCCGGAAATAGATGCAGGATAAGCGAAATATAAAAACGCACGTCCGGTTAACGCAGGATTCAAGAAGTTTTTACCGGTACCGCCGAATACTTCCTTACCGATAACGATACCGAAAGAAATACCCAAAGCCACCTGCCATAAAGGCATATCGGGCGGCATAATCAATGTGTACAACATTGACGACACCAGGAAGCCTTCGTTCACTTCATGTCCGCGAACCGTTGCGAACAATACTTCCCAAACACCACCGACAGCCAGTGTAACTATATAGATAGGCAGAAAGTACAAAGCGCCATGCACCAGATTGGAAAACGGATTCATCGTACTATACCCGAAGATCATCATCGGGATACTGCGCCAGCCTTGAGCTTGTTCCAAGCCCATCTTAGCCATAGCCAAATTGGCCTGATAACCAGTGTTATACAAGGCCATCAAAATACAAAAGAACGTTGCGATTACCACAAAAGTCATAGTTCGTTTCAGGTCATTGCCATCGCGAACATGCGTGGTACCGCGCGTTACATCAGCCGGTGTATAGATGAAAGTATCCACCATCTCGTAGAGACCGTAATACTTTTCGAACCGCCCACCCTTGGTGAAATGCGGTTCCATGCTATCTAAAATATCTCTAGGCGACATTATCCTTCCTTCTCAATTTTAGTTAAGTTCGCTCTCAGAACAGGAGCGAAATCGTGTTTACCAGGATCCACAAACGTAAATAAGGAAACGTCTTCCTCATCAAGCTCCAAACAACCCAATAACTGAGCCTGATCTGAATCGCCGACCACCAACGCTTTTAACAACGGTGTAGGCAAAATATCCAGCGGCATCACGGCTTCATAAACGCCAACAGGAACAATCGCCCGGTTGCTGCCGTTTTTATCGGTTGTTAATGGAAACTTACGATCCAACTTACGGTCAACGCTTGAGGTATAAACATTGAGTGCGGAATATTTGTTTTTACCCGGAACAATCCAGCCGAACAATTCGCGGGCGCGACCTTCTTGCAATGCAGAAACCTGAGTATTGTAACAACCCAAAAAGGCTGCCCAATCTGCCGCAAGATGTCCATAAAGCACTGAACCCGAAATCACCCGATTTTCAACTTCTTCCAATTGACCGGCAACCAAATCATCGGTGTTAGCGCCGACACGGGTACGAATCAATCTTGGCTTCTTAACGGTAGGACCTGCTAAGGAAACAACGCGCTCGACATTGATTTTGCCGGTAGTAAACAATGCGCCGATTGCAATCACCGCCTGATAATCCAGATGCCAGACGAATTTATCGATAGCCACCGGATCAATCAGATGAATATGGGTGCTTGGCAATCCTGCAGGATGGGGACCGGAAAACTCGGCGGTAGTGACAGACGCACTACCGGTTGCAACATCGGCGCCGGTCGCTTTACAAACGTAGGTTTTACCTTCCGTCAGCTTGGCAATAACCGCCAAGCCATTGGCAAAATCATCGCTTCGTTCTTTAATGATAACCGCAGGATTTGCCGCTAACGGACTGGTGTCGATTGCGGTTACAAAAATAGAGCGAGGTGTGCTGTCTACAGCAGGAATTTTGCCGTAAGGACGAGTGCGCAACGATGTCCACAGCCCGGAAGCCAACAGGTTTTCTTTAACCTGTTCTGCCGATAAACCACTTAATTCGGAAGCTTTGTATTTTGCAAATGACTCCTGCGCCGTTCCTTTCAGTTCGATCACAACAGACTGCAAAACTCGCTTTGCGCCGCGATTAATAGATTGAACAACACCCGCACCGGGTGAAGTAAAATTGACTCCAGGATTTTTCTTGTCAGTAAAAAGCACTTGGCCCAGCTTGACTGTGTCACCTTCACTAACCATCATGGTAGGCTTCATGCCTACATAATCCATCCCCAGAATAGCAACGGATTTAACCTTATTGCCATCCTCAATAACTTGTTCGGGCTCTCCGGTAATCGGTAGATCCAAACCTTTTTTAATAATAAATTGCATAGTTAATAGCCTGCTCTCCAATCAAGTTGCGGCGAAACCATCCTTTCATTTCAAATACCAATAAAACAATAGGCGCATAAAGACGTAAAACAGTGGCATTAAACCATAAAAGTGGGGCATTCTCAACAGCGGCAAGGCTTGCTTTAAGCCTTTTAAGCGGTTTAAAAACATAGATTTCTATCGCTCAGACTTACCTGACCTTTCCCCATAGCCCGTAAACCGTAAAAGAAAACAGAAACCGATAGTCGGCATTTGATACAGATAAATATAATTACGCATCATCAGTTCATTGGCTTTTCTAACTACTTGGCAGTTAGCAAAAATAAAACATAAATTACTCGAATTTGATTTTTCATAGTAAATGAGTTGGCTTTATACTGGTAAAACACTATTAAAATCGATAAATCAGAATATTCGCCTATCCGCCGCATCAGCGCCGCACAAACAAAGCACACCTCAATGACTCAGAATAAAACCGAATCAACTCAACCGGATCACCCGGAAAAGCAACCTAACCACACTAGCGATTTCCCCATTGTCGGCTTGGGCGCTTCCGCCGGCGGCCTGGAGGCTTTCGAGCAGTTCTTCCGCCATCTCCCTCCCGATAGCGGCATGGCCTTCGTACTGATCTCGCATCTCGACCCGAGCCACGCCAGCATTCTCAGCGAAATTCTGCAACGCGCCACGACCATGCCGGTCGTTGAGGCACAGGATCAAATGCAAGTTAAGCCTAACTGCGTCTATGTGATTCCTCCGAACCGCGACATGACCATCTTCCATGGCGCGTTGCAATTGAACATACCGACAGTTCAGCACGGGCAACGCATGCCCATCGATGCGTTCCTGCGTTCCCTGGCCGAAGATCAGTCCGAAAAAGCCATCGGCGTTATTCTCTCCGGCACCGGCACCGACGGCACACTGGGATTACGCGCGATCCTCGGCGCAGGCGGCATCACACTGGCACAGGAACCGAATACCGCCAAATTCGGCGGCATGCCGGTCAGCGCCATCCAGTCAGGCTATGTCATCCATATTTTGCCCGTGGAGAAAATGCCGGAAATATTATTGTCCGGCATACAGACCATAACACTCCAACAAAAAGAATCCTCATCCCAAGTTCCGTCAAGCGGCATCAATCGCATCCTGATGCAGTTACGCACCAGCACCGGCCATGATTTTTCACTCTACAAAAAAAGTACCATCACCCGCCGTATTCAGCGGCGCATGTCGCAAAACGGCATTGAAAACACCGAAACTTATGCCCGCTACCTCAAGGAACATCCGTCCGAAACATCGGCGCTGTTCAAGGAACTGCTGATCAATGTCACCAACTTCTTTCGCGACCCCGAAGCTTTCGTGGCGCTGAAACAGGACATCCTGCCGACACTGCTCGCGGATAAACCGGAAATCTATGTTTTCCGTGTCTGGGTGGCAGGTTGTGCCACGGGTGAGGAGGCCTATTCCATTGCCATGGTGTTGCGCGAGCTAATGGATGAAAAACACTACAATTTTAAAGTACAGATTTACAGCACCGACCTTGCCGCTGACACCATTACCGTCGCCCGTGCCGGGTTATATCCACCCAACATCGCTCTGGATGTCACGCCTGAACGGCTACGCCGTTTTTTTATCAAGGAAGACGGAGGCTATCGGATGAAGAAAGAAATACGCGAGATGATAGTGTTTGCCGTCCAGAACATCGTCAAGGACCCGCCTTTTACCAAGCTGGATCTGCTCAGCTGCCGCAATCTGATGATTTATTTGGAACCGGAACTGCAAAATCGGCTCATCCAGGCCTTTCACTATGCACTTAAGCCCAGCGGCGTACTGTTTCTGTCGCCGTCGGAAAGCATCGGCAATCATACCGAACTGTTTACGCCACTCAACCGCAAATGGAAACTCTACCGCGCCACCCCCATCCCCACCTCAACCCGCGCTCTTTTGACCAGCAATTTAAACTGGACTGCAGAACCGACTCACAAAGCGCCGGAGGACATCATAAAAACCACCAAGGAAAGCAATCTGGCCGACCTGACCCGGCGTATGCTGCTCCAATGTTACGCCCCCGCCTCAGTGATGACGGATCTCGAGGGCCATATCCTCTACGTATATGGCGAGACCGGCAAATACCTGCGCCCTGCACCCGGCCAAGCCACGCTCAACATAATCGATATGGCGAGGGAAGGCCTAAAACCGGAACTGCGCTCCGCCATTCATAACGCCAACCAAGACACACCAACCCTGAACCGGGAACTGTTATTCAAGAACAACGGCGATTTTCAGCCGGCACTCCTTAGCGTACGCCTGCTGACGGATCCGAATAATCAACAAAAGCTGCTACTGACAAGCTTTCAGGACATAACCGAGCCGAACCCCGGAAAACCGGCGCGCATCAAGCGCAGCGCCAAACTGAATGAACTGCGGCTTATCGAAGAACTGGAGCGTGAACTGGCTTACACCAAAGAGAACCTCCAGGCCACCATCGAGGAACAGTATGCCTCCAACGAGGAGCTTAAATGCACCAACGAAGAGATGCAATCCACCAATGAAGAATTACAATCCTCCAACGAAGAACTGGAAACCTCCAAAGAGGAACTTCAATCCATCAATGAAGAACTGGTAACCGTAAATTCGGAACTACAGGCCAAAATTGCACAACTGGCCGACATGCAAAACGACATGAAAAATCTGCTCGACAATATTCATATCGGCATCATTTTTCTCGACCAACACCTGATCATCCGGCGTTTCACGCGCGATGCAACATTCATTTACCGTCTTGCCACCTCGGATATGGGACGCGCCCTGAGCGACATCAAATCCGAGCTGGAATCTGAAGATCTGCTGGATGCTGTCCGTCAAGTACTCGATAACCTGATCCCCATAGAACGTGAAGTAAAGACATTGAACGGCAACTGGTATCTGGTGCGCATTCAGCCCTACCGAACGCTGGACAACATGATTGACGGCGTGGTGCTGACCTTCACCAATATCACCGAACGCACTCGGGCAACACAGGTACTGGAAACGAGATTGTTGGCCGAAGGCATCGCAAAAACGGTGCGCGAACCGCTGATTGTACTCAATGACACCTTGAAGGTCGTCGCCGCCAGCCGCTCGTTTTACCAAAGTTTTCAGGTGACCATAGAGGAAACAGTGGGACAGCCGATCTACGAACTGGGTAACGGCCAATGGAATATTCCAGCCTTGCGCAGTTTATTGAGGGCTGTGCTGTCCAACAACCAAGCTTTTGAGAACTATCCGATGGAGCATGACTTTCCCAGCATCGGTCACTGCAAAATGCTACTCAACGCCAGCAGCCTCATAGGCCTGACCGGCGAGCCGCAATTGATTCTGCTGGCAATGAATGATGTTACCGGCAAGGCGTAGACAGGATTTATCGTTCCTACGCTTCGGCGCACCTCGACATACACAAAGTTTTCCGGAGAATTGGCATACCGACAGGAAAGCCGGTCCAACGCCATGGATGATAAGTTGCCATATAATCCGAAGCTTGAGTTAGACAGCATGTATTCTTATAACCGGATACCGGCATCGCTATTCAACCGCTGAGCTGTGACGATGTAAAGCACTAGTCCAACAAACAGATCGCCTGATAGGTGATAGTACTTATTGATTGAATCAGTTGAACTCCCTATCCTACCTTTCCTTGTATGACACCAGCCGATTTTTAGGATATTCCCAAGGAACAAAACGTGCAGGCTATCTAATAATGTCGGTGAGAAGTTTATATGAGCAGCAAATCCACGAAACTGAATCATCAACTAAAGCCACGTACCGCCCCCCAGGAACGACGAGCCCGTATCACCAAAGAACCACCGTCCCGCTCTATAGAAGAACTGCTGCATGAACTACAAGTGCACCAGATCGAACTGGAGATGCAAAACGAGGAATTACAGCGCGCCCGTGCCGATCTTGAAGCATCCCATAACCGCTACCTCGATCTTTACGAATTCGCTCCCGTTGGTTATTTAACCCTGACGGCCGAAGGTGAAATCATCGAGACCAATCTTACCGCCGCCGATTTACTCGGAGTGGAGCGCTGCAATCTGATCAATCGTCATTTTTCCATCTTGATCTCACCTAAAGACAGCGACCGCTGGCATCTTCTACTCAAGAAACTGCTAGACTGCGAAGGAGAACAGAAAAACCTCGAACTGAGGTTGAAACGCGGTGACAGCTACTTCCATGCCCGGCTGGACTGCTTGCCGGCAATAAACGGCGACCATACGCCAGTGCTGCGCATTACCCTTACCGACATCAGCAAAAGCAAGCATGCCGAAGAGGAATTACGTATCGCCGCCGCAGCCTTTGAAGCTCAAGAAGGCATCATGATCACCAATGCCGACAATATGATTTTGCGGGTTAACCGGGCCTTTACCGAGATTACCGGCTACAGCACCGAAGAACTCATCGGTCAAACGCCCCGCATATTCAAATCGGGACAGCACGACTCGGCCTTTTACGCTGAAATGTGGGATTGCATCAGTCGTACCGGGTCCTGGCAGGGCGAAATATGGGATCAACGCAAAAATGGTGAAATCTATCCCAAACAGCTAACCATCACCGCAGTGAAGGACAGCGATGGCAACGTCACTCACTATGTCGGTTCACATACCGATATATCGGCACGCAAAGCTTCGGAAGAAGAAATCAAACAACTGGCCTACTACGATCCCCTGACCGCATTGCCAAACCGAAGACTGCTGTTGGACAGACTGCACCAAGCGCTGGCGGCCAGTACGCGTAGCGGAAAATACGGCGCGCTGCTATTCATTGATCTGGATAATTTCAAGTCCCTTAATGACCATCTGGGGCACGATATGGGCGACCTATTGTTGCAACAGGTCGCCCAGCGTCTTATTTCCTGTGTGCGGGAAGGCGACACCGTATCCCGTCAGGGCGGTGACGAGTTTGTCGTCATGCTGGAAGAGCTGAGCGAGAATGCTGAAGACGCCGCTGCCAAAGCTAAAACCATAGGCGAAAAAATTATTGCCTCATTGAACCAGGCCTACCAGCTCGCCAGTCACGAGTACCAGAATACTTCAAGCATCGGCATCACTCTGTTCATCAACCATCAGCATACTATTAACGTATTGCTGAAACGAGCCGACATCGCCATGTATGAGGCCAAGGCATCAGGCCGCAACACTTTGCGTTTCTTCGATCATGACATGCAAAAGGCCGTTACGGTGCGTGCAGCCTTGGAAGCGGATTTGCGCAATGCGCTGGCAAAAAATCAATTCAAACTGTACTTTCAGCCGCAAGTGCGCCACGACGGACAAACTATCGGCGCCGAGATGCTATTGCGCTGGAAACATCCTACACGAGGCTTTGTCCCACCGGATCAGTTCATTCCACTGACTGAAGAAATCGGGCTGATCATGCCCATTGGACAATGGGTGTTGGAAGCTACTTGCGCTCAACTTAAACTATGGGAAAGCCATGCACTAACCCGGCATTTGCAGCTTGCCGTTAACGTCAGCGCGCGTCAGTTTCATCAAGCCAACTTTACCGATCAAGTATGTGCAATGCTGGACAAGACCAGAATTAAAGCGGGCCGGCTTAAACTCGAATTCACCGAAAGCTTAGTGTTCGACGACATAGACGACACGATTGTCAAAATAAAAATACTCAAAAAGAAAGGCATAAGCTTTTCTATGGATGATTTCGGCACCGGTTATTCATCATTGACTTACTTGACGCAACTGCCGTTCGATCAACTGAAAATCGATCAGTCATTTGTACATAATATTGGGATCAAACCTGCCGATACGGTAATCGTACAGACCATCATCGGTATGGCCGATAACCTGGGGATGGACATCATTGCCGAAGGCGTAGAAACAGAAGAGCAACGCGAATTTCTGGAATTTCACGGCTGTCACACCTATCAGGGCAACCTGATAGGTAAGGCAATGCCGCTAGCGGAATTTGAGCGTTTTTTAAGTATTTAAGAGTACCTACCTGATACATCTTTCGGTAAAGATTGAGCCCTACCCGCCTTCACGCTTTCTTCCATGATTTTGATTTAAGGGCATCCCTGCAATACAACATACTGTCTTTTAGTGCTTTTCACGGACAAATCCTATTAGTTTACTAACTGATGTTACGCACAGATAGTTTTTGTCCTGTGTGTCGCACTGCCTGGATGTAGAGCAAGAATGAGCTCAACTTGCGGCGCAGCGCGCCTTTAACGGCATTCCGTAGGAGAGGGCCGCGCCCGCGATATTTGGGCGGCGATTGCAGAGTTGTAGCTCTTTCATCGCGGGCATGGCCCGCTCCTACAACGCTTAACTTAATGGCAGTGGACGCAGCGCGTGAGAACGAGCGGATACTATCTTTCTGTGCTTTTCACAGACAATTCCTATCAGCTTACTAATTAAAACTCTTCCCACTCATCCCCGGCAGATTGCAGTATTGACGCAGGTTTAACTAATGCCGGCTTTTTAGCTGCTTCGGCTCTAGCCATTTGCGCCGGCGCTGCACGGGAAGAGCCGGCTTGAGACATGCCTTTATGTTCATGACGAGAGTATCCTTGCACTTTAAATTGCGCTACCGTATCCGCCAGACTTTGCGCCTGTTCTTCCAATGATTCCGCTGCTGCGGCGGCTTGCTCTACCAAAGCGGCATTTTGCTGGGTTACGTCGTCCATCTGATTGATGGCTTGATTAACCTGTTCGATGCCGGACGTTTGTTCCGCTGAAGCGGAGCTGATTTCAGACATCATAACGGTAACGCCGCGAATGGAGTTGACGATCTCTTCCATGGTTTGACCGGCGTGTGTTACTAATTTACTGCCGCTGGAGACCTTAACGACCGAATCGTCAATCAAGTATTTGATTTCTCCGGCAGCGGTCGCGGCGCGTTGCGCGAGGTTGCGCACTTCTACGGCCACTACGGCAAAGCCCCGGCCTTGTTCGCCGGCTCGGGCCGCTTCGACGGCAGCGTTCAGGGCAAGGATGTTGGTTTGGAAAGCGATGTCGTCAATCACCGAAATAATATCGCCAATCCTGCGGGAAGAGTCGTTAATATCATCCATCGTCTTAACCACTTGCCCGACCACTTCAACGCCTTTGCCGGCTATATCGGATGCGTCAACGGCCAGTTGGTTAGCCTGTTTGGCGTTTGCGGCATTATGCTGTACGGTAGAGGTCAACTCTTCCATGCTGGCCGCAGTTTCTTCAAGGCTGGCAGCTTGCTCTTCGGTGCGATGCGACAAATCATTGTTGCCCGAGGCAATTTCTTTAGCTCCGGTGTTAATGCTGTCGGTCGCTTCTTTGATTTGCTGGATGATTTCTTTGAGTTTTTCCACCGTGGTATTGGCATCATCCTTGAGTTGTCCGAAACTGCCGTTATAGTCATTGGTGATAGTTTGAGTCAGGTCGCTACGAGATAGTGCGCCCAGTACCCGCACCACATCATTGATGCCGCTCTCGGTAGTTTGCAGCAGTTCGTTAAGACCTTCTCCAAGTTGTTTAAAGAAGTCGTCTTTGCCCTCCATTTCAATGCGCTGGGTGAAATCGCCCATGACTGCGCCATGCACAATAGCCGCTACTTCCTGCTCTAACGCGACCTCAATTGTACGATCCTGCCATTCGGCCACCGCACCCAGCCGTTGCCCCTGGTCATTGATGACCGGATTGCTGCTCACCACCATGGAGCGTCCGCCGAGATTCATCTTGGCAATATAAGTATTGTTAAAGGTGGACAGCAGTTGCCCCTGATGAGTTGGGTTTGCGTGGAAACTATCAATACTGCTGCCGACCAGATCGGCAGCAGTGAAGTTTGGCAGCTGTTTACGGATATCAGCTTCGGCCTTACTGAGTATATCGATTACCGACTTGTTAACATAAATGATGTTGCGCGCGTTGTCCGCGATCATCACGCCGGTGCTGACGTTATCCAGGCCGATTTTGATGCGCAGACTCTCATCGGCAACACGTTTGCTTTCCGCTATGTCGAAACCGAGCTTGGTCTGCATTGATTTAAGCGCTTCCATCACCTTGCCGATTTCGTCCTGATGCTCAATGTCTATGGTGTTGTTATATTTGCCTTGGCCTATGTGACCAAAGTGTCTAATGACGGCGGCAAACGGACGCACAATCCCACGAATCAGAGCAAAGCCCAGCCATAGCGCCAGTATAATGCCTAGTGCGATCAAGCCGATGGCGATGTTGCGGGTGTAGTTGTAGCGGGACTGCGCCAATTCAAACTCCTGCTTGGCGACATCGATCTGTAATTGCATCAACTGGTTGATGCCCTCACCGACAGGTTTATAAAGCGGGTTAATTTGGTCTACGACAAGCTTGTTGGCGAGTTCGAGGTCATGGACTTTCAGCGCTGCAATAGTGGGCTTCAAACCTTGTTCTACAAATAATTTTCTGTCGGCGGCAAACTTGTCGGCCAGATTTTTTTCCTCGGGGGTTAAATAAGTGGCCATGTACGCCGTCCAAGTCTTGCTTATTGCCGCGATGTTTTGTTCCACTTCAGCGGTATTTTTCTGGATCACCTCAGCTGTTGGCGTAAGCAAGGCGGCGGTAACGCTCAGACGGTTGGCCATTAGCAGTTCTTTGATAAAGCATATCTGGTTCATAGGCACTGTGCGATCCTCATACACCGTGCGTAGCCCTTCATTGGCCTTGCCCATACCCTGCAAGCCCATGCCGCCAATGAGTACCATCAATATGCTGAGCAAGCCGATAACATTAATTAAACGGCTTTTGATCGTGAGACTCTTGAATGGATTAAATTTTCCCAGAAAAGTTGATTTGACGACTTTCCCGTCCTGGATTTTCAGGTTGCCTGCCTTGCCTTCCTTAAATAGTCGATAAGCGGCATCTGCCGCATTGATTTGTTCGATGCTGGGTTTGCTGCGCACCGACATGTAACCGGCCAGTTGATTGTTTTCATAAAAAGGTGTGGCATTGGCCAGCACCCAGTAAAAATCGCCGTTTTTACAGCGGTTTTTTACCAGTCCGGTCCACGGGCGATTTTCTTTCAATGCTTTCCACAAATCCGCAAATGCTTCCGGCGGCATATCCGGGTGCCGCACTATATCGTGCGGGGCGCCGATCAGTTCTGCTTTGGTGAAGCCGCTAATGCGCAGAAAGTCCTCGTTAATATAGGTAATTACCCCCTTTAAATCGGTCTTGGATACTATGGAATCAGTCTCTTTAAGCTTATATTCCACGTTGGTTACCGGCATATTGATTTTCATAATCTATCTCTTAAATTATTGTTGCAGCGATGGCATCGTGGGCAGAAAGGAATTATCTCAATGGAAAAATTTCTTTTGCTCATAGGTCTTACCGATATTCAGCATCCGAAATAACATACATTTCGGTAAGTTACTTAATTGAGAAATCAGCCGCGACAGAAGTTTTTATTACTTTGGCCTATTTTAATCATTTTGAGAATTTTCATCAGCCCAAATAAACATTAATTGTAAGGTAATTTTTATTATGCGTTAATCCTCAGCTTAACTTTGTAAAATTCAGTGTTTACAAGAACACTATGGCAATCCGCCAATCAATATATAGAAAATAAATACCATTTATTTTAAAAACAGCTATTACACAACGACGCTACAACTTTATTTATCAGCGCGTTATATACTCCGAACGGTCTATTTTTCGGTTTTACATTTGGCGAAAATATTGTAAAAGAGCAGAAAACTAACGCACTGAATGCCCATGATTACCCTCGAACTGACCGAAAAACAACTGGACGAACTTTATGATGGGATGTC
>DATBQB010000027.1:0-3907 GCA_036561025.1 Methylobacter sp. | reverse complement strand
GGTGGGAAGATGCGGCGCGATCTTCGAAAACTGCGCGTCCGTCAGCCAGAACTGGTCGAGAATCATCGGCGTTTCCTTTCGGAAACCGTGAATCACAACCAGATCAACGAGCCAAGCTTTTTATGGGTCTAGGCCCTAATTCTTCTCGTTCAAAGTCGTCTTCGGGCTCGCAGATTTCCTGTTTAATATCGCAAAGCCTCTGCTTGCGGTGTCGGAGACTTTTGACAAGCCCTTCCGCGTCGGCGCGGGCGAGCGTGAGCATTATCTTCTGTTCCATCGCTCCCTCCTTGCATGTTGCAATCAATGGAGTGATCTAGATTTCTCGGCAAACGCGGCGAGGCCACGCTTGTTGAAATTCTTGGTAAAGGGCGTCGCCGCCATTCCCGTTCCGGGCGAGAAATCTGATCACCAAATCCATGGCGATAGCCGATCATGACCTGCCGGTGGGATGAGACTCAAAGGACTCATTGGGAAGGTCAACGGCCCGAATTTTTCCCAAGGGGGCCGTTTCCAAACACCTCTTCAGCTCCACATAAACATTGCTGCTGTGTTGCCGTAAATGGTGTCGGTGGCTGTGGGGGAGTGAGAGTAATTCTCATGACGGGTGCGTGTTATGCTCACAATCAAAGAAAACCCGGAGGGCCTCAAAGAACGTTGGTTTTGGTATATCGTTGGACCCCTGTTTTTAGGGGTGCTATATTTGCCGTTTGCCGTGTACTCCTACTGGAAGGAGACGAATGATGAGGATGCAAAATTAAAGTTGAAGGCGAGTATCTTGATTTGCGTTCTTTCCTCGATTGGTTTTTACAATCTCATGAATCCCAGCACTTCTGAACCGTCATCGAAGGCAAGCTCGTTTTCTTGTTCGGACCCTCAAATCATTCATGCTCTCAAACAAGGAATGTTGGGGATGATCGTTTCGGTCCCTGGTGCACAAATCCATGTGATGATGGCATACATGCCGAATGCATCGTCTTTTGTGAAGGAAGTCAAGTATCAAGAAGCAGCACACATTATAAGCAATGAAGTTGCTCAACAACAATTTGACGCTTTCGCAAAGAAAGGTATGGAAGAGGCAAAGTTTACTGGAATTAGGACAATAAGTGAGTCTAAAAATAGGTGCCTATGTCATGTCCAATGGGAAAATATAACCATCCCTGAAATCGGACGGGCGCTTGGAAAAACTAGTATGACGACAGAAATGTTAATGGGTACCACGAATTTCAACGCAGCGAGGAGGGCGCTTGGTGATATAACCTATAAAGTAGACATCGACGCTGATCGTAAAACTTATTACATCGAAGTAAGCGGACTACTAATTCAAACAATAAATAAGGAGTTATACGGGCATCAAAAAATTGAGCGAATCTAATACGCCGCTAGACCTCTATTGCTCGCAAAGAAAAGAGACCAATGCCGCACGACGCTGGCTCCCTTGGCTAGTCGCGTTAAGTGGGGCAAGATTCGGCGAGTTGGCGCAACTATGGGCGGAAGGAATCAAAAACGAGAACGGCGTTCACTTCATGGAAATTAAAGCGGCACGGGATGGCGGAAGCCTCAAAACGCCCAACAGTGAACGAAAGGTGCCGCTCCATCCGGTTCTGATCGAAGATGGTTTTTTGGATTTCGTGAAGGCGCAAGGGCCGGGTCCGCTATTTTACCTAAGGAGTTCTGGCGACCCGAACAGACGACATGCATCGAAAGCGTTATCAAATCATGTGGCGGAGTGGATCAGAGAACAAGGATTCGACGATCCACGAAAGGCTCCCAACCATGCGCTTCGGCATTGGTCGAAGACGGCAGCGTTGAACACGGGTTTCCAAGATCGCCTCGCCCACGCCATACAGGGTCATGCAGGACGTTCAGTCGCATCGACCTATCGACATTTCGATTTGAAGAAATTGGCAAGGGGCGTCGCCGCCATTCCCGGTCCGGGCGAGAAGAGCAGTGGCGAAGCCCAAGCGGATTCGCCGACACCCGGTTTTCATGCACGGGTGGAATAGACCCAAAGGACTCATCGAGAAGGTCCACGACTCTAATTTTTCCCGGAGGGCAGTTTCCAAACCACTCTTCAGCCCCAGTTATCTATGAGAGCAATGCCGGAATCGGTATTCGTTGGTCCGGCGAAAAGGCAGCAAGTGTCATGACCGCACACATTATCCCTGATCCAAAAATCCACTTGAAGATTTATGCGATGAAGGTCATCGATTGTTTGTGGACTATCGTGGTTGTTTTAGCATTTATGTTTGGGCGTGCGGCACGTTATATATTACCAATTGCCCTAGCGATAGGCTTCAATACAATAGCGATATTTAAGCGAATTTGTCATTATTTAACTAGAAATCACCGTATCGATGGTTTGCGTAATTAATCGTCTCGAAGTGTTGTCGGGGGGACTGTTCCCTTGGTGTTCTAACGTCTCGCGCCTATCCAACGGGTGTCCTGTTTCCTTGGGACTCCTGCTCCAAACTTGAGAATAGGTAGGAGGTCATCACCTTCGCCGCCGTTCCTGTTCCGGGCGAGAAATCCGATCACCAAATCCATGCTGATTTGGCGATACCCGATCATGACCTGCCGGTGGGATGAGGCGCAACGGGGTAGTGCGCCTTACCGGTAATGCGCCTTGCCGAGGTTCCCTGTGATGCGACGCCGATGGTTGGCCTCATTTAGGACGGAGTTGGCGACGCCGATGGCGAATGTGCCAAACACTCCGCTCCGAAATTAGGGCCCAACTTCTTCGGATTCACTGTCCTGAAGAAGCTTCTCCCACTCGGGTAGTATGTCTTTCAGCTCAATGTCGCTTTGTCTTGCTTCGATGTTCACCTCGGCCTGAAGGACCAAAGGTTCAGGAAAAGAATCCGCAAACACTTTAACACTAAACGAAAGCCTTGTGGATTCTTGACTATATATATATTAAATACTGGTTTAATAAGGCGTGTTCGTTGCGGCTGAATGGCCTCCCATTCGAAAGATAGTCTCCATCCTTGATCTGCCCTATGGAGAAACTTGTCAGTATCGAATTTTGTGAGCTTAGACTTTAAATCTTTCCAACGCGCGGACCGGCTCTTTTTCCAAGTGAACATATCATGAGTAGAAAAGAGAGTGAAAGTAATATCGTGTTCTTTTCCTGGAGGAGATGTCATAAGTTCTATGCTATTAGAACGTGGTGCTAGCTTCCAATTCAACGTAAAGCTTTCGGATGCCAGAAGAACTAGACGAGCAAAATCACTCACGATATAGTGGTCAATAGCATAGTTAAACATATTACCAACAGGCTTTCCGCTCTCAGGCGACAAAAATTCAAGCGACAGGGGAAGCTTTCCAGACGCTTCATTAAGTTGAAGATCCCTCACCTTTAGCTCGATCTGCTTTGAAAGCTTGTCCTTAAACTCAACAATTGTCTTGTAAGTTTCGACAAGGCCGTTTGGATATGTTTTCTTCTTGAATTCCATTAACCTTTCGAGTTGGGGTAGGTCGAGCGTATCCGGGTCAATTCCAACCTTGGAAAAGTAGAGCATTATCGGTTTTCCAGTAATTCCCACCCACTTTCAGCGATGCCAGTAGGCGATCCCATGCGTGTCCAGAAATCTCCCAAGAGTAAATCGCACTGGTCAACAATGGATCGATTTATTACTTCTTGTGGACGAGTTCCATATTCGGGCGCAGTGTGGGTTTCCCAACGTAACGGTAGAAGGGCGACTTTGCGAGTGTATGAGTTCAGATCATTCCATTCCTGGATTACCCTCACGGCGATTTTCCGTTCTTCCTCTACGTCCGATGGGGACGCGATGAGAATTCTGTAAACGCGACAATCATATGCCATGGTTCGCCATTCCTCAGAACAAAGTATCACAGGACCGGCCTGTCTCGAACGGCAAACGTGGATTGAGATATCCCAGTTCCGCTT
>DATBQB010000026.1:0-26218 GCA_036561025.1 Methylobacter sp. | reverse complement strand
ACTCATTTATCTGCCTCCTTACTCTCCAAACCTGAACCTGATCGAGCGGCTGTGGCGCTTCGTCAAAAAGGAAGTGTTGTATAGCACTCACTACGATAAGTTCGACGCTTTCAGAAACAGCATCGATACCTGTATCGCCGATACTGGGTACTCGTTTCAAAGCGAATATGCAAACTTTGATGACCCTGAAATTCCAACTGTTTTCTGAAAAAACCGAAAACCTGACCGTTTAAAGTATATACGGTTTCTTCTTACCTTACCCGAAGGCTGCTACCCGGCAATAACCAGCCGATCAAACAGCTATGGTAAAAGGCCGGTTTGGGTCGAACTGTGACACTCAGTGTTCAAATTCAGCTTTAAACCGCGGCAAGCTGACCGAAATCGTAGTCAGATTCTTCTCTTCCGAAACTTTCAAGGCGATTTTGCCGTTTTGAGCTTCGGTAAATAGCTTGGCTGAGTAAAATCCAAGGCGAGCATCGGTAGGCTTCTGCTGAGCGACAAATTTGTCGAAGAAGCCGTCACGCATACTCTGCTGAACCACGCCCTTGTTCCGGATCATAATCTGTATTGGATCTTCATTCACTACGGCGACAAGCACGCTACTTTTTTCCGGCGCGGCCTCGCCGCAGGCATTTTTTAGTAAATTATTGAGCAATGAATAGCAGAGCATCGCGTCGCCCAGGTTTTTGGGGGGTTCCTCTGCCGATATTGCCAGATTAAGCTGCTTGGCGGCATAGGTATTGCGGAAAATTTCGACTATGCGCCGCAGGATACTGTCGATATTGACCGGCTGGGCATCTAACTGAAAAATGCCGGTCTCGATTTTGTAAAGCTCCGAAGACAAATTGACCATATTGAGCGTTTGCAGAGAATTTTCTTCAACTGTTCGCAATTTGTTGATCTGCTTAGCATTTAAAGACGCCTCATCAACCAAATCCTGGATCAGCCCGATCAATTCAGCTAACGGTTGTTTCATATCATAGCGGATGATATTTTTCAGATCTTCCCTAAGCTCCGCTAACTCCTGCATTGCATCGTACTCGGCCTGCAACTGCTTATTCAGCTCCACATAATGCATAAAATTGCGGACACGCGGCTTTAACACTTCAGGATTAATCGGTTTAGCAACAAAATCTATCGCTCCCAATTCAAATCCTTTAAGGCGAGCGTCATTATTGCTCATCGCGGTAATAAAGATTATCGGGATATGTTCCGATGCGTGATGGTCCTGCATCCGCTTGGCTGACGGCCTGGGACACAGTAGGATTAATGGGGTTGCGTGATCGCACTCATCCTGGACGTCCGCACAGAGGCGAATGTGGCAGCGTTGGAAGCCGATTTAGAACAAGCGCTGCCGGATCGGTTTCACGAGCGAACGGGAAAGCTGATTTCCTTCGCAACTGTCAAACGTTGGCTAAAAGAGCGCCATTGGGTTTGGAAGCGTTGCCGACGCAGTATCAAAGCGCAATGTGATCCGGCCTTGTTTGATGGAAGGCCAGCGGGTATTGAAAGCCTTTCAAGAGCAGGAAGCCGCCGGAAACATTGAACCCTTCTATCTGGATGAAAGCGGCTTCAGTTCCGGTTCGTGCGTACCTTATGCCTCACTGCCATTAAGTTAATGGATAGACAGTCCCTTCTCCTTCAGGGAGAAGGTTAGGATGAGGGGATCAAATAAAGTTTTTTGCCTTATTTTTTATTCTCCTCGGCAACCGCTCCCTGCGTTGCTCTACCTCCTGCATAACCCACATGGACGTGGGAATGCAGGTATTGCAGGAGCAAATATCTGTCCGTGCAGTCGTCACTCCAACCCTCTCGGCAATTGCTCCTGCATCGCCTAAAGCGCCTACTGTTGGTGCTCTACTACCTACATCCATGTAGGCATCCAGCAGGAGAGGGAGCTTTTTTCTTAACTTAATGGCAGTGACCGGATGCCTGGCAAAAGCGGGGCAGCACACGGGCGCTACCGGCGAATGTGCCGGTACGCGTGAACGTGATCGGTCTGATGAACCGACAGGGCACGGGGTATTTTCATCCGGTTGAAACCACGGCCACCTCGGCCACGGTGCCAAAACGATGGCGGGGTTTATCCAGTGTCCTGCCCAGCTGACAAGCTGACCGTGGTGGTCATGGACAATGCGCCCCTTCACAAAAAGGGTCAAGTGGACTGGCTGCTGGCACGCGTGTGGGTGTGGTTCTTGCCCCCTTATTCACCCGAGCTAAACTGTGTGGAAGAAGATCAAGTATGAATGGCTACCGTGGGAAGCTTATGTCAGTTTTGAAGCCCTACAGAATGCACTTCAGGAATCTTCCAAAACCTCGGTGGAAAATACCAGATTAATTTTGTATGAGTACTTAACAAGGGAGGGCATTTAAGCGGCATGGAGTTCCTATCCATAATTGTTAAATTATCATAAATTAACGGGCGTTACGCCCCCAGGAAGAAGCTCATTGCCCCCTCTGTTTGGATCATGATTCTTTAAATTTCATAATCTTTTCGCTCAATTTATTATCCACTTCGTAAATCAGAAGAAACGCTGACCGTGGATAACGCCTGGATATTTTCAGGCAGCAAGCAAAATAAACAATCCCTCGTGCAAACAGATTGCCGCCTCAAAATTATCCATTTTTCAATTATGGCTTTTTAAACTTCACGACCTTATTCAAAGGGCTCAGATTGATTTCATCGATCACTATCTGCGCCCGCGAATTAAGCACGTAGGACACTGCCTCGGCGACATCTTCCGGCTCAATAAAGTTGCTTTGATCATCGCCCGGCTCAAAAGACAATTGTTCAAAAAACGCAGTTTTAACCATGCCGGGATTGATCAGGCAAACGCGCACGTTGCTTTTGCCGCACTCTTCGCGCAAGGCTTGGGTGAAACCGCGCACCGCAAACTTGGCGGCGCAATACATCGCACCTTTACGGCTGCCTTTCAGAGCCGCTTCCGAGCCGATAAAAATCAAGTCGCCGTGGTCTTTGCGCTTTAACGCGGGCAGCAGAGCTCTAACCAAAAAGGCCTGGCTGGTAAAATTTAGGGTCATCAGGTCTTCAATCTGTCCGTAGGAAAACTCTTCCACCGAACCGAACTGCCCTCGCCCGGCGCAAAAAATCACGGTATCGATTTCAGGGAACGCCTGCTCCAATTCGCGGATTTTTTGCGGCAGTTCGTTTAACCGGCTTAAGTCCAGTTGTACGGAACTGAAATTATCCATCTGCCGGGTAAACTTGCTGCGATCGCGGGACACGCCAATGACATGGTGCCCTTGTTGCAATAAATTCCTGGCTATGGCGCGGCCTATGCCGGAACTGGCTCCGGTCACCAGAACTGTGCGTTTAATAGAATTCATAACTAACTTCTCATTAAAAATTATCACCACGAAGACACGAAGGACACGAAGAAATAAACTTCGTGTCTCGGCAACTGCTCCATGCGTTGCTCTACCTCCTGCATCCCCGCAGTCGTTCGTGGTGAATAGAATGCTTGCGCGAAATTACATGCATGGGAAAAACTTATCTGCTGGAATGTAATTTAAGATTTGTTCGGAGCAGTAGTTCATCATCTCCTGCTCCAGTTCGTGCTTATAAGAAACCATGCCTTGCTGACTGTCCCTCTGGTTGATCAAGGGCCCTGCAAAAAGTTTTTCTTCAGGATAAAGTTTATGCACTTTTTTAAAAAAGTTCTCCGGTAGCCGGAACACGCCGAGGCTGACCGAATGCAGTAGGCTTAAATCGATACGGGAGAAAACCTGCTCGAACAGTTGCCGGTACTGCTGTTGATAGCCGGATTGATAAATCAGCGGATCGAAGCGCAACCCTATTTGCCAACCCTGTTCCTGTACTTTACACAGCGCATCCAGACGGCGCTGTACGGATGGCGCTTTAGCTTCGACTTTTTCGGCTATTTGATCCGGCGACAAGCTGAAAGCCACAATACAGCGGGGCAGCGGTTCTCGATTTAGCAGGCTTCTGACTTGGGTGCTTTTGGTTCTTAATTCCAGCCAGGCATTGGGCAGCGTTGCAAAAAACGGCAGAAACTGTTCCGCAAAGCCGGTTACCGGCTCTAAAGCCAAGCTGTCGCAATCGTAGCCGGAAAAAAAATGCAGACTTTCGCTAGGCGATTCGGTGCACAGCTGCCATATGTTCTGCTGAAAATCTTCGTAATTGACGAACAGCACATAGTTCGCCGACTGGTACATGCCCTGCAAAAAACAGTAGCGGCAGTCATACAGACAGTTGAGCATATGCGAGAAATAATAATTCCTTGTCGCTCCAATGCCGTATCCCAAAGGTGCCGGCAAGGCAAAGTTTTTATATTTTTCCGCAAGAATCAAAGCCGGCTGTTGCTTTTGCAGACGGAAATTTTGCGCTTTAGGGTTAAATACTTCGCCGTAACGACCGCAGGCTATTTTCCTCGCTTGCGGAAACCGCGCCACTATATCCAAAACACGTGGGTGTTGCAGGATGGCTTCTTCGATGTAAATGGTTTCGATCATATAGGCACAATGGAACGCAGGCGCCTACTTTTGGCATCTGCGTTCTATTTTAATAGTTGGGTTTATCGTTTGATGCGCGTACTGTAGCACAGCTTGTCAGCTTAAAAGCCTTGTGATTTATCACACTGACCTTATATAGGGTAAAATACTTTCAACTCAACAAACATACTAACAATCATGAAAACAAATAAGATAGGCTTTATCGGCGGAGGGAATATGGCGTCCAGCCTGATCAGCGGATTGATTGCCAGCGGCCATGCTCCTGAACAGATTTGGGTGTCGGATATTAACCAGGACACACTGACAAACCTCAAAAAACAGCTAAACGTAAACACATCGGCAAACAATGACGACATCATTAACGCGGTTGACGTCGTGGTTCTGGCAGTCAAGCCGCAGACAATGAGTGCTGTAGCGCAAAGCATCGCCGCACTGATTCAGCAAAAAAAATCATTGGTAGTATCAATCGCTGCCGGTATTAACCAAAACAGCTTGAGCCGCTGGTTAGGCGCTGATACCGCTATCGTGCGCTGCATGCCCAACACACCGGCCTTGGTGTTGACCGGCGCTACCGCATTGCATGCCAACGATAAGGTAACGGCTGAGCAATGCGACTTGGCGGAAAATATTTTACGTGCGGTCGGCATTGCGCTCTGGGTCGAAGATGAAGCCGAGTTGGATGCGGTAACCGCCGTTTCCGGCAGTGGTCCCGCTTATTATTTCCTGTTAATGGAAGCCATGGAAAAAGCCGCTTTGGAACTGGGCCTGAGCCAAGAAACTGCGCGTTTATTGGTGCAGCAAACAGCACTAGGCGCGGCCAAAATAGCGCTGGAATCAGCCGAATCGCCGGAGCAACTCCGTAAACGCGTCACTTCACCCGGCGGCACCACGCAACAGGCTATAGAGACTTTTGAGCAAGGCGGTTTTGTCGAACTGGTATCAAAAGCGTTACATGCGGCACGAGACCGCTCTATTGAAATGTCTAAACAAATGGAGAATTCATAATGGATTCGAGTTACATGACCGACCCGGCGATTTTTATAATCGACTCGCTATTTTCGCTGTATATTTTGGCTGTTTTGCTGCGTTTTTTGTTGCAATGGTGCGGCGCCGATTTTTACAATCCTATCTCCCAGTTTCTGGTCAAGGCAACGCATCCGCCGTTAAAACTGCTGCGCCGCTTTGTGCCGTCTATCGGAAAGATCGATACCTCCTCGCTGGTGCTGGTGCTCTCCCTGCAAATGCTGGCCGATTTTTCCATATTGCTGCTGAAAGGCGTCGCTATCAGCATCGGCGCATTAACCATTTTATCGTTGACCCAACTGGTTTCGTTGCTGATCAATATATTCATCTACGCAGTGTTCGCCAGAGCCATACTCAGCTGGATGAATCCCGGTACGTTTAATGCCGCATCGTCTATTTTATACAGCCTGACCGAGCCAGTGCTGGGCCTCTGCCGCAAATTCATTCCCGATCTGGGGGGCATAGATTTGTCGCCTTTGGCCGCGTTAATGCTTTTGCAACTGGCGAAAATGGTCCTGCTGCCGCCGCTACATCAACTAGCCAGTCTGATCGGTTGAACTGGTACCATTGGGAACATGGAGTTTTGACCCTGAATCTCCATGTTCAACCCAAGGCCAGCAAAGACGAATGGGCGGGATTGCATGGCGACCGGCTGAAGCTGAGAATCAAGGCCGCTCCGATCGACGGCAAAGCCAATCAGCATCTGATCGCATTTATAGCCGATGAGTTTGGAATCCCTAAATCAGCCTGTAAACTTATTTCAGGCGAGTCCGGGCGGGAAAAACGCATTGCCATTCATTCGCCCAAAAAACTGCCTCCCCTACCGCATCCCCTGCAATTTGATATTTCCTTGTAGCTGTTTTGATAGGCAAGGCAATAAAATTTCATATCTGCCATCTTTACAATATAATTTATTTTTCTTGAAAAATCATTTAGTCAGCCATGCAAACACGACCTTTTTCAGCCAGTATTTTATTAATCTGTTCTCTTTTCCTATGCTGCAGTCAGTCGGCGTATGCCAAAAAGATGTACAAGTGGGTAGATGAGCATGGCGAAACCAAATTCTCCGATCAGGTGCCGCCGGAAGAATCCCAATACCGCCGGGAATCGCTAAACGAAAAAGCCCGTGTTGTTGAAGTCACCGAAGAGGAAAAAACCAAGGAACAGCAGGCTATCGCTAATCGGCTGAATGCCCTTAAAAAAGCCCAAGAAAAAATCATCGCGCAGCAAGCCGCTAACGACAAAGTGCTACTCAGCACTTTCCGTAATCTGAAGGACATGGAAGCGAGTCTTTACGCAACCATGCAATCTTTGGATGCGCAACGGAATGTGGCGCAGGGCAACTTAAAACGCGTAGAGAGCCAACTGGAAACACAACAAAAGAAAGCAGCAGAACTCGAGCGTAACGGCAAAACAGTTCCAAAAACTTTGCTCGACGAAATCAAGCAAACAGAAGCGCAGATACAAGTCGCTTATGCTGAAATCAATAAACAAATCGAAAAAAAGAGTCGAACCAAGGCCGAGTTTGAAGCCAACATTGAGCGCTTTAAATTCCTAACCCAGGAAAATACAGATCCATCAAAAGCGGCTGATAAAACTGCACAACCGAATATCGCCGATGAAATTGGCCTGTATGCCTGCGAAAACGATGTGCTTTGCGCCAAGGCTTGGTCAAGCGCGCATGAGTTTATCAAAGCCAATGCCACAACACCGATTGATACCGATACCGACAAATTGATTATGGGCCGGGCTCCTGCGAACGACAACGATTTGAGTTTGTCGGTCTCAAAAATAGAGGATGAGCATAAAAAACAGCAGCTTTTTCTGGATATCCACTGCCGGGAATCGTCGCTGGGTATTGAGCTTTGCGCTAGCCAGAAAGTGCGTGATATTAGGTCGGCGTTTAGGCCGTTTATTGAGGGGGCTGTGGGTAAATAACGGGTGTTATATAAATTCACCACGAAGACACGAAGAGCACGAAGATTTTTAGTTATACAATGGGCTGATGCGAGGAAGCTCATCGTTCGAGATTTATGGGCTTCGTTCCTCAGCTCACCCTATGCACTACCTCTTATTACTAGACCTGCACGAAAAGCTGCGCAGGCCGGTTAAATCAAACTTGAGGGCTCAGCTATTCAATGCAAACGCAGACTCCACCGATAATATCCAAGCAGTTACTTAGTTTGGCTTCCAAGCTAGCTCCCGGTCAAACACCGATCTATCTACAGGTTCAACCAGAAGCTGAGGCGATAGTTAACGAGTGCTTTTCAAATGTTGAGGCCAAGATCAAAAGGGATTGCGGTAGCATTGTGTATGGCTGGCAGCTTTGGGAATGGCCTCATGTCTTAATCGAAGCTGAGTTTCATGCTGTTTGGCGCTCTTCCCATGGAAAGTTGAAGGAAATTACGCCAAAGCAAGACTGCGAGGAAAATATCCTTTTTCTTCCTGATCCCAAACGTGTATATCGCGGTATTACTGTGGACAATGTTCGCAGTCCTCTCCGAGATGATCCATTGATTCATCACTTTATTAAGGTTTCTGAGGACATTGTAAAAGTCAAGAATCGTGGCAAAAGAGCACATATGCAAGGTTACGTGAGTATCCCAGCCGATGAAATCGAACCTCTGCTAGAAATGCAAAGTCTCATTCAAAATATGCTGATCCAAGGGTTGCGTGCTCATAGCTTGTGCATTTGTGGGAGCGGAAGCAAGTACAAACGGTGTCACGGCAGAGCTTTCTCAGCATAGCGCATGAATGGGTAGAGCGGCAGCGAACCCCATCTTAATCAACAGTGTGTAATGGGTTTCGGCTACGCCTCCAAGCGGGGCGAGGTTTGCAACCCTGTCCGGCCCTCTAGCTTTTCCTTCGTGTTCTTCGTGTCTTCGTGGTGAAAATTCTTACCCCTTAAGCAGCAAAGTACCAACACCCTGGTCGGTAAACAATTCCAGCAGCACCGCATGATCGACGCGCCCATCAATGATATGCACACTGGTGACGCCGCCTTTTATCGCATCGGTAGCGCAGCGGGTTTTGGGGATCATGCCGCCGGAAATAGTACCGTCAGCTATAAGCTCCTCGGTCTTTTTAATCGACAAGCCGGTCAGCAACGCTCCCTGCTTGTCCAGTATGCCCGGTATATTGGTCAATAAAATCAACTTCTCGGCTTTTAACTGTTCGGCAATTTTTCCGGCAACCAAATCGGCATTGATGTTATAGGAATGCCCGTCATCGCCGACCCCGATCGGTGCAATAACCGGGATAAAATCGCTGCCTCCGAGCATATCGAGAACCGCGGGGTCTATGCTGCTCACTTCACCGACATGGCCCAGATCGATAATCTCGGGGGGCAGGCTGTCGCGGGGGGTAAGGTGCAGTTTTTTGGCGCGAATGAAATTGCCGTCCTTGCCGGTCAAGCCGACCGCTTTACCGCCGTGCATGTTGATCAAGTTGACGATCTCTTTGTTGACCAGTCCGCCCAGCACCATTTCAACTACATCCATGGTTTCGCTGTCGGTGATGCGCATGCCGTCGATAAAGCCGGTGGTCTTACCCAGTTTTTCCAGCAGCTGGCCAATTTGCGGGCCTCCGCCGTGAACCACAATCGGGTTTAATCCGACCAGTTTCATCAACACGATGTCCCGTGCGAAGCTGTGTTTAAGCTCTTCATCAACCATGGCGTTGCCGCCGAATTTAACCACGATGGTTTTGCCTTTAAAACGCTGGATATAAGGCAGAGCCTCAATCAGCACATCGGCGATCTGGTGAGCTGTTCTTTTTTGCATCATGTCGTAGTTTCTCGTTATTTAAATATCATCTGCGTGTTGGCGAACCCGATTCCCTACCGCCAAATCAGCATTGATTATGGTCGCTATAGATAGCGCTAACTTGCGTTAAAGGAAGAGCTCTTTTTTAAATTTTTGAATGCGGCAGAAATGCCCTGCTTAAATCTTGAAAACGGATTTGGATATGCTTGCAAAAACAAAAGCTAACAAAAAATATCGTCATCTCCGCCTATCAAATTATTCAGTGACTGCATATCCTTTCTAAGATGCTTTCTGGCACTCAGCTTTTCCTGCACTGCTTCCGGTAATTCGGTAAAAATGAATACTTGTTTTTCAATTAATAGATCGACTAAATCCTCAATAACCCGGACCATTTCATAGTCTGTAGAGGAAAGTTTCTGGTTAACCTTTTCAGGCGTTCTCATGAGTTGTAAAAAATTAATCACTTCGGGATCAGTAACCTCCAACCACTGCGAGTCGCCCCCTGGAGGAACATCATGTAATCCAACAATAGCTCCCGCAACACTTCGACTAACATAAGGCATTGATTTTCCAGTATAGTTTAGGTTTTATTAATTTTGCAGTGTAACGGCTAAAGTAGGCTCGTTATTTTCCGCGCGATACGTTGTCCAAAATGGAGTTCAGTAAACTCCGCTAAAGATAGCATAGTCAGTACAAATCGGGTATAGGCGCACTTGTGGAAGGTTGTAACAGCGTTTTTAAGCGGCGTCTTGCCGGTTACCGCTGAAGTCAAAATTATATTGCAAAAGCAGTGGGATGCTCTGACAACCCCGGTTATGCTTTTGATACTTAGCAATGGATGGCTATAAGCTGTATTTAAACTGACACGCTATAATTTAATTGCGTTACGCTCTAAAACAATAGTTTTTTTGTGCTATATTTCACGATATCATGAATAATCTGCAATATTCTTAATTTTTATACTATTTGAGCATATATGATTGCCGATCAAGCCATACTAGAATTGCCTGCCAAGCGCCAGCCAATATCATCCAAGCTTGATGACGCGCTTTTATTAGCCTTATTATCTATCTGCAAACTACTCCATACCCCTCATTCAGCAGATTCACTCACTGCCGGATTGCCTTTAGTTGAAAATAGATTAACTCCTGACTTATTCATCAGAGCCGCTGAACGCGCCGGCTTGGCTGCCGCTCTGGTTAAACGCCCTCTCGACAAAATCTCGGATCTGGTTTTGCCGGCCGTTTTGCTTTTAAATAATGAAAAAGCCTGTGTCCTAATCAAAAAAGAAAATAACCTATTTACCATTATTCTTCCTGAAACCGACATTGGTGAAAAAACAGTTACTTTAGAAGTGCTACAGAAAGAATATACCGGCTCCGCATTTTTAACTCAGCTTAAACATAAATTCGATAACAGAACTTCCGGCTCTGTCACTCCCAAAGTCAACCACTGGTTTTGGGATGTAATGTATAAATCATGGCCTATTTATACTGAGGTCATCATTGCTACATTCCTAATCAACCTGTTCGCGCTGGCCACCCCTCTTTTCACCATGAATGTGTATGACCGGGTGGTTCCCAACCATGCAGAGGAGACGCTATGGGTATTAGCCATCGGCGTATCAATCGTCTTTACCTTCGATTTTATAATGAAAGCGCTACGCGGCTATTTCATTGACGCAGCAGGCAAACGCTCAGACATCATTTTATCCGCGACTATTTTCGAAAAAGCCATGGGGATTCGTATGGAAGCGAAGCCGGCATCCGTTGGTGCTTTTGCCAACAATCTGCATGAGTTCGAATCATTCCGGGATTTCATAACGTCTGCAACATTAACGACCGTGATCGACCTGCCTTTTCTATTTATTTTTCTGGCTATCATTGCCATGATAGGCGGAAGTCTGGCGTTAATACCTTTAGCTTTATTGCCCTTGGCGATTATTGGCGGCATCATCATACAAAAGCCTTTAAAAAAGACCATCTCGGAGTCCTACAAATACTCCGCCCAAAAAAGCGCTATATTGGTTGAATCGCTATCCAATATAGAACTTCTAAAGACAGTCAGCGCGGAAGGCCAAGTGCAAAGGCACTGGGAGGAAAACATCGGACAAATTGCGCGA
Organism: Methylobacter sp.; assembly: GCA_036561025.1. Classification (GTDB taxonomy): domain Bacteria; phylum Pseudomonadota; class Gammaproteobacteria; order Methylococcales; family Methylomonadaceae; genus Methylobacter_A. The sequence goes on along the minus strand of DATBQB010000026.1, from coordinate 14,815 downwards.
CTAGGTCTGAAATCGCGTTTTTATTCATCGCTTGCCGTCAATTTGACGGTTTTCTTGCAGCAAATGGCTTCAGTTGTCGTCGTTATCTTAGGCGTCTATAAAATTGCAGATGGCGAATTAACAACCGGTAGCTTAATCGCCTGTACTCTCCTAACCGGTCGAGCGATGGCCCCTATTTCTTCGGTTGCCTCATTACTAACCCGCTATCATCAAGGAAGGGCCTCGCTGGACTCTGTTAATCACTTAATGTCTCTACCGGTAGAACGTGAATTGGGCAGAAAATTCCTGCATCGCCCAAAGTTTAGAGGCGACATTGAATTTAAAAATGTCACATTCAGCTATCCTGGCCAACCAACCAAAGCTTTGGAAAACGTGTCGTTTAAAATTAAAGCCGGAGAACGCGTCGCCTTCATCGGCCGGATCGGCTCGGGCAAAAGCACGATTGAAAAACTCATTATGGGCTTATATGCACCACAGGAGGGTTCCATTTTGCTTGACGATACCGATATCCGCCAGATCGATCCCTCGGATTTACGCCGTCAATTCGGTTATGTCCCTCAGGATATATCACTCATGTTCGGCAGCGTAAAAGACAACATTGTTTTAGGCTCGCGCTTTGCTGATGATCCGGCCATTCTAAAAGCGGCAGAAATCGCCGGGGTCACGCACTTTGTCAACAGACATCCTGCTGGTTTCGATATGCCTGTCGGCGAACGGGGCGCATCACTATCCGGCGGACAACGTCAAAGCGTTGCTATTGCCAGGGCCTTGCTGCTCGCACCGCCAGTCTACATTATGGATGAGCCTACCAACTCAATGGATAACAGTACTGAAGAAGCCTTCAAGCAACGCTTTAGCAACCATATCGATACGCGCTCCCTTATTTTAATCACACACAGAGCCGCTCTGTTATCGTTGGTAAACCGGCTTATCGTTATGGATAACTCGCATATCGTCGCTGACGGCCCTAAAGAACACGTATTGGATGCGTTAAAACTTGGACAAATTAAGGTGTCGATGTAAACACCTGGTTAAGCTAGGTCAACTCTATCGCGCAAATGCCACAAACAAAACTGCGACTAAATAATGATAAAGAAAATTTTTAAAACGGCCGCAAAACAACTTTTAATAAAATTTAAAAGCATTTCCGAACTGATATCAAAACAACAACAATTATCGGAAGATAAAGAATTTATCACTGACGTGAATGCCGCAAATTTATACGGCGCATCGTTTCATAGCCATCTCATTTTATGGCTGGCCTTTCTCTTCCTAATGATCGCCATAATATGGGCCAACTTTGCAACATTGGACGAAATAACCCGAGGCTCCGGAAAAATCATTCCCTCCAGCCATATTCAGGTCGTGCAAAACATGGAAGGCGGCATACTCTCGGAAATTATGGTCAAAGAAGGCGATCTGGTCGAAAAAGATCAGGTGTTAATGCAACTGGATGAAGTGCGTTTTGGTTCTTCGCTTAATGAAACCAAGCTGAAATACTATGAACTTTTAGCCAACACAGCCCGTTTAACTGCTGAAACAACGGGGCAAGCGTTAACAATTCCCCAGGAAGTCATCGATAATTATCCGAGCTACGCCGAACATACCCGCCATCTCTATGAATCCGGAAAATCCCAACTTGAAGCGAATACCCAGATATTGCAACAGCAAGTCTTGCAACGGGAACAAGAGCTGGTTGAGCTTAAATCAAAAGAGGATCAGATAGCACGCAGCTATCAAATGTTAAAGCAAGAAATAGACATGTCAACGCCACTGGTTGCTCAAGGTGCGATGTCGGAAGTTGAAATGATCAGGTTGCAACGCAGCAGCAACGACTTGAACGGAGAGCTGAGTTCCGCCAAATTGGCAATACCGCGACTACAAGCGTCTCTGGATGAGTCAAGAAACAAACTAAACGAACTAAGAATCCACTCTAAAAACGATGCAATGAAGCAGCTTAATGAAACCAAATCCGAACTGGATCAAACGGCTGAGTCATTGCTGGCAATGAAGGATCGGGTGACCCGAACCCGTGTCAAATCGCCGCTGAAAGGTACGGTTAAGCAACTTAAAATCACGACTATAGGGGGTGTTGTTCAGCCCGGCATGGATCTATTGGAAATAGTACCTATTGATGATCAGTTATTAGTACAAGCAGACATAAGACCCGCTGACATTGCATTTCTACGCCCTGGTCAAGATGCCATGATCAAGTTAACCGCTTATGATTTTTCTATTTATGGCGGCCTAGAAGCAAAACTAGAACATATCAGTCCCGATACCATCATCAACGAAGAAGATAAAAAAAGCTACTACCAGATCCGTCTAAGGACAACCAAAAATTATCTAGAAAAAAATGGGGAAAAACTTAGTATTATTGCTGGAATGAATGCCGATGCCGATATTATAACCGGCAAAAAATCCGTTCTGGATTATTTGCTTAAACCCATATTAAAAGCCCAACAACGCGCACTCCGTGAACGTTAATCTATGCTTGATCATATTCATATAACTTGATCCATATTCATATAATATGAAACAAGAGTAAATTTAAGTGGCCAGCACATTAATTCTATCAAATAATCCTGCTTTGACAGATCAATGGAAAACAATGCTTTCAATAGAGCATACTGTCTGGTCAGTGAATAATATTGCCGATATTATCGACTTTGTTCATTTGAATCCGACTGATGTTCTCATCATTGATGCTGATTTATTGGACTCTAATAATACAGTGTTCAATCAGATTAAAGATATAGACTTAAAATCATTAATTGTCGGCCACAACTGGTCTGAAGATAAACAAATACATGCCTTAGTTTCCGGGATGTCCGGTTATTGCGAGCATGAAGATGCTCTCACAGTGCTAGTTAAAGCAATAGCGAGCATATCTAAAGGCGATATTTGGCTTCAACGGCATTTAATTCCTAAAGTTATCGGACAATTAGTCAGCCTGACAAATACTCAAGCAAATCAATCTAAAAAAACACATCTAAATAACAATCTACAATTGCTAACTCAACGAGAGCGGGATGTTGCCAAGATGATATGTACCGGAGGAAGCAATAAGGCAATAGCTTCTCTACTTAATATTTCAGAGCGTACCGTAAAAGCCCATCTAACTTCTATATTTCAAAAGCTCGATATTCAAGACCGGTTACAACTAGCTATTCTCTTCAAAGAAATCCTATGAAATTAAAATCGGTTATAACCGGTATCGTTGTCAGCATAGCATTAGTTTCAGTCGTTTCCGCGCAAACACTACAAGAGGCGCTACAACAAACGATCGATGAAAACCCGGAAATTATGACCTCCAGGGATGAGCGATTGGCCGTGGAGCAGGAAATTGATCAAGCTAAAGCCGGATATTTCCCTACCATAGACATAAGCGCCGGTTATGGATTCGATCAGTCCAACAACCCTACGACGCGCGCCCGAATATTTGGGTCACAGTTACAGCAAGGAACAACTCAATATAGTCGAGAAGAGAGCTCCCTTATGGTGCGGCAAATGCTTTTTGATGGAATGGCTACACAAAGCGAAGTTGCAAGGCAAAAGGCCAGAACCAATTCAAAAGCCTACAGTGTCTTTGGCCGATCCGAGATTGTCGGCTTAAAATTGGTTGAAGCATACCTGAACGTTTTACGTAGAGAAGAATTACTGCAACTAGCGGAAGAAAACTTAGCTATTCATATTAAAACCAATGACCAAATCAAATTGCGCGGCGAGCAAGGCGTAGGCAAGAAGGCCGACCTTGAGCAGTCCGGCGGCCGTTTATCTTTAGCGCAAACCAGTGTTCGCGCCGAAGAAGGCAACTTGCTGGATGCAAAAACGGCATATCAACGAGTTGCAGGGGTATTACCCGGAAAACTTGAGATGCCCGCTGAGCCTAATGGCTTTCTACCTGGGGACCTTGACACAGCAATTGAAAAAGCTGTGAACAATCACCCTATATTAAAGTCTGCAAATGAAGACATAGAGTCCGCTATATCTCAACATGAAACAGCCAAAGCCGCTTATTTGCCGAATGTTTATTTTGAAGGCGGCGGCATTTTCAACAGAAATATTGGTGGCGTCCCAGGCCCAAACGAAGATATATCAGCCATGCTGCGTGTTAAATACAATCTTTTTAATGGCGGCAAAAACTTAGCTAGGCGCGATGAAACTGGATACCTGATCGCCCAAGCAAAAGACATTAGAGATAACACATACCGTCAGGTTGTCGAAAGCATGCGTTTGTCCTGGGTTGCTCATCAGACGATTAAAAACCAAATGGAATTCTTTAAATTTCACGCAGCAGCAAGCGTCAAAACACAAGCGGCTTATCAGTTACAATTTAATATCGGTCAGCGTACATTGCTGGATTTACTGGATTCAGCTAATGAAATGTTTATTGCGAAAACCGCCTATGCAAATGCCAAATATGACGAAGCCTTTGCCGCCTATCGCATTTTAGCCAGTATGGGGGAGCTGAATCAATCTATTGGGGTGACATTGCCGCAGGAATCCGCTCCGCTAGAAAGCAACGTATTTTGGGATACGCTTATTAATCGCAATTCAAACTAACTCACAATCGTTAACGCTATACTCTAGGAGCATATCCAGTTAGCTAAACGATGCTTCACATTCCAGACATCAAAGCATAACCGGGTACTAAAGCATTTTTGTAATATATTGACTTTGGTTGTAACCGAAACAATCAACAGTGCTTATGAATCAAAAAAGGATGCATTTTTGACTTAATTTCTATATGAAAACGCTTAGACTGAGTAAGACGGAAAAATATAATTCTCAAAATCACAATGAATTATTCAGCATTCTTTGTTTAAGATCTGTCCATAAACTTAACTTCTCTGTCCCGCCTACACGTTGGCCTGCACCTCTGGCTTTGGCCAGCCATAAGTTGGAACCATTAAAACTGTAGACAGGCAATAAATCTGTTCTTTTAGTCGCCGATTCAATCGTTGAAACTAAATTATCCAATACCACCGGCACAGCTTGTGGAGTGGAAAAATACGTCAACACCATATGAGCTTGATTAAGCTTCAGCGCTTTTACATAAGTAATACGCATTTTATCTTCATTAATCCCAAGCTCTTGTAATGTGAAATATTTGGCAATGGCATAGTCTTCGCAATCGCCGGCACCGGTCATCAAAAATTCGAGCGGCGTAGCCCAGTAATCAGCGACGCCCCAATTTACAGCATCATCGATAAACTTAATGTTTTGATTGAAAAAATCATTGACGCTTTTTATTTTGTCCTCATCGGATAAATCCTTGCCCGTCCGCATAAGCTTTTGCCACTGAATAACACGCTGTTGTGCGGGCTCACCATATTTGTTGTTTATTTTCTTTAATAACTCGTCACTAATCTCTATCGTAGCTGTAACTACGAGGGCATACGACCAGCAAAGCAGCACAGCCACAGCTTTTCTTAAAACTGGCTGCTTATGTTTCAGCATCGGTGCGGCCATTGGCACTCCATATTGAGCCGGGTTGTGACTCGGTTAGTAGTGGTGAATCGATCAGTAATCATATAACTCCTTGTGCTTCAAGAAATTTTTACTTATCAAGGCTCTGTTTACCAAAATATTGGCCCAGATCCCCGAAACTTCAAATATATTCCACAAAGAACGATAAAACTAAACCCTGCAATAAAAAACGATGCGGTTGCATGCAAAAGCATGATATCCGCGTCATTCATTATTTGTCGGCTTTATTCTTATTTTGGCTGCTATCGCGGCTTGCACCAGCAATACCCATTAATTTAACAGCCTCATAATCCTCGTCGGAACCTATATTTTCAGCTAGCACACTAATATCCAATAACTGGCCGATTTCTTTCATACTTACGATAAATGCTTGCTTACCTGGATCGCGGCAAACGCCATTACCAATTTCTCTGGTCACACGAATATAATCGGATTCCAATAACCTCGCCGTTTCCAGAGACATCGATTGCGTATCGAAACGTTTCAACATTACTTTCGCGTTATGAGCATGGATAAATTTAATAAATTCTTTAAAAACCTGAATATCTTTCGCGACCGCATAAGCGGAGAAACTGAACACAAGTTGAGATGAAATAGCTTGATGTTGATTCAATTTCGTTGCCAGCCAAGAAAGAAAAATACTGCTTTTAATGGTTCGAATCGATACGTTTATAGCTATTGCGTATTGGATATGTTGTTCCTCAATAAAATTAATGACTTTTTCAATAACACTCTGATCCAAGTCAACAATTTTCTCGAATTTCTCAGCGATAGAAACAAAGGTTCCAATAGATACGGGGCTCCCATCAGGGGCTAGTATCTGAATAAACGCCTCTTTCATTAATATCTGCCCGGTTTGAAAGCTTTCTATCGGATCTATGAATGAAACCTTATACGCATCATTGTCAACCACATTAAAAACCAGTGTCTTCCACTCGCCGACATCCTTGGCCTGATTACTCTTTTCCCTGATATAGTAAGTGTTGGCGCCAATTAACTTGGCCTGTTCAAATGCCTCATTGGCTGCTGCCAACATGCCTGCGGCTGTATCTAAAGAATTAAACGGCGTTACACCGATATGGGCAATATCCGGTTTGTGATATTTTGAGCCTAATTCGCTCAAGACTAAACTCAACCGCTTTGCTAGGCTCTCGGCCTCTTGCACACTAATTTTATTAACCAGCAAAGCAAATTCCGCTCCAAAAAAATGATAAATACCGGCCCGCTCTTCGGGAAAATTATCCAGTGCATGTTTCATACTATTGGCGCAATCTTGTAAAAACTCATCAATAGCGTCACTGCCCTTTTCTTTAGCCATCACAGCCAAACCATCCAGTTTTATTAAATAGATAAAGGCCTCGCTATTATCAATAAACAATTGCTTCATGTCCGTCATAAAACAATTTTTATTTTTTAGCCCCGTTATCTCATCCAGATTCATTTTTTTGCCTAATGACTCAAGCTTGGTATTAAGATTAGCCATCATTTCGCCAATTTTTCTGGACATTATATTCATCGAACAAGCAACATTCCTGACCTCAATAGTCCATGGCAATTGATCTATAGTTTCATACCTTCCGTCAGAAACAGCCAACGCCAATTGGTTTATCCTTTTTAACGGCAATAAAATAAACCGCAGAACAGAAATCAATAAAGCAATAGATACAATAAATGCCATCAGAGAATAATAGAATGCACTCATAGCCTGCTGATAAAGCTTAAGGTAAGCATATCCCGGATTTATCGTCACCTCTATGGCGCCACCGATACTCCAGCCTGTGTTAATCTCACTTTTCGCTGCGACTGTTTCGACTGGCAATATTGAAACAAACCAACTCGGGACATCTTCAAACATTTTATTATTAGTCAATGTGACCAGAGGCTGGCCTCCTGCATTAACTAGTTTGAGTTCTTTGTAATAACCCATGTCGAATATACTATCCATCATGGTTTTTAGAACCGGATCAGACTCATTGCCAATATAAGGACTTAATGACAACCCTAATGAGGTAGCCGTATCCTGCGCGTGCACTTCGGATTCGACCTGCAAATAACTTCTCATGTTATTAACGCTGATAATGAAATTGACACTGAAGATCATTAAAAAAAGTACTGATATCAGTATAATTAGCTGTTTGGATAAAGTCATATACCTAGCCCTGAGTAACCTATTTCAATCAATTTAAATTATTGTACGCGACGCTCAACTTTCAAACTTCAAACTTCAAACTTCAACTAATGCTGCAAAATGTAATGCCTGATTACCCAGCAGATTATTTAATAACGAATATCCCGCGCCCAAGCTTCTTCGATATGCAAACGTTCGGGCAACTGCCCAATAACGGCTTCAACTAATCATCCGGTTTTCAGCAACTGATCGACAGCCGTTTTAAGGTGTGAGTCGTGCATGTTTTTTCGCAAACACGTTTATAAATCAATCTCCTGCTTTGCTAACCCTTCTTCCAAACTGAAGCGAACATAGCCTTTATCAGCGATCGGCAATTCCCCTGAGTCTCTTCCTGGGTCATATCTTAGAACACATCGCGCTCGCCAACATTGGCAGCGGCAAAAGTATAGCCGCAAATAATGACTTCAAAACTGATAAAACAGGCCCGTCAAGACCGTAGTATTTCTCATCTTTCGCTGCACAATAACCGTAGGCGGCCTCGCCTTTGAAACATTGGCTTCCATAAGCACAGGCTATTTTACAGATCGGCATCGGTAAACCGTCAACAAGATGTACCGGCTGCTCTAAGGCTTTCATTTGCCGAAATAGATGGTCTTTTACAGGGTGGACATATGTTTCGAATTACGATAAAGGCCTAAAACCTTAGCTACATATTGTTGCGTTTCAGGATATGGCGGCACCCCGTGATAACGAGCGACAGCACCCTCACCGGCATTATAACCGGCAGCCACCATCGCCACATCGCCATCGTAACGGTCCAATAAATATTTCAAATATGTTAGTCCGGCCTTAATATTTTGCGTGGCGTTGAAAGCGTCTGTCACGTTAAACCGTTCTGCGGTAACAGGGATTAGCTGCATTAACCCCATCGCATTTTTTGGTGAACGTGCATTGGTATCGAAATTGGATTCGACGCTGATAATGGACAAGGCCAAGCGGGCATCCACCTTGAACCAGGGTGACATGGTTTCTACCAGATGAACTATCCACATTTTGCTGGCAGGCAAGCGGCTGATTCTCTTTTCAATGTCAATTAAAGTGCCATCGCCTGAAAACCGGGAATATACAGGCTTTTCTGGTAACCGGCCTTCAATAGTCATGCATTCGGGTAATTCGGATGAACTAAAATGTACTGTGTCGAGCATATTTTGGGCTTGATAGTGACCTTGCTGGGCAGCCACTGAAAACAACGCGGCTGCCAACGCACGGTTTTGCGGTACGCCTTGACCAAACGCATAAAGCATACCCAATTGATACTGCGCCTCTGTACTACCCAATCGGGCTGCTTGGCAATACCGTTCCGCCGCGCGCCATAAACTCAACTGTTTGGAGGCATTTTTCGCCAGTTTAAAAGCCTCATCGAGTAAGTTCCGTGTAATGGGTGGCTCAAGTTCCAATTCCACGGCATCGGTTGCGCCGGCCAACGATGACCACAAGCAAGCTGCCAACCATAAAAAGATACATATAAACCGGTTAAATTTAATCATCAGTAAAAGCCCGACTGAGCTTGACTCGCTTTGGGTGAACCTGATTTCGCGACAACCAGTCAATCATCGCAATGCTATTAGGAAATCATTAGATTAATTAGGAGGTACATATTAATCATAAACAACTATTTGCGATTTTTCCTAAACCAAAGGAATCAAACTTCAGACATCTCCACATAAACAGGGGCCGCCGAACACATCGAAGCAATGCAAAGGTGACGCACAATATCAACCATAACCATAAAAAAACCCATTTGAAAAATCCAAACGGGGATCGAATTAAATTACCCTAATCATTGTAGATTTCTGCTCCGCAACGTTAGGTCACTATTTGATGGTCTGTTAACAATGTATTCATATCCGTTTGAACGTTTTGAAGCGTTACTACCGGTACGCCCTCAGAGCCACTCTTACCATCGGCGTGAATGCTAATAACGGTATCATTACCACTTTCTGTAGCCATCACAAATTTCCCAATTACACTTGCATCTGAGCTACCTTCTACGGAAGTACCAACCAGCAGGTCATGCAGATTAAGAACATCGGCATTGCTGTCTGAAGCCGTATTGCCCACATGAAAGTCTGTAATTGTGTCCGCATTATCTCCCCCCGAATGACTAAACTTAAAGATATCGGATTCCCCACCACCTACCAGAATATCCTTACCAGCACCGCCATTGAGGATGTCATTTCCAGATCCGCCGAATAGGCTATCCTTGCCAGCGCCGCCATTGAGGGTATCATTACCAGAACCGCCGACTAGGGTATCGTTCGAGCTTGATCCGGTTAGAGTGTCGTTAAAATTCGACCCTATGACGCCTTCCATATTCGAATAGGTATCGGTGCCGAGTCCTCCGGCAAGAGCGCCTGTAGAATGAACGCCCGTCGATTGATCAAGAGTGAAAGTGATTCCGTCTGTCGCATCAACAAAGCTGATAAGATCAACGCCGTCGCCGCCGTTGATTGTGTCGTTATCGGCACCGCCATTGAGCGTGTCATTACCATCGCCGCCGTTTAGGGTATCCTTGCCATTACCGCCATTGAGAGTGTCGTTACCATTACCGCCATTGAGCGTGTCATTACCATCGCCGCCGTTGAGAATGTGATTATCGGCGCCACTGCTTTCGTCTTCATGGTCTTCATCATGTTCTTCATTACGATCTTCATCATGTTCTTCATCATGTTCTTCATCATGATGTTCTTCGTCGTTGACGGCCGCCAGGCTGAAGCTTTGGTTGGCCGCGATGCTGCCGCCCTGGCCGTCGATGACGTTGTAGCTCAGGCTGACGGGGCCGTTGTAGTTGGCGGCCGGGGTGACGGTGTAGCTGCCGTCTGGGTTGGCGGTGACGGTGCCGTGGTCGGCGCTCAGGTTGCTGACGCTCAGGCTGTCGCCGTCGATGTCGCTGAAGCCTTGCAGCAGGTCGGCTGCGCTGACGGTGTAGGCGCTGTCTTCGCTGCCTGCGATTAGGCTGGCTGTCGCGGCTCCGGCCGGGGCGTCGTTGACGGCGGCCAGGCTGAAGCTTTGGTTGGCCGCGATGCTGCCGCCTTGGCCGTCGATGACGCTGTAGCTCAGGCTGATGGGGCCGTTGTAGTTGGCGGCCGGGGTGACGGTGTAGCTGCCGTCTGGGTTGGCGGTGACGGTGCCGTGGTCGGAGCTTAGGTTGCTGACGCTCAGGCTGTCTCTATCCACGTCGCTGAAGCCTTGCAATAGGTCGGCCGCGCTGACGGTGTAGCGGGTGTCTTCCGTGCCTGCGATTAGGCTGGCTGTCGCGGCGCCGGCCGGGGCGTCGTTGACGGCGGCCAGGCTGAAGCTTTGGTTGGCCGCGATGCTGCCGCCCTGTCCATCGATGACGTTGTAGCTCAGGCTGACGGGGCCGTTGTAGTTGGCGGCCGGGGTGACGGTGTAGCTGCCGTCTGGGTTGGCGGTGACGGTGCCGTGGTCGGCGCTCAGGTTGCTGACGCTCAGGCTGTCTCTATCCACGTCGCTGAAGCCTTGCAGCAGGTCGGCCGCGCTGACGGTGTAGCGGGTATCTTCCGTGCCTGCGATTAGGCTGGCTGTCGCGGCGCCTGCCGGGGCGTCGTTGACGGCGGCCAGGCTGAAGCTTTGGTTGGCCGCGATGCTGCCGCCCTGGCCGTCGATGACGTTGTAGCTCAGGCTGACCGGGCCGTTGTAGTTGGCGGCCGGGGTGATCGTGTAGCTGCCGTCTGGGTTGGCGGTGACGGTGCCGTGGTCGGCGCTCAGGTTGCTGACGCTCAGGCTGTCTCTATCCACGTCGCTGAAGCCTTGTAGCAGGTCGGCTGCGCTGACGGTGTAGGCGCTGTCTTCGCTGCCTGCCGCCAAGACGGCTGCGGCTGCGCCTGCCGGGGCGTCGTTGACGGCGGCCAGGCTGAAGCTTTGGTTGGCCGCGATGCTGCCGCCTTGGCCGTCGATGACGCTGTAGCTCAGGCTGACGGGGCCGTTGTAGTTGGCGTCCGGGGTGACGGTGTAGCTGCCGTTTGGGTTGGCGGTGACGGTGCCGTGGTCGGCGCTCAGGTTGCTGACGCTCAGGCTGTTTCCATCGACGTCGCTGAAGCCTTGCAATAGGTCGGCCGCGCTGACGGTGTAGGCGGTATCTTCTGTGCCTTGGGCCAGGACGGCTGCGCCTGCGCCTGCCGGTCCGTCGTTGACGGCGGCCAGGGTGTAGCTTTGGTTGGCCGCGATGCTGCCGCCCTGGCCGTCGATGACGCTGTAGCTCAGGCTGACCGGGCCGTTGTAGTTGGCGGCCGGGGTGATCGTGTAGCTGCCGTCCGGGTTGGCGGTGACGGCGCCGTGGTCGGCGCTCAGGTTGCTGACGCTCAGGCTGTTTCCATCGACGTCGCTGAAGCCTTGCAATAGGTCGGCCGCACTGACGGTGTAGGCGGTGTCTTCAGTGCCCGCTGCCAGAACCGTACCCACGCTGGGTATACCTAGCGCTTCAAAATTGCCGCCAGACGCGCTTACGTCTGTAGCCACTGGTAAGTTAGCAGAGGCTTGGTACAGGTTCTCGTATTGGGATTTGGAAAGGTCCACCACGGCCGTGCCAGTATTATGGCCACTCTCGATAGTGATACTCTGGGCATTACCCAACAGATCAGTAAAGTTCACTACCACCGGCGCATCGCCGCTACGCACGTCATCGCCCAGCGCCACCGTGTAGGTCAATGTCACGCCGTCTTCAGTGAAACTCGGATCCGCTGTCAGGCTTACCTCTGTGGTATCTGTACTATCGATGATCTGCGCTGTCGCAATCTCCGTATTCACTGTCAGATTTTCAAAGCTACTCGAAGTACCGGTAATTTTCGCCGCCAATTCTGACGAATCTTTGTAAACGTCCTCACCATTATCGGATGCAATCACCAGCGTACCGCTAGTTTCGCCATCCGCGATGAAGATATTGCCCTTGTCGGTCATGATGGTGGTTTCGCCTTGCGAGGCGTTCGACAGTGTCGCTGTGAATACATAGCTCACGCCTTCACCCTCATCTACCGTCGATGCGCTCAAGTTCACTGTCGTAGTGTCGATGACATCTGCTATATGGGCAGTCGCACTCGGAGGTGTGTCGATGGTAGCTAGGAACCCGACGCCGTTAATACCAATAACCGTGGCGGTAACAGTCGTCGGGTTGATGTAGACGTCTGCGCCGTGCGTATTTACAGTAAACTCGCCTTTGCCTGCATCAAGTTGAACGGTTCGGGTGTCTTGTTCACCGTCGACCTTCACTGTAACCGACGTTGTGCCTTGCGGTGCATTGGTCAACTCAATGTTAAAGGTGACTACGCCATCTTCAATATTTTCCGTGGTGTCAGTTGTATTGATACTGATTGTGACCGGCAACGGAGCCGGTTGCTCAAGAGGCGGTGTATCGCCAGTTGGCGCAGGTGCAGGAACATCTGGAACCGAGGCTGGAGTCTCTGGAGCTGGAGCTGGGGCCGGGGCTGGAGTCTCTGGAGCTGGGGCCGGGGCTGGAGTCTCTGAAGTTGGAGCTGGGGCCTGCTGCTCCACAGTTGGATTATTAAAAAGCACCGGCACCGGCGTGAACTGTGTAGAAGGCGCTTCCTGATTCTGCTGTGTAGGGGACTCCGCCGTATTACCTTTACCGGCGCTATCAAAACCGTTTCCTGGTGTGACACTGGAGCCTATATATTGAACCAAAACCGGGGAACGACCAACATTGCCCCCAGTAGCATCGCCAGCGTTAGCAGGTCCTGCGGCAGTCGCAGGTAAAAGAGTAGTTGGATCAAAATCGCCGCCATTAAGTAAAGCTTCCTGTATTTGAGCAACATCATCTTGCTCTGCTTGTTGCGTGTCTTGGCCTGGCTCGGCTTCCACAGTTTCGATAGCGTCGGGTTGAGCAGAAACTATGCGATCATTAAGCGCCACGACAGAGTCGTCGGTTACTTGCACGGTGCGATCGGGAAATGCAATTGATACGGCAGTTCCTGCAGCGTTTCCGGTACTAATCGTTTCATTAGCCGAGACACGATCTCCTACCTGTAGTACCCTCACATTGCCATTAACGTCTGTTGCTGTTACTTCGCCTGATACGGATTTTACTATGCCACTACATGCCATGATAATTACTCTTTAAAGTGCTTCACTAATTATTATTTACCAATGCGGGATATATTTATTTTTAGCCATCGCCGACTTGATTATGATTCTCTTACAAATTTAATCTAAATTACAATTGTACTTAGGTACTAATACTTATTTTTGATGTTAGTGCTTATGATCTTGCTCCGCTCTAGCGGAGACGCGACTATAGAGATATGGCCTCCTCAATAGTGAATACCAAAAACGCTTAATTATCGCTATGCACGTCGAATATCAGCGCTTGTATATCCGGCGACGTTACGCCATAGAATACCGATGTGTAGGTTGCAGGCTCTGCACCTGTGGTGGTGACACTCACCTGAGTATCTTCGCCTAGATTGGTTATAGAAAGAGAAAGATACTCGCTGAGTATATTGGCTTTTTCATCAACCAAGAGGTCATTGAGACTTAATGTCTCTTCCTCCTGTATATCATTTGTATATTGTTGCTTTTGATTTTCTATCATGCCCCTGTTTCCACATCATTTAAGATGATTGACCTATCCTGTATCAGACAGAATGATTTCGTAATCTTTCAAGCAGTTTTGCGACCATACGTCTGGTAATCCAGGCTTCATCGGCACGGATTGCTTGAAAGAGTTTATTAATGAATTTCTCCACCTCATGTATCTGAAGATAACCTTTTGCACCTGCGATAAGACAATTAACAATCTCTTCATCGGTCAAGTTTTCTGCAATCAATACGATTTTGCTACGCTCATTTGCTTTGGATAACAAAGAAATAAACGCTGCCGTACGGTTTCTTTGCATGCTGTAATTGAGCACGGCAATTTCCGGCCGCATGGCTTCGAGCGCATTTAATGCCTGAATTTCATCATCGTAAACGCAAAACTTTACTTTTCCTGCGTCAATGGCAGGGGCTATCACGTTTTCGTTATCAATTACCAGCACATCTGTCATGTGGATCTCGCTCAATCGGCAGTTGCTGCAGTATAGTGAATCTTTACTGTTTTGGAATTGTACCAAGGTACTAGAAAATTCCCGGAGCGGGATTGGACGGATCGAGCCGGTTTTC
>DATBQB010000025.1:0-4065 GCA_036561025.1 Methylobacter sp. | reverse complement strand
AATGGTGCTGCGAGGGGGGATTGAACCCACGACCTCTCCCTTACCAAGGGAGAAGCAAAATCGGGCAAGGTCCGATTTCGAGGCGGAGATGGGGTCAAGGAAAGTTGTCGCTCCTCTATCGCGTCTTATCCCACCACCGGTCCATGACCCCGGTCGGCATGAATTTGGTGACTGGATTTCTCGCCGGGAACGAGGATGGCGGCGATCACGTTGCCGTAATCCTTGGGCTCTTCGCCCGTGAGGATGCGCATAAGTTTAACGGCGTTCCCGATCACGTCGGCAGGGCGCTTCTCGCCTTTAGGTCCGGTGGGCATCACTAATCTCCAAGCAGCTCTTTCAATTCATCGTAGGTTTCCGTGACGTTGATCCTTTCGCCACCGACTAGCTGAATGACGCTCGTATCGTTCCCACCTCGGCTTATCGAAACGATATGATCCGTTCCAATCATTCGCTTCTTCGGATTAATCGCGCCGCCGATCACGACGCCGATCTGTGTCACTTCAATTATTTGCTTTGCCATGGAGCCCCCTGCTTTCCGCTAAGCATAGAAGCGAGATCGCCCCGGCGCGAGGCCGCGTCAAGGGGCTAAAATTTCAAACTGAGAAACTACCGAAAGCTCAAAAGCGATTCAACTATTCGTTCAGGGACGGGCGCATTGGTGACGCCCTCGCTTTTTGGAAAATGTGGGCGATAGACGGCTTATGACAAAACGATACGCACAGGTCCACGCCTAGACCGGAAATTTTGCCGCTCATCAACCACAGCTCCGCCCCAAAACTTCCAGTGACAGCGAGCTGTGAAGATGGGTCGCGGTCCGATGCCAGTCAAATGGCCCCGCCACATCACATGGGTCGTTGTTTGCCACGTTAGCCCATTCCGCCTAATCCCATCACCATGTCACGACACCGGATCGGCATCGGTTTGATGATTGGACTTCTCGCCGGGAACAGCAATCGCGGCGTATCTTCGCACCCGCAACCGGGATTCGTTGCGGTGCAATACGTAATTCCCACAATTCCAATAACATTGAGGGTCACGTATCAATCTAAAACGCAACAAACTTTGAGGGCGGATACTTGTTAAGGAGTGGCGTGATGATCACCGTCGAGCAATGCTTGGAGTTCGCCGGGCTCGCTTCAAACGAAATGGTCTTGGGCGCGACCCCATCCGCAAAACACCGTGCGCTCCTTTCCAGCTATGTCCTCAATCTTTGGCGAGGTCCGAAAACCGTCCGCAAAATGATCGTCGCGGACATCCGTTTGTGGCTCGATCTTGGAATGCCTGATTACGCGGCGGACTTCCTAATCGTGTTGCGACAATTTCTCTCCGATTACCCGGAAGCCAGACTGGAACAAAAGTCGAGCGAGGCTCCTGTCCGAAAAATCCAATTACACTCTGACCGAGCTGGGTAACGGATCAAGTACACGAAGTCTACTTCCAGACTGGCGTGGGCGTCGAAGGTGCGCCGCTGGCTTATGTGGCGCTCGAAACGTAACGCCGGCGACGGAGGAGTGCATATGATGAAATTCGACTTCATGGTGCAGACACGTGATAGGGCCGTCGTTACGGTGGCCCGGTCGGTTGCCGTCCCGAACTCTATCGCGGTATGGCCAATAATTCTTAAGCTCGCGCACAAAATCGACGAGCCGGGGAGCCTGCTCCTTGTGGCGAACGAGGCGGGCGAAGTTATCATCCGAATCGGCATCGCTCACGCCCGCAATCTTGCCCCTCTACAACCAGAAGCCATGGGTAGATCAGACGAAACATTTTCTTTTTCTTGAATTGATGGAGGTAATGGAGGCAATGGATGTATTTCCATAATTATCATATTTTTTTATGTTTTATATTTTATGGAATTGCCTCCACTACCTCCACTTTGAGCTCGGTTGAACCGGCGTGAGATTGGAAAGGTTGATGCACTTTCCTGTTCCTTTTCATTCGCGGGACGATGACAGATCATTTCTATGGTCGGCGCTATCGGTCATTTCAACCCACGGCATCAGGTCCTCGTGTGGGTCGGCAAATTTGCCGATCATCAACGGAGGTCAAGCAAGGAATTGCAATTAGGAATAGTAACGAAGGGTAAGTTAAATTCGAGGAAGGCTCTTGGTTGTTTTGCGTGATATACAGTGGAGGATGTGGAGGATGTGGACGCATTTCCATAAATATTGAAACTCGTTACGATTTTTATATTTTATAGGAATAACATCCCCATCATCCACTGTGTCCACTTCGCATGCGACAAACACTCTCACCCATTGCCTTCATATCCTCCGGCTTGGTGCCGCCACATTTTTTTTGCAGTGTCACTCTATCACAAGTCGTATCGAGTTCCGAGGAGTTGAAACGTCATGTCCGATGACACCCACGATGACGTAATCGATTTGGCCGATCCGTCAGATTACGAGGAGACGGTTTCCCAACGAGCCATAGCGTTCTGCCACGTCGCCAAAGTCGCAGACACGGTTAAAGACGAGGCGGTCAAGGAGCTGTGCTTGACGATGCTGCGAAAGCTCAACTCTAGCATAAGGACGCCCTCGACGGCGGACCTGCGCTCAATTGAAGGCGAGCGTAGATAACGACTACCGCATGATCTACGAGATGGACCGCGCGGGAGCATTCATGGCGGCCCATGTGTTTGAAAAAAAATTAGAATCTTGGAGGACTCGGACGATGGACAGGACATGGACAAGGACACCCCCTAGGGGGTGTGTCCGTCCGTCCGTTTGTCCGCTTCCGATGATTCCGGAAGGTTGGACATCTTTTCCATATGGGCCGCTTAAAAAAGAACACCGCCGCGTCCGTCCACCAAAATGGCTTTTTGATCGGTAGGGTTCGGCGGTTCAGATTTCCGCGTCGATCCAAACGAATTGAGCATTTTCCAAGGGGTCAAAGCCGTGACTTGCCGGTCATCGACGAGAGCTCAGTCCCAAAATTTCCAGTGGCGGCAAGGCATGAAAATCGGGTCGCGGTCCAACGCCGATAGGGACAAAACTTCTCAGTCCAGTGCCGGGATGGTCGCGGAAGATTCCTGAACCTCACTCAACAGACGCTGGGCGCATTCAGCCACCTTGAGCCAGACAGCGTGTCCATCATGATCGCCGGCGTATTTCAAGGCCAGTGCTCGTTCACGTGCCCGGGTAGGCGCTTCCCTGTCATGCCGGCGTCTGAGCACTTCAGCGTGGATTTCGATTGCTTCGTCTAAGGAGATGCTCATCTCTTGCACCCGTGATGCCACATCACGCCTGTCGCAAATCTATCGCAAACCGACCCTGATGACACAGGCCAATGGCGCAAAAATGCAAGGTCGGACCGCTTCGGTGTTGCTAGGCCATCCTGGGTTCTTGCATCGCGCCTCATCCCATCCCGCCTAATCCGATCACGGGCTCATGACCGGTCATCGCCGAAACGGCACGGGCTTGACGGCTGGATTTCTTTCCCGGAACTGGGATGGAGGTGACGCCCTTCGCCAATTTCTCCAAGTCGAAGTGCCGGTAGCTTGATGCAACAGAACGCCCGGCATGTCCTTGGATCACGTCGGCGAGGCGGATGAGCGGGGAGGTCCCGGCAAGCCAAGGATTATCTGCTGTTTGGCGATGAAACGCGCCTCCCGGTCGATAGGTGTCGGGATTCTAGAACATCGTGTTAGGGGTCGTTTTACGCATCGGCACCGAATTTTGGAGCGGGAAAAAGGTCGTAAAACAACGCTCTGTGCGACAATTTCTCTGGAACTTTTACCGTCACACTTGTCACACTGGCGTCACAGTGACGAAGCGAATCCGGTGGTTGATGACCGATTTTTAGCTTGGTAAGATCACTCGGACAACGTAAGCAAAAGGCGGATAACAGATTGGTTTGACGGGGAAAACGAGGGTGCCCCGCGCCTCGGCGCAACGCGCACCCGTAGCTCAGCTGGATAGAGCGCTGCCCTCCGAAGGCAGAGGCCAGGGGTTCGAATCCCTTCGGGTGCGCCATATTTTTCAATTGGTTATGGCGGCATGTTGCGCTCCAGATTTGAGCTTAGGTAACACATAGGTAACAGCGGGCGCGCTTTGATTTAGCGAG
>DATBQB010000024.1:0-77449 GCA_036561025.1 Methylobacter sp. | reverse complement strand
CATCCCATCATAAAGTTCGTCCAGTTGTTTTTCGGTCAGTTCGAGGGTAATCATGGGCATTCAGTGCGTTAGTTTTCTGCTCTTTTACAATATTTTCGCCAAATGTAAAACCGAAAAATAGACCGTTCGGAGTATATCTATATATGGGTTATGGTCAGGCAAGCAAATCGCAGGCTTCAATAAGATCGGGCGTATCGAAACCTTCGGTAAACCAAGCATAAACTTCGGACAGCAGTTCCAGTTGCTTAAAATGCCAGGCTAAGCTCATTGCGGCGCGCAGCTCCAGAGCTTTTGCCTTCTGCCGTCTGCTGATTTCCAGCGCCCTGTTGAAGCAGACCTCGGCTTCTAATTGATTGGCATCGCCAAGTCCCAGCAATGCTTCGCCTTTGATACGGTAAAGTTCGGCCTCAAAATGAGCCGATTGCTTTTCTTCGACTTCAACAAGAGCCCCCTCTACAGCATGCAGCGCTGCCTCATACTTTCCCCTGAACAGGTTCGCAGTCGCCAGCGTAGTGAGAAAAATGGCCGTCGTACAATCCATGTATGCCCTCATGCCGTCGAGTCTCTGTTGAACGAGCGCTATGCCTTCCTGTCGGCCCTGTTTCACCTGCGCCCAACCACGCACCATTGCTGCGTTTGCCAGCCATACCGATGTATTCAGCTCTTCTGCGAGCAACAGCGCCTCATGGCTGTCTCGCATCCAGCAGCGCAGAAAGGCGGCAAGGTTCAGCGCGAAACCCTCGCTGAAAGGATGTTCCACCTGATGTGCCAGTTTCACCGATTCCTCGCTTACCTTTCTGGCTTGTTCGGGAAAACCCAAAAACCAGAGCGACCACGACAGGAACGACCGGACATTGATGCTTGGGTTCTCGTGGTAGGTATCCACCAGCATCTGATGATGGCTTGGTTTATAGAGCATAATGCATTGCTCCAAGTGACCACGCTGATGCCGGCCGGTTTTTGATTAGGTTCGTGTCGCAGCTTTCCGGCTTTGATGCTCTCGACAAGCCCGATAGTTTCAGTATCGGGCATTCTCTCCAATTCTTCTCGCAACATGCGTCGACAAGCATCGAATTGAGCAAGCGCCGCACCGGTTTGTCCGTTCATCGCCAGCAGCCGCATGACCTTGCGATGCATTTCCTCATTCCAAGACTCCAATTCAAGATACCGGTTCGCGAATAGAAGAGCTTTTGCCTTGTCGCCATGATGTTCGTGGTAATCGCTCAATTGTTCAAGCAAGCCCAGAGCATGGCGATGGAATGTTTCACGTTTAATGTACAGCCAGGACTCGGATTCTGAAGCATTTTCGAATTCAATGCCATCGAGAAACGGGCCTCCTCGGTAATGACCCGCAAGATGCTCCCAGTTGTGTATTTGTTCAAGCGATGGACTTTCTGTTAAGAGCGATGCATTGATAAATTCATCGGCATCGATTTGAAAATAGTCGGCGTTGACGCTTAGGGTATCGCGGCTTACCAACAAGACGGATGAGGAGACATTGAGGCTGTCAAATAACCGCCGCAACTGAAGAACCGCTTGCCTCAGGTTATGGCGCCCGGATTCAACCGGCATGTCCGGCCAAAAAATCTCGGCTAGCCGTTCCCTAAAGTGAGGCCGCGTCTCTATTGCGAGATAGGCTAAAAGCGCCATTGACTTGCTTGCGAGCTTGTTGGTGACAGCTGAGCCGGACGACAGAACGGAAGGACCCAGTAAATTTAAACGTATCAGAATGATTTTCTCTTCATTATTCAGGAATGTGTTGATGCAGGTTAGGTTGAGCCAATTTGGACTAGTGATTCATCTTTGAAAAAACACAAACCTTTTATGCAACAGTCCTTTGGTAAGTAATCAATTACAGAATAAAGCATTTTACTAAGCTCCGTCAAAAATCCCCTAAAAAAATTGCCAAATTATCGGTGCTTATTGACGATGGCCTGACATCATCACGAATATCTACAGCCAGCCTCTTGTCTTAAAAACACCAACAAGATAATAAGTCATTGTAATATCTAAGAATAATAACATGTCAAACAGGTTTTTCGGGTACAGCGGACAGCATCGAAAACTAATGCTTTTCAGCGCAATAGTAATGTCGATCCTCAACCCGGCCTTTACCGCCCAGCTCCGGCAACCAGCTCCAGCAAATCCCAACACCCCGCCCCCCCAAAGCTGCGCCCGAAATTCGCATCGAGCAAAAAGCCGCCCCTGCCCTTCCTGTTTCCGACACCATGAAGGTCGTCGTCAACAGTCTGCGCATAACCGGTAATAGCGCCTATAGCGAAGCCGAACTGGCCGGCATCGCCGGATTAAAACCCGGCAGCGAATTAACGCTGACCGAATTACGCTCCCTCGCGACAAAGATTAGCGACTACTACCACAACAACGGCTATTTCATCGCTAAGGCCTACCTGCCCGCCCAGGATATTAAAGACGGCCTAGTGACTATCGCCGTGTCCGAAGGCAAATACGGTAAAGTCATCCTGCGCAATCAAACTAATTTGACCGACGAATTGGCTAACGACCTGCTGAGCGGTTTGAGCAGCGGCGACGCGATCACCACCGCACCGCTCGAAAACCGTCTGCTGCTGATGTCGGACCTGCCCGGTGTGGCCGTCAAGTCGACTCTGGTTCCAGGCGCCTCAACCGGGGCATCCGACCTGATCGTCGACGTACAGCCGAGACAACGCGTGACCGGCAACCTGTTTTCGACAACCAAGGCAACCGTTACACCGGCGCCAACCGCTACGGAGCGACCGTCAACCTGAACAATCCGACAGGCCACGGCGATATCGCGAGCCTCACGGGACTGAGCTCATTTGACGGACTCGATTACGGCCGTGCTTCTTACCAGATGCAGATCGGCAAAGCCAAAGCCGGCGTCGCCTACACCGCTATGGATTACCGGCTGGGCAAAGAATTCAACAACATCGATGCCAACGGGAATGCGCAAATCGCCAGCCTGTTCGGCAACTATCCGTTAATCCGTAGCCGTAACAACAACCTCAACACCCAGCTTAGCTTCGACGCCAAAACCTTTCGCGACAAAATCGATTCAACCGCCACGATTCATAACAAGCAAGCCTGGGTCGGCATGGCCGGCCTTGCAGGCGACCACCGGGACAACTTCTTTGGCGGAGGCTTGAGCAACTACTCGCTGACCTGGACCTCCGGCAATATCGACATACAAAGCCCCGACACTTTGGCCGCAAACCTCGCGACAGCGCACAGCAACGGCCATTACGACAAATTCAGTTTAACCGCCATGCGCCTGCAAAACATCACTCAGGCAGTCTCGCTGTACGCCGCCATCAAAGGCCAAGTCGCCACTAAAAACCTGGACGTTTCAGAAAAAATGGAACTGGGCGGCACCAACAACATCCGCGCCTATCCTGAAGGCGAAGCTTATGCCGACCAAGGCTATGTACTGAACGTCGAAGCCCGCTGGCTGCTACCGCCGATGCCCGCTCCCGTGCCGGGTCAAGTACAGCTGATCGGCTTTATCGATAACGGCACCGTGGAATTAAACAAAAACCCCTGGAGTCCCGGACAAAACAGCCGAATCCTGACCGGAGGCGGTGTGGGCTTCAACTGGGCGGATAACAGCAATTTTGCGGTGAAAGGCTTTTATGCGCACAAGCTGGGCAACAACGCCGCCATTTCGGCCCCGGATCAGGCGGGACGTTTTTGGATTCAGGCCGTGAAATATTTTTGAGCGGAGCCAGCGAACACAGTCAGCCACTGGAGTGCAGGCCTTGCCTGCCAGCGCAAGCGAAGCTTGCACTCCCGCTGTCTCGCGTTGCACCAACGACCCATTGAGTCTTAATAGAATATCGAAGTACAAACCTAGGTTTGTACTCCAAATTGTTAATATTTTCACAACCACTGGAGTTTGGGAACCGGCACATTCCGATATGCTATCACCGGTAATTGCTATACGCCATCCATGGCGTTGTAGTTTAAACTTTGGTGTTTTTCTGTTGCTATGGCTGTTGCTGTTTGCCCGCTATCAGGATCCGTCCCAGTCTCCGTAGTCCATCGGACGAAATATCCAGGCCAAACGGTGCGCCTAGCCGTTCAAGTTCATAAATCACATCGGTCGCCGCTATAAAGGTGATATAGCGTAGCCCCTGTATGCCGGGCACTTCTTTGGCGATAGTTTTTAATATTGGCGCTAAACGCTCCCAGGTATCGCTAAAAAATACCCGTACCGGATCGGCGCCATCTGCATCATGTTCTTTTAAGCCTGCTTGAAAGGCTGTGCGGGAATCCATCAGAATTTCCGTTAAGGTTTCACGCAGTTCCGGCGATTTTGTATCGCGGGCGGCCTGTTCAATAGCTGAGCTCAGAAACGCATCCCACTGCTGCCAAGCGGCTTGCCATTGTTTTTGCTCGGCTTCGGTAAAGGCCGCAGCAGGCTGTTTTGCGACAGCTTTTTTGGCAGGGGCATTAAAATCAAGCTTAACGCCGATGCCGCTGTCTCCGGCATTGATGCTGCTGAATCTGAGCGACTTGAGTATCTCTTTAACTTCTGCCGCATTATCTTTGGGTAAAAAATGCGCCAGTGTATCCTCAATATTGCCGCGGGATTCGTTTAAATCGATTTTTACTGCGGCAAGCTTGGGTTCGGCAAAGCGTTTGATTAAATCCTGAAGTTTGTCGATAGTCAGATGATGACCTTCATGATCATAGGCGGTTGCGCTGGTGACCGGAAAGCTCAGTACAGAATGCCCTGCATCAAGCGTAGGCTGCTGAAACGTTTCCAATACGCCTGACCATTCCAGAACCGTTAAGCATTGCCCGCCCAAGCCGGTTCCGAATCGCGCCTGGACATCATTTAACAGCTGGACTTGACCGTTTTTGCCGTTAATATCGGGATTGGAAAGCCTTAAATAGCTGCATCCCTGACGATCATTCCATAACTCGGCGGTGCCGCCTCTACCGGTATACAACTGGGAAACCAGTATTTTTTTTATAACATCATAATCAATTTGCAACGGTACGCTGAGTTGATCGGCTGCGCTACTTCCGGCAAACCCCAGCAATAGGCTAAAAACGGTCACTATGAAACTTTTATGCATGAATTTTCTCCAGAAGGTTGAGTTACATTATGCCAATAGTTAAGAAATTTTCACCACGAAGACGCGAAGTTTTATATTTTTTCTTCGTGTCCTTCGTGTCTTCGTGGTGTTCTTTTGTGACTTACATAATATACAGTAATCAATGTAAATCTATTTTGCCTCAATAATGGCTTATGGAATAACAACCTCTGCCGATAATACAGGCTTCGGCTGTTTCTCGGGACTATATTTGGGGCGCGTAGACTGTCGTCCCATGAATAAATCATTGCTGACGACCGATATATTCTCCAGCCAGCGGGAAGATAACTGGCAAGTTTCCGAATATGGCGGCTCTTTGCACATATCCACAGTTCCGTCAGCCAGTATATTAAAATGCAGTCCCGGCAGTGCCCGTACACGCATGTTCGGCAAAGGGGCGGCATAATCCATTATGGTCGGCTCATTGAAATTGAGCAGATCGAGCAACAGCTTAGGCACTTGATAGAGCGGCAAGCTACCGATCTTCATCGGGCCGCGCTTGCCATCGATAATAAGCATCGGCGTACTGACATAGGCTTTAAACATGGTTGGCGAAAAGTCGCTACGATTAGACGCCAATACACCCGATTCGACATAGCCTGCAAAGTTCTCGCCCAGAAAAGGCAGGTGATCGCCGAAAACCACAATAATGCCTTCCGGGTCCCGTTTGCGCATTTCGTTGATAAATACCATCAGTTCCCGCGACTTGTAATAAACCGTGTTAGCGTAGGCCGATACTTCCTCGACTGGAGACGGCGAACTGATTTTATTGGGCCGGCTTTCGCTTAACGGATAATTCCAATGCCCGAAATAAGTCACGATATAGTCCAGAACCGGTTGCTTGGCATCCATGGAGCCCGATATTTTCTCCAGCACTTGACGGTATAAAGTGCTGTCGGACATAAATTCCCGATTCATATCGTCCTGGACAAAATCCTGCAACGACCAATAGGTTTGGAAACCCGTGCGCTTATAAGCATTAACACGGTTCCAGAATACCGGCACATTCGGATGCGAGGCGATGGTGCGATAGCCTTTTTCGGCAAGAATATGCGGCAAACAAGGCACGTCATTAAGCAACTGACGTTCAAATTTGACCGAGTTCTTTACTACCGGAAATCCGCACAACACCTCAAACTCGGCATTGGCGGTAAAACCGCCAAACACCGGGGATAGTGCATGCGAGTATTCCGCGCTCTTCCACAGTTCCCGGAACTCGGGCGAAAGAGGGTAAGGTTTATATTTTGCTTTCTTTAGTACACTGGGATCCCAGAAAGATTCCAGCAATACAATATGAATATTGCGCGGCGTAAATGTTTTGGTGATCGGTTCTTTTTTCAGGGCGACTGGCAGGGATGGCGGAACTATCGCAGCAGATAACGAATCGATACGCCGAGCAGCCAGTAATTTTTCTGCGGCTTCTTCGGCCATATCGGCATCAGGAATCACCTCGGCTGCCGCAAAATAACGCGCGCTTTCCAATAGCGTGTAAAGCGTTGCGCCGCGCCAGACATAATTGGAACGTTGATCCCATACCGAGTTGCCAAAATAACCATCCAAAGGATCCAGTATGGTAGCGGGTTTGTAAACCACGGTGATACCGAGCAAAATCACCGCCAAGCAAGCCGGGTAAGCGCTCCAATGGCGCATGGTAAAATTGAACAATACGAGACTTGCAATAGCGGCCAGCGGTATAGCGGCTATAAAAAACCGCCAACCATCAAGTATTAAAAACAGCGATTGCAAGGCAAAAACATCATCCGGCATAATCGGCCCGCCAAAAAACGATATTTTTACCGCGTTACCGATATACAACAGCCCCATTAGCAGGGCATGAATCACCAGGAAAACCCATACCCGCTTCGATAAAGCATAAAGCACGTACGCGACAACGAGTTGCAGCAAGTAATCGTAAGGCACAGATGCGGTCAGTATTTGTACATCGAATTTAAACGTGCTAATCAGGTAATACAACACATAGAGCAGCGTTGTAGAAAACAGCGGCAATAACTTTAATAGCATTAAATCAGCGGACGTGGATAGGTTTGGATGAGTAAAATTTATTTTATCATAGAATTTATCCGCTCCCGCTGCACAGCAGTGCAAGGCTGAACTTAGCCTTGCGCCTCCCGCTTCATCCGGCATAGAATGCCGGTCTTTCTTACTTTTTTGGATTACGCAATGTCAGACACAATTTGGTTCAGAACCGGCGAAGCAACGGTATTTTCCAGCGACGGCCAAGGCACAGACGCCATGCCGGAAATATTGATCGGTAGCGTAAAGGGACCTGCCGGCACCGCTTTTGCCAACCTGATGGGACAAACCGCAGGCCATACCCGGATGTTCGCCATTCGCGCCTGCAATCAGCAAGTGAAGCCTGCGACGATTATGGTGCCCAAAGTCACGATCAAATCCACCGATTATGTCAATTTGTTTGGCGGCCCGGTGCAGTCGGCGGTAGCAGATGCGGTTCTGGACAGCGTTATCGACGGCGTTATTCCTGCCGATCAGGCCAATGAGCTGTGCATTATTGCGATGCTGTGGATTGCTCCCGAATGTGCGACTAATCCCGATCTGGATCGTAAAGACTTGTATCGCACCAACTATGAAGCGATGAAGCTGGCTATTTCCCGTGCGATGAGCAATTCGCCCAGCATTGACGAGTTAATCGCCAACCGGCATAAGATTGTTCATGAAATGTACGATCCTGAAACCGGCGAGTCGCAGTGGTAAAAAAACAGGCTATTTAACCAAATTAGACAAAAGTTAGATCGCTTGGCAAAGAGTCTCAACCGGTTGAGATGTCTTGCCCCACACCGGAGCGCTCATCGTTATGCACAAGTATCTGCGGACTGGCGTTAGCCGATATGCAGACCTTCCAGGTTTTTACTGGAGCCGCTCCCGGCGGCTCCAGCACTTCCGCCATCCATGGCAGTCGTAAAACCTGGAAGGTCTAACTTGCAACGTTCTGAACAGGCGCGACGTTTCGAACGGAACAACGCCCCGTCCGGCTTGGTTCAAAAGTTACTCGCCCTTTCGGCTACGCTCAAGACAAATGTTACCAACATGGATGTATGTAAGCCGACTGCATCCTTGCAAATCGTCCCGCTTAAATCAACAGCATTGCCTTCTTTCCCTCCCCCTCATTTTTTTAAAGACAATTAACAGCTCGCCTGTCAAAATCAGAGACAGAACCGATTCGCCACCACCGGAGCCCTATACGCCATGAAACTACAACACGTTGATATACATAGCGCTATTACCGCATTAAGTTGCGCACTGGATTTAGTAGGAGTCGACGAAGTCAGGCACGGCAAGCGGGTGGCGCTGATGGCCAGAGCTATTGCCCTGCACCTGAACTGGCCGGAACTTGAGAGCCTGTCCATCCTTTACTCCGGCATGTTGCATGATTGCGGGGTTTCCAGAATTCACGAACACCGCCAAATCACAGACACACTTGAGTGGGAAGGCGCCGAAGATCATTGCATTCGAGGAGCCGATTATTTATCGGCCTGCCCGCCCTTGGCATATTTGTCCGACGAGATTCGCTACCATCACACCCGCTGGGAAAAATTGCTGGAGTTGCCTGTCGACCATCGCATTCGCTTGCGTGCCAACCTGCTGTATCTGGTGGATCGCGTCGATACGCTGCAACTGCCTTTCCTGAACAGCGACCAGATTCTGATCGAGTATCCAGCAATTATCGCGCGAATCAAAACGTTGTCGGGCGTATTGTTTGCGCCGGAACTGGTGGACGCCTTTGCCGAAGTCGCCGATGTCGAAGCTTTCTGGCTGGCAATGGAACCGGAATACCTGGATGAAGATTTACGCAACATCGGCAGTCATATTCCAACGATTCTGCTCGATATTCCGGCACTCAAAGAACTGGCTCGACTGTTTTCGCGAGTGGTCGACGCCAAATCCCCGTACACCGATGAGCATTCACAACGAGTAGCGCATATTGCCCGGCAGTTGGCTATCGATTTCGGCATTGAAGGCTACGAACTGGAGCAGGTTGAAATCGCCGGACTGTTGCATGACATCGGCAAATTGCGGGTATCGGAAGACATCATCGACAAACCCGGCAGTCTGACGCTTGAGGAACGGGCCACCATGCATCGCCATAGTTACGACACCTTTCGTATTCTGAAACGCGTATTTGACGACTCAAAGATTCCGGTATGGGCCGGATTCCACCATGAGACTTTGCTCGGCGATGGTTATCCTTTTAAAAACGACAAGAAGGAACTGGATCTGGAATGCCGCATTATTGCTGTTGCCGATATTTTCCAGGCCTTAGCGCAACAAAGGCCTTATCGTCATTCCATGAGCCTTGAATATATTCTCAACGATTTACAGTCGCGCGTCGCAACCGGCCGTCTCGATGCGGAAGTAGTTGCCAAATTGACTGGAAATGCCGAACTCTATTACCGGCTGGCTGTGGCTTGATGCTATCAGGATATATACATAGGCCTTGCTGCGCGCGCCTTGGCTCCCCATGTTCGCCTCTAATGACATTATAAATCTGCCTTTAGAAGTGTCTCTGCTTAATTGAACCAAAGCAGATTGCTTTGGCTCGGTATAGCTATACTTTTAAAATGGTTAAATCCGAATTTTAATAAAATTGTAACAAGAATAGTCCAAGCTAGGGGGTCGAATGATTAACTTCATTACAACTTAGATTGGTGAATAGAATGAACTTAAAGAAATTAACATATGATGCTTTTGAGCTTTATTTAAAAATATCGAACATTAAGGACTTATCAAGCTTTCCAATAAAGAGAGTGGATAAGCTGTATGAATTAACGGATCGAGCTTATTACAGATATAAACGACGGCTAAATGCTTGGGAACGTTCTGATTATTACGGTTAAACCAGCATTTGCCATAGGTTTTGTGCCGACTGAGAAGAGTTCTTTTTAGCCGCTTTTATTTTAAATGGGGTGAAAGGATTAAGTTGATCAGCTTATTTCGTGCATGTTCCTAACCAGTCCTCAGGCTTCGCCACATCTTCAAACCATGTAACCCTGCATTAACAAGCCTTCAAACTGCTCAATCGGTAACGGCTTGCTAAATAGATAACCCTGCATCTCGTCACAACCCTGTTCGCGCAGGAATGCCAGTTGCCCTTCCGTTTCCACACCTTCGGCAATGGTTTGCAAGCCAAGGCTCTTGGCCAAGTTAATAATGGCGCTGACAATGGCCTTGTCTTCCGGGTCGGTACTGATGTCGCGTACAAAAGACTGATCTATCTTGAGTTTGTACGCCTTGAACTTCTTCAGATAGCTAAGCGAGGAATAGCCGGTACCGAAATCATCGATCGACATACGAATACCGCGCTCGTGTAGATTGTTCATTACGGCGATCGCGCCTTTCGGGTTATGCATCGCCACACTTTCAGTCAACTCCAGTTCCAGATATTCGGGAGGCAAGCCCTCTTCGTCGAGTATGCGTGTGACCAGCTCCGGCAAATCGGGATGACGAAACTGCACCGCAGACAGGTTTACTGCCGTAATCAGCGGGCCGAAACCCTCATCCATCCAGGCTTTTGCCTGACGCACGGCGCACCTTAATACCCATTCGCCGATCGGTAGAATCAGCCCGCTACCTTCCGCAACAGGAATAAATTCTGCCGGAGATACCATGCCCAATTCAGGATGCTGCCAGTGCAGCAAAGCCTCCGCTCCGATAATGCGCCCTTCTCGCATGGAAATTTGCGGCTGGTAATAGACTTGTAATTGCCCCTGTTCCAGTGCGTGATGCAGCGCATTCACCAATTGCAGATTACGTGCTGAACGCGCTTGCATTTCCTGGGTAAAGAAACGATAGCACTGACGTCCTTCCTGTTTGGCTCGATACATGGCGGTATCGGCACTTTTGGAAAGTGATTCCAGATTCTCCCCATCTTCGGGATAAAGGGCAATGCCGATCGATGCTGTCAGCGTCAGGTCATAGTGCTCAATCAGATAAGACTCGGCAATAGCATCCAGTAACTTTTGCGCAACATGCGCGGCTCCGCTTGCATCAACTCCGGGTAATAACAAAATGAATTCGTCCCCGCCTAAGCGAGTTACCGTGTCTTCTGTTCGAAGCACCAGGCACAGGCGTTTTGCCAACTCAATCAACAACGCATCACCAATGCTATGGCCGAGCGAGTCATTGATATCTTTGAAATGGTCGAGATCGAGGAACATCAATGCCAAATGTCCGTTACTGCGCTTCGCCAAGCTGAGAGCATATTTAAGATGATCATTCAGTTGGGTGCGGTTCGGCAATCCGGTGAGCGAATCGAAATTTGCCAGATAGTGAATACGCTCCTCAGCACGCCTGCGTTCGGTAATATCGTTTGCCAACACTACCTTCGCGCGTCGCCCCTCAAAGTCGAGCATGTGCGACCTGATCTCGACATCGATCAGCGTACCGTCCTTCTTTCGATGACACCACACCATCTGGTGCTGCGCAGCACCTTTGACCTGCTTGATGTTGTCGAGCAGTTGCGGCAAGTCTTCTACGGGACGAATGTCGGCGATCGTCATTGCGAGAAACTCCGCCTCACTGTAGCCGTAATGCGCAACCGCGGCATCGTTGACCGCCAGGAAACGCAACGTCTCCAAATCATAGAGCCACATTGGCTGCGGATTGGCCTTAAACATCTGGCGATATCGGGCTTCGCTCTCGCGTAGAGCCTTCTCGGCTTGCTTCCGTTCGGTAATATCGATTATGACGCCAAAACTCCGCAACGGCCGACCGTCTTCAACAATAAACCGGCCTTTCGAAGCCAGCCAGCGCATAGCGCCATCGTTTTTGCGTATCAACCGGTATTCGATATTGTAGTCTTGCATGCCCACGGCCAACGCCTGTTGTACTTTCGCATCCAGTCGGGAACGATCTTCGGGGTGCACCATGACGAGAAAGTCTTCGTAACCATGAGATACACCTTCGGGAAGACCGAGCAGTTTGTAATACTGGGAGTTAAACACGGTTTTATTATGGACGATATTCCAATCCCAGATACCGATGTCAGCCGCCGATTGCGCCAGCCGCAAACGCTCTTCACTTTCTTGCAAGGCAATTTCAGCTATTTTTGTTTTGGTAATATCAACGCATATCCCAGTCATGCGCAGGGCCAATCCCTGCTCATCATAATCAGTATCGCCCAATGCACGAATCCAACGAACCTCGCCGGTCGGAGTGATAATTCGGTATTCGCTGGCAAGCGGCAGATGATCGCTTATTGCCTGATTAATCTGCTGTTCGGCCTGCTGCCTGTCTTCGCTGTGCAGCAGTTCCCGCCATGTTTCGAAACCGGCTTCTGTTTTCTGCGGTTCCCGCCCGAATAACTCATATAGCTCATCCGACCAATAATGGGCGTTTGTTTTGGTATCCCAATACCAGGAACCGGCAACAGCAGCACGCTGCGCCAATGACCATCTTTTACTGGCAACGCTCAGCGCCAATTCGGTTTGCTTGCGTTCGGTAATGACATCGAAAATAGCAACAAAATAATCGGGCTTGGGGCTATAGACCGATATCCAAAACCACATTGCCAGTGATTCGACAAAGGTTTCGAACCTCACCGGTTCTCCGCCCATCGCCACCCGGCTATATGTATCAAACAGTTGCGGATCGGTTTCGCGAATGCCGGGTATCACTTCGGAAACAGGCTTGCCGACGACTTGCTTGAGACCGGTCAACTGTTCAAAAGCAGGATTGGTATAAAGGTAGACGAAATCGCTGGGCTGCCCATCCCGGTAAAGCATTTTGCAATAGGCCACACCGTTAAGCATATGCTCGACAAGAGTGCGGTAGATATCGATGTGAAATGTTTCAGATGCCTTATTATCAGGATTGGGATCGAGATTGGCATCACCACTGGAACTGGACAACATATTGATACAAAAAACTCCTAATTATAACTTTTTACAATAGCAACTAACAAATGTAAGTCATTGAAATTTATAATCTTCAATTTTTAGAATTGAATTAATAGAGGTTTCCTGTGATCTATTTAAAAACTGTCGAGATTCTGACAGATAAAACGGAACGTGGAAAGCCGAAATCAGAAAATAAGAACTGTCGGTTTTTACCTTGTCCCACGATCCGTGTCGATAAAAGACCGTAGAGCTGTAGGAGGGATCAATGAAGAGAGCCCATCGTTAGCGATTGATGGGCTTCGTGCCCCGCCCTGCATTTGTTTGATGTAATTTTAAAAATACTTAAAGCAGGCTTAGACAAATTAACCGATGATTATTACGCTCTACTTAAATTGCCTATCAATGCCTGCAATTCGGACTTTGCCGGTGTCTGATGCGTATGAATCGCATAAACCTGACGACTGATTTCAGGGTCGTACAGATAGCGATAACTGATGTCGTCCGCCTGTTTGGGCAGGGTGTATTCAGGCATCAATGCAACGCCGATACCGGCCTTAACCATCTGCAAAATCCATTCTTCACTGTTACTTCGATAAGCCGCATAAAGATCGATTTCCTGATTGTGACAGATGCATTTCAGATCCTCTCTTAATTCACAGTTTAACCGGTCTAAATAAGGCTCCGATTGTATCGCTTTCAAATCGATTTTTTGCAATTGATTAAAGCGGTGGGTATTGCTGAATGCGACCACATAACGTTCTTCGTAAAGCAGGATCGATTGATACGGAGATGCCGGAAATTGTGCCGGGGCGCTGATTATCAGATCCAATAATCCTGAGTCCAGTTGCTTCAATAAATTTACTTCGCTATCGACAATTAATTCCAATTCGATATTCGGATATTCTTGCTGATACCTTGCAAGACAAGGGCTCAGTCGCTGCGCACCTATCGTTGTCATCAGGCCGATACGCAGCGGAATGGTGTTTAACCGTGTAAATCGAATCGCCTCCGCTTTGGCCGCCTGAAGATCTCTATAAATCTTGCGTAGATTAGATTCAACCATGCGCCCTAACGGCGTTAACTGACAACCGGAACGAGTCCGCGTAAACAATGCCCCGCCCATTTCATCTTCCAGTTTTTTTATGGCCTGTGTCAAAGACGGTTGCGAGACATAAGTGAGCTGCGCTGCGTGTGTGATTGATCCCTGATCGCAGACTGCCAAAAAATAGCGGATTTGTTGCATTTCCATCAGAGTTGCTCCGATACACAGGATATAGAGAAAACCTATTGTTCCATAGAATGTCAGTATTATACAAACACTTATATTTCAATATACGATTGCAGCTCTTTTAGAAAAACCATATGGGAAAACTATGAAAACAGCAAAATTGATTGTGATGTATCCAACACCTGCGGATGTCGAAATATTTGAACATCGTTATGCCCAAGAGCATGTACCGATGGCGGTAGAAAAATTAGCCGGGAAAACCCGCTTCGTCGCGTCGCTGGTTATGGCCAGTGTAGGTCAGGAACAAGCGCCTTTCCATCGCATTGCCGAAGTTTATTTTCCATCCATGCAGGATTTGGAGGCTTGTTTAAATTCCCCTGGCGGACAGGAAACCGCTCAACATGCCGTTGATATTTCGACAGGCGGGGCACCGTTGTTTTTAATCGCGGAAGTTGAAAGTTTCGATTTTTAATACTTCGGCAGTTGGGCGGATATAGTGCCGAATGCCGATTTTAAACGTCATCATAAAGAAACTCGATACCATCTCCGCCGTCAAATCCAAACATGAATATCTTATCCCAACTTGCAACAAAAGCCCTCGCAGCGACGAATGCAGGTAACCAGCAGTTAGACGCAGATGAACCGGATCAGGCTGATAAAGTTTTTTGCATCTAAAAGTTCATTTCATCAGCGTCATCCGCGTTCTGTTAAAAATCAGCATCTGTTGATGCTGTTACCCATAAAGTTAAAAGAGGTTTTTAAATATGAAGCAAAATATTCAGTTGTATCCATTAATCCATACGATAGCCCGCAGTTGTCGTGCCTTAGGTTTATTCGGATTATTAATCTTTGCTTTGCCGTCAGCCGTTTATGCACATCGCGGGGCAAGCAATGAAATCGATGCCTGCAATATTCTGGTAGGTCATGAGCGGGTACACTTTACCGCCTATACACCCACATTTAGTAACAAAGAATATTGCCAATCGATTCCGCACCTCGGCACCACTAATCTGGTATTCGATTATGGCGGAAAAAGCCTGCGTAATTTAACCGTCGAATTTGAAATCACCAAAGAGCCGGAAGGCACCCGGGTTTTCTATTTGGAACCGACGAAAATAAAATCCGGTACGGTGAACGGCACGGTTGACTTCAACAAATTCGGCGCAGGTAATTATCTGGTCCATGTCGCGATAGTACATAAAGACAAAAGCATCGATAACCATATCCCGCTTTCGATAGGCCTTGAACCAGAGGCCTCAGATAACTTGCCGTTAAAATCGCTGTTTATCGTGACACTTATCGCGGCAGCTGTTTATTTAATGAAACGCGCTGCTGACAAACCTGCAACGAGGCCATCCGATGTTTAAAGTCTATCTGGACAAACTAAAAACGACTTCTTTTCGGAATAACGTTTTTAAATTGCTGTTCATACTGCCTATTTTTATAACGCTGATAATCTTTTTTAGCGAAGATAATGACGAATATTCTCAAGCAGGCAGCGCGTCTTATGCCGGAGAAAACGCAGATCCGCAATGCGTTGCCGGTAAGTTCGACGGAAAATCCGGCGCTGTCAATGGCGAGTCAACGCTTGACGGCATTAAATACAATATACGCACGCCGTTAAATTATGATCCGACTATTGCCCATCCGTTACTGGTGGTATTTTCTCCGGCAGGTTCAAACCGGGCAAAGACCGAGAAAACGACGGCGCTTACGCTGAAAGCGACAGCCGCCGGATTCATTATTGCTTATGCCGATCATCCTGATTTATCGCCTACCTCTACCATCGAACTTGGAACTATTCCCGACCTGATTGCCAAGCAATGGTGCGTTGATAAAAAGCAAATTTTCCTTACCGGGCATTCTGATGGCGGCACAGCCGCGATGGCTTTGGCGTTTATGTCAGGCACCAAACATATTCCCAATGCGATTGCGCCCAGCGCCGCAGGAATCGATCACCAGGATTTGCGCGATCATAAATGTCCTGAGCCGATTCCTGTAATGATCATGCACAGCGTGAACGATCGCTTGTTTCCGAAATACGGTCAGCAGACTTCCGGGTGGTGGGCGGCATGCAATCAATGCGAGCCTATACCTGAAAAGATTGGCAATGGCTGCATGGCCTATTCCGGTTGTGCCAAAGGAGTAAAAACCTGGTATTGCGAAGGCGATAAACCACACGCGCAGTGGCCGGGTATTAATGACACCTTGTTGGATTTTTTGGTTTCGATCGGCCATTAAAGTCATGACGAACAGTTGGATTTGATGTTTCCGAGTTATTCACAAAAAGGCGCAAGCTAATGAATAGCCAGTTTATATACGGAGCAGGATAGGTTAATAACGAACTGAAAAAACCTGCTCGACAAGTTTGAGGTGCGCTCATTTGGGGGATTTTTTAAGCCCCCTTTTTTTATTTATCGATTTTTGATGAGCAAATATCCATATATTTAAATCATATTCTGGTTAAAATTTAAAAACCAGCCCATATACCTTTTACTTTGACTAGTACAATTGTGATGAATTGAATTAATAAAAAAAGCAATCCAATCATTATCAATAGCTTTTTCGTATTACTCATAAAGACACACTCAATTTGATAAAAATACATGTATTTTTAGATTAAATTATTAAATATAACTTCTCAATCCGATCGGTCATATGAAATATATTTACTATTTAATCGCATAACTTATAAATGCTTATTCATATTTAAAACCGGCTTTATTAAATGATAAAATAACAAATATATTTTATTTTAGTAATAAAATATATTTGTTAACTTTGTAAAATATTAACTTTCTATGAAGCAATAGTTACTACCTATAGTTATCCAAAGCTATATAAGATAAGCTACCCAAGAAGCCCATCGTTCGCAATTAATGAGCTTCATCTGCTTTAATGATGGGCATTGATAAAAGTTTTCCCACCCAAATTACTGGTTATGAGGACACGATTATGAATATTCTTATTACTGGCGGTACCGGGTTTATTGGCAGCACATTGACTAAACGTTTGGTCGAGCAAGGCCATGTTGTTACGGTATTAAGCCGTAGCCCCGATAAGGTAGCCAAAATATGCGGTTCGGGCGTTAATGCGTTGAACAGCCTAACGCAGCTTAAAACAGAAGACAGCTATCAGGTCATTATCAATCTTGCCGGTGCGCCGATTCTTGACGTTCGTTGGAACGAGGATAGGAAACAGCTGATCAGGGATAGTCGTATCGGACTGACTGAGCAGTTGATATCATTCATCGCTCGGATGACCGTTAAACCGGAGTTGTTAATCAGCGGTTCCGCTATCGGCTATTACGGCGATCAGGACGACACTGTGCTAACCGAACAATCAACTCCCTATGAAGATTTCTCGCAACAGCTTTGCGCCGATTGGGAAGCTGCTGCAAAACAAGCCGAACAGTTCGGCGTTAGGGTCTGCCTGATAAGGTCTGGATTGGTCATTGCCGACGGCGGCGGTTTTCTGCAACGCATGTTGCCGGGGTTCCGCTTGGGATTGGGTGGGCGTTTGGGCAATGGGCGGCAATGGATATCATGGATTCACCGTCAGGACTGGATCAATATCGCCCTGACCATGATTGCCGATTCAACGATGCACGGTGCTTATAACGCGACTGCTCCGAATCCTGTCACCAATGCCGAATTTACCCGGATATTGGCGCAATGCCTGAATCGCCCTGCCCTGCTGACGGTTCCGGCTTGGCTGCTAAAAACGCTCCTCGGCGAAATGTCGCAGTTGCTATTAGGCAGTCAGCGCGTGATGCCTGAACGACTGTTGGCGCAGGGTTTCAAATTTCAATACGACAATCTTGCTGCCGCGTTAAATGAGGCATTGTCGCATCGATAGATTGGAGGCGGGGGCCTTGAAACAATATTTTGTCCACGAAAAGCACGAAAGCCAAAAGTAGGCGCCTCTAGGCGACACGAAAAAGTCTGCGTTGCATTACACCGCGATTCACTCTTTGGCAATTTTAAATACTTTCGTGTTTTTCGTGTTTTTCGTGGACTAGCTTGTATAACTCTGATTTTCCAAGTCAGCACTCGTATTTTTTAATGCATATTTCAACTTCGTTATTTAAGGTAGCCTCATCCCAACTCAGTGTTGTTGCTACAATTTCGGCGATATACCGCAATTCGGCCTGGGGCATTTTCGTCAGGATTAGCAAGGGAATCCTCCGTCGAAGTAAGTCTTCCAAATGCACAACCATTTCATTACCGGCGCAAAACACCAAATCGGCGACTATAAAAGGCAACGTGGGCGTTATCCGCTTGGCCAATGAGTCGTTCCGCTCTATTAATTGAAAAATCGTCGACACGCGTTTTGCATGCCGCCGTATCAGCCATTGGGCGCTTTCGTTGTCTATACCCAGCGCTACAGCTTTGCCCAAGGCCGCATCCGACCACTGCCGATAATTCTGATTCGGTAGCCACGGAAACAATCTGCCGTCAGTACGGCAAGATGCGTTGACACCTAAGTAAGCGCAAAGCGTATTGACGATTTGCGCCGCATCTTCCCGCGCCGAAGTGATTTTTCCGCCGATGGAAGTCAGCAGTCCGTTATCGGCGACTTTCAGCTCCCAGTCCCGACTGACGGCCGAGGGAGCTGTTTTTGAACTTTGTTTTAAAACGCGCAACCCCGCATATCGACCAATGATGTCGGTCTCAGTCCAATTTACATTCAGCACACGATTGGCCTCGGTCAGCAGATAAACAACTTCTTCCGGCTCAACGCAAACCTGATCGATATCGCCGGTATAATCGGTATCGGTGGTGCCCAGCAACGTCAGGCCGTACCACGGAATCATAAAAAACACCCGGCCATCCGACTTCGCGGCCAACAACAACGCTTCATTGCCGAGTGTTTTGGGCAAGATTAAATGCACGCCTTTTGTTAATCTGCACCCGCTTTCAGCCGTCCACTGCCCGATGGCGTTAACGATTTGGCGGGCATAAACGATTGCTGTTTTGCCGTCGATGCCGTCTTGAACTTTAGCGCCACAGACTCGCCTCTTATCTTCAATAAACTCGGTCGCTTTGCAGTAATTCAGGCATACCGCCCCGGCCGATAACGCGCCGTCGATCAATTCCAGAACCAAACGGGCATCGTCGGTCTGTGCGTCGGCGTAGGTAAAACCGCCGGTTAATAAAGCAGGATTGAGACAGGGAAACCGCTCCGCGAATGCGGCCCGGCTAAAATGACGGTGAGCTTGCTCGGAGTTAAACGTTCCGGCCAAAAAATCATACAGCATCAAACCTAATTTCAGGCGAATACTGTTTAATCTGCTGTCTTTGAAAACCGGAACGCCAAAACGTAACGGCCAGACTCGGTGCGGCGCGACTTTCTTCAACATTTCGCGTTCGCGCAAGGCTTTTTTAACCAGTTTGAAATCCAGCGATTCCAGATAGCGCAAGCCGCCGTGTATCAGCTTGCTGGAAACGGATGAGGTTCCCGAGGCCCAATCGCCCTGATCGATAATGGCGACCTTGAGGCCTCGCAAGGCGGCATCATAGGCTGTCCACGCTCCATAAATGCCGCCGCCGCAAACCAGCACGTCAAAATGCTGCTCGGCCAGTTGCGCAAAGTCCCGCTTCACTTATCGCGCATTTGCAATGCCAGCTGCGGGTAGTCGGTAATCAGGATATCGACGTCCAGATTCAGCGCCTTTTGAATATCCTGCTCATTGTTGCAGGTATAAACTCCGACGCCTTTACCCTGCTCCCGCAAAAGCTTTGCAATGGACTCGTTATGGATGTCGATGGGCAGGCAAAAACCGGCAAGAAAGCCGTAATCTTTCAGAAATT
Source organism: Methylobacter sp. (assembly GCA_036561025.1). GTDB lineage: Bacteria > Pseudomonadota > Gammaproteobacteria > Methylococcales > Methylomonadaceae > Methylobacter_A. The sequence continues at coordinate 57,438 of DATBQB010000024.1, read as the reverse complement.
GCTCGATGTCGGCCTGAGTGTGATGGCCGGACAAGAGATAATAAAGCGGCAAATCCGGCGCGTGCTGATTGGCAAAAATCAGGCCGGGCAAACTGAATGAAGAGATAAACACGCCGTCGTCGGCAGCCGATGGGCCGATGATAGCCAGCATTTTCAGTATCTTGCTTTGGAAGCGTAGCTGCGATTCCCCATCGCGGCTTTTAAGCTCAATATCCAGGCCGCAACGCTCCCGATAACTATCGATAAATTCCTGAAGACTCAAAGCGCTTTCTGGTATCGCATCGGGTGAGCTGTATCCTGCAAAATCCATTTGTTCAAGCTGCGCGAAATTAAAATCGTCGATGCATTTTCCCGGATGCCCCAGTTTATCCAGCTCCCAGTCATGCCAAAGCACAGGCACCTCGTCCAGACTCAGCTGCACATCCGTTTCGATGCCGTCAATCGGATATTCCAGTGCTTTGTTAAAGGCGGCGCGGGTGTTCTCGGCGACTGCGTTACCTCCTTCGGCGGCTTCCCTGTTAGCGCCACGGTGGGCAAAGATCAAACATGACTTAATGCTCTGGTTCTTCATTGTGTTATAGCCTTATTAAGCTGATTTTGTAGATAGGCTTTAGTATAAATCAATATGCGCAACCTCGATTGCCGGAGGATTTAAACCCGAACAGGTACGAAACTGTAAAAAATTCAGCCATCGCTCTCACTTAAAATAAAAAGAATATATTCGATTTATCTGAGCGCCAGCACATCCTGCACTCTACCCTGTGAACAAGCCCGGTGTTAGATATAATTAAACAGCGATAAGGATTTTATTTTGGCAAAAGTTTGTTGAGCAGCCTGCAAAGCGGTAGATTGCAGCTGAAATTTGCTGATTGCATCGGCATAATCAAGATCTTGAGTCTGAGAAAGCGTTTTCTGAGAGTCTAATACAAATTGTCCATTTTGGGACTCTTGATTATCCAAAGCATTCAACCTCGCTCCGACACTGGTTCTTGCCTGCAGAAAACTATCCTGTGCCGCTCCAAGATCAGTTAACACATTGGCAAGTTGACTTTGAAAGGTCTGAGCGTTAGCCCCCGTCATGCTTTGGGCATTATTAAAACCGGCATCAGTTAAAAATGTTCCTGATGTGTTATTAATTTGTATGCTGGAGGCAGTACCTGTAGCTACTGAAGCAAACTCAATTCTATTACCGTTGCTCTGAGCTTTAATAGCCCCGCTAAAACCGCCGGCTACAAGTTGGTTATTAACCTCAGTGACAAGAGCCGCCACATCTGTAAACTTTTTACCTGATAAGTCTATGGGTGCCGTAACCGCACCTGCAACCAAATTAAATTTAGTCGTAGTACCAGTATAATCCAATCCATATCGCAAAAACTTATTGCCTGTAATTTCAGCCGGACTGGCATTTAAAGTGGCGCCCAAACCATCGGACAGCGCTTTTAGGGTATTAAAAACACTCCGTTTGCCATTTTGATCGGCAGCCGGACTGCTCGAGTTTATGTTTTCAAATACATTGAAACCTAAATCGCCGTCGGCAACCTGTCTGGTAGGACCAATTTGCAAAGTTCGTTGCTGTAGGCCGCCTTGATAAGCATATTCACCTGTTGTGGGGTTTTGCGCAAAAGCGGGAACAGTAGCAAGATCGCCTGAAAAAATAAATTCGCCATTGGCGTTTTGGGTATTTGCGACACCCGCCAGTTGTTGAATCAATTGATCGACTTCAGATTTGATCGCTAACCTGTCACTGCTATTTAAACTATCATTCATAGCTTGAACAGTCAGATCTTTGGCGCGAGCCAATATGTCGCCTGAAGTTGACAGAGCAGACTCCTCGAAGTTTAATCGCCCGCGAGCAACAGCAATATTACTTTGATACTGATTTGTTTTTGTAATCGTTCTATTTAAATCCAATACCTTTACCGCTGCAGCCGGATCTTCAGCAGGCGTTGATACTTTAAGGCCGGAGCTTATTTGCTGTTGCACCTTAGCCAATTTAGTTTGCTGATTGGTTATCGCGTCAACGCTAAGCTGCTGCGCCCAAACTGTTGAAATTCTCATCGCTCTCGCTCCTATTTAACTGCGCCTATCAGAGTATCAAATAAGGACTTGGCCACTGAAATTGACTGTGCGGATGCCTGATAAGCTTGTTGAAACTTTACCAAGTTAGCGGCCTCTTCATCCAAATTTACCCCAGCCAAACTTTCTCTGGCTCCCTTGGCCTGATTTAATAAACTTTGCTGTGCCGAAGAACCAAGTTCAGACGCTCGAGTCAAAGTTCCGACGCCGGAAACAATTTGACCATATGCATCATTAAATGTGGCGTTTCCTCCTAACATAGATAAATTATTCTGAAGATTTGCCAGTTGCAATGCATTTCTATTATCACTGGGCATAGGCCCATTGATAGTGACATAAACAGGATTGCCTTTCGCGTCTAAAACAGGGTTATTTAATGCGTCAAGTTTCGGTACGGGTAACTTGGTCACGGGATCAACTTCTACATTGGTGGCTGCAGCGATTTTTTTCGGATCATCAATATTAACCCCGATTTTCTGAGCCGCAGTGTAAGTCGGTCTGGTTAAGAACTCATCCCCGACTGATATTGATTTGCCTCCACTCAAATCGACTGTTATATCAATGCCGGGTAAGCCATTTGCAGATGCTGATGACAAGGCAAAAACATTCGGCGTCGCAGTAGGGGTAGCAGTAAGATTAATCACCTGATTATCCCGGATCCTGGTCAGCGTGTAATTTGTTCCTCCAGCATACTTCAAGCTAAAATCGCTATAATCCAGATTTCCAGCCGCCGATGGATTGGCGTTTACATCCTGAAAATTGGCCGTGACGACTGCATTACCTGTATTAAGCGAATTTTGAATAACAGGAACTTGAGTGCCGGAAAAATTAAATAATGCCGTTCCTGCCACACCATTCATATCAAAGCCTTTTTCATGAAGCGCATTAACGGTCATTGCTAAACCGGCGGCCACCTGACCCAACTTTTGCTGTGCCGGATCCAGCACTTCATCCCGGAACCTTAATGAACCCGCCAACGAACCGCCAGTGATCTGACTGGTTACGTCTATAGTGCCGTTAGGGGCATTAATGCCGATTTCCAGTTTGGTTGGATCATATGGAGACGGAAGGGTGGTAAATACTGCCGCCTGATTATTTTGAACCAGCGTTTGTCCATTACCTATAAAAACACTGGATGAGCCATCTTTCTGAGGAACTACAGTAACATTGATTATTTGGGATAACTTAGAAAGCAATGCATCCTGCTGATCGAGCAAGTCATTGGGCTGTTTCAAGCCTTGTGTTTGGCCTATGCCTGCTGCGATTTGTGTATTAAGATCGGCTATTGATTTGGCTAAGGAATTAATATCGTTAACCATACTTCCCATATCATTATTATTCTGCGTACGTATGTCTTCAAATCTGCCGTTCATTGTATTAAAACTTTGCGATAGAATTTCCGATTGAGATAACAATACTTGCCTGGAAGGGATAGATGTAGGGTCATTCGCCACTTCATTCACAGCATTAAAAAAGCTATTCAAGACCGGAGCGATACCCGTAGTAGGGTCGGCCATTATATTGTCGATATTGGTTGCAAGCTGATGGTAACGATCCACGTCTCCGAATGCCGAGAGGCTGGAGCTCAATTGCTTATTGATAAACTGATCATAACTGCGGGTAATATTAGTAATATTTACGCCCTGACCAACATATCCATTTCCTGTAAGTTCTGCCGGCTTAGTACCAAACTCCACTGTTTGCCGGCTATAACCATCCGTATTCACATTGGAAATATTATGTTGCGCTGTTTCCAATGAGCGCTGAGCAGCCATCAAACCTGACAAGGATGTTGCTAATAATCCACTCATGATAGCGTCCTGTTCTGAAAGTTAGATGCCAAACTTAACTTGATCATTGGTTCATCGCCATTATTACATCAGGCGCAAATTCGGCCATGGTATTGCTTTGATAAATGCTCATTACTTTGTTGGCATATTTCGGATCGGTTGCATAACCGGCTCGTTGTAATTCATACATATATTGTTCCGCATTGCCCGCTTTTTTTAATGCATCGCCATAACGCGGATTACTTTTTATAAAGTCTACATAATCTGTAAAACTTTCCTTAAATGAATCATAGGATCTAAATCCCGCATTAACTTTTTTAGGAATGCCTTGGTCAAATTCCAGTGTAGTTACTTGAGTCTGTTTGCCCTGCCAGGATTTATCGGCTTTAATGTTAAATAAATTAAAACTGTTATCGCCATTGCCGTTTTTTATTACCGAACGTCCCCAACCGCTTTCCAGAGCCGCTTGCGCCAAAATAACCTTAGGTTCTACGCCCAACTCTTTGGCGGCTTGTTCAGCATAAGGGTACAACTGCTTGACAAAGTCTTCTGTCGATTGTATCGGCAGCGCTTGATCGGTTTTTAACGCGTTTGCAGGTTGCTCGCTATTGAACGGAAGTTCAGTCATCTCATCAAGCGGACCTGTCTCATGAAGATAAGGAGTGACCTTAACTTGACCATCTTCAAAACCAGCAACAGGGTTGGCCGTTTTGCCGCTTGCCTGCCGGTTAATGACCTGAGCCTGTCCTGAACCGCTTGATACGCCACCTGATCTATTCAGATAGTCTTCAATATCCTGCTTTTCATTTTTAGGCTGTTCTGGGCTCAGTTGCTTAACGATTAAGTCAGCCAGACCAACACCTGGAGAACTCGACAGATGCAAGGCTAACTGCTGATCATACATTTCGTTATAAAATTTACTTTGGTCGCTATCCATAACGCCATCAGCCAATTTTGCTTCACGCATACTTTTAAGCACGTTATTTAGAAAAATTGACTCAAACTGCTTGGCAACTTCTTTCAATGCTTCAGGCGAATCTGTTCTAGCCTGATTTTTTAATTTGGCCAAACCGGAAAAGTCGGTATAAACATCGGTATTTTGTGTATTTAACATAACAACCTCAGCCTAAATAACGCGCTTAAAAAGCCGGCATTTAGATAACAATTAACTCGGCATGTAAGGCGCCGGCTGATTTCAGCGCTTCCAAAATAGCGACTAAATCACTGGGCGCGGCGCCTACATTGTTAACCGCCTGGACAATTTCATCCAGGGATACGCCGGGATTAAACACAAACATGTGATTTTTTTCTTCTTCAATCTTTACGTTGGATTTCGGTGTAACCACTGTCTGACCATTGGAAAATGCACCAGGCTGGCTGACCTGAGGGTTTTCACTGATAGTGACCGTCAAACTGCCATGAGACACCGCGGCAGGCTGCACCCTGACCTTACCGTTAACAACGACAGTTCCGGTGCGAGAGTTAACGATCACACGCGCCGGCGCATCATCCGGAATAACCATCATATTTTCGACCACTGAAGCAAATGTCACTTTTTGATTGGGATCTACCGGCGCGCTAACCCTAACAGAAGTCGCATCAATCGCCTTTGCGGTATTAGCGCCCAATACATTATTAATAGATGCCGCCATACGATTGGCTGTAGTAAAATCGGAAGTATGCAGGTTAAAAATCAGCGCATCGCCTTCAGAAAAAGACGTATTAACAGCACGTTCAACAATTGCTCCATTGGGAATACGGCCCACATTAGGATTATTAACGGTAACGCTTGAACCGTCCTGGCCTGATGCACTTAAACCGCTCACAACCAGACTGCCCTGAGCGATCGCGTAAACCTGTCCGTCAGCTCCTTTCAGAGGACTCATTAACAACGTGCCGCCTCGTAAACTTTTTGCGTCGCCAAGAGAAGAGATAGTGACATCAATTGTTTGACCTGGTTTGGCAAATGCAGGCAGTTCCGCCTGAACAGAAACCGCAGCAATGTTTTTTGCTTTAGGATCAACTCCAGGCGGCAAGGTAATGCCAAGACGCGTCAACATACTGCGTAAGCTTTGTCCGGTAAATGTGGTTTTATCGCCGGATTTATCCAGCCCGACTACCAGACCGTAGCCTACCAACTGGTTACTACGCACACCCTCGATGGAGGCAATATCCTTGATGCGTTCGGCATAAACCGGCCCGTTGACGGCAATTCCCAATAAAATCAGAAAAATAAAGTGTTTCTGTATTATATTCATATCCTTATCCTTAATTCTTAGAATGGGAACCATGAACTTTGAAGAACTCTTGCTAACCAACCCATTTTACTGGCATCGGCCATGGCGCCTTCGCCTACATACATGATGGTGACATCGGCCACTTTGTCTGAAGAAATAATATTGGATGAGTTTATATCTACCGGCCTGACGATGCCGGATAACCTGATGAATTCGTCGCCCTGATTTAAAGTAACTCTTTTTTCACCGCGTACACTTAAATTACCATTGGGTAACAGTTCGACAACCGTAACAGAAATATTGCCGATTAAACTATTGCTTTGATCTGCATTACCCTGCCCTTTAAATTCTTTATTTGATCTCAGTGTGGTTCTAACATCTTGTCCCGTAAGAGTAGATGCCGCTATGCCAAATGCAGAGGGAACCTCGGCCGACATGGTAGTATCTTTTTTAGTGTTAAGATCGTCAGCTTTTTTCGCCTGAGTATCTTCTTTGAGTGTAATGGTCAGAATATCCCCAACCCTTCTTGCCGTTTGGTCTTCAAACAGGCGAGTATCGTAACCGGCCTGATAGATTGATCCACTGCTTTGTACAGGCGGCCTTAAATCGGCTGGCGCAACCGGAGCAAATGCAGGATCTCTTTGCGGAATAGGTGTACAAGCCTCTAACAGCGACAGCACAACGGCAAAGACGCAGAACACCAAGCGGTTGCAAAGAGAACCGTTGCGACCAATCACCGTGAAAACCGATTTTTGAGCCATCATGTCGTCACTCCTAACTTATAATTGTTGCGTCACAAAGGACAGCATCTGATCGGCTGTTGAGATCGCCTTGGAATTCATCTCATAGGCTCGTTGGGCTTCAATCATATTGACCAACTCCTCAACGACATTAACATTAGACGTCTCCAATGAGCCTTGATTCAACGTCCCATATTCTCCTTGTCCAGGCGTTCCCACAATCGGTGCGCCACTAGCGGCAGATTCCCGGTAAAGGTTGTCGCCAACCGCCTGCAATCCGGTAGGATTGATAAAATTAGCGGTCTGGATTTGCCCCAATTGTTGAGTCACTCCAGCTACTGTAGCGGATACCGTACCGTCAGTGCCGATTGTGACACTCTCTGCCGTGGCAGGCACAGTGATCGCCGGATTCAGCGGCAATCCGCCTGAAGTGACCAGCTGCCCCGTTGAGTCTAATTTTAGGGAGCCGTCACGGGTATAATTGGTATCGCCATTAGGCATTAAAATTTGCAGGAACCCCCGGCCATTTATTGCCACATCCAACGAATTACCTGTTTGTGAAATATTACCCTGAGAATGAACTTTTTCGGTTGAAACTGTTTTGACACCAGTTCCCAGCTGCGTTCCCGTTGGAGCTTGGATATTTTGCGTGGTATCTCCACCGACTTGGCGAATGTTCTGATACATAAGATCGTCAAACATGGCCCGGTCTTTCTTGAAACCAGTCGTATTTACGTTCGCCAAGTTATTGGATATAACCGCCATTCTTGTCTGTTGGGCATCCAGACCTGTTTTAGCTACCCATAATGAGCGTTCTGTCATGATAATCTCCTCAGTGCCAATTTATTGTCTCACTTAAAAGTTAATGCATGGTTCGTGCCATCTTTTCGCATTCCCCAAACCTCAATTCAGCTTAAAAAAAAACCGAGCTAAAGCTCGGCCTTTCTGAAAATTGATATTGGTTCGCAGCCTATCCCATTTGCATCAATTTGGCGCTCATTGCAGAGTTGTCATCTACAGTTTTCATTACTTTAGTTTGCAACTCGAAATTTTTTGATAGTTCCAGCATTTCTGTCATGGCTACAAATCCATTAACATTACTGCCTTCTAAAATTCCCGAATTCAAGCTGACATCAGCGCTGGCAGCCAACGGTTGACCGCTTTTAGTATGCAACAAGCCATCACCCTGCTTTTCTACATCCTTTATGTCGGGCTTAACCAGTTTGATCCGGCCAACCTGCACTGTAGTTGTCGCATTGCCGGAACCCAAGGGAATAATGCTGACAGTACCGTCACTGCCGATGGTCACTTTTTCTGCCGGAGGGATGGTGATTGGCCCATCCTGTCCCAACACCTGTAAGCCCGCCCCGGTTTTCAACAAGCCTTCCGGGGTAATACGCAGATCGCCGGCACGGGTATAAGCTTCCTTACTATCAAAATCCCCCCCCTGAACGGCAATCCATCCCTCACCATTGATTGCCACATCCAGATCACGGCCTGTCGTCTGCATGGCCCCAGGGGTAAAATCGGTTCCCGGTTTTTCTACCATTGCGTAAACCCGAGTAGGATAGCCTGCCCCCGTAACGGGTCTACTACGGAACCATTCCAAATCGGATTTGAAACCGGTTGTTTGCATATTCGCCAAATTATTGGCGTTTGAATTTTGCGCCTGTAACGATTGTTTGGCGCCACTCATCGCAATATATAAACTACGGTCCATGACAACCCCCCTTCTTTACCTTAAAATCATATTACATGCAAACATCGTTCCAATCACATTAAGCTTATTAAATTAAACTATGCCCGGAGAATAGTTTCCAACAAAGTTTTTTCTGTAGTAATGGTTTGAGAATTAGCCTGATAAGCCTGCTGTGCAACAATCAATTTAACCAGCTGCGAAGATAAATCCACATTTGATCCTTCCAGAGCTGACGATTGGATAGCCCCAAAATTATTGTCGCCGGCCGCTCCATAAATAGGCCCTCCCGAACTTGAAGTCTGAGCCCAGGTAGTATCTCCTACTTTAGCCAAGGCCTGATTGCTTTGAAAGCGCGCCAACGCCACCTGACCTAAAGCCTTAGATCCGCCATTACTGTATCTTGCAAACACTACCCCTGTACCGTCAACATCAATGCCGGTTAAATTACCTGCCGGTAAACCGTCTTGTTTTAATCCGTTGACGCTAAAAGGCGTAGCAAACTGAGTAGACCCAAAAAAATCGACATCAAATGCCATCGGCGCAACACTTATATTGGGATCAATAGCCGCTAAATTAATAGATCCGAAATCGACCTTGGTCGTTTGCGGGGCTCCGGCAACAGCTGCGGCAACAACATTATTATAAGTATTGGCATCAGCTTGAGCTACAAGAGCATCAGCGGCCGCCTGCTGAGCTAAAACAGCAGCTGCATCAGCAGTGGCTTGATCAATAACGCCAGCAGCAGCAGCAGCATAATTTGCAGCAGATAGAGCAGCAGTGGCAGCAGAAGCTTTTGCAATGCTTGCAGGCCCCGGAACAACTGGAGGACCTGGTAAATCTGCGGCAGCAGCAATAGTATTAGTCGCAGCTGCGGACGCAGCGAAAGAGGCGGCGTTTTTAGATAAGGTCACAGCGTCAGCTAGAGCCGTTGCAGCGCCAGCAGCACTATATGTTCCGCCAGCTGCTGAATCGATCAACGCAGATGATGCAACTGCCGTATTAGTGTTAGTAACCGTTGTGTTAGCTGCCGTCACAATCCCGGAGGTAAGAACGCCGGCAGCACGATCGCCAACTTCATTAAGCAGTCCGGACGCGGTGAAAGTCATCGGTATCGGCTGTCCCGGAGTATTAACCGTTGCCGAGACTGTCGATGGTAACGCTGCTGCCGGCGGCACAGCCTGCCCTCCGGTTGTAATGCCAAAATTATCGAGAAACAAGTACGCATTCCATACATTGGCTACTGGTGTTTTCACGTAATAGGTTGAGGCAATATGCGCGTTACCTTGGGTATCGTAAGTTGTGATCGATGTTGTATTGTTATAAGACAAAGGATCTGTAGGATCGAACACCGTGGCTGTCGGTACGGTGGCTGCCCCGTTGATATTCAATTTCATATCAATATTTGAAGTAGTCATAGGTAAACCCTGAGAAGTATCGATCGTTAACGGCTTAAAAACGCCGACACTAAATCCCGCCGCTGCCGTAGTGCCGTTAGGCGCAAAAGCCAATAAATATTTTCCTTCGCTATTAACTACATGACCCGCGTTATCTAACTGGAAAGCGCCGTTACGGGTATACGAACTGGGTACCGAAGGATTCACCGGCGCATTCGGTTTATTAGGATCGGGAAGATTCACTTTATCCGCCAATACAAAAAAACCATTGCCGCTGACCGCAAGATCAAGACTGTTTTGAGTAGCTTCAATATTACCCTGATTAAATTGCTGCGCCACTTCCGTAACTCTCACCCCGGAACCCGGCTGAGTTTTACTGACGCCGCCGATACTGCTGGCGTATACATCCGCGAATTCCGCCCGTGATTCTTTAAAACCGGTGGTTTGCGAGTTGGCAATATTATTACCGGTTACCTGTAAATCTGTTGATGCGGCTTTTAATCCGCTTAATGCTGTTGCAAAACCCATGTTACACCCCCAATCCTAAAGAATTTGTTTAATATCACTAAATTTAACGCTATCCAATCCGGTCAGATTAACTTTCATTCCAGTGGCGCCACTAGCCATGCTGACGCTGTCAACGTGCGAATCAATATCAGTTACCAATGCGGTATTATTGCCATCAATACTCCCGGTCGCTTCAATTTTATACACGCCAGGGCTAGACATAACGCCTTTTGAATTTGTCCCGTCCCAAGTAAAAGGCACGTTTCCCGCTCCCTTAGGGCCCATATCCACACTTTGCTCAATCTCACCGGTAGCAGCATTGGTTATTGTGACCTTAACATTGGTCGCACTGCTCGGTAAATTAATATTCCCGGTTATATTGCCCCCCGCTTGCAGTAACCCCTGTGTCCCCGGAGCCGATACGTATCGCCCCACCAAACTGGTTGCCTGCAACGCTTGGCTGGAAGTGATTGAACTGGAAAAATCACCAAATGATTTTTGCAAATCCTGTATCCCGGATACAGTCCCAAACTGCGCCATTTGTGTTATAAATTCACCATTACTCATCGGCTGGGAGGGGTCTTGATGAGTCATCTGCGTAGTCATCAATTTTAAAAAATCAGCCTGCCCTAATGCAGTTTGTTTAGGCGCTGTCGTTGACGTTTTTGGAGGCGTAACGGTTAAGCTACTGTATTTATTTGCTGCACTTTCAATAGTCATTTTTCTCTCCTTACTGTCCCATTTTTAAAGTTTGAAGCATCATTTGCTTTGCCGTATTCAACACTTCTATATTATTTTGATAAGAGCGAGATGCCGACAGCATATTGGCCATCTCTTCAACCGTATTAACATTTGATTTAAAGATATAACCCTCTTTATTAGCCATAGGATGGTTTGGTGCATACTCCATAACAGGAGCGGCTTGACTTTCGACTACGCCCAGCACATTTACCTTACTCGTGGCATTCTGCTTATTGATGGCATTATTTAACTCAGCGGCAAATACCGGCTGCCTGGATCTGTAAACGTCATCTGCACTGGTGCCGACACTGTTCGCATTGGATATATTGCTTGCGACCAGATTAAGCCTTAACGACTGAGCGTTCATGCCGCTGCCGGCAATATCGAATATACTCAAAGAAGCCATAATTATTGTCCTCTCACAGCGGTCATCAGACCGGAAAATTCGTTATTAATAAACTGTAAACTGGCCTGATACTGCACCGCATTTTCAGCATATTTAGCCTGTTCAACTTGAGCTTCGACGGTATTACCATCTAATGACACCTGACTGGGATTCCTGTACATTACATTAGCTCCGAATGCTTGTTGCTGCGGTGCAATATGTCCAGCGTGAGTACGTTCCATACTCACGCCTGGGGCCATACTTTGTTTTAGAACCGACTTGAAATCCATATCACGCGCTTTGAAGTTGGGCGTATCTGCATTTGCTAAATTAGCAGCCAGTATCTCACCTCGTTTTTCTCGGAAAGCTAGAGCTTTAGGCTCAATGCCAAGTGCTGTGTCGAAATTAATAGCCATGATAGTCACCTCATTGATTACTTGTACGAAAACAAAAGCACGGCTTATGCCAAAAATATATAATGCAAAAATATCAATAACATAAAAAAGGATTTAAATTATTTATCTCTCATCTCCAACTAATTACTGCAGTAATGTTTTTGAACAATTCGGCAAAAGATAGCCGCCAATAGATAGAGAACAAACGGATGGCGGGCAAACAAAGTCACATGTCAAGAAATTGACTAAAAGCCAAAAATAATTTGGCATCAATCGTGCTTTGTAATTTACACAAGTCATAAAACAGACCTTAACAATGATAAAAAACACCTTTCTCATTTTGGCATTAGCCTTTATTCTTTTTACCACTGCTCATGCCGAACAAGGTTCGCAATCGCACGAATCTATTGCTGAGGCGGTTAAAGGTTATATTGCACAAAATATAAACCTGCGAGGTGAATATGAAGTAAATCTAATACCATTGGATAGCCGATTGAATTTGCCTCAATGCCCTGAACCGCTGGAGGTATTTACAACAACCGATTTAATTAAGGCGGGCAGAACGACAATAGGCGTGCGTTGCAATACAGGAAATAAATGGTCGATTTTTACTTCCGCCATTATCAAGACTTATCAAATGGTCGTGGTCTTATCTCACCCGATACAACGCGGCGAAATCATTACCCGACAACATCTTGTCATCGAAAAAAGAGAGGTGTCTAACCTCAGGGAAGACTTTGCCACTCAAACAGAACAAGTTGAAAATAAACAAGCTACACGTCAACTGGATGCCGGAATCGTTCTTAGCTTAAGAAATCTTGCCGATCCTAAGATTGTTAAAAGAGGAGACAAAGTTGTTATCAGCACAACAAAAATAGGTATATCTATTAGAATGAGCGGCTTAGCAATGATGGACGGCAGTAAAGGACAACTCATCAAGATTAAAAACCAAAACTCGGGACGCATCATCAATGCGACAGTTATCGAGCCTGGCTTGGTCTCTGTTAACTATTAAACTTAATTTGACATAAACTTGATAAATAAACAGTTAAAGTTTTTCGCTATGTAGCCGATAATAATCCCATGAACAAGATATTGGGGAATTTAACATGGCTATTGAAATAAGCGGCATAGTGAACAGCCCAACGCCGATCAAGACAGCCTCAAAAACCGGCGTCGATAACGAGAAAAAAATCGATTCTATAAACACAGAAAATGACGATAAGGTTGCGCTTACAACAACAGTGCAAGAAATAAAAAAAGCTTTCGGCTCATCATCTGCATCGCCGGTAAATACTGATCGGGTTAATGCTGTTAGAAAAGCTATTGCTGATGGAAATTATTCGATAAATGCTGAAAAAATTGCAAAGAAGCTGATTCAGTTTGAGAAGTTAATGCCGCCGGAAAACAATTCATAACCATGATAGAAAAAACATATCCCATTGCAGAAACGCTAATCCTTAATGCACTGCAATTGGCGCAGCAGCTTCATCAGGAACTCAATCGCGAGGCTGACGCCTTAAAAAAGACGCAACAGGCTGAACTCATTAGCAATCTCGCTGCCAATAAAAAGCAACTGGTTGCGCAGCTCGAGCAATTCAACGCACAACTCACCCAAGTATTGGCAACCGAGAAGCTGCCTAATGGCCGGGAAAGCATCAAGGAATATTTCAAAAGAGCTGAAGCCGCAGGCCTGTCAACTGCCGAATCAATTGGCAATTGGGCGCAACTCATGCTTGTTTGTGCAGATTGCAGAAACCTGAATGAACAAAATGGAGCCGGTATTGATCTTTTGTCGCGCCACACCAAACGCTCGCTGGACATTTTAAAAGGCAAACCGGAGTTTGCAAACACCTACGGTTCCGATGGCTCAGCCCAAAGTGACCGATATAGCCACACTCTGATTTCAGTATAGCCACTTATTCTGTCTGGCAAGATATTCAAACATTATCTTAAGAAATAACGGCTTCCTCACCCAACAATTCTTAAACTAAGTTCAAATAAACTTTCCTTCAGTCGTTATTTTTTGCAAAAAGCTTCCCATATTTGCAATTCCAGGGATTAATTCGCCCGGCAACCCAATGCATTGCTTCGGCTTTTTCAGCGCGATCCAGAAGAACAAATGAATTAAATACCCATCTATGATAGAATTGGTTTTATTTTTGCCCCGATAGCTCAGCAGGATAGAGCGGTCCCCTCCTAAGGGACAGGCCGGTGGTTCAAATCCGCCTCGGGGCACCATTTATATCAACCACTTCCATAATCTTATACAGGCGGCAAGAAATTGCCTAATGCTTCCTTATCAAAACGCCAACCTCAACAATTAACTTAGCCATTGTTCTTTGCTGCGTTTTTATTTAACCCAACACCCTTTTCATAAGCTGCATGACATCCGTCATCAGCGACCTTTTATTGAGACCCTATAATATATGCCATTTTCCACTCTCGGTTTATCTGATCCATTGCTGCGCGCCATTGCCGATGCGGGCTATACCACGCCATCTCCAATTCAGTCACAAGCTATTCCTGCCGTTTTAGGTGGCCATGATGTCCTGGCTGCCGCACAAACTGGAACAGGTAAAACCGCAGGATTTACCTTACCTATTCTGCATCGTTTATCGCAAAAGTCATACAGCAATAATCGGCCGGTCAGAGTATTGATATTGACGCCAACCAGAGAGCTCGCGGCACAAATAGGCGAATCGGTAAGCAAGTATGGAGCGCACCTGCATCCGCGTTTGAAATCCGAAGTCGTTTTCGGCGGAGTCAAAATTAACCCGCAAATGATGAGATTAAGAGGCGGCGTAGATATACTGGTCGCCACGCCTGGCCGCTTGCTGGATTTAGTTAGTCAAAATGCGGTAAAACTCGACCAAGTAGAAACACTGATACTTGATGAAGCAGACCGTATGCTGGATATGGGCTTTATTCGTGATATTCGTAAGATTATTGCCTTGCTCCCGAGAAAGCGCCAAAACCTGCTGTTTTCGGCAACGTTTTCAGAAGACATACGCAAACTTACAACGGGACTTTTGGTTAATCCGGTAAAAATCGAAGTCGCCCCGCGCAACACAGCAGCAGAACTGGTCGAACAAGTCGCTTATCTCGTCAATAAAGCCAACAAAACCGAATTGCTTTGCCATTTGATCAAAGAAAATAACTGGCAGCAGGTTTTGGTGTTCACGACCACCAAACATGGCGCGAACCGGCTCACCGAAAAACTCAACAAAGTTGACATTAAGGCTGCCGCGATACACGGCAATAAAAGCCAGGGAGCCAGAACCAGCGCACTGGGAGGCTTTAAAGCCGGTGAAATCAGGGTACTGGTAGCGACCGATGTAGCGGCACGCGGCATCGATATTAACCTGTTGCCGCATGTAGTCAACTTTGAACTACCCAGAGCGCCCGAAGATTATGTTCATAGAATTGGCCGCACCGGCCGCGCAGGGGAAGAAGGACAAGCCATATCGTTGGTATCGCATGATGAATACAATTTTTTGCGCTTGGTTGAAAAGCTGATCGGGAAAGAGATTAAACGCGAACAAATTGCCGGCTTTGAGGCCTCCGCAGTTGCTCCGCCGATGCCGGCAGAGCCGCCACGCGGACCGCGCCCCAGCAGAAACTCAAATCAGCCTCGCAAGCCCGGCGGCAATCAATCCAGAAACAAGTCTAGAGCAAAAAGCGCTTAGATTTGCAAGTGGGTTTTACAGTGCGCTAAACCCCATGCATCAATTTAAGCAGATTGACTAATTCACCACGAAGAACACGAAGTATTTATCTTAGTTTTCTTCGTGTTCTTCGTGTCTTCGTGGTGATATATTTTAAATTAATGTCTCTGTGGTTGAGTTATGCTAACCCGACAACCTCATCCCCATTGAGATTTACGGACATTAAAACTGCGTCCTTTTATTTTCCCGTTCCTCAAACAAGCCAAAGCCTTATCAACACTGTCTCGCTTGATAGCCACATAAGCATGGGCATCAAAAATATCAATCTTGCCCACTTCGCCGCCCGCAATCCCTGCATCACCGGTTAAAGCGCCCAGTATATCTCCAGGACGCACTTTATTTTTACGCCCCCCGTCTATCCACAAGGTCACCATCGGTGGCTCGAATCGTTGCTCATGACTCATCTGAAAAGGCGCCACTTCATCCCATTTGGCGGAAATAGCTTGATAATCTTCGATAGCCTTAACCCGATTCGTCTCCTTCTCCGTGCATAAGCTTAGCGCCAGTCCTTTTTTACCGGCGCGGCCTGTTCGGCCAATCCGATGCACATATATTTCAGGGTCCCAAGGCAGTTCATAATTAATCACCGCTTGCATATCCTTAATATCCAGTCCCCGCGCCGCCACATCGGTCGCCACCAGCACTGAACAGCTCTTGTTGGCAAAACGCACTAACACTTGATCCCGATGCTTTTGCTCCAAATCACCATGCAATGCCTGAACCGAAAAACCGCTGTTTTCAAGCGAACCCGCCACATCCTGACAATCCCTTTTGGTATTACAAAAAACTACGGTAGATTCAGGCCGGTAGTAGGACAAAAGGTAGCCCAGTGCGCTGGTTCTTTTCGACTTTTCCACCTGATAAAAACGCTGCTCGATATCGCTATCGTGATGGCTGGTCTCGATACTGACGGAAATCGGTTTAAACTGGAATTTCTGACTCATTTCCCGAATAGGATCGGCATAAGTTGCCGAAAACAGCAATGTTTGCCGGTGCGTCGGCGCATATGAAATCACGTCGGTAATAGCCTCTTCAAAGCCCATATCCAGCATTCGATCAGCTTCATCCAGCACCAGCACTTTTAGATTGCTCAAACGTAAACTGCGTTTGCGTAAATGCTCCTGCAACCGGCCCGGCGTACCGACTACCACATGGACGCCATGCTCCAGCGAACCCAACTGCGGTCCGAAAGGTACGCCGCCGCACAAGGTCAGCACCTTAATGTTTTGCGTAAACCTGGCTAATCGCCGAATTTCCTTGCAGACCTGATCGGCAAGCTCTCGGGTTGGGCAAACAACCATGGCCTGGACTCTAAAACTATTCAAATCCAGCTTGGATAACAGGCCGATGCCAAAAGCGGCGGTTTTACCACTGCCGGTTTTAGCCTGCGCAATCACATCCCTGCCCTCAAGAATATGCGGCAAACTCTCTGCCTGAATGGGCGTTAAGTGGGTATAACCCAGGGATTCAATGTTTTCGAGCAGGGCGGGTTTTAAAGCTAGAGATGAAAATTCGGTGGTGTTCACAAGGACTCTTTATATTGACGTGAATGGCGGCGAAGCGCCGTAATTCAAACGCTTATGATACCAGATACTAGGTGTTTAAGCCGGACAAGGTTAGTTTTCCGCTATTGTAAAGAGTGTTAATTACTCTCCAAACATTTCACCACGAAGACACGAAGAGCACGGAGTTTTATTTCTTCGTGCTCTTCGTGTCTTCGTGGTGAATTAATAAATCTGAATAATGGATTATCTTACATTTAAGTTGATACTTATGTGGACAGAAAAGCGCCGCCTCATCTAACCTACTTCCCCGACACATCAATAAACCCATGCAAGCCGCGCTTGGACTTAACAGCCAACCACTCTTTCAATTGCTTTAATTCTTCCGTTTCTTCCAAGTCATCCAGACTTTGTTTGTTTTTTAACAATCGAAATGCCGCTGACAATACTTTATAGCGATCTCCGGTAATGCCTGCGCGTCTTAAGCCTACGGTATTCAACTTATAATGCCGGGCGGGGCGACCGCCAATTAGCATAAAAGGTATAACATCCATATTAAGCCCGGTCGTACCCTGCACTATCGCGTACGAGCCTATTCTGCAAAACTGGTGCGCAACCACAGCCCCGCCAATGAAAACATTATTACCGACCTGAACATGTCCGCCAATCGCGACATTATTGGCAAATATGGTGTTATTGCCGACTGTGCAATCATGCGCGACATGGCTGTTGTTCATAAAGAAGCAACCCGAGCCGATACGCGTTTCGGCATGTTCTTTAGAAGATCGATGCGCAGTAAAGCCTTCTCTAAAAACGTTATTATCGCCGCATATAAGCCAGGAAACCGTTTCGGCTTTAAAGCCGGTATCTTGGGGCAATCCGCCTAATACAGCATGTGGATGTAAAATATTTCCATCTCCCATTCTTACATGACTGTGCACCACGGCATGAGCGCCTACCTGACAGTTAGCACCCAGCTGAGCGCCTGTCTCAATAACGGCAAAAGGCCCAACCGTAACGTTGTCTCCCAGTGACACATCCGGTGCTATGTAAGCGGTCGGGTGAATATTTTGAGCCATCTTTTATCCTCTTGGATGATATTTTGAATGTAATTCTTTTAGTCTTTCACGAGCAATATGAGTATAGATTTGCGTGGTCGATAAATCCGAATGCCCGAGCAATAATTGCACGACGCGTAAATCCGCGCCATGATTTAACAAATGAGTGGCGAAAGCATGTCTTAAGGTGTGCGGTGACAGCTCTTTTCTGATACCGGCTTTTTTTGCATGACGTTTGATAATATGCCAAAAAGCCTGTCTTGTCATATTCTCTGCCCGGTTGGTGACGAACAGATAATCGCATTGCCGCTCACCGAGAATGGTTTTTCTGGCTTGAGTCATATAATTTTCCAGCCAGCTCATAGCTTCTTCTCCGACCGGCACCAACCGCTCTTTGTTACCTTTGCCGATGATCCTGACCACCCCTTGCCGAAAGCTGATCTGTTCAAACTTTAAATTAACCAACTCGGATACTCTAAGCCCTGTGGCATAAAGCATTTCCAGCATAGTTCTATCCCTAAAGCCCAGAGCATTGGTAACTTCAGGCGCATTAAGCAACAACTCAACATCCTGTTCAGATAGCGATGCAGGCAACGGATGACCGAGGCGGGGAGATTCTATCAATGCGGTTGGATCGACTTTGATGCTGTTTTCTCGGATGTAATAGCCGTAGAACCGGCGAAGACTGGACAAAATGCGCGCAGTAGACCTGTTACCTATACCCTCCTTATATCGGCTAGCAAGAAAACTTGCTAACTCCGCCCCGTCTACTTCCAATATCGGTTTTTCCTTCAGCCATTTGGCAAAAATCCTCAAATCGCTGCCGTAAGCCGAAAGCGTGTTCTCGCTCAAGCCCTGCTCGGCCCAGACTGCGTCGAGAAATTGGTCTATCAAAACGGTTGCATTCATTTTTTGTAGCTTGCTTCGAATTCCAGCAATTTGTATTTTACTGACATTAAATCGCCGTCGGTTTGACCGCAATAGCCGCCCATGCCGGAAACGGAAACTACCCGGTGACAGGGAATAAATAAAGCATAGGGATTATCTCTACAGGCATTACCAACTGCTCGCGCCGATGAGCCTATTTTTTTCGCCAGTGCAGAATAAGTTATTGTTTCGCCGAAAGGTATTTGACAAAGCGCAGCCCAAACCTGATTCCTGTAAGCACTGCCTTGTTTTAATAATTTGATGTTAATGTTTTTTTGGGGATTCTGCCAATAAGAGTTTAATTCGTGTTCAGCAAACGGGCTCATGCAAGCCCCCGCTTCCCAGTCTGTTTTGTTGATCACGCCTTGTTGACTAGTTAAAACAAACTGTCCGGCCGGGGTCTGGAGCCTTATAACATCTACGGCTCCCGAGCAGTTTTCTACCCACTCAATTATAAATGGCATTTAACAAGTCCTGACTGATGTTAATTATTGGGCAACAATTAATAAATTTACAATTTTAGTTTTAAATATACAACCCGGCTAATTCATTGCCCATAAAAAAAGGCAGCTCAAAGCTGCCTTTTTTATCTCATGAAAACCGGCTTGATTAAAGTTTTTCTTTAATACGAGCCGCTTTACCGGTCAGGTCACGCAAGTAATACAATTTGGCACGACGCACATCGCCGCGGCGCTTAACATTGATTTCGCTAATGATAGGGCTGTGCGTTTGAAATACACGCTCAACACCGGTACCGTGAGAAATTTTTCTTACTGTGAAAGCTGAGTTTAATCCGCGATTACGTTTTGCAATTACGATACCTTCAAAAGCCTGAATTCTTTCACGCTCGCCTTCTTTTACCTTAACTTGCACGACAACTGTGTCACCTGGACCAAAGTCCGGAATCTGTTTCAGTTGTTCCGCTTCCAATTCATCAATAATATTGCTCATACCACACCTTAATTTAAACCAACTCCACAATAAATTCTTTAAGCAAATTTTCCTGCTCTGCGCTCAAATTCTTTTTTTCCAATAAATCCGGTCGTCTCTGCCAAGTTCGACCCAAAGCCTGCTTCATTCGCCAACGCTCTATATCCGCGTGGTTGCCGCCTAATAAAACCTCCGGCACCGAATGACCATCAATCTGTTCCGGCCGGGTATAGTGAGGACAATCCAGCAAACCATCGCTGTGTGAGTCCTGCTGGGCAGAATCCTCATCGCCGAGTACCCCCGGCAATAAACGCGTCACCGCATCAATCACTATCAATGCAGCAAGTTCACCGCCGCTGATCACATAGTCACCTATAGACCATTCCTCATCGCAATCCATCTCGACAAAGCGCTCATCAATGCCTTCGTAACGTCCCGCAACTAAAATTATCTGCGGCACTTTACTAGCCTCTGCTAGCAAAGCCTGCGTAATCGGCTTGCCTTGCGGGCTCAAATAAACCACTTTACAGGTTTCAGAGCCTGTCTGTTTTGCCTCATGAACCGCTTCATGCAATGGCTGATACTTCATAACCATACCTGGGCCACCGCCGTAAGGACGATCGTCAACCGTTTTGTGCCTGTCGCGGGTATAATCTCTGGGATTCCATACCGACAAACTGACTATATTGCGCTCGATTGCTCTGCCCGTTACACCGCAACTCGCAGCCGCTGTGACCATTTCTGGAAATAATGTTACAACATCAAAATGCATGCTGATAATTAGAATTCAGGATCCCAATCGACAATAATTTTGCCTGCATCCAGATCAACGTTAATTATCGTTTGTCCCTGTAAAAACGGAATAACCCGTTCTCGCTCTCCCTGGACAATGATCACATCATTAGCACCAGTTTCAAGCAAACTATCAACTACACCTAGCTGAACACCATCAACGGTTTCAACATTTAAACCAATCAACTCGGACCAGTAGTATTCGCCTTTAGCCGTTTTCGGCAATTGGTCTCGGCTTATAAAAATATCGCAGCCCATCAGGCTTGCAGCTTGATCTCTGTCATTAATACCACACAGCTGAGCAACTATCGTCTTGCCTTGTAACTGCCCGTCAACAACATTGACCGCTTTTGTCTGGTCGCCTTTTTTTAGCAACCACGGGGAATAAGTTAAAATATTTTCCCTTGGATCAGTGAAGGAAAATACCTTAACCCATCCTTTTACGCCGAAAACGCCGGAAATTTTTCCAACGCTTATATGCTGCTCTGACAATTCAGTTTATGCCGCCGCTTTACGTGCGTCTTTAATCAATTTTGCAACGCGATCAGAAGCCTGTGCGCCGTTAGCTTTCCAATAATCAACGCGATCAGTGTCTAAGCGCAATTTTTCTTCATTGCCACGCGCCAACGGATTAAAAAAACCAAGACGTTCAATATAACGACCGTCACGACCGCTTCTGCTATCGGTTACAACAACATGATAGAAAGGACGATTTTTCGCGCCACCTCTGGAAAGACGAATGGTTACCATCTAAATTCCTCAAAAACATTTAGTCAAAATTGAATCGACCTATTCTACTCGATTTTCCATATAAGTAAAGAACAACACATGCTGTCAAATTCATTTACTTTTTAGCCATCGAATAAATAGTCATTACGCAACAATAATTATCTTCTCATACCACCCATGCCGCGCACATTATTTTTTATGCCGCGCATCATGTTCGCCATATTTCCTGATTTGAAGCGTTTCATCATTTTCTGCATCATCATAAACTGCTTCAGGATACGATTAACATCTGATAACTGCTGTCCGCAACCGTCAGCAATACGCTTTTTCCGATTGCCTTTAATCAAATCGGGATAACGCCTTTCTTTCATGGTCATGGAATTAATCACCGCAATCTGGCGCGACAGTTCCTTGTCATTAACCTTATCTTTCATTTCCTGAGGGATGCTGCTCATACCCGGCAATTTATCCAACATCGAGCCAACTCCGCCCATGCTCTGCATTTGCTGCAACTGTTCGCGAAAATCTTCCAGATCAAAAGCCTTGCCTTTTTGCAGCTTTTTGACCAGCTTCTCAGCCTTTGCCTTGTCAACTTTCTGCTCGATCTCTTCGATCAAGCCCAACACATCGCCCATACCCAAAATACGGGACGCGATACGATCCGGATAGAAAGGCTCCAACGCATCGGTTTTTTCGCCCATCCCAATAAACTTGATCGGTTTGCCGGTAATATGACGAATAGACAACGCCGCACCGCCACGCGCATC
The DNA here is from genome assembly GCA_036561025.1 of Methylobacter sp. Lineage (GTDB taxonomy): Bacteria > Pseudomonadota > Gammaproteobacteria > Methylococcales > Methylomonadaceae > Methylobacter_A. The sequence goes on along the minus strand of DATBQB010000024.1, from coordinate 35,041 downwards.
GCCATCCGCTTTGGTTAGAATAACCCCGGTTAACGGCAATGCATCATTAAAGGCTTTTGCAGTAATAGCGGCATCCTGCCCGGTCATGCTATCGACAACAAACAAGGTTTCGACAGGATTAATTGCTGCGTGCAATTCCTTAATCTCACCCATCATTTCATCATCGATATGCAAACGGCCTGCGGTATCTATAATAATGACATCAAGAAATTTTTTCTTGGCCGCTTCAATCGCATTTTTAGCAATATCGACTGGCTTTTGCGACACATCGCTTTCAAAGAACTCCAAGGAAAGCTCGTTAGCCAGCATCTGCAACTGTTTGATAGCCGCGGGCCGGTACACATCGGCACTAACTACCCCGACTTTTTTCTTTTGGTTTTCTTTTAACCAGCGGCCTAGTTTAGCCACTGTCGTGGTTTTACCAGCACCCTGCAAACCGGCCATTAAAATAATTGCCGGAGGAACGGCATTAAGATTCAGCTTTTCGTTGGCCTCGCCCATCACTGTAACCAGCTCGGCCTGAACCAGCTTGATCAGAGACTGGCCGGGCGACAGACTGGACTGAACCTCCTGCCCTAACGCGCCCGCTTTAATGCGTTCAATAAAGTCCGTAACGACCGGCAAAGCAACATCAGCCTCAAGCAATGCCATACGCACTTCGCGCAGGGTGTCTTTGATATTGTCTTCAGTCAAGCGTCCTTGACCTTTAATTTTTTTAAGCGTGCTACCTAATCGATCGGTTAAATTATCAAACATATCAGTATCTTTATTAAATCTTTAGGGAAACCATTCACCAGCACAAATGCACTAGGACTATTTAGCGGGATATATTAACATAGCCATCAAGGCCTTTGCATTAAACACGAGGCAATTTAGACGCGGCATGGATACGACGTGTCGTATTAGCGAAAGCCATCGACTCATTACCAGAACCATATAAGCAGTAAGTTCACGCCTGACAATAGTGTTATCGATTGATTACAAACCCAACAAAAAACGAGCCTAATGAACACCACACTTGCTACGCTATCAATTTGCACTTATCTGGCAAGCACACTGATTATTGCCCGAGATGCTCGTCGGAATAACAGCAAAGCTGCTCCGACCCCTTATATACATCTGTACAAAAAACATATACCGCTTTATTTGGCATGGTCGGCGGTATGTGCGCACACTCTATATATAGCTTTCGCGTTCCAGCAAAACAACAGCCTTAACTTTAGCTTTATCGGCGCAGCGTCCCTGATTTCACTGATTGTCGCCCTGCTATTGCTCGTAGCAACACTTAATAAACCTGTAGAAAAGTTGGGTATTATTGTATTTCCTATTGCCGCCATTATGCTGGCACTGGAGTTGAATCTGCCGGAGAAGCCGCATCTACTGCATACTCACAACTGGCAGATGAGCGTCCATATCCTAACCTCGATTATCGCGTTCAGCTTGCTAAACATAGCCGCCCTGCAAGCCGTTTTGCTCGCCATTCAAGACCAGCAACTTAAAAGCCATCCGCCCAAGCACTTCATCCAGTCATTACCACCGTTACAAACCATGGAAGCCTTATTGTTTCAAATGCTCGGCACAGGGCTTTTCTTTCTGACTATTTCGCTGGTCAGCGGTTTTATTTTTATTGAGGACTTGTTTGCGCAACATTTAGTGCATAAGACTGTTTTATCGATTGTTGCCTGGATTATTTTTTCCTGTCTTTTGCTGGGCCGAATGCGCTATGGATGGCGGGGTCAAACAGCTATCCGCTGGACTTTAACGGGCTTTATTTTGCTACTACTGGCATACTTTGGCAGCAAACTGGTGCTGGAAATTATTTTGCACAGGTAGCTAATTGCAGCTCTATTTAATTAAGAACCGTCGTTCGATTAACTATTTTTACAGAGGTCTTACCGGTTTTAATCCAATGTAACTATGCTAGAAGCCTTTGAAAATACATTTGATTCATCCGGTTGCTTTGTAATCGGCACATCAATGGCCAATCTGATTGGCGTATTGATTGCCCGCACCACCTATAAAGGTATTCAATCATTAGTCGCCTACACCTCGCCAAGTTCTCATATAAGCATTGTCGGTTTCGGTAGCGATGCGCTACGCATGATGCCAATCGATAAGATATAGCGGCACTTGAACTTGCGATTACCGACGACGACCATTAACGATCAACTGACCATCCGAGCCGCTATTGTCAATCATCGCACACGACAAATGACATTGATGCTTTAATCAATGCCACGCTCACCTTGGGTGAAATTATCACAAGAAATACTCAATCTTAGGAAAACTAATGCAAACCAACGAACTTAACGAACCGCTGATCGGCTTGGCAAAGCTAATGCGGATGGCCTACTCCGGCTGCGATCTTGCTCCCTTGGGCGCACAATTAATAGAACGCGCCGAAACCGATACCAGCGGTCATGCGCTAATGGATTTATCCACAGTTTTGCAACTCCGGGGCAACCGCGACTTAGCCTTAAGCATGCAGGCTCAGGCCATCCAGAGCCAGCAAATATATTCCCCGCCGACAGCGCTTGGAAAAGCTAATGTTCGACTGCTTGCAATTATGGGAGCAGGCGACTTAATGGCAAACACGCCACTGGAATTCCTGCTGGAAGACTCCGATGTAGCTCTCGACATAGTCTATGTGACTCAGGATCAACCTTTACCTGTACCGGCAGATCTCCCGGATCACGATGTGCTGTTCGTTGCCGTTGCCCAATCCGATCAGAATATGCCGCTGTTAAAACAAATCGATGCCGCCATAGCATCATGGCCGCGCCCGGTACTGAACAGGCCGGATCGCATTGCATTAATGTCGCGCAATGAGGCTTGTGCATTATTAAAATCCGCTCCGGAAGTGAACATGCCGCTCACGGCACGTACAACTCGACAGTCCCTGGAAAATGTCGCACATCAAAAATCGCCTCTAACCGACATTCTTGCGGACGGCGAATTCCCGATCATTGTCCGTCCCGTCGATTCCCATGCGGGGAAAGACTTGGACAGAATAGAGGATTCGGACTCGTTGGTTAACTATCTGCAAAGCATGCCCAACAATGAGTTTTACATATCTCGTTTTATTGACTATCGCGGGCAGGATGGTTTATTCAGGAAATACCGCATCGTATTGATCGACGGCAAACCCTTTGTTTGCCATGTTGGCATATCCGAGCACTGGATGATCCATTACCTAAATGCGGGCATGACCGAAAGCGCCGAAAAACGCGCCGAAGAAGAGCGTTTTATGATCAACTTCGACAGCCAATTTGCGTGTAAACACGCCGAAGCTTTCCGCAACATCAACGAACGGGTTGGCCTGGACTATCTAGGTATCGATTGCGGCGAGACCGCTGACGGCAAATTGCTGATTTTCGAGATTGACAGTTGTATGATTATCCATGCCATCGACCCGGTCGATGTTTTTCCCTACAAACAACCTCAAATGAATAAGGTGTTCGACGCCTTTCGCCAGATGCTACTGGGTGCAATGCAACGTAGCATTCTTTAAATATAGTGCGAAACCCATCCCAAACATTTAGCTGACCGCCCCCCCCCCCCATCGAGCAACTCCTTATTGAAGACGATGAGCGGTTCGTACTCGATCGCTCAGTGGGCAGAACAACTACGGTTGCCAACCGTTTCCCACCTCTCATCTTCTGACATTCGGCTCTTCTACGGCATCCGTTATTTCCGAGGAGAGTTTCGCTGCCAAAAACTACAAAAAGCCATCGATACCAAGCCACACGCTACGCTCTGTACTCTCGAAATCGAACGGATTCGTTTTGAGTAACTATAATATGCCCTTTCATCGCCTACTTTTGACGATCCAGAAAACCATTTCGGGCATTGCCCTTCCATTCTTAATGGCAGATATCCGGTGTCGATACGCTGTCAACTCGGGCAGCCCGTTGCATGCGGACCCCGTAACGGTACAGCAGTGAGCGCCTTGCGTTTATGCATCAGCTCACGGCTAATTATTGAAACAATAACGAGCAATGATAAGGGGGGAACAATGATTAAAAACGCGCAAATGGCTTTAGACAAAACAGTGTTGTTAATCCAAAACGGACGAAATAAAGATCAACTTAATAGTCAACAATTGTAGTATTTACTTATCTAACACCCTACAATTTGACCTTCCTGTTTCCGTAATTAAAAACTATGGCTTTGTAGCTGCAAGCACCATTCATATTACATGGCGAAACATCAGCATATTAAATTTAGTGAAGAACAATGATTGAAAATAACAGCCTCATAGCCACAAACGATATAGGCCCTATAAAAGCCAATGTTTTTGGCGAAAAATATTTTTACAATCTCAATCGAAATAGCTTTGATAAAATCAGCTCTCAGGCACTGTTCCAGGCCAAATTCGGCGATAAACTATTTCAACCCGACTCGCTAAATATCATTATCGGTACTGATTCCGGCTTGTTACCTCTGTACCTTCTAGAAAAAGGCTTACCTAAGGGTACTCGTTATATCTTTATCGAACCGACATCCATTCTTGAACAGCTCATAAACCATCAATTACTTGAAGAATTAGATCCATCTATTATTTGCATATCTCCCGATGAATGGGAAAAAAGCGCCCAACTATTCAAAATTCATGACTATTTTTACATCAATTCGGTTCAATCATTTAATTCGTTGTGCGCCGAAGACGATAACTGTAATGTCTATGCAGAACTGAGCTGGCATATTACCGAGGTACTTGCCCAGGGTCATTGGAACATGAATATGTCCCTCGGCAATGAAACATTTATTACCCGACAGATTGCCAATTTAGCAGACAACCTATTGCCCGCTAAACTACTCAGCAATACCTTCCATGGAAAAACAGTGGTATTGCTGGCAGGCGGTCCGTCTCTCGATGAAGCTTTACCTTGGGTACAAAAGCACCGTCAACAGATCGTTATTTTTGCAGTTTCGCGAATTTCCAGACAGCTTAAAAACATCAATATTGAACCTGACTTTATTTTCTCTGTTGATCCAACTGAATTAAGTTTCGATATCAGTAAAGAGATGCTTACGTTCAGCAACCGTCCCGTTTTTGTTTATTCTTATCACACCATACCCTCTCTGGTTAGCCAATGGCAGGGAATCGGCCTCTATCTGGGAAAACGGGTTCCCTGGAAATCGACTTTAAACCATGAAAATATTGATGGCGCAGGGCCAACTGTTACCAATACTGCACTCAGCATAGCGCACAGATTTGGCTTTAAACGTATTATTCTGGCCGGTGTAGATCTTTGCTTTACACGAGACGGATACACACACGCCAAAGGTAGCGATGAGCATATTGTCGGCCCCCGCTTTAACTTGACATCCTTACAGGCAGAGACCAATGGCGGCTTCATGGCCCCTACCAGCTGTGACTTTGCCGCTGCAATCAATACATTAGCTGTACAAGCCAAGCTGATTACAGCAACAGGCTGCGAAATCATCAATCCTTCCGCCAATGCCGCCAAAGTCAACAACATAAGCTACATTCCCCTAACAGATATCAAGCTTGACGATATTCCGGTCGATGTCGCGTCAGTTATTGCCAAGCAGATAACCCTTTTAAGTCATCGTTTTTATAATAATCCAGCTACGATCAATGAACTTGAACGCGCTCGATTTCAAATAAGCTCTATCCTGCGTTTGGCTAGAAATGCTTTAACCATAAATACGAATATGTATAGTGCTGAAGGGATTATAGAAAACTACAAAAACAAAAGAGAACTCGACAAAATTGAAAAAAAACTTAATCGCGACCATCGTCAATATAGCAAAGTTGTTAAAAGATTCGGTATCCGTAGCTTTATAAAAATAGCCAAACCGTTTACTGATGAGGACTGGAATGCGGAAGAAGCTAAAGAAATAGGCCACGCTTATTATGAAGCCTATCGCGATGGTGCGATCCAAATCCTTAAATTAATCAATGACGCAATGGAACGTTTACGTTCACGTCAAGAGGAAACCCAAGATCAACCTGACTTCAATCTATTACTTAGCCAATGGCGCAAGGATCGTAGCTTTGGCCGAGCCAAACTGTGGCAACAAAACCATTCCGACGCGAATACTCCGGAGTCTGTACAAACAGAATTTAATGAATTGCAAAAACTATTTGATTCTGTTCTGAATAATAAAGACACCGCACATATGGCTCGAGCAAAGAGTTACACCAGCTTTCCCATGTTGAAAAAGCGCGCCGGTCTACTTTTCAAGCATCAAAAAACACAGGAATTAAACGATTTATTATCAGGCTTACAAAAACACGAAGAGCAGGCTGCCGCTATCCCCTATGTTTATTTAATTAATGGTTATCTGGCTGAATTACAAGATGATGCCGAAACAGCGATGATTGCCTACCACAACATTATAGAAAATGAAGACTCTCCGTTATTGGAAGAAGCCTTGTTAAGAATTGCAAACATCAGCATTAATACAAACGACATTAACAACACTAACGCCTATTTGTCGCTACAATGTTTATCTCAGCTTAACCCTTTTTATCTGCCTTTCTATGCAGAAATCGTCCGTTTACGGGGTGATACATTAGAGGCGATAGACGCTTATAACAATTACATCAGTCAGTTTCCTGAAGATGCTTTAGCGCAAATGAAATTAACGGCTCTTTATATGGAAAATAAGGCTTATGACGCAGCAGAACTGATGCTTGATTATATCTTGTCAAAAATGCCAGATTCGAAAACAGCTTTCGATTTAAAAAAGCAGCTGGCTTATTTGAAACTTTAAATTAAAAGAGATGAATTCGTGGGAATATATTGGATCAACTTGAGCCGTATGCTTTAAGAGCCTGCCGGCTCTTATCGAAAGTCAATATCTGTTTTTCTAATATTTTTTTCTGCTCCAGTATTTTTGCAACATAAGCAGCATCTTGTTCAAGAATGGAGTTCGCCAAATATTTTAAAGCCTCGGACTTAGCTTCAGAAGGCTTTGAGAACAGCATCTCCAAACATTGCTGCCGTAAACTCAGCACTGTCGCTAATTGTTCCCATTGCTCTTCGGCAACATATTCATGAATTTCATTAGACAGCGCCGCTAACTCTTCCAGTTGTAACTCAGGATACTGATAAACAGACCATGACCTAGCTTTTGATGGCATCCCAACCTTCTTTTATTTCTCGCATTAGCGTGGCGACTTCATCAAGTATTTCTTCGTCGTTTTCATAACTGGCTTGCAACAGGCGTTTATTCATATAAAGGTATAACTGATTGAGATTTAAGGCGATTTCACCGCCTTTCTCTAAATCTATCGCTTCATTTAAGCCCCCGATTATTGCCATAGCTCTGGATATATAAAGTCCTTTTAACTCCATATCAGAACGAGCCATCGCCCCTTTCGCAGTATTAATCCGCGCCAAAAAGCCATCCATTAACATCTGTATTAAATAGTGAGGCGAAGCATCTGCTAATCCACTTTCATTATGTACATTAGCATATTGATTTACGCCTTTTTTATAAGCACTAGGATACATATCCGCCCTCTATACTCCGAATGATTTGGTAAGAAATGTAGCCGTCGACTTAAATTGACCGACTGCAGTATCCATCGCAATATACTGCTTTAACAAAGAGGCTTGCATTTGATCTAAATGACTCTGGACAGAAGCTCTACGTGTTTCAAGATCCGTCAACCGGCTATTCAGCGACGTCTGTTGCGAGTCCAAAGATCCCCCGGTTTGCAAATACTCTGTCAATTTGGCATTTAACCGGGTAGCTACACCATTGGACGATCCGAATACATCACTCACGGCAGAAAGATTGGCTGCTAAAGCCGTATTAAACGTGGTACTGTCCAGCGCCATAACCCCGTTTTTATCAATGGAAATACCAATCATCGCCAATGAGTTATAACTAGTTGTTGCCGAAGTTACCGGATTAGTTGTATTTTGTCTTAAGTTACCACTTATATTAAGTAGTGTCGAATCCCCCAGAAGCGGACCATTTGTTGCACCGGCGGCTGTACCGCCATAGGAACCCAAGCCACTGATAACTGTATGAAAGTTATTATATGCCGTTACAAAATCAGAAACCGTTTTGTTAATCGTCGCGTTATCCAAGGTAACATTTAGATTAACCGCCGTCCCAACTGAAGCTGACTGCAAATTCAAGGTGACGCCTGGAAGCACATCAGTGATTGTATTAGTGCTGCGGGTCGCCGCTAAACCATCAACTTTGATTATGGCATCAGCAGCTGCAACTGTACTGTAGTTTGCTGGAGTCGCAGTATTTAACGCATCTAATCCTGTATCGCCGCCCGTAGCAGCAACGGCAAATCCGTTAGCAACACCCGTATCTTTAGATGTGAGGACTAACTTGGAAATGGTTGTACCGGGCGTTACTGTAGAGTCAACATTGATAATGCTGGCTGTCACACCATTATTATTAGCTGCACTATTGATCGCATCGCGAACCCCTACCAGCGTATTATTGGTTGCATCGATGTTTACGGAAAACGCTGTCTTTGTGGATCCCGATCCATAAGTAAAATTAAGCGTCCCTCCAGCCCCTGTAGCAACAGGCGCAGCCGAATTAGCATACTCAGTGCTTGCAATCGCTTGCATCGACGCAGCTAATTGAGTTACTTCCACAGCATGAGATCCCGGCACCGAGCCAGCACCAGCAGTAGTTGTAAAAATAGCTGTATTTGCGGAAACAGCCTGCGTAGTTTTAAATAAATTTACATCATTAAGTTTTTGCACCGCTGTCTGGAACGTTGATAACGCACTCTTTAGTGTACCAAGCCCGCTTAACCGAGTCTGAGCGGCCGTCTCCTGATTTGTAATGGAGTCAAATTGCGGCTTTCCTTCAGCTGCAATCAACTGGCTAACAATGCCATTAATATCGAGGCCACTACCAATCCCGGTTGAAGATGATATAGACATAGCTTATCTCCTCACCACTAAAACTACTTAAAAAATCAAGCTCTATCCTGAATAACAGAACCTTTTTTGTCTAATTCCTGCATTCTTTTTATAAACGCCAACATGTCCTCCGAGGGAATTTGACGCACTGTCTTGCCGGTCTGATTATCAACAATTTTAACCACAACTCTTTTTGTTGATTCATCCACCTTAAACTCTAAATTACGGTCAAGGATTTGAAGCATTGAATTACCGGCAACTGCTGCTGACTTTAACTCGTCTAAAGAAGTTATATTAGAACCACGCCCCTTCTCTTTTAAGTTATTAGTCGACGAGACTGGCTCAGATTCAATATTCTTCGCAGTTGCCGTATCTGCCTTTAAAGAAGCTGGCTCTTCATTTTGCCGATTACTTTTCACAACAGTAGCAGGAACAAGCTTCAATACATTTGTAATTTCACTGCTCATATCACTTACCCTCAGTTAATCCTATTCTCCAAACGGAAAAGGCTGCAGTAGTTAGCAGCCTTAGCTTTCCCTAGCCTGTCTCCATAATACCTTATCTGAGCAAACTAAGCACCCCTTGTCCAGATTGGTTCGCTTGCGCCAACATCGCTGTCCCTGCTTGTTGCAGAATCTGACTACGACTCAGTGAAGCCGTCTCTACAGCAAAATCAGTATCCATAATACGCGAACGAGCAGCGGACTGATTTTCAATTGATGACTGCAAATTTGAGATGGTAGTCGTAAATCGATTCTGAACCGCACCCAAAGTAGCCCGATAGCCATCAACTTTTTTAATCGCCAAATCAATACCGTCTATTGCTTGCGACACTGTTGTTGACGCAGCGTTAGAGCCGATAGAGAGTTGCGTCCCAAATAATGATTGCAACCCACTAACTGTTGATAAAGTAGAAACAGTAATGGAAATCTGATTATTTGCAGCGGTATTCGCACCCACTTGAAAGTTAGCGCCCTTTAATGAACCAGCTAGAATTTTCTTATCGTTAAATGTAGTGTTATCAATAATTCGCTTGATTTCCAAGCCTAATTGCTTAAATTCCAGTTGCAATTTTTGGCGGTCCCCAGACCCTACTGCACCAAAGTTACGCGCTTGAACCCCTAAGTCGCGCATCCGCTGCAAGGTATCAGTAATGGCCCCCATCCCAGCTTCCGCTGTTTGAGCCATGGATATGCCATCATTAGCATTTCTTACTGCGACTGTCATACCGCGGATTTGCGAAGTCATTTTGTTACCAATAGCCAGACCTGCCGCGTCATCTTTTGCAGAGTTGATCCGCAAACCTGAAGATAGCCTTTCCATTGTAGTAGCAAGATTCGCACTAGTGGTAGTCAAACTCCGTTGAGCATTTAGTGCTCCTATATTTGTATTGATTTGCAATGCCATGATCGTATCTCCAAAAAATCCCTCGAATCATCCAAGAGAAAAAATTAATTTATTATCAAAAAAATTGTTAAATCCTTGACTCGAAAATGTTATCGGCGTGCTCTTAAATTACTTTAATATTTTTTCAGAAATACTTGGAAAATTCACCTTGTGCACGCAAAAAATCCGACTCTCTACCTATATCCAACCAATATTCATGAACAGGAAACATTGAAACCACTTCCCCCGCCATAATTTGCTGGTTTAAGAACTGCGGCATATCAAGCTGTTGCCGCTTGACGATAGTTTTTAACAACGCGTTGTTAAGCACATAAATACCGGCATTGGAAAAACAACTGTGTATCGGCTTTTCAACAATACCAGTAATTCGCTGCGCATCTATACTGACAACACCATAGGGAATCTGGTACTCATATTGACGAACACACAACGTTGCTATTCCCTGATGCTCATTGTGATAGGCCAGCAACCGGGGAAAATCGATCTGCGTCAAAATATCGCCATTCATGACAATCATAGGTAAATCGGGCAGATCGACGGGCAACAACCCTAACGCTCCGGCCGTTCCTAACGGTTCATGTTCCTCAACATAGTTGATTTGAACTCCCCAGCGTTGTCCATCGCCGAAATGATCTTTAATCTGATCCGCCAGATAATGCACCGCAATATAAAAATTCCTGAACCCTGAACTCACAAAGTTTTCGAGAATGGTTTCAAGAATCGGCTTACCGCCGATTTCCAACAAGGGCTTAGGACAAGTGTCGGTCAAAGGTCGTAAACGTGTACCAAAGCCGCCCGCCATTAAAAATACCGGATTTTGGAAATGCGGCTGTTTATATAATCCCTGTAAAGTTTCCAGCCCAATGACTTTGCCATCAAGATCCAGAACCGGCAAATGAATTAAATTATGCCTCTCCATGATGGCAATTAATTTGGTTTTGGAATCATGAATGGATGCAACTTTTGGATTCGCATTCATGACTTCTGCAACAATATGATCTAAAGGAAGCCCCCGTATCAAAGCCCGCCTTATATCTCCGTCAGTAACTACACCTGCAAGCCTTCCAAGATCATCAATGACTAATGCGATCTGTAGCGCCGCTTTATCTATCACATGAATAGCTTCCTGCAGGCTGGTTTTCGGGTTGATGAGTGCATTGCGCCAGTTATGTTTCATACATTATCTCTACTTATAGATCTTATTTGCGACCGGGGCGGATAAACAATCTGATTACCAGCAATATCCTGGGTTATTACACTACCGGCACCAATAATACTGTTGGAACCGATACTAATGCCTTGGATAATGTTCGCGCCCGTTCCTATATGAACATAATCGCTTACTTTAACAGTGCCACTAAGTACAGCCCCAGGAGCGATATGAACATGCTGCCCAATGCGACAATCATGTTCAACAATTGCCCCACTATTGACAATCGTATTCTCAGCAATTTCTGTGCCTGCCTGAATAATGACACCAGCCATTACTTGTACGCCATCACTTAACTCAACATCCGCAGCAATGAACGCAGTTGGATCAACCAGCGTTTTAAATCGATAGCCTTTGGCATTAAACGTATTAAACAAGCTCGCTCGTAAGCCTTTATCTTTCGGAAGCGAACCTACACCGTTAACCAGATCAACTTCTTCCTTCGAATAATCAAATACCACCCCATCCACGCCTAGAACATTAAGTCCGTGCAACACGCAGCCTACAGATAAATTCGGATCGACAATACCGAGTAGCGGACAATTTAGCCGCCGCAGAATATCGATCAGGACCTTAGCATGCCCTCCGCCGCCTAATACAATGACTGGTTTAGTCATTCTTTAGCACTTCATCTATATCGTAATTGCGGCTGCTCGATTCACCCAGTAATGCCCAATAATCCATCGGGCTTCTTCCTGTTCCGGGGCGCTTTATCGTCAAGTTTGTTTCAGTAAAGCACTCTCCTACCGAAATAGGGTGTGCTGCAACCAAACTCTTTCGGACAACCTTTTGGTTCTCCAATTCTAAAGGCTGGGGACATTTAAGACGCTGCCCCAATGCTTTTTCAATATCCCTGATGCTGCGAACCATCGTTTTAAGCTCGTCAGGTTCCAAAGATACTTTATGGTCCGGACCTTGCTGGGCTCGATCCAGGGTAAAGTGTTTCTCAATGACTACCGCTCCTCGAGCCGCTGCCGCAACGGGCACAACCAGCCCTACGCTATGATCTGAATAGCCCACTTTCAGGCCAAACGCTTCCTGCAAAACATCCATTGCTCTCAGATTAATATTTTCCATCGGCGTTGGATATTCGGAAGTGCAATGCAACAAGGTGACTTTTTCCTGCAATATACCCTGTCCTTGTTCCGAGCTATAAGCTTGCTGAAAAGTGCTAATGGAGGGTCGCTGATATTGTTTGTCGATTGCTGCACTTGCGCCATCGGCAGCATGAAGATAACCGAACGCCAACACGCCCAAGGCTGTTTCAACCTCACCCAAAGTAGCCATGCCTGTAGACAGGATAATTTGTTTACCGGTTTGAGCATGAGCCAATAAAAACGGTCCGTTAGTGATCTCGCCTGAAGGTATTTTCAGCGTTTCGACGCCTACCTCACACACAAGAAAATCAAGGCTTTCAAAATCAAATGCGGTCGATAAAAATTCAATTCCCAGCTTTTGACAGTAATCTAATAACTGAAAATGCAGCTCATATTTCAATTCCAAACGCTTTAACATCGTCAGCTGATTTTCATCTGCACCCGTCGCAACTTTCTGATACTCCGCTTTACCGGCATGTCGGGTAACCAGATTTTCCGCCTTAAAAGTCTGAAATTTAACTGCATCCGCACCAGCTGCAACAGCAGCGTCGACTAATTGACAAGCTGTTTCCAGATCGCCGTTATGATTGACACCGGCTTCTGCAATAATAAAAACGCTCATCCCTTATTCTCCAATACCGGCATCATAAAAAGTTTTTTTTAATAAATTATCCAAAGCTTGGGACTTCAATAACTCTTTTATTCTTACTGAAGCCCCGCTACTTCCATAAGGATTTTCAACCGTATCCAATGTTTTTTGAAATTCCTCAGAAAAAAGCCTGTTGAATGCATTCAAGATAGCGTCAACTTCAGGCTCACAATGAATCACGCTGTCAGCGCAAAGACGCCCTCTTTGTCTGTCACCGATGTTAATCGTCCCAACTTTAAAAGCAGGCGCCTCTATCAAACCGCTCGATGAGTTTCCTACGACCGCATCCATATATTTCAGCATAGAAAGATAACGTAACGCCCCTAACGATACAAAAGATGCTACTCGTTCGGGAAACCGTTGCCGGTATTGCTCGATCATCCCTATAATCACGCGACCGTCAGCGTCAGCATTTGGCTGGGTAAAAATAATGTGGCTATCGTCGAAATAGTCCAAAGCTTTCAGGAGATTTTCAAATTGTGCCGCCGCCGTTGCTTTTTCCAACGTGACCGGATGAAAGGTTACCAGCAAATTGCGCTTGCCCAGCTTAAAAGCAATGGCCTCTTCAAGCTGCGGCTTATCCAATAATTTCAATCGAAAAATATTGTCCAAGCCCGGCGCGCCGGTATTAAAAACCCGCTGCGGATGCTCCCCCAACTGAATAACCCGCTGCCGATAGCCTTCAGTCGCAGTAAAATGCAAATGGGACATTTTAGTAATAGCATGGCGAATGGCATCGTCAACCGCGCCTTCGGTTATTTCGCCGCCATGAATATGAGCGATGGGTATGCGGTGCGTCATAGCCGCCTGAACTGCGGCAAATATCTCGAAACGGTCGCCTAAAACGACCAGTAAATCCGGCTGCAAATATTCCAGTGCATCGGCAAAACCTATGACGCCTAAGCCTATGGATTTACTGATTCCAACCGGCGTATCCGATGAAAGCAGCATTTCCACTTTACGACTAATAACAAAGCCGTCTTGCTCTATTTGTTTCCAGGTCAAACCGAATTCCGGCGAAAGATGCATACCTGTTACAATAACTTGCAGTTCCAAAGCCGAATCGCTTTGAATTTCTTTCATCAACCAGTACAGCAGGCCATATTCAGCACGGGAACCGGTTACTACGCAAACTTTACGCTTTGCCTGCTGCATCAGATCACGCTGCTCGGGACATTCACAACCCGCTCAGCAGCCCATTCTGTGTTAGCTAGATTGCCTTTTTGGCAATGCCGGTACATGGACAACCGATGCATGGGCTCCCAGATTGGCCGGGTCATCACGCCTTGTTCATTTGTTGCTTTTAAGAAAGCATCCCGCTCGGATAGATTTTCAAGCACTACAGCATTTAACCAGTAATTCGAGCGTGCGGTTTCCGGTTCAATAAGACATTGAAACCGGTTGTGCTGACTCCAATCAATATATCTGGAAGCCAGCTGCCGTTTTTTCTCAAGAAATAATGGCACACATTCAAGCTGCGCCACACCGAGAGCGGCATTTAGATTGGGCATTCGGTAATTAAAGCCTACTTGGTCATGTATAAATTGCCACGGATGCGGTTGTTTCGCTGTCGTGGTTAGATGCTTGGCCTGTTTTGCCAATGTTTCGTCATCAGTCAAAATCATCCCTCCGCCGCCGGTTGTCATGATTTTATTGCCGTTAAAACTTAAAACACCTAATCGACCAAAAGTTCCGCAATGCTGGTTGTTTAACGTACTGCCAAGCGCTTCAGCGGCATCTTCAACCAGAGGGATATGATATTTTTCACAGATTTGTACAATCCTGCCCATGTCGGCAGGATGCCCAAACGTATGCATGGGTAGGCAGGCGGCAATCCGTTTACCGGTTTGTTTGTTCCAGGTCTCGCCGTTGCGGCCTTCGGCAAACTCATCCAAATAGTCTTCCAGAGCTTGAGGAGAAAGCCCTAAGGTCGTTTTATCCACATCGACAAATACAGGTTCGGCGCCGCAATAATGAATAGCATTGCAAGTTGCGACAAATGTTAATGCCTGGGTAATCACTTCGTCGTCCCGACTGACACCGACAAGCATCAATGCCGCATGTAAAGCCGCTGTGCCGTTAACCGTAGCAACTGCATACTTTGCCCCAGTATATTTGGCGCAATCTTGTTCAAACCGGTCAACGTATTTCCCAACACTGGACACAAAAGTGCTATCTATAGCATCAATCAGATATTCTTTTTCCTTACCATGAAACCGGGGCTCATGTAAGGGTATCAATTCATCAGTCTGGTAAACTTCCCTGACAAAACGGATAAAGTTGTCGGCAATGGCGCCCTTGTCATACATTGTAGATACCGGACTTGTATTTTTTCAGGTTTTCAGGGTTTAAAAACCAGTCCACCGTTAGCCGCAAGCCTTCGTTTATATCAATCATCGATTCAAAACCGGTCAGCGCTTTAATTTTTGTATTGTCGCACCAGAGCCGGTTCACTTCGGATTTCTCAGGACGTAAGCGCTGATCGTCAACAATAAATTCCACATCGCTATGCATGATGTTTTTAATGATATTGAGTGTATCGCCTACCGATATTTCCGAATTGGAACCGATGTTGACAGTCTCGCCTAGTGTTTTCTCCGACTCAGCAAGGGCAGTGAATCCGCGACAGGTATCTTCCACATAATTAAAGTCTCGTGTCGGCGATACATCGCCTAACTGAATTTGTTTTTTGCCATCGGCAATCTGGGTGATGATAGTAGGAATCACCGCTCTTGCCGATTGCCTTGGGCCGTAAGTATTAAAAGGACGGGCTATAGTCAGCGGCAATCCAAAGGCATTGTAAAAACTCATCGCCATTGCATCGGCAGCAATTTTACTTGCGCTATACGGTGATTGGGGCTGCATGGGGTGTTTTTCATCTATAGGCACATACTGAGCCGTGCCATAGACTTCGCTGGTTGATGTGTGTATGACTCGCTGAACCTGATTATCCAGCGCGGCTTGGCAGATATTTAATGTGCCTTTTATATTGGTATCGACATAGCTGTCCGGAGCTACATAGGAATATGGGATCGCTATCAGCGCGGCCAGATGATAAATAACATCAATGCCTTTGGTAATATGTTTACAGTAGTGCGGGTCTCTTACATCGCCATTCAATACTTCTATCTGGTCCAGGCAATCAACTTCTTCCAGCCACCCCCAATGATTAAACGAATTGTATTGAGATAAGGCTTTGATCCGGTGCCCTTGTTTGGCAAGCATTTCTGTAAGATGTGAACCGATAAAACCGTCAGCCCCTGTCACTAATATATTTGTCATAATTTCCTTATTTCATCATTCGACTAACTTTGCTTTTACAAAAGCTTCAGCCATTGCCCAATCAGTTAATGTATCAATATCCAGGCTCATAATAGGATCCATCACTAAAGGTATGGTGCGTTCAGAATAAAACGATTTTTTTTCCTGTAAAATTGCTGTCTTGCAAAGATACATTGCCCCATTAGGTGTTAATAACGGTTCTACTTCCTGCCTTCTAGTTTGAGTAGCGGTATCATCACAAAGCGGTCTTAAAAAACCGTTCTTACTTTTAAATAATGTAGTTAGATTTCTGTGTATTTCTTTACAACCAATTACTCCATCCGCTTGCTCTCTTTCCATCATATCTAAAGCTTGAGTAATTATAGCAGAGGACCGGAAAGGGGAAGTTGGCTGTAGCCACATAACCTGCTCAGGCAAATATTTATATTCATCTTCAAACCATTGCAAAGCATGTTCAACAACTGCAAGCGCAGAAGCACTATCATTTGAACATGTAGCGGGACGAATAAAGGGGACATGCAAATCGGCATCGCGCCCGATTTTTGCGTAGAGGTCGGAATCTGTCGATAAAACGGCAATATAGTTGCTGAGATTTGCTCTTTGTATGGCTTGAGCTGTCCAGACAATTAAAGGTTTGCCATCCAGCAGTTTTATATTTTTATCAGATATTCCTTTTGAGCCACTTCTAGCTGGAATAATGATGAGTGTTTGAATTGGCATTGTTTTCTTAAGGTTCTTCTGCAACAGAATTTTCGCAAGAGCGACCTTGCATTAAGCGGCAACCCACCAGTTAAATAAAATCTACACTTTTTCAACCAACTGCACACGCTGGGTAACTCCGCATACCAACGTATAAGGTATAGTATCTGCCCACTGGGCAATTTCTTCGACCGGTAAACCGTCGCCCCACAAAGTTACCGGATCGCCTGGTTTCGCATGAGGCTCAGTTTCCAGATCAACGGCAATCATGTCCATTGAAACCCTGCCAATAAGGGGGACACATCGGCCATTAACCAGTACCGGGGTTCCGATTTTGGCATAACGGGGATAACCATCGCCATAACCTATCGCAGCAACCCCCATTGTTGTAGTCTTCTCGCATATCCAGCTACCGCCGTAGCCAACTGTCTCGCCCGCTTCTATTCGCTTGACCGCAATCAAACGAGAACGTAGTTCCATAACCGGCTTTAACCCCAATTGCTCGCCTGTTGAATCAGTAAATGGTGAAATCCCATACAGCATGACGCCGGGGCGCACCCAATCGCTTAAGGATTGTTTCCAGCCCAATATGCCCGCCGAGTTAGCCATACTGCGTTCGCCGGGCAAACCTGCAACTGTCTCATTGAACTGATTGATTTGCTTTAGCGTTTTATCGTCATTAACATCATCAGCGCAAGCAAAATGCGTTATTAGACCGATTGGTTTTTTTACCGAAGGACACTGACTTAATCGTTGGTAGGCAGAACTAAATTCTTTTATCTTGAAACCCAGTCGATTCATACCAGTATCAAGTTTTAACCAGACTGCGCAAGCTCCAGGCTCTGTTCTGGCTTCCAATATTTCCAGCTGGTTTAAACAATGCACTACTGGATCTAATTGATAATGCAATAATTCATCCAACTCTTCAACGCTGGAAAAACCTTCCAAAACAGCAATTCTATTTTTGAATCCAGCCTTGCGCAATCGAGCGCCCTCATCAACTCTGGCAACGGCAAAAGCATCAACATCCTGTAAAGCCTCGGCAATACGCAGCAAGCCATGTCCGTAACCATTAGCTTTAATAACCGCCATTATTTTGGCGTTTGGCGCGAAACTGCGTACCTTGGATAAATTATGCTGAACTGCATCGAGATTAAGCACGGCATAGGCGGCAGGGATCATTCATAGTCCCCGCTGTTATAAGGATTGCCTGCAAAATTTTCAAAGCGGGTATATTGCCCCAAAAAGGTCAGCCTGACAGTTCCCAGAGGACCATTACGTTGCTTACCGATAATGACCTCGGCAATACCTTTATCAGGGCTGTCTTCGTTATATACTTCGTCCCGATACACAAACACGATTAAATCGGCGTCCTGCTCAATCGCGCCCGATTCGCGCAAATCGGACATCATCGGGCGTTTATTGGGGCGTTGTTCAAGGTTACGGTTAAGCTGGGATAATGCAACTACGGGTACATTCAATTCCTTGGCCAGCGCCTTTAAACCCCTGGAAATATCGGAAATTTGCTGCACCCTGTTATCGCCGCTGGAAGGCGATTGCATGAGTTGCAGATAATCCAATACAATCAAGCCCAGCTGGCCATGTTCACGCGCCAAACGTCTAGCTCTTGAACGCACTTCGGTCGGCGTTAATGCCGGAGTGTCGTCGATGAATAATTTAGTCTCAGCCAGTAAATTAATGGCCGACGTCAAGCGTGGCCACTCATCATCTTCCAACTTGCCGGTCCTGATTCTATGCTGGTCGATACGGCCTAATGACGACATCATCCGCATCGCCAACGAGTCCCCAGGCATTTCCATACTGAATACCGCAACCGGTTTATCGCCTTTTATAGCGATATTTTCCGCCATATTCATCGCAATAGTCGTTTTGCCCATGGAAGGCCGGCCTGCCACGATAATCAAATCGGCAGGCTGCAAGCCAGAAGTCAACTCATCAAAATCAGTAAATCCGGTGGCGGCTCCAGTAATAGAACCTTCCTGTTCAAACAGCGTTTCAATCTTATCGACAGCGCGAGCCAACAGCGATTTGATAGTTGCAAAACCGCCCTGCCCGCGCTGTCTTTGTTCGGCTATTTTAAAGACTTCGCGTTCGGCGTTTTCAAGCAAATCGGCTGTCTCGCGGCCTTCCGTATTAAAAGCAGAGTCCGAAATTTCAGTGCCAACATGAATTAACTGACGCAGAACCGAGCGATCTCTGACGATATTGGCATAAGTAACGATATTCGCGGCGCTGGGCGTGTCTTTTGCCAGCATACCTAAATAAGACAGTCCGCCGGAATTTTCCAGTTCCCCTATTGCTTCCAAAGCTTCCGATATGGTAATTACATCAAATGGAATCTGTTTTTCAGCGAGCTGTTCAATAGTCTTGAAAATAAGCCGATGATCTCTGCGATAAAAATCACCTTCCACCACCTTGTCCGAAACGGAATCCCAAGTTTGATTATCCAGCATTAACCCACCCAAAACCGATTGCTCAGCCTGAATGGAGTTAGGGGGAATTTTTAGAGAATCTAACGAATAATCATGAACAATTGAATAATTTTCAGACATAGTTCGCAACGATAAAAACATTAAAATACAGCATAAAAACTTTGATAAAAGTCGAAAATATTAAGAGAACACAAAAATGAAATGATGTCAGCAACAATGGCAAGTTTTAGCATCAATTACAGCTAGCGGCCAATAAACCATTGTGATCCGATCAATTAGGGTATTAAGCTCATCAAGAAAATTAATCTAGTCTACTATTTAAACATTATAAACTAACTTATGGTCTTTAATCTTGAACAGTTATCTTTATCAAGTAGTCGTGCTCCATATAAAAACCATTTGTTGTGCATCTGATGGTCACTCCACCGTCTATTTAGCTCATCAAACTCAGGCCGAATGTTTTATACGAGTAGTCTTAGCTCTATAAATTCTTATTTCAACGAAAAATAACAAAGTATTTCAAGCCATTAGCTCCTATTCAGAATTCACTAGAAAGCGTAGAATTTATTAAAAGTTTATTGCTATAAATTCAATTTTTAAGCTGTCTGTCTTTCATAATTGCTGAACTCCCCGCACTCTCTTTTAAATGGAAACTCAATGAGTACTTTTTTATATCATAATGCAGCAAAAATAGTTCGTCTTGCTGTTTTAACATTTGCAATCATTTTGCTTTCTTATTCAAATAACACGGCAGCTCAGTCAACTGAGATTGAAGAATTGGAGCTTAAAATTGAAAAACTTAAAAAACGGGTGCAAGAATTAGAATCAATCAACTGCACTAATGCATCTAAAACTTTTAATGCAAAAGCTAAAAAACCAACCGGTAATCCGTGGCATCTTTTAGAGGTGAACATGCCAAAAGCTGAAGTTATTTCACTACTAGGAAAACCCGGTAAAATCCACAAATGGAAAACAGGGGAAGCGTGGTATTTTCCAAACTCAAAAGGCGGGGAGGTTGATTTTGATGCGAATGATAATGTAACCGGGTGGTTGGAGCCATAAAGCTTCTGAGATCAGCATAGCTCCTCAGTCGTTTGAGACCAATCGCTCGCTGATTCCATGAACTATTGAATAAACAATTGAACCTGATAAACAACTCAAACCGCTTCATAGTGAGTGTGAATAAATGCTCATATACCTTTAATAATCAGAAACCAAGCAACCTGTCAACATAAATTGATACTTAAACCGATAAGCTTCTTATGCTGGAAACAATCTGTGCTTTACTGCTGCCCAGCTTCTTTAAATCACTCGTAACCTTGTGAACAAATAAAACCTTGAAAGGCGATCTTGCTTACTCTAACTCGATATCAGATTATAGCTGGTATCAAATCAATTTATAAAGAGACCAAGGTAGGCAAACCATGTTGAATTTGAACAAATTTATCGGTTTTTCATCAAACTACATGGCAACAATCTCACTAGCCATTATTGAAATGCTGACTATTTGCTAAGTCATTCATTGACAATCAAGATTTAGTTATATGCAATAGAATTTTAGGAGCTAATCCCAAGTAAACGATGAGACTAGAACTAGCCCAAGATTTGCTGATATTTTAACAACCGCCTAGAATCGGCGCTTAATATGAGGATATGTAGATGTGTATTACTTATAATAAACTCAGTCCCTAGCAAGCCGAGTCTTGACTGGTAGGGACTGACGATCTGTATAGATCAATGTATCATATTAACTGAGTTAATCTTCTACAGTAACAACTGGTCTATCAACCAATTCGACATACGCCATAGGCGCATCATCACCGGGTCTAAATCCGCATTTCATAATACGCAAATATCCACCCGCTCTATTTTTATAACGGGGGCCGAGCTCATTAAAAAGCTTGGTTACTACATCACGATCGCGTAATCGAGAAAAAGCAAGGCGCCTTTTAGCAACGCTATCTTCTTTAGACAAAGTAATTAATGGTTCAGCATAGCTTCTTAATTCTTTGGCTTTTGGCAAAGTTGTTTTTATTAATTCATGTTTAAACAATGAACTAACCATGTTACTAAATAGCGCCTTACGGTGACTACTATTTATATTAAATTTTCTACCGGATTTACGATGTCTCATTATAAGAAGACCTAATGTTAGTGAGTTATTGCGTGAGTTTGATCTGCAAGGTTTTCAGGGGGCCAATTTTCCAAGCGCATACCCAAAGATAAACCTTTTAAAGCAAGAATGTCTTTTATTTCTGTTAAAGACTTTTTGCCAAGATTGGGAGTTTTTAATAACTCAACTTCGGTACGTTGAATTAAGTCACCAATATAAAAAATATTCTCAGCTTTTAAGCAGTTAGCAGAACGTACTGTTAACTCAAGATCATCTACAGGACGAAGAAGAACAGGATCAAATATTTCTTCAACTTCGACTTCTTCCTCTGCAAGCTGATCATTTACTTTTTCAAAATCAACAAAAACAGATAACTGATCATGAAGTATCGTGGCAGCAAGCTTAATAGTTTCTTCTGGATCAACAGTTCCATTTGTTTCCAGTTCGATTATTAATTTATCTAAATTAGTACGCTGCTCAACACGGGTACTTTCAACCTGATAAGCAACCTTGACAATCGGGCTATATGAAGCATCAAGCTGAAGCGCACCAACAATGAGGCTATGCTCAGAACTTGATTTACGAACACTTACAGGTTCATAACCTCTTCCTCTGCGCACCCTGATCTTCATGTTCAAGGCACCATTTTGTGTCAGATTAGCTATTACCAATTCAGGATTAATAATTTCCACGTCATGTGGAAGTGCAATATCTGCTGCTGTAACACATCCTGCCCCATGCTTTGAAAGGGTAAGTTCAACTTCATCTTTAGAATGAAGAACAACCGCCAGCTTTTTAAGATTAAGCAAAATATCAATTACATCTTCTTGAACACCTTCTATAGTGGTGTACTCATGAAGAACTCCCTCGATTTCAACATCTGTAACTGCACAACCAGGAATTGTGGACAACAGAACACGTCGCAACGCATTACCGATGGAATGACCAAACCCTCTTTCAAGAGGCTCAATAACAATCTTAGAATGATTAGGTGTTTTGCTTATAACCTCAACTAAACGAGGCTTCAGCAAGCCAGAAATAGAATTCTGCATTTATATCCCTCAAAACTGCGATTATTTAGAGTAAAGCTCAACTACCAACTGCTCATTTATATCACTACCCAGATCCACACGATCTGGCAGAGAGCTAAATGTACCTGACATTGCTTTAGAATTAACATCAACCCAAGAAGGAAAGCCATACTGTTCGGTTACAGTCAAAGCATCAACAATTCTTTGCTGTTTTTTTGCTTTCTCTCTGACGGCAAGAACATCGCCTGGAGAAACCTGATAAGAAGGAACATTGATCAAAACATTATTCACTTGGATAGACTTATGACTGACCAACTGGCGAGCTTCCGCCCGAGTAGAAGCAAAACCCATTCGATATACAACATTATCTAACCTTGATTCCAATAGATTCAATAAGTTTTGACCTGTTGCGCCTTTTTTCAAATCCGCAGACTTGTAATAGTTTCTGAATTGTTTTTCCAGAATACCATATATCCTACGTAGACGTTGCTTAGCTCTTAACTGAATAGCATAATCAGAGCTTCTCGCACGCTTAGTACCATGCTGCCCAGGACGCTGATCCAATTTACATTTATTTTCTAAAGACTTCCCTCTGCTTTTTAAAAACAGATCCGTGCCTTCTCTTCGACTTAATTTACAGGTAGGCCCAAGATATCTTGCCATAACAAACTACTCCAGATTTTTATACGCGGCGTTTTTTTGGCGGACGGCAACCATTATGTGGAATTGGCGTCACATCAACAATGTTATTTATTTTGAATCCTAAATTATTCAGAGAACGCACTGCGGATTCACGACCAGGACCGGGACCTTTAATCATGACATCAAGGTTTTTCATTCCGAATTCCAAAGCGACAGAACCAGCTTTCTCCGCCGCAACTTGAGCAGCAAATGGCGTACTTTTTCTGGAACCACGAAAGCCTGAGCCGCCTGATGTTGCCCAAGAAAGAGCGTTACCTTTTCTATCTGTGATAGTTATAATTGTGTTATTAAAAGAAGCATGGACATGCACTATGCCATCCGCAACTTCTTTTTTTATACGTTTTCTAGAACGATTTTGACTCGCCATTTACTTCAACCTCTTAAAGGAATATCTTATTTTCTAATTGCCTTACGCGGACCTTTTCGAGTACGAGCATTAGTTCTCGTTCTCTGCCCTCTTAAAGGCAATCCTCTACGATGTCTTATTCCGCGATAGCAACCCAGATCCATCAAACGCTTGATATTCATAGAAACTTCGCGACGCAGATCACCTTCCACTGTCATCTTTGAAACCACATTACGAATAGTTTCTAATTGTTCTTCAGTCAGCTCTTTAATTTTTATCGAAGGGGCTATACCCACTTCAGCGCAAATTTCACTTGCAGTTTGACGACCAATACCATAAATAGCAGTTAAAGCGATTACTGCATGTTTATGATCTGGTATATTTATCCCGGCAATACGTGCCATCTAGATACTCCCCTTGGTAGCACTCTAAAGTTAAGCGCTAAATTATAGCATTATATAAATTATGGCGCAACAATTATTACCCTTGTCGCTGTTTATGTTTCCCATCTTCACAGATAACCCTAACAACACCATTTCTTTTTACAACTTTGCATTTTCTACAAATTTTTTTAACTGAGGCACGAACTTTCACTACTAACTCCTAGATTACTCTTGTGCAATAATTTATTTTTTTAGATTGGCTTTCTTCATCAAACCATCATACTGCTGTGACATAACATGAGTTTGCATCTGAGAAATGAAATCCATCACAACCACCACAATAATCAATAAAGATGTTCCCCCAAAGTAAAACGGAACATTCCAGTAAACAATCAAAAACTCAGGCAACAAACATACTAGCGTAATATAAAACGCTCCGATTAAAGTTAATCGCGTCATCACTTTATCAATGTATGAACTTGTTTGAAGGCCAGGTCTTATTCCAGGTAAAAATGCCCCTGATTTCTTTAAGTTATCAGCGGTTTCTTTTGAATTAAATACTAAGGCTGTATAAAAGAAACAAAAGAAAATAATAGCTGTTGCATAGAAAATAACATAAACCGGCTGACCAGGAGACAACATCGTGGCTACATCCTGCAACCAAGTAAACCCTTCGCTATTACCAAACCATCCCGCGATAGTCGCCGGAAACAAAATTATACTTGAAGCAAATATTGGAGGTATTACACCTGCCATATTAAGTTTTAGAGGCAAAAAACTGCTTTGCCCAGCATACATCTTACGACCTTGTTGCCTTTTTGGATAATTGATCAGGATCCTTCTCTGCCCACGCTCCACAAAAACAACCAACGCGGTAACTGAAATCGATAACGCAAACAACAATAAGATAAACGCTCCATTCATCTCACCAGTTCTTGCCAACTCTAAAGTTCCACCAATTGCTTTTGGTAAACCAGAAACAATACCTGCAAATATAATAAGCGAGATACCGTTACCGATTCCCCGCTCAGTAACTTGCTCACCCAGCCACATCAAGAAAACAGTACCCGTAACCAAGGTAACAGTTGTAATAACGACAAAACCGATTCCTGGATTTAAGACTACTGAAAGTCCACCAGCGGTCTGATTTTCCAAAGCCAACGAAATTCCAATCGCTTGAAAAGTTGCTAAAATAACTGTGCCAAATCGAGTGTACTGTGAAATCTTACGTCGCCCCGACTCTCCCTCTTTTTTTAGCTGCTCCATTGCAGGAATAACAACCGTCATCAATTGCATAATAATTGATGCAGAAATATAAGGCATTATACCAAGAGCAAAAAGACTTAACCGCATCAAAGCGCCACCCGAAAACATGTTAAACATGTCTAGGATTGATCCGCTTTGCTGCTCAAACATAACAGCTAACGCCTTAGGGTCTATTCCAGGCACAGGAATATGGGCGCCGACTCTGTATACAAAAAAAGCTCCCAAAACAAAAAGCAACCTAGCCTTAAGCTCTGAAAAACCGCCGACCTTGCCAGATACCTGCGCTCTTGTATTCACCTTAAACCTCTACTTTGCCGCCAGCAGCTTCAATAGATTCTTTAGCTCCGCCAGTTACTTTTATACCTTTAATAGTAACAGCCTTGCTTAATTCACCAGACTTAATTATTTTTGCTTTTTTAGTAAAAGCTGGAACAATGTTGGCATCAATCAAAATTTTAAGATCTATAACTTCTGCATTTAACCCATTGAGTTCGTTTAGTCTTACCTCTGCTGAATACTTACTAATGAGTGAAGTAAATCCAATCTTTGGCAATCGACGCTGTAAAGGCATCTGTCCACCCTCGAAACCAACTTTATGAAAGCCACCACTACGAGCCTTTTGCCCCTTATGGCCTCTTCCGCAAGTCTTACCCAGTGTACAGCCAATACCTCGACCTACACGTTTGGATTTTTTCCGAGCCCCTTCACTTGAACGGATAGTATTTAAAAACATTACACTTCCTCAAATTTTAGCATGTACGATATTTTATTTATCATACCCCTGTTTTCAGGTGTATTGAGCACCACAACCGTCTGATTGATTTTTCTTAAGCCCAAACCTTTTAGACAAGCTTGGTGACGTGGCAATCGGCCAAATCTGCTTTTTATCATCGTAACACTTATTTTATTGCCAGCCATTACTACTACCCAATAATCTGTTCAACGGATAAGCCGCGTTTTGCAGCTATTTGGTTAGCACTATGCATTCCTGTAAGGCCATTAATAGTCGCTCTCACAACATTAATAGGGTTACTGGTTCCAATACATTTAGCTAATACGTTATGCACTCCAACCACTTCAAATACCGCTCTCATTGCTCCACCGGCAATAATACCCGTACCTTCAGAAGCAGGCTGCATATAAACCTTAGCCGCTCCAGTCGTATTCATAATAGGATATTGCAAAGTATCGCCTTTTAGAGACACTTTACGCATGTTTTTACGCGCTTGTTCCAGAGACTTTTGGATCGCAATAGGTACTTCACGGGCTTTACTTACACCGTAACCTACTCTGCCTTCACCATCACCAACTACTGTTAATGCTGTGAAACCGAAAACTCTTCCGCCTTTTACAACTTTTGCAACACGCCTTACATTAACTAATTTTTCTTGCAAACCATCTGCACTAACCTGAGAAGGTGCTGTAGACATCTTATTCCCCTAAAATTTCAAACCGGCTTCACGCGCTGCATCAGCTAAAGCCTTAACGCGACCATGATATTTAAATCCTGAACGATCAAAAGCAACTTCGGAAACTCCGGCAGCAATTGCTTTTTGAGCAATAAATTTTCCTACTTCTGCTGCTGCGACAATATTTCCAGTATTTTTCAAGGTTGCTTTAATATCAGCCTGAGTTGTTGAAGCACTTGCTAAAGTTGTCGTTCCATCAGCACTAATAACTTGAGCGTATATATGTTGCGAAGTCTTGTGAATTGACAAACGTGTTGTGCTTAATTTCTTAATTTTGCTGCGCAACTTTAATGCGCGCTTCATACGAGATTGTTTCTTATCCATTACGCTACCTTACTTCTTCTTAGCTTCTTTTCTTGCAACATGCTCTTCAGCATATCTGACACCTTTGCCTTTATAAGGCTCTGGCGGACGATAAGCTCTAATTTTTGCAGCCACTTCACCTACCAACTGTTTGTCACTTCCTTTGACAACTATCTCAGTTTGGCTAGGCGTCTCAACTGAAACACCCGTCGGAACCTCAAAATCAACCGGATGAGAAAAACCAAGAGCTAAATTAAGTACATTCCCTTTAGCTTGAGCCCTATAACCAACACCAATCAAAGTCAACTTCTTTTCAAATCCCGCGGAAACCCCAACAATCATATTACTAACTATTGCTCTAGCCGTTCCAGCTTGTGCAGTAGCTTTTTTATCATCTCTATCCCATTGGACTTGGATTACATTATCCGTAATACCAAAACTAACAGCTGAATTAATATTATAAGATAACTGACCATTGCTTCCTTTTACGGTCACATTATTACCCTCTAGCTTTATATCCACACCACTTGGGATAATTACTGGAGCCTTTGCAATTCTTGACATATCCTGACCTACACCTTAACAAACAGTACAAATGACTTCACCGCCATGTCCAATTGAACGAGCAGCTCTATCGGTCATAACACCATTCGATGTTGACACGATAGCAATCCCTAACCCGCCAAGAACTTTCGGCAATTCATCCTTAGATTTATAAATACGCAAACCAGGTTTACTAATTCTTTTAATATTTTCAATTACAGGAGCCCCCCTATAATACTTCAATTCGATTGTCATTTCTGAATGACTTCCGTTCGTCTCAACCGTATAACCTGTAATAAAACCCTCTTCTTGCAATACCTTAGCAATAGATATTTTCAATTTTGACGAAGGCTGCTTAACAATTTTTTTACCAGCAGATTGACCATTTCTAATTCGGGTCAGCATATCTGCGACAGGGTCTGTCATACTCATCTTATAATTTCTCCAAACTTGATCTAAAAGACCTTACCAACTTGCCTTTACTAATCCTGGCACATCGCCACGCATTGTTGCTTCTCTCAGTTTATTTCGACTAAGACCGAACTTACGGTAATAACCGTGCGGACGCCCAGTTAAATTGCAACGGTTACGTACTCTTGATGCACTAGAGTCTCTTGGTAATTTTTGAAGTTGCAAATGAGCAGATTCTTTATCTTCAAATGTGGCATTCGGATCCCTGATAATTCCTTTCAGAGAGTTACGTTTAGCCTCATATTTTTGTACTAATTTTTTACGCTTATCTTCACGCGCAACCATTGATTTCTTTGCCATTTTAGTGCGCCCTTTAGTTTTTAAACGGAAAATTAAAAAGCTTCAACAACGCCAAACCTTCTTCGTTAGTTTTGGCTGTTGTTGTAATAGTTATATCCATACCGCGTAGCGTATCAATTTTATCATAATCAATTTCAGGGAAAATGATTTGCTCTTTAACACCCATGGAATAATTACCACGCCCATCAAAACTTTTAGGGCTCAATCCCCTAAAATCACGAATCCGAGGGATAGAAATGCTTATTAAACGATCTAAAAACTCATACATCCTATCGCTACGCAACGTTACTTTGCAGCCTATGGGCATATCGTCGCGAATTTTAAAACCAGCGATCGATTTTCTAGCCAATGTAATGACTGGCTTTTGTCCAGAAATCTTTTCCATGTCGCTAACGGCAGACTGCAACACCTTTTTATCGGCAACAGCCCCGCCAACACCCATATTGAGCGTTATTTTTGTAATCCGTGGCGCTTGCATTATCGAATTATAAGCAAACTGCTCAACTAATGCTGGAAGGATTTTTTCTTTATATACGGTTTCTAGTCTAGCCATGATTTTTATCTACACCTTATACATCAACAACTTCATTTGTTGACTTAAAATATCTGACTTTTTTTCCATCTTCTAGAAACTTAAAGCCGACACGATCTGCTTTTTTGGTCTCAGGATTATATAGACCTATATTAGAAATATTAATCGGCATATCCTTGACAATAATACCGCCTGAAACTCCAGCATTTGGATTTGGTTTCTGGTTCTTTTTGACTTGATTAACTCCTTCAACCAAAACCTTGTTATCCTTTAAAACCTTGCTCACTCTACCACTCTTACCTTTATCCTTTCCGGTACGAACGATCACTTCATCGCCTTGTTTAATTCTTTGCATTTTTCAACCCTACCTTATAATACTTCAGGAGCCAGTGAGATGATTTTCATAAACCTCTCGCCTCTTAGCTCACGTGTTACAGGGCCAAAAATGCGCGTACCAAGTGGCTGTAAATTATTATTAAGAATCACTGCGGCATTACCGTCAAAGCGAATAACAGAACCATCTGGTCTACGAACACCTTTACAAGTTCTAACAACCAACGCGTTATAAACTTCGCCTTTTTTAACCCTTCCGCGCGGTATAGCATCTTTAATGCTTACCTTGATGATGTCTCCAATTCCTGCGTAGCGTCTATGAGACCCACCCAATACTTTGATACACATGACCTTTTTTGCACCGCTATTATCGGCGACTTCAAGGTTAGTTTGCATCTGAATCATGATTTATTCCTAGATTATCTGTTTATTAAATAGCTTAGCAATGCTATTTGTTGGCGCTTTCTAAAACATCAACCAACTTAAAGGTTTTATTCTTAGACATAGGTCTGCATGATGTAATGGAAACTACGTCGCCCTCATGGCAAATATTTTGTTCATCATGAGCCATCATTTTAGTTGAACGCTTAATATATTTACCATAAACAGGATGCTTTACAACGCGCTCGACCAAAACTGTAATGGTTTTGTCCATTTTATTGCTAACAACCCGACCTGTGATTGTTCGTAATTTAGTTACGTTCTCGCTCATTTTATGCACTCGCCATTTCGTTTAATATGGTGTGGATACGAGCCACATCCTGTCTAACCTTCTTTACTTGATCCGGTTTAGATAGCTGACCTGTTCCTTTTTGCATTTTAAGATTAAATTGTTCGCGTGACAATTCAAGCAACATTGAGCTTAATTCATCTCTAGATTTTTGGCGTAATTCACTTGCTTTCATTACATTATCGTCCGAGCAGTAAAAAGTGTTTTCAAAGGTAACTTAGCAGCACCTAAAGCAAATGCTTCACGAGCCAACTCTTCAGAAACACCCTGTATTTCATACAACATTGTTCCTGGCTTAACTTGAGCAACCCAGTATTCTACACTACCTTTTCCTTTTCCCATACGAACTTCTAATGGTTTTTTAGTAATCGGCTTATCTGGGAAAATTCTTATCCAAATTTTACCACCACGCTTGACGTGTCGTGTAATTGTTCTACGAGCCGACTCAATTTGACGGGCAGTTAATCTACCCCGCTCAACTGACTTAAGGCCAAAATCACCAAAACTCACAGATGATCCACGTACGGCAGTACCGTTATTTCTGCCTTTATGTTGTTTACGGAACTTGGTTCTTTTAGGTTGAAGCATTTTCTTCTATCCCTTCAACTATTTCTTAGATTCTGAATTAATCGATGCAATATGTGCATCCATATCGAATACTTCACCTTTGAATATCCACACCTTGATGCCGATAATTCCATAAGTTGTATGCGCTTCAGCCGTTGCATAATCAATGTCGGCTCTTAATGTATGAAGAGGAACTCGGCCCTCTCTATACCATTCACTTCGAGCAATTTCAGCGCCATTTAACCGACCACCAACATTGATTTTTATACCTTCGGCGCCTAATCGCATTGTATTGGTTACAGCGCGCTTCATTGCTCGACGATACATAATTCTTTTTTCAAGCTGTTGAGCAACACCTTCAGCCACCAACTGAGCGTCTAATTCTGGCTTCCTAATCTCTTCAACATTCAGCTGAACGGGAATTCCCATTATTTTCGACACTGCCTGTCTCAATCCTTCGATATCTTCGCCTTTTTTACCTATCACAATACCTGGTCTTGCAGTATGTATTGTAATATGAGCGTTATTCGGTGGACGATTAATCTGAATACGACTTACAGAAGCATGAGCTAACTTTTTCTTAATGAAGTCTCTGACCGTCAAATCTTGATGCAAGAAAACAGAGTAATCCTGATTACTCGCATACCATCTTGAATTCCAATCTTTTACAATGCCTAGGCGTATGCCTGTTGGATGTACCTTTTGACCCATTTTCTGCCCCTACTCGTATTCTGCGACTTTAACTGTAATATGACAGGTTCTTTTAAGGATATGATTTGCACGTCCTTTAGCTCTTGCCTTGAATCTTTTCATAGTCGCCCCTTCATTTACATAAACGGTTGACACTTTTAATTCGTCAATATCTGCGCTGTCATTATGCTCTGCATTAGCGATAGCCGATTCTAAAATCTTTTTGATAATCGCAGCCGCTTTTTTTGAACTGAACTTCAATATATTCAGCGCTTTTTCAACTGGCATTCCACGAATTTGATCGCCTACTAACCGTGCTTTTTGCGCAGACAGTGGCGCATTTTTTAATTTTGCTGAAACTTCCATAACCACAACCTATCTAGATTTCTTATCAGCCACATGGCCTTTATATGTGCGAGTTGGTGAAAACTCACCTAATTTATGCCCGACCATATTCTCAGAAATCAGAACTGGTATATGCAGTCGTCCATTATGAATTGCAATGGTTAACCCCAACATATCTGGAATAATCATTGATCTTCTTGACCATGTTTTAATCGGTTTCCGATTATTAGTACTTACAGCATCTTCAACTTTTTTAAGCAGATGATGATCAATAAAAGGACCTTTTTTAATTGAACGTGGCACGTTAATTCCTCTCTATTTCAGCTTACGACGTCTGATAATCATATTATCAGTACGCTTGTTATTTCTGGTTTTATAACCTTTAGTTGGCATGCCCCAGGGAGATACAGGATGTCTACCACCTGATGTACGTCCTTCACCACCACCATGCGGATGGTCAACCGGATTCATTACAACACCTCGAACAGTCGGGCGAACACCACGCCATCTTGAAGCTCCGGCTTTTCCAAGAGATACCAAGTTATG
The DNA here is from genome assembly GCA_036561025.1 of Methylobacter sp. GTDB lineage: Bacteria > Pseudomonadota > Gammaproteobacteria > Methylococcales > Methylomonadaceae > Methylobacter_A. The sequence goes on along the minus strand of DATBQB010000024.1, from coordinate 2,695 downwards.
CTCTGAATTGGAAACCTCACCAATTACTGCACGACAATCAGCCATAACCTTGCGCATTTCGCCAGATCTTAATCTGATGGTTGCATGAGCACCGTCTTTAGCCACTAATTGTACGGATGTACCGGCACTACGAGCAATTTGAGCTCCTTTACCTGGCTTCAGTTCCACACAATGAACTGTGGTACCCATCGGTATATTTCTCAATGGCATACAGTTACCTGCTTTCACAGAGGTGGTTTCCGAAGAAAGAACCTCTTGCCCAACTTCAAGTCCTTTAGGAGCAATAATGTATTTGCGCTCCCCATCTTTGAATAATATCAAAGCGATATTGGCAGTTCTATTTGGATCATATTCCAAACGCTCAACAACGGCGGGAATATTGATCTTATTTCTTTTAAAATCGATAATTCGGTAGTGTTGTTTATGACCACCACCCACATGACGTGTTGTTATACGCCCCTGATTATTACGCCCCCCACTTTTGCTGTTCTTACTCAACAAAGGCGCATACGGCTTTCCTTTATGCAATTCATCATTTTTGATGCGCACCACAAACCGTGAACCCGGTGACGTCGGTTTAGACTTTACAATAGCCATGCTTTCTACCGTTTCCTATTGATCTTTTAAAACTTAAATTATTAAGCAGCAGAGAAATCTATATCATGGCCAGACTTAAGTTTTACATAAGCCTTTTTCCAATCAGATCTTTGTCCTAGTGAGCCGCCAAATCTTTTCTTTTTGCCTTTGACGTTTAAAACTTGAACTGAATCAACTTCAACGCTAAACATTAGTTCCACTGCACTTTTAACTTGCTTTTTAGTTGCTTGTTTTTGCACTTTAAAAACAAATCGATTGTTTTTTTCTGCAGCAATAGTGCTTTTCTCGGATATAATCGGAGCTTGTAGCACACCTGCCAAGTGATATTTATTTAAACTCACGCCAAACGCTCCTCTATTTGCTTCAACGCACCTGGTGTAGCAATAACTTTATCAGCTGAGACCAATAAAACGGGACTTAAATTAACCGCCTCGATCACCTCCACATAAGGTATGTTTCTTGATGCTAAAGCTAAGTTTGCATCAACACTCTCTACAACAATCAGAATACGCTTAGCATCAATATTTTTTATTGCTGCATTTAATTCTTTAGTTTTAGGTCTGGAAGGCAGTATATCGTTGCTAACCGCCAGACGACCCTGTCTTAATAACTCAGACAGAATTGACCGAACACCAACCCGAAACATTTTTTTGTTCAGCTTTTGGTCATAATTTCTAGGTCTTGCAGCAAATGCAACACCACCAGTTCTCCAAACCGGGCTGCGCGTTGTACCTGATCGCGCCCGTCCTGTTCCTTTCTGTCTCCATGGCTTTGTACCACCGCCACTCACATCTGAGCGCGTCTTCTGTGCCTTTGTTCCGGCACGGGCACCAGCTAAATGACGAACAACCAATTGATGAACTAAAGTTTCATTAAAAGCCTGACCAAAAATAGCTTCTGTTACCTCCACATTTCCAGCAGAGTCTTTTTCACTTAAAGCAGGTACTTGCATACTCATGGCTTAACCTTTATTTCGCATTTTCATGGCAGGTGTAATTACCACATCACCGCCTTTAGCACCAGGCACCGCGCCTTTTACTAAAATTAAATTTCTTGCCGTATCAATTGAATGTATAGTCAGGTTCTGAACTGTAACTCTTTCAGCACCCATGTGACCTTCCATTTTCTTGCCTTTAAATACACGACCCGGCGTTTGACACATACCGATAGAACCCAACACTCTGTGTGAGCGCGAGTTACCGTGTGTTGCATCCTGCATACTGAAATTGTGACGTTTTATACCACCAGCAAAACCTTTACCAATACTTTTACCCTGAACGTCAACAACTTGACCCGCAGAAAAAATATCTAAGGATAACTGGGAGCCGGCAGATAAGCCCTCGCCTTCACCTTCTTCGAGCCTAAACTCCCAAAGGCCACGTCCAGCTGTCACATTAGCCGCTGCATAATGACCCGCCATTGCTTTATTGACTCTAGAAGACTTCTTATCGCCCGCTGCTACTTGAATCGAACGATATCCATCAACTTCAATACCTTTAACCTGAGTAACTCTGTTTGAGTCAATCTGGAGTACAGTAACTGGTACTGACGAACCATCTTCACAAAAAACTCTGGTCATACCACATTTACGACCTATAAGACCTATTGACATCTGCCAATTCCCCTGCTTCTTAATTCAACTTTATTTGAACATCAACACCAGCTGCAAGATCCAACTTCATCAATGCATCTACGGTTTTTTCTGTTGGTTCAACGATATCCAATAATCTTTTATACGTTCTCAATTCATACTGATCTCGCGCATCTTTATTTACATGCGGTGAAATCAAAATCGTAAAACGTTCTTTTTTAGTAGGCAAGGGAATTGGGCCTTTGACTTGGGCACCGGTCCTTCTTGCTGTTTCTACTATCTCACCAGCCGATTGATCAATCAATTTATGATCAAATGATTTCAAACGGATTCTGATAGTTTGATTAGACATATACATTACTCGATTATTGATGCAACAACGCCCGCACCTACTGTACGACCGCCTTCACGAATTGCAAAACGCAAACCGTCATCCATAGCAATCGGTGAAATCAGCTTTACTTTGACTGAAATGTTATCGCCAGGCATAACCATTTCAACGCCTTC
>DATBQB010000023.1:0-30531 GCA_036561025.1 Methylobacter sp. | reverse complement strand
GCGGCGAATTCGCTGCAACAGCAACAGCTGATCAGTTACCACCGCGGGATAATCACGGTTCTGGACCGCATCGGCCTGGAAGCGGCCTCTTGCGGCTGCTATCGGGCCGATCAAAGAACTTACCGGCGCATCCTGGGTTGAAGCGATGCGGCCGGGTGATCGCTATCCGGCTAAAACAGGTAATGCGCGCCCACGCCGATATATTCCACTTTGTTTTTATAAAACTGCCCGGTCGGCGAGTAGCCGTTATAGTATTCGGCAAGAATCAGCAGCTTTCTGCCTAACACTTGCAGGCTTTCGAATTCAACGCCGGCCCTGGCGGATACGTCGGTATTCCAGTGGTTTTGTTCATGGTTTTTAATATCGACCGCAACAACAGGCCGCATCGGCGTCGAACCGATCCGCCGGGGGCTTCGGAATTCAACGCCGTATTGCGCCGACCAGGTTTTCAGCGCCGACGGCTGTTTATCGAACAAGCCGGCGCCGCCGCCATACAGGCGCACGCCCAAGGGCAACTCGTAAGACAGTTTCAGGTCCAGGCCTTCGTAACTGAGATTGATCCGCTGGAAAGTCGTGTTGATCCTGCGCAGCAGGAATTCGTCTCCCAAATGCGAGCTTTGGTGAAAAATACGCCCAAACGCTGAAAATTGATCGGCTCGGAGGCTGGAATACAGCGCCGCAATAAAGTCGGTGTTGACCAGGTCGGTCGATGGCGCATCCAGGTTGAAGTCGCTGAAAACCCCGGCTTGCAGCCCTGCTTCCCATTGCACCGCAGACTGGCCGAAATGGCTGCGGTAGAACGGAATGGTTTCGCCGAAGCTGACCGCGGCTATATCTCTTCCTTCAAAACTCTTGCTCTGGTGATTGCGGTACGCGGCAGAGAAATGCGCCCAGCGCGGATCGGCCAGTAACGGCTTGAATAGATGCCCGACCGGCAGCAGCCCCTCCGGCAGAATGACGGACTCGTGGGCTGACGCCATTTCGCCATGGTCGACCCGGACAGACTTTGACGGGACGGCCTGCGCTTGTCGATTCACGGTTTCCGAGAGCTTGACTCCGTTAACGCCGGGGATTTCGGATAACACCTGCACGGCTTTAGCCCGGTTGGCAGCGTCGAGGCCGGCGGCCGGCACGGTGATGACGCCATCCCGGACCGCTAAGGACGGCATCTCAAGATTCAAGTTGTGCTTTAAGGCGCCGGCCGCGTAACCGGCAATATAAGCGTCATCCGCAGGGGCGGCGCACGCTAAAGAAGCGGGCATCAGCATGATGCCCAGAACGGCTATAATCCGTAAATCCGGCATTGTTATTTGACCGGTGCTGCCGCACTGACCGACAGGTCGGTCTGCACGGATTTGACGCCTTGCTGGGTGCCGGCCAGTTCCCTGGCTCGGCTGATGCCTTGCTCGGAATCGACGGTGCCGCTCAACTTGACGACGCCTTGGGTGGTGGTCACTTCGATACGGGAGGCACTGAGCATCGGGTCGTTTAACAGGGCCGCTTTCACTTTGGTGGTAATCGCCGAATCATCGATGTATTCGCCGGCGCTTTCGATTTTTTGAGCGGCAGACTCTTTGGCGCCTTGCATTTCTGTCGTGGCCTTTTCAGCGGTTTTATCAATCTTTTGCATCGCACTTTCGCTGGCGCGATCGATTTTTTTGCCGGCTTTTTCTGCCGAGCCTTCTTTTTCGCAGCCGGCTAGGCCGAATACGGCAAACAAGCAGGTAAGCGCAAGAACGCTGTTTTTCCGGTACTGAGGGATTGTTTTCATGGGGAACTCCTTAAATGATTGTGTTTGGTAAGATGCGCCAAGTGCCAGACACAGCGCTCCGGTTAGGGAATGCCCCAGCCTCTGCTTGGATCAACTGCAATGAGCTGGAAAACCCGGATAGATTTTAGCGTCAGCGGCCGTGTATGATCTGTACGTTAGCGCACATAGCGACTTAAGAAGACGATCGCTCTTGTTTATCGCACCTAGCTCACTCCACGTCACTTGAATTCTGACCGCCACTGGCTCCGGATAAAGCGAGATAACTCCTTTTCCCACGCCGCTTCTAGCCTGTATGTGAGTTAGCGTACCGACTATAGTTGGTTTTGCAGCTAAAATTTTTTCGAAGTTTTAAGGCGGCTCCAGTTTCGCTTTTAAGCTTGATTTTGATCGAGATGATCTGTCCACCTTGAGTCATGTTGCTTTTAACTTAGGAGAATCCCATGAATATTCAACAGTCCATGCAAGAACGTTCCACGCAAGAACGCGCTATGCACAAACAGCCCCTACAAGGACGTTCCATGCAAGCCTGCATAGAGGCTTGTACCCACTGCTATCAGGTCTGTCTGCAAACTGCGATGAATTACTGTCTTAATACCGGTGGAAAGCATGTCGAAGCAGAGCACTTCCGTCTGATGATGAACTGCGCAGAGATATGCCAAATGTCGGCCAACTTCCAGCTCAGCAGTTCTCAATTTTCGCATCATCTTTGCACAGTCTGCGCCGAAATCTGTGAGGCATGCGCGATGGATTGCCAGAAGATCGGCGGTATGGATGAATGTGTCGAGGCATGCGAGAGATGTGCCGAGAGCTGCCGGGAAATGTCCAGCGTTCAGCACTAAGCCGAACCGGGTTTTATGATCCAGGTATGCAAGATTCTGATTGCCATTCGCGGCGGTAGCTCCGTCGAAGAACGAGAATAGCAAGAACATTAAACCTTGAAAAGGCTGGCCCGAACGTACCCAGCGTCACGGCATGACCGTGATGTGCTATAAACGACGGCAATGCGTTCGGGCTCGTTCTCAACAAGCATTCGGACAATGTTTCTAACTAAGACCCATCCAATAGTGTATTTATGAGATCAATATGGACAGGTTCAATAGGCTTCGGTTTGGTTAATATACCGGTAAAGCTTTACAGTGCGACTAAAGCAAGCGAGCTTGACCTGGATATGCTTGATAAAAAAGATCATTCCCGAATACGCTTGATGCGGGTCAATGAACGTAGCGGCAAGGAAGTGAGCTGGGAAGACATTGTTAAAGGCTATAAATTACAGGGTAAGTATGTGCTTCTTACTGATGAGGATTTTGAAGCAGCAAGCATAGAAAAGCCTAAAGTCATTACTATTTCCGGTTTCGCCAAAGAAGATGAAATAGACAGCATGTATTTTGAGACCCCTTATTATGTTGAGCCTGACGAATCCGGCGAAAGAGGCTATGCCTTGCTGCGAGAAGCCTTGTTGAAAACGGCAAAGATCGGTATTGCAACATTCGTAATGCGCAGCCGGGAAAATCTGGCCATTTTAAAAGCTACGGATAATGTCATCATCTTAAATAAAATCAGATTTGCTGAAGAAATCAGAAATGCCTCTGAACTCGCTTTACCCCCTAAGACTGTCATAAAAAAAAGCGAGCTGGAAATGGCGGTTTCATTAATTGACCAGCTTTCCGGGGAATTCGATATTAGTGCCTATAAAGATACCTATACCGCTTCTTTAATGAAACTGATAACAGCCAAAGCAAAAGGCGCAAGAACTAAACCCCCGCATTTGAAAGTAGTACATACCAAATCTACCGACCTGATGGCGCAATTAAAAGCCAGCCTGAATTCCCGCAAAAGAGCTTCTTGAGTTATGACGCTTAGTGAATACGAGCAAAAAAGAAACTTTAAACAGTCGCCTGAGCCGGTAGCAAAAACAGCAAATCATTCCGACAAGTTGATCTTTGTCGTGCAGCGGCATAAAGCTTCGCGTCTGCATTATGATTTCAGATTGGAAATGGAAGGCGTTTTAAAAAGCTGGGCCATACCCAAGGGGCCTTCCTTGAATCCAGCCGATAAAAGACTAGCCGTTATGGTGGAAGATCATCCTTATGAATATAAAGATTTTAAAGGCGTTATACCGCCAGGAAACTATGGCGCCGGTATAGTTGAAATATGGGATCACGGTTATTACACCGACAATCAGAATTCAGGAAAAAAAGCGGAAAAAGAATTACTAAAAGCATTAAAGGCCGGGCATTTAAAAATCGTTTTACATGGCAAAAAACTGAAAGGCGAATTTGCTCTGGTTAAGCTAAAAACAACTAAAGACAACGCCTGGTTGCTGATTAAGCATAAAGACAAATATGCCGTGCAGGAGGATTATGATAGCGAAGCAGATACTCCAAAAAATTCTCCAATCAATCAATTGCTAAATGCCGGAAACCCAGCTAAAAAGCCTGCAACTCGATAAGTTTTTGGCAGAAACCCAACATATATTATTTATTTAAAACCTTGCACTACAATAAATATATAGCCACGGTACTACACTGGCGTATTTTTAAACTAGCTCAGCTGTTTAAAGATCATCGTTCCTAATTAAAAAATATAAAATCAGCCTATGGAACTCAACATAATCAATTTTATTAAAAAAGATATATGGCTGTCGCACGAAGAAGATCTTTCATCATTTAAAGCAACAATAATCAAATCTATAAAGATAATAATACTATCTGTCCAAGGTTTCTCTCGCGATTTGTGTTCGTTAAGAGCATCTGCATTAACGCTTTATACTCTATTATCGATAGTGCCTATCATCGCTATGCTGTTTGGCATCGCTAAGGGTTTCGGCCTTGAGAAAATGATGAAGCAACGATTAATTGAGCAAATACCTAGTCAGGAAACCATGGCATTACAATTAATCAGTTTTGCACAAAATCTACTGGAAAGTACTAAAGGAGAGGTTGTTGCCGGGACTGGCATTGTTATCCTGTTTTGGACCATTATTAAAGTAATTGGCGATATCGAAGAGTCATTTAACTATATTTGGAAAGTAGAGCAAGGCAGGCTGCTAAGCCGCAAGTTCAGCGATTATTTGTCCCTAATGTTGTTGGCTCCGATTATATTAATAATTTCCGGCAGCGTTACAGTGTTCCTCAAAACGCAGCTAAGCTGGTTCGTAAATGTTATTCAACTGGCGGAAGTTGGCGATTGGTTGGTCATTAGGGCGCTAAGCTTGCTGCCCTTGGTGCTTATGACAGGACTATTCGCCTTTATGTTTATTTTTATGCCCAACCGTAAAATCAATTACAAGCCCGGCATAATTGCCGGTATTGTTACAGCTATTATGTATAACCTGGCGCAGTGGGCTTATTTAAGTCTACAGATTGGGGTCTCGACATATAATGCAATTTACGGCAGTTTTGCAGCATTACCTTTATTTGTCGCCTTGTTACAAATCGGCTGGATGATTGTCTTATTCGGTTGCGAAATAGCTTTTTTTTTACAGAATTATGAAAATTATCAGCATAGTAGCGAATTTTATAACTTGAGCTATTCCCTGAAAAAAATCATTGCACTGCAAATTACTCATTTGATCATTAAGAATTTTGTTCCTCTTAACAATCCATTAACCGCAGCCCAAATAGCTAAAAAACTGGCTATCCCGACAGCAATTATTCAGTCGATCTTATTAAAGTTAATGGCAAGCCATATTATTGTCGAGTTTAAGAATCAACAAGAATATGAGATCTATCAGCCAGCAGTCGATATCAATATACTTAGTATTTCCTATGTGGTTAATGCATTGGAACAGTGCGGGCAAAACCATTTACCGGGCATCAATCAAGACCAGCTGTTTACGAATATCGTCAATGATTTCAGGAAATTGATCGAAGCCTCTGAACAAGATCGCTTATTGAAAGATATCTAGCCCGTGACGCATACATGAGTGTATCTGAGCAATAACCGCCTCAAAGGAATAAGTCGACATTCCATTATTCCCATCAATTACAAAATAACAATTTCAATATGAGCATCAGCTTAACGTAGCAGCTAACCATTAACTACTGTGCCGCCATTCGGATGAAGAACTTGCCCGGATATATACGAGGCATCGTCGGAAGCTAAAAAGACAAAGCAACTGGCGACTTCTTCGGGCTGACCAGGCCGACCCATCGGTACGTTCTCACCGAAAGATTCGACACGTTCAGACGGAAACGTTGACGGAATAAGCGGCGTCCAGATAGGGCCGGGAGCAACGCCGTTAACCCTGATTTTTTGTTCGGCTAAAGCAAGAGACAAGGACCGGGTAAAACCGACAATAGCTCCCTTGGTAGACGAGTAATCGAGTAATTTGGGACTGCCTTTGTAAGTAGTCACAGAAGTCGTATTAATAATCGTGCTTCCGGGCTGAAGATGTTTAAGAGCCGCTTTGGTTAAATAGAACATGGCAAAGATATTGGTACGAAAGGTCTTTTCCAACTGCTCTGCGCTGATATCTTCAATACTTTCTTGGAGATGCTGTTCAGCCGCATTGTTAATCAGGCTATCCAGTCTGCCCAGTTCACTGACGGTTTGCTCAACCGCCTCCCGGCAAAAGTCTTCTTTACCGATGTCTCCTGCAATAAGCAGGCATTGTTGGCCGCACTCATTGACTAAGCGCTTAGTTTCTTTAGCATCTTCATGTTCATCAAAATAGACGATAGCCGAATCAGCGCCTTCCTTTGCAAAAGCTACCGCGATGGCTCGGCCTATACCGGAATCTCCGCCGGTAATTAAGGCTACCTTACCTTTAAGCTTGTCGGCGCCCTGATAGTCAGGATCATGGGATTGGGGCTGAGGATTCATGTCTGTTTCCAGGCCTGGCTGGCGATCCTGATGTTGGGGTGGAAAAGGGGGTTTAGGATGCTGCATATCGGACATGACGCCTCCTTTTATGATGATTTAAGTCAGGAATTTTTAACTGGAAGTTTTTTAAAAATACTGCTTTAGAATAAAAATTTCTGTGCGACAACGTACTAAGAATAACTTTTTTAGATAGCTCAAACGCCGGCATTCGTGTCTTCTTAATCGTCATGTATGAACGTCCTTTGACAATGGATTTTGCTGACTTGTTGTCATGACGATTTCAAGTTTCGGTTGAGAGTTTTCGCTCGGAACGAACTGATTCAGCCAAACTCCCGGCCAATCCTTAAAACAGCTTTCAATAATTAACTGATGTTACGCATTGTCCGAGAAAACCGAAAAAAGACGATTTGATCAGAGATAACGAGCAGTTACCGACGTGGGTAGGGCGTGCCGTGCGCGCCTTTAATATCTGAAGGCGCGCACGGCACGCCCTACGGCATATTGCTAAGCTGGACAAGATATTAGCCGGTCTAATCGGTGATCTATCTTTTTCGTGGCTGTAATGCAGACTGCGTAACATCAGTAATTAAGAATTCCTGCATTGCTTATATGTTCGCCGACGCACCGACTAAGGCGAGTTTTCCTCCTAGAGTAGATTTAGATTTTTAATTTAAGGATTATCGAAAAAAAGAGTAAGTGAAAATGGTCATCCAACCGGAGGTGGAACATGCCATATAAAAATTTAAACGATTTACCCCAAAATATTCGGGAACATTTACCAAAACATGCTCAGGAGATTTACCAAGCTGCTTATAACAATGCATGGAATGAATATGGAAAAGACGAAGAACGGGCTCATAGGGTGGCTTGGGGCGCAGTCAAAAAAAAGTATGAAAAGGATGAATCTTCCGGGCAATGGAAAGCCATAAATTAAAGATCGATAAAATTTAAATATGTGTTTTTAGTCATTAGAAATTTTCCCCAGGAGATGATTATGGCAACAGTAACAAACAACCAGACAGATCAAGATAACCCAACTTATTGCGCTAATCCCGACTGCGACTGCACAGTAGAACCGGGTGAGAAATACTGTAGCGCCGAATGCGAGAAACAGTTGAAAAGTGGCCCATGCTCCTGCGGACATTCAAACTGTCAACACGAGCATGAGGATATATCATGACTGAAAACGTCAGCGATTTTTTAGTGGAGCGTTTATCCAAGTGGGGGATAAAACGTATTTTCGGTTATCCGGGCGATGGTATTAACGGCATATAGGTGCGTTAAATCGTGGTTCCGATAAGCTTGAATTTATCCAGGTACGCCATGAAGAGATAGCCGCTTTTATGGCCTGCGCGCATGCCAAATTTACCGGAGAAGTCGGCGTTTGCCTGGCTACCTCCGGCCCCGGCGCGATTCATTTACTGAATGGACTCTATGACGCAAAACTCGATCAGGCGAACTGGTTTTGCTTCCGGCAGTGCGCGCCGCATCGCCCGATACGTTGATAGTGGCCGACGGTTACAACTGCCGTGAGCAAATCATGCAAATGACCGGGCCGCAAAGCTTACGAAGTTATACGGATGGCATTGCAGGATGAAACGACTGGTCAACAGGACTGATCTTACAATGTCTCATTCCCACACGCTGCGCTTATCGTTATACACAAGTATCGGCGGGATGTCGTCATTCCGACAGTCCCTTACCTGGCGTTAGGCGAGAAACATGCCGATACGCAGACCTTCCAGATTTTTAAAACCTGGAAGGTCTAACTGGCAATGTTCTGAGTAGGCGGGAGGCCGGACTAAGCTGGTTTGTTAACTCAGCCAGGATCTGAAACTGCCGGTGTCCAGATGGACAAAATCGGATCGTTTAGAATAGCCGACGCCTCCACGGCGCATGGCCAGCGCGGCGTTTCTGATCTTGCGCGTCTCCAGTCCATCCACGTGAATATCAATAGCCCGGCCTTGCATATGGAGACTGTGTTTTGAGACGTTACAGTATCTTTTGCGCAACCTGGCATTAGTATGCGGAGAACGATACCCCGAGAACACATAGAAAGATTCATTGATTCCGAGTACAAGCTTCAGGTCATGTAACTGGTCCAGCAAGGCTGGATCAATAGGATGAACTTCGCCGGTATGATAATCACGCAGCAGGTAACTGATTTCTTGCAGGGCATCTTCAATATAATCGCCCTGTTCAAAATAGGTTAACTTCAGCTTATCACCGGTATGGACATTTTTTAAGGCAAGGGTTTTGCATAAAGAGGGACGTTTGGCGGCCGCATTTAAGACACCTGTCCCGCTCAGCGTCAGTAAAGAAGCATTTGCTACAGTCTTCAAAAACCCGCGCCTTGATGCTGTGAAACTGCCTTCATTAATATCTATTATAGGTTTATTCATAATTTGTCTTTATAAGTCTTAGTATTCAAAAAATCTTAAATAGTCACAACAATAAGCTACCAGAAGGAACCGCCTGTTGAGAATTTTGCGTTCAGATTGAGAAGTATGCATAAGGATTCTCCAAAACTTTGAAAAACAGACACAACCTAAAAAGGCGCACTATTTTAGAAAATCAGGCTTTGCTACGCGCTATACCAAAACCTGATTTATAAATTAACCTGAACGGTAATTACAGTCGGTGCGTTGCCGTACATAAAACACATCTTGTGCGATAGATAGGAGATTTTTCGAGAAGTTTTTGACCCGTGTTTCATGAGCCACAACCTAATAGTCAGCCATGAAAACGGCCATTTACATAAAGTACTCCTTCGCGATTAATATCATGTCGGAACTGCAAGAACTTATGAATGAATTTTTATTATATGTTCTATCTAATCGTTCTATCACTTCCTGCCTCTTATTAAGGAAGCGCTACAGTATCAGCTACCTGTAAATAATGAAAAGCCTTGTTTTTGTTATTTGTAACTAACCATCCGATATTTAATATATATTCTGTTATTTATGTGCATTACCGTACATAAATAATACGTCATTTATTATATTGAGGCTGTTTATACAGATTCTTCCATATGTGTACTACCGTACAGAAGTCGTATTTTTAATTATATTTTTAATTAATTTTTATATTATTAACTAACTTATTTTAATAACAAAAATATATTTTATTATCTATGTGTACTGCCGTACATAAATAATGTGCCTTTTATTATATTCTTAATTTTCTTCTTTAAATAACAACGAAGAAATACCTTTTTATCTTATCTACAGAAGATACTTAATTTATATTTAATTAAAATATGTTTTAGGAGATGATCATGGATCAACAAAAACAATCCCATACCAGTCAGAAAGGTTCCACCGCAAATCGCGGTTTTGCTTCAATGGATGAAGATAAACAACGGGAAATTGCCAGTAAAGGTGGTCGAGCCGCTCATGAAAAAGGCACAGCTCATGAGTTCACTTCAGAAGAAGCCAGAATAGCTGGACATAAGGGCGGTCAAGCCGCCCATCAAAAAGGCACGGCTCATGAGTTCACTCCGGAAGAAGCCAGAGAAGCAGGCCGTAAAGGTGGTCAAGCTGCCCATCAAAAAGGCACGGCTCATGAGTTCACTCCGGAAGAAGCCAGAGAAGCAGGCCGTAAGGGTGGTCAAGCTGCCCATGAAAAAGGCACGGCTCATGAGTTCACTCCGGAAGAAGCCAGAGAAGCAGGCCGTAAAGGTGGCCAAACCTCTCATGGGAAAAGCTCATCAGGAGAGTCCGGACAAAGCCGTAAGAGCCATGGTACTCAAGGTTCTCAAAAAAGTAGCTCAGGAGAGTCCAGACAAAGGCAATAAAGATGTAAAAACCATCATATAACCCCCAACTTACTAGAGCAATGCGTCGATCCTTGCGGAATCGTGGGGGGGCGAGCGTCTTAACGAAGCTGGAGCATTAAGCAAAAGAGTAGCCGCAATAGCAATACAAGACACCTAAAATTGACAAAGCATCGCTATTACTGGTCTTTACCTTGCTTCTGTATACAAGTTGTTACTGGTATTTGACTAATATTTTCCCTTATTTTGCTTAGATACCATTGTTGGACTTTTAGTCATGCTCTTATTGATGGCTGAAGCCGTATAGGTGGCACAACATGCTAAGCGTGTCTACATGAAAGGGGTATCACTATCTCCGATTAGTGTTCCCCATCAATTCTTTATGAGGAGCTAAAAATGAAAAAACTTTCAATCATAAGCACATACCCTCTTTGCGCATCCTTGTTGGTTGCGCTGGCTTTTGCCGCTGGACAAAGCGCTCATGCGCAAGGGCGTTCTCATCAACAGAACAACAGTTTTTATCAACAGCATAACTTGGTGGCCAACACTTCCGGAACGGCAGACGTCACCGACCCTAATCTGGTGAATCCGTGGGGAGTGGTATTCAATCCTTTCGGCCCGGCATGGGTATCCGACAACGGCACTGGCGTTTCTACGCTATACAACGGTACCGGCACTCCCAACTCTCTGGTAGTCCAGATACCGTCGCCAACCGATCTTACCGGCGGACATCCGACAGGAATTGTATTTAACGGTTCTCCCGAATTTGTGGTTTCCGCAAGCGGCGGTTCCGGAGCCAGCAGATTTATCTTCGCGACGGAAGATGGTGTGATCGCCGGCTGGGCGCCCAATGCCGATCCGACTCACGCGATTCGCGTCATCAACAACTCGACATCGAGCGGTGCGGTGTACAAGGGGCTTGCCCTAAGCGCGAACGGTACGGGCAGTCTGCTCTATGCCACCGACTTCCATAACAATAAGATTGATGTCTTCGATGGCTCGTTCAAGCCGGCGACACTCACAGCGGGCGCCTTTACCGATCCGAACCTTCCAGCGGGGTTCGCACCGTTTGGCATACAGGCAATTAACGGCAGCATTTACGTTTCTTATGCGATGCAGGATGCCGACAAGCATGACGATGTAAAAGGCGAAGGTCTCGGATTCGTCAATGTGTTCAGCCCCAACGGCGAGTTCATTAAACGCATCGTAACGCGAGGCAAGCTGAACGCACCCTGGGGGATGGCCTTGGCGCCCGCAAGCTTCGGCGAGTTTGGCGGCCGTCTTTTAGTGGGGAACTTTGGCGACGGCACTATTCATGCCTACGATATAGTGACTGGAAGATTCGCCGGTCAGCTCGCTGATACAAACGGCAGTCCGATCCAGATCGACGGCTTGTGGGCATTAGTCTTTGGTAACGGCTTTGATAATCAACCGCTTAACACACTGTTCTTTTCGGCCGGTCCAAATGACGAGCAGGACGGCCTATATGGACGTATCGATCTGCAAAGTCAGCAGAACGGTCCGACTGGAGAAAATAGTGGAAGCACCGGCAATTTCGGTACCATTGGAACCACCGGTAGCTCTGGAACTATTGGTATGTTCGGAACTACCGGAACCACTGGCACCACTGGCACTACCGGCACCACTGGCACTACTGGCACTACCGGAACCACTGGCACTACCGGAACCACTAGCACTACCGGAACCACTGGCACTACTGGTACCTCTGGAACTTTCGGTACTACTGGAACTATTGGTATGTTCGGAACTACCGAAACTACTGGAACCACTGGCACTACCGGAACCACTGGAACCACTGGAACCACTGGCACTACTGGCACTACTGGAACCACCGGAATTACCGGTATGTAAAATAGCGTAGCCTATGACCGAATGCTTTTTTTTAATTGGACAGCAATTTTTTCGGTCTTTTTGGACATCAGGATCTATTAGGGATTTTTGATCTAGCCTTGATCGCCTGACGGGAAATCGCCGTATGAAAGGCCAAGGTTCTACTTGGCTGTCCAAATCATAAATCCACGAAGACACGAAGTTTTACTTTGATTTTCTTCATGCTCTTCGTGGTTACTAACTAAACCTGTTTCTTAAATTATTCAGTAAAGAAACAGCCCTCCTCTTTAATGCCATTCGCCGATAGACAACTTACCTACCTTGGGCAATTCCAATATCGATTTCAAAAGAGTTTCAACTCTAATAAATTACTGCACCCTTGCGTGGCATAACCTCTAGCTTTTCCGATTAAATCCTAAGTTTGAATGACCCAAAAACTGTTGCGTTAACCTGTGTGCTTTATCGCACTGACTACGCTCAGTTTCGTGTGTATTGTTTGCTAGCGAGCAAGAAAATCTCATTGATGCTCGGGTAATCTGGCTCTAGTGATCACCAAAATGATCGTAAAGAGCTCTTCTAATATCCTTTTTAACAGGAGATAAACATGAACTTTGAAGAACGCGATACCTACGGCATGTACAAAGACACTGACAACCAAGGCCCCGGCCCCCGCCTTATGGGAGCCGAAACCCTGATTGGAAATGATGTCTACAATCAAAATGACGAAGATCTGGGCGACATCAAGGAAATTATGTTGGATATGACCAACGGTCGAGTATGTTACGCAGTGTTGTCTTTCGGCGGTTTTCTTGGAATGGGAGAAAGGCTTTTTGCGGTGCCTTGGGACGCATTGAAGCTTGATACCGAAAACAAGCGCTTCGTGCTAAACATAGACAAAGATCGCCTTGAAAATGCACCGGGATTTGACAAGGACCACTGGCCGGATATGGCAGACCAGTCTTGGAAAGATCAAATCGATTCCTTCTATCAAACTAGACCGCCCATGGGTCAGCAGGGTCAGCAGGGTCGTCAAGGCCAGCGGCCCTACCAAAACATGTGACCTGGAACTTGTCCGACAAGAAGGAAAGGAGCGATGCGATACGGTCGCTCCGCTTGTCGCGCCAGTCTTTCTAAGCGATTTTTTGCTATCAAACTTTGTTAGTCAATGTGCGTCACCGCACCGACTGAAATCGATTTCATCGATAATCTTATCGTTAAATCATTAGCTTTATATTTTTTATTTGCCCTATTAATTTTAAAGGAAATGGCAACCGCTATGCTCTTCTTTCAGGAAGAGTACACGGGACGAATCAAGAGTTTATCTTTAATATTCCAGCAAAGGAGACCATCATGCAAACCACAGGCAAAGCAGATAGCACTGATTCATCAGTTACAAAAATGCGCTTGAGAAACCTTAACAGCAAGAAGTTCACGGCGCCGAAACTATTAGGGCTATTCACTTTCATTTTGACAACGGGCCTGATGCTAACAACCGGCAGCGTCCGAGCCGAACCACATACGATGTTCGCAGCCAATTCGGAACTTGAAAATACCGAACGCAATGTTCGCGACCGGGGCGACACCAAAAAGCTCACGCCCGAAAATCAAAAAGCAACGCGTAGCGATCGCCAGATCACGGCGGCCATCCGCCGAGCTATTGTCAAAGACAAATCACTGTCACGTAACGCGCATAACGCCAAGATCATCACGCGCAATGGTAATGTAACTCTACGCGGCCCTGTAGAAAATTCCGGGGAAAAAACCAAACTGCAATCGATAACCCAAAAAACACGGGGAGTGAAGCAGGTCGATAACCAACTCGAAACCAAAGCACCTTAACCAGAAATAGGAGATAAGCCATGAAAAAAGCAATTTTTTGTATTGCTCAAAATGTCGAACAGGCAGAGCACATTGTTGGCCAGTTGAAGACGGCTGGTTTCTCGAATAACGATATTTCCGTTTTGTTCCCGGACAAATCCAGCAGCAAAGATTTCGCCCATGAGAAACACACCAAGGCGCCCGAAGGCGCTACTATCGGTGGAACCGCCGGCCTCGGCGTGGGCGCCGTGTTGGGATGGCTCGCAGGCATCGGCAGCTTGGCTATTCCCGGAGTCGGTCCATTTATTGCCGCCGGACCGATTATGGGAGCCTTGAGCGGTGCAGCAGTAGGCGCTGCCGCCGGCAGCCTTACCGGCGCCTTGGTCGGTTTGGGCATTCCGGAGTATGAGGCCAAGCGTTATGAAGGAAAGATCAAGGGAGGAAATGTTTTGATTTCCGTTCATACGGAAAACTCCAAAGAGCTATCAAAAGCCGAAGACATCCTCAAGCAGGCTCATGCGGAAGATATTTCATCGACTATCGAGAGTGGTGTAAGTTAAGCAGTCAACACCGTCTGGTTGTTAGTCGGCTTGAATTAGTAATTAGTATTTAACATCTCGATAAATGCTGATCCAAAGTTAAACCGACCATCAAATATTCATGAATCCCAATGCCGTAAATAACATGCGGCTCAAATTAAAAGGAGAACATCATGGAAAACCAAGAGACACAGGGAAATATCAAAGAAACCATAGACAAAGTATCGCATTCAGCACATGAAGCTGTTGATAAGATCGCCGGTGTGAGCTATCAAGCTGCGGAAGTGCTCGGCGAAAAAGGCGAGCAACTGAAAAATGCCGAGATGGAAATGATAGAGGATTACCGCACTTATGTTCGTGAGAATCCCATGAAATCGGTAGGTATCGCAGTAGCAGCCGGTTTTTTTCTGAGCCGTATGTTAGTAGGTAGCGGTCAATCGGATTATCAATCATCACACACTCGTACGTGTAAATAACATGCGACTCAACTAGAGAGGAAATCATTATGGACACTATAGAAAAAGCAACCGATTATGCTCAAGAAGCTGCCGAAAAAGTGGCTAAAGAAACCGGTCAGGCTGCGAAAACGCTTGGTAAAAAAGGAGAGCAGTTACTAAGTGCCGAGCAGAGAATGATGAAGAACTGCTGCAGTTATGTCGCCGACTATCCTGTAACATCGTTGTTGATTGCAATGGCGAGCGGATATCTGCTGAAAAGTCTGTTGAGCGAGCGTTAAGACGACTACCCCGCATTATGAATTAACGCCGCGAATTACATGCGGCTTAACCAGAGAGGAATCCATTATGGACGCTAGAGACAAAGTATCCGATTACGTAGATGACGCTGCCGATTATGTTCATGGCGCTACCGATTACGTACAAAAATCTGCCGACAAGCTTGTTAATGCAGCCGGTGACGCTGCTGAAGCGCTTGGCGAAAAAGGAGAGCAATTGCTGAATGCCGAGCAGAAATTGATGAAGAATTGCCGCAGTTATGTCCGTGACAATCCTCTCACATCGGTCGGTATTGCGATATTAGGCAGCTATCTGCTGACTCGCCTGTTGAGCGATCGTTAGGCCGCCAAGCTTATGAAAGATACTCACTTAAAGGAAAAAATACCTGAGCAAACTGCCGCACGCAGCGCTACCCCGCAGAACAGTTCCGATGTGCTGGATGATGTTCAGTTGTTATGGCATGAGCTGCGTGGATTAATTCATGATCACTTTAAGATCGCCACATTGGAAATACAACAGGCAGCCAAGAGCTTGGTAGTTATGTTCACCGCAGGAATAATGGTTGCTATCTTGCTGATCGGCGCGTGGCTGGGACTAGCCGCCGCCGCTGTGTTGTGGCTGATCGAGCATGGCGTTTTGCAGAGTTACGCCCTATTGATTGCCGTCGTTTTTAATTTATTGATAGCCTTGATTCTTTGTGTCGTCATACGCCGCAAGAGTCGTTATCTACAATTCCCAGCGGTGCGTCGCAGTCTTCTGTCCATGCCTCCGCGGTGGGAAAGGAAGATTTAATGATGACAGCCGATTCTTTAAACCAAGGAAAACAACCTTCATCTCTGGAAGATCAAATCAAGGATACGGAACGGAAGAGATTGATCCATGAATGGAAGGTCAATGCTCAAGCAGATAAGCTTGTCCAAGACATCCACCAGCAGATAACTGCTCCGGGAACTTTGCTATTGGCATGCGGCATCGGATTTATCATTGGCGAACTTTCCAAACGTCAAGCCCCCAAATCCAAATCTCCTGGGACTGCCAAAAAGACACCCTTAAAGGCCGCTATGAGCTTCATAACCTCGGCTCATACTTTGTACTCGGCTTTGCCTCTAACCTGGCTGATAAAGTCATTTTATCAACCGGACGCATCGGGTCAATCGCCTCAACGGCAAGCCTATCCGGTAACGGCCTCTGAGAGAGCCGCAAAAAGCCAGGACAGGAGGAGAAGGCCAATCGTTCCACCTGCAAATCCTGATCAAATCCGCAGTTAGTCCACGAAAAACACGAAAGCCACGAAAAAAACGAAACTAATAAGTCTGTTGTATGGGCCGGTCGTAGGGCGTGCCGCGCGCGCCCAAAGGTTTAAATATGCAGCTGGTATTTTAAACTCGGTGGAAGGCGCGCACGGCACGCCCTACGGCTGTTTCAGCTAAAAATAAAAGCCCTGTTTTATATCTGTTCGAGTATTTTCGTGCTTTTCGCGCCTTTCGTGGACGAAATGATTTTTCTCAGGTTCTAGCCATAATTTATTCATCTCTATGTTCGATGTCGTACAGATAGAAAACATCGCCTCGCGCCATAATCTCCTGAACTTAAAACTATGGAGACTCATCATGAACGTTCCTAATATCTCAGCCACTGACGAACTCGGACGGCGCAGACGTGCCTCTGATGTATGGGATCAAACACGTATCTCGCCAAGTGTTCAGACAGAAGCTCTACCAGCTCAAGCAAGCGCCGTGTCGTGGGGTTCTATCATAGCCGGGGCCACAGCGGCTGCCGCTTTGGCGCTGATCCTTACAATGTTGGGAACAGGCTTGGGTCTGTCCGCCGTATCACCCTGGGCGTACACCGGCATAAGTGCAGAAGCCTTTGGTATATCGGCCATCTTGTGGTTAACCATCACTCAGCTCATCGCTTCAGGAATGGGGGGCTACCTAGCCGGCAGGTTGAGAACAAAGTGGATTGCGACAGATGCCGACGAGGTGTATTTTCGTGACACCGCACACGGTTTCCTGGCCTGGGCCATCTCAGCGCTTATGACCGCCGCCCTACTCACTTCGATCATTGGATCTATTGTAAGCGGTGGAATTAAGGCCGGGGGCGCAGCCGGGGCCGCTACGGCAGGCAGTGCCGCAGCAGCCGGGGCCGAGGTAACGAAGTACAGCAGCAACAATGAACCGGTCAGATACTTCATGGATTCGCTGTTCCGAAGAGACATCAACGCGGCTCCGATGGGATCGACTCTCGGCGAAAGCGCCTCTGCACCACAAGGAGAGAATCCTGCTGAGTCCACATCAGAAGCTACTCGTATCTTTATGAACAGTCTTCGTACGGGGCCACTGCCTCCGCAAGACGTTCGGTATGTCGGTC
Source organism: Methylobacter sp. (assembly GCA_036561025.1). Taxonomy (GTDB): domain Bacteria; phylum Pseudomonadota; class Gammaproteobacteria; order Methylococcales; family Methylomonadaceae; genus Methylobacter_A. Next base: position 12,849 of record DATBQB010000023.1, on the reverse strand, counting down.
AGATTGTTGCACAACGCACAGGCCTGACACAGCAAGAGGCTGAGAAGCGAGTAGTCGATACTTATGGTCAAGTACAGGGCAAGCTGCATGAAGCGGAAACTGCCGCCAAAGAAGCGGCAGACAAGACGCGCAAAACTTCCGTCTATGCGTCGCTGTGGTTCTTCATATCGCTGCTTATCGGTGCCTTTACTGCCAGCTACGCGGCTACTTACGGCGGTCGGCAACGTGACCTGTAATTATCCGTACAATTAATTTACGTAGGAGACAAGCCATGCGCTCAATACTTTTATGGTTACTCGGGGTTCCCATCCCTATCATTATTTTGCTTGCGTTATTCATGCGCTAAACGCTAATTCCACCAGGCTTAAACTGGAGAAGACGTATGACATCTGTAATGAGTAAAGAATTAATTCCGGAAACCAAGGTCGAGCATGCCACCCTGAAGTCGCTGATCGCTCAGATCGAAAGAGCGGAACCCGATGGCGAGATGTTCGATGCCAAGGTCAAGGTGATGCACGAGTACGCAAAGCATCATGTCAAAGAAGAGCAGAATGAAATATTCCCTAAGGCGAAGTCCACCGGTTTGGATATGATGGAGCTTGGATGGAGCCAAGCTCTCCAAGCGCAAAAAGCAACTTATCGCTGCCCGGTCTTAGCGGGCTACTAATCTGGAAAACCCAGTTGAGTACCGGATAAACACAGATTTGCACAGATGAACAACGCGATACATTAATTGATTCTTTGCAGTACCTTTGGGAGCAGCGTCAACCTCTATAATGTATGTTTCATCAGTGTTTATCTATGTAAATCTGTGGCTAACTTATCGCCTCCCTTCACCGGGTCACGTTTAAGCTGAATCGGCACCACCCCGATCAATACACAGGAGTTTTTTCATGACTACGCCTAAAGACGACAAAACGACTGCAGCCACCAATCCAACCGGTCTTCAACCGTCGCCTGCCGACGCTAACCGTTCCGAACAAGCTGCGTCAGTGCTCGCTCAAGAACCGGGCGAAGTTCTTACCACTAACCAAGGACTGCGCATTAGCGACAACCAGAACTCCCTGCGTGGCGGTCCTCGCGGCCCAACGCTGCTGGAAGACCATATCCTGCGTGAAAAAATCATGCATTTCGACCATGAGCGTATCCCCGAACGTGTGGTGCATGCCCGCGGAGCAGGTGCGCACGGTTTCTTCCAGGTGTACGAGTCAATGAGCAAATACACGAAGGCCGGTTTTTTACAAGACCCGCAGGTTAAAACGCCGGTATTCGTGCGCTTCTCCACTGTAGTCGGTTCTCGCGGCTCGGCCGATACCGTCCGCGACGCACGCGGATTCGCGGTTAAGTTCTACACCGAAGAGGGCAATTTCGACTTGGTAGGAAACAATATTCCGGTATTCTTTATTCAAGACGCGATCAAATTTCCCGACTTGGTTCATGCAATCAAGCCGGAACCGCACCATGAAATTCCGCAAGCCTCAGCGGCTCACGATACTTTTTGGGATTTCATTTCGCTGATGCCGGAATCTGCGCATATGATCATGTGGGTCATGTCGGATCGCGCCATTCCCCGAAGCTTTTCGATGATGGAAGGTTTTGGTGTGCATACTTTTCGGTTTATTAACGAGTTCGGCAAATCCAGCTTCGTTAAATTCCACTGGAAGCCGGTGCTCGGCGTTCACTCCCTGGTCTGGGACGAAGCGGTCAAGCTGGCCGGTAAGGATCCGGACTTTCATCGCCGCGACTTATGGGAAGCTATCAATCGAGGCCAATATCCTGAATGGGAACTCGGCGTGCAGATAGTGCCGGAGGAAGACGAGCACAAGTTCGACTTCGACCTGCTCGACGCGACAAAACTGATTCCAGAGTTATTGGTGCCGGTGCAAATCATCGGCAAGCTGACGTTGAACCGCAATCCGGATAATTTTTTTGCCGAAACCGAGCAGGTCGCGTTCCACCCCGGCCACATCGTACCGGGCATCGATTTCAGCAATGATCCGTTATTACAGGGCCGGTTGTTTTCTTATACCGACACACAGCTTTCCCGCCTGGGCAGCCCCAATTTCCACGAGATCCCGATCAATCGCCCGATTGCCGCAGTCAGCAATAACCAGCGCGACGGTCATATGCGCCAAACCATTGTTAAGGGCAGAGTGAGTTACGAACCCAATTCTTTGGGCGGAGGCTGCCCGATGCAACAGCCATGGGATCAAGGCGGCTTCGTGAGTTATCCGCAGCCGATGGAGGACGAAAAAATGCGCATACGTAACGACAGTTTTGCTGACCATTTTTCGCAAGCGACGTTATTCTGGCGCAGTCAATCGACATGGGAAAAGGATCACATCGTTTCGGCGCTCCTTTTTGAGTTGGGCAAGGTTAAAGTTGATACAGTGCGAGAGCGCATGGTTTCGATGCTGGCTCAGATCGATAAGCTTCTTGCGTATCGGGTTGCCGAAGGTTTGGGAATGGCGGCTCCTAAACCTCCGGGCGGCTCAGAGAATGTTCAACGAACTAGTGAGCCCAAGATGGACCCGGCGCTAAGTATGGCAAATACCCGCAAAGACTCTATCATCGGCCGTAAGATTGCTGTGCTTGTTGCAAACAATGTAGACAAGGCGTCACTTGCGGTATGCAAATCATTGGAAGCGGAAGGCGCAGTCATAAAATTCATCGCCCCGCGTCTGGGAGAAATCAAAAACAGCGAAGAGGAGTTTATCAAAGTGAACTACAGCCTGCCGACGGTAGGATCGGTAATGTTCGACGCGGTATTTATTCCGGGAGGGCAGCAAAGCGTGGAAGCTCTGTGTGCGGATGCTCATGCCGTGCTTTTCGTTAAAGAAGCCTACAAACACGGTAAAGCCATTGCTGCTCACTATAACGGCACCATGCTGATTGCCCAAGCGGCTCGCTCTGCAGGGATAGAGCATGGAGAATTTCAGGGGCCGGGCGTTATTACTTTGCCGTCTGGAGTAATCAATGACTCTTTCGTCAAGAACTTCATTAGTGCTATCGCCATGCATCGCTCTACCGAACGTCCCGACCTGGATGCGATTGTGGCATAGGACGATAACGAGAGAAAACGTTTTAAATATAAATTTTCACCAAGGAGTGCAGAATGTCGGATTACGCTAATTGGGAATTAAAAATGAAGCCGATCAGCAGAACCTTTATTAAAGGTTTAATCGCTATTATCCCCATTACTCTCACCCTTTATTTGCTGTTCTGGCTGGCCGGCACTGCAGAATTGGCGCTGGGAAAAATCTTCAAGTTTTTCTTCCCGGATAGTTGGTATATAAAAGGCATGGGATTTATTTTAGGTCTTATTGTTGTGTTCTTTTTCGGAAGCTTCCTTGAATCTAAAACTTTCCGCAGGCTGTTCCATACCTTTGAAGAACTTGTAATCCAGATTCCTCTTGTTAAAAGCATCTATACAGCAATACGCGATATCAGCTCTCTTTTTTCCAGCGAACAGAAAGGGAAATTTCAACAAGTCGTTTTGGTTAAGGTAGCTCCGGGCAATAGTCAACAGATAGGTTTTATTACTGTTTCGGATTTTGAAGAGACTCCATCTGCTTTTATTGCCGAGGATCAGATTGCCGTATTTTTGCCGTTTAGCTATCAGCTAGGCGGGTATATGGTCATTATGTCCCGGGAAAATGTAGTGGAAATAGATATGTCTGTTGAGGATGCTCTGCGTTTTATTGCAACAGCCGGCGTTGTAAGCAACGTTAAATAACGAAAAACTCAAAATTGATTAGAGTTCGAATTCACTATGTCAAGGCAAACCCGAGGCTTTACATAAGCATAAGTCACCAGTGTTTGATACCTCTTTCTCTTGTATGTGCCCTACCGCACCGACTGAAGCTGATTCCGCAATTAAAGTATCTTTGAAGTTATGCCGGGGATATTCGCTAAACCTGTATTGGATTGCCGAAACAGCGGCTGATCTTGAGTTGAATCTTAGTCGGCTTGTTTTGTATTTCAACCTCTTGGGAGACCCGTTTACCCTGATGCCTGTTAAAACACATATCAAAGGGTTTTTCTGCCTACCGGAATAAACGCTTAACTGGAGATTTAGCTATGAAATATCTTATTAGATTTTTTTCCGCGTTATTTTTGGCCCTGACGTTAATAACCATCACAGGTTGTGCATCAACCGAAAAGCACGAAGGAACCGGGGAATATATTGACGACAGCGCTATCACCAGCAAAATCAAGGCTTTGATGATCAATGATCCTGACCTGAAAGCCGGCGAGATCACTGTTGAAACTTTCAAGGGCATTGTTCAATTGAGCGGTTTCGTAGGCACCCGTGCCGAGAGCCAAAAAGCGGCCGCAATTGCACGCGGCGTCAGCGGCGTGAAATCGGTCAAGAATGACATACGTCTCAAATAGGCTGGGATAGATCCTTTATGGAAATAAATAAAGCATCCGATTCAGCGCATAAAGCTATCGATAAGATTGCCAGTGCGGCGCCAAGCCGCAGAATGCTGAGTCGTCTGCTTGGGAGCGGTCGGGAATAACCTGGCGGCAAGCAGCGCCACTGCTTGCCGTTGTTTTCCATTTGCTGTTGATCCCTTGTAGCTTGATATATACACCAAAAGCCGTTACCTATAATTTCCAACGCGAATTTTTCAATGTCCCCAAGAAGACATCGTGATAAGGAGAAACATTAATGCCTTCCAAACTTAAATAAATCCATGTCTTTGACAACTCAAGTAAGTCATATTACGCAGCAGATGCTGAATCATCAACAAGACGACGATCAACAGAAAGACGATATTCTTCGTGCGGTTCCTTTGACTCGAATATATACCAATAGACGGTTATCCCAGAAACTTTCCTGCTGGCGTACAATATAGAACTTATCGTTTGTAAACCTATCAAAACTCAACATTTCATACTACTTCGAGAAACAACACACTACCCAAACTGTAACCTAATTACTGCGCGGCCCTGTGTTCAGGCTGGAGGATAAAATCGTGCTATCAATTAGGCGCATCAATTCCGGCGCGAACGACAATCACCCGTTAGCCGGCCTCGACCCATGCAGTAGGAAATCGTGAAAGGTTAAGACGATAGTTGATTGCGATCGTCAGTTAACTTTTAAGGGCAAAAATCTGTATCAAAAGACCTTATATTTAACGCTCTGATACATGATCTTTAAAGACAAGCAAAGACAGCGAACTATTTGTCCGCTGTCTTTTACAATACCAAAAGCCGATATTATTATTGCGCGGCTTTTATATGTGTTACAGCCTCTTCAGCGGCTTTCTTCGCTAAGTCGGTATGACCCTGCTTGCCATGCTCGATAGCCTGATCCAAGCTTGTGATGCCTGCATCCAAGTGTTCATCCGCGACTTTTGCATGTTTTTTCGCAGTATCGGCATGTTCGGCTATAGCTTTTGCATCGGTGGCTTTGGCTGAAGCCTCCGCATGCTTGAGCGCTTGCTCCATGTGATTTTCAGCGGCATAAGCACCCAAAGAGCAGAAGGTCAAAACGATACCTGCCCATAAACCGGTAGTTTTCATGTTAGTCAGTTTCATATTTATTTCCTTGTGAAAATGAATTGATGAACATTTTATTGCAGCTATGCAGCAGACCCATGTCCTCAGACTCCGCTGCACAGCTCAACACGGGTAGTTTTAATGGCCTTTCTTAACTTCCTCTTTGGCATCGCCATAAGCAGCCCGGCCCTTGCCTACATTTTTCTGAACCTTACCTTTTCCTTCCATCATTTCGTCGTCCATTACTTTACCCGCGGTTTCTTTAATTTTACCTTTGGCCTCTTCGACTCGGCCTTTTACTTGATCTTTGTTCATGAGTGTCTCCTGATAATTAATTTAACCATGACTAAATTGTCATAACTAAAGCGTGGAATAACTGATGTTTTTCCATCACTTAAATAAAATCATACCCATAAAATCCAAAACAATCGGTGCGGAAACCAACATATAAATTTCCAAGTAAATTACGGCCCTTAATGTTTGTACATTAGGTTATAAATGCAAATTTTTCGAATCGCTTACTATGTACGCTACCGTACCGACTGTGCCTGATGCTACGGATAATCTTTATTAAAATTTCAATCTTCTAATGCCGGCTAATCTCGAAATTACCGCAATAACTAGGGTTAGAAGATAAATCGATTAATCCAATATTAAGGAGTAATAAAATGCATGTGACCTACGAGCAAGCGGAACAAATGATTGATGCTGCGGTTAACAAAGCCAAGGAAACCGGAACACCCAGCTGCATCGCAGTGGTGGATTCAGGCGCAAACCTGAAAGCCTTTCGACGCATGGATGATGCCTGGGTTGGCAGCATAGATGTCGCTATCAAAAAAGCCAAAACCGCATGCTTATTTGCGATGCCGTCAGGCGACTTGGGCAAACTGTCTCAGCCCAACGGCCAGCTTTACAGCATAGAGCATTCCAATGAAGGTTTGATCACATTTCCCGGCGGCCTGCCGATCGTCGATGATCAAGGCGTGCTGATAGGCGCGATAGGCGTTAGCGGCGGCACCGTAGACAACGATCATAAGGTAGCGCAGGTCGGCGTCAAGGTCGTCGGCGTTATCGATTTGCCGAAGCATCCGTGGCGCACTTAAATAATTTCCGAGAAAAAGCAGTAAGATTTTGTTGATTTATTTCAAGACTCAAGCGAACCAGTCCGCCGATTCTGCGGGATGGACAGCAAATCGGCAAACACGGCTACCAGCGCCGCCATCTGCACCAAGCCGGCTGGTATCCACATGATCAGGCCGGCAAGCTGCTGATCCTGTAACGGCGAAATATCGGCCAAAAAATACGGCAACTGCCGCGATATCTGGGCCGTATGCACAACATAAAGCGGATGACCGGCAAATACCAGCAACGCCCCCAATAGCGAACTTTCCAACGCAAACGTGATAAGCAGCAGCAGAGCGATTCCATGACCGCTTTTGTCGCGACTGAACGGCCGCAAAGCCAGCGCCCAAAACGCCAGAGACGTGAGGAAAAAACTCAAGTGTTCAAGGATATGAATATACGGATTATAAAATGCCCAAGCGTAAGGGCCGGAGATATGCCAGAACCACATGGCCGTGCTCGCCAACAGCCACACGCTGACAGGCCGGCTCAGCAAGTCAATCGTAAACCGCAGCCTGGTAGCTTTGCGCCAACTCTGTCCGATCAGCCGTCGTAGCGGCAGCGGAAAAGTCCACAACAGCACCACTTCGATACGCCCCAGTATCAGTAGTGGCGGTGCCACAAGCATCAGCATCAGATGTTGGGTCATATGCGCTGAAAACAGAAACTCGGCAAACATATCCAACGGCGACATTAACGCTGCGATCAATGCCAGCACACCCAGCGCAAAAGCGGAGCAACGACCCGAGCTTACTATTCGGCGGCGTATACCTTGGTGTTGCAGATGCCGAATACCGGCGATGTATGCTGTAACCGTCAACAGCAATGGCAGGACTACCTCAGGTTCGAAGTTCCAGGCACTGCCAATCGTTTCACCCGGCGTATGCCCTAAGGCCGACTGCGCTGCCAGCATCAGACTTCCTATAAGCAGAGATCTCATAATGGAATTATTCGGGAGCAGCAGTGCCGCTTCTGCACAATGGAACTAAAAACAGCGTAACAGGAACATCGGCATTACATATGGCTGTGGTCAAAACATAGGAAACCAGCTCCAGGCTCATCCAGGCTAACGGCACGCCCAAAATGCCGAACCACAGAGAAGTCAGGCTGATTTCTGCTGGTTGCGGCGATAAATTGATAGAGTTTGTCGATGCATTATTGACCATGGCGTCACCGAAGATAGAGATATAAATAAAAGCTGCTGAACATCGACAAAATGCCAATAGATTACGCCTATCGTATCGGTACGTGACACTCGGCATCGAAATGGCCCAACGCTGTCCGGATTGAATAACACGACCAGCACCAGCTATGCTTTTCGTAAAAAAAAGCCGCAACGAGAGATTGTTGCGGCAAGTGAGGCACGCCTTAATTATGAATTTTGCTTAAAATGCTTGCTCTTAATGTTTTGCATCGCCGTTTTAGTGACTAATGCGCTTACGAAACATCAGGCGCCGAGCTCTGGCCTTGGAATGAGGCGGCTTGCATCAACTTTGCTTCGCAGCTAGATATAGCCCGATAAAATCATAATCAGTAAAATGATCAGCAATAGCCCGACCCCGCCGCTGGGTCTATAGCCCCATCCCCGACTATATGGCCAAGTGGGAATAACTCCGATCAACATAAGAATTAGAATTATTAGTAAAATTGTGCCAATTGACATGGTAATTCTCCAGTAAGAGAAAAAGCGTTTAAGTTGAAATACAGTCTATTGGCAATAGTAGAACTCAGTCTGTACGCTATCAAACATAAAGCCGCACTGTCATAAAGCTCTTCCTTTAGCTTTGCACCGCCGGGTCAAAAACACAGTTTCCGATGTTATTCGGAAGCTGCCGCCACCCCGGTTTCAGTCGTCCCCATCACCAATTCCCGCCACGCGGCTTTTTGCGGCATTAGCGGCGGCATGGCTGCAAATTCGGGCTCAGGCGTTGCCCTTGCGATCAGTTGCTCGGGGTCGCGGGTTACAACGCCGCCTTTACGAAAGAATGCATTGTAGATGGTCCAGTTCGCCCGGTTGCGGGAGCCGTCCCAAGGAAAGCGGCGCAGTATTGAAGATGCCGTGTAAAACCCGTCGTAAGTATCCAGGTAACCCCGATAGAGCTGATCGGCCGATAGCCCGCCGGGTTTGAAGACGATGTGAGATTGATCGTATTTGTCCCAATCGAAAGAGACGATCTGCTTGCGGCGCATCATCTCGAACCAATTGATAGTGCCGGGATATGGCGTCAGCAAAGAATAACCGCACATGTCGAACTTGGCATCGATGTTGAATTTCAACGTTTCATCGAATACTGTCGATTCATCGCCTTCAAAACCGAACATGAACAGGCCCAGCACCATGATGCCGTACCGATGCAGTTTTTCGACCAGCTCGCGATACGATTCAGGATCGTTCTGGCACTTATGCACGTTGCGCAGGGTTTGCTTAGAGATGGACTCGAAGCCGATGGACAGCATGAAACAGCCGCTTTCCGCGGCCAATTCCAACAGACGATCATCGTTGGCATCGCGGCTATTCACCGCCGCCTGCCAAAGCAGCCCCCGTCCCTTGAATGCTTTCATGACTTCCATGGCCCGACTCGGCGTACCGAAAAAATCTGAGTCGTTGAGCAGGATCACCCGTTCTTTAATGTGTTCGATCTCGGCGATGATGTCTTCGATAGGCCGATAGCGAAAACGCAGCCCATACATTGTAGGTTCCGCGCAAAAGGTGCAACCGTGATGACAGCCGCGCGAAGTCTGGACGAACCCCTTGTTGATATAGCGATTGCTCTTCAGCAGGTCTTGCCGCGGATTCGGCATGCCGACCATCGAGTGCAGGCTTGCGGCCTTATAAATGCCGTTTAATCGGCCGTTATGCAGGTCGTCTAAAACTTTGTCCATAATCAGCTCGGCTTCCCCGACGACCACCGCATCGGCATGTTTGAGCGCCTCCTGCGGCAGGTAGCTGACATGCACGCCGCCCATGATCACAGGAACACCGCGAGCCCGGAAAGCGTCGGCGATCTCATACCCCCGGTTCACATAAGAGGTCATGGATGAGATGCCTACCATATCGACATCCAAATCGAAATCGATGGGCTCGATATTCTCGTCGGTCAGAATGATTTCGTACTCGTCTTCAGGAATCAGCCCAGCCACGGCTAGAAGCCCTGCGACCGGCGAATAAAGCGCCTTGCCGAAGAATAGAGGCCGAGTCGCGAACGTATCGGCTTTCGGGTTGATCAGATGAACACGGCGGGTTCTCGTCATGTGAATATCTCGCAGTTATAGGAAAGGTGCTGTGCTTATCATCGTTCTTAGAGCATATCCGGGTGGGCAACAGAACTTGTCTAATCTTCCCTCTCTTGAGGCCAAGTGAAAGACAGCGAAACCTTATGATTGTTGCCTGTAACCATTGCTGTTTTACGGATCACCTGACCGTCTCGATCAACAGCAACAGTGTAAAGGCCGGGTTTGAGCTTGGCGAATAGCATAGGAGCGTCAGATAATGATTCCATAATAGTATTGCCGTTTGAATTCGTGATACGGACTTTTACGCCACTAACATATTCTCCTGTGCCCTTTATCGAAAACAGCAGGTGCAAGTTGTAGTAGGCCCGCATAGCTTGTATCGCCTTTTGTTCGTCACCCCCTACCACGCCGTTGACGAACGTAGCCTCGCCTTGAGTTTGCGGTCTGATCAAAGGCTCTTCCGCAAGCGCAGAAAAACCGAACAAAACGCATGAACAGATAAGCGCTAACTGTAGTCGTTTCATTTTCATAAAGATTGCTCCCTAAATAAAACACAGCATACAGGTTCTGCCTTCGTTGTCTGTACGCTATCGCACCTACTTGTATTGAATTGATTTATATGACTCGGCAGCGTTTAGGAAGCCCAACAGAGCTTTCTGCAGCCGCAGCCTGATACTTAGGATTCATCGCCTGCTTTCCATGAAACATAAGTAGAACACCATTGCCAGATTCCCAATGTTAAGATTCGGGTCAACACAGCGGGGGCACATGTTCCATGATCAATATCTACCTTAATCTCATTAAGGTCGGTGTGAGCCATAAAAAACGCCACCACGGGAATCGGCAACACAGCCAAAGTAGAGTCACTGTCCACTCAGATCCTGAGCAATGAGTAGTGCTGCCGACGGCATAATTCGTATCATCCTTGACCAAGGTTTGAGAACAACCCGATAGAACCAAGATAATCGGCTAGGCCATAGGCTCAACTTGTAGCGCAGCGCTATATATTCCATAAAACTTCCAAATCGTTACACAGCAATAAGGAACTTAAGTTAAGAAAACTTGAATTATATGCATATCGTCCCAAGCCAATAATTTGTTTTGTAACACATCACGCTCGCCGTTCAAGTCCCCAAAAAAGACTAAGGAATGGTTGGCAATAACTTCCCGAAACTTGGGCTCATCATTCCCACGCTCCGCGCTCATCGTGGGAACCATAAACGGAAGTTATTTTTGACGAAATCCTAACTGCAATATCAGGCAAAGTATGTACGCTACCGAACATAAAACCGCTTTGCTGAATAAAAACTCAGCTGATAGGTAATCGCACTTATTGTTCAGCATGCTCAAATTGCCTATTCTGGAGTTATTTTTCAACACCAAACCGGTTTTTTAAGTTGATGAAACCATTCAATCTTGACTCACCTATGGATGTTGCTTATGACTGCCGATTACCATAATCCTTCGCAAAATTCCCTGCTCAATGCCCTCCCCGTCGATGAATACCAACGCCTCCTTCCCCATCTGGAACTGGTTCAGATGCCGCTCGGCAAAGTGCTTTACGAGTCCGGGGACGAGCTGCATCACGCCTATTTCCCGACCACCTGCATCGTGTCCAAGCTGTATGTGATGGAAAACGGCGCCTCGGCCGAAATCGCCGTGGTCGGCAATGACGGCATGATCGGTATCGCCCTGTTCATGGGCGGCGGAAGCATGCCCAACCGCGCCGTGGTGCGCAGCGCAGGCTATGCCTACCGGCTGCGGGCGCCACTGCTGATACAGGAATTCGACCGCTCCGGCGGGCGTCGCTCCGGCGGGCTGCACGGTGTGTTACTGCGCTATACCCAGGCGCTGATTACTCAAATGGCGCAGATGGCGGTCTGCAACCGGCATCATTCGGTCAACCAGCAACTGTGCCGCTGGCTGCTGCTAACCCTCGACCGGCTTCCTTCGAACGAGGTAAGCATCACCCAGGAATTGATCGCCTCGATGCTCGGCGTACGCCGCGAAGGCGTCACCGAAGCGGCGGGGAAGTTGCAGAAGGACGGCTTGATTGTTTACAGCCGCGGCCATATCCGGGTGCTGGACCGGCCCGGACTGGAAGCCCGGGTTTGCGAGTGCTACCAAGTGGTGCACTCGGAATCCAGCCGCCTGCTGAGCTCTGTTCCTCCCGCCTCTGCCCGCCGCACCGCGATGACGCCGCACCTTCGGGCGGTGCGTTGATCCTGAAAAACGTCAGTCGGTCCACGAAAGCCAAAAGTAGGCGCCTCTAGGCGACACGAAAAGCACGAAAATACTCGAAGAGCTATAAAACAGGACTTTCATTTTTAGCTGAAACAGCCGTATACAACAGACTTATTTGTTGCGTTTTTTTCGTGTCTTTCGTGCTTTTCGTGGATCACTGCTTTTTCCAAGTACGTTCGTTAACGTACAGACTACGCAAGCCTTGACCGGTAGCATCAGGCCCTGATCAATGGCTATCCTCCCTGTAATCCGCCTACCTCGGCTCTTGACGTTGTCTCGAAATTGCGCCGCCGGTCGGTTGTCCGCTGATACTCTGGAGAACTCCCGCTGTGGCGTCTACCCAATCTGTTGCTCCTGCCAACCGCCTGCTGGCTGCCCTGCCCCTCAAGGACCGCGATCGATTGCTTGCTCATTGCGAACCGCTCGAGCTAACCTTTACCGAGGTGCTGTACCGCACCGGCGAGCCGATTGCGCAGGTCTACCTGCCGAACGACAGTTCCATTGCCTTGATGACCGGCAATCCCGGCTTGGAAGTCGGGCTGATCGGCAATGAGGGCATGCTCGGCACGACTCTGATGTTGGGCGTCGAGGTCGCGCCGTTTCATGCGCTGGTTCAGGGGCCGGGCTCGGCACTGCGGATCGCGGCGCCGTCGTTTCTGCGCGAGCTCGAACAGAGTCCGGCGCTGCAGGCGGTATTGAAGCGCTATCTGTATGTGTCGATGAGCCAGCTTGCGCAAGGGG
>DATBQB010000022.1:0-1690 GCA_036561025.1 Methylobacter sp. | reverse complement strand
AACGAAGCGAAGACCGCGGAGATCGGGCGGTAATGCCGCGGCGACCCCGCGAAGAAGGCGCCGCCGTGCAGATAAAGCAGCGTCGCGCCGCCCTCCCCGGCCCATTCACCGGCGACGCCGCCGATCCGCTCCGCGCGAAAGCCGCCGATGGGCTCGGCATGGGGCAATTGGAGATCGAACACGCGCCGCGCCTCGCGAAACGAGGCCGCGGCTTCGAGCCCGCGCTTCACTCGCCGCCGCAAAAAGACGCTGGCGGCGCGCGGCGACAGGCTTCTCATCGCCTAGCGCTTCAGCGGCGGCTGAGCCGGCGCCGGAGCCTTGCCCGCCCCCTGTTCGCTCAGCAATTGGTCGAGCCGCGCGTCCCGCAGCCCGGCGTTCCGGGCGCGGTCGCGCCATTGCGCGGCCTCGGCGAGGTTCTTCTCGACGCCGCGCCCTTCCGCCAGAAGATAGGCGAGCCGGTTCTGCGCGACAGCGTTGCCGATCTCCGCCGCCTTGCGAAACAGTTTCGCGGCGCCGGCCATGTCGCGCGCGACGCCGGAGCCGTTGAATTCGAGGATCGCCAGTTCGACCATCGCGGCGGCGTGATTGTCGGCGGCGGCGGATTTGAACCAGTTGGCGGCCTCGCCGTCGTCCTTGGCGACGCCCTTGCCATGCTTGTAGAGTTCGCCCAGCGCATATTTGGCGTCGGTGTCGCCAAGCTCGGCGGCGCGGCGGAAATAGTCCGCCGCCTTCTCGAAATCGGCATAGACGCCGTTATTGTCGAGCGCCATCTCGCCGAGCAGATTGATCGCGGCGGCGTGATTTTGCGCCGCGGCCTTCTCGAGCCAGCCGCGCGCCGCCTCGCGCTCCTTGGGGCCGGGCGCGTCGGCCAGCAGCACGGCGCCATAGAGATAGGTCCCCTGCGCCCCGCCAGTCTCCGCCGCGCGCAAAAACCACTCCATCGCCTGCTTGTGGTCGCGCGCGACGCCGGCGCCCTCGGCGTAGAGCCTGCCGATCAGCGCCAGCGCCGCCGTGTCCTTGGGATTGTCGGCGACGCGCTTTTTCGCCTCGCGCATCGCGACGGCGTATTCGCCGCGCTGATAGGCGCCGAAGGCGACATCGGGCGGCGGCGCGAGCGGCGGCGGCGAGAGCGATGGCGGCGCGAGAGCCGGCGTCGCGGGCGGCGCGGTTTGCGCGGCGGCCGCGGCGGCGCAGGCGCTCAAAGCCAGCAAGAGAACGCAGAAGCGCGTCGCGGCGGATTTCGCGGCAAGTTTGGATTTCGCGGCAAGTTTCATGCGCCCTGCTCCGCTATGGCGCGGCGCGCGTCGGCGACCGCCGCGGCGGGTCCGCGCGGATCGCTCCAGACGCAATCGCCAAGCATGACGAAATCCGCGCCGGCGGCGACGAGCGGCCCGACTTCTTCAAGGCTTCGCGCGAAGGCGACGCAGGGCGTGTTGAAGATCTCCGCCCACCACGCCACGCGCTCCAGCAGCGCCGGCGCGTCCAGCGGCGCGGCGTCCTCGCCGAACAGCACGTAATCGGCGCCCGACTCGCCGGCGGTCATCGCGTCGTCGCGCGTCGCGAGGACCCCCGCGCCGACGATATAGCGCGGCGAAAGGCGCTTGATCGCATCCTTCAGCGCCGCGCCGACGCCGCCGACATGCGCGCCGTCCGCGCCGGCCTCCAGCGCCAGCGCCGGGGAGCCGTCGAT
>DATBQB010000021.1:0-2452 GCA_036561025.1 Methylobacter sp. | reverse complement strand
AAAATCAAGCAAAATACACAGCGCGGAAACGCCGGCGACATATCGTAGAAACGTGTTTTCTGAGCTTCGCCATCACGATTGGCGAGGTTCTAGTGTTCAGCGTAGTTTTTTCGCGCCCTCACTTAGAAATTGTGAAATTGGCGCCCCCGCGACTCTGCAAACTCTGATTGCGCTGTTTAGCGGAATTTGGTGATCTTCAGTTGTAACTGCCGTTCCGATCAGGAATTTCCTTCAGCCAATCCAAAACCTCACTGGTATTATCAATGACAAATCCTGCTACCTTCGCGATGAGACTAGCGACAATTTCCCAGGTACCACTTTCAACAGCATTACCTAACTCAACGGCAAAACTCTCATCTTCGTCCATGCGTTGCTCGAGGATCCTCATGACTTCACGTTTTTTATCCATTTTCTTCGCCTCACTCAACTGTTTCGACATCAAAGATGAACTCATTGTTTCCTTGATCGAAAAATACTGGCAAGCCAAGCGTTTTGACCTTGGACCAAGGAAATGCTCCGCTTGCAACGGAGACAGATTGACTGAGCCGCAACATCGACTTTCCCTTGGCTTTTTGAGCAATCTTTGCCTTGACCGCATTTAGGTTGAACTCATACTTTGCTGAACAGCATACGGCCCTGGACTGTTGGCGAAGACGAGAAAGCTCATCCCGTGCTTTTGGATATGTATCTACAAGATGCGTGTATACCGCGTCGTCCAATGTCCCCTTACGGTAGAGGAAATTTTTAGAAACATCGAGCCAAAAATCTGTTGGGAGGTTAGACAAGTCTTTTGTCTTCGATGTTACAAATGTTCTATGCTCTACATCTGCTTGATGAGCGCCAAGCAAACCATCGTAGAAGTAAAAAGCCTTTTTGTTGAGCAATTCTTCTGTTCCTTTACTTGCAGCAATGGTCACGCTATCGGTGCTCTTAGCAAAAATCCAAGGCGCCGGTGATATAACGTCCGACTTTGTTACAACTACAGACAAGCGATTTAAGAAGGCACCTTTCTTACCAGGTCCAAGTTTCTCGACAATAGCGTTTAGTGCGGATGAGTCACTAGTAATTGTGCGTGTATCTGCCTGAAATGCCCACAAAACGACATCGCAGTGTGCGGCGTAATCGGCGTACAAATCGAGATACTCCTTGTCCGCTTCCACAGACTCGCCTATGCCGGGCAGATCCCAAAAAGTGATCGGGTTTCCGCTCGAATCGTGACCTTGATGCGCTTGCGGTACCTTTGTGCAAGGCTTCACATCATCCACGTCGAAATGTGTCCCGAAGATGGCATTTGTCAATGAAGATTTGCCGCATCCGGTTTGACCAAATATCGCGGCCGACAGCGGTTTCTTTTGCTCAGAAGAGATTAGCCTTTTTACTGAGTCCAGACGCAATCCAGTATTTTGCTCAATCTTTCTTAAGAAATTGGAGAGGCCATTCATCATGTGATCACCCCTTGAATTTGGAATATACGGGACAGCCTTCATGCACGCGCGCCAAAACACCGCGACATATGCAGCCTAATCTTGGCCTCGTTTAGCGGCTTTTTTGAGGCTGACGTTGCGGCTCCTGACGTAGAGTAACTGTCGGCACGGTTAACGAAGGGTTAACACCGCTGAAAATGTCGCGATTTGATCATGCGGCTTTGTAAGAGATGGCGACAATCAGCGCCTCCGTCTTCGCGTCGGACGCGGCCAGGATCACGAAGGCGATCGTGTCGGCGGCCTGAGTGATGAACAGGAACGCAAATCTGGCGCTCGGAGCCTCCCTCGGCACGCCGGCGCCGAACAGCGCGCGCCGCAAAATGCCGAGATTGTAGCCCGCGCCATGAACGAGGTAGCGCTTGTGAACATTTTCGCGACCGCGCAACCATGTTCGGCGCAATCCACCGCGCTCCAGAACATGGGCGAAGCTGCGTTCGACGATCTCGCCGCGTTTGCGCATGGCTTCCTTGCCGACGCCCGAGTTCAACCGGTTGCGGTTGCCATACGGGGCGACATCCTCATCTTTAAGTGCGACAACATCGCAGCCCCGCAACTTGCTGTCGATCGCAAGGTTGAACATGGCCAAGTCGCGTGTTCGACGTTCGACCTGGAGCTTAGTCCGGATCGTCCAGACGTGTTTTGGCCGAAGCGGAGGCTTCGCTCCAATCAATCTGCCTTTATTCCTTGGCGTACGCGCTGACACGCTTGAAGGTGCTTTTGCCCGCTTTTGCATGACTTTCCTCCTCCAGTTTCGGGGGACAATAGCTTGGGGCCTGAAAACAGCGTCAGCAGAGGTGTTTGCAAACGTTTTTTCTAAACGAGAATGCCGATGCACGACCGCGCGCTCATGCGCGAACGCTTCACGAGGACGAGCGGACCTGATCTCACGCCTTCCCGTGAAAGCGAAGACGGCGCACTGCGTAATTTGGCGGGCCGCCGCTCAATTTCCGGAGTCGGAGGACAAGCTG
>DATBQB010000020.1:0-23661 GCA_036561025.1 Methylobacter sp. | reverse complement strand
TTTTGCATGCCATCCATGGCATGCTGAAAGCTAAAAAAGAATTTGACGGGACTCGTTTTTACACGTTTCCTGTTAAAGCAAATTCATAAGATTTTATGATTTTTTGCAATTTTGGGCTTGTGGTTTAAGAGAGTATCTACGGGACTGGCGCCATTCAGCTGGAGTGTGAACAGGGCTCTATCTTAAATTAAGGCATTATTTGTCTGGACAATAGGGTTCACTTTAGATGAGCCAAACATCGCATGCCCCATTTATCGTAATAATCATGGGTTATGTGCTTTTCGACCGCCATGCTAAAATCTAAAAATGCTAATTAATAGATAAATCGACCATGAACATTAATCAAGTTTTAGAAAATGCAAAGCAATTGAATGTTAACGAGAGAGCCCTAGTTGCTCATTGTTTAATTTCTTCGCTTGAAACCAAGCAAGATGAAGGGGTTGAACAAGCATGGGCTGAATTGGCTGAGCTTAGGTATCAAGAACTTGTGTCCGGTAAGGTTAATTCCGTATCTTGGGACGATATAAAAAAAGAAGTTAAAGGCTAGCGAATTGTTAAGGTTTCATCCCGACGTTTCTTCTGAAATAAAGGCCCCATATATTTTGGTACCAAGATCAAGCTGAAGGTTTAGGGGGATGACTTCTTTAATGAACTCGAATCAGCCTATCAAGCAATTATTGAATTTCCTCGAACATGGCCGTTTTTCGAAAAAGGTTTTCGACGATTTTTACTTTCAAAGTTTCCCTTTTCTGTGATTTATCGGGAAACTGACAAGTTAATTTATGTGGTTGCAGTGATGCATAACAGTAGAAAACCGGGCTATTGGTTAAGTCGCATATAGCCAGCAGCCAGATTTTAAGCCAGATTAAAGTATATTACACCTGCGGCAACTGCCGAGCCAACAACCGCAAAGGATGCTCCATCCTGCCCCCATCGGCGTTGAGATAAACTGCACAACCAAAATTTCCGCTAACTACCAAATCCGCCGATGAACCGGCGATGATTTGATATTTCAAAGCCCTTAACTGTTCCGCATTATCCGGATGAGTCAGCATGTAGCTGCCGCCTGCACCGCAGCAAATGTGATTGTCGGGCAGCGCGGCAATGCTTAGACCGGGGATTTTTTGCAGCAGTGCATAAACGGCTTGCTGGTTTTTAAGCACGTTGCGCTGGCTGCATGGCTCGTGGACTGCAATTTTCAACGTGGACGACGTCAGTTGCAGATCGTCCGGCCAGTTTTTCAATAAAAAATCGTTGATGTCGCACAAGCGTTGTTGGAACAGTTGCCCCGCTTCATCATTATTTTGATATTCACTTAACATCGCACCGCAACCGGTGGCGGTGTACAGCACGGCATCGACGTCCACCGCGTTGAACACCTTGATGTTGTTGTCGACCAAATCGACGGCAGACTGGCCGTTGTGCTGATGGATCGCTCCGCAGCAGCCTTGTTTCGGCGGCACCAGCACTTCGTAGCCTATCGCATTAAGCAGCTTGATCGCAGCCAGTAAAGTCTCGCGGTCGAAATGCTCGGCAATACAGCCGGTGAACAGCGCAACCCGGCCGCGCTTCGCAGCACTCGCTGGATAAGAAACAGCCAGTGGCCGCAATGCCGGTTTATCCAACAAGGCTTCAGCATCCGCAAAATGCAGTTTTTTCAGCAATCCGCTACGCCGTAACGGTTTTTGAACACCCGATTTCAGATAAACGGCCAGCAACGGCATTAATCGCCTCAGCCAGCCCTTGTTTTCAATCAGATTGAAAGCCAGTTTCGCCAACCAACCCGGACTAACCTTTAACTGGGCTTGAGCCTGATCGAACAACTGCCCGTAAGCCATCCGGCTCGGGCACGCTGTCTCGCAGGCCCGGCATTGCAGACAGTTATCCAGATGTAGGCGCTCATCGTCACTGATCGGCAGGTTTTCAACCAGCAATTTGCTGATGGTGCGGATACGGCGGCGCGGGGTTTCTTCGTCGATCTGGAACAAGCGGAAGGTCGGACAACTACTGACGCAGATGCCGCAACGCATACATTCACCGGCATCAGGGATATAAGGCCCCGACCCAATCGGTTCGCCGGGCTCATCGTAGTTCATGTCCATGAAATCGAACATCTCAAGCCTACATCACCTTGGAATAAGCACGGCGCAGCAACTCCATTTCCGCAGGTGGCCTGCCGCGCAATTGAGTTAGAGTTTTCAGAGTACAACTTTTACCTTGCATCAATATATGCGGAGGGTCGAGCAACATGAAGCGCGCCATATGTACGGTGATAATGCCGCCGGGAGTATCGATTTGTTCGCTAAATTCCGGTTCGACTCGCAAAATATCATTGTCCAATTGCAAAAATTGATTGATGTTGTTGACCAGCACTGCCGGATGGGTGCTGACTTTGCCAATTACAAACTCTTCAGGTTCCAGTGCGCTGGACAACGCAGGCAGCGGCTCCGGAAAGCAGATGCTGCCGTTGCTGTGTTGGGCGAATAAAATCAAGGCGCTGATGTCGCCTTTGTAATAAAGCAGCAAGCGATGATTGCTGAATGCGCCGGACTGGGCCATTAATTAAGCACAGCAGCCAACAGATCTTCAACGCCTAGATCCAGGATTTCCAAACCTATTTTCTTACAATAGCGTTTTTCCTTATCGGTCGGGTTCTTGTTCAAAACCCAGCCTTTTCGCTCTGCCGCGCCGTAAACTATATCGCTCATGACCATACGCTCCGAATCCCTGTTTAACGGCATGCCTATAAACAGGTATTGCTTGTTCTTGCGGTATTCTTTAAGAAAATCCGGAATCGCAAAACCTCCCATTAACTCGGTTATGTAATCGACATAATCGGCGTCTGAAGCGATGTAGTTGGCTTCCGGTTTGGGCGTACCCAAGGGTTTAAACAAAATGGGCAATCGATGATCAATCTGATCCTGGGGTATTTCAAAATAATCGCTGCCGTCATAGTGATATATTTTAAATCGGAAGTGACTGGCAGTGATTCTCGCGACGCCGACAATCAGCGTATGTTCTTCATCGGCATAGCTCTCCTGCAATTGGGTGTCCCTGTTTATATCGATGACATAAGCGGGCCGCCACTCTGCCAGCCAGTCATGTACTGCCGCGCGCGTCCATTCTGTTTCGCCATATAACTTAGTGAGAAACTGTCCCAGAAAATTTCTGCCTTTTTTAAGCTCCTGATTCATCGCCGCTCTGGGAAACTCGTACATAAGCTTGGGAGCCATCGGGGTGCCGTTATTCATAGCCAAAATCAGGCTGTTGCTATCGGCAGGCATGGGGGTTCCGGTGAGTTTATTGGTGGCATCGAAAAGTGCCCCCGGGCCGAGATAAGGCACGACTGTATTTTCGTATAAACCGCTTAATATTTCAGAAAGGATCGAAGAAGACATTGCAAACTCCATTGTTTAAGTATGTGTATTTTTTACTTAAGCAATATTCAATCCAGTTTCTTCGGCTTCATGATAAATACCATAAGACAATGATTAATAATGAGTAAATTAAATAACCATTGAAAAATATGATTAATATTTTGTCCTGTTTGCAACAATCCCGTTGTATCTACAAACATAAAACTTCAATGCCATGTATAAATACTTCTTCATGAGCGTACGCGTTTTTCTTTCGGCAGCACCCCAAAATAATACACAACAAGAAACAATACCCCGATACTGAAAAACACTTTAGCAAAAGGCCTAAGAGTGTCGTCAAAAAAGAACTCTCCAATCATCCAGACCGCATTGCCGCATATCCAGCTACTGACTGCTAAGTTATGGAATAAATTAGCGGTATTATGTCGTCCCAACCAGGTAATATGTAAAGCAGCCGCAATCGTCGGCACAATCATGATAATCCCTTGCAGCCTCCATTCCATTAACCAACAAGTATCTTTCAAAAGCCATAACACAATGTGAAAATTTTCATATTCGCGAAGTTTTGTTTCTCTCATTAATTAACCTTATTCAATCCAATTTTTTGTTCTTTCCACGGCTTTAAGCCAATACCGTTTTAACGATTCATCTTCCTGTGGCCGCATTTTTTTATGAAACGACCGGTCAATCCGCCATTTCTGATTAAGTTCATCGATAGTCCATAATCCAATAGCAATACCGGCAAGATAAGCCGCACCTAAAGCCGTGGTTTCCAGATTAGTAGGACGGACAACTTCAACCGCCGATATATCGGCCTGAAATTGCGCCAGCAAATTGTTGACAGCGGCGCCGCCATCGATTCTTAGCTGGACAATCGGCGTACCGCTTTCAACTGAAAACAGCTGCAATACATCATCGACTTGAAAACACACACTCTCCAATGCTGCTCGGGTAAGGTGCGCAGAGGTTGTGCCGCGCGTGATGCCGAAAATCGCTCCACGCGCATGCGGATCCCAATGCGGGGCACCGAGGCCAGTCAGCGCCGGCACAAAGTAAACGCCGCCATTATCGTCAACGCTACCGGCAAGCTGTTCGCTATCGGATGCCTGCTCGAACAGCTCCAAACCATCGCGCAACCATTGAATGACCGCGCCGCCGACAAACACGCTGCCTTCAAGCGCATAATGGATTTCATTGCCGATTTGCCATGCAATTGTTGTTAACAGACCGTGACTTGAAGCGACTCTTTGCGGTCCGGTATTCATCATTAAAAAAGAACCGGTGCCATAGGTGCATTTGGCCATGCTCGCATTGATGCACAACTGGCCGAATAATCCCGCCTGCTGATCGCCCGCAATGGCTGCAATCGGAATTCCCGCTCCTATTTCCGGATTACGCGTTTGCCCATAGATCTCACTGGACGTTTTGACCTCAGGCAACAAAGATGACGGTATGTCGAATAACGCCAACAATTCATCGTCCCACAGCATCGTGTCGATATTAAACAACAATGTTCGAGCCGCATTGGAAACATCGGTGATATGCAGTTCGCCGTTGGTGAGCTTCCAGACCAACCAGGAATCTATGGTCCCGAATGCCAATTCCCCGCGCTCGGCTTGCTCACGCGCACCTTCGACATGATCCAGCAGCCAGCTGATTTTTGTCGCTGAAAAATAAGCATCCAGCAGCAGACCGGTTTTAGCCTTAACCATTGATTCGAAACCGGCTTGTTTCAGGCGGATACAATCGTCAGCCGTGCGCCTATCCTGCCATACGATAGCGTTATAAATCGGCTTGCCGGTGCTGCGTTCCCAAATTACCGTAGTCTCCCGCTGGTTAGTGATGCCGATTCCGGCAATATCCGCCGGACGCAGTTGTGCTTTCAGCATGGCTTGTTGGAAAACTCCGGCTTGCGACGTCCATATTTCTTCAGCATCGTGTTCAACCCAGCCCGGATGCGGAAAGTGTTGTTTAAAAGATCGCTGTGCCATTGCAACCGGATTTGCCTGCTGATCGTAAAGAATGCAGCGCGAACTACTGGTGCCTTGATCTATTGCTAAAATATAACGCATCACTTTTGCCTTAATAGACATGGAGAACTGTTCTTGTCATTATTTTATCTGCGGGCCAGAAATGAAATAGTGGGTTGAAAACATCATTTGACCTGATTTTTGATTTACACCGATAAACATCTTTCATATATCTGACAATCTGTTTCAGGTACTGTAAAGCTATGATTAAAAGTAAAATAATTTATTGTTTTACTTGAACTAAGTGTAAAACAAAAGAGCGTTTCGTTCCAGAGCCGAACGAAGCTTATGGCTTCATCCGGCAGGTGGTTTTGTGTTAGGGTGACATCATTCGTATCTGAAAATTCACCGTTAATTTAAACTCGAGTAAGGACTTAAACCATGTTGACCATCCTGCAACTCCCCGTATTAAACGATAACTACATTTACCTGATTCACGACCCTGTATCAGGCGAAACCGCTGCTGTCGATCCCGCTGTTGCCCAGCCGGTGCTGGATGTTTTGGATCAAAAAGGCTGGCGGCTAACCGCCATTTTGAATACCCATCACCATTCGGATCATGTGGGCGGCAATCTGGAGCTGAAACAAAAAACCGGTTGCACGGTTATTTCGCCACTCTCTGACCAGAATAGAATCCCCGGTTTGGATCGCGGCGTTGTTGACGGAGATGTGATAACGCTCGGCAAGCATTCGGCCAAGGTCATCTCGACTCCAGGCCACACCAGCGGCCATGTTGTTTATCATTTTGCAGACGACAACATGCTGTTTTGCGGGGACACGTTGTTTGTAATGGGCTGCGGCCGATTGTTTGAAGGCACTGCGGAACAGATGTGGCATTCGTTACAGAAATTGAAGGCACTGCCCGGATCGACTCAAATCTATTGCGCCCATGAATACACCCAAGCCAATGGCCGGTTTGCCTTGACGGTAGAACCTGATAACCAAGAGTTAAAACAAAGAATGCAGGTCGTTAATCAGCAGAGGGAGAAACACTTGCCGACTGTGCCTTCAACGATAGAGCGGGAATTGGCGACTAATCCGTTTTTCAGGGAAGATAGTTTGGCGTTGCAGGAAACAATTAAGATGGCGGGCAAAAAGCCGGTGGAGGTTTTTGCGGAAGTTAGGCGGTTGAAGGACTGTTTTTAATTGCTTGATTTTTTAATCACTAATGGATCGTGGAGACGAGTAAACTTGCCCCAATACGCAGACATCTAAATAACGCGTCATCCCGGCAGGGATTGCCGGGATCCAGAAGCCAAGGATGGCAATGTCAGATTTTGCCAAATCCTGCCACATGGAATCGCGCTGTCCGATTAACCGTTTGCGTCCATTAAGACCATCAGAAAAATATAAATACATATTTGTTTTTCCATACGTTCACCGTCTCACATCCATGTGCTCTGGATCCCGGCAATCCCTGCCGGGATGACGATGATATGATTTGTGCGATATCTATAACAGCTTAACCCTTAGGCCGCATATGCGGAAACAACAGAACATCGCGTATTGACGGCGCATCGGCAAACAGCATAACCAGACGGTCGATACCAATGCCCTCGCCTGCTGTCGGCGGCATGCCGTGTTCCAGTGCGACGATATAGTCTGCGTCAAAATGCATGGCTTCATCATCGCCAGCCTCTTTTTCTTCGACCTGTTTTTGAAAGCGCGCGGCTTGGTCTTCTGCATCGTTCAGCTCGGTAAAGCCGTTGGCGATTTCCCGTCCGCCGACAAAAAACTCAAAACGATCGGTAACATGCGGATCGTCATCATTGCGTCTTGCCAATGGCGAGACTTCAACCGGATAAGCGGTGATAAAAGTCGGATTCATCAACCGGCTTTCCACGGTTTTTTCGAATATCTCAATCTGAATTTTACCCAGCCCGTAACCGTCTTTAATTGGAATATGCAGATTTTTAGCAACTTCAACGGCGGCTTCACGCGTGGCGATATTTTCTGTCGTTAAGTCAGGGTTAAAGTGTAGGATCGACTCGACCACAGTCATACGATCAAACGGCTTACCGAAATCGTATTGCTCGCCTTGATAGGTAATCATGGTTTGCCCCAATACTTCAATCGCAACGCCGCGCAACATGGCTTCGGTTAAATCCATCAACTCGTGGTATTCCGCATAAGCCTGATAAAACTCCAGCATCGTGAATTCAGGGTTATGACGCGTCGATAAGCCTTCATTGCGGAAGTTGCGGTTAATCTCAAACACCCGCTCAAAACCGCCGACGACCAGGCGCTTTAAATACAATTCAGGTGCAATACGCAAATAGAGTTCCATGTCCAGCGCGTTATGAAAAGTGGTAAAAGGACGCGCCGTTGCTCCGCCGGGAATCATTTGCATCATCGGCGTTTCAACTTCCAGGAAATTGCGCTCAATCAAGAATTGGCGAATATAAGCAACCACCTTGGAACGGATCAAAAAAGTGTTGCGCGATTGCTCGCTCATTATCAAATCCAGGTAGCGCTGACGGTACTTGATTTCCTGATCGGCAATGCCGTGGAATTTTTCAGGCAATGGGCGCAAGGCTTTGGTCAGCAAGCGAATATCATCAACCTTGACGCTCAACTCACCAGTCTGGGTTTTAAACAATACGCCTTCCGCGCCGACGATATCGCCTATATCCCATTTTTTGAACTGCTCGTTGTAAAAGCTTTCAGGCAACGCGTCGCGAGTCACATACAATTGTATTTTGCCGGACATGTCCTGAATATGGCAGAAACTGGCTTTGCCCATCACTCGACGGGTCATCATGCGACCGGCCAGTTTTACTCGCAAGGGTTCTGCTTCGAGTTCTTCCTTGGATTTTTCGCTGTATTCGGCCAGCAATTCGCCTGCGACTACGTTGCGGCGAAAATCGGTAGGAAAAGCAATGCCGCCGTTTTCGCGCAACTCGTTTAATTTGCTGCGGCGCTGCCTGATTTGTTCTTGTTCGTCTTGTTGAATTTCTGACATGGTTTTTATAATTTAAATTTAAAAAATGATGTGTAATTGCGTTATAAGGCGCAGCTGTCAGGTTCAATCAAACCGCTAACACCATTAATAAAACAATTAAAGCTATGAGAATAATTTTGATGAATAGTCATGTGGGCTGCAACCTTCTTAGCGCCACTAACCTTACGATAGCCTTTGACTAATTTTTCCAGTTCTTCCGACGCATTGGCTAACCTATCAGGCTCTTTATATTTTCTATTTTGTTGTTGCCCTGCCAGTTTTTTGATATTGAAGGCTTTTTCGACAGCAGCCAAATCACCTAAAAACCAGGACTCCAATTCATGGCATGCTATGCGCACCAAACTATCACTGCGTCCTGCTTGCTCGCATAATTTTACCAAACGTTTTTTGACTTCAAGACAATCGGCGCGATCTTTGTCACGCACTATAACAAAAGACGTTCCTGGTGTTTGCCATGCACGTAATTTGATGGGTATCGATTTTTCAAGATCTTGTTTGCCTTCATGGGGGATACAAAGAAATTTAATCTCCGGCGGTAAAATTTGCGGTAATAAAATATCCAGCAATACTTTCATCGATTCTTCTTCTAGCAAAAAAACCAGTTGTTTCATTGAGGATTAAGCCCATTAAATAAACCTTGTTTCCATAAAGCTCCCGGCAAATCACCTTCTTTAATTAAATTAACTAATAGGGAATTTTCACTGGCTCGCTCAATAACCGTAATGCCCTGTTTTTTAGTTAAACAGAAAATTTCATTGAGCTTAATATAATTTAAAACATCGGGCGAATGCGTAGAAATCATGACTTGCCCGCCTTTATCCGCATAATCACGAAACTCTTCCACTAAACCGCAGAACAGGCTCGGATATAGCTGATTTTCCGGTTCTTCTACACACAATAACGGATGCGGATTCGGATCATGCAGCAATAAAAGGTAAGCAAACATTTTGATCGTACCGTCTGAAACATAACGGGCAATAAAAGGATCTTTGAAAGAGCCGTCTTGAAATCTTAACAGAATGCGTCCGTCCTCGGTGTCTGTTGCTTCCACGTTGGAAACTCCAGGTACTCTCTGTGCCATTTTTTCCAGAATTTCATCAAAGATTGAACGATGATTCTCATACATAAATTGGGCGACTAAAGCCATATTTTCGCCGCGTGTCGAAAGATGTTCCGCATAGCCTGTTTCTTGGCTTGGCCTGGCATCACCGATATGAAAATCAGAAACATGCCAACTTTCAATTAGCTTACGAAAACTATTAGCCGCTTTAAAACGTTGAAATTGACCTAAACCTTTTAAGGCCAGAATATCCGCTGAATCAACAGTTTGTTCCTCTCTTTCCTCTTTAGATTCTTGATCTTCATAGCTGCTTTCGTTAGTAATCGCCATGCCGGAGCCTTTTTTGAAATCCAAGAAGTGCCAAGATTTCCCTCTCTCACCACGTCGATATTTAAGGATTTCACGCTTGACTACAGGTTGATTGTTGTCTAATTCAATGACCAAAGAATAAGTAACTAAAGGGCTATGTTTATCCTCATCATGTTCCCTAAATTTAATTTCAATTTCAATCGAGCCTGCCTCTCCGCGTGTTATCACCTCTTTAAAACCACCACGTTTTTGTAAAGCCACCCGAACATTATCTTGCAAGGCATCGCGCAAGAAGCCAAAAACATCAAAGAGCGTGGTTTTGCCCGTTCCGTTTGCGCCTATAAAAACAGAAATTGCCGGAAGATTAGTTAACTTAATGTCTTTGAAGGCTTTAAAGTTTTTAACACGCAATGCTTCTATTTTCATAATGATTGATATTAAGGGTAATTAAAATGAGTGAATAGATAGATTTGCAATTAAAAAAATCCGCCGGGGGAGCGCTTACAAGCCGCTCTTCAAGCTAGCCTCGATAAACTGATCCAGATCGCCATCCAAAACCGCCTGGGTGTTGCCGGTCTCGATGCTGGTGCGCAAATCCTTGATCCGCGATTGATCCAGAACGTAAGAACGAATCTGGCTGCCCCAGCCTATATCCGACTTGGTATCTTCCAATGCCTGAGCCGTTTCGCTGCGCTTGCGCATTTCCAGCTCGTACAATTTAGCTTTCAATTGCTTCATCGCGGTGTCGCGGTTTTTATGTTGAGAGCGATCGCTTTGACATTGCACGACTATTCCGGTCGGGTTGTGAGTCATACGCACGGCCGACTCGGTTTTGTTGATATGCTGACCGCCCGCGCCGCTGGCACGGTACACATCGATACGGATATCGGCGGGATTGATGTCGATGTCTATATCGTCATCGATTTCCGGCGATACGAATACCGAAGCAAATGATGTATGGCGGCGATTGCCCGAATCGAACGGCGATTTTCTAACCAAGCGATGCACGCCGGTTTCGGTGCGCAGCCAGCCGAACGCATATTCGCCTTCGAATTTGATCGTGGCGCTTTTAATGCCGGCCACATCGCCTTGCGATTCTTCAATCAATTCGGTTTTAAAACCTTTCTGCTCGCCCCAACGCAAATACATGCGCTCGATCATCGATGCCCAATCCTGAGCTTCGGTGCCGCCGGAACCGGACTGAATGTCCAAAAACGCGTTATTAGCGTCCATTTGCCCGGAGAACATGCGGCGAAACTCCAGTTCTGCAACTCTTTTTTCAAAGTGCTCCAAATCATCGACGACTGTTTCAACCGTTTCTTCATCGTCTTCTTCAACCGCCATGGTCAGCAGTTCTTCTGCGTCGCTAAGGCCGCGTTCCAAATCATTAATGGTATTAACGATGACTTCCAGTTGACCACGCTCTTTACCTAAGGCCTGCGCTTCTTCCGGGTTATCCCAGATTTTCGGGTTTTCCAGCTCTCTTAAAACTTCGACTAAACGCTCGCTCTTAACTTCAAAGTCAAAGATACCTCCTAAGGGCATCGCCACGGCTTTGTAAGTCGGCTATTTTATTTTTGATCGGATTTATTTCTTGCATGAAGTGTATTTAACCAATGACAGTCGAGACCAAGCGCATATATGAACGCCGGGTAATGAAAATTTTAGAGGGGATGATTATAAACTATAAGCTAGACCTGTTCATCCCAAGTTGGCGGCTTAATGCCATTAACTTAGCGAATTAGCGACAATTTCAGCTACTTCATTAACTTGGCCATTGCCTATCAAAGCTAACCCGCATTCCCAATTTTAAATTCAGTTGCTGTTCTGCACGGCCTTTATTGACCGCTATTTCGACCAGACCACTGGAATTTTTATACCAGAAAGCTTGTTGTTCTTCGACAGCATCGAATGTATCGGCTTGTTTGATCTGAATACCGTTGACGGTTAGCGTCTTGCCGGAAAACTCTGCTCTGTAGCGCAATCCGGTCATTGCATTGCCGTAATGATCGAAATAAATCACTTCCGCCAAATCTTGAGGCCAATCGTTCAAATCATTCCGGTTAAATGGCAGTAATAAATCATCGGCTGCACTGATAGCCAGCTTTGCGGCAACCGGGGCGAATATATCCCTGCCGTGAAAGCTCATCGAACAATGCTCCGGTCTCCAGATAATCTCCGACCATTTTGTATTTTGAGACTGGACTGCGACGGTGTTTAACAAACCGTTATCCGGCCCGACAAAGGTTTGCCCGTCAGCCTGTAAAACAACAGCTCTACGTTCCCCGCCAACGCCTGGATCAACCACAGCCAGAAAAACACTGTTCACAGGAAAGCTGTACCGCAATGCGGCCAATAAATAAGAACTTAAACGAGGGTTAGCTGTTGGAGCATTGCTTAGCAGATTAATAACAGGGACATTCGGCGCTATCAGCCGCAACACCGATTCCATTTGCCCGGTATAAGGACCGGAAGGTCCAAAATCGGTAAAAAGAACAATGCAGGTCACTGAGCCAATACGTCTAAACCGGCATTCGCCGCGCCAGTTCCCGACTGGCTAGCGGCATACACACCATCCCTGGCGATAAATGTCATTACTTGCTCTTCGATTTGCTGGCTCCGCATTAACCCGGCAAAATCGAATAGCTGCGTATCGGCCAACTGCGAAGGCGCGACGTTTTGCAGGCTGGTGAATATGGTTTCCAACCGCCCCGGAAACTGTTTATCCCAGCTTTTCAGCATGACTTTCATGGCTTGGCGTTGCAAGTTTTCTTGGGAGCCGCACAAATTGCACGGAATAATCGGGTAGTTTTTAAATACCGCAAGGCGTTCTATGTCTTTTTCGCGCGTGTATGCCAACGGCCTGATAATAATGTTTTTCTTATCGTCGCTTAACAACTTGGGCGGCATCGCTTTTAATTTGCCGCCGTAAAAAATATTCAGGAAAAAAGTTTCAAGAATGTCGTCACGATGATGCCCCAAGGCTATTTTGCTGACATTGTTGGCTTCGGCATAACCGTATAAAGTGCCGCGCCGCAAACGCGAGCACAGTCCGCAGGTGGTGTTGCCTTCAGGGATAACCCGCTTTACGACGCTGTAAGTATCTCTTTCGATAATATGATACGGCACGCCCAGCGATTCGAGATATTCCGGCAATACGTGCTCGGGAAAACCGGGCTGCTTCTGGTCCAGATTGACCGCGACCAGTTCAAATTCAACCGGAGCGGTTTTCTGCAAATGCATCAGGATGTCCAGCAGGGTGAAGGAATCCTTGCCGCCCGATAAGCACACCATGACCTTGTCGCCGTTTTCGATCATGTTGTAGTCGGCAATCGCATCGCCTACCGTATGCCGCAATTTCTTTTGCAGCTTGTTAAACTGGGTTCTGGATTTTTGGTTTAGGTCTGACATGGTCAGTAGATGTTGTATAAATAGAACACGGATGAAACGGATTGGACGGTTCAACACGGATAAAAAAATCCGTCTAATCCTACAATGCGGGGTTCGAGGGTCGTTGCCCACTGATATAGTTTTATTTTAACCATGAAGAACATGAAAGGCATGAAGGATTTAAGTCTTCATGCCCTTCATGCTCTTCGTGGTAATAGCTTAAATTTATTTCTGCATGTTTCTAAGCAAAAACGTTAACCGTTGTAACGCTGAAAAATCAATGTAGCGTTAGTGCCGCCGAAGCCGAAGCTGTTCGACATAATCGTGTTTAACGTGATGTTGTCTTTACGCTCGCGCACTATCGGAATGCCTGCCGCACCCGGATCAAGCTGAGTGATGTTAGCTGAAGCGCTGAGAAAGTTTTCTTCCATCATTAACAACGAATAAATCGCCTCATTAACGCCAGCCGCACCTAGTGCGTGGCCTGTCAGTGATTTTGTCGAACTGACTAATGGTACGTTATCCTGGCCGAACACGGTACGCAAAGCTTCGAGCTCCTTGGTATCGCCGACCGGCGTACTGGTGCCATGAGCATTGATGTAATCGATCTTGCTGCCGCCGATAGTTGCCATCGCTTGCTGCATGCAACGTACCGCACCTTCGCCTGATGGTTGAACCATGTCATAACCGTCGGAAGTTGCGCCGTAACCGGTCAGTTCTGCATAGATTTTCGCGCCACGGGCTTTGGCATGTTCCAGCTCTTCAATAACTAAAACACCACCGCCGCCGGAGATAACAAAACCGTCACGGGTTTCATCATAAGGTCTTGAGGCTGTTGCCGGCGTGTCATTGTATTTGGAAGACAATGCGCCCATTGCATCAAACAACATCGACATCGTCCAATGTACTTCTTCGCCTCCACCGGCAAACACGACATCCTGTTTGCCCATCTGAATCAATTCCATCGCATGGCCGATACAGTGAGCGCTAGTCGCACACGCCGAACTGATCGTGTAATTAACGCCTTTAATTTTGTAAGGTGTTGCCAAACAAGCGGTATTAGTACTGGACATACTTCTAGGCACCATATAAGGGCCCACTTTTTTGATGCCCTTGTCGCGTAAAATATCGGCTGCTTCAACAATATTCGAAGTTGAAGGACCACCGGAACCCATCACCAGACCGGTTCTGAAATTCGACACGTCCGATTCATCCAAGCCGGAATCATCAATCGCTTGCTGCATTGCAATATAGTTGAATGCCGCGCCATCGCCCATGAAGCGTTTTATTTTACGATCGATGAATTCATCTAAATCTATATTGATAGGCCCGTGAACATGGCTTCGGAAACCCATTTCCTGATAAACGTCGGCAAAAGCAATCCCTGAACGGCCTTCTCTTAAGGAATCGACAACCTCTGTTCGGTTATTCCCAATACTGGAAACAATGCCCAGACCGGTAACTACGACTCTTTTCATGGTTAATGCCTCTAAAAATCTTCTGTGGAAGTAAACAAACCAACCCGTAGATCGGTAGCCTCATAAATCACTTTGCCATCGACTTCCATGGTGGCGTCAGCAATACCCATAACCAACTTCCGCATTATCAATCTTTTTAAATTAACCCGGTAAATCACTTTCTTAGCGGTAGGCAATACTTGTCCGGTAAATTTAACTTCACCTACACCCAAAGCACGGCCTTTTCCAGGACCGCCCATCCAGCACAAAAAGAAGCCTACCAATTGCCACATCGCGTCCAGACCCAAACAACCGGGCATTACAGGGTCGCCCTGGAAATGGCAGTCAAAAAACCATAAATCAGGCGTTATATCCAGTTCAGCAATAATCTCGCCCTTTCCATATGTACCGCCTTCATCCGTAATAAGGGTAATACGATCCATCATTAACATATTTGGTAGAGGCAATTGCGCATTTTTCGGCCCGTACAGTTCTCCCCTGCCGGACTTCAACAATTCTTCGCGCGTAAAACTGTGCTGTTTACCCATACTCTTCATATACCTTAACGTAATTATTATTATTCTAAACTGTGCATTATCTAACAGACCCCAAAAAAAATCAGCTCTATTTTTAACCGGGCAACACATCAAGCATCAATTCTTTTATTCTCAAACCCTTTCTTTGCATAAGTTGCTGATAAATAATACTGTAAGAAAGCACCGAAGTTACATATTTTCTGGTTTCCTTAAAAGGAATTGTTTCTATCCATATATCTGCGGGCACGGGCTTGACACTTGGCAACCATTTTGACACTCTCCCGGACCCCGCGTTATAAGCGGCAATTGCTAATGCAAAGTGACCATGAAACTGTCTTAACAGTTTCTTATAATAGAAAGCGCCGTACCTGACATTAACATCTGGGTTAAACAGGCTGTTGTCCGACAGCCATTTTTCCTTTAACTCGCGGGCTATCTGCATACCCGTTTTAGGCATAACCTGCATTAAGCCTCGCGCGCCAACAGATGACTCCGCGTCTTTATTGAAAATGCTTTCCTGTCGAATCAAACCAAAAACAATCGCCGGGTCAAGATCGTGCCGCTCTGCATTATTGCGAACCTGATTCGAATAATAAACCGGAAAACGCAACTCCAGGTCATCCCAATAATCGGCTTTGACCAGTGTAGCAATAGCAACTTGATCCCAATGCCACTGCTGAGCTAATTTTGCAGCGATCATGCGTCGCTCTTTGCTCAGCATTTTCACTGCATGCCACCATTGCCGTTCGGCTTCCATATCCCTGTTCAGAGCTTTAAACTCCCGAACCATTTTAAAATCGGTTTCATTGGCCAGATTGTCGAGCTCATTTGCCGCCAAGAAAACTGGTTTATTGGCAAATTGATAGGGCTTATTGACATAATCAGCCGCAAGAAAACCGTAAAAGCTGCGATCTTCGGCAAGTTTGGCGTAGGCATCCTGGGCCTGCAAAGAATTTCCGGTCTTGTCCAGCAATCTGGCTTGCCAGTATTGCCATTTAGGGTCCTGACGTTCTTGGGTCGTCAGCCCAGCCAGCGCCTCGCCGACATGCTGCCAGTTTTGTTCAAGCAAAGCCGCCCTGACTTTCCATTCATTGATTTCCGTATCAACGACCGGTAATTGGCTAAGCCGGTAATAGGCGCCTGGGTTCCGACTGCGCGCCGAGCCCATCGCGAGACTGCGCTCCAGTTGGCGGATGGTTTGATCATCTATCTGAAAAGTTCTTTTTCTATCATCCCAAAGCTTAATTGCCAAGCTCAAATCAGACTTTGCCAGCCGATCTATGCCGTGAGCGAAAAGCCTCCCCATTTGCGGGCCCAGAAAACTGCTATTTTCAATTAACTCAGGCTTTTGGTGAACTCGCAACCAAACATCGGCAACGCCCTGATCTGCTATATTCATCGACCGGCGAACATATTCAGCTACAGAGACATTATCTTTATTCAAAGCCAGTTCGAAACGCTGCCATATTAATTCCGGCGTAAAACTGGGCGACATCATCAATATCAACAACAGCGGATCGCATTCTTGCGGCAACGAATCTCCGGTCGCCCACAAATGTTTGGCTTCGTTTAGTGCCTGCTGCTGGTTGCCTGTTTTATAGATAGCCAGATTATACTGGCACTCGAGAGCCGTATTTTCGGTTTCCTTCGCCGCGCCCGCTCCCGACAGGTTTGCGGCATACACACCATCCTTGGCGATATAATGCCGGATAAAATCATTCCATTGTTCATTCTTAGCCAAATAATCCAGCCATTTCGACCTCAATAATCCGCCATAGCGGGTGTCTTTATAGGACGCTAAAAAGGACAGAACCTGATCGGTTTGGTGTAAATTATCTTTTAACCACAAGTATTGCAGATACGGATACAGGGGGTAATCGGTTAAAGTATCGCTGATGCGCATGAAAGCGGCAGTATTGCCCTGCGCAAGCAGTTTTTCCGCCTGCAAAAAATTATTTCTTTGCTGGTCGAGCGCATTGCCAAATACTGCACCGGAAAAAACAACCAGACACAACAACCATTTCCCACTCAGGTGTTTCATATCTCACTCACAGTAAATATATTCCTAATGATGTTATAATCAAGCGCTTCAAAAACCTCCCTGATCAAATCCCGTGCAATCGAAACAGGCTACCCAAGCTTACAGCTGGAACACTATCTATCAAATTGCGTTAGAACATAAAAAAGAACTGATTGTTTCTCATTTTATCGCGGTTCTGGCAACCATAGCCAGCGTTCCTGTACCATTGCTAATGCCGCTGCTGGTCGATGAGGTTTTATTGCACAAACCCGGCATTATTATTCAGACCGTCAACCCGCTGTTTCCTGTAAATTGGCAAATCCCCATTCTCTATATCAGCGTTATTTTGCTGGTCAGCGTCATCCTGCGCATTATCGCGATTATTTTTAACATCATTCAGTCCAGGCAATTTTCCTGCATTGCCAAGGATATTGTGTTCCGCATCCGCACAGACCTGATCAGACATCTGCAAAACATTTCAATGTCTGAATACGAGAGCCTCGGCACAGGCACTGTTGTGACCCATCTGGTCAAAGACCTTGACACAATTGACACATTTATCGGCACTACCGTCAGCAAACTGTTGGTAGCCGCGCTGACTGTTATCGGCACCGCCGTCATTTTATTATGGATGCACTGGCAACTGGGTTTATTTATCCTGCTGCTTAATCCCGTAGTCATTTATTTCACCCGCGTTATCGGCTCCCGCGTTAAAGACCTAAAATCCCGGGAAAACTCCGCTTTTGAAGTTTTTCAGCAATCCTTGACTGAAACTCTGGAAGCCATCCATCAAATACGCGCCAGCAACCGCGAAAAGCATTATTGCCAGCAGCTAATCGAATCGGCCCGGTCGGTTAAGGATTTTTCAACCGCGTTCGCATGGAAAAGCGATGCGGCAACGCGTTTAAGTTTTTTGGTATTCCTGTTCGGCTTCGACATATTCCGCGCCTGTGCGATGATGATGGTGTTTTATTCCGACCTCAGCATCGGGCAAATGCTGGCAGTGTTCGGCTACCTGTGGTTCATGATGGCTCCGGTGCAGGAAATCCTGAGCATTCAATACGCATTTTATGCCGCCAAGGCTGCATTAATCCGCATTAACCGGCTTAACGCGCTAAAACAGGAACCACACTATCCCCACCTTGAAAACCCGTTTTTAAACAAAAAAACCGTTTCTTTACGCGTAGAAGATTTGCATTTCAGCTACAGCGATGAAAAAGTACTCGACGGCATTCAATTAAAAATCAAAGCCGGCGAAAAAGTTGCGCTGGTTGGCGCGAGCGGCGGCGGCAAATCGACGTTAATACAAACCCTGATCGGTCTGTACCCGCCCGACCGCGGCCAAATCTATTTCGATGAAGTTCCCATCGACCGCATCGGCCTGGAAGTGGTCAGGGAAAATGTCGTCACCGTATTGCAGCACCCCGTCCTGTTTAACGACACCATCCGCGCCAACCTGACTCTGGGTAAGCCGGCTACCGATGCAGCATTATGGAATGCATTGGCTATCGCGCAATTAAACGACGTCGTGCAGGATCTGGACAAAGGGTTGAACACCATCGTCGGTCGACTGGGCATGAGACTTTCAGGCGGACAGCGGCAACGCATGGCCATCGCCAGAATGATCGTCGCAGACCCCAAAGTGGTGATACTCGATGAAGCCACCTCCGCGCTGGACAGCGAAACAGAGCACAAACTGCATCAGGCGCTGGCTGAATTTTTAACAGGCCGCACTACCATCATCATCGCCCACCGCCTGAGCGCCGTTAAACAGGCCGACCATGTTTATGTTTTCGAGCAAGGTAAAATCTGCGAACACGGACAACATGAAACCTTACTCAGCCAAAATGGCCTTTATGCAAAACTCTATGGTGAGTATCAGTAAAAGCAGCCGAAAGGTACAAGGCTTAAATTGCATGGAAAAATCAGTTTCCTTAAGCCGCCTTTAACCTTGCACCTTTAACCTAAAAACCTATGACTGAAAACTACGACCTACACTGCCACTCTACCGCCTCCGACGGCGCATTATCGCCCACGGAATTAGTGCAGCGAGCCCATGAACACGGTGTTACCTCACTGGCTTTAACCGATCACGATACCGTCTCCGGACTCAGCGAAGCACAGACTACGGCAACCGCGACAGGTATTAAATTAATACCCGGCATTGAGCTGTCAACCAGCTGGCAGAACAAATGTTTTCATATTGTCGGACTGGGTATTAATCCCGCATATCCGCCGCTACGCGAGGCCACCCATAACCTGCAAATCATGCGCATGGAACGGGCTGAAAAAATCGCGCATAAACTGGAGAAAAAACGCATTCCCGGCGCACTGGAAGCCGTCAAAAAAGCAGCTGGCGAAGGCATGATTACCCGCACCCATTTCGCCGATTTTTTACTATCACAATTCCACGTATCCACCCAACAGGAAGCTTTCGATCGCTATCTTGGCGCAGGTAAGGACGCTTATGTCGCCACGATCTGGGCTGAACTGGAACTGGCGGTAAGCTGGATCACTCAATCCGGCGGCGTTGCCGTATTGGCTCATCCTTTGCGCTACAAACTGACTGCCAGTTGGATAAAACGCCTGTTAGCAGCATTTAAAGAAGCCGGTGGACAAGGCATAGAAGTCGTAACAGGCCGATATAATAGCGATGAAATAAAACTGGTGGCCGGCTATGCAACGCGCTTTGAGCTGGCCGGTTCGGTCGGTTCCGATTTTCACAGTCCGGCCAACCAATGGGTAGAACTAGGTAGACTTGCCCCCCTGCCCGAGAACATCAAACCGGTATGGGAGTTGCTCAGTTAATATCCAGTTTACTAAACCTTAAAAAAATTAATTGGTCCACGAAAAGCACAAAAAATATTCAACGAAATATCAAGCTATAGACGCTACCCAAAGGGTAAATGGTTTAACCAAATATACTGACTTGTTTCGTGTCTTTCGTGTTTTTCGTGGACAAGCCTCCGTTTTTAAATTAACGAGAACCTCCACATGAACTTTTGGGAAACCAAGAAACTATCTGAAATGACCACCGAAGAATGGGAGTCATTATGCGATAACTGCGGCAAGTGCTGCCTACATAAACTGGAAGAGGAAGATACCGGCGATATCTACTTTACCAGCGTCGTCTGCAACCTGATCGATCTGAATACTTGCCGCTGCACGCGCTATACCGAGCGGACTCGATTAGTCCCTGAATGCCTGGACTTAAAACAACACGACTTTGCCGAATATAACTGGTTACCGACAACTTGCGCTTACCGACTGTTAAGCGATGGAAAAGAACTTCCGGCTTGGCATCCGCTACTATCAAAAGACCCTGATAGCGTTCAAGACGCAGGCGTTTCAATCAGCAGTTATGCCATGAAAGAATCTGAAATCGATGACCTGGAAGACCATATCATCGAATGGTTGGAGTAATAAGGTACGCGATGCTTGTTATTAAAATACCTTCCGATTACTTCAATTCTTCATCATACTCAGAACCATCGCAATATGCGCCAGCTCGGCGACGGTTGAAACTTTAAGTTTACTTTTTATTTGTGTGCCGTAGTTGGCAACGGTTTTATAACCCAGACAAAGTTCGTCAGCGATTTTGTGGGCAGTTAGACCTTTTGCCAACAGCAGAAAAATGTCGAATTCTCTGGCTGACAAAGTGTCCACAAGGGTTTGATAGTCGGGTTCGCTATTTTGCAACGACACGTTTTTCATCAAGCCCTGTTCGATATAAATTTCGCCTTGGGCTATTTTCTGTATCGCTGTAACCAGGATTCCAGGGGCGCTGTTTTTGGTGATATAGCCTTTTGCTCCGGCTTTCATGGCCCTATCGACATAAACTACTTCGTCGTGAACGCTGAAGACCAGTATCTTGGCGTTACTGTCGCGGTTGCAGATTCGGCGAATGCTTTCCAGTCCGCCAATACCGGGCATCGATAAGTCCAGCACCATCACATCCGGTTGCTGTTCCAGATACAGCTGACAGGCCGCCTCACCCCGTTCGGCTTCGGCAATTACGTTAATATCGGATTCAGTCGACAGCAGCATCCTGAAACCTGCACGTACCACGGCATGATCGTCAACCAGTATCACTTTTATCTTGTCTTTCATGATAGCGGAATGGTCGCGATGATGCTCATGCCTTGCTGCGGACGAGTTTGTATGGTGAACTCCCCACCGAGGCTGTTAATTCTTTCTCTCATACCCAACAACCCAAAACCGGTTTTAATTTTATCAATTGCACAGCCTTGCCCATCGTCGGTTATTTTGAGCCGTAGCGCTTTTCCGGCTTTAGCCTGATGCTCGATCTCCAGGCTGATAGCAGCTTGATTTGCTTTCGCATGACGAACAATATTGGTTAAGCATTCCTGGACGACTCTAAATATTTGAATAGTGATCTTTTGCTCAAGATGATCGACTTCATCAGGACAAGTAATCGTGAGTTTTAAATCCGGGTTTCTACTCGACCAATGGTTTAACAGATCTTCCATCGTAGCTTTCAGCCCCAGCTCGGTTAAGACCAAAGGATGCAGTTGATGCATCATGGAACGCACCACGGTCATTAGATGATCGCAAATGGTAACAATGGAGTCGGTAGTTTGTTTAATATCCGCCCCAGCTTGGGAACGCCCCGCAGTTACTGCCATGACTTTAATCGCGGTCAAAGATTGCCCCAATTCATCATGCAATTCCTGCGAGAGCCGTTGCCGTTCGTCTTCCTGTATTTCCAAAGTATGTTGAGCTAATGCACGGTTTTCCTGCTGACTGACATTCAGCTTATCAGTCATGTGATTGATGGCTTTGGCGATGCTGTCATATTCCTGAATGGAAAAGTCAGGCAGCTTTTGTTGATACTCTCCGGTTTCAATGACTTTTAGTGCGTTAACAATAATGGCAATGGATTTAAGCGCTTTGTTAAAAGCCAAATTAACGGCCAAAAAAGTAAACAAGGTCAACAAAAAAAGTGAGCTGAAAAAGCCCAGACTTTCTTGCCAGACTTCGGTGATTTCATCCAACGGATTAGCCTGAATAATCAAAGTGACTTGTTCGCCATTGAAGCTGGTTATTTGACGTTCAACCTTGGGGTAATCAACACTAACCAGAGTAATAAACCATTGCGGTGGCTTTTCGCCATTATTAATCTGTGGGTTTTTATGGGCAAAACTGATGACTCGCCCTGAAGGCTCCTTCAATTGAATGCTTAAATGCCGGGTGTGGTTCATTGAATTAAACTTCGGCAGCCATTCGGTTTCATTAAACGGCGTTTGAGAAAAGCCGAATGTTATCAGTTGCACAGCCATATTAATGGATGAATCGATTTCCTTATTTACCGCACCGCGCGCTTGCCAGATAGCTATTGAACTACCCAGTATCAGAATACACAGGGAGGAGAACAGTATCCTTATATTGATTCGGTAGCGTAGACTCATTGGCGAATAATATTAATCTAAAAATGGTTACATTATTCATATATGAAGATTTATTAGCTATAGGAAAAATTCTTTTTTTCGGTAGACCGAGACTATGAAATAAATCTTTGAAATAAATCTTTTGATTTTTCCGGGAGATAAAGCTCTCTGATTAAAATTATTGGTTCCCTGGATAACCTCAATATTTCATTTCAGTCCTAACATTTGAAAAGTTGATCAAATTTGCAGTTGACAGAGGAAGGCTTAGAAAGCATAATACGCGTCTCAGTACGGCGCCCGTAGCTCAGCTGGATAGAGTACTCGGCTACGAACCGAGCGGTCGGGAGTTCGAATCTCTCCGGGCGCGCCATACTGAAATAAAGTTTAATCCCCTGTAGCTCAGTCGGTAGAGCGGATGACTGTTAATCATTAGGTCGGCGGTTCGAGCCCGTCCGGGGGAGCCAAAAAAATAAAGGCCTTACAGCAGTGTAAGGCCTTTTTTATGTCTAAAATATTCATTTGTCGCACTTCCAAAAAAAACAGCCGCAACACTTGCCAGAATTTCAGGCACAAAAAAGCCGGTGTAACCGGCCTTGGTTAATGAGTTAAGTTTGCTCTAACAGTCTTGGGCACTAGCATCTTTTTTGCGAGTGACTGACCATCTGTCAACCTTCAGCATTGAGTCATAAGTGGCAATCCCAATGCATGTCGCGCTATCCATAGCCGTCAATTCTAAAGGCCACAAAATAAGCTCTGCCAGTGAAAGTGTGAACACATCAGCTGCAAGGTAGGGCAATGCACGGACTTTTGATGCTTGATGCATTCCCGATTGAAATTCAAAAATATCCTGCTTGTTGCCATTTTTGTCAGTATCTCCAAATTTTGGCGCTCCAAGTCGAGTGATTATTTCCTCTCGCCTTGTTCCGGCTCCTATTCCTGATAAGTCCGCCGCCCCCGGCTGAGTTATCACCTTATATACTTTAAACGGTCAGGTTTTCGGTTTTTTCAGAAAACAGTTGGAATTTCAGGGTCATCAAAGTTTGCATATTCGCTTTGAAACGAGTACCCAGTTCGGCGATACAGGTATCGATGCTGTTTCTGAAAGCGTCGAA
>DATBQB010000019.1:0-89331 GCA_036561025.1 Methylobacter sp. | reverse complement strand
GTTGACTGGGCAATTATTTTTGATGATAAAGACAGGCAGTCGGAGTTTTTTACAGATCATAAAATGGCGATGACTAGATTCGACGTGCTGTCGATGTCATGGAGCTGTCATCTATTCAAGCGAGTAGAGGGCTGCTAACGCGAAATAGACACACAAATAGGTGCATATATCAATAAATGCACCTATCAGCGTTGCAGGTTAGCCTGGCAGCACCCAGTTCTGGTTGACGAATTCAGCCATCTGTGGGTAAGTAATAAAGTTGGAAACTGAGTAATAGAGTCCTATACCCAGGTAATTAAGTCGAGTAAGTAGGTGACTAGATGAGCACGATTAAACAGCGTGAAAAAATAGTAAAAAATGCCATAGCTGCAATGGATAAGGCCGCAGAAGCCCTTAGTGAACTGAGTTTTATGGCGATTGAATGTGGGCTTACAGAAAGTCAAATGCAACAAGAAGAGCATTTTAGATCTGGCCTTCGTGAACGTTCTGCCTACTGGGAGCGGGTGACATGGTGGCGCAATGATCAGTAGCCAGTATATGACTTTATATTTTTAAACATGAAAATTTTAACGGCAGAATGCGGCCTCCAGCCGATTCGAGTATAGAACTATATTACTCTCTTACACCATCTGCCCTGGCCAAATAAACGCTAAGCGCAAAGCAACAGCCGTGGGTTAGGCGCTAGCTGTAACCCAACAAAACCACATAATAAACCAAAACCACCCACTGAGAAGTTCTTCTCATACCCCCCTCGCTCATGACTGCCTAAGATGCAGTCCATGACAAAAAAACACTCATCTCAATCCGTACCATTGCCCGCTAAAGCCGCGATTGCCGTCTGCTCTTTTGAGCTGAGCGGCAGCGGTGATGCTGCCATGCAATTATTCCCGGCCGGCACTTTCGATGCACCGCGCGGCGCTTTACGCGGCAAAGGCCCTTGGCGTTTGGATGCCGCCGCCGCACAGCGCTTAATCGCAACAGTAGCCCGGCGTTCAAACGACATTGTCATCGACTACGAACACCAATCGCTGTTGACGGCGCAAAACGGCAAGCCGGTCGTTGCTGCGGGCTGGATCGGTCCGCAAACGCTGGAGTGGCGAGAACCTCCCGCCGCTCATCCCGGTCTGTTTGCGCTAAATCCAAAATTTACGGCGGCTGCATCGGGCCATATTGCCGCCGATGAAATCCGCTATGTATCACCTGTGTTTTCTTACGATGCCAAAACCGGCGAAGTGCTGGACATTATCAACGTCGCGCTGACCAACAACCCCGCGATTGACGGCATGCAAGCCGTTACAGTCGCGGCTGCCAACCTTTTGGCGGCTAATACATTACTCAACCCCACGGAGTCCATTATGGATATTGAAGAACTTTTAGAGCAATTGCGCTGGATGTTTAATTTGCCGACGTTAGCAACGTTGGATGAAATTAAAGCCGAGCTTGATAAAGCCAAGGCATTACTCAGCAGCAATGCAGCCGATGCCGCCGCAACCAGCTTGATCGATCACTTGACCGCCAAAAATGCTGAAATCGCCGCCTTGACTACGCAAGTCAGCACCGCAACGGCGCATATCAGCTTAACACCCGATCCCGCTAAATACGTGCCGATTGAAGTCGTCAATGAACTAAACGGCAAACTGGCAGCCTTATCCGGCGATACCGTAGATATGCAGATCGAAAAGCTGATCGAGGACGGCGTTAAAACCGGTCGCATTATCGGCGCTGCATCTAAACAGTGGCTTACCGATATGGGCAAAAAAGACATTGCGGCTTTACAAGGCTATCTCGATGTCGCCCAACCGATTGCCGCGCTATCCGGCATGCAGACCACCGGCAAGAAGCCTCCAGCTGCTGACGACCAGTTAAGCGATGAGGAATTAGCCGTCTGCCGACAGATGCAAATTGACCCGGAAGCGTACAAGCAATCGCTCAAAAATTAACCCGTAACTATAAGGAACAGACATGGCACTCACAAAAGACCGGAATACCCCAACACGATCCGGGCAACAATTTAGTTATCCGTTGGCTGTGGTCAAGGTGTACGCCGGCAGCATCGGCGTCATCAATTCCAGCGGCTATCTCACCAAGGGCAGCACGGCCACCGGATTGAAGTGCGTCGGCCTAATCAATGAACAAGTGGACAACAGCGCGGGCAGTGCCGGGGATATGAACGGCACTGTTGAAAATGGCGTTTTTCGTTGGGCTAACTCTGCCGCTGGCGACGCGATTACATTGGCCGATGTGGGTAATGTCTGCTACATCGTCGATGATCAGACGGTGGCTAAAACCTCTGGATCAAGTACTCGCTCGCCAGCCGGCATTATTGAAGATGTCGACTCGGATGGGGTGTGGGTGCGTATGGGCCAGGACGCCTTAGTTGCTCCAGCTGGTGCCCTATTGGCTGCCAGCAATCTATCCGACCTTGCATCGGCCGCTACGGCGCGCGGAAATTTGGGAGGTGGCGCTAATAAGATGATGCTGGAAATTCGCGATATTGATCTGGTCGGGGCTAATACCGAGATCAAACGCGTGGTATCGCCTATAGCGGGCGATATTGCCAAAATTTACAGTGTCATCGACGGGGCCTTGACTACGGGCGACGCCACGCTGACCGCTAAGATCGGCGCAGCCGCTGTGACGGGCGGTTCGATTACCGTGACACAAGCCGGCAGCGCCGCTGGCGATGTGGATAGCGTTACCCCTTCGGCAGCAAA
Source organism: Methylobacter sp. (assembly GCA_036561025.1). GTDB lineage: Bacteria > Pseudomonadota > Gammaproteobacteria > Methylococcales > Methylomonadaceae > Methylobacter_A. Next base: position 86,617 of record DATBQB010000019.1, on the reverse strand, counting down.
AACCGTGGCGGTCGGCGACGTGCTTTCGATTACCGTGGGCGGCACAAACGACGCCGCGAAACTTGGACACGTAGTCTTTTTGATTACCCCCAGCGCCTAATTAGGAGAGTGATATGTTAGTCAATAAACAAAGTTTGAGTGCGATCTTTACCGGGCTTAAAACTATTTTTAATAATGCGCTGACCGCACAGCCGGGCAATTGGCAAGCGACGGCGATGGAAGTTACGTCTACAGGTGCCGGCGAGGATTACGCCTGGTTGTCGCGTTTTCCGAAGATGCGCAAGTGGATCGGCGAAAAACATATTAAAAGCTTGGAAGCCGGCAAGTATTATAAAAAGAACGAAGACTGGGAAACTACGATATCAGTCAAGCGCAACGATATCGAAGACGACCAGCTCGGTATTTACAACACTCAATCAAAAATGGCGGGAGAGGCGGCCGGCGAGCTGCATGACATAATCGTTGATGATCTAAAGGTTAATGCGTTTACTGAGCACGGTATCGATGGGCAGTTTTTTTACGACACTGATCATGTCGTTAAAGGCGCTAGCGTTAGTAATAAGGGTACGGCGGCGCTTTCCTCTGCCACGCTCGCTGCTGCTAAAGCCAGTTACGGTGACGGTAGGGCCGCAATTATGTTGTTTACCGATGATGAAGGCATGCCGCTACGGTTGATTCCGGATACTTTGGAGGTCGGTCCCACGCAAGAGGCAGTCGCCAACATCCTGATGACTGCCGATAAATTAGGGGATAACAGCCCCAACCCATATAAAGGCACCGCCAAAGTCCTGGTTAACCCAACGTTTACAGATAACCGCTGGATGTTGCACGTGACTAGTAAGCAGTCAGTTAAGCCATTTATCGTACAAATGCGCAAAAGTCCAGTGTTTGTCTCGCAAACCAGCGAGGAAAATGACGACGTGTTTAACAAGGCTGAATACAAGTTCGGCGCTGAAGCGCGCGCGACTGGGTTGTATGGTTTTTGGCAGCTCAGCTACGGCAGCACCGGCGCGAGCTAATGGTTCTGATGGTTGGGGGCGGCATTGGTCGTGCCCCAACTTTTGTATAGTTAGGCGGGGAAACCCGACTATTAGAATGTAGGAATTAATTATGGCAGCAGTTACTAAAAAAGAAGATGGCGTGAAAACAGTGCCGGGTATCCGAGTCAGAACTACCCAGGCAGGGTTTAGACGCGGCGGGCGAGAATGGTCGGGCACTACGGAAGTGCCAGTTAGTGATCTAACCAAAGAGCAGCTGAAACAAATCCGCGAGGAAAAACTTCTGGTTATCGATGACATTGAGATCGAACAGCCTGAATCAGGCGATAAACCTGGTAACGAGTAATAATGCCCTACTGCACGCAACAAAACCTGATCGACGAATTTACCGAGGCCGAGCTGATCCAGCTGACTGATGAGGCCGGTTTGGGTGTTGTCGATCAGGTCATTGTCGATCGGGCTATTGCGCGTGCAGATAGGGAGATCAACCGCCATTTATCCGGCCGGGAGGATTTACCGTTAGCCGCTGATGATGTAGTCGATTTGGCCTGCGATATTGCCCGCTACCATTTATATAAGAATAGCGCCCCCGATCATGTCAAAAACCGCTATGACAATGCGATAAAGACACTGGAAAAAATGGCTAAAAAGGATCTTGCTGTCGTCGATGCAACCGGATCGGCGGCAACAGACACCGGAACCGTTGCGGAAATGTCCTCATCAACCAGCGTATTTAGCCGAGACAGTGGGCGTTGGTAAATGCAGTTAGCCCCCACTTTATCCCGCATTGATACCCAACTGTCGGAACTCAAACAAGTCACTGCCGCCCCAACGCTGGAGCTGGCGATTGCCGCACTGAAAACCTATCCTTCTGCTTGTATTTTAATGCCGCGCGGCAAGGCTGGCGAGAATACCTTGGTCAATGCCATTGACCAGAGCGTTGATGACCTGTTTGGCGTGATACTCGCAGTGCGCAATGTCGCCGATATGCACGGTCTTGCCGCGTCTAAAGATATGGATGTGCTGCGCCCAAAATTAATCGCCGCGTTATTAAACTGGTCGCCGGCAACGGATTACGAAGCGATCACCTACGCTGGCCATCAGATGCTGTATTGCAAAGATGGGCTCTTGCTGTGGGCCGATCATTTTATCACTCGTCATCGTGTTAGAGCACTTACGGTTCAGTAATAACCTTTGCGTTCAACGCCTCGTAATATTTCCAGTCCTGCGAAGCTCTTCGCATACCGCCCGCTAAGCCCACTTTTTATACTGTGCTCAACATCAATTGCTGCACACGAGGTGGCTTATGCCAGATCAAGATCAAAACCCCGGTCATCATGACGGCTATGCCGGTGAGCCGGGCACTTACCTTTTAAAAGACGGCGAACGGGTTGCGGTTGATCCGGTCACTTTAGAGCCGCTGCCGATAACCAAAGCGGCGGAAGAACCCGCTCCGGAAAAAGCCCCGCTTCCAGCGCCTGAACCGGTTGCAGAAAAACCCAAACCCGCATCAAAGCCGGCCGAAAAAGCGGTTGTTGATGCTAATAAACCTGAGTAATTGCCATGGCATCAGACACTTTAAATTTACGCAAACAAGTCCTTTTTGCTGCGCCGGAAGCGGTCGGCTATGGCGTCGACGCCGTGCCGACCAGCGCCGGTAGTATCCTGTGCGGTGAAATTACGATTGACCCGCTAGAGGGCGAATCGGTCAAGCGCGATATTATCAGGCCTTACATGGGCAATAATGGCAGTATTCGCGTATCAAACTACGTGAAAATCAGTTTCCCTGTTGAGTGGGCGGGGCCTGGCACGGCGGGTACTGCGCCGAAGCTGGCCGCACTCATGAAAATGTGCAATATCACCGAGCAGTTGTTAGCGGCGGCGGTGACGGGTACGGCGCAAGCCGGTGGCTCGGCAACCAGCATCAAATTAGCGGCCGGGGCATCAGCGGTAGACGGTTATTACGTGGGTATGCCTCTGCGAGTCACGGCAGGCTCTGCCGACGGTTATAAAGGGCGCATCACTGCATACAACGGCACAACGAAGATCGCTACTGTAACTGGCACATTCTCGACGACGCCGGACGGGACTAGCGAATATTCGATCGATGCGAACGCTATTTATCTGCCGAACTCGAATTCGGCGTTGGCTGCCAGCACTTCCGGTTCGTTGTATTTTTACCTGGACGGCACACGGCATATTCTATTGGGAGCGCGCGGTACGTTTAAGCCGGGCATCAAAGCCAACGGCATTCCGGTGCTACAGTTTGAGTTCCAGGGTCTACTCGGCATCATTTCAGACATCTCACTGCCAACGGCCGATTTTTCCGGTTGGCAAACGCCGGTTCCGGTCGGCACAACCATTACCAGCGATGTGACGCTGTTCTCGTTGCGCAACCCGGTATTTACTGAGTTTGCGTTTGACCATGGCAACGAGGTCAAATTTAAAAACCCGATCAATGAGCAAGCGATACACATCCTGAATCGTAATACCACGCTGAGCGTGACCACCCGGGCGCAAAAAATAGCGACCATGAATTGGTACGACAAAATCCAAGCCAACGGCGAAGGCATTTTGACGATGACGCATGGCACCGTGGCCGGCAATACCGTCGGGGTATTTTGTCCAAAACTCCAGCCGACCGGCATTAAATTTAGTAAGGATGACGGCATTGCCGATCATCAAATCACCTTTGACGTTAAGCCGACCGACACCGGCAATAACGAAATTATGTACATTTTTGAGTAATTAACTTTAGGAACCCACATGGACAACATCGAAAACGCAGCACCATTAGTATTAAAAATAGCTAATCCGAACACGGTCACTGTAAAGATCACCTGCCAGCAATTTGGCGATGAAGATAAGGTCATCACCAAATTGCCCCTGAAGGTCACCTTTGAAAAGACTAGCCGTGAAGACTGGGATCTCGAGGCGCAAGATGCCGATGCATCCTTAGAAGAAAAAGGTATCCATATTTTATTGCGACAAAAAATCAAAAACATTAAAGGCCTACCGCTGGAACGTAACGGAATCGCTGCTGAATTTGACGCCTCGGCAATGGATCTGGTGTTGAAACATCAATGGATTATCGATGAGCTTTGGGCGGCATTACTAGCCATCAATGGCGGCAAACGCTCCGATGCTTATCGCGGGCAATTGCTAAAAAACTAACCGACGCTGGCGAACACTGGGCTAAGTACAGTGGTCGCCAGGATGATGCCGAAGCTTTAGAAAAAAACGCGGAAGGGCTGCAAGTTGAAGTCATCATGCCCGACTCGCCAGCCCCAGCGGATAGCAATGAACCTTTTGAATACTGGGAAGACGCTCATGAAGCCATACAGTGTTTTAGGCACTATCTATGCGATCAGTGGATTTACAGCTTCAGTGGCCCGGCTGCTTTAGATGTTAGTAAGGCGTTAAGTATTATCGAACGGATGCACCGGAAGCCGGCCAAGCAATTGCGACTGCTGGAAGAAGTCAAAGCGTTCGCGAATGGCGTACTAAAACATATTTATGAGCAACAAAAGAAGAGCTGATTTGTGAGTAACGATCTCGTACTAAATCTACGCATCCGCGCTAATGCCGATGGCACTGCTCAAGTGCTGGGCCAGACGAGTGACGGTATCCGCCGCGTATCGACTGAGTCCGGTAATGCCAGCAATGCTTTGCGAGGCATGGAATCGGCCGCGTCAGGATTAATGCGGACCATTGCACCACTGGTCGGTATTTATCAGCTCATCAGTTTTGGTCATAAAGTAGTCGATGACACGGCGGCGGTCCAGGATCTGGATACGCGCTTGCACTCTCTAACTAAAACGGCCGGCAACTATGGACAAACGGTAGACTACGTCACGGCTGTTGCTGAGGAGCATCATAAAAAGATTAACGATCTGTCGGATGGTTATGCGCGATTACGTAATCTGCAAAACTCCGGCATTATCACCGGCCAACAAACTAAAGGGATGCTGGAAGGACTGGATAATGCGGCTAGCGCTTTGGGAGCCAATAACGAACAATTGAAGCAAACCTTTTTCGGCCTTGCTCAAGGTTTGGCGTCAGGGGTATTGCATGCCGAAGAGCTCAATCAAGTCACGGAACCGTTACCGGGCTTGATGCAAAGCTTGGACAAAGCGGCTGGCGTCGGCGCTGGCGGCTTCAGACGTTTAACCAATGATGGCAAAGTTACCTCGCAAATGTTCGCCGAAACCCTGGTCAAGGCCTTGCATGATTTTGACGGTGCCGCAGCTTCGACTGCGCGAAACGTCAATGCCAAATCGACCGATATCAGCAATTCCTGGACACGTCTGGTTAAGTCCGTCGAACCGACGACATCGGCGCTGTGGACTCCGATACAGGATGGCGCAAAAGATGCGCTAGATAGCGTCAGGGCGTTTAACGAAGCCGCCATCACCGTCGGGGAAACCAATGTCTCGGCCAGCTCATTGGCTCAGGGTGCGTGGGTAGTTACTACTAATGAGATCGGTGCCGGGTTTGACATATTAAAGGCAGCGGGATTGGGTGCGGCTGCTGATACTGCATCCAGCTGGGTTGTTTCCGGCGACCAAATGCAAAGTAATGTTAAATTTTTGGTCAACGACATGATCGGGCTGTTTGTCGGCCTGGGTCATGCGACTGGGATTATTTTCGGTGCTTTGACCACCAATGTCAGCAATACCATTGATAACGCTATAGCTAAAGCAAGTGCTGCGGCCGGCGACGTCGCGCGGATGGGCGTGGGCGATTTTAGTTTTTCCTCCTCAAAGGCTGTAGTCGATAAACCTATGGTTAATGGATTTGCGGATGTTGTTTCTCAGTTAAAAACCGATTTGAGCACCGATTATGTCGGAACTTTTACTAAAGCGGTAGAAGGTGCGGCCTTAGCTAATCAAAAGCTTACCGATGAACAGAAAAAAGTGGCCGAATCGGCCGAACAAGCCAAGGCAAAGACATTGCAATTGGCCGCAGCGCATGGGGTTTCTGGAAACGCATCCGGTCAGTCTGCTGAGGCAGCTAAAAAAGCTGCGGCAGAGGCCAAAAAACATGCAGAAGCTATTGATAAAGAAATTGCCAGCTTAAACGACCAGCACCAAAAACTGACGTTGTCGGAACGCGCTTATGAGCAAGCAAAGTTAGCGGCCATGGGGATGGAAGGCGCTGTGCTGAAATCGGCAATGGCGGTTTGGGATTCGACTAAGGCGTTGGAGAAGCAGAAAAAAGGCATTGACGCGGGTGACTCTGCTATGGACGCCGAAATAGATCGGTACAATAAATTAACTCAATCGGCTAACGAGTATAAATACTCTCAGTTGTTATTAGCTGGCGTGAGTCCGGGGAATGCTATTGAGATTGTCGCTAAATCCAGCGTAAACGACGGTATTGAAAAGCAGCAGCAAAAGATAAACGATACTCGTGCGTCGCTAGAAAATTACAATAAATCGCTTGCTGATACTATTGCTAAGACAACTGATTTAGGCGCTACAAATTCAGCGATATTCGATAGCTCGCTAGGCGGAATTAATACCTTATCCGGTGCATTTGACAACATGATTAAATCAATATCCGCCAATACAAAGGCGCTTAACGATTTACATAAAGCGAAAATGGCTAATGATGCATTGGAAAGGGATACAAATAATTTAACCCAGGACCAAATTAAGAAAAATAACGGTGATTATTTAATAAGATTAAAGGAGATTGCGGATAATAAAAAAACATATGCGCTTGAGGAGAAATATCTTAATCTTGAAAATCTAAAAGACTCCTTAACAGGTATCAGGCAGAGTGCTTCCGCCATGGGCAGCATGTTTGCTGAAAACACAGCAGCTCGTAAAGCTTTTAATATTGTGTCATTGGCGGCGAGTGTTTCTGAAAGGATGGCTGATATAGCACAGCTTGAGGTTAAGGCAGCCCTGGCAGTATTGACCCAGGGGCAAGGTGATCCGTATACAGCATTCGCACGTATCGCAGCAATGGGGGCGATTGTAGCCAGTATTTTATCGGCTGCCAATGCGGGGACATTTAACTTCGGCGGTAATGCGTCGTCTCCAGGCCCGCAAGGCATGTCATCCGATACAGGTACTGTGCTGGGTGATTCAACTGCAAAATCACAGTCGATTGATAAAACTTATCAGCTGCTGGAAGATATTCAGTCCCAGAACTATCCTGTTTTAAAAAGCATCGATAAAGGCATTGCGGATCTGCATTCTGGGATAACGGATGTAATTACAAGGCTTTTCCAAGCAGGCGGATTAACCACCGTAAAAGCGCCTTCCTCGCAAATAACGGGGATTCATGGAATGTTAAATTCAATTGATCCCATTGGTAGCATGGGGCTTGATCCGATCGGCCAATTTTTATTAGGCGGCATTTTTGGCGGAAAGCAAACAAGTACAGTCACTGCTCAAGGCATTTCGACAAATGCAACGGCACTTGCGGATATTCTGGCCGGTAAAAATCTAAGCGCCCAGCAATTTGCGCAGATTGAAACTAAGACTTCTGGCGGGTGGTTTAGCTCGGATAAATACAGCACCCGGACACAGTATGCAGCATTAGATTCTGCAACGCAAAAAGCGCTGAACGATGTATTTAAAAGTATGGGCTCTACCATGCTTGGCCTCGCCGATAATCTTGGCTTAGGCTTATCTGATAGAGTTAAAAATTACATCATCCCTGCGCTATCAGTCGATCTAAAGGGGCTCAATGGTGAAGATGCTGCAAAAAAACTGAACGGTGTTCTGTCGGCCGCGCTGGATACTATGTCATCTGCCGTTTTCGGTGATGTGCTCGGCCAATATCAACAGCTCGGCGAAGGGATGCTGGAAACAGCCGTTCGCGTTGTATCAGAAATTGCGGTTGTTGAAGATGCGCTGAAAAAATCCAGTATAACTATATCGGGCGACGCGATTGCAATCAGTGACTCTCTGTCGCAAGCAGCCGGCGGCATTAAAGAATTTCAAAAGCAATTCGATACCTACTATCAGAAGTTTTACACCGATGCTGAACGCCAGGTGTTTTTACAAAAAAACCTGACCACTCAGCTGGGCGATCTAAATACCGTATTGCCGGAGTCGCGGGATGGATATCGGATATTAATCGAATCTTTGAACATTAATAACGCGGGCGATCAGCAGCGCTATTCGCTGCTGCTGAAGCTTAGCGATGCTGCAAACACTTATTATACTGCACTTGAAGCAGCGGCCACGGCAGCCCAGCAATTGACTACCCAGCGCCGCGCGTTAGATATACAGCTAATCGAAGCATCCGGTAATGCGATTGGAGCACTAACAGAAAAACGTAAGGACGAGCTGGCGGCGATGGATGCCTCCTTGCGCTTCTCGCAGCAATCAGTTTGGGCGGTTACATCTGCTCAAACGGCTGTCTCAAATGCTGTTAATGATGTTTCAAAAGCCATTAGCAATTTAACGGCGCTGGCCGCAAAACTGCACGCCGCTGTTGCATCAACATCTGTGCAGACGGATGCGTTATTGCGGCAAGATCGTATCGGTGCAGCCAATGTGCTCAAAGCGGCATTAGCAACAGCCCGGGGGGGCGGATCAATCGATAATTATACGGGGCTGGATAAGGCGCTAACCGACTTGGCTAAGCCGAGCAGTCAGCTCTATTCCACATTTCTGGATTATGCTCGCGATCAAATGCGCGCGAGCGGCGATATCGCCCAGCTTGCCGATTATGCGGATAAGCAGGTTGACTCGGCGCAAATGCAGATTGATGCTATTAATGGCACAACAAGCGCTGTTAAGTCGGTGAGCGACGCTATTAATGCTTTAGCTAAGGCGCTACAGATTAAAGACGATACGCTTAAAGCTGTGACTAAGGCGCAAACGGCTACAAAGGCTGAGGATGCTGCGAAAGCGATTGCAGATAATGCCGCTCAGGTGGCCGAAAAGTCGGCGTCAGCGCTGGCTGCTCAGATAGCATTGGCAAATAAAGCCTCTCAGGATGCGCGCTCTGCGCAAGACAATGCTGGGAAATTATCGGCATGGGCACCAGCTCCGACTACGTGGCAAAACGGACAAACAAACAATGCGGTGTGGGAGCAGGTTTTGTCGCAATTCAACGCTTTCCATACAGCGAAGTATGGTATAGCTATGAACCGACCCTGGAATGCCGACGGGGACGCGCAAGCCGCTTACGGAAGACTGGTTGCACAATATAATTCTATGTCTGCTGCCGCGGCCAACGCGGCGCTGGCGTCTGCTAATGCGCTGGCTGCGGCGGCACAGGCAGCGCGGGACGCTATCCCGGTATATCAAGCGGCGGCGGCTACAGATAAGGCAGTTGCGTCTGCCGCTAATGCAAACTATTCGGATGCGTCTTCAGCGGCTTCTTCGGCTAGAGACTCTATTCAATATGTATCATCGGGCGGAGCTATTGTAAATCCAATAGCGGATACGTTTTATAACAATGCCACGGGCAATACGCTTAGTTTAAGTGCCAAAAGGGCTTCTGTAATAGCTGCTTTCCCCCCCGGAACATTTCCAGATATGTATAGCTGGGCCAAGAAGGTAGGTTTGGATTCTAGGGGCTTGGATCTATTTATGGACTGGACGGCGGGGACGTCAGCCGGAAAAGCCGCTAAGTGGAAATTGCCCGCGTTTGACATTGGTACAAATCGAGTAACCAGGGATATGGTGGCGCTCATTCACGAAAACGAACGTATTATGCCTGCTGCGGATAATAAGGAATTGATGATGCGCCTGTCTGAGCCTAGGCAGTCTCAGTCTGATAACCGCGAAATAGTTGCCGAGTTGGTGGCGCTTCGTCGCGAGGTTGAAAATCTCAAGGCCCCTATGGCAGATACGGCAAAAAATACCGGCGAAATGGCGAGCACCTTAAGGACGGTTACTCGCGGCGGGCGAGCGATGGTGACGGAGGCGTTTTCGTGAGAGTTATTCCGCCATTGACAATCACCGATGCGCGGCTGACGAGTAGCTCGATCGCTGAGCCCGATACTGGCGAGGTAGTGTGGGTTGCAACGGCTAACTATGCTGTTGGCACTACGGTTATCAGGACAACAACTCATCGTAAATATGAGTGCCAAATAGCCGGCGTCGATGCGACGCTGCCCGAGCTGGCTACGACGCGATGGCTTGATGTCGGTCCAACTAATCGATATGCAATGTTTGATATGCTGCGCTCCAGCGCGACGGTTGCACCGCTTACATTGACCACTGTACTGACGCCAGGTGAGCGAGTCGATTCAATTGCGTTACTGGGTATGGTGGCGGACTCCGCATCGTTTACGATGACCAGTGCGGCGGGTGGCGGAATCGTATACGACAGCGGCATGATTAATTTACGCCGCCGAAGAGTTTTCGGCTGGCGTGATTTTCTTTACGCGCCATTTATCAGACAGCCAAGCGCGATATTTTTTGATTTACCACCGTATTCTGACGCCACCATTACTATTACGTTAACGATATCGAGTGGTAATGTTGAGTGCGGCGCGTGTGTTATTGGGCGTCAGGTGTATATCGGTGCAGTGCAGTATGACGCGGAAAGTACTGCTCTTAATTTTTCGACAGTGACCCGCGATTTCGCCGGCAATGTAAATACGATGACTCCGCGTCGAAACGTGCCTCAGACTATTCAGCGCATCGAGTGCGATAAGAGTAGGGTCGATTCAATATACGATTTACGCAATATTATGGCCGGCCGGCCGGGGGTTTGGTCTGCGTTAGATGATTCGACTAGTGACGGGTATTTTGCCGCGCTGTTGATCTTAGGGTTTTACACAAAATTTACTATTAATGTGCGCGACCCGCTGATAGCGCTCGCCAGTTTGGATCTGGAGGAAATTTAATGCCAACGCCAATAGTGCCAACGCCAATATCAACAATGCCCGATGCGCCTACTCCTAATGACCCGATAAATTTTGAGCCGGAGGCCGACGCGTTTGTTGCTGCGCTTCCTCTGTTTCGATCGGAAACGAATGCCATTTCAGACGTTAACTACGACAATTCCGTTATCGCGCATGACGCGGCGACTTCGGCGTTGGTCAGCGAGCAGAATGCAGCGGCCAGCGCAACGGCAGCAGCAACTAGTGCTAATGCGGAAAGATGGGTATCGGGCACAAACTATCTAATTGATGTCTGCGTAATTAGCCCGTTGGACTCTCAAACGTATCGTAGGAAGATTCCCGGGGCGGGTGCTATCGATCCGAAAAACGATAAAACAAATTGGACTCCAATTTCTTTTTCTCGCGGCAAATTGCATGCGATAGCTCTTTATTTTTAATAGGAACTTATATATGGCGGTAACAACTGAATGCCCATTCGGGCAAAAACACAGAAATTTAAGCGCTATTGCAACAACAGCAGTGGCGCTGACGGGGGCGAATTCGCTTGCCACGGATACGCCAGCTAATGTTGTGGCGTTTACTGATAATGACGCTAACTATCCGAACAGGGCGGGGCTGAATGGGGCCATTTGTACTTCTATTTCCGCTATCCCGCGGCAAACAGTAACCGCAACGACTCTTTGGATATTTGGTTCTGTAGATGGCACAAACTGGAGACTTAGAGCATCAGCGACGATGCTGGCCACAGCGGTAAGTGCGACAGCGGAGACAACAAGAACTATTTTAAAAAATCCAGATGGGACCCCGATTAACGAATCAAATCCCTTACGGTTGGCCGCGGAGGAACGATTGGCTGGTGGTATAGGGGTGAGCTGGGTGGCAGGAGGTGTTGTTTTTAATTTGGATATGGTTGATCTATAAATGCTGCCGCGTTTGCCCCAGCTAACTGCTCGTAAAGGCGGCGGATTGCCTCAGCTATCTCGTATTGGCGGAGGATTACCTAGGCTGCCTGCATTGACAGCAAGGACGGCGGATATTATTAAAGCAGACCCATTCTTTCAAAACGTCAGTCTTCTGCTCCATTTTGATGGTGATGAAGGCTCTGCTTCAGTTATAGACCTATCACCGAGACCCAAGATTGTTACTGTGGTCGGTAATGCGCGGATTACAAAAACATGGGCCAAATATGGAACGGGCTCGCTACTAACTGATGGGGCAGGTGGGTATTTCCGACTGGCTGACCACGCCGATTTCCAGTTCGGTACTGCTGACTTAACTATAGAAGTTGAAACCATTACAACTGTCACTGGAACTATTTATGACGGAAGGCCTACAGGAACTCAGGGTAATTATATATATTGGCATGTGACAGGTAGCGGATTGTTGAATTTATATGTTAATTCTGCTCTTAGGGCCGCCGGTACCATTGATATCAGGCAGTTTACTGATGGATGTAGATTACGGCTTGAGCGAGAGAGTGGGGTTACAAGCATGTATGTGAACGAAGTTATTGATGGTCAATGGCCATCAGATACCACTAACTATATAAACGGAACGGCTCGTCCGGTTGCAGGCATAGATGGATTCGATCTATCGTCCAACCCTTCTGGGGGGAAATGGAAAGAGTACAGGGTTACTAAAGGCGTCGCTCGTCCGTTGTTCCCGATTTGTAAGACTAAGTTTTCGGATTATTAAAGATCATGATTAATAGCGATTATAAAGATTATATAAAAGTAAAAGGTGGTGTGGCGCTTCCTGGCGAGCCAGTACCTCAATGTTTAATAGGACTGCCTGCAGAGTTGTTAGCCGACTTGAGCTGGTTGCCAGCCGAGGTCAACGCCGAGCAGCATTTGGAAGGTTGTGCGTGGTGGTCGCAAGAAATCCTTGAGCCGGTAATAGACGAAATGACTCAGAAGGCTGGATCGGCAACATTTATTCCGGATCTCGCCCGTAAGGTTGTTGTGGTTTCTTATCCTATTTTGACATTAACGCCGGAAGAGGCGGCTGCCAAACATCGCGAACTTAATTCTGTCCCCGAGTCTGTCAAGATGGCTCAGGCGCGCCTCGCGCTTTTACAGAGAGATTTGTTGGACGATGTTAATTCCAAGGTCGCTACAATGCCTAGGGCGGCTCAAATTGAATGGGAATATGAAACAGTGGTTCGTCGCGACAACTCATTAGTGATTGCTATGCAGAGCATGCTAAGCATGACCGATGCCCAGATGGACGATTTATTTGTTTTAGCTAATAAGCAGTGATACTTCTGCTTGGTGTTTGCATAATGCGCAATTATCTATCGAGTTGTGAAATATATAATTAATGCAATTATCGCACTAAACTATCGTCAAATATCTCGCGCGGCTTCATAAACTAACAGAGAAAGTACATCCACAAAATACGTACCAATACTTACGAATTGCCGCGTTGTCGGGCAATAGCAGTAGAGAAAAGAGCAAATAAAAACACTTCTCCAACAGAAGGTTAAATCGTGATAAGTAAAGATAAGTCGCCCGACATAAGCTCTTCTTAAACTTAAAGAAGATGTCTTGAGCGTAGATGATAGTGTTTTAGATAAGCTGTACCGCCGTACATGGCGTTCATTGGCCATTTTCATTACAAGCATAATTCGCTGTTAAAGCGAAGTAACTCTTATAATGCTGTATTACAGTAATCCTCAGGGGCCACGCCACCAGTTACAGTCGGGTTTACGATAAAGCTTGAGAGTAAAACCAAAACGAATATCTTCAGGAGATGCTCGCTGTGGTTTGGGCGTGGTGTTGAAATGCATTCATCTCCGACTGGTTCAGGGCGAATGGATACATATCATTCGCCCTGAAAATCAATAGAGACAACAACGCTCACAGTAGGATCTGCTTGGTGATGGATTAAATTAGTTCGAGCCTTACAAGAACCCGCTCCTGTTCTGCTTGCAAATAACAGGTACAACTAAACCGACCCACCACCTTGAATTTCTCAGTCTGTGATGAGCAAACAGATAGCCTATTAAGTTGCGGGTGTCATCCGTCCAATCATGCCAGTAATTGCAGTGCTTATCGCACCTCCAAGACTTGTAAAAGACGCTGCACAGGCGAGGGTTACGAGCGATCCCGCTACCGCGTATTCGACCATAGTCAGGCCTGTTTCTTCCTGCCAAAAAGCTTTTAACGTTTTGTTTAAATTTTTCATGATAATCTCCTAAATTGATAATCAGGTCGAAAATTGCTTACCCCACTGACACACGACCTGACTGTGCGCGAGGTTTAACTTCCTTATATATTTTTCCCTCCACTTCAATCAGATCAAAATCCGATTAAAATTCTTTTTAGCTTTATATGAAGTCGGTAGTTCCACACCAGCTTTGAAAAAAGTTTTCTAGCTACGCCCTTACGCCGTCGACTCCTTGTCACTGAACTGAAATAAATTAACCTATCACTTTGTATTTCTTAGTCTGTGATGAACAAACAGATAGCCTATTAAGTTGCAGGTGTCATTCGTCCAATCATGCCATCAATTGCAGTGCTTATCGCAGTTCCAAGACTTGTAAAAGACGCTGCACACGCAAGGGTTACGAGCGATCCCGCTACCGCATATTCGACCATAGTCAGGCCTGTTTCTTCCTGCCAAAAGGCGTTTAATATTGTGGTTAAAGTTTTCATGAAATTCTCCTAAATTGATAATCAGGTTAAAAATTGCTTACTCTGTTGGTATTTAATCCAACTGTGCTCTAGGCTTAGCTCCTTGCCTATGTGTATCTCCTTCATTTGATTCCAATCAGAAAAAAAGCTGAGTGGAGTTTCTTTCAGTCTCACTTGGCTCTTACCATCTGCGGCAAAGCCTATATGGGCTGTATCTATTTCAATTGCTACTCGAATATGACTCATGGACAATGGCTATTGATGCTGCTAATTTTGCCCCACAGATCGATCAACCGATCAAGATAGTTGGAAATTTATAACTCTACACAGGCTTTGAAAAAGCCGCGTTAACATTTCTCTTACGCCGCCCGGTTGGAAAACTCTGCATTGGTAGAGTTTCTGTTTGAAATGATTTTTGCATAAAGAAATCGGCTGTTCTATTGGTGTGAATGCTTATCGTGAAACTACTTAGTTACCCGATCATCCAGACTTTAAGTGTCGGACATACAATTCTTAAAAACATGAAGTCCGCAACTCTGCCGATTTTGAAAAATCCATTTTATGCCTCTCTAGCGCCGTCATTCCTGGCCATATAAACTAATGCGTCTACAATAGGTTAACTTCATGGTGCGGCAAGATTCAGGTCGTTTTTTGGCTAAAAACCAGTAAAATTGCGTATCAAGCTGAGTTTTAGCTATTTGCTTGTTATAATAGAGTTAGGTTTGTAACAGTATTAATTCTGATCGAGAGATTTCATGATTCAAGGTAGTATCGTAGCTTTAGTAACACCGATGGATGAAAGCGGTGCGGTGGATAAAGAGAGCTTAAAAAGGCTGGTGGAATTTCACATAGCAGAAGGAACGGATGCACTGGTCGCAGTCGGCACCACAGGCGAGTCTGCGACACTGGATGAGCATGAGCATTGCGATGTTATCAAGTCTGTTGTCGAATATGTCGGTCGTAGAATCCCGGTGATTGCCGGAACCGGCGCAAACTCGACTACCGAAGCGATCAACCTGACCCGTCTGGCCAAAGAAGCCGGAGCCGATGCCTGTCTGATTGTGACCCCCTATTACAACAAGCCTACTCAGGAAGGCTTGTACCTGCATTACAAGGCCATCAGCGAAGCCGTCGATATTCCCCAGATTTTATATAACGTGCCGGGACGTACCGCCTGTGACATGTTACCGGAAACCGTTGGCCGATTGTCTCATTTGAAGAACATCGTCGGCGTTAAAGAGGCGACCGGCGATTTGTCCAGGGTTAAAAAAATCCGCGATTTGGCCGGGGATGATTTTGCACTCTATACCGGCGACGACGCGACCAGCCGCGCGTTTTGCCTGCTGGGCGGCAACGGCAGTATTACTGTAACGGGTAATGTCGCACCAAAATTGGTGCATGAAATGATTATGTTGGCGATAGCGGGAGATGAAGAAACCTCTTTAGCTATCGACAAAAAATTAGCAGCATTACATAAAAACCTGTTTATTCAGTCGAATCCGATCCCTGTTAAATGGGCTGTTGCCGAAATGGGCTTGATGGGAAAGGGGATACGTTTGCCGCTGACTTGGTTGACCGAAGATTGCTTTGATGCGGTTCGTGATGCGATGCGTCAGGCCGAAGTGATTTGACGCGCTATGAAAATTAAAATCAGGCTGCTTATTATCGGTGCTGTTTTGGTCAATATGTCGGCCTGCACTTATATAAAAAATTTATTTCCGGACAAAGAAAAAGATTATCAGTTTACGACTGAAATTCCACCTCTGATTTTGCCGCCTGATCTTTCGGGCGATTCAAATGCAAAAGTTCCTACCGCTTCGGCCGCTGAAACGACTGATGCTCCGGTCTCTGAAACGGGCGAGGGCGCTTCTGCTGTCTCGCCAACTGAAACAGCTCCTGATATAGACCGGAAGTTAATTCAAGTTGCATTGCTTGACTCTGAGCACGAAACCAAGCGATTGCATATCAGTGCGCCGATAGAAACAGCTTGGCGAATGGTCGGTAAAGCATTAAGCCGAAACTCTATTGAAGTGACCAATCGCAATCAGGAAGAAAGACTGTTTCGTGTCCAATATGACCCAAATAGAAAGGAAGTGGAAGACGGATCTTTTTTGGATGAGGTCAACTTTTTTTTCAAGGGAGTTGAAGTCACTGAACAAGAATATGTCTTGAAACTAGTAGGAAACAATCAGCAGACCGATGTCATTGTTATGGATAAAGACCAAAAGCCTGCGACTGATAAGACAGGTTTAAGTTTGTTGACGCTTTTGCACGACACTATAAAAGCCGGTTTGGCTAAGTGATTTATTGAGGTAAAAGGCGCAAGGTAAAAGGTAAAAGGTTAAAAAACCGACACTTGCACCGCGCCCCTTGAACCTTGCATTTTTTACCTTGTACCTTTTTTCCACATGTTAAAAATCTCTGGAACATCCGCGCTTTCCGACTTTCGCATCAACAAACTATTGGCCGAACTTCAGTCTATAGAACCCGCTATCAAGGCTGTTTCAGCGCGGTTTGTTCACTTTGTGGATATTGAAAATGACTTGAGCGACAGTCAATCCGGGATTTTACAGCAACTACTTGCTTATGGCTCCATGCTGGCTGGTGCAGATATTTTGGGGATGCGTTTGTTGGTCGTTCCGCGTTCAGGTACGATTTCACCCTGGTCCAGCAAAGCGACCGAGATTGCCCAGCGTTGCGGATTATTAGAAGTTAAGCGTATCGAGCGGGGTATTGAGTACACGCTCGATGTCAATCAGCCGTTACCGGCTTCGGTAAAATCGTTATTGCATGACCGGATGACTCAAACTGTTTTGGATGGCGATAGTGACCTCGAACTGTTTGTCCCGCATCAGCCCAAGCCGTTGCAAAGTGTCGGGATTATTGAGCAGGGCCGCGATGCGCTGGTCAGTGCCAACACCGAACTGGGTCTGGCCTTGTCCGATGATGAAATCGATTATCTGACTGACAGTTTTCAAGCCTTGGGCAGGAACCCTACCGATGTCGAATTGATGATGTTTGCCCAGGCTAATTCGGAGCATTGCCGGCACAAGATTTTTAATGCGGATTGGACGATAGATGGCGTAGAGCAGGCGCAATCCTTGTTCAAGATGATCCGCAATACCGCAGAAAAAAGCCCGGAAGGCATTTTGTCGGCCTACAGCGATAATGCCTCGGTAATGACAGGTTCAACCGAGCAGGTTTTCATACGCAATGCGCAGACCGGCGAATATGCTTATGTCGAAGAAGATGCGCATTTGCTGATGAAAGTCGAAACGCATAATCATCCTACCGCTATTTCGCCTTATCCGGGCGCGGCAACTGGCTCCGGCGGCGAAATCCGCGACGAAGGGGCGACCGGTCGCGGCTCTGCACCCAAAGCCGGCTTAACCGGATTTTCGGTGTCGCATTTAAAAATTCCCGGTTTTCCTCAGCCTTGGGAAGCGGATAACGGCAAGCCCGAACGTATCGCTTCTGCATTAACTATCATGCTGGAAGGCCCGCTCGGCGGCGCGGCTTTTAATAACGAATTCGGCAGACCCAACCTGACCGGTTATTTCCGCAGCTTTGAACAAGCGGTTCCGGGGAAAGACAATGAATTTCGGGGCTATCACAAACCGATCATGATTGCAGGCGGCCTGGGCAACATTCGGCCGATGCTGGTCAAGAAGCATTCGATACCAGCCGGTTCGTTGATCATCATCTTGGGCGGTCCAGCCATGTTGATTGGCCTCGGCGGCGGCGCGGCTTCATCTCAGGCTTCCGGTGCCGGTTCGGAAGATTTGGATTTTGCCTCCGTGCAACGGGAAAATCCTGAAATGGAACGCCGTTGCCAGGAAGTCATTAATCATTGTAATTCGATGGGTAACGATACGCCGATTGTGTCCATCCATGATATTGGCGCGGGTGGTTTGTCCAACGCGGTGCCGGAAATCATCCACGATTGCGACCGCGGCGGCCGCTTTGAATTGCGCAAAGTGCAAAATGCCGACAAAGGCATGTCGCCGATGCAAATCTGGTGCAATGAAGCCCAGGAACGTTATGTGGTTGCGATTAAACCGGAATCGCTGGAATTATTTACCGCCTTTTGCGAACGCGAACATTGCTTATTTGCAGTGATCGGGGAAGCGACCGAACAAGAGCATTTATTGCTAAACGACGAATTGCTCGGCGACAAGCCGGTCGATATTCCGATGTCGGTGCTGTTCGGTAAATCGCCCAAGCTGCATCGTAATGTCGAGCATGTTCCGGCCAATACCCAAGCGCTGGATTTAAGCGGCATCAAACTGGACGAAGCGGTCAAGAGAGTCTTGGCATTCCCGGCTGTCGCCGATAAAAGTTTTCTGATCCATATTGGCGACCGTTCCGTAACCGGTTTGGTTGCACGAGATCAAATGGTTGGTCCCTGGCAAGTGCCGGTGGCCGATGTTGCGGTCACCGCAGTCGGCTTTCATTCCGTGACCGGTGAAGCAATGGCAATGGGTGAACGTTCGCCGATTGCGGTTATCGATGCTCCTGCATCCGGCCGTATGGCGATAGGCGAGGCCATTACCAATATCGCCGCCGCCAGTATCGACTCGTTGAAAAAAATCAAACTGTCCGCTAACTGGATGGCCGCCGCCGGCTATCAAGGCGAAGATGCGGCATTGTTCGATACCGTCAAAGCCGTGGGTATGGAATTGTGTCCGGCGCTGGGCATCGCTATACCGGTGGGCAAGGATTCCTTGTCGATGAAAACGGTATGGGGCGAAAATACTATGACTGCGCCGTTGTCGCTGGTAATTACCGCGTTTGCGCCGGTTGCCGATATTACAAAGACCCTGACTCCGCAACTGCGCTGTGTGCCGGATGAAGATAGTACTCTAATCCTGATTGACCTGGGCGCCGGTAAAAATCGCTTGGGCGGTTCGGTGCTAGCCCAGGTTTACAGCCAGCTCGGCGATGACTGCCCCGACCTGGATGAAGCAAGTTTGTTGAAAGCTTTCTTTGATAGCATACAAACGCTCAATTCTCAGGATAAACTGCTCAGCTACCATGACCGTTCAGATGGCGGCTTGCTGGCAACAGTGGCGGAAATGATGTTTGCAAGCAGGCTGGGCGTAACTCTGACGCTCGATAGTTTGGGCGAAGATGTGCTGGCGGCATTGTTTAACGAGGAGTTGGGCGCGGTATTGCAAGTGCGCCAGAGCGATTGCAAGGATGTCGTGGAGCTGTTGAAACAATCGGGCCTGATAGATTGCATTTATGTAATAGGCAAAGTCATTGACGACTGCATGGATGCAGGAGGTAGAGCATCAACAGTAGGCGCTTTAGGCGACGTAGAAGCAGTTGTCGGACAACAATTGATCGTTCGCCATTTGGGAGAGGTTATTTATTCCGCAGGTCGAGCCGAATTGCAAAGTATCTGGTCTGAACTCAGCTACAAGATGCAGGCCTTGCGTGATAATCCGGAATGCGCGCAGCAACAGTTTGAGCGAATCGCCGATGATGAAGACCCAGGCTTGAATGTTGAACTGACGTTTGATGTCAACGACGACATGACAGCACCCTTTAAAAACGCAGTGAGACCCAAAGTCGCGATACTGCGCGAGCAGGGCGTTAACGGTCATGTGGAAATGGCTGCGGCATTCGACCGCGCCGGCTTCACCAGCATTGATGTGCACATGAGCGACATTATTCACGGTCGGGTGAGTTTGGCCGATTTCACCGGTCTGGTTGCCTGCGGCGGTTTTTCTTATGGCGATGTATTGGGCGCAGGAGGCGGCTGGGCAAAATCGATTCTGTTCAACCCGCGCTGCCGCGATGAATTTGCCGCATTTTTCCAACGCCCCGATACTTTCGGCCTGGGCGTTTGTAACGGTTGCCAGATGATGTCCGGATTAAAAGACATCATTCCCGGTGCAGAACATTGGCCGCGCTTTATGCGCAACACCTCGGAACAATTCGAGGCGCGTGTGGCGTTGGTTGAAGTGCAAAAATCGCCATCTATATTATTTGCCGGTATGGAAGGCTCCAGAATGCCGGTAGCCATTGCTCATGGCGAAGGACGCGCGGAATTTGCCGCAGATCCGGCAGTTGCGCTTGAAGCGGGTGCCGTGGCTTTGTGTTATGTCGATAACTACGGCGAATTAACCACGGAATTTCCTGCGAATCCTAATGGTTCGCCGTTTGGTATTACCGGGCTGACCACCACGGATGGACGATTTACCATTATGATGCCGCACCCCGAGCGCTGCTTCAGGACTTTGCAAAACTCGTGGCATCCTGATGACTGGGATGAATATGGCGCGTGGATGCGCCTGTTCAGAAACGCCAGGGTATGGGTGGGCTAATAACCAGTATGTAATGTTTGAAGAGTGATAAATGTAATCAAATCCTGGCAATAAAAAGTTTAGAGGTTGTAGATTATGGACAAGGTCAACATGAGGAAAAATAAAAATCGAAGAGATTCTTTTCGGATTTATGATGAGGTTAATCTCTCTTACAAAAAAATAGATGAAAAATGGGCGGCCGATCATCAGCCTATTCTCAATAATATTTCGAATGACCATTCGTTTTCTACAGATATTAAAAGGGAAGTACAGGATTCGACATTGTTATTGCCCAGTCTGGAGGATAATCTGCCGGACTCGCAATTTAAAGAACATGAAAGCCACAACGTTAACATCAGTGCAAGCGGAATGGCTTTTAATTGTGAGGATACGCTTAAAGAAGGCGATATTCTAATCATCAAGATACAGCTGGCATCCAGCATGGCTGTTATCGTGACGTACAGCCAAGTTGTTTATTGCAAAGATATTCAACCAGACGGTAGCCCAAACGATAGTCCGCATCCTTGTTTTATCGGCGCTCATTTTGTAAATATGAAAGATGAAGATCGGGAATTGTTGGCCAAGCATGTGGATAAAAAGCGAAAGCTGCACAACTGGGTTAATGGCGCTATCCTGGCCGCTGTAATTATAGTTCTCGCAATACCCGATGTCGTATTCGGCTTGTTGGTGGAGTTTGTCCATTTCCTGTTCGAGCTATTCCTCCACATCCTCCATCTTTCATTTGAGTTTATCGAGTTAAATCTCGATCACCTCATCGAACACTTCTTTGAGACCGATCTTCATCAAACTCAGGTTATCGTCTTTTATGTAATACTGTCTTTTATCGTTTATGGCCTCTACCGTCTGTGGCGGTCAGTACCGCCTTTTTGTCGGCGTTTTAAGCAAAACCTGTTTAGGGCCTATCAATTCAAGAAAGCAAGTGTGCTGTTTTTTTGGCGGGAGCAGCCTTTGTTCAATAAAATCAAAATAGTGGTCATAGGCATCGCGGCTATCGCCGGTTATTTCTTTTTCGGTATGTAGGATATGGAAATAAACACTATGTACAAGAAAGAGGCTGCCCGTATCCTGATTGTGGATGACGAACCGGTAAACCTGAAACTACTGGATAAAATGCTGTCCGCTCAGGGCTATAGCAATCTCGTGTTGGTGCAGGATTCAAAGCAGGCACTGGAAGCCTATCGACAGCAACGCACCGATTTGATTTTGCTGGATATCAATATGCCTTATCTGGACGGTTTCGGGGTAATGGAACAGTTCAAAGCGCTTAATGATCCGCTGCTTCCTCCCGTAGTGATCCTCACCGCTCAGCATAGCCAGGATTTTTTATTGCGCGCGCTTAATGCAGGCGCGCGCGATTTCATCACCAAGCCCTTTGATCGCAATGAGCTGTTGGCGCGGGTACGTAACATGCTCGACGCGCAGTTGGCGCATCGTCTGGTTTATGAACAGAAAGACGTACTGGATGAAATGGTGCAGATACGTACTGACGAGTTGCGTCGAACCCGGCTGCAGGTTGTACAGCAGTTGGGTCGTGCTGCTGAATATCGCGATAACGAAACCGGCAACCACATTCTGCGCATGAGTCACATCTCGGCTTTGTTGGCAAAATTCATCGGCTGGAACGAGGCGGATTGCGAATTAATGTTGCATGCCAGTCCGATGCACGATATTGGCAAGATTGGCATTCCGGATCATATCCTGCTTAAGCCCGGCAAATTCGAACCCGAGGAATGGGAAATCATGAAAACCCATGCCATCATCGGCGCCAATATTCTCGAAGGCGACGATTCCGATTTGATGAAATGTGCCGGCGAAATTGCGCTTACTCATCATGAAAAATGGGACGGCAGCGGCTATCCCCAAGGTCTGTCCGGCGAGGATATTCCGTTGACGGGGCGGATTGCGGCGCTTGCAGATGTGTTCGATGCATTGACTTCGGGCCGCCCCTACAAAAAGGCGTGGACGGTTGATGCGTCCGTTTGCCTGATCAAGGAAAATCGCGGTACCCATTTCGACCCTGAACTTGTAGATGTGTTCATACAGCAATTGCCTGAAATTCTTAAGATTCGCGATCAGTTTTCCGAGCCGGAAAATAATAAATGAACCATCCTGATCAATCCGTTGCCTTGTTGAATAATGTACTTGATGCAGCGCTGATGGTTGAGCAAGAGAATCGTTTTCGCGTTGCGTTAATTTAAAAATAAAAAAGATATTCGAATGAATACCGACTTTGCCCTATTACTTGTCGGGATGCGCGACGATTTCATCAGGGATCTTCCCGAGCGCGGCTGAAAGTGGCTTTCGATGTAGAACAGACGATTATTGATCAACTAACAAGAATCGACCATGGATAATGACATTCAGACCACCCTTTCCAAAATGCGGGAAGATTTTATTGCGCGTCTGCCGGATCGTTTAAATATTTTTAAAACTTTATTGGCCGATCTTGAATGTGGTCGGACAGAATCATTCGGGACTTTGCATCGTGAAGCACATAGCTTGGTTGGTGCGGCGGGTGTTCATGGTCTTGCGCTGCTCTCCGAGGCGGCACGCGGTTTGGAACAGATTGTGGCAGCGCTACCTGTTAATGGAATATTGGATGAACAAGGATTGAATACCATACGTAAAGCCTTGGCGAGTCTTGAAGCGCAGACAATCAACCCGAGCCGCAGTTTTGTCTCGAAGATGTCGAAGAGACGGACAAAAATCCCTCATGTTGTGATAGTGGACGATGACAAGGAACAGGCCGACCGGCTGCGCTCCGTGCTCGAACAGGCGGGTTATCGGATTAATGTGTTTCACGAACTTGCGGCTTTTATCGCCGCCAGCCTAACATCGGAGCCTCCTTCTGCGGTAATAATAGGTACGATGTTTCCGGAAGGCGATGATGCGGGAGCGCACACTATCGCAAAACTGAAAGAGCAGTGCCTTAACAGTTTCCCTGTCATCTTCATTTCAGCTCAGCATGATATGGCAGCGAAGCTTGCCGCCTACCGAGCAGGCGCTAGCTGTTATCTGACCAAGCCGGTAAATAAGGATACCTTGCTGCGAGTGCTTGCCGACTCGACAGCGTTAGTGCCGAAAGTGCCTTTTCGCGTGTTGCTGGTCGATAATGATCCCGAACAGTTGGCGGCTCACGGCCTGATTCTTCGGCAAGCCGGTATGACGGTGCTGGAAGCGGCCGATCCGCTAAAGGTTCCGGACATGCTGGAGGGCTTTGCGGCCGAGGTATTGGTACTGGATATGCATATGCCGGAGTGCTCCGGTCCTGAGCTGGCGGCCATTTTGCGCGATGATGAACGGTATTCCCAAATGCCGATTGTTTATCTATCGGCGGAAACTTGTGTATCCAGGCAATTATTGGCGCTGAATCGCGGCGGCGATCATTTTCTGACTAAACCGGTTGATCCTCGCCATTTGGTTGCTGCTGTGGTTTTGCACGCGCGGCGTTTTCGTAAGGCACGGGAGCAAGCGGAGTCGCTACGCGCTACGCTTTACGAGCGGGAACGTCAGCAGCAGGCTCTTGACGCCCATGCTATTGTCAGTGCGGCGGATGTTTCCGGCATCATCATTTACGTTAATGATCGTTTTTGCGAGGTTAGCGGTTACAGTCCCGATGAACTGCTGGGGCAAGACCATCGTGTCGTCAAGTCGAGCGGACATCCTCCCGAATTTTATCGCGATATGTGGTTTACCATTGGGCAAGGTAATATTTGGCGGGGCGAGGTTTGCAATCGGCGCAAAGACGGCAGCCTATATTGGGTTGAAACCAGTATTGTGCCTTTTTTGGATAATACCGGACGACCTTATCAATACGTTTCGATCCGCACCGATATAACTCGCATCAAAGAAGCCGAGTTGCGGCTACGCCTGTTAGAGCGTGCTATGGAGGCCAGTGCCAGCAGTATCTGTATGGCGGATGCCGGCAAACCCGATATGCCGTTGATTTACGTCAATCCCGCCTTTGAGCGCATCACCGGATATAGCCGAGATGAAGTGATTGGCCGGAACTGCCGTTTTTTGCAAGGCGAGGAAGTCGGTCAACCGAGCTTGGACGAAATTCGTATGGCGCTACGAGAGGGGCGGACCGGAGAAGCGCTGGTGCATAACTACCGCAAGGACGGTACACCGTTCTGGAATGACTTGCGCATAGCTCCGGTACATGACGAACAGGGACGTCTCACCCATTTCATCGGTATTTCCGATGATGTCACCGAGCGCCGCGAGGCTGAGGATGCTCTATTTAAAAGTGAAGAGCGGCTGCGTCGCAGTCAGCTCTACGCTAACATCGGCACTTGGGACTGGAACATCCAGACCGGCCAACTGCTCTGGTCGGAACGCATACCGCCGTTGTTCGGTTATTCTGAGGGTAAGCAGGACGCTACCTATGAAAATTTTCTTAAAGCAGTGCATCCTGACGATCGGCAGAAAGTGATCGATGCGGTTAACGATTGCGTGGAACTGGGCCTTGAATACAATATCGAGCACCGTTGCGTATGGCCGGATGGCACGGTACGCTGGTTGCTGGAGCGTGGCGATGTGGTGCGCGCGGAGGATGGTGCTCCTCAGAATATGTTGGGTGTGGTGCAGGACATTACCAACCGCAAACTTGCCGAGTTCAAAATTTTGGAGAAGCAGGCTCGATTGGTTGTTTTCAACCATATCATCGAAAACGTGGCGGATGCAGTCATCACTATCGATTCTGTCGGTATCGTCGGTTCTTTTAATCCTGCTGCGGAAAAACTGTTCGGTTATGGCATGTCCGAGGTAATTAATCGCAATGTCAATCTGTTAATGCCGGAACCTTATAGTAGCGAGCACAGCCGGTATCTTGCCCGATACATGGCCGGGCAGCCTGCGGGTATTATCGGTAAACAGGTTGAGTTGCCTGGACAACACAAGGACGGCACGGTTTTTCCGATGGAGCTGGCGATTACAGTGATGGAAATCGACGAAACAAAGTATTTCGTTGGCATCCTGCGCGACATTAGCGAACGCAAACAGTACGAGCAGGAAATAATAGCCGCGAAGGACGAAGCAGAGCGTGCTAACAATGCCAAATCCGAGTTCTTGTCCAGCATGTCGCACGAACTGCGCACACCGATGAATGCTATTTTGGGCTTCGGGCAGCTATTGGAAATAGATGCGGGACTCAGTGAAGAACAAGCGGATTATGTCGGTGAGATGATCAAGGCCGGCCGGCATCTGCTGGAACTTATCAACGAAGTATTGGATCTGTCCAGGATTGAGTCGGGCAATATCAATTTGTCGCTGGAGCCGCTGCCTTGCGCCGAACTGATAGAGGAATGTTTGGCGCTGGTTAAGCCTATTGCCCAAGGCGTAGGTATCGCCATAAAGGATGCGGTAATTGGCGGTTATGTGATTCGCGCGGATCGCACCCGATTAAAGCAGGTATTGTTAAATCTGCTTTCCAATGCCATTAAATATAACCGCCCGCAAGGAGAGGTGGAGATTCTGGCTAGTGTGCAGGATGGTCTTGTGCGTTTGGCGGTGTCTGATACAGGCTACGGCATACCGGCTGTGCGGCAACAGGAACTTTTTCAGCCGTTTTCACGTTTGGGTGCCGAAAACACGGCTATTGAGGGTACTGGCATCGGCCTGACCATCAGCCGTCGGATTGTGGAAATGATGGGAGGAACTATCGGCATGGACAGCGAAGAGGGGCGAGGCAGTACTTTTTGGATCGAACTGCCGGAAGTTGTTCCAGAGCGGGGTAGCCAAAGTAATAACCTGGAAGAACAAGCAATCACAACCAGGGCGGCGTTTGCCGATGAATATCGGTATACCGTGCTGTATATCGAGGACAACCCAGCCAACCTTAGGTTGGTCGCCCAGATTCTGGGCAGGAACCCGCAAGTGCAACTCATTACGGCGCATAACCCGGAATTGGGGCTGGAGCTTGCTTCGGCGCGGCATCCTGAGCTGATTCTACTCGATATTAATTTGCCGGGCATGGACGGCTATCAGGTGTTAAGTGTGTTACGTTCCCTGGATTCCACAAAAAAAACTCCGGTGATTGCGATCAGCGCCAATGCTACGTCACGCGATATTGAGAAGGGTATAGCGGCGGGTTTTGATGAGTATATTACCAAGCCTATTGATGTTACGCATTTTCTTGAGACTGTGGACCGTTTACTTCCTGATGAGAAGATAAATAGCCATCCTTAGGCGCGAATAGTCATTTATACTGCCTCGAAGGATGCATGTCAGGGACTATCTCTCATTCAGGACAATTTTAATGACAGGATATGTACCGTTGACTTTTGTTAATCGGATGACATTGTCAATTATCGTTTGATCCACAATACAATGCCTAATATAAGGCTCACTCCCAAAATAGATGCTGTCTACTTTCATGCCGAGTCTTAGTTGCGGCAATGCAATTTCAACAATTGTAGAGGAACGGCGGGCCTTATTCTGCGTATTGAGCAGGACTCCTTTCCTCCATCGCTCTGTAGCCACAGCAAGTAGTTTCGATTTGGCGAGTGCATCTTTGAGTTCATCAACGGTTGCGCCTTTAAGCACATTGATGAAAACATCGACAACATCAGGATCATAACAGCTGTTTTTTCGAATCGTTAATTGGCTGAGTGCGGCGTCGGTGAACAGTGCTGTACCTGTCATTGAACCGTCAAGAAACGCTATATAGTCACTGACCACGCTGAGGATACGGGATCCTAAAGGAATATGGTGTTCAACTAAACCATCGGGAAAGCCTTGGCCGTCATAATGTTCGTATTGATGCCGGATTAAAGTAATAGCACCTTCAAACTGTGTTAATCCATGCAATAAAACTTCACCTTCTATCGCATGTCCTAAATAGCGGTATCTTTCGGCAGTAGACATTGAATAAAAAGGCTTTATCAGCAATTTATACGGCAAATTTATCTTGCCGAGCTGTATCAGCAATCCGGCATAGAGAATATCTCCCTTCTCTTCTGCGCTCATCTCCAATCCACCCGCAATCAGCAAGGCTTTTTCGGCGATAAATTTTGACTGTCCGCTTTTAATGCCGGGGTGCGTTTCAATAATATGCGAGAGTTTTTTGACGAAATCAATATCGAGTTTTTTTAGACACTCATCTGCTTGATCAAGATGCTGCGTAGCATTCTTGAACTGTTCGATATATTGCTTGACCTTTTCTTCCATTTGCTAGGTTATTTGGTTGCATTCCCACTCTGAAGCGTGGGGACGACACATTGCCATGCATGATAAATCTGCCCGGAGCGGATTTACATTTAACCGAAGAGGGTAGCCATGCATGACCTATTTTCCTGTGCGAATTTTAATGACGGGGCTTACACCAGTGTTTTCTCTTAATGCAATGATGTTGTTAATCATTTTTTGATCCAAAATGCAGTTTCTAATATAAGGCTTATTATCAAAGTAGACGCTAACTACTTCCATGCCGGGTTTTAATTGAATCCAGGTAATTTCAAGAATCGGGCTGCGTTCACTACTGGTACCACTTTGCGCCCCGCCAACTAGCCTGCTGGTCTTCCATGATTTTTTAATAACAGGGAGTTCCACCACTTCCTCTTCTTCTACAAAGGTTACATCTTCTTTGAGGATTTTAATGAAAGCGTCGATAACATCAGGATCGTAATAGATTTCTTTCCGGCTCGTTAACTGATTGATTGCGGCGCTGACAGACATTGCTTCACCAGTCATTGAGCCATCAAGATACGCGATATAATCGCCCACGACATTCAGGATACGGGATCCCAGAGGAATTTTTTGCTTAGCCAGACCGTCGGGAAAGCCTGAGCCGTCATAGCGTTCGTATTGATGCCGGATTAAAATGGATGCGCCTTTTAACTGAGTCAATCCCTTCAATAAAGTCTCACCTTCTACCGCATGTTTTAAATAGCGGCTTTTGTCGATAAGCGGTATTGAGTAATAAGGTTCTGCCAGCAAGCTATCCTGTAAGCTCATTTTGCCGATTTGTATCAGTAACCCGGCATAAAAAATATTTTGCTTCTCTTCTGCGTCCATGCCCAGTTCGCGCGCAACCAGTAAGGCTTTTTCTGCAATATATTTTGACTGCCCGCTTTTAATGCCGGGGCGCATTTCAATAATACGTGAGAATGCCTTAATGGAATCAATATATTGCTTTTTTAGGTTCTTATTCGCATTATCAAGCTGCTGCATAGCATTGCTGAGTTGTTCGGTTCGTTGGTCGACTTTTTCTTCCAGGTGTTCGTTGAGCGTTTTTAATTCGTTATTTTGCTGATGAACAATATCGGATAAACGATCCCGTTCCTCGCGCAAGCGCTTTTGTTCCAGAGCATTGCGAACCAGTAGCTTAAGTTCTTCATCGTTCCAGGGTTTATTGCAATAGTTGTAAATACGGCCGTTATTGACGGCTTCAATCGTTGATTGCAAATCGGCATAGCCGGTCAGCAGAATGCGGATAGTCTCCGGCCATTGCGTGAAAACTTGGGTTAAAAATTCTGCGCCGTTCATTTCCGGCATACGCATATCGGAAATAATCAGGTCAACGGTATGTTGTCGTAATACCTCCAGACCTTCTGCGCCGCTTGGGGCAAAGTAGGTAACATAAGTTTCATTATGAAATAGGCGGCGCAAGGCTTTAAGCACATTCGCCTCATCATCGACAAACAATATTGCGGCAGGTTTATCATTAGCAACGCTAACCTGTTCAGTCAGCATAACCACCCCAGCTTTATTTCAATCAACATGACTGCCATTTTACGCATTTTCAAAAGTCGCTCCGGGAAAAATAGGTAATACAATTCGAAAGGGCATTTCCTGACCTAACTGACTGGTCAGTGCTATTTGGAATTGTAAAGGAAAATAAGGAATGTTGGATAAGCATTGTTTCTCTATTCTCGGAGAAGTTCCTGGTCGGCATAACTGAATGGAATTTTGCAAAACTTGTACCTCTCAACTTACTGCTGCTCATCGTAAATTGATTACTTTGGTTTCAGTAATGATTCAAACTGCTCAATTGGTACCGGTTTACTGAATAGAAACCCCTGATAGACCGAACAGTTATGTTGTTCCAAAAAATCGCGTTGCACTTCAGTCTCCACCCCCTCTGCGATGATTTCCATGCCTAAGTTGTTGCCCATGCCGATGATTGTTTGCACAATCATTGCATCAGTGGTTTTTACATTGATGTTGCGCACGAAGGATTGATCAATCTTGAGTTGATTGAATGGCAATTGTGTCAGATAGGATAATGACGAATAGCCTGTGCCGAAATCATCCATGGAAAAGCGCACGCCTATTTCACGGAGCGCTTTCATCTTGAGGATGGTGTTATCGATATTGTCGAGCAGCAGAGTTTCCGTCAGTTCCAGCTTAAGCCTTTCAGGGTTGATGGCGCTACGGTGCAAAATTTGACACACTTGTTCCACAAAATCGGTCTGATGGAATTGTTTTGCACTCACGTTGACGGCAAGCTGTAAATGTTGGGTATGGAAACTGCCTTCCCAGATTTTGATCTGGGCGCAAGCCGTTTCCAAAACCCATTGTCCAATAGGTAATATTAAGTCGGATTCCTCTGCCAAAGTGATGAAATCTAAAGGGGAGAGCAATTTACGTTGTGGATGATCCCAGCGAATCAATGCCTCAGCGCCGATGATTTTGCCTTTGCGGCAAACCTGGGGTTGATAATAAAGCTTGAACTGGTTTTCTGCCAATGCCAGTCGTAAATCTGTTTCCAGTGCAACGCGGTAAGCAAGATTAATTTGCACCTGCGGATCAAAGAAACACAAAGTATTGCGGCCGGCCGTCTTAGCCTGATACATGGCAATATCGGCATGCTTCAATAGTTCTTCCTTGGACTGGTCGTGATCGCTAAAAAAAGCGATGCCGATACTGGCAGTGCAATGATAGTCATATGAAGCAAGTTGATAAGGCTTATTGATAATATTCAAAATTTTATTGCCGATGATTTCGACCTGTGCCGCCGCTTCAAGATCGTGTTTACTCAGTGCTTCCAGCATCACCACAAATTCATCGCCACTCAGACGGGCAATAGTGTCGCCTTCGCGTACACAAGACTGAAGACGTTGCGCAACTTGTTGCAACAGCAAGTCACCCATATCATGGCCGATGGTGTCGTTGAGTGTTTTAAAGTTATCCAAATCAATAAACAATAAAGCTCCCATCCGACCGCTACGCGCACTGAAAACCAAAGCCTGCTTAATCCGGTCATAAAGAAGCCGCCGATTAGCCAGACCGGTGAGCTGGTCGTGAAACGCCAGATGCTCAACTTTTTCTTCCAAGTGTTCGTTGAGCTCTTTTAATTCGTTATTTTGCTGATGAACAATATCGGATAAGCGATCCCGCTCCTCGCGCAGACGCTTTTGTTCCAGGGCATTGCGAACCAGCAATTTAAGTTCTTCGTCATTCCAGGGTTTATTGCAATAATTGTAAATACGCCCGTTATTGACGGCTTCAATGGTTGATTGCAAATCGGCATAGCCGGTCAGCAGAATGCGGATGGTTTCCGGCCATTGCATGAAAACTTGGGTTAAAAATTCCGCACCGTTCATTTCCGGCATACGCATATCGGAAATAATCAGGTCAACGGCATGTTGTCGTAATACCTCTAAACCTTCTGCGCCGCTTGATGCAAAATAGGAGACATAAGCCTCATTATGAAATAAACGACGAAAGGCTTTAAGCATATTCGCTTCGTCATCGACAAACAATATCGCTGGAAGTTTGTCATTAGTAACGCTAACCTGTTCAGTCAGCATAACCACTCCAGTTTTATTTCAATCGGCAAGACTGCCATTTTATGCATTTTCAATAACCGCGCCGTTAATAGGTAAGACAATTCTAAAGGTCGTTCCTTGGCCTAATCGGCTGCTTAGTTGAATTTCCCCTTGGTGTCTTTGGATAATATTATAGGAGACCGAAAGTCCTAACCCGGTTCCTTTACCAACCGGCTTGGTAGTAAAGAAAGGATCAAAAATTTTACTTTGATGCTCAGGAGCAATGCCTTTGCCGGTATCGCTGATCTCCACCCACGCCTGATCGTTTTCTGCTCCTGTACGCAAGGTTATAACGCCTTCATTTTCAATAGCATGCGCCGCATTGACCAGTAAATTCATAAATACCTGATTAAGCTGGTGCGGCAAGCATTTTACTTCAGGCAGATCGCCAAATTCTTTGACAACTTTTGCTTTGTATTTGATTTCATTGTTAACAATATTGAGGGTAGTTTCAAGCCCTACGTGCAAATCAGTCCATTGCCAATCATCATCACTACCCAGATGAGAAAAGTCTTTAAGATTTTGAACGATTTGCCTCACCCGTGTAGCGCCTTCATGAGATTCTTCTAATAAATCGAGTACATCGGTCTTTAGAAACTCCAGATCTATTTTTTGTTTAAAGGTCTTAATTTGTGCGAGTTGTTCGGTATCGGAATTCGTTGTTTCAGCCTGTTCATAAACAGCTACGAGTGCCAGCAAATTATCGATATAATTTTTTAAGGAAGTCAGATTGGAGTTGATATAACCGATAGGATTATTAATTTCATGCGCTACGCCGGCAGCCAGTTGACCAATGGACGCCATTTTCTCCGATTGCACTAGGTGCGCTTGCGTTTCTTTTAATTGATCATTCAGCAGCAATTGTTGATTTTTTTCAAATTCCAAGGTTCGATTAATTTCGATAAGTTCTTGGGTGCGCTTTTGGACATCTTCTTCCAATTGCGCATTGCTGCGAGCGAGCACCGTTTCGGCTTGTTTTTGCGAGGTAATGTCCATGCCGCAACCCATCAAGCCGGCAAAGCTGCCGTTTTTTCGCACTCTAGGAGCAGCTGTTTCATAAATCCAGGTAATTTTGCCGTCGGTGCTCAGCAAACGATATTGAATTTTGAATTTACTGCGTTCTTCAGCTGCACGACTATAGGTTTGGGTTACTTTGTCCCGATCCTCAGGATGAATGGCGTTTAGCCATTGCTCGCGGCTGGGTATTTCGGGTGGTAAATTAAAAGTTGCGAACCAAAAGTGATTGCAAAAAATCGGCATATGATCAGCATTGGTGATCCAGATCAATGCGGAAATATTTTCGGCTAATTCCTTAAAGCGGCTTTCACTTTCGCGTAAGGCCGAGTACAGATTACTCTGCATAATTTCATGGTGTTCTTGCTTATCGATGCAGATTTGCTCAGCATCAATGCCGTTAACAAGGCTGATCGCCATTCGTTTATCGGTACTGAGGATATGATGGCAAAGCCAGTTGACCAAGTAGTCCACCAAGTCCTCTGAAAGAGCATTAATATCGGCCTCGACTTCGCGCTGGACCGTTATCATTTTTGCCACAAATTCTTTATGCTCGGCTTCATGTACGGCATATGTCGTTGGATTAAACTTTGCAGCCGACATCAGTTGTTCTTCATGCTGAAAGTGGTGCACCGTATAATCAATTAAGCTATTTACAATTCTGATGATGGTGTCACGGTCAGCGCCGATGGCCACAGCTTCGTCCAATTGGTTGGCTAAATCGATAAGATGTTTATGTTGTTCGTCAACGGAGTCTATACCTAGAATCAGTTGATTATTCCAATTTAAAATAGCCATGTCGTTTGCAAGAAATTAAAGAAGAGTATTGTAGGTATTATGGCACAATCATTTAACGGTATATTTTTCCTGTTTAAGATAGGGTAAGAATCTGGTTGGCAAACTGTTGCCCGCTATTAGTACAATATGCCGCTTGGTCTCTTGAAATATTGAGTATGGCAAGCGGTTCCTCCAAAGTCGATTCATCGGATTGTTCTACTCTGATAATCAATGAATTGGCGGTATAGACCAGCAATCCGAGCGACTTGCCGGTATTGGGACTGGGCGGTGTTTCGTGTTGCTCAATAGCCTCTTGGATAGCCACTGGAAGATTCCAGTATTGTGCGGCTTTGCCGCCTATGGTTGTATGATTAAAACCTAATAACTCTTGTTCAGCCTCTATTCCGAACTTTGCAGATGTTTTAACAAGTTGGCTGAATTTGTCTGGAAAAATCATGGCAATTATCAGATCTCCGATGTCATGTAGCAGTCCAGCTGTAAAAGCCAGGTCAGGACTGGCGCCGGCATAGTTTGCAAGTTGTCGGGTGCATTCGGCAACGGCCATGCTGTGATGCCAGAACTGGTTATAATCAAAGTCTTTATGCCGTACAGGCAGCATTTTCGAAAAACAGATACTAATTAACATGTCTCTTATTCGGTTAAGGCCCAGTAATACGATAGCTTCGCGCAAAGAGCCTATTTCTCTGGACATACCGTAGAAAGGTGAATTAACGATACGTAAAATTCGTACTACCATGGAGGTATCCTGACCAATTTTATCAACCAGGGTGGTCAGATTTTGTTTGCCGTTAATTTGTTGTATTGCCTCTGTAAGCGATACCGGCATTGACGGCAAGTCCGCCAAACACGCAAATTTATTTTCAAAGGTGGGCATTTCAATTTTCCTTTGATGCTGACAGTATAATGATGATTCCTTTCGATTGGCTGATATCTCCCATTGAGCTTATCAATACATGCATGGAAATATCTTCATTCAACGTTACAATGCCGCCATCAATCTGTACAACGTCATCAGGATAGACGGTTTGTAATAATTGCAAAAGCACTTCGGGTAAAACATCACCGGCCATAAGACCGAATAGACAGGTGCAGGGAGGTTGGCAGAATATTTCCTCGGCGCGTCGGTTGGCGACTACGATCATATGCTGCTCGTCAATGCCAATAATGCCTATCGGTAAATGCTCAAGAATTTCCTGTGAAATTTGCAATAAATTAATACTGTGTACAATTTCACGGGTTTTATCGGCTACTTTTTGCTCAAGGTTTTGATTGAGTATAGAGAGTTCGTCATTGGCAGATTGAAGTTCCTTGGTTAAACGTAAATTTTCCTGGTCCATTTCATAATACTGAAACGCCTCGCGAATGTTATCTCGAAGCAATTCATCATCCCATGGTTTGGTTAAGAATTTATAAATCGCACCTTCGTTAATGGCGCTGGTGACTGATTCAAGTTCGGTATAACCGGACAATACAATGCGTAATGTCTTGGGATAAAGTATTTTAACTTTGCGTAGAAATTCCACGCCAGTCATATGCGGCATGCGTTGATCGGAAATGATGACGCCCACTTCGTGCTTTACCAATAAGGCTAGACCTTCTTCGCCGCTATTGGCGGTCAGGATGATATAACCATCAGGTCGCAAAGTACGCTTAAGAGCATTAATGATATTAATTTCATCATCCACCAACAGGAGGGTGCGAAAGATTTGCGGTAATTCTGTCATAAGTGGATTTCGTATGTGTATTCCAGAGCTCACCATTCAAGCTAAATAAAAAATAGCGCGGGCGCTTTTCGAAAAAGTCAAAAATCAAGACACCTCTGCCGAATCAATTTCTGATTTCATGTAGCATGTGGGAAAGAATGCATTTATACAATAAATACATTCCATATGCTTGCTGATTATTATGTCTACAGATTCGGTAACTTTTCAAATATGACTGACTAGGGCTTAGAATAAGCAGCGTAATCCTTTAGTTAAAGACAATTAAATCATCTGCTTACGCAGATTATCTTGATAACATCGGATTTTCTTCAGATGTTTTGAGTATAACATTTTTTTCTTCAGTAAAACTACCGTATGAATATTAGAGGTAGAGCGCCCAAAATAAGCTTAAAGGTATGACTTCAAAGGAGGAGGCGAGTGCACATGGAGCGGTTTGCCGAGTTTATGCAAGAGTAGCGATGAGTCGGGTGGGCGTTTGCCTTCATGGTTCAATGGCTAATGCCATATTTGCCATAACTGTTGCAAATGAGGGAGCGCTTTTGAGGCGTAGTTTCGCAGTTGGACAAGTACGGCTGCTGCACCTCTTTACGATTGAGTATATATGATGAAAATACAGCTATATTCAGGTGCAGGACAAGATTTAAACGTTTTATGGGGGGGGAAAGCTCTAATTTTTCCGCTTGAATGGAGAATCAAGGGATTCAGTCTGATACTTAGTGCTGAATCCCTTTTGCTTATAATTAGCCAACAGATAGGATTACCATCTTCTTTGAGAGTTTTCGCCTATTTCATTGCCTAGAAAGGAACCGGCGGCGGCGCCTAATCCTGTGGCGATAGGGTCGCCGTTACCTACTTCATAACCTAAAACGCTGCCAACCACTCCCCCCGCCAACCCTTGGTGAGAGCGTGGATCACCCGAATACTGTGCTTGCCGTTGATAATAATTAACTTGAGGTTGAGGATAATAATTAATTTGCGGCGCTGGGTAATAGTTAATCTGTGGTTGAGGGTAATAATTTATTTGCGGTTGAGGATAATAGTCATAGTGGTGATGGTGCCCCCAACCGTGACCATGGTGTCCCCAACCATGACCACGCCCCCAATCGTCATCATCAGCATAGGACATAGGTGAGAACAGGATTACAGCGACAATTAAATGAATTAAAAAAAGCGATTTTTTCATGGAATATTTCCTCTGAGTTATAGGGTTCGGTGTTCAGTTAACAAAACAAGCTTACCGGTAAATCAAATTTGGATTAGCGTCTTCCAGCAACCCCATTGCCGAGGTAAGAGCCTGCGGCGGCACCCAATCCGGTAGCAATCGGGTTACCATTACCTATTTCATAACCTAAAACGCCACCTACAACCCCACCTGCTAAACCTTGATGGGAGCGAGGATCCTGATAGTTCGAATATCGGGGCTGCTCAGGGTAATATCTATCTTCCGAATAATGATGTTTATGATGCCCTTTGCCATGGCCGCGACCTTCGCCTCCCGATGCGTAGGATGCAGATGAATAAATAATTGCAAATGCACATAACGGGATTAAAAAAAACGGTTTTTTCATGGTTGTCTTCCTTATAAAGTTATTCTGTTGAGTTCTATATCGAGTCGGCAAAGGCAGATCGGTCAGTGATAAACTTTGGATTTATATTATTCGCTTTAACCTTAATGGCCGCTTAACAAATGTAGTGGTTTAAATAAAGAGTCTAAAGCTAGTTTCCGAATCACAATACGCCCGTTACAGGCGCCAATTAATTGCCGGAATAATTCTGCTGTGTCGCTTATAATATTAGCCTACTTGAATCATTATTTACCCAATCTTAATGGTATCTTAATAAATGGAACAGTTTATCCCCGGCCAACGCTGGATTAGTAACACAGAGTCCGAACTCGGCTTAGGTCTTATTCTTGAGGTGGCGCACAAGCGGGTCACAGTGCTTTTTTTGGCTTGCGACGAAAAGCGTATGTATGCGCAAGATAACGCACCGCTAACGCGCGTCCGGTTTTCGGCTGGCGACGTTATCGAATCGATTGATGAGTATAAATTGACTGTCACTGATTTAATTGAGCAGGATGGCTTGATCACTTATCTGGGAAAAAACGAGGATGGTCAGGAAGTCGAGCTGGATGAGGTCGAACTAAATCATCATATCCAATTTAATAAACCGCAGGATCGGCTGTTTATCGGGCAGGTCGATCCCAGTGCCTGGTTTTTGCTGCGCTATGAAACTTGGCGTAGGCTGCAACAGCATCAGCAATCGCCGGTTAAAGGTTTGATGGGCGGTCGTGCCTCTCTTATTCCTCATCAGTTGTTTATTGCGCATGAATCGGCTAACCGGTCTGCACCGAGAATCATGCTGGCGGATGAGGTGGGTTTGGGTAAGACTATCGAAGCCGGTCTGATTTTGCATCATCGGCTGATCAACGGCTTGAGCAACAGGGTGTTGATTATCGTGCCGGAAACTCTGCTGCATCAATGGCTGGTGGAAATGCTCCGGCGTTTTAACCTGCGTTTCAGTATTTTTGACGAGGCTCGCTGTCTTGGCGCTTATGTCGAAGACGATATGCTCGCTGACGCCGCAATCTCATCGGAGACAGCAAGCGAAGATGATGCAGATGCCGATAACCCATTTCTAACCGAACAACTGATTTTATGCAGCCAAGGCTTTTTTTCCAATTACCCGCGCCGTCGGCAGCAGGCCATAGAGGCGGGTTGGGATATGGTGATAGTTGACGAAGCGCACCACCTGGAATGGAGTGAACAAGCGCCAAGCGCTGATTACTTGTTTGTTGAGCAACTCGGGCAAATTTCCCCCAGCCTTATTTTATTGACGGCAACCCCTGAGCAGTTGGGCAAGGAAAGCCATTTTGCAAGGTTAAGATTGCTCGATCCCGACCGATTTTACAGTTTTGCGGCTTTCGTCGAAGAAGAGCGCTTGTTTGAGCCGGTGGCTGACGCGGCCAAGTTATTGCTGGCGGAGGAAAACCTGTACGAAGAAGCGCAGCAACATTTAACCGCGTTACTCAAAGATGACAATGTCGACGGCTTACTAAGAAACCTGAACGATCCTGAAAAATCGGCAGCGGCACGCGATACATTAATTAAGGTGTTACTGGATCATCATGGTACCGGGCGGATTTTGTTTCGGAATTCGCGGCAAACTGTGCAGGGTTTTCCCGAGCGGGAACGTTATGGTTATGCCTTAAGCGGTCAGCCAAATGCTGATGATTGGCAACAAGATCCGCGCTACCTGTGGCTGGTGGATAAAGTTAAGCAATTGGCAGGTCATCGCCGCACCGGCTCCCAGCAGGTTGGCGGCATACACACCATCCCTGGCGATAAAGCGCTAGTAATCTGTAAACACGCGCAAACTGCGATTGACCTCGAGCAAACCCTAAAAAACCGAGCTGGTATTGCTTCGGCGGTGTTTCATGAAGGCATGAGCATTATCGAGCGCGACCGAGCTGCGGCTTATTTTGCGGACCCTGACAGTGCGGCTCGGCTGTTGATTTGTTCTGAAATCGGCAGTGAAGGCAGGAATTTCCAGTTTGTGCATCATTTGATACTGATGGATTTGCCGACCAATCCCGATTTGTTGCAACAACGTATAGGCCGTCTTGATCGTATCGGACAGAAACATATTATCCAGATTCATGTGCCGTATCTGGAGCACACCGAGTGTGCGGTATTGTACCGTTGGTATGATGAAGGCCTGAATGCGTTCGCCTGTAACAGCTCGTCGGCCCAGCGGGTTGCGGATATTTTGCGCGATGAGCTGGCGGCTGTTTTGGATAGTAAAAGTCCCAGTGATATTGATGCCCTTATCGCCAAGACCCAGGCGCTCAGCATTGAGCTTGAAGCAGAAATGCATAACGGTCGCGATCAATTGTTGGAATTGAACTCCTGCCGCAAAGAATTGGCCGATCAGCTTATCGATCAGCTGAACGTTTATGAGAAGGAAGGTGTGCTTTGGCCTTATATGGAAGATGTGTTCGAATGCTACGGCGTGGATACCGAGTTCCATTCGCCGGATTGCTTTATTGTCCGTCCCAGCGACCATTTACGTGTTTCGCATTTCCCCGGACTAACTGAAGACGGCATGACCGTCACCGTTAACCGGCAGATTGCTTTGGCGCGGGAAGATATGCAATTTATGACATGGGAACACCCGATTGTCACTGCGTCGATGGATATGGTTTTGTCTAGCGAAACCGGCAACGCTGCAATCAGTGTGATTAAACATAGCGATCTTAAAGCAGGACAGTTTTTGCTGGAGTGTTTATTTATTGTCGAGTGTAGTGCGCCTGCCGAATTACAAATTGGACGGTTTTTACCGCATACGCCGATTCGGGTATTGATCGATCAAAACACAAAGGATTTAAGTACGGAGATTGACCACCGTGACCTGGTTGAAGCCGGTATCAAGTTTGATAAACATAAAATCATCGCCTTTTTGAACAGCCAGCGGCCGCACCTTATCAATCTGTTGATCCTGGCCGAGCAAAAAGCCAAAGCCGAGATGCGGCAGTTAGTCGATCAGGCAACTCAAGCTATGTTGGCATCGTTAAGCGATGAGATCAAACGTCTGGTCAGGCTGAAAAAAGTTAATCCGACCATCAGGACAGAAGAAATCGAGCAGTTAAAGGATATGACTATGCTGGCGCATGAGAACATTCAGGCAGCGCAGTTAAGACTGGATGCGGTACGGTTTGTGATTACCAGTTGATATTGGATATTCACTGAGAATGATGTTGAAAATTCACCACGAAGACACGAAGAGCACGAAGTTTTATTTCTTCGTGCTCTTCGTGTCTTCGTGGTGAGTTAAAAAATTTTGCTACATTTAAGTGTCATCATTCGCGGATGATGCGTACTAAACCTAAATCTATCAAATAAGTTATGATAAATATCGGCAAAATAAATAAACTGAAAGTTGTTAAACAACAAGGTGCGGATGTCTATCTCGATAACGGAATCTCGGGAAAAGTGCTGTTGGCCGACAGAAAACTGCCGGCAAACTGCCAGCTCGGCGATACCTTGGATGTATTTGTTTATGTTGATTCAGAAGGCCATTTGGCTGCTACCGCCAAAAAGCCGTTAGCCCAAGTAGGCGATATAGCGTGGCTGAAAGTGGTATCGCTTAATTACGTGGGGGCGTTCCTGGATTGGGGGCTGCCTAAAGATTTGCTGGTTCCTTTCAGTGAGCAATATCATGAGATGGAAGTAGGGCGATCTTACTTGGTTAAGGTGTTTCTCGACGATCAAAACCGCATTGCCGCGACCACCAAGATTGATAAATTGCTCAGTGATGAATCGGTTGACTTTGAAGTCGGCCAAAAAGTGTCTCTGATCATTGCCGATAAATCCGATTTGGGCGTCAAAGCCATCATCAACAATAGCCACTGGGGCATGTTGTACGAAAACGAGTTGTTTCAGCCGGTCAGAAAAGGCCAAAAATTGGATGGCTATATTAAGCAGATACGGGAAGATCATAAGATTGACCTTAGTTTGCACCAGCCGGGATACGGCAAAGTCGTATCACTCACCGACAATATTATAGCCGAGCTGAAAGCCAATAATGGCGTGTTAATGCTAAGTGACAAAAGCCCTCCGGAAGCCATTTATGCTGCATTCGGAGTTAGT
This sequence comes from Methylobacter sp., assembly GCA_036561025.1. Taxonomy (GTDB): domain Bacteria; phylum Pseudomonadota; class Gammaproteobacteria; order Methylococcales; family Methylomonadaceae; genus Methylobacter_A. The sequence continues at coordinate 45,873 of DATBQB010000019.1, read as the reverse complement.
AAAAAAGTATTTAAGCAGGCCATCGGGGCGCTGTACAAGCAACAATCAATCACTATTGATAAAACCGGAATCAAGCTTGTTAATAAATAGGGTGCGTATTGCCTAGCATTATTAAGCTTGGAGTAGAATTGGAAACGGGCGCGATGCGTACCTTACAAAATTGAAAACTGTATGGCTAAATTCAGAACTCATTATGACAGCTTAAATGTATCGCATAATGCGCCTGCAAGCGTTATCAAGGCCGCTTATAAAGTGCTCTGCCAAAAATATCATCCCGATAAATATGCAGGCGGACCTGAAGAAGCGTTACGGATAATGAAAACCATCAATAGCGCTTATGCCGTTTTGTCGGATTCCTCCAAAAGAGCCGAGCATGATCAATGGATAGACAGGCAGAACAGGGCGTGCGCAACCGATGAAGCGCAACGGATCATGCAAATTATTACAAAAAACTATGTCCCACCATCGGTAACAGCTAAAAAAAGTCCTTTTGCGACCTCTGCGGCAACAATCAATAAATTCTGGAAAAATATCGGCTCAGGGCTCGCTAAAGCACAGCTCTTTATTATCCAGGCCTTAAAGAAATCAAGCTGGATTTTTTGGCTCACAGGCATTGTCGGTATTGTGTTTACGGCAATTATTCTTCATAAGCCCGGATTAGAAATAACGGCAGTAATGGCCCCCGTTAATCAAGATGTTGCAGATCTAGTAAAAAAGGCCAAACAATTTGTTAAACAAGGTCAAGTGGAAAAAGCGCTACCGCTTTATTTGCAGTTGGCGAATCAGGGAAATGCGGATGCACAATTTAATGTAGGTTTGATATACGCCAATGGGCAGGGTATAGCCAAGGATGATAAACAGGCAGTTGATTGGTTTAGCAAGGCAGCTAACCAAGGGCATAGAGAGGCGCAAACTAAACTGGGCTTTATGTACGCGACAGGGAAAGGCGTGGAGCAAAATTATAATTCGGCTGTTTATTGGTGTTATAAGGCCGCTGAACAGGGCGATGTCATTGCGCAATATAATTTAGGCCAGATGTACGCAAAAGGGCAGGGAGTAGCGAAAGATAACAGTCTAGCCGTTTCCTGGTTCAGCAAAGCGGCTGCACAGGGTGATGCTCACGCCCAATACAGTTTGGGAAATATGTACACAGATGGGGTAGGGGTGGCAAAAGATATTGCCCAAGCAGAAGATTGGTATCGTAAGGCAGCAAAGCAGGGTTTAGGTGAGGCTGTCACTGCTTTAAAGAAGATGGATAAATAACTATTCAGCCACAGATTACACAGATTGCTGTTGCTGTTTATTTTAAACGAGCCATTTAACCAACAGGAGGCGCTTTAGGCGACGTTGGCTCATTTTTAAAACTCATGAGCAATCCCACCTCAATAGTGGTTGTTTTCAAATATTTGAGAGTTATTTATATTTCAGTTTATCAGTGTGAATCTGTGTAATCTGTGGCTGAATAGTTAACAATAAACAAAAAGAGCAGCAACTTTGCCATGGCGCAAGTTAAATGCCGAGAAATATGAACTCAACAAATAGCCAGTTTAAACGCCGTCAAAGAATATTGTTCGGCAAAAAGTACCCGGTAGCGGCGCTGAACAGTTTTTTACTGTGCCTGTCGGCCGGCGCAATAGCTGGAAAAGCTCCCGCTCACGCCCCTTACCTACATCCTGTAGGCAATGACATCGTTTCGCTAAGCCCGATGACTGTTTATGACAACCGGGTTTATCCGGAATTAATTGACCCGCCGCGCATGCGCAATCAATTAGGCCGGGACGCGTTGCAGGCCGGCGAGATGCCTGATATTAACGGCGTGTTAAGAAGCCAGGGCGGTTTAATGCTCACTCAGAGCAGCGGGCAGGCATCAACCGGTATCAATTTACGTGGCGCCGGTGGCGGACAAGGTCTAGTCACTTTGGACGGCGTACCCTTATTCGGCAATTTTGCCGGAGTTTACTCATTGAGCCACTATGCACTGGATGCCTTAGACCGGGTAACAGTGACGCGAGGTTCAGGCGGCGAACGGCATGGCAGCCGCACACTCGGCGGAGCCATACATTTGCAGACCCGGCAACTACAGGAAAAGGATAGCTTCCTGCGTATTGAAGGCGGCAGTTACGATACGGTACGCGGCGCTGTCGGTAGCGGCCTAACGACCCAGGCCGGTGATTTTTCAGCCGTTGTCGGACGTAGCGACATTTTTAACGGCATCAGTCAGGCACAAAATGGAGCAGAACGTGACGACTTCGGCATGACCCATGCCTCGGGTAACTGGTCTAAGCAGTTCAACCGAGGCGGACTGGATGCATCGGTGTATTTTGTGCGCACCGATGAAGACACCGACGGCCCCGGCTTAGTATTGCCAAGACGCACTATAGGTTGGGTGGACGACAGGCGCGGCAGGTTTTCGGATGAAACCTGGGTGGCGCAGTTGCGCGGTCAATATGATCTAGCACCGTATTGGAACAGTTCGCTGCAATTTGGTTACACCCAAGACCGCCAGAAAGGGATAGCGACCTTGATCAGGCCGTATTCAATCACCAGCCAGTTATTCATGCTGGACTGGAAAAACAGCCATCGCTTGCCGCTGAGCGCAGACAGTCGGGATCAGGCTTTGCTGGTGTGGGGAATCAATACCCAGCACCAGCAGGTGCAAAACTCGCTGGCGATGCAGACAGTGGTCAGTCCCAATGTGCGGGGGGAATTAGTCATGGGCGCTTGGCAATGGAGCGCCGATGCGCGTTTCGATCATGGCGATACATACGGCGATCATCAAGTATTTACGATAGGCGTGAACCGGTCATTGCCGAAAAACTTCAGCGTCTGGGCTAACGGCGGCACCGGCTATCGCCAGCCCGGCGTCAGCGAACTGATGCATCCGGTGTTCGGCAATAATGCGTTGCAGGGGGAGCATAGTGCCGGCGGCGAAGTCGGCGGGCGTTGGCGTCCGTTGCCCGAAAGCGAAGTCAAGATCAGCGGTTATTATCAAAATTACCGGCAAATGGTTGGCATGCAGTTGGATGCTAGAACCGGTATATCCCGAGTAGGTAACATACCCGAAGTGGATGTCTGGGGCGCGGAAATGCAGTCGCAGCACCGCTGGACGGGCATCTGGGCAAGCGGATTAAATTACAGTTATATGCAAGCCATCAGTCCGTTGACTAAATTGCACGTACCGAATCGCCCCGAGCACCAGAGTGTCTTCTGGAATGAAGTGCAATTGTTGCAGCCGTTAAAGTTGCGGCTGGAGTTAACCGTCCATAGCGGCTTTTGGTTTGATGTAGCCAATCAGTTCAGAGCCAAGTCCGCTCCCCGTGTCAACGTCCTGTTAAAATACCAGCTGACAAAGAAATCGGAATTGTATTTGCGCGGCGAAAACGTCACCGATGAGCGCACCCCCGAGGCTTATGATTTTAATTTTAACGGCGCGGCGTTTTATCTGGGGCTGCGTACCGGTTTTTAGATTGACAGAACCTTTATACTGCGACTACCGCTAGATTTGATAGCGCCTTACCGGCAACCGCAACGTAAAGCACGTACCTGAATCATTAGAATCCCAACTAACCTCAGCGCCAATCGATTGGGCACGGCGCGTTTGATTCGACAAGCCCTTGCCGCCGCTTTTCTGCGCACTATCCACCGAAAAACCATGCCCATTGTCGGTGATCGTCACCAGCACGCAATCGCCATCCGCCCTTGTTGCAACACGAATTTCGGTGGCCTGAGTGTGCTTGATGATATTGGTGAACACCTCTTGCAGAATACGCAGAATATGCAACGCATTTTTGGGGTCCAGCCAGTCGAGCGCCGGAACGTTCGTAACCTGCCAGAGCAATGCGATACCGGTGCTCTCCAGGCGTGGCCCCAGCCGGAAACGCAAGGTCGCAAGCAACAGCAGCAGATCGGCCTCAACCGGCTCCATCGAATCGATTGCCAACTTCAGGTCGTCGATACAGCCTTTAAGCACCTGCGCAATGTCGGCTTCAGCCATTTTGCCGCGCTCCACCACCCGTAGCGCGCTTACCAGCGACGAGCCCAGACCATCATGCATGTCCTGCATCAGGCGTTGCCGCTCCTGGCTCAGCGTTTGCTGGAGCTCAATTTCGCGCAACCGGTTGTAGCTGGCAGCCAACTCATCTTCGCGCAACTGTACGCGTTGTTCAAGGGTTGCATTGACCTGCTTCACCCCGTCAATCGCTCCGATATAGCGGTGGAGCATGATATACACGGAAATCAAAAAGCTTCCCCCACTGAGGTATGGACTTACAAATCCACTCTCAACGCTGACAAAATTGTTTACTAGTAGAAAATCGTATGTACTAATCAGCGACACTAGCACGCTCCAGCCCGCTAACAATATGCCGTCGCGAGATTTCACCCGCCACGAGCTGTATAAATCGCAACTAAAGGCCCCAAACCCCATAACGAACATTAAAACGAAAAACAGCGGTGACAGCAAGAAAGGAGTTAACCAGTTTGCCACCCCCGGCAGGCTGGTCAAAAAAGGCAGTGTGATAATGGTGATCACGGCAGTTATACCGATAACAGCCCGGTTTAGCCACGGCTGTGGCCGACGGTGTACAGACACTAGAAAAAAATGCGATGAGGCGACCATCCAACACATAGAATCCACAGCCAGCCATCCGAACCATTGGTCGGAAATCGGCAGCCGGTTCAGGCCTACATAGTAAATCATACTGTGTAGATACCCTGTCAAAGAGGTGCAAAAAAACATCAGATACAGCGGCTCATTTCTTTGCTTTAGCCATACGCACAATGAAAACAGGCCAACAGCCAAAAATGCGGCGCTGCTCATGAAAGGTATCTCTATTTGCAGCAGATTGCGAAGGGTGTAGCGCCAGCCTATCGATTGCTCGTCACCTAGCCAAACGGTTGAAATGGCGCTTCCACTGGAACGCAAGCTTTCAATGCGCAGCATGATGGTCTTTGGCGGAACCGCCCCTGCGGTATCGTTAATCGGAATCCAGAGCGGATGGTTCCTGCCGTTCCACAGTAGGCTGGCGTGCGACTGATAAAGCAGGTGCTGATCGCCATACACGGCAATCTGGCCAATGGTTTTCCAGCGCGGTATATAAAGATAGCTCGGGGTGGCTGCGGAGGACTTTGGCGCCGTACTCGTAGCCGGTACTTGCAGGCGGTACCAGTTCACCACGGTTTTCTGGTTGGACATAATATCGCCGGGCTCAGCAGTAGGTATCAGTTGCCTCGGCAATACATGAGGCAGAGCGACCGGCATCCATTCGCCGTGCAGATCGGCGGCATCAATCGAATCGGGGGGAGCAGAAAAACCAATGCCATCGATAGACAGCAGTTCGGCAGAAGTAAAGTGTATCGGCATATCGGCTTGTGCCGATGGATGCCACAGTATTGAACAGAGAGCCAGCAGCCGGCCGAAATGGCGCAGGTATGTTTTACCTGCCGAACGTTCAGCCATCCAGCAGACCATGTTGACGCGCTTCAAAAATCGCTTCGGCTTTGGATTTGACTTCAAGTTTTGCGTAAATGCGCCGCACGAAAGTCAGCACTGTGTGACGCGAGACGGACATTAATCCGGCGATCTCGTCCGAAGTAAAGCCTTTGGTAATGTATTCCAGCACTTCTCTCTCCCTTGGAGACAGGGTAGTGGGCTGTTTGTCGGATTGGCGCCGCCGCTCGACGAACGTCGTAGCGGGGCGATCGTTGCTCTTAAAGCGCATTAAAATCTGCCGTGCGATCAACGGACTGATCGGGCTGCCCCCTGCATACAAGCTGCGGATTTCAAATACTATTCTTTCCGGGGCGCTGTCCTTAAGCAGATAGCCTGACGCGCCCGCCTCGATTGATCGCATAACGTGCATTTCATCGCCGAACGTAGTGCTGACCATAATACTGCAAGTGGGCCATTTTGCATGTGAGGCTCGGATCACATCAATGCCGGAGCCATCCGGCAGCCCCAGATCGACCAGCAGCACATCCGCCTGCATCTTATCCAGAGTCCGCAGTCCTTCAGCCCTGGTGCCTGCCACATCCAGAAGCAGCATGTCGGGCGCATCCTGAATAGCCTCCATGAAAGCATTTTGGAAATGAACATCGTCCTCCACCAGCGCAACCCGGATCAGAGAACTGCTTGAGTAACGTTTCATGAGAAATCCGCCTTCTGTGTTTGTTACATTCGTTGAGGGCATATCTGTGGCCTTGCGGGACGGGTGTGATTAAAAGTGCGGTTTACTTATCAAGATAAAGGTTCAGTCATTGTTCAGTGCGAAGCGCAAAAATTCCTCTGGGGAGGGCTTTGCGCTGCTTAAGTCAGCAGCATTGCCCCCAGTCTTTTAATCACACCCTTGCGGGGCCGGAAAATAGTTGCAAAAGTTCTGCATCTAAACGGGCTTCACTTCGATGGATTCGCTTAATATTGAATGCCCGTAACGTCTTACCTTAGCAAAAGCTCGCTCTTTTGCTAGGTCACGGTTTAGCCGTTCAAAGCCAGCTTTGAACTCCGGTATTTGCTATATCGGGAGTCCAAAGCTGGCTTTGGACGTTTTGGCGATCGGGCAGCACGAGTAGGGTACAGACCCCGGACTGAGCATTTACGAATGCCAAAACTTATTGGACGATTAATATTAGCATATATTTACGATTGCTTTGTCCCTAGTTCTAGGGACATACATGTGTCGAAGATTTATTTAGTATGACCGTTAAAACCCATTTGCGGGGACATCGGCAAATGGCCTTGCTGTAGCTTAAGTTGCTACGGATAACCAATAACGGAAACAACCTTATGAAACGCCACGCATCGATGAACCGCATCTACCGGCTGGTCTGGAGCCATACCCATAAGGTCTGGATTCCGGTCGCCGAAATCGCACGCGGCCGCAGCAAAGGTTCCAGCCGCAAGCTGTTTGCGGCGGCGTTATCGCTGACCGTAGCGGTCGGCCATACCGAACCGATCGGCGGGCAGATTGTGTCCGGCAACGGCAGCATCAGTCAAACCGGCGATACCACCACCATCAACCAAACCAGCCAAACTATGTCGGCCAATTGGCAAAGTTTTAACATTGCACAGTCTGAAACCGTCAACTTCGTCCAGCCCAACACGTCCGCGATAGCCGTCAACCGCATTGCCGACACCCGCGGCACGCAAATCCTCGGCTATTTGAACGCCAACGGCCAAGTGTACCTGATCAACCCGAACGGCATCCTGTTCGGCCAGAGCGCGCAAGTCAACGTCGGCGGCCTGGTCGCCTCCACCTTGGATGTCAATGACGCCAGCCTGAACAGCAACAGCCGGACTTTTTCCGGTTCCGGCACCGGCAGCGTGATCAACCAAGGCACGATTAACGCAGCCGGGGGCTCGGTCGCCTTAATCGGCAACAGCGTCGGCAACCAGGGCACCATCACCGCCCAGCTCGGCACCGTCGCGTTGGGCGCGGGCAACGCGGTCACCCTGACTTTCAACGGCAACAATCTGGTGCATATGCAGGTTGATCAAAGCGTATTGAACAGCCTGGCCGAAAACGGCGGCCTGATCCGGGCCGACGGCGGACTGGTGATCATGACCGCCGGGGCTCGAGACACCCTGCTGGCCAGCGTGGTCAACAACACCGGCGTGATTGAGGCGCGCAGCGTCGAGAACCGGAACGGCGTGATTACGTTGCTGGGCGGCATGGAGGCAGGCACGGTTAATGTCGGCGGCACATTGGGTGCTTCCGCACCAGCCGTTCGCCCTGAGCCTGTCGAAGGGCAGGCTTCGACAGGCTCAGCCCAGGCGAATGGCGGCTTCATCGAAACCTCCGCCGCGCATGTGCATGTGGCCGACAATGCCAGAGTCACCACCCTGGCGCCCAGCGGCAACAGCGGCACTTGGCTGATCGACCCGGTCGATTTCACCATCGCCGCCTCGGGCGGCGACATGACCGGCGCGGCGGTAAGTTCGGCGCTGGCTGGCGGCAACTTCAGCATCCAAAGCACCAGCGGCGCAAGCGGCACCTCCGGCAACATCAACGTCAACGACATCGTGGCATGGAATGTCAACAAATTGACCCTCAACGCGCAGAACAACATCAACATCAACGCCAACCTGAACGCCTCCGCCAGTGCCAGCCTGGCGCTGGAATTCGGCCAGGGCGCAGTCGCGTTGAACAACACCAGCAACATCATTACCGGCAACGGCGCGGCGGTGAACCTGCCGGCGAGCACCACTAATTTCACCACCAAGCAAGGTTCGAACGGCGCGGTGAAGAACTACACCGTCATCACCAGCCTGGGCGCGCAGGGCAGCACGACGACCACCGACTTGCAGGGCATGGACGGTGATACGGCGCTCAACTACGCGCTGGGCGCCAACATCGACGCCACCGCCACTTCCGGCTGGAACGGGGGCGCGGGTTTTGCGCCTGTTGGGTCATCAGGATACGGCTTAACCGGCGGCGTTTTCGACGGTCTCGGCCACACCATCAGCAACCTCACCATCAACCGGCCGGGAACGCCTGATGTCGGCCTGTTCACTTATGCGGACCTTGGCGCGGTAATCCGCAACGTCGGGCTGATGGGCGGCAGCGTGAGCGGTGGCGCCTATACCGGCGGCTTGGCGGGAGAAAACTATTCCGTTATCAGCAACAGCTACGCCACTGCTACCGTGAGCGGGACCAGCAAGGTCGGCGGACTGGTGGGAGATAACCAAGGCACGATCAGCAACAGCCACGCCACCGGCAGCGTGAGCGGCAGCGGCTACGTCGGCGGACTGGCGGGGAGAGGTCTCATCGGCACTATCAGCAACAGCTACGCCACCGGCAACGTAACGAGCAGCGGCCACTACGTTGGCGGGCTGGCAGGACTCAGCGGCGGCACCATCAACAATAGCTACGCCATCGGCAACGTGACCGGGACGGGCAACGAAGTCGGCGGGCTGGTGGGTCTTGGCAACGGCGATATCAGCAACAGCTACGCCACCGGCAGCGTGAACGGCGGCGGCAGCGGCTACGACATCGGCGGGCTGGTGGGCAACAGCGGCGGCGCGATCAGCAACAGCTATGCTACCGGCGCCGTGAGCGGCGGCACCTACGCCGGCGGACTGGTGGGCGATGCCAGCGGCACGATCAGCAACAGCTACGCTATCGGCAACGTGAGCGGCAGCGATTATGTCGGCGGGCTGGCGGGGAAAGCTAGAAACACTATCAGCAACAGCTACGCCACCGGCAGCGTGAGCGGGCACGACTACGTCGGCGGGCTGGCTGGCTATGGCTCAAATTCCACTATTAGCAACAGCTACGCCGCCGGCAGCGTGGGCGGGAACGACAACGTTGGCGGACTGATGGGCTTTAACTCGGGTGGCGATATCAGCAACAGCTACGCCACCGGCAGCGTGAGCGGCAGCAGCTACGTTGGCGGACTGGTGGGACAAAACTACAGCGATATCAGCAACAGCTACGCCGCCGGCAGCGTGAGCGGCAGCAGCTACGTCGGCGGACTGATAGGGGAAGACGATGGTTCCGGCACGCTTACTGCCAACTTCTGGGATACCTCCGGCAGAGCATACGGGCTGGGGGTTTATGGAGGACCTACCGGAACGACGCATCCTGAGGTGACTGGCCTGACCACCGCGCAGATGCACGCCCAAGCCAGCTTTGTTCCGGCGGGCACTGGAGCCGGGAATTGGGACTTTACGCCCGGCACCGGCACTTGGGTGATTTTCGAAGGCCAGTCCAACCCGCTGCTGCGTTCGTTCATGACGCCGCTGACCATCACCGCGAACAACGCCACCAAGACTTATGACGGGCTGGCGTATAACGGCAGCGCAGGCGTGAGCTATTCCGTTACGCCGAACATGGCGAATTTGCTGGGTACACTGAGCTATACCGGCGGCATCAATGGGGGTAGCCAAACCGTCACTCCGGGCGGCCTGACTTCCGCTCCGGTTCAGCAAGGCTACATCATCAATTTTGCCGACGGCACACTGACAGTGAACAAAGCCAACCTTACTGTCACCGCCAACGCGGCGTCGAAAACCTATGACGGTTTGGCCTATGCAGGCGGCAACGGCGTGAGCTACAGCGGCTTCGTCAACGGCGAAACCTCAGCCGTTCTCGGCGGCGCGCTCGGCTATGGCGGCAGCTCGCAGGGTGCAGTCAACGCGGGCCTCTACACCATCACGCCAAACGGATTGACCAGCGGCAACTACACCATCAGCTTTGTCGACAGCGCACTGACGGTAAACAAAGCCAACCTGATTGTCACCGCCAACGCGGCGTCGAAAACCTATGACGGTTTGGCCTACACCGGCGGCAACGGTGTGAGCTACAGCGGCTTCGTCAATGGCGAAACCTCAGCCGTGCTGGGAGGCACATTAGCTTACGGCGGCAGCTCGCAAGGCGCTATCGACGCTAGCAGCTATTTGATCACGCCGAACGGCTTGGCCAGCGGCAACTACACCATCAGCTTTGCCAGCGGCGCACTGACAGTGAACAAAGCCAACCTGATTGTCACCGCCAACGCGGCGTCGAAAACCTATGACGGTTTGGCCTACACCGGCGGCAACGGTGTGAGCTACAGCGGACTGGCCAACGGCGAAACCTCAGCCGTGCTGGGCGGTACATTGGTTTACGGCGGCAGCTCGCAAGGCGCTATCGACGCTAGCAGTTATTTGATCACGCCGAACGGCTTGGCCAGCGGCAACTACACCATCAGCTACGCTAACGGCGCACTGATAGTTAACAAAGCCAACCTTACCGTCGCCGCCAATGCGGCGTCTAAAACCTACGACGGTTTGGCCTACACCGGCGGCAACGGCGTGAGCTACACCGGACTGGTTAACGGAGAAACCTCAGCCGTGCTGGGCGGCACATTAGCTTACGGCGGCAGCTCGCAAGGCGCTATCGATTCTGGCCTCTATGCCATCATGCCGAGCGGATTGACCAGCGGCAATTACACCATCAGCTTTGTCAACGGCGCATTGACGGTAAATCCCATAACTCCCATAACTCCGGCAATAACTGAACCAACCGATTCCGGCAGGCCTCCGGAGCCGGTACGTAATGTGACTTCGCTGCTGACGGCGAGTCTCACCTCTTTTTCCGGGAATAACCAGCCCGGAACTCCAGGCCAGTCTTCTTTTAACAACGATACCCAAGGTTCCGGCCAGGGTGCTGGTGACAAGTCATTCTCATCCCAGTCCGGCAAGGACTCCGTCCTGAATACGACGATGAAAATCGGCGAAAACGGCCCGACCGTAAATATCATGGACGGCGGCGTGAAACTGCCGGGCAATCAACAAGCTAACCAAAAAAATTCCGATGAAATTTAATACCAGACTCCAGGAAACCATTAAACAGCTCTCGTTCCCACACGCTGCGCTCATTGTTATACACAAGTCTGTTCAAGGCCGTTATTTAGGCATGAAGGCTGAAATGTCGATCCCGGATGTAGGCCGGAATAAGTCCGCCCGGCGTCAGCAAGGGCGGATGTTTCCGGCAATCGGAACGCCGGAAACGCCAGTCCTGCGCTTAACGCGCGGACAGGCTTATTCCGGCCTACGTCGAGATGTGTATAACGACATGCGCGCTGTGTGGAAATGCATTCAATCACGGCCGAACGGGGCTGCTCTTCATGGCTCCACACAGCGCAGCGCGCTGATACTGCATTCCCACGCAGCGCATGGGAACGAGGAAATCGCTAGTTCCCAAGCTGGAGCTTGGGAATTCAGTGCGGGAAGCTCCAGCTTCCCGTCTTGCGAAGCTGTGACTGCATGGATGCAGGAGGTAGAGCAACGCAGGGAGCGGTTGCCGAGAGCTTCGCTAACTGGGTTCCCAAGCTGGAGCTTGGGAACCAGCGTAACTTTATTGGTGGTCATGCTCGTTCTTGCCCCTCTGTCCGCTCAAGCCGTCGGCCCTGCCGCACCCGGTTCCGGCACCCTGCTGCAACAGATTCAGCCGGTCAAGCCGCCCGCGCCGTCCCCTACCGGGCCGAAGCTGAATATCGAACGGAAAGAGGCCGGCAAGCTGCCGCCCAGTGCGCCGTTTGTGGTCAAATCCATCCAAATCACCGGCAATGAAAAGATCGACACGCCGACTTTGCACGCGCTGGTCGCGGATGCCGAAGGCAAAAGCCTGACGCTGCCCCAAGTGGACGAACTGGCTGCACGGATTACCGAGTATTATCGCAGCCACGGCTATCCTTTGGCCAGGGCATTCATCCCGGCGCAAACGATTGCCGGCGGCGTGGTGCGGATCGAAGTCATGGAAGCGAAGTACGGCAAGATTCAGCTCGACAACCGCAGCAAGGTCAGCGATTCGTTATTGCAGGACACGCTGTCGCCCTTGCAAGCAGGCCAAACTATCGGCCAGTCGGGACTCGATCATGCGATACTGCTGCTGTCCGATATTCCCGGCGTTGCGGCCAATGCAACGTTGAAGGCGGGCGGAGCGGTCGGGACTTCCGACCTGCTGATCGATGCGTCTGCCGCCCAGGCCGTCACCGGCAACGTGGTGGTCGACGACTACGGCAACCGTTATACCGGCAGGCCAAGAGCCGGCGGCACGGTGAACTGGATCAACCCGCTGCATCACGGCGACGTGTTGAGCTTGAGCGGGCTGACGTCCGGCAGCGGGCTCAACTACGGACGACTATCCTACGACTCACTGATCAACGGCCACGGCACCCGCCTGGGCGCGGCCTATTCTGCATTGGACTATGAGTTGAGCGGGTCGCTAGAGGCGCTCAAAGCGCACGGCACCGCGCAGGTCGGCAGCGCCTGGGCCAGGCACCCGCTGATCCGCAGCCGGGATTTCAACCTGTACGGCCAAGTCCAGTACGACCGGCTGGATTTGCGCGACCGTATCGACGTCGGCGGCATCAAGATTTACCGGCACATCGATAACGGCACGGTGAGTTTGTCCGGCGATGCGCGGGATACGTTGCTGTCCGGCGGCATCAATACCTGGAACTTGGGCTGGACGGGCGGTCATGTCGGATTCGACAACCCGGAAGCGCAGGCGGCCGATGCGGTAACCGTAAAAACCGGAGGCCTGTTCTCGAAATGGAATGCGACCCTGTCGCGCCTGCAAAGGCTAACCCAAGCTGACGGGCTGTATCTGGCCTTCTCCGGGCAATGGGCGCAGGACAACCTGGATTCGTCGAAGAAGATGATCGTCGGCGGCCCGTACACGGTGCGCGGTTACGACATGGGCGCGGTGTCCGGCGACACCGGCTATATCGGCACCGCCGAACTTCGGCACGATTTAGGCTCAGGCTGGTTCGGGCAATTTCAAGCAGTCGGCTTTATCGACAGCGCGCAGGTGACAGTCAACCAGAATCCCTGGGCCGGAGGAACTAACCGGGCCACGCTGAGCGGCGCGGGCGGCGGGCTTAACTGGCTTGGGCCGAAGCTGCATTGGGTCGGCGCCAGCCAGTTAAGCGCCAGGGCTTTTGTCGCCACGCCGGTCGGCCCGGTGCCGGAACTGGTCGGCAAGACCGACGAGGTGCGGGCTTGGTTGGAAATGGGCATGGGCTTTTGACCGGTCTTGTCGGCAAGGTTAGCCTAACCCTAGACAGACCTTCCAGGTTTTTAAAACCTGGAAGGTCTAACCGGCCGCATTCTTAACAGGCGGGACAGGGTAATCCTTGATGCTGTTGACTTAAGCAACGCAAAGCCCTCTCGGCAATTGCTCCTGCATCCATGCAGGCATCCCTGAGGGAGAAGGGGCAAATGTCGCTTTACTAACTCTGGACTTTATAATCACTACGCGGCTTTGTTTCGTTCCCACTGGTGGGGGAACAATGGCATTAAGTTAATCCGTTCGTGGTGAGCCCTTCGGTTACGTTCAGGACAGCCTTATCGAATCATGGATGGTTTAATTCAGCGGCTTCGGATTTTTCCATTCACCCTTCGACAAGCTCAGGGCGAACGGAAAAAAACATTAACTTAATGGTAGTGACGCGGCGCCGGGAAACGAGGTGAAGCTCCCGCCGTTCCGGAATCTCCACCATCGGTAGCCAAGGACGACAACTATCTCTTGCCCGGATAATATTGCTGGTAAAACCAGGAGTAGGCTGACTCGATCTGGGCTTGAATCCGGGGCGGGATATCATGCCTTTTGGGTTTGGTAATACGTTCCGCCTGTTTGTGGGTGTATTTCATGTGGTAATGGCTGTCGCTTTCCTGTATCCCTATGTCCAGCTTGTCGGGATTGATCTCGAATGGGGAAAGTCCCAGCCAAGCGTAGATGTGCGACATGCAGGCCTTCGGTTGTTCCATCATGTCCTCGAAGCGTACGAAATACAACCGTTCCTGCACGGCTTTAGGCAAGTCCGGCACTGCATGTAACGAGATCAAAGGCGCGCCGATAGCCTTATCTTTGGCAAACAGGATGTCAGCCCGTCCGAAACGGTCGTAATCGGCCAAATGATCGATGAAATCGACCAAGATGGTGCGTTGATGCTGGGCTTCGATGGAGCCGTAAATCTGCCCCAGTTCGCGTATGCAAACGACCAGTTTGGCTTCAGGCTCGATATGCAATAGCAACTCTATGGCATGGAGCCAAGCGCGGTTTTTGTCTACCACGGCTTTTTTCTGACAGTCATGATTCCAGCCCCGCAAAAAGCCCTGCATCGCGGAAGCCAGATGCGCATAGCTGCTCTCAAATGAATTATCGAGCTGGGACAAGAAGAATTGGTCGTCGCTGATCATCCTGCGTATACCCAACAAGGTGTTGCACAGAGGTGAACTGTGTCCTTCGCAGTGGATTTCGGGATGCTGGGCGAGCAGTTGACAGAGCAATGTCGAACCTGCTCTGGGCAGTCCGGTTACGCCGATAAAATTTGGCTTCATTTGAGTTTTTTCTTTTGCTTAAAATCCAAAAAAAACAGGGGCTTGAACCCCGCTATTTAACCCTTTTGTGGCTGGTATTCTATCACGAATAGCGATGATTTTTACCTAGAAATTAATGCTGAAATCTTCCTTACATGGGGCAGTGACTGTATGTATCCCACGTCGTTTTCTGTCTGTTGATGCAGGCATGTAGGGCGAGTAGAGATGTTTTCTACTTTCCACTCATCATTAACTTGCTATCCCTTTCTCAAAGGATGTAGCATCTCCGACTGCGGCATGCTGATGTGATAGCCTTGGGCGAAATTGATGCCCATATCCTTGAGCGCCTCCCAAATTTCTTGGTTCTCGACAAATTCGGCAACAGTGAGAATGTCGAGATCCTGGCACAATCGGGACAAGTTATGTACCAAGGCGTAGTCCACTTTAGAGGCTAGAATGTTGCGCACGAACGCGCCATCGATTTTGACATATTCAAAGCGCAACTCACGCAAATAATGAAACGAGTTATAACCTGTGCCAAAATCGTCCAAAGCAAAGGCAAAACCTTTACGACGCAGATTGGTCAGGAACCGGCGCATATTAGTCATATCGCCAATTGCATCGCGTTCAAGTAATTCAAATACGATGCTTTCAGGTGGAAGTTCCAGTTTCTGGCAGAGTTCCTCGGCATAACCTAAAATGCCGCGCCCTTGAATTTCCTGTACCGATAAATTGATGAATATTTTTGCGTTGGCTTCCGGGCGATTGCTATCCATACAAGCACGTTTAGCGGCAAAGGAATTGTTGATCATGGCGATATCCAGTTCTCGCGCCAAGCCATATTTTTCAACGGTTTCGATAAACATCGCCGCCGAAGTTGTCTCTCCCGTTGGTGACCTAAGTCGAGCCAACGTTTCAAAGGCATAAAGTTCGCCGGTCTGACAGTTAACAATCGATTGATAGTAGGGAATAATGCGTTTTTCTTTTAATGCCTCACGCAGATTTTCCGCATTATCTCGCGTCTGGCGAATACTGATGCGCTCTTCCGTTGCATCAAAAGCGCAGACACCGTCTTTACCCATGTCTTTGGCTTTGTACATCGCGGCATCGACGCCCTCCAGCAGATTGTCTATGGTTTGCCCATCAACGGGATAACTGCTCACGCCTATGGAAACGGTTAAATGAAAATGGTTGCCTTGTGCCGATGCAAGGGCCATTTCCCGTAGTGCGCGACTTATATTTTCAGCAACTATCCGTGCACCGGCGGGACCTGTTTCAGTCAGGATAATGGCAAACTCGTCTCCGCCGACACGAGCGCACAAATCGCCTTTACGCGTATGTTCGAGCAAAACAGTGGCGATTGCACACAGCGCAGTATCGCCGGTGGGATGTCCATACGAATCGTTAATGTCTTTAAAGTCGTCCAGATCGAGCATGAGTACGCTAAACTCATGATGATGGCGCTCAGAACGACCGATTTCATAATGTAAAAGATCGTTAAATTGACGGCGGTTATGCAGCCCGGTAAGCGGATCGTGCGCCGCGTAGTATTCAAGCTCTAAAAGCGTACGCGACAATACTTTGCTGGAACCCACCACCATCACCATGACCGCGAGTATGGCGCGGATGACGCTGGCCTCCTGCGAGGATAAATTGTTTTCTGCGGCGTAAGCAACCCCTAATAATCCTGCCAAATTGGGCGAATGATCGGCTACGGGCACACTAATCATACGGATGTCTAAAGCAGTTTTGATTTCGGCGCCGCAATGGATATGGAATTCTTCAATATCCAGCGGCGCATCGGGGGGCAAGCCAATACTTTGAAGCATCTGTTTACTTAGTATGTCACGCGCCTGCATGCGTATTTCATCCGAGCACTGGCCCAGATAATACAAATAGAGCGATAAGCCATTTTCTTCAGCAAAAGCGATATAAAAGAAGTTAAACGGGAAAATAGCGTAAAAATCCGCCAGAATTTCCTGTACAAATTCTTTCCATTGGGAGATGTGTTCGTGCGACAGGATAATGCGTTCCAACACGCGGCTTTGCCGCTCCAATAAGTCTTTTTCAATCAAAACAGAAGATAGCTCAAGCAAGGTCTGATTAAATTCGATCATCAGGTTTTGGGCATGCCGCTCGTTAGCTGCCCATTGCTCGCCACGGTGTTGGAAGAGTAAGTCGAGACTTTGATCCAGTCGAGTGCAGGTATTAACGATATGTGAAATCGTTGGGATCATGCCAATCATGGACGCAGAGTCATCGGCAGCCATAGTAGACATGGCTGTCATTAATTTACTGATAATCTCTTGATGCACATCATGGTTAAGTTCGGATGAGCTTATTGCATAACGCTGGGTGCGTGTTTGATTTTCTAAAATTTCGGCAATCTGACTAATAATCCTGAGGCGTAAAGCTTCAAGATGATTAGGCTGCGATAAATTGCTCATCTTAGCCCTCCAGCAGGAAACGTCCGCCTGGATGCATCAAGTCAATGCCACATTGCAGGTCTTTAAGCCAGTTCAAAAAGGCCGGTACTGCAGCGCCACGGTAAATCGGTCCATGTTGCGGAGCAATCATGGCAATATCAAGGTCGGCAATGTTGTCTAACCAGCAGCGTATGGCTTTGTTAGAGCACATGTAGCGTCGGTGAAATCCATGAATATAGGGAATATGAGCGTCAAAGTCGTCTACAAACGCTTCATTTTTATCCATGGGCAGGAGGGCGGCGCCGATGTCGCCAGTGAACAAGATTTTAGAAACCGGGTCGTATACGTTAATTTGGCCTTCGGAATGCAAAAAATGTGCGGGTACAATTTTTAGTTTAAAACCGGGCGATGGTTCGCAGTCCATGCCTTCGTTAGGTACTCCGATAAATCGCGCCATGTCCTTTAAGCCGTAATGAGGCAAAAAGCGTATCCAAATGCTGGAAACGTAAACAGGAGAGTGACACAGTTCCAACCAGGTTGATAGACCTCCGACTATGTCAGGATCTTGATGAGACAGAAAAATGGCTTTAATCTGCTCCGGTCCCACATAACGTAACATTTCCGCCAGCACACGAGGCATCACTCCAAAACCACCTGGGTCAAGCAATACCCCATCATTATGATGCGTGATTAAATACTGGTTGGAACGTACGCCGTCTTCTTCGCCAGGCTCACTCTCGTTGAGCAAAATAAAACGGTGATTGGCGGATTCAAATAATTTAATGTTACGCATATTTTCCCTAATTTTTTGCTGGTTAAGATTTTTTATATTTTCCGTAGTTTACTTCAGGTTATTTCGGAAAGTATAGCTTCTTTTTAAAACGCAATAGGTCTAAAAACTTGTATCATCGCCGCAAAATTTACCGTAAAAAAGCCATAGAGATTCATATGCGAAAGCTATTATTGTTTTGCCGGTTTATTGCCGTTTACTAGAAGCGGTAAGGTGAGAACAGCTAGACACATTAGCCAGATCAGCAATTGATAGTTAGTTGCAGAAAACATAAAAGCTATACCAATTCTCTCGCCGACATTCGGGTATGCAAGGATAAAGTCGCGGCTTACCACAAATGCTTTGGTTTCCCAGACAGTAAGAGTTAAGCTCATGACCAGCAAGGCGTAGCCCATTATCTTATCTTGATCGGCTTTATTATTTTGGTGTCCTGCCAATTTGTTAATCTCAATGATCGGTAACGACCATGGACGTTCGGTAATATAACTAATGATCATTAAGCCGAAGATGCCCACAACAGGGACGTAAACCGATACCGTGGGAAAGCTGATATAACGTCCGTTCAATGCTAGACCGAAGGTCTTATAAACGGCAAATCCGGCAAACAGCATATAAAGTGCGTAAATCCAGGCGCCAAATTTTGGATTGGCGGCTCGATTGGCTAACAGGCCATATCCGCGCTGCAATATCAAACCGGCTAAGATGGCGTTTAAGCCCACGGTTAAAATTGTTTGAAAACGCTGCCAGTCGCTATAACTGGTATACCACAAGTTCTCAGTCATATTCGCCAGCAACAACGCGAGTACTTGCGAGAGTAGTAAAAAAAACGCCAGACGCATCGAAGATAATGATTGCAATGGCTTCCAGAAGCCGACAACTATGCCCAGAAAAAGTATCGTTGAAGCTATAACGCCGTTAAGCCAATCAGGATTCTCGTAGACCAAACCGGTTAAAGGAAAAACCTCTTTACGATCGACCGAGTACAGTCCCCAATTTGCCCCAACCACGCCTTCAAGCTCGCTTTTCCATGATTGGTTAAAGGCTTCGACAATGTTGTAATCAAAGCCGTTTTTATTGGCCACTTTAATTAATGCGCGGATGAATTTTGCTTCATTCACCACGCTGGGTACGGACCAGCCACGTTGACGGCCTTCGCCCGGCCATCCCGATTCGCCTATGAGTATGGGTTTGCCGGGTGCAATACTATCGGCCTCCTGCTGAACCTGCTTAAAAATGCGCTCAATATGTGCTGGAGCTTGATCTACGGTGATAGGTTCATCTTCCCAGTAGGGTAGAATGTGGATGGTAATGAAATCCACTTCTTTAATTAATTCGGGATATTTCATGTACATGGACCATACATCGGCATAAGAGACCGGCTGTTTAACCGACCGTTTTACTTCCCGTATGTATTCAATCAGTTTTTGGGGATCCAGATCGCCCCGCAACAACACTTCGTTGCCGACAATAACCCGCGTGACCACATCGGGGTTTGCATTAGCGGAACGGATAACCTCGGCAATTTCTGCTTTATTGTCTTCTTTTATAGACCCCAGCCAAGCGCCTTGAATCATCTTCAAGCCATGCTTTCGTGCCAAGGCAGGAATGATCGGCATACTGCCTTCTGCGCTGGCATAAGTGCGAATAGAGTGAGTTGTTCCACCCATCAAACGCAAGTCGGCATCAATTTGTTCAGGTGTAGGAAATTTTTCATCCAAAGGTCCTTGACCTTCCCGAAACGGGGCGAAAGATAGGCTGTTGAGTTTTCCTGATGGAACGTCAGACCCTACATCCTGAGGTAAGTTGGTTGACCAGCCCAACAAGCCGTTAAGCAAAATGATCAATAGAGCGAATGAAGCAATTTTCATAAATAAACGAAGTAATACAAAAGTTTTGAAGACAGGCGTTATGAAACACTCTGAGTAAATTGTTATTGGTATCATCTCATAATTGCCACTTTTTGAATACGGGTAAGCTTTTCTGCGAAGGATGGCGAAACATCGGTTTTTTACGGCTTAAACTACGCAAACTATGAGCGTTCAGCTAAAATGCCATTCTTTTTGCTTTTGTAACGTTATGGCTAAAGATATTCGTATTGAAAGATGTAGCGGCCCGGCTCTGGAACAATTTATTCCTGAACTTGCCCGGCTTAGAATCGAAGTGTTTCGAGATTTCCCGTATTTGTATGACGGAGATATTGATTATGAAAAGAAATATTTACAGACTTATATTGATTGTCCCGAAAGCGTTATCGTAATCGCTTTTGATGGCGAAAAAGTGGTCGGGGCATCGACAGCGATTCCGATGAAATATGAAACCGACGAGTTGAAAAAGCCGTTTATTGAACAGGGTTACAATCTTGACGAGGTGTTTTATTGCAGTGAATCGGTGCTGGACAAGAATTATCGAGGGCTTGGTATCGGCGTTCGGTTTTTTGAGGAGAGGGAGGCTCACGCCGAAGACTTGGGTGGTTTCAAGTATATCTGTTTTTGTTGCGTAGAACGGCCGATAGATCATCCCAGACGGCCAGCCGACTATGTGCCGTTGGATCAATTTTGGACCAAACGCGGCTACGTTAAACATCCGGAGCTTCACACAACTTATATCTGGAAAGATCTGGATGATGTTAACGAGACGCCCAAACCGATGACTTTTTGGCTGAAACATGAACTTTAAAATAGCAACGGCTCAATACGACATCAGTTTTTTAGAAAACTGGCAGCAATATCAAAGTAAGGCTGAACGTTGGGTTGTAGAAGCCGTAGAGCAGGATGCTAAGATTTTGCTTTTTCCTGAGTATGCCAGCATGGAGCTAGCCTCGTTATTTGGCGAAGAGGTTTATTCATCGTTAAGCAAGCAGTTGGCGGCCATGCAGTCATTGCTTGATGATTATTTGGGCTTGTTCCGGACCTTGGCTAAAAAATACCGTTGCATCATTCAATCGGGCACGTTTCCGGTAAGAATGGATTCCGGCGCTTATCGAAACCGGGCGTACTTGTTTATGCCGGATGGTCAGTTTGATTATCAGGATAAACTGATGATGACCCGTTTTGAAAACGAGCAATGGCTGATTCAGAAAGGTGAGCAGCTAAAATGTTTTGATTCCGAATATGGGAAAATCGCTATCAACATTTGCTATGACAGTGAGTTTCCGATGCTGGCAAGAAAGCAGGTTGAAGCCGGAGCGAATCTGATTTTGGTGCCCAGTTGCACCGATACGCTTGCCGGCTATCATCGCGTTAAAATTGGCTGTCAAGCAAGAGCGCTGGAAAACCAATGTTATGTGGTTCAATCTCCATTGGTCGGTAATGCGCCATGGTCTGAAGCGGTTGATGTCAATATCGGTGCAGCGGCTGTTTATACGCCTGTGGATCGGGGTTTTCCCGATAACGGCATTCTAGCGGAAGGCGAGCTCAATGCAGTGCAATGGGTTGTTGCCGAAGTATCGCTTAGCGCGTGCGGTACGGTGCGGGAGCAAGGGCAGGTCTTTAACTACAGGGACTGGCCGTTGCAAAATGCATTTTAGGTTCAAGGTTCAAGGTTCAAGGTTCAAGGAATTATCGCGCCTTTCACCTTGAACCTTTTGCCTTCTTCATCATCAATTAAAAATGGCCTCGAAAGAATAGCCGTTAAATTCCAGGATTTCTTTCATTCTTTTTAAGCCATCCATTTGAATTTGCCTGACTCGCTCCCTGGTTACGCCGAGCTCTTGGGCAACCTGCTCAAGGGTTGAGCCTTCATAACCGCAAAGTCCATAACGACGGCAAATAACTTCGCGCTGTTTTTCAGAAAGTTGAAATACCCATTTGGCAATGTTATGTCTAATGCCGTCTTCTTGTATTTTTTCGGCAGGCGATAAGCTCTCGCCGTCAGAAATCGATTCAACCAAAGGCTTGTCATAATCCTTGCCGCCCGGCATATCGATTGAAGTAACCCGCTCATTGAGTTTGAGCATTTTTTCAACTTTGTTGACAGGTATATCCAGATGCCCAGCTATATCTTCGGCATTGGGTTCATGATCGAGCAGCTGTGCCAGATGACGTTGCGCTTTAAGGTAAGTATTCATTTCTTTAACTATATGAATCGGCAAACGAATGGTTCGCGTTTGATTCATAATAGCTCTTTCGATAGTTTGCCTGATCCACCAAGTTGCATAGGTCGAAAATCTAAAGCCTCTTTCAGGATCGAATTTCTCAACGGCTCGCATCAAACCCAGATTGCCTTCCTCAATCAAGTCCAATAACGGCAAGCCCCTGTTCAGGTAGCGGCGGGAGATTTTCACGACTAGACGCAAATTACTTTCGATCATGATTTTGCGGGCGGCTTCATCGCCCAGCAAAGCCCTGGAACCGTAAATTTTTTCTTGTTCGGCAGTTAATAGCTGCGAACGGGCCAGTTCATTCAAATAAACCCGTGTCGCATCCATGCTTTTATCTTGCTGCGATTCAATGGTAACTATCTCATCAATATCCAATGCTTCACCGATAGCGGAATTTGTCTGAAGCTCATCGTCAAAAGACAAATCATCATCAAATAATACGCAAACATCATCGTCCAATAGCTCAACTAATTCTGCCTTCATGGTAACCTCTACATTGCTCGGCTTAAGCCGAAATGGTTTATTATTTTTCCGGTAAAAGATTAAGTGGATTTACCGGCTTACCGTTTTTTCTAATTTCAAAATGCAGCGATGTAAGGTTTGATCCTGCTTGACCAACTTTTGCAATTACCTCGCCTTTTTCTACTGTATATCCCTCTGCAACGAGCAGTCGGCTATTATTGGCGTAAGCGCTTAAATACAAATCGTTGTGCTTGATGATCAGCAAATTACCGTAGCCAATCAGTCCTTGTCCGCTATACACAACTTTTCCGGCTTCAGCCGCCCCCACGTCTTGCCCAATTTCTCCGGCTATATCAATGCCTTTGTTATCGGCTTGAGAAAAAGTTTTTAAAACTTTTCCTTTTATCGGCCATTGAAAGTTTAACTTTAACATGTTTTCATTATCAATTGAAATAATTGGTTTTTTTTGTGCGCTACTTCCGTGTTTTTCAGCGATATCTTTAATGGGCTGGGTTTTATACGACGGCCTGTAAGCCAGGTTGGGTTTATTATTTAATGAAATGGCGGTTTTTTTCTGTGAATTAATTCTGTTTGTTGCCGTTGCGACTTTTTGTTTTGTCTCCACCGTCTTTGGGGGCGTATTTGGTGTGCCCATGGGCCTGTTTTCCAAATTAGGATCGGAGAGTCTTATTTGTTGACCGATTTCTATCGTATAAGGCGGAGCAATCCGGTTCCATTGCGCTAATTGCCGATAATCCAGGTCATAAACCAAGCTTATGGCGTACAAAGTATCGTCTTTTTTTACCTGATAATATTTTGTCTCGTCTTTAGGAATGTCGGAAACGTCGGGAATATCAGGATGGTTTGTGGTGACGGGGGCGTAGTTTGGAGGTAGTTCCGCACAGCCATTCAATAAAGCCGATAGCATTGCAATAAAAACAAGCTTTAAATGAATGGATGTCATAGCGTTTTATTTTTCTAATAAAATCTTCTTGGCCAGATTTATTTTTGCTGCCAAGTAATTCGACCCGCCATGATCAGGATGTATTTTTTGCATCAATTTGCGATGAGCGGCAATAATTTCAGGTTTCGAAGCTCCCATCTTCAAACCTAAAACCTCATAGGCCTCTTCAACCGACATATGGCCATTAGCGCTTGTTTTGTTTTGCTGCTGTGACGAGTTTTGCTTTGCCGATTTGAATTGCAGCCATAGCCGATGTAAATAAGGTGCATAACGTAGTAATACCGGCATAAACCGGAGTACGAAAGCAACCGTTACTCCCGCTAACGCAAAAAACCAGTTCAAATGTCCGGTTACAGCCAAATAAAAAACGATCAGCCCCATAAAGAGTAGGGATAAAAGCTTAACGTAACGGGCCAATACGGCAGGCGGAGTTTTTAAAAACGTACGTATCCCAAAAAATGCAATGACGATAAGTAACAGAATCAGGTAAATTCGAATCAAGGTTTACTCCTGGATTAATGATCTGTTTAAGACCGTTCTCAAGGCTTTTGCCTGTATACAGATAGTGTTTGGATTAATAATACCTTAAAATATCCTATCTTATGATAACAATCTAATAATTTGGTTGATATGCTGAATGCTAAAATTCCAGTTTTAGGTTTTGCTGCCGCAAGCGGAACCGGAAAAACCACGTTGTTGACCCAATTGATTCGGATTTTAAAGCAAGACGGCCTGCGTATCGGCTTGATCAAGCATAGCCATCATGATTTTGAAATTGACCGGCCGGGAAAAGACAGCTTTCGCTTAAGGGAAGCCGGTGCTTCTCCTGTGATGCTGGTTTCCAAGTATCGGCGGGCAATTATTACCGAGTTTTCTTTAGCAAAAGAGCCCAGGTTGGATGACCAGCTAAAGCAACTTGATCAATCCGAACTGGATCTGATACTGGTCGAAGGTTTTCGGGATGAGAAGTTTCCTAAAATTGAATTGCACCGGTCTTCACTCAAATCTCCGTTGCTTTATCCAAACGATCCGCACATCATTGCAGTCGCTACAGATGCAGTGCTTGAAACACCAGACTATTTGATACAACTGGAACTGAACCGGCCTGACATGATTGCCGCCTTTATCCAAAACCATATTATGAAAAGCCATGATTGATGCATGCAGCCAGGAATCCAAACCGTTACTGTCGATTGATGAAGCGCTGGACAGAATTAAAACGGCTATAACCCCTGTAAATAGCACAGAAAAAATAGCGTTAAAAGACGCTTTGGGACGAGTGCTGGCAGAACCGGTTCATTCACCGATCAACATCCCTTATGACCGGAATGCTGCTATGGATGGCTATGCTTTTGCAAGTCGAGACATAACTGACGGGCAAGCATTCACGCTAGCTTTGGCTGGAACTTCCTGGGCCGGACGGCCATTTCAAGGGCAGTTGCAACTAGGTCAATGCGTCAGGATTTTTACCGGCGCGGTAGTGCCGGAACAAGCCGATTCAGTCATCATGCAGGAACATGTACAGGCTCAGGGACAATTCATACATTTTCCGGCCGATACGCGAGCGCAGCAAAATGTCAGGAAAATCGGTGAAGACGTAAAACAAGGCGCCTGTTTAATAGCCGAGCCTAAAAAGCTGATGGCGGTTGATCTGGGTTTACTGGCTTCAGCAGGTATTGATCAAGTTACCGTTAAGCGTCAACTGAAAATCGCCTATTTTTCCACCGGCGACGAACTAACCTTACTAGGCCAACCGCTGGAGCCAGGGAAAATATACGACAGCAATCGCACTATGCTAAGTGGACTGTTGTCGGACCCCAATTACAGCGTTGTAGACCTGGGCGTCATCCCCGACAATAAACAGCTACTTGAAGATAGCTTTATCGAAGCTTCCCTTAACTACGATGTGATAATAACTACAGGCGGCGCTTCAGTCGGTGAAGCCGATTATGTCAAAGAAATCCTGCAAAGCTGCGGAGAAGTCAATTTCTGGAAAATTGCGATAAAACCCGGTAAACCGCTGGCCTTCGGCAAAATAGGGCAGTGCTGCTTTTTTGGTTTGCCCGGCAATCCGGTTGCGGTGATCGTAACCTTTCAGCAGATTGTAGCTCCTGCGCTCAGGCAGCTTTCCGGCGCGCCGTCTTCCAAACCGTTAAGGTTCACCGCGACTTGTACTACACCACTGAAAAAATCCCCCGGACGGCTGGAATATCAGCGCGGCATCCTTAGTCAAGATGAAAACGGCGAGTTTTTTGTCGCTTCAGCGGGTCAGCAAGGCTCTCATATCTTAAGTTCCATGAGCCAAAGCGGTTGCTATATCGTCCTGCCGGAAGAATGCAAAGGCGTGCCGGCAGGCGATAAAGTTACCGTGGAACCGTTTAGTTTGTTGTTATAGCGCGGGGCTTGGAGCAATTAAGCGCATTGATTGTTCACTACGAAGCAATGTTGGCGGGCAATTCTGATCTGTCAGACTGCATTTTCGTAGCCTTCCTAAGCGGCATGGCGATTTTGTCGCCAGGCAAGAGAGTGTCTCGATGCGGCTTTAATGCCGAATTTATCCTCATTGATCAGGCTATGAATGATTTTTAAGCTGTATCTGTATAAAGATCGGTGAGATCGCGTAACAACGCTATTTTTTAATTGAATAGGATTCTAAATCACTATAATGTCGTAAGCGCTTTATAAGCGTAAGTTATGCAAGTCAAATAGATAAGAAATTGCATGTTTGGATGCTAGACTTCTTTCCTGTAACATAATTGAAAGAACATTACCATTATTTAAGATTGGAAGTATTAGAGATAATAAAGCATGAGTCAACTGAATCCTATAGCTAGTTATAAAGCATATTCAATCATGTTCGATACAATAATAAATATATATCTAAAAACTTAAATGGATAAAAAACACAGCCTATTACCTCATCCAGACATGATATTTTAACAAACAAGACATCAATACTATGCCATTAACAAAACATATAAAAAAACTAAAGCTCGTAGCTACTGGTAATTTTCATGAAGAAACTGACAGTAAAATACTGCCTGAGTTTTTACATGATTATACTGTCGGGTCCGCTGAAGATTTATCCAATATATATGGAGGCGAATGGGGAGATATTCAGGGAAATAATTATATATTTTGTTCAAGTGAAAAAGAGTGTGAATTATTCATTACATCAATTGCTCATGTTCTATTAGAGTGGAATGAAAATAAAAAGGCGTTTTATTTCAAAAGTTTTTTTGTAAATAAAGATACCGATGGCAGTGAGGTTATAGATCGTACCTATCCGATAAAAATACAAAATGAATCGGAAAAACAGGAAGAGCTGAAAGAACTAAAACAACTATTCCTCTTTAACAAAAATAATAAAGAAATCAGTTCCGATTGGTTTAATGACAAAATCATTAAAAGTGTTTGTTCTTCTCAATTTGGTGGATGTTCCTTTCAAATGGCTATAATCGGAGGAACAGCTAAAACACCAAAGTATCTGCTTTTTTCTCACCTGCAAAAAAATAGCCCGCTCAAGAATATCGTAGAGAATCATCTTAAATTGGATCTTTCCGATGTTCATATCTGTATTAACCAGTGCTTTCCTGATACAGATGCCATTAATAAATGCCATTATGGATTTATCGATGACCCAGTAATGCAAAAAAATACCATTACTTTGATTCGTGACAAGTACTTTTGGTTAAATGGTCATTTTGGAGGTTATCCATTGACGTATTCCGGGTATCGCATTAATGGTAATAAACTGCAAGCACAATATCTACTTGCTCCTGGAGATTTCTTTGTGAAAGCTACTCTACCGGACCTACAAATACACGAATTCCCTATCTTTAATACCCTTACAGTTGAACAAAAAAATATAATAAAAAAAGCCATTTCTAACAAAAATGCGCAAAATCAGGCTCTGGATGTGTATTTTGATCTATTTAAAGAAGGAAAATTAGGAGATTACTACAGCATCAAACAAAATTTTCCCGATTCAATTTATTATGATAAAGAAACGGATAAGTTACTTGAAAAGCAAAAATGCATAGAAAAAGTATTTATCGATTGCTACAAAATTGGAGGGGATCTTAAAAAACTAGGGGAACTAATTGAGAAACCTAAAATACAAAAATTCATTACATGGAAGAAAGAATGGGATATTAGTGAATTGATCTCTTGCGTTCAAAAATTTGATCCAAAAGTTAAACCTGAAGAAATATTTATTGATCTTTCTGTCGGTAACTATATCGAACAATCCGTGAATGAAATTAAAAAATTTGAATTAATTGAAAAATCGGAATCGAAAAATCCAAACCCCTCCATCTTGTTGGAAGAAGGGAAGGATATCATTATTGAATTTACGGAAAAGCTTAAGCAGATAAATGAAAATGATGAGTGAATGAAACTCTATTTTTATATGTTCTTATTATTCTAAAAGCACTATAAACCGCTATGCTTGAAAAAATAAACCACTTAAAAGGCAAAGAGCTTTCCCTTCACGATTTTTGTAAAACAATTAATTACAAAGGTAACTTATCCATTATCCCCTCGTTAAAGGTAGCCGTCGAATCCGTCGAACAAGAAGAGACCGAGAAACAATTCAAGTTAGACGTTCGCATCATAGCTGATAATGCGCAAGGCAATCTGAAGCTGATAATCGATCTTTCTGAACATTCAACCATGGCGATGCACTACCATGCCGATACAGAAGAGCCTCTCACCTTGGGCGGCTTTGTTCAAAGTATCCTTCCCGTTCAGGCTGATGTCCAGCGCAATCATCTTCTTGAACAGCTTTATCAAAGCCGATTGGATGTCCTTAAGCTCTATATTGACGATCATAGCGGTTTTTCCTTTTACAGCTCCGGCAAGGCCTTTGGAATGGCGGGAGAACTTGGTTTTTCCTTTAACAAGCCCGAAGATGGCAGTGCTCCGCAAATTGCGTTCAATTTATTGGGAGCGAAAGCCAATGCGCCTAAGTCGGTAGCTGAATTGTTGAACGAAACTTTAGGGCTAACTTCCAACAGTCTCGATCTTTCGTGGTTGCCTCCCGTTCAGTTTTTACTTGCGGAATTAAGCTTTGACCAGACTGAAGGAAAGATGGCCTTTGGCGGCCAGCTGCATTACAACAAAAATAATCGAAGTTTTACCTTGAACGGCCGGGTTGAACTTCTCTGGCTGGACGAGCTTTACTTAAAGCTTTATTTGGATGCCATATACGATCCGCTTAATCTCGCTTTAGTTCTTGAAAGTCTATCCATACCGCCGATAAAACTTCCGCTTGCTTCCGAGGAAGAAATACAGTTTTACCTTCTTGATTTTGAGTTCGACAAGCGCGATCGCTCTATCTCTTTTCAAAGCACCATTGGATTGTGGGAAACCGTAGCGGACGCTTCAGTACGTTTGTTTGAGCAGGACGGGCTGCAACATCTTCAACTGCAAACGAATATCAGCAGAATAGGGTTGATCACATTGATCGATAAGCTTGGTGTTAGTCAGTTGCCCAAAACTTTTCCAGACTTGGTGTTGCAGAACCTTTCTCTAGACATCGATACCCTATCGGAAACAATTCGTTTTTCCGGTGCAGGTTATGCTGAATTCTTGCTTCCTAGCGGTTCGGCAGTGAAGCTTGATATGGCGCTGGCAAGCAGTTATTCGAAAAGCAATAATACTTTATCCGGGAAATTTGACGGCAGTGTAATGTTTGCCGGAATGGAATTGTGCGGCATCCTCGATCTTACAGAGCAAAAAAAGCTGACTGTTCAACAACCCCCGATAGTCGATAACACTCAAGCTATTTCGCTGTATGAGCTGTTGGTTAGCGTTACAGGCGAATCCATTGTTTTACCCGAAGGTGTTCCCGATTGCCTAGTCGAACGTCTGAATGGCGAAGTTGATTTTACCAGCCAAGAGTTGGCGTTTTCCGGGGAATGCTCATTTAGCTGGAACCTGATTGGGGTACCGCAGCCGATTAATGTAGTGGCAAAACTTGATTTAAAGAGACAAATCGACCCGAAAACAGGCAAGTTTGCTCATGACATAAAGCTCGCCATTTTCAGCACCACAACTGTGCCTGTTGCAGACCAAGTTTATATTTCCGATTTTCAGCTCAGCTATGAATATAAAGAAGGCGATTGGGAATTAAAAGGGTTTGTCGATGCAAAAATTCTTGGCAGCACTTTGCAACTATCGGCAGCTTTGCAAAAGGATCAAACAAAGACCGTTCTCTTGCTTAAAACCAACGCTGAAACTGCCATCGCCGCAAGCCAATTATTGCAATTAGCCGGTGAAAATGAGCTGTATTTTCCACAGGAACTCAGTAATCTGGATCTTAATGTAGCCGGCTTCGAATTGTCGCTTGATAGCCATAATAATTTTTACTGTGTTGGGCAATTGTCACTCGAAAATGCACAGCAAAGGCCTGTTATTGAAATAGGCGAGGAATCCTTAGCCCTGGCGCAATTCGATTTTGATTTGTTTAAGGGGCGCGATGAAACAAAAATTTCTTTTAGTCTGAAAGGATGGAACCTTCCGAAAATTGCCAGTCTCGATGCCGAAGTAAGTGCCTACGAGCTCAGTTTTGAAACAGCTATACGGCAAGGTAATAAAACCGATTGGCAACTTAAGGGGACTCTTTATCTTGAGGTTTTTCAACGCCTTATGTCTTTTAAAGCGGCGGCTTGCTCCCTGGCAGGCAACCAGCAAATCCTGTTTACCTTCGAAAGCTCCGAACCTGTTCTTTACGCCGACTATTTCAAGCGCATTGAAGGGACAACTCCCGTCGATGTCATGAAAGTATTGAATGGAGGCAGGGTTCCTGAAAACGAACAAATACTTCTTGCAAATCTATCCAATGATGCACTAAGCCAGTTGGACGAGCAATTTACACCGCTGCAAAAATCTGCCATTGCAAAGGTAGTGGAAGACGCCAGACGCGGCAACGAACCGTTGCTTACTATTCCCGATATTTTCAACGACAACAAACCGCTTTGCACGGTTTCGCCGCGACTGTTCACGCTCAAACTTGCGCGCGAAAACGGCCGGTTCAAGAGTATTGATTTTGCTATCGGCTCCGATTTGACCATCTACAATACCTGGGCCGATCAAACAGAACTCTTCCATATTAAAAACGGCCTCGTTTGTTCGGGGTACGACCAGCCGAAAAAACAATTTTACCTGACCTTCCAAGTCGAACAGGCTCAAATCAAGCCGCTCAGCGCTATCGGCGTACTTCCCGGCGTTATGGACGCATTGATTTTAGCCTTCGGGGAAACAAACGTTTGTCATCCGAAAGCAACTGCATTCGTCAACATGCTGGAAATACAGCCGCAAGGCTTTTCTTTCATGCAGCAGGATAAGAATTGGCGGTTAACGGGAAGTATTCGTCTGGTGCTGAACGACGAATTACAGACGGTAGACAAAAACCTGTACGATTTTCTGGAAAAGTTGTTCCCAAAAACCGGGGATGCCCGCTATCTTGAAGGCCAACTTAACTACGATGCCAAAGAAGGGCTGATTTGCGTACTCAAAAATAACAATGGTCTCGAAATCCCTAATTTCCTGACAATGGCTGCGGCAGCCCTAGACCCTCAATTTAAGTCGGATTTCAAACTGAAAACAGGCGTTGATCTCGATCGATCGCTTGACCTTGGTTCTTCATTCGTCATCCTTGACCGGGTTCGGCTCAAAATAGCAAAGGAGGCGGAGCTGGACATGCGCATCGGTCTTGGCATTCCAGCAAATTTGAACGATCGTCTGTTTAATCCTTCTTCCAAAATACATGGGCTTGTTAACACCTATGACAGGGACAAGTTTATTCGCGCGTCAAAATCCGTTGAAACAGGCACAGTTGAATACAATGAAAAGCTGCCTGACGACAATCTTATCCGGGCAACGCTGAAAATCGGATCGGAAGGCATCAGCGGTCAATTGGACCGGTTCAACCTGTTTAATCTTGACAAAATCGGCGAAGAATTTAAAGACTTGATTACCGAAGATAGCGAGCATGTCACTATCGATCTCAATGCCATAGCGAAAGACGGAAAACATCAATACGGTAAACTCAAGCTGGGCAAATTCGTTTTCAAACTGGATTTTAAAACTTGTGCCTTTACCGTTGGCGGCGATATTGAAGTGTTATCCGACACCTTGCGGATTCCGGTTCGGCCGTTGATGAAGAAGTTCATTGCGATTTTGCCGACGGATAAATTCGATACAACCGCACTCAATGCATTTGCCGATAACTTTACCGACAGCATTTTAATTAACAGTATCGATTTTTACGATGCGTCATCGGGTAAGTTGCATTTAAACGAGCTACAGGAATTCCTCAAACAATTCCTGCTCGAAGAACACAACAATAGGGACATCTTCCCGGCCGAGTTGCTGAAATTCTTAAACGAAAATTCACAAGCAATCACCAAACTGCTTCCCGAATTATTACTGCAATATTTAAGTATCAAAATTCCGGTTGGGTTGAAATTTCAGCTGGAGGTCACTGCTGATCAGTCGGTCAGTTTTGCTCTCGAAGTCCCCACGCCAACGGAGGCGCAAAAAGCAGCAGGCTATTCGGAATACCTTCAGATACTGTTTTCGGATTTAATGTTCATTCACGGCATACGGCTGAAAAAAATAGGCATCGGTTCCGGGCTGTTTAATCAAGCCATACGGCTCGATTTGTCGGCAGAGTGGACCGGGTTTCGTTGTGTCGACATGATTGCCGGGGCCGGTCTATCCGTTCTTCGCGACTCAAACCCGGACGATGCCCGCTTGCAGCATATGGTTCCTGATGTCAGGTCGTTCGGTTGCAACTATAAAATCGACAACCTTTTGATGCTGATCTTCCCGCAAACCTATGTGCCTATACCGGTTCCTGTTTTTTACGAAAATTTTTCCGTTTATTGCGCCGGTTTAGAGGGGGAAAAATTTGATTTGGCTATTAACTTCCCGCGGCCTAATCTGAATATCGCAGAGGCATTCACCGGTTTGGGCGATCTCGCCAATTTCTTTAAAAATAAGGATCTTGCGTTGCCAATCGATTCTTACGGAACCATTCGCACAGTAGAAAATGTTCCGCAAGACAGTATAGTTCCTGCTTTTCGAGCAGGTCCGGTCTACTTGGAACTTCCGGGCATACTGGGGTATCAAAAGTTGCAAGATGGCACTAAGGAGCATATCAGGATTGGATTTAAGGATGTAAAGGTTCTTAATCCTAAAGATCTAGTTGCATTGGCTGTAAATACCGTAAAAACCACGGTGCGCTCTATTACAGAGAAACAAGCTTATCGCATTAAGATCGATGACAATCGTTCGGAATATCCGCTGAATTATCTGGTTCAATTTTTGCCGGAGTCGCAACGCATCGGCACAAGCGCACTGGTATTGTTTGATATTCTCGAGGCCGATTTTGCCTGGGCGCTTAGCACGCCTGGAGAATTTAGAAACAAACTATTTCCCCTGCTGATAGAAGAGCAGCGCAAATCCCTTGCCCTAAACAACGGCGGCGATCAAGCCGGACGAGAACTACAGCCGTTTAACAGCGCTGGCGAGTTACTGGCTATTATCCCTCAAAGCGAGCATTGGCATAACGATCAGGAAGGCGTAGTGCTTTTCTTCAAAGGGAGCGCCAAGATTAGCGATCAGGTCTACATTGATGCGGTAACCGCAACTGCATTGACCGCTTCGAACGGCATTGCTTCAGGCGTTTCCATACGCAGCCGTTTGGCAAAGATTTTCGATATGCAATTGTCGGGTGCAATCAAAATTGACAAGGACTCGCCTGAAACTATGTTTGGCTTGGCAGGAAAATCGTCGCTGACGGTCCTTGATAACATTCCGGTTATGAAAGGCAGTTTTTCGATGGGTGTTGGCCCACAATCGCATCTGATGTTTAACGGTTTGCTCGATCTATTTCCTGATGAGCTTTTCAACGGAAATCGATCTCCAATCCAATTGTACACAGGCACAGGAAAAGCTACTAAATCGGAAATTACCGGGATTTTAGATAGAAACGGCATTATCGTAGGCCGATTCAATACGGACGGCAGCATAAGCGCAGCGGGAATTCATCTTGAAATCGGAGATTTCTACCTTGCCGGTACAACGCGCATTATCAGCACTGCCGAACGCCAGGAATGGGAGCTAACGCTGGTTTGTTACGACACGCAATTAGCCCTGAATGCCGATTTTTTTCCGGTGGAAAATGGTACAGAAATGCGCTTTGGCATCAACGCCAATAAAGCCATCGGCATCGAAAACTTGCTGACAGTTTCCGGAACCGAATCAGGTACAGGGGCGGTTGGCAAGCTGATATTCACTTACAGCCAACAAAATCCGGCTCCTGTTTTGACTGAATGCTATCTGGACGGTGCTGTTTCACTATTGGGTTTAAGCAGTTCGACACGGTTGTATTTCAATCCGGAGGGCTTCGCTGCCGAGGTAAAAACCGATCTGGGTATCATTCGGAGCGCATTGCGCGTGGCTGGGAAAAACTTCAATGATGTCTCCTGTTTCGGTCTCTCAGGCAGTATCGGACTGTTAAACGATGTTTGTAAAGTCGGCATAGATGCCGCGTACTATCAAACCAATGAAAAATCCGTATTTAAAGGTGGCGGCTATTTTGAATTTTGGAGCGCAAAGCAAATGAATTTGCAACTGGAAGCGGGCACAGACAGCAATGCGCCTTTGTTCCGGGCGGAAGGGATACTCGACCTAAGCTTACCGAATGGCGTTGTCCGCTTGTACACCGGCACAGCCGAGGGGCCGTCAAACATAAGCGGCATTATAGACAAGGATAAATTGGAACTAACCGGAGGCTTGCAATTCGAGCTCGCCGGGCTACGAGCCGGCGGCAGCGCCGTTCTCAGGCTGGATGCCGTTCAAGGCTTCAAAATCGGAGGGCGATTGGCCTTTAACACCGGTTTGCTGACAGGCGGCGATCTGGACGTCGGCATTTCCAAAAATGGCAATCTATTGGAATTATCGGGAACGTCTTTGACGGGAATTCAACTGATTCCCGGCATCTTTGAGTTGGGCGCTCAGAGCAGTATCGTTGTCCATATCGATCAGCAAGCCAACGCGCTGTCGCTATTTAAACTCAGCGGAGCTTCGAACATACTCGGTACATCCTCAAGCTACGATATTGATATACGGACCAACAGCTTTACCTACACGAGTTTGATTAATACGCCGCTCGTTGGTTTGTCCCTCACCGCCCGAAGCGAAGATCTTTCCAGCGTAGAATCCTTAAAGCTATCGGGTAAACTTGACGTGGCCAAGTTGAATACGGAAGTCGATAAATTCTACGAAGCCATTGGCATACGAGGCAAGCTTAACGACAAAATACAGGCTATTTATAATGGCAAAAGTGCTTTGCAAGGAACACAGCAAGAAATGCTGTACAAGCAGGAAAGAATCAACTTTATCCAGCATATGGATTCGGTTTGGACGAAAAATGGTATCGATCCTGACGGATTCCAATATTGCGTTCCGCCGGTCGGTCATGTTGATTATTGGTCCGAGTCGCGCTGGCAATGGAACTTTGGAAAGCCGCGGTATTCAAAAAGTGAACTGGAAGAGGTAAAAAAATATTACCAATATAAAAGAGATTTAGGTCTCCCGGCTGATGAGCCTGGAAGACACGATATTGGCCGTTTCGTTAACGGGACCTTACAAGCCGTAAATAACCTCATTTACACTATCAGTCAGGATATCTCCGCTCAATTCCGACAAATCGTCAACGACATACATCGAGTTGTGAGCGATGATATATTGAAAGGTCTGAACATTGACACTACAGATTTGAACAGTCTGAATGTAGCGTTTAACCAAGGATTAACAAGACTCGATGTTGAAGCGGCGAAGTGGCACGACCTGAATAATAAGCTATTGACCTATAAACTATTAGAAGTTAATGAGGTAACCTTTACCGATCAATCGATTGATTTTCTCAGGACCGGAAAATTTACCTCAAGTGTTAAATTAACTGTGTTAGGCGATCAACAACCAGCTGTGGAGTTGACGTTGGATATCAACGATCCTGTAAGAAACTTGTCAGCTTATGCGGGGCAATTTTTACCTGCTGAGCTAAAAGGTTTGGTAGGCTAAATTACAAATCAACGAACCAACAACAATCTTTTGAATAAGCATTTTCAATGGAACAAGGCCAAAATAGATTGTTTTGTCGGTATGTTGATTCGCTTTTCAATACCTTAGACCTTTTTAACAAACTCCGATTTAAGTTTCATCGCCCCAATACCGTCGATTTTGCAATCGATATCATGATCGCCGTCGACCAGGCGGATGATTTTGACCTTAGTGCCGACTTTGACAACCGATGATGATCCTTTAACTTTGAGATCTTTAATTACGGTGACATTATCGCCGTCTTGTAACACGTTGCCGTTTGTATCTTTAACGATACGGACATCGCTGCTATCTTCGGTTATCCCGTCTTTTGGCCATTCGTGTGCGCACTCGGGGCAGATGTACATGCTATCGTCTTCGTAGGTAAATTCTGAGCTGCATACGGGGCATTTGGGGAGGTTATTCATTGCTTTCCTTAATATAGAGTTGCTTTAACCTTGTGGAGTACAAGGCATATTAAGATGACATAATGCCAGATTTAGGCGTTTATTGTCCATTTCATGAGAGCTATGTCTATTCGGGACGAGCGAACTGAGGCTGGTAATTAAAAAGACCGGAAATGAGTTTGCATCAAAATATACGTTAACTTTTACAAGAATTAATCTTTTATATTTATATCCATGATTTCACTTTTTGAATTTTATGTTGTGTAATGGCTCCATATAAACGTTGGTGATTTTTTAAAGCTATGTTCAGCTTCTACAATTAAATCTTAAGGAATATAAACCATGCTAGCCACTGAAAATTTGATGAAAGAACATCAGCTGATTTTAAAATACGTCGATTTGATGGAACACTATGTCGAATTCAGTCTAAATCATCCCGACACGCCCGTATTGCTGGAGAAAGCGGCTGGTTTTATAGGATTTATTCATGAGTTTGCCGATCATTTTCATCATGCCAAAGAAGAGGATATTTTGTTTCGGTATCTTGAGGTTCCCGGCGTATTAACGCATTGCAATCCGGTTCCTCAAATGTTGATGGAACACGAAAAAGCCAGGGAATATGTTCGGAACATGGAACAGGCAGTGCAGACAAAAGCGGTAAACGTGCTGGCGGATAATGCCGCCCAGTATGCGCGGCTTTTAAAAGAACATATTTATAAGGAAGATAATATCCTGTACCCGATGGGAGAGAATGGCCTGTCGGATGAGGCAAAAACTGCGCTGCTGAAAGAATACGCCGAAACAGACCGGCGTCTTGATAGTCGGGCTATATGGGATAAATACAAAAATATCTATAAAGAATTTGAACTAGTGTTAGCGACATTGGCGGATTAGCCGGAACACTTGGCCGGTCAAGCTGTTTATCTCGCTCGTCCGGCTAACAAAGTCGGCTAATTCACCCGATCGACTTTAACCAAAATATGCATCCGGCTGTCGCCAACTTGACGCGTATTCACAAACGCACTGTTCGAACTGCTGTTACTGCTTTGGCCAATTCCCCCGATTTCTACCCATTTGCCAAGATTAACTCTGAGTGTTGATTGTGCATTCTGGACCGCGAGCTGTCCCTGTCCGTTCATTTTGTCCGACCAAGGCGATATGCTAAGAACGACTTGTTGTCCGGCCAGCCTGGGTATTACCTCAAATCCGGTTGTCGCTTCGGTAAGATCAGTAGCTGTAGCGTAACCGTAGTTTGAAGAATATTGGCTTGGATAAATATTGCCCGCTTTAATGTGAGCAGGAATGCCTTCCATCGTTCGGACCGTCTGGATGTTTTTATCGGCGTCTTTATCTTGAGTCTGATACAAATGGCCGATTATCCTGCCGCCGGATCTTAATGAATCGTCGATCGGCACATTCAGTTGAGCTCTGGCGGCTGCGTTAAGCTCGTCTGCGGTAGATTGCCTGCTCTGAATCACAGTGATAACCAGATTGCTCTGGCGTACATCGAGTTGACCGACGATAGCTTTAATTTCAGCCAGCCGCTCAGGCGAAGTCTTAACCAGCAGACTGGAACCGTTGTCAACAAGTTGGGCAGTATTCCCAAGCAATGGTGCAAGTAACGGCACTATCTCGAACGCTGGACGATTGGCTAAAGGGATCACTTCAAGAACTGCTTCTTCGGCAAACACACTGCTGCCAAGCAGGGCTATAAAAATTAATGTTGAAAGTTTTTTCAAGGCAATGCTCCGGTACAGGTAACCATTAATCTCTATAATATAACGTTGTGTGTGTCATAGAAATTCTTTTTCGTCATGAAAGTCGGAGCGATTTGAGCTGGCTTCTGGCATCCGTTTTTGCGAACAAATCGCCACTTTCCAGTACATGAAGATAGTTATCCAGAACTATTTTGTCCCTGATACAATCAGAATAATGGAACGGAACTTTAATTCGGATAGCTAACTATGATTTTACTGGGCAAAAAACCACTTCTTATCGCCATCGGTCTTGCGTTAATTATTGCCGTTTATTTTTTTACTAAACAACCAAAATTTGTTGATGTTGAAATAGTCACGCTTGAACAAGGCGAGGTAAGAGCGACGGTATCCAATACCCGCGTCGGTACGATTAAAGCCTGTAGACGAGCATATTTAGCACCGGCGGCAGGCGGACAGGTTGCCGAGTTGCATGTTAAGGAAGGCGACAGCGTCAAGCAAAACCAGCTGTTGCTGGAGGTTTGGAACAAGGATTTGAAAGCGCAGGTTAAATTGCAGGAAGCTCAAACCAAGGCCAGCCGGGCATCGGCCGAAGAAGCCTGTCAGCTTGGCGCAGGCGCCGAGCGCGAGGCGGATCGTGCGCTACGCTTGCAAAAATTCGATCATATTATTTCCGAAGAACAGGTCGATACTAAAGCGACCGGTGCACGGGCCAAACGGGCATCCTGTAATGCCGCCCTTGAAGCCATCGCCGTTAGTCAGGCCAACCGCGATGCGGCCCAGGCCGCTGTTGAGCGCACTCTGATTCTCGCGCCTTTCGACGGCACCGTGGCTGAAATCAATGCCGAGCTGGGGGAGTTTATAACACCGTCGCCGCCCGGTATTCCGACCTTGCCCGCCATCGACTTGCTGGATGTCAGCTGTTTGTATGTGTCTGCTCCGATTGATGAAGTCGATGCGCCGCAGATCAAAACCGGCATGAGCGCCTGCGTATCGCTGGATGCCTTTCCTGAAAAACGCTGTTCCGGCACGGTAAGCCGCATTGCACCGTATGTATTGGAAAAAGAAAAACAGGCGCGCACCGTCGAGGTTGAAGTTAAATTGACCGATCCGAAAGACCTTAAAGGTTTGCTGCCAGGCTACAGCGCCGATATTGAAGTCTTGTTAGCCAGCAAACCCCAAGCGCTCAGAGTGCCTGCCGAGGCGGTATTGGAAAATAACCGGGTGTTGGTGATGCGGGAGGACGGCTTGCTGGAAGAGCGCAGTTTTAAGCCGGGCCTGGTCAACTGGAATACAGTGGAAGTGCTGTCAGGCTTGAATGCCGGCGATAAAGTCGTGTTATCCGTAGGTCGGGAGGGCGTGGTTGCGGGCGCTTATGCCAGAGTAAAAAAATGATACGCTTGGAACATATCCACCGCTATTTTCAGGTAGGCGAGCAAACCGTTCATGCCTTGAACGACATTAATGTCACGATTGAAAAAGGCGAATATGTATCGGTAATGGGACCGTCAGGTTCCGGCAAATCGACGTTATTAAACGTCATTGCTTTGCTTGACCAGCCAAGCTCAGGCCGGTATTTGTTAAACAACCAGCCGGTTACGCAGCTTAGCGATGACGAGCTTGCCAAAGTTCGCCGTGAAAACATCGGCTTTGTATTTCAGTTTTTTCATTTGATTCCACGTTTGTCGGCGGCCGAAAACATTGAAATGCCGATGATACTGGCAGGCGTAGCAGTTAAGGAGCGCAAACAGCGGGTGCAGGAAGCGCTGGCATCGGTCAGTTTGCAAGACCGGGCCGACCACAGGCCGGATCAGCTTTCCGGCGGACAACTACAACGCGTCGCGATTGCCAGGGCCATGATCATGCGCCCCGAGATTTTATTGGCGGACGAGCCGACCGGCAACCTCGACAGCAAATCCGGCAAGGAAATTATCGAATTGCTGGAAGGCCTTAACCGGCAGGGCGTAACGCTGATGATTATTACCCATGACCAGAATTTGGGCGACAGGGCGCGGCGGAAAATCCGCATTGTCGATGGGCAGATAGGATGATGAGCAAGCAATAGAACAATCACTGCGACGTAATTTTATTCATTGTCCACGAAAAGCACGAAAGGCACGAAAAAATGGATAAGCAAATGTGGTACCGAGAAGAATGTTATCAGATACAAGGCGCCGTGTTTGACGTGTATCGGGAAATGGGCTGCGGGTTTCTTGAGGCCGTCTATCAAGAATGTCTGGGAAAGGAATTATTAAAACGCAAAATTCCCTTTGTTGCACAACAAGAGTTGAGGCTTTTCTACAAGGGTGAGGTGTTACGACAAACTTATATCCCCGATTTTATTTGCCATGATTCTATTATTGTTAAAATTAAAGCGCTTTCTACCACAACAAGAACGCATAAGGCACAGGTACTAAATTATCTGAAAGCGACAGAAATGCGCTTGGGTCTGCTAGTTAACTTCGGTTGTTACCCGAAAGCAACAGTCGAGCGGATTGTATTATGAAGAATTTTCGTGTCTTTCGTGCTTTTCGTGGACAATAAATCATGCTAATCAAAGACACATTAACCCAATCCTTAGCCGCAATCAGCACTCAGCGTTTACGCGCGGGGTTGATTATCCTGGCAATGAGCATCGGCATAGCGTCGGTTTCGGTGTTGACAGCCTTGGGCGAAAGCGCCCGCCGCTATGTGGTTAATGAGTTTGAAGCATTGGGGACGAATCTGGTTATCGTGTTACCGGGGCGTACCGAAACTACAGGCGGGCAGCCCCCGCTATTTGGCGGGACTCCGCGCGATCTGACGATTGATGATGCCGAGGCTTTATTCCGCAGCCGTCATATTGCGGCCATCGCACCGCTGACCATCGGCTCCGCGCCGGTTTCTTCGTTGGGCCTGGAGCGCGAAACCAATATCGCAGGCTCAACGTCTGCCTTAAGACGGGTACGCCGTTTGACCGTAGCGCAAGGCAGTTTCCTGCCTCAAACCGAGATCGATAAAACCCTGCCGGTTTGCGTGATAGGCCAAACCATACGCAAAGAACTGTTTGCCAATCAACCGGCGCTGGGGCAATGGTTGCGCATCAATGACCGGCGCTTCCGGGTGATCGGCGTACTGGCGTCGGAAGGGCAATCCGTCGGCATTGATTTCGACGAAATCGTGATTATTCCGGTGGCCTCCGCGCTGGCTTTGTTCGATATCCACTCATTATTCAGGGTGTTGATTGAAACTAAATCCAAGCCGGATATGTACAAGGCGGTCGATGAAATCAAGGAAATCATCAAGGCTCGCCATGAAGGCGAAGACGATGTGACGCTGATTACCCAGGATAGCGTGGTCAGCACCTTCGATAAGATATTGACCGCGTTGACCCTGACCGTAGCCGGTATTGCCGGAATCAGTCTAGCGGTGGCCGGTGTTTTGGTGATGAATGTGATGTTGGTCAGTGTGACGCAACGCACTTCCGAAATCGGCTTGCTGAAAGCATTAGGCGCAACCAAGCGGCAGCTGCTGTGGCTGTTTTTGTGCGAAGCGACCATGTTGTCGCTGGCTGGAGCCGTGCTGGGCGTGATGCTGGGCTATGTAACGTTGGGCGTTTTGCAGGCTTTGTACCCGGATTTTCCTATGGAACTGCCGGGCTGGGCATTGTTTGCGGCCTTGGCGGTGTCGTTGTTTACAGGTCTGCTGTTCGGCGTATTACCGGCCAGAAAAGCGGCCAATCTCGATCCGGTCGCCGCATTGGCGAAGCGATAAGATGCGCTACGTCGACCTCATTTCATTATCGTACCGGACGGTTATCAGCCACAAACTGCGTTCGTCGTTGACCGCGTTGGGGTTGATTATCGGTATCGCAGCGGTGGTAGTCTTAACCTCGATAGGTCGAGGCATTCATACTTTTGTGCTGTCCGAATTCACTCAGTTCGGCACCAACCTGATCGGTGTTCATCCGGGCAAACCCAGCACTTTCGGCATATCGGGAGCAACGATAAGCACGGTTAGGCCGCTGGTCATAGCCGATGCCGTCAGCTTAAGCAGACTGGAAAACATCATTGCCGTATCTCCGATGATACAAGGCAATGCGCGTGCTGAAGCCGGGGAAAAACAGCGGCGCACCAACGTATTGGGAGTCGGTTCAGCCTTACCGGTAATCTGGAAAATTAAGGTCGTCAACGGGCGGTTTTTACCGGAAGGCGAGCAGAGCAATCCGCGCGCCTTTGCGGTTTTAGGCGATAAATTGGCAACCGAACTGTTTGGCGCTGCCAGTCCTCTAGGCCAACGTATCAGGATCGGCAGCGACCGCTTCCGGGTTATCGGCGTTATGGAAAAAAAAGGCCAGATGCTCGGTTTCGACATGGACGATACCGTTTATATCCCGGCTGTTAAGGCGATGGAACTGTTTGACAGGGAAAGCCTGATGGAAATCAACCTGCTCTATAAAAGCGATACGGCGATAGCGAGCGTTCAAAATGGTATCAAGCGAATCTTAATTGCCCGGCACGGTAGAGAAGATTTCACCATCGTTACCCAAAACCAGATGTTGAAAAGCATGGATTCCATCCTGAATATCCTGACTTTGGCGGTAGCCGCATTAGGCAGTATTTCCTTGCTGGTAGGTTCGGTCGGCATATTAACTATCATGACTATCGCTGTTTCCGAACGGATTTCCGAAATCGGCCTGTTGCGGGCGGTAGGCGCAGAACGTAAAACCATTTTCCAACTGTTTTTATGCGAAGCCTTAGCATTAAGCGCCGCAGGCGGGCTTTGCGGCGTGTTGCTAGGCGTGATTATAGTCTGGGTTCTTGATGCCGCACTGCCTGCCTTGCCGGTGGAACTGGCCTGGATCTATATCGTTGCGGCTTTTACGGTCTCATTGCTGATCGGTATTGCCGCTGGAGTAGCACCCGCAATGAAAGCCGCCCGGCTAGAGCCGCTGGAAGCTTTACGCACTGAATAATTCGGCTGTGTTTTCTGTTTCCAAATTCCCCATATTTTTATTCGACAAAACAAAAAGCCTGACCGGTGGCGTTGGATATGCTTTGTGCAGTCACTCTAAGGAAAATTCGAGAGCATTTTGTTACCCAAATCAGACTGAAAGCCTTATTCACCACGAAGACACGAAGAAAGATAACTATTTTAATTCAAAACATTGGCAACTTTTTGTTCTTCGTGCCTTCGTGGTTGTTTTTTTATTTTTCTGATAACGAATATTTTCACAGCCTCGTTTATAAAAATGCTATGTGCGGTAACGCACAGACCAACTGTTAGTGTTGCGGTTAAGCTACTTTTGAGATTTTTTAGCAACATTGGTTATTTTATAGAAGGTGTTTCTAAGGAATAACTCATAAAAAACTGGAAGAGCTGGCGAAGTAACTGAAACAGTAGACTGTTCAAGTTGATTTACTGATAGCAAAGCGGAAATCGCTACGGTAGATGCAAAGCTGAAGTACATACAGTAATTCGAACGAACAAATGCAAGAGTTGGAGGAAACCAGCGGCGATGTGGATGAAGACTAAAGAGACAATAGCTAATGTCTGGGATGACCTTGAAACAGAGTGGCTGGTTTCTAGCGGAAACGTTCTTCCTTGGAATATTTCCTCTTCAGCACTTTCGCGTATCTGGCTAGTGTCAGTTATTTACAAACACTAGCCACAGTTTCAAAAAATTAAGCGAGTCAAGAATGTTCCTGGGATTTATCGAAACAATGATACGTTTTTTAATCCCTTTTTTAACACATTTAAGGAAAATATTATGCTGAAAAAGAATTTGCTCACTATAGTCTCATTAACAATCGCTGGTTTCCTGCCGCTGGCACAGGCCGCCGATCAATCCTATGAAAGTTGGTCTCATGAATACCGTCAGTATCCTGATAACCGCTGGTATGTTGCGCCTTTTGCTACATTTGTTAGAACCGGCGGCGATCGAAAATCAGAAGACGGTTGGGGTGGAGGGATGGGCTTCGGCAAGATGCTCGACAAACATTTCAATGTCGAGTTGAAGGGATTCTATCAGGAATTCGGAGGTGTTGACACTCCCGGTCCCTGGAATCTAGCGGGCGGCACGGCTGATTTACAGTATTATTTCTTCCGCGATAAATTTGCGCCTTATGCTGTGATCGGTGCAGGCGCCATGAACAGTTGTGCTTCCGCGAATTGCGGCGTAGGCGTAATTGGCGAAGCAGGCGCAGGTTTTACTTATGAGGTACATGAAAACTTCTTGCTCCGGACTGATATACGTTACCGATATAACAATAATCTTAACGCTCACATACAGCCTCGCACAGAGGAATTTCATGATATGTTGGTGAACGTTGGTTTTGTAATTCCGTTCGGCGAGAAGCCGAGGCCTCCGGTAAAGA
Organism: Methylobacter sp.; assembly: GCA_036561025.1. Lineage (GTDB taxonomy): Bacteria > Pseudomonadota > Gammaproteobacteria > Methylococcales > Methylomonadaceae > Methylobacter_A. The sequence goes on along the minus strand of DATBQB010000019.1, from coordinate 1,737 downwards.
CTGAGAGGCCGGCACCCGTTGTAAGTACTGCCAATCTGGATTCGGATGGGGACGGCGTTCCCGATTCCATAGACAAATGTCCCGGCACCCTCAAAGGCACCAAGGTCGATAATACCGGATGTCCAGTCAGACTTGTGCTAAAAGGTCAACACTTCCAACGTAATTCTGCAGAGTTGACGTTGAATGCCAAGACCATTCTTGATGAGGTTGCGAAAAGCCTTATTTCTAGTCCCCAGAAAAATGATATTGAAGTCCAGGGGCACGCCAGCAGCGAAGGCAAGGATTCATATAATATGAAATTATCCCAACGGCGTGCGCAATCGGTTGTTAATTACCTTAAAAAGAAAGGCGTCACCAACAGGCTGATTGCCAAAGGCTACGGCTCAACTCAACCTATTGCCGATAACAGCACGGAAGCGGGCAGGTCTGAAAACCGTCGTGTCGAGTTGATATGGATAGAGTATTGATAAAATTTTAAGGCCAAAAAGTCGGTCGGAATTTTTTGTATGCTCTCAAAAAAGCCCGTTTTAAAGCGGGCTTTTTTTGTGGATTGTATTTATGAGTTGAATGTAACTAAGTAATTTAAAAAAGCGATCAGTCGCATCAGTACGTTAAGTCGTTACGTTAGGTAACGTACAGACCGTAGCCGGCCCTGCGGCTAAAGTTTATCCGAGTTTTCCAGCTGATTGCGGCTGATCCAAGCAAAGGCTGGCGAACTCCCTAACCGAAGCGCCGTCTGGCACTTGGCGCATCTTACCAAACACAATCATTTAAGGAGTTCCCCATGAAAACAACCCCGCAATACAAAACAGTTGGTAACGCTCTGATGCTGACCGGTTTAATGATCGTGCTCGGCCTGTCCGGCTGCCAGAAAGAAGGCTCAGAAAAAGCCGGCAAAAAGGTCGAGCGCACCAGTGAAAGTACCGCACCCGCTACCAGTGCAGGAAAAAAGATTGATAAAACCGCTGAAAAGGCCACGACAGAAATGCAAGGCGCCAAAGAGTCTGCCGCCCAAAAAATCGAAAGCGCCGGCGAATACATCGATGATTCGGCAATTACCACCCAAGTGAAGGCAGCCCTGTTAAACGACCCGATGCTCAGTGCCTCCCGTATCGAAGTGACCACCACCCAAGGCGTCGTCAAGTTGAGCGGCAGCGTCGATTCCGAGCAAGGCATCAGCCGAGCCAGGGAACTGGCCGGCACCCAGCAAGGCGTTAAATCCGTGCAAACCGACCTGTCGGTCAGTGCGGCAGCACCGGTTAAATAACGATGCCGGATTTACGGGTTTATAGCCGTTCTGGGCATCATGCTGATGCCCGCTTCTTTAGCGTGCGCGCCCACCACTGCGGATGACGCTTATATTGCCGGTTACGCGGCCGGCGCCTTAAAGCACAACTTGAATCTTGAGATGCCGTCCTTAGCGGTCCGGGATGGCGTCATCACCGTGCCGACCGCCGGCCTCGACGCCATTTCGCCATGGTCGACCCGGACCGATGTTAACGGGGCGGCCTGCGCTTGTTGATTCACGGTTTCCGAGAGCCTGACTCCGTTAACGCGGGGGATTTCGGATAACACCTGCACGGCTTTGGCCCGGTCTCAACCCAGGATGCGCCGGTAAGTTCTTTGATCGGCCCGATAGCAGCCGCAAGAGGCCGCTTCCAGGCCGATGCGGTCCAGAACCGTGATTATCCCGCGGTGGTAACTGATCAGCTGTTGCTGTTGCAGCGAATTCGCCGC
>DATBQB010000018.1:0-15872 GCA_036561025.1 Methylobacter sp. | reverse complement strand
TGCGCCCCGTAGAGACGCGATTTATCGCGTCTGCTATCCTGCTATCCAGTTTGATCCAAGATCCAGAAAAGGCGCAACGATTAGAGACGCGATAAATCGCGTCTCTACGGTTGGTTAGCTGAAGCATCTTGCTAATCAGGAAATTTAAAGATAACCGTCCGTATTTTTTACCAACCAACGCTCGGCTTGGGATTTTAGCAGCTCTTTTTTCCAGAAAGGCGCCCTCGACTTTAACGCTTCCATGATGTATCTGCTTGCATCAAAAGCATCGCCGCGATGCGATGTCCATACCGCCACCAGCACTATCGGCTCATTAGGCAGAATATCGCCCACCCGGTGCACTACTAATGTATCGATAACCGGCCACTGCCGCGAAGCTTCGGCAACGATTTTTTCCAGCTGCTTTTCGGTCATGCCGGGATAGTGCTCCAGTGTCATGCCTTTAACATCATCGCCTTCATTAAAATCGCGCATTGTGCCTATAAATATGTTGGTTGCGCCGAACTTGCCGGCCATGTCTTTTGCCGACGAATGCTGATACTCTCGGATTTCCTGCCAAGGATCGAAAGGTTCCGCGCAAATTTTTATGTCCATTCTCAGCCCCCGGTCACCGGCGGGAAAAAAGCCACTTCATCTCCGTCTTTAACCGCACTGTCCAATCCAACATAGTCCATATTAACCGCTGCCAAACTATTATTCGGCAGCGCTTTACTCGGATTGGCTCTGCGCCATACGTCGCCGACTGTAGCCAAACCAGCGAACTCCAGATTATCTTCCGAGCGACCGACGCTTTCTTTCAAGCTGGCAAAATAACGTACCTTAATTGACATAGTCACTTACTCAGTCACAAAAAATAAAATTCGCACAAGGTGCATCATTTCAAGATAGAACTGTCAGTCGCCTTTTTAGTTTTCTTAACCGGCAGTTGGTATAATAAAGCGCGTTTGCTCTTTCACTGATAATTTTACAGAAAAATGACTGCATTAACCCACTTTAATCAATCCGGCGAAGCTCATATGGTCGACGTCGGCGAAAAGGCGATAACCCAGCGTACAGCCATTGCTGAAGGCTATATTGAAATGCAGCCGGAAACGCTCAAATTGATCATAGATGGCGGACATAAGAAAGGCGATGTGCTGGCTATAGCAAGAATAGCCGGTATCATGGCCAGCAAAAAAACAGCGGAGCTGATCCCGCTGTGTCATCCGCTGCCGCTAACGCATGTAGAAATCAAGCTGAGTGCGGAAACTGAACGCAACCGGATACGCTGCCAAACCACCGTAAAAACCAACGGTCAAACCGGCGTGGAAATGGAAGCATTAAATGCCACTCAAATTGCATTGCTTACCATCTACGATATGTGCAAAGCCGTAGATAGGGGCATGGTTATCCAGTCCGTCCGGTTGCTGGAGAAAGACGGCGGCAAGTCGGGACGCTGGCAGCGCAATCAACAGGAATTTCTGAATGCTGACATTTGATGCCGGCAAACAGGAAATAAAATTAGATCGATTGCATTCAAAGCACTTATCATTCTGGTTGGCACCCAATGCGGATAGTATGGTTGTTTATTAGATTTGTTACACTAAACTTATACCTTCAACAACGCGCCGACTGCTTTAGCGCTATGTAAGAATAACAGCAGAGACCAATATGTCGATTATATTAAAAGAACTTGCCGATTTTTGTGGTGCGCGGATTGAAGGCGGCGATCCATCAGCAGTCATCCATTCAGCTGCAGAGATTACCTCTGCACAGCAAGGTCAAGTCACACAGCTGACCAATACTCGCTATACCCGGCATATCAAAGGTTCAACGGCTTCCGCCTGCTTTATTGCAGAAAATTTTACTGTTGAAAATGTGCCTGAAGGTATGGCGCTATTAATTTGCGTCGATCCTGAAATCAGTTTTATCAAAGCCGTCGAATTATTGCATCCTGCCAGGATTTACGGCCGGAAGATTGCGTCGCAAGCAGTACTTGAAGCCAATGTGGCGTTAGGCAGCGAACTATATATAGGTCCATACGCAGTAATTGGTGAAAACTCAAGCTTAGGCGATGGTAGTGAAATACATGCTAGTGCTTATATCGGAAAAAACGTAAAAATAGGTAAAAACTGTCGCATTTATCCTTATGCGGTAATTTATGATGATGTGGTCGTCGGAAATAATGTCATTATTCATTCAGGCGCCATCATTGGTGCTGACGGCTTTGGTTATAAGTTTAGAAATAACGAGCATGTCAAAGTGCCGCAGGTCGGTAATGTGGTTATTGAAGACAATGTCGAGATTGGCGCTAATACCTGTATAGACAGGGGTGCACTGGGAAGTACCTTGATAGGCGCAGGCAGTAAAATCGATAATTTGGTACAGATTGGACATAATAACAAAGTCGGCAAAAATGTAATTATGTGCGGATTAACGGGCGTGTCCGGCTCCTGTAATATTGAAGATTATGCGATTTTGGCCGGAAGTTCAGGCATTGCGGATCATGTTACGATTGGCCGCGGAGCTGTAGTTATGGCGCGTTCCGGCGTGGCAGGCGATGTCAAGGCAGGGATGCAGGTTTTTGGTAGTCCGGCAAAAGATAAGAAGACGGCTTATAAGGAACAGATCGCGATCAGCAAATTGCCTGAGCTATTGAAAAGAGTAAAAATGCTGGAAGAAAAAATCCAGATGCTGGAAAAAGATGCGTAGTTAATGTTTAAAAACTCACAAGTCGGCCTGTATACACCGGGCCGCTATTCACTCACGGTGAAAGCCATTCAGATTCAGTTCTAGGCTAAATGCTCGATTGGAAATAACAAAGCTGGGTACATAGTACCGCCGAGAACGATATGAACGGTTCGGTCGGATTCGAGAACTATGACGTATTGAAAAAAAGAGGTGTTAGTGGGATAAAAATACCCCCCGCCAATTAACGGGAGGTACTTTTTTTAATTGACTGCGTTTTCAGAATTATTGCGCAGTTTTGTTGCTTGTTTTTTTCGCATCAATTTTCGAGAAAACTTCAGCGTTACTTGCCGCAACAGCACCACTTTGCAAATGCTTTGTTTCGTCTTGTTTTAACAGTACAACTAATACAATAACAGCAGCAATAGCAACACCAGCGATCAACCATGTGTTGTCTTTTTCTTGTTCTTCAGCCATTTTAAAATCCTCGAAAGTTTATATTATATTGTTTTGTTCCCTTTCCTCAAAGGGGCCGCCCAATAAATTGCTTTATTGGGTTGCTTGTCGAATTAAGTTATAAACGACAGTGTACTTTTTATCATGAGACACAGCATTGTGTCAAAGCTATAAATAAAAAATCACCAATTGTCTTAGGATTTGTGACGTTAAAAAGAGAATTGGCGACTGAAGAAAAAACAATATAACAAGCATTAACAAACTGAAAATTAATGTAAATAAATTTACAAAATCGGAAAAAAACAGGCTGGGCAAAGGATATTGTTACTGGTTAAGTCATAAGGATTTAAACTCAAGTTGCCAGAGATAAAAAGAGAATTGCGTTTTAAATTGTCCGCTTTCCGGAGATGCTTGAACAAAATCGGATACGGTCAAGCACTTCTGACCCGAAGACATTCGCGTCGATATCAATGCAAAATGAGTGGGAAACGCATTGGGTTCAGCCACAGATTGGGGGCCGGATTGAAGATATAAAATTCAAGCAAGGAACATGTCTTTAACCCATGCCGTTTGGACATTTATCGCCTATTCTTTAACCGGCTTTTTATCCAGCTTCCTTTGCAACGTTCGTCTGTGCATGTTTAACGCTCTGGCAGCGGCCGAAATATTGCCGTCATGTTGCATGAGTACTTTTTGTAAATGCTCCCATTCCAGACGTTTTACGGATAAGGGATTTTCGCTAATCGAGACCGATGAGTCGCCTTCATTTTTATTCAGGGCGTTGACAATTTCATCTGCATTGGCCGGTTTGGTTAAATAATGTGTAGCGCCAAGTTTTATTGCTTCAACTGCTGTGGCAATACTGGCAAAGCCGGTTAACATGACGCAAATAGTATTGTCATCCAAAGAGATTAGTTTTTTCACCAGTTCCAGGCCGGATTCATGGCCGATACGCAAATCAATCACAGCATATTCAGGTAAATAACGTTCGGCCAATGCTATTCCGTCTTTAACATCGTTAGCGACTAATACCTCATAATTTCTTTTTTCTAATGCACTCTTTAGCACTTTGCAAAAAGTTTCATCATCGTCCACCAGCAGCAGCCGTGGTTTATCCATTTCCTGGATCATCATTATTATTCTCGGTATTTAAAAGGGGCAGGGTGATTTCAGCGCAGGCGCCGCCCGACTCGCTGTTGTAAAGATTAATTTTACCGCCCAGACGATTAATAGTGGAATAGGCTAAAAATAATCCGACGCCTAAACCGCGTTTTTTGCTGACAACAGGTTGCTTTCCGGCAAAATCGATTAATTCCGGTGGCAAACCGGGACCAAAATCCTTGATTTTAATAACAGCGTAGTCTGAATCCCATGACGCATGAAATTCGATACCCTTTTCCGGCGGCGATGCTTCAGCGGCATTATTTAAAATATTAATGATAGAGTGCGTCAATGTGAGCTCTGCAACGATTTTTGCCTGCATTGAAACATCAGGATTAATAAAGAAGGATAGCTTTGACGTCGGTTTGTGCGTACGCCATTGATTGATTACTTCATCAATATAATCGGTCAGCAGCATGGCGCCACCGGATTCGGCACGCATTTCGCCGGCAGAGGCCGACATCACCGATAACGCTGTTTTGCATCGGTCAATCTGCTGCTGCATGATCAATAACTTCTCCTGCAGATCAGGGAAGCGATGGATCGGGTATTCTTGCTCAAGTTCATGGACCACAATAGCAATAGTCCCTAATGGCGTTCCCATATCATGAGCGGCGCTGGCTGCTAATGTGCCCAATGCTACTACACGCTCATCCCTTAGCGCATTTTCCCTGGCTTCAGCCAGATTTCGCTCCTGAGCTTTGAGCGTTTTAGCCAGCTCAACCACAAAGAATGCGACTAATCCGGCGCTAAATACAAAACCGAACCACATGCCGAAAATATGCAGATTAAAATAATGGCTATCACTCATGGCATGAACTTGTTGCAACAACTCATAATTCTTTACATCGGAATAGCGCATTTCCGGATTAGGCATATGAGGCTCTATCGACGGCAGAGGAATATTGTAGGCCATTAGCGCCGTATACATGGACGTGGTTAATATCACCATATACCAGGCATAGGATTGATGCAGCATAATGGCTGTAATAATCAGGGGTAATAAGAATACCCAGGTAATCGGGTTTGATGCGCCCCCGGTTAGGTATAGCAATGCGGTAATACCAAAAACATCAATGACTAATTGAGAGAAAATTTCCAATTCCGTCACCGGATCTTCTGTCTGCAAACGCATTGAAGTATAAATATTAACTACAATGATCGACAGTATAACCAGCCAGAGCGGCTGCTCCGGCAAGCGTATATTAAGGCCGTATACGGATAAGACAATCAGTATAACCTCGCTCATTATCATCAAGTTTCTAAGAATAAACAGCCACTTAAGGTTTTGTCGGGCGGAAAATTCTGATTTAGGAGAAGCGTATGAAAGCATTTTTATAAATACAGTATGAAATAAGAAATAACCTAAATAAAAAATAATAAATTAAGCTTATTTAAGTACATTATCGGGTTTTAAATTATAAATTAAACGACATTATAAACTGCGACAATATGTCACATTTTATATTGCATTACTTATTGATATTATTAACCTAACTTTTAAGGCTCTTGTAGAGCACCATAGCTGAAAAGTTGCGTTATATTCTTCCTAAATATATTCCAAGGCGGTTTTTTTAAACCGCCTTTTTTTTGTCCTGTGAAATTCAAGGTCTGTCAAAAGACACTTCTAATCCTCCCAAACCGCAGTAACCCATAGGATTTTTAGCCAGATATTGCTGATGCATATCCTCGGCATAATAAAACTCGTTTGCCGGCATAATCTCTGTGGTTATTTGGTTAAAACCTGATTGAGCCAGTTGATGCTGGTAATGTTGTTTTGACTCAATCGATTCATCGAGTTGTTGCCGGGTGTAGGTATAAATCCCCGATCTGTATTGCGTGCCGATGTCATTGCCTTGTCTCATGCCTTGCGTCGGGTTGTGGGACTCCCAAAAAATCCGGAGCAGTTCGCGGTATGAAACAATAGCCGGATCATAAATAACTTTGACAACCTCACTATGCCCGGTTAAACCTGTACATACTTCCTCATAAGTCGGATTGGGGGTATAGCCACCGCTATAACCGACCGCGGTGCTGAAAACGCCGGGACATTGCCAGAATTTTCGCTCCGCTCCCCAGAAACAGCCCATGCCAAACAAGGCCTGTTCCATAGATTCCGGAAACGGCGGAAGTATCGGGTTACCTGTTACAAAATGCTTGTTTGTAACAGGCATAGGCGCGTTATGGCCGGTCAAAGCTTCTTTGGGGTCAGGTAGCGTAAGTTTTTTTGATGAAAAAATCATGGCCTGTGGTATTTTTATACGACTGTTTGAACAAGGATTATTATGATCCTGATGGCATAAAATGCACGACTTTTTAACTGGGGAAACATGATAGAGCAAGATATATTACGCCGTTTTTTATTTGAGGAGCTCGGTGTTCGCGGGGAATGGGTTAAATTAACCGCCAGTTGGCAAGCGGCAAAATTCCATCAGCGCGGCTCTGAAGACATGCAACTGCAACTGGGGCAGGCGCTGGCGGCGGTGGTCATGTTGTCGGCTACCGTCAAGTTTAAAGGCTCGATGATCCTTCAGGCTCAAGGCGATGGTGACATTAAGACGCTGGTTGCCCAAGCGACGGATCAGCGGAAAATAAGAGGCTTGGTAAGGGGCAAAGAAAATGTAGCCGCCGGTTCGTTGGAAGCCATGTTCGGTCAAGGGCGACTGGTATTAACCATGGAATCGGAAAGCGGCCAGCCTTATCAGGGTATCGTCCCGTTGCAAGGCAACAATTTGGCCGCCGCCTTACAAACCTATTTTGAACAGTCCGAGCAACTTAAGACCCGCTTGTGGTTATTTGCCAACGCAACCCATGCCGTAGGATTATTATTACAGGAATTACCCGCGCAGGACCATTATGAGGCCGATTGGGAGCATATCGAGATATTGGCAAACACAGTGACCGAGCAAGAACTGTTCGAGCTGGATTGCGAACATCTGTTATATCGATTGTTCAATCAAGAGAAAGTCAGGCTGTTCGATGCAGAACCGGTTGAATTCAGCTGCGCCTGTTCACGGTCAAACATAGAAAGAACATTATTCGCTATGGGGCGTACTGAGCTGGAAGATATTCTAAACGAGCGGAGCATTATTGAAGTAAACTGCGAGTTTTGTAGTAAACAATACCGCTTCGATAAAGTCGATGTGGAAAATATTCTTTCTCAGAAAACTACCGTTCCAGACTCCGAAACGCGACATTGATCAATAATCCTATGAAAACCGGAATCATTAAGCGAAGTCTTCGCATTGTTTTTTTGCTGGCGCTGGCCGGCTCATTATCCGGTTGCATGTATTGGATTCGGGCCTATCAAGTTTACTTGCAGATGGATGAATTCGATCGCCACTTTTCCGTCGCGGCCAATGATGAGTTCACCTTGCACTTCAAGGACCCCATTCTTTATAGCCAAGACTTTATTTCTTTATCCAAGCTATATGCCAGTCAGGATGATCCTACACCTGAAGGCCGGCGCTGGCGGTACTGGTTCCATAAGGTTGACGGCGACAATAACCTGATAAAGCCTGAAATAAAGTTTTATTCGGACTTGAATTTTAATAAAGAAAATCGATTGATCGCCTGGTCATTTTCTTCGCTTTTTTTGGCGATTGCCCCGCCCAAATTTTTAGAGGTTTCCCTGCGCTCAATAGGCGGCGCTGAAATCGATAAAGAAAAACAACAACTCAAAGCCAACTCGGCATTGCTGGAAAAAATTTCCGATGATTTACCTAAAAAACCGGCCGTTATAGCGCAATTGGGTCAGCCTTTTGAAATTAAAGATGAAGCAGAGCAGGAAGTGTATATTTACCGTTTTTTGTTGGAAACTCCTCATATAGAAGAAGGTTATGAGGATCGCGCTTTAAACGAGGTTAAAATCACTTTTGATAAGAAGACGCAGGAGCTGATTAGAATGGCCGGACGTTTTGCAGGACTTAAGGTTTCAATTAATTATCGAAAGTTTCTCGGTGAAGCGCCGGATATTGCTCAAAACAAACCGGAATAGCGGCCAGGTTAATCTTTCCTGTTGCCAATAAAAAAGGCTTAGACATTTAATTGTCTAAGCCTTTTTTTATATTGGATCGGCCGATTGAGCCGACCTAATAACCAATCGTAACTTACAGCTTATCAGCATTTTTTTCCAGATATTCCGCAACACCGGCTGGATTTGCGTTCATACCGGAATCGCCTTTTTGCCAACCGGCTGGGCATACTTCGCCATGCTCTTCGTGGAATTGTAAGGCGTCAATCATGCGCAGCAATTCATCCATGTCGCGACCTAAAGGCAGATCGTTAACAACCTGATGACGAACCTTACCTTCGCGGTCGATCAGGAAAGTGCCGCGGTAAGCTACTGCAGGCGCAGCCGCTTCAACATCATAATCTTTGCAAATGGAGTGCGATATGTCTGCAGCCATTGTGTAACGAACAGGACCGATACCGCCTTTATTGACAGGTGTATTACGCCATGCGTTGTGAGTGAAATGAGAGTCTATAGATACGGCAATAACTTCAACATTACGGCTTTTGAATGCATCCATTCTATGATCTAAAGCAATCAATTCGCTAGGGCAAACGAAGGTGAAATCTAACGGATAGAAAAAAACTACCGCATATTTTCCGCGAGTGGCTGCAGAAAAATTAAATGAATCAACTATTTGACCATCGCCAAGAACGGCAGGAACTGTAAAATCAGGTGCTTGTTTACCGACTAGTACGCTCATCGATTATCTCCAATAATATAGTGAAAAACAAAAGGCTGTTAATTTGATATTAGCCACTGATAACAGTGGATTGTTGGAATTGTACACTAGCTTAGTAGGGAATTAGTAGGGAATTGTCGAAATTGTTGTTATTTTTAGCTTGCTTTAATTTTTATTTTAGCCATAATTTGTCATTAATAGCTTACAATGATGTCAGAGATATGCTCTACCGCGGGGGCCTATTAAATCTGTCGCCCTAACTTGGCTGTTAAATTCATTTACTTTTCATTCGTTGATGGAATTCAATCATGGCAAAAAATAAACATATTACCGAGCCCGATATATTCGGATTTCAAGTGCGCATCGTAAGACGCGGCAAAGAAAGCAGCCGTTATTTTTCTCATAAATTATGGGGCAATAAAGGCAAGTCTTTAAAAGCTGCAATTACTTGGCGCGACCAGATGCTAACCGTTTTAAAAGGTAGCAAGACACGGTTTCTTAAGCCGCCCAAAAATAAAACTACTACCGGTGTCACGGGTGTCTCAAGAACTATCAAGTATGACCATCGCAAAGATAAAAGTTATCTGTGCTATACCGTTTTCTGGGTCAGCAATTGCAAATCAAGAAATAAAACCTTTCAGGTTGGCAATGTAGATAAAGTAACGGCAGACGATGAATTGCATGCGTTTCGTACCGCCAAGCTGTTCAGAAGTTGCTATGAATATTCAATTGATAATGATCTTGAATTTTATGATAATAAATTTGTCGGTTGGAAGAAAACACGTCTGTATGATGACGAGAACTTGAATCCAGTGGCAGCGGCATAAGCAAAGATTCTATGTTAGATGACTGTGCAATCCTTGGTAGGACACAATCTTCAGCATATAGCCCGATCACCTAAGTAAAAGGCGATCTTTTGTGTCGCTAAAGTTCGATACGGATACCGAGTTCAATGACTCGGTCGACAGGAATTTTGAAAAAATCTATCGCGCTTGAAGCATTATGAAACAAAAACCTGAATAAGGGTCTGCGCCATTTAGGCATAAGGCTTTTTTTCCGGAAAGAAAGTCGCTCGCTGCCGATAAAAAAGGAGGTGTGCTTGAAGTCGATGTTTAGGCCTTCTTGAGCACATTGTTCTAAAGCTTGCCTCACATCAGGACTTTGCTGGAAACCGTAGTAAAGTTTAACCCGGAAAAAATTGTTATCCTTGCCAAACGTGCGGATTTTGATTCGGTGCGCCACATCAACGTACGGCTCATCTTTAGTGACAATGGTTAATACCATGATTTGTTCATGCAATACATGGTTATGCTCAAAGTTGTGTAAAAATACCTGCGGCACGCCATGCAGGTTTTTCGCCAGATAAACGGCAGAACCTTTAACAGTTACTGCCTGATGATTCATTATTTTATCTTCCAAGTCCTCAAACAGCATCCGTCTATCATCCATATGTTCCGCCAATAATGCCCGACCTTGAATCCATGTGGTCATCATTAAAAACAGCACCATTCCAATAACCAAAGGCAACCAGCCGCCAGTAGGTATCTTTAAACTGTTAGAAGAAAGAAACAAAAAGTCTACGGTTAGAAATGTTGTTAAAAAGGTAATGCCGGCCAATTTTCTCCATTGCCAAAGTTCTTGAATAACAATAAACACCAAAACAGTATCGACAATCATGGTGCCGGTAACGGCAATGCCATAAGCGGAAGCGAGCGCCGAGGAAGATTGAAAACTCAACACCACCACAAATACAGAAACCATCAATAGCCAATTGATCGCAGGGATATACACCTGTCCCACTTCCCGGCCCGAGGTATGCGAAATATTCATGCGCGGGCAGTAGCCAAGCTGTATGGCTTGTCTGGTGACCGAGAACGCGCCGGATATAACTGCTTGAGAGGCAATAACAGATGCCAATGTTGCCAAAAATAATAGCGGGTACATAGCCCAAGTTGGCGCCAGCAAATAGAACGGGTTTTTCACCGCCTCAGGATGTTCAAGAAGTAACGCCCCTTGGCCGAAATAGTTGAGCAACAAGGCAGGAAAAACAAAGCCGAACCAAGCGTACCGTATAGGTTTCAGGCCAAAATGCCCCATGTCGGCATAAAGCGCTTCAGCGCCGGTTATTGCTAATACCACCGCTCCCATAATTAAAAAGCTTTTCCATCCCAATTCGAGCAATAAATGAATTGCATAATAAGGATTAACCGCCGCCAATACGCCGGGCGCATGACTGATATTAGCTATGCCGAGACCGCCCAGCGTAACAAACCAAAGGCACATGATCGGTGAAAACATTTTTCCAACCGTTCCTGTACCTTTAGCCTGCAAAATAAAAAGCGCGAAGAGTACCGTGATGGTAATCGGCAATACATAACGCGCTAAGGAGGGAGCAATGACTTGCAAACCTTCGACTGCGCTTAATACCGAAATTGCCGGGGTAATAATACCGTCACCGTAAAATAAGGCGGCACCAAGCAAACCAATAGTAATGATAAAGCGTGTTTTTTTCGGATTATCGCTGGCACTTTGCAACGCAAAAGTCATCAGCGCCATGATGCCACCTTCACCTTTATTGTTAACGCGCATAATAAACGTTGCGTATTTGATTGCTACAACCAAGGTTAATGCCCAGAAAACCAGCGACAGCACACCTAATACATGAGGTTTATCAATCGGCAAGTGGCTGCCGAAGATCTCCTTAATAGCGTATAAGGGGCTGGTGCCAATATCACCAAATACAACACCGATTGCGCTTAGGGCTAAAACGGCTACTTGTTCTCTGGAATGACCTTGCGTGCTTGTCGACATAGTGAAATATTTAAAGTAGGTGAAGAAATTAGAGACTCACTTGTTAAAGGCTGCGAATACAGCTCATAACTCAATAGATAAGCCCTTTCAGTTTGTCTGATATAGCTACCAGAAAAGCAGCGACAAGGCCGATGCTCATTAGACCCATGCTCCATCGAACATCAAGTCATCGCCGTCGTAAGTTCGTTTATGTCGAACAATAATTCGATAACTGACTATAAAGGAGATGGCTGCAGATACTCGCAACATTGGACTGAAAAAACGATCCCGGGGATTGCTCGGTAAATCTCGATAAAACAATGCCAATGCTAGGAAAAACGAGACGATTCCAAAAAAAATGGCGATCTGAAGTATCCAATAATATCTGACCCTATCTAGGGTCTCTTTGGGAATCCAGGCTACGCAACTGCATTGCCGCGCTGTTCCTAACCGTCCAGAGCTGTCATGTTCCTTGCCGCATTTCGGGCAATAGCAGCGGTCAAATCGAATCATCTAGTTCTTTCCTTTCGTGTTTTTATACCCAATGCAAAACCTCGAATTGCAGATACCAGAAACCAAAAGAGCCGAGAAAGTTGGCCAGTACTGCCGGCAGAAAGCGTAAATGAGTGGCGAAAGTATAGCTTTTGTCGATGGACATCACCATGACTCCCGCCGATGAACCAACTACAGTCAAGCTGCCGCCGATGCCTACCATCATCGCGTTCAGCATCCATTGATCAACGCCTAAGTTCGGATTAGACATAATCGCCGCCGCTTCGAGCAGGTTGTTGTCGATGCAACTGGATACCATACCCAAAATAAAATTGACCCAAGTCGGCTCCAACGTTTCATACAACTGCCGCACATAAGACAGCCAGCCCACATGATTGAGGGCCGCCATGCCCGTGATGATGCCGATATAGTACATTAAGGTAGCCCATTCAACCTTCTGTAGCTGAACGTCCAGGTTAATTTCAATATTGCACCATCTTGTCTTTAGTATCCAAATATACATCACCACCAAGCCCAAACCGCTACCTAGCGCGAATTCAATATCGACATGCAGCACCATGTTCAACACCACCGCTCCGATGATAGCGAAGGCGCAAACGAATGCAAGGCTAAGTCCGCCGGGCTTGATACCTTCTGCTGCCGTATTGGGTTTAAGTAATGTAGTAGTGTCGAGTTTTTTCAGGTAGAACAAATCCAGCACCAGGGCGCTTAAAAACCAGCCGAAAATCGCTGCCGGAAATAACATCAACAAATCGATCATAGCAACTTTGTCAGCTAAAATGACCATCAAGCTGGTCGAAGTGCCGATAAACCAAACGCCGCTGTTAGACGAGATAATCGTATTGCACAAGACTAGGTGGGTGTAGCGCGGATCTTCTGAAACATTGCTGATGGATTTGCCGAATATCATGGTGGTGGTTAAGCTGCTTATGAAGGGACTCAACAACGCACACAATAAGCCCATCACCCAGAACAAACCTCTCGCTCCCAGACCTCTATCCATTAACGTATGATTCATGGCAGCGAAGACGTTACGCTCGTTCAGAATCTCAACAATCATCCACATAAAAGCCATAAAGGCGATCAACCCGAATAGTGATTCTTTGGTTGCCGCCTGCATCGCAATCAGGGGTTTGAATCGCTCAGGATCATCACCGCTGAACCAGTAGTAAATGCCGATGATGGCTACTGAGGACATCATCATCAAAGCAGGTTTGAATTTGTCCATCGCTAACTGGACTTCGAAGATGATCATCGCCAAGCCGATAACAAATACACTCAGTACGATAAGTCCAACGGGCGAAAAAGGAAGGATTGGCATAGGGTTTCCGTATAAAAGTCTAAATAATTGAGTCTCTTAATAGACATATAGTCAATAGAATTGAGACTAATGCTCCAATGCTAAAATCAATGCTAGGCAAAACCTCATAGTGTAACATTTTCTGCAGTTTTGCTGGGTTTAAGCAGTATGTTGACGTCGAGTTTTTTGCTAGAACAGCACTAGGGCGCTCCACGTAACCACGCCTCTGATAAAACGGTAAAATCACGACCACATTCAACAGTCAGCCTAGAAATAGCGAGCATTTATAAGAAAGTGGGCGGCGATACTGCCGAAGTAACCCAGTACGATGACCGGCGTCCACTTCAGATGGCTGGTGAAAGTATAAATTCCTTTAGCCTGCCCCATCAAACCCACGCCTGCTGCGGAACCGACCGCCAACATGCTGCCGCCTACTCCGGCGGTCAATGTAACAAGCAACCACTGGCCTTCAGATATATCAGGCGCCATGGTGAGTACAGATAACATAATAGTGCCGTTATCCACGAACGCTGAGGCGATGCCCACCAGAATATTAGCTATAGTGGGTTCGATGTTGCCGTAAAGATGGTGAGACGCCACTTCCATATAGCCGATGAAACTTAAACCACCGACACCTACCATTACACCGTAAAAAAACAGCAAGGTATCCCATTCCAGGTTAGCGACTTTCTGGAAAATATCAAAAGGCAGTTCCTCGGTCAGCTGATGATTTCTCTCGGTTTGCGGATTGTTCATGTATTTCATGGGCGCAAAATGATCAACTTTGGCATCGGCCCCCAAATCCACGGGCATCAATATTGAATGGGAGTCTCGGGTTTTCTGCAGGTAATAACTGAAAAACTTTAAGTAGGTCAAGCCCATCATCATTCCGGCAGCGGGGGGCAGGCTCAGGAAGTTTTCAAAGCAAGCCGATGTAATGATGGTCAATACGAACAAAAAGATAATTATCCAGCCGCCCCGCTTCATATCCTGAGCTTCCATTACCGCAGCGGGTCTTTCTTTCGGAATAAAAAAATGCATGATGGCGGCAGGTATTGCAAAGTTGACGATCGCCGGAATCAACAGGGAAAAGAAATCGGCAAAAGGCACCACGCCTTTTTGCCATACCAATAACGTGGTGATGTCGCCGAAGGGGCTGAATGAGCCTCCTGCATTGGAGGCGACCACAACATTGATGCAGGATAAGGTAACAAAACGCGGACACTCTTTACCCATAGCCAGAATAACCGAACCCATCAGCAAGGCGGTAGTGAGATTATTGCAGCCGGACGAAATAAAGAAGGCCTGGAAACCGGTAATCCAGAATAATTGCCGGTAGCTGAAGTTCTTACTCAATAGCCACACCCGCAGGCTGTCAAACACGCCCCGGTCTTCCATGGCATTCAAATAAGTCATCGAGACCATGATGAACAAAAACAGTTCGCCATAACTTTCAAGAGTAGTGCGAAACGCAACTCCGGCTTGTTCGTTCATCCCGGCCTTAGTATAAAAAATGGCAATAAATATCCAGATAAGACTTGCCGCAAACACCATAGGTTTGGACTTTTTTAGCTCTGTTACTTCCTCTGTCATGGCAAGGATGTAGGCAACAGCAAAAACTATCAAAGCCAGATAACCAGCCCAATGCTGAGTCAAATCGAACTGTTGCGATTGACTAATAGTGCCTATCTCCTCCGCTGCCAGCGATAGAGAAGGAAAAACAAGGACAAGTATGATCGGAATATATTTTGAACAAAGGGACATTTTTTGTATTTTTAAAGGCAGGCAAAATTTGAACAAAAGCTGTTGGTTTTTCCGCAAAGTGGAGCCGTTTTTGCCCGGCGAGTTTAAAGATAAGTGCGTTTTAATGAACAATAACGCATGATTTAATGCAAACAAAATGAATAAAAATATTACAAAGTGTATGATTTTCATGTATTTTTTTTGCGCAATGGGCTAAAAGTGAGTAGCTTAATATACACCTAATTGATGGGACCGAAACACCGCTCCCATACGCAATGATTGAAATTAGATTAAAAGATACGGTTAAGCAATGAATGAATTTGTATATAGATTGTATACAAATTATTAACAAACCACGAAGAATACGGATTTTTACGGTGATTTCCGGTGTATTTCTTCATGGTTTTTTATATACTTTAAACGGTCAGGTTTTCGGTTTTTTCAGAAAACAGTTGGAATTTCAGGGTCATCAAAGTTTGCATATTCGCTTTGAAACGAGTACCCAGTTCGGCGATACAGGTATCGATGCTGTTTCTGAAAGCGTCGAA
>DATBQB010000017.1:0-248735 GCA_036561025.1 Methylobacter sp. | reverse complement strand
AAACGCGTTTAAGTCAAGAAATCCAAGGGTGTTTGCCCATTGGTAGGTTTAAGGTTGAATGATAAGAGCCGGATGAAGCGAGAGTTTCACGTCCGGTTCTGTGAGAGCCTCAAGGGGCAGTTCCTTGGGGCTACTCGACCGGCTAGCTTATTCCCCACCTACATCGATTTGATTAAAACTATCCACCTGCCGATGTTCCGCCTGCGGATCGGGCGCGTTGTCCCTGACCAGCCAGATAGTCTGGAAACCGGCGGCTTTGGCTGCATCCAATTCTTCTTTAATATCCGACAAAAACAACAGCTGGTTCGCCGGTATCGAAAGCTGTCCGGCGATATTGTCGTAAGACTCTTTTTCTTTCTTGCCGCCGATATGGGTATCGAAATAGCCGGAAAACAGCGGCGTTAAATCGCCATATTCGGTATGGCCGAACAGCAGTTTTTGCGCATAAACCGAACCGGAAGAATAGATGTATAAATCCAGCCCTTCATTTTTCCATGCCTTCAGGTTTGCTGCGGCATCGGAATACAGATGACCCTTGAAATCACCCTGCCGGTAACCGGCCTCCCAGATCATGCCTTGCAAGGACTTTAACGGCGTGACTTTTTTATCTTCGTCTATCCATTGGATCAGCTGAGTGATGATTTGCTCGGTAGACAGTTCTGAGCCGACTTCTTTGCAGACATCTTCCAGCAGCGGCTTAATTTGCGGATCGTCTGTATGCTTGCGGATGTAATCGGCCAAGTTTGCCCGTGCATAGGGAAACAGCACATCCTTAACAAACAGAATCGATGAGGTCGTGCCTTCAATATCGGTGACGATGGCTTTAATCATGACAGTTCGGCAACGTATTGATCAAGGGTAGGGAAAGATTTGCCTATGTCGCTGCCGGTAAAATCGGCCACCCAGCCGTCCGGCGTCGTGAACAGGCGTATGCATTTGAACTTCGGGTTTTCACCCATATCAAACCAGTGCGTGGTGTTGGCCGGTACGCTGATTAAATCGCCTTGCTCGCACAGCACGGCATAGACTTTACCTTCGACATGCAGGTAAAACAGGCCACAGCCTTCGATAAAAAAGCGCACTTCAAAATCGGCATGGGTGTGTTCGGACAGGAATTTTTGCCGGAACGCGGCTTTGTCGGGATGATCCGGGTTTAAGCTGATCACGTCGACAGATTGGAAAGCGTATTGCTGCTTCAGGCGGTCGATCGAATCGCTATATGCGGCCAGCACGGTATTCTGGTCGGCATCGGCGGCGAATTCGCAGTTGGCGGTCCAGCGTTCAAACTGTACGCCTATCGCATACAGCCGGGTTTGGATCGCGGAAAAGTCGGTGGTTGTTTCGCCTAACGCTGGCTGATTATCGGGGTAAACGGTTAATGCGCTCATAGTTTTTTAACTCCGTGCAGTCGCAATTCGCAATCAAATAAAAATTCCAGCGCCTCAAGATGACGCAGCGTTTCCTGTACCGAACCGCCCCAAGTATAAAGGCCGTGGCTGGCGATTATATAGGCATGGATCGGGTCGTGGCTGTTCATGTATTGCTCCACTCGCGCGGCCAGACGCGGGATATTCTGGTCGTTGGCGAAAATCGGTATCACCACCCGGCTTTCGTGGGTGTCAATACCTGCCAAGGCTTTTAACAGCTCATAATCTTCCAGCGCGATTTCGGATCTGAAAAGCCGTGAAGTCAGCGTGGCGTTGATCGAATGCGGATGCAATACCGACTGAACCGCCGGGAAACGCTTATATAACGAAGTATGCAGCATTGTTTCCGCCGACGGTTTTTTGCCGTCCAGGGAGTTGGCATCGGCATCGATCAGCATAATATCGTCGAGCTGTAACTGGCCTTTGTGTTTACCGGAAACGGTGATGGCGATATTGCCGTCGGGCAGTCGTGCGGAAAAATTGCCGCTGGTTGCAGGCACCCAGCCTTTGCTGTCGATGAATCGCCCGGCTTTAATCAGCTGATTGGCCAAGTTGAAAAAGTCTTCGGTATAGGTCATGTAGTCAATGATTGTGGTAGTTAAACGTTACGGACGGGGTTGCAAACCCCGTCCGGCATAGGCATAGAAGATTATTACCACGAAGACACGAAGTTTTTTCTTTCATGCTCTTCGTGCCTTCGTGGTGAATAAAAAATTTTTAATTACTGATGCATTCCGCGCTTAATCGACAGCCGGCGCGGATGGATGAGGTATTTTCCATTCCGCCGGCGCTTGCCATGCTTGCACCCAAGCAGCAAGCTCGGAAGCCGGCATTGGTTTGGCAATACCATAGCCTTGTGCAAGATGACAGCCCATATGCAATAAGGCAATGCCGTGTTCGACCGACTCCACGCCTTCGGCGATAATATCTCGTTGGAATGATTCGGCTAAACCGATAACGCCATGCACGATAGCTAAATCATCCTCGTCTACCAGCATATCGCGAACAAAAGTCTGATCGATTTTTAGTGTTTCGACCGCTAGATTTCTAAGATAACTGAGCGAGGAGTAGCCTGTGCCGAAATCATCCAGGGCGAACTGTACGCCCAAGGCCTGACAATCTCTAATAATCCGGGAGGTCAGCGATAGATCGGATATGGCTTGGTTTTCCAATATCTCCAGTTCAAAATCACCCGGCTTGGTAGTGGGGTAGCGCTCAAATGCGTAATAAAGTTGCAGGACAAAATCATCCGTTTGCAACGACCTGGCGGTAATATTGACGCTGATCTGGAGTTCAAGTCCCTGATTTTGCCAATTTTCCATGTGTTGCAATGCCTTGTCGATAACCCAGGCATCGAGTTTGGTGGCAAGCTCATTATTTTCAAGCAGCGGAAGAAAATCGCCCGGCATGACCAAACCGCGTTCAGGATGCCGCCAGCGTATCAATGCTTCCGCCCCGAATACGATACCTTGCTGCATATCGACTTTGGGCTGGAAAAAGAGTTCGAATTCCTCGTTTTCAAGCGCTTGTTCAATGCGGTTTAGCGCCTCGCGATGCTGATGGAGCTGACGGTCCAGCTCCAGATTATAAATATGAAAGCAATTTTTGCCCTCTTGTTTGGCTTGATACATGGCCTGATCGGCGTGCCGTAACAGTGTATCCGGGTCGGTGTTATCTTCAGGGAAAATACTGATGCCGATACTGGCGGATACAGACACAACCTGACTGCTCAAGATCACCGGTTCGCTGATGACTTCCAGCAAGCGATGCAAAGTAACTTCGCAGTCTTCAACTTTTTCCAGTCCCAGCAACAAAAATACAAATTCGTCTCCGCCTAGCCGGGCGATGGTGTCGCCTTCGCGCAAGGCGTTTTTAATGCGCAGGGCAATTTCAATCAGTAGCTGGTCGCCTGCCGCATGCCCCAGTCTGTCGTTAACCGGTTTAAAACCGTCCAGGTCAAGATAACCGACTGCCATTAGGCGGTTTTCACGCCTGGTTTGGGCAAATGCCAGATACATGCGATCGGCCAGTAGAATCCGGTTTGGCACGCCGGTCAGGGGATCGTAATGAGCAATAAGTTCCAGTTTCCGTTCTTGTTCTTTAAGCTGCGTAATATCTGAAGATGTACCGATGTAATGCGTTATTTTGCCCTGCTTGTTGGCAACCGCAGAAATGGTAAGCCATTCCGCAAATATTTCCCCACCTTTCTTGCGGTTCCAGACTTCGCCGCGCCAGTAACCCTGCTGGTTGATGTCTTTCCACATAGCCTCATAAAAGTAGGTATCATGAAGACCGGACTTGAGCAGGCTTGGATTTTTACCCAGTACTTCATCTCGTGAAAATCCGGTTATGGAAGTGAAAGCCGGATTCGAATCGATGATATTGCGTTGTGCATCGGTAATAAGGATGCCCTCCTGAGTGCTGGCAAAAACACTGGAGGCCATACGCTGCGCTTCTTCAACCTGTTTCCGTTTGCGGATTTCCCGCTGTAAACGCACATTCCAGATGACAATAAAAGCAAGCAGCATCAGTGCAGCCATTGCATAGAGTAGAACGGTTTCAGTTTTTACGCCGGGTTCATATCTTAAACTCATCCAACGGTTATGGATGGTTTGCTTTTCGGTCTCGGGGATATCGCCCAACGCTTTGGCAAGTATGCTTACCAATTCAGGATTAGCCTTGGTGGCAGCCATACGGTGCCAGCTTTTGTAATGAGTATCGCCGGAAAAACTCAGATTGAGCATGCCTTCGCGTTTAATCACATAGTTTGCTGAAGCGGCATCGCCAATATAGGCATCCGCCTCGCCTCTGCTGACCATGTTCAAGGCATCGTGGACATCTTTGGCGGGAATCAGGCTTATTTCAGGATGATCATGCATTAACAGCTCTTGCATGAAGTAACTTTTTTCCAACGTTACCCGTTTGCCGTTAAGACGATCCAGCGTACTGATAAATCCGTTGTTGCTATCGCTGATAATGATGGCTGGGGTATTTAGGTAGGCTTCTGTGAAATTTAAATAGCGCTCGCGTTCGGGCGTTTTATTGGCGTCGGAAATCATATCCAACTCTCCCCGTTGCGCCATTTCCAAAATTTCGGCCCAAGACTTATCTTTTATGATTTCAAATTTTACGCCCAGCCGTTGCTCGACTAAGGCCGTATAGTCTGCGCTCAGGCCGACGTAATTGCCTTCGGCGTCGATCCATTCGTAGGGTGCAAAATCGCGGTCGATGCCTACTCGAATAACCGGATGCGCTTGTAACCAAGCCTTTTCTGCCAAGGTAAATTTAAGTTTACTTTGTTGCTTTGCTTGTCCATAAACAAAGCCTTCAAGATGATCTATTGAACTTATCAGGCCCAGTTGTCGATAAGTATCGGCCATACGTTGAAAACGCTTAATGTCGGTGTGACCGATTGGAACGGTCTCCGGCAAAATCATTTTCACCGTTTCTTGCGCCTCAAACCGCAAGTGATCGGCAGAAAGCCGGTTTCCTGGGTTATATTTGCTGAGAATGATCCGGATTAGTTCGTCCTGATGCTTGAGTGCATAATCCCAGCCTTTAAGCGAGGCGCTCAGGAAACGCCGGACTCTTTCGGGATGCTGAGTTACTTCTTGTTCCGTGGTGAACAAATTATCGCTCAAAAAATCCACGCCGTAGTTGCGGGGATTAATGATGTTGATTTCGATGCCTTTCTTTTTGAAGTAATCAACCTGATCGGTCAGATAACTGACCATCGCGTCAGTCTTGCCGTTGATCAGGTCGTTCGGATTGAAGGTGTTATCCAAATGAATAAATTCATCAGTAGCAATGCCCGCTTCATAAAGCATCGCAAGTAGCGGCGCATTGTCATAACTGTCTTCCATGACCCGTTTGCCCTTAAGTTCGTAGGGGCTGTTTATGCCGGAATCTTTTAAAGTAAGATAAACCAACGGGCTATGCTGGAAAATAGAAGCCAAAACGACTAGCGGTTTGCCGTCAAGCCGCTGTTCCAACAGGCCGGTATCGGCTACGCCGTATTGAGACTCATCTTTTAGAACTTGCTCAATGTTATTGATGCCGGGAATACGCTCACGAATAACGACATCCAGATTTTCTTCAGCGTAATAGCCTTTTTCTTTTGCCGCGTAGTATCCGGCAAACTGAAAAGAATGTAACCATTTGAGTTGCAAAGAGATCTTTTCGGTCGGCTGCGCAGATTCTGCCAATAAAGATGAAGAACAGAGTGCCAGACACAATAGAGTAGCTAGCCGGAATAGAGGCATAAGCATCAGTAATTGAAAATTTGTAATTCTAGCATTTTGGTATTGATATGGTATGCCGGTAATGTAAAGCTTACGATTTTTTAAAAGTAAGCCGATAAAATTATCGAGAAGTATAGCGTTGCTCAGATTTTTATAAATGTTGATTTTAAATTAAATGTACTTATAGTTGCGCAACAAAAAACACTAATTCTTAACTTTAAAGAGTATTACATGCAGCATTTTCGTCTTTCTTTTATCGTTACCGCAGTTTGCTTGGCGGCAGCATTTTATTGGGCTGGAATAATAGGTGCTTTTATCGCCATTATTCTGGGAGTTCTTGAAGTCAGTCTATCATTTGATAATGCCGTTGTTAACGCATCAATTCTAAAGCGGATGAATGACCGCTGGCAGAAGTACTTTTTAACCTGGGGGATTTTGATTGCGGTTTTCGGTATGCGCCTGCTGTTTCCTATCGTGATTGTCTCGGCTGCCACCGGTATCGACTTTATGGGCGTAACCGAGATGGCGTTAAAAGATCCCGCGACTTATGCCAAACATTTAGATGCCTCTCATGTGCAAATTGCGGCATTCGGCGGCATGTTTCTGCTGATGGTGTTTTATTCGTTCATCTTCGATAAAAATAAGGAATTGCATTGGCTCGGCTACATTGAAGAAAAAATGTCTTCATTCGGAAAGCTTGAAGCGATTGAAATTATCATGGCTTTGGGGCCACTGTTAATCATCCAAAACTACTTGCCCGAGGAAATCCGGTTGGATGTACTGGTTGCCGGGGTTACAGGAGTTATCCTGTTTGTTATCGTGGACAGTTTTGCGGCCTTGTTTGAACATGAGGAAGAAGGCGAACAGGTCGTCGCGACGCTTAAAAAAAGCGGCATGATGAGCTTTATCTATCTTGAAGTGTTGGATGCGTCGTTTTCATTCGATGGTGTGATCGGTGCTTTTGCGATTACCCAGGATGTGGTCATTATTATGCTGGGTTTGGCTATTGGCGCTATGTTTGTACGAAGCCTGACGGTTTATCTGGTACGGAAAGGTACGTTGGATGAATATGTATTTTTGGAGCATGGCGCTCATTATGCGATCGGGGTACTGGCGGGCATTATGTTGGTCAGCATAATCCATCACATTCCTGAAGTTGTGACCGGCTTGACGGGGGCTTTATTGATAGCGCTGTCGGTGATTTCGTCGATCCGTTACAGGAGACGGGCGGTTTAAATATTTTTGCGTTTTTAAAACGGTTCAGTAGTGAACCCCACCATCAGTCGTGATGTGATGGGGTTCACTACGCTTCCTCTGCCTTGATCAGGCAGCTTGTCTAGGCAAAGGAAGTTGAAATTGTCCAGCGACTACCCCACTAACTGTTAAATCTTCGTCTAACTCTTCCCATCTTAGTGCGTAGCCCCCAACTTCAATTTGAACGGCTTTAAGTTGGTTTTCAGTTGCTTGACTAAGAATTCGAAAACGGTCGGCAGGGAAACCGAATATCCGTCCATCCGTTAGCTCAAGATAAATAATTCGTTTTTCCGCCCAAGCTTTAATGGCAACAGGCTCTGTTTTAAAATTTGTGGTATTCATGGTAGTGATCCAATAAGAGTTGCTTATTTTCAAATACAAGCCGCTCGATTTCGCGTAAATCATGAGGCGCTATACCGCGATTGCCTGCTAAAGCAACAGGCTCAAGCCAAAACTTACATTCTCCATCAGAACCGCGTACATGGATATGTGGCGGTTCATTACCTTCATTTGAATAAAAGTGAAACCGAAAGTTTGCGATTCTTAAAACGGTTGGCATAGACTGAAAATGACAGCTTAATCTTCCAATTGCTGTATGCCATCCAGATACCATTTGGGCTGGATGCTGACTTTCGGTTTGATAAAATGCCAGACTTCCCTGACTTGCTCGGCCTGTGCATGGGTATCTTCGCGCATAATGGTGTCAAACAACACCACGGCTTCAAGTTCCGAACCGACTTCCCTGACTTCCAGCAATTCCGCTTCCAGTTTTAGTATTTCGGTACGATTTTCAGTATCGGATGCTTTCAGCTGATCCTGGATTTCGGCAAATACTTTGTCCGTTGTCAATCCCCTGATTTCGGCAAGATCGCGTTGATCCCAGGCTTTTTGCAGATTCGCAAAAGCTATCTTAGCGCCGCTAAGGAAAGCCTGTTGGTCGAAGTCTTTGGGTATAACAGCGGTCGGCTGCATGGATGCAGCTGTATTGTTTTTGTCTTTTTTGAACAGGATGTCCGTATTAAAACCGGCCGGACCGGTTTGAGTTGGCTCTGGCTCGTGGTAGCTTGAAACAGTATCCTGATAACTGTTATCAGCGGTCCGGTTATAAACGGGAGGTTGCGCCGCCCCCGCTTTTTTAGCAGCAAATAATTTATACAGTAAAAACGCAATCCCGCCGAAAACAAGAATGTCCATAAAGTTAATGCCGTGGAAAGCGCCGCCCAGCATCGAGCCTATTAAGCCGCCCAATGCCAAGCCGCCCAACATGCCCATTAAACCGGGACGGTTAGCCCAGCCCGGTTTTGCCGCCTGGTTTGGCGTAGCCGCTTGTTGCTGGTTTTGGCTGGAAGGATGTGACGGCGGTGTTGCTGAGCGTTGATAAGGCGCGCTGTAAGACGGTCTGCTGCCAAAAGAACTGCCGCCGCCGAACCGCTTGGCATCAGCATCCGACATCCCGCCTAAAGTTAAGGAAATACCCATTAATAAAGCAGCAATAATTCCGGTAGTTTTGTTCATACACTCACAAAGTTATAAGTTAAGGTTCATACATAATTGGGGCGAATCATTAAAGCACAAGTCAATCCGCTTTTGATAGCATAGCATTTTCAGTACCACGCAAAGTTGAATTTTGAGTCGTTTTTAATGCGACGCCTCTACAAGACACCAAATCCGCAGAAAAATTTTGTAGGAACGAACGATCGCCACAATTTTAATCCGACAGCCGCCTGGATAATTTTATCTGGGGGTTAAATAACCGATAAAGAACGGGTATTAATAATATAGTCATCACGGTCGCGCTAAACAAGCCCCAGACAATAACTGTCGCTAATGGCCGCTGTACATCCGAACCTAAGCCGGTAGCCAATGATGCTGGAACCAGGCCAAGAATAGCAACCAATGAAGCAATTAAAATAGGTCGTATACAGCGAACAGAACCTTGGACGATGGCGGGATCTAACGCCATTCCGCTTAGCCGTAATTCGGTGATGGTGCGCACCATCAGCACACCGTTCATAATAGAAACCCCGAAAACCGCCGCAAAGCCCACACCAGAAGAAACATTCAGGTTCATCTCGCGAAAATATAGGGCAGCCGCCCCCCCGACAAAGGCAAACGGAATGGCCAGCAGTAAAACCAGTGAGGCGCGCAATGAACCGAAAGTAACCAGTAACAGTAAAAAAATCACCCCGATACTGGCAGGTACCAAGATTTTAAAATGTTGTCCGGCGCGTTCCAGGTTTTCAAACATTCCCAGCCATGCAACACGATAACCGCTAGGCACTTCAATTTCCTCGCTAAAAAGGCGTTGCGCTTCAGCTACAAAACTGCCCTGGTCACGGCCGACAATGTCGGTGCGAACCGTCAACCGGCGCCGGCCATCATCCCGCGCAATCAATGTCTGACCATCGATAATGTCAATATGGGCTACCTGAGCCAGCGGGATAGGAATGCCTTCGGAGTTATAGACCGGCAGTCGGCCAATCGCGGCAGGCGAGCGCAAGTATTCCCGGGCAAAGCGCGCGGCAATATCGATGCGGCGTTCGCCTTCGAATAGATTGCCGATAGGCGAGCCCCCGATTGCAGTATCGATTAAGCGTGTGACATCTTCCACGCTGATGTCATAGCGCGCACATAGGGAACGGTCCGGTTTTATCACTAATTGCGGCTGCGGCCCTTCCTGCTCGATGCTGACATCCATGGAGCCCGGCACCTTTTTCAATAAATCCAGGGTTTTTCGCGCCAAGCCCAGCAAAATTGTCGAATCGGCGCCGGAAAACTCAACGGCAAGATTAGCCGAGGTGCCGTTAGCATCTTCTGTAACACTATCGATAATCGGCTGGGTGAAATTAAACCGCGTAGTCGGAAACTCTGTTCGGAAGCGAGTCCCCAAAGCGGCGACTAATTCCTGCTTGCGGGTGAATTGCACCCACTGATCTTTCGGTTTTGGACCGATCAACATTTCTATCCGGCTGGGCGGGTAAGGATCGGTGCCGCTATCACTTCGGCCTGCCTGGACGACGATAAAATCGACATCGGGAAATTCCAGGGCAATTTCACGTAAACGTTGGCCGAATTTGGATGTTTGTTGCAGCGCCGTTCCTTCAGGAAAGTTGGCGCGTACCCAAACGACGCCTTCGTCCATATAAGGCAAGAACTCGGTGCCCAGCCGGGGTAAAATTATGGTTAGGCTGCCTGCCAGAACCGCGACAGCTATGGCGACAGTGCGCCAGCGGAAGCGTAAAAGAATCTCCAGCAATGCGGAGTAACGTGGATACAGCCAAGTTAAAACCGGGTTTTCCCAGTCCCTGTAGCCGTTTTTGAATAATAAACTGGCTAAAGCGGGCACAACAAAAATAGCAAATAACATCGCGCCGAACAACGCAAACAAAATCGTTAATGCCATCGGGCGAAATAGCAAGCCTTCAATGTGGGTGAGTGTTAATAAGGGTAAAAAGGCTCCGACAATCATCAGGATTGAAAAAAATACCGGGCGTTCCACTTCCAAAGAAGCGGCTAATACGGTTTTAGCGACGCCTCTATCATTCTTTTTATGACTTGCTTCATGTAAGCGATGGGCAATATTTTCCGCCATGATCACTGAGCCATCGACGATAATACCGAAATCGATAGCGCCAATAGATAATAATCCGATCGGAATGCCGAAAGCGTTCATCAAGACTAACGCAAATAACAGCGAAAACGGAATTGTTAGCGCCACTAGCAGAGCCAAAGAGGGTCGGCCTAAAAAAAACAGCAACACTAGGGTAACCAGTGAAATGCCCAGCAAGACACTGTGACCTACGGTATGCAGCGTATTTTCAACCAGCATCGACCGATCGTAAAAAGGGACAATGCTAACCCCTTGCGGCAAGTCAACCTCATTCAATTCCTTGATAACGACTTTAACATTATCCAGGACATCGGAGGTATTTTCCCCTCTTCGCATTAAAACGATGCCTTCAATGGTTTCGTTGTTGCGATCTTTGCTTAAAATTCCGGAAGGGACTTTAGCGTCAATTTCAACATCGGCGACGTCATGTACATAGATCGGCGTTCCTCCGAAGGACTTGATAAAGATATCGCCGATTTCCGAAACATCTTGTAGTGCGCCCCGGCCGCGAATCACAAAGGACATGCTGCCTCTTGACAGTACGCTGCCGCCGGCGCTTTCGTTATTGCTCTGAATGGCATCGACTACATCGGTTAGCGATAGTCCAAAGCGTTGCAATTGCGCCGGATTCATCAGCACAGCGTACTGCTTTTCAAAACCGCCAAAGTTAGTGACATCGGCGACCCCTGAAGCACGTAATAAATGCGGAATTACTATCCAGTCATGGATTGAGCGAAGTTCGGTAAGATCGTAGCGGCCGTCCGAAACTAACTCATAGCGCAAGATTTCACCATAAGCCGTTGCCAAGGGCCCTAATTCCGCCGAGGCTCCTGTGGGTAAATCCAGGCCGGTTAATTTTTCTTGTATGCGTTGCCTGGCCCAGTATGCGTCAACGCCTTCTTCGAAAATCAGTTGAACGACGGATAAGCCGAAAATGGTGCGCGAACGGATGGTATCCACCTTCGGTACATTGCGCATTTGAATTTCTATCGGTACCGTAACTTGGCGTTCCACCTCTTCGGGAGCTCGTCCCGGATAAACGGTAATGACTTGCACCATTTGCGCGGAAATATCCGGGTAAGCGTCAATTTGCATCCGGGAAAAAGACCATAAGCCCAAAATGATAATAGCAACCGTAGCGCCTAAAACCGTCAGGCGATAATGCATCGCCTTGTTGAGCAATTGCGGAATCATGGTTTCACGCCTTCCGGTTGCATTTCTTTTTTAGCATCGTCGTTTACCAGCGCTTGCACCAGCATAGGCTTTAATAATATTGCGCCATTGCCGATAATTTTCTCTTCGCCTTGTAGGCCGCTAAGAATTTCAACCCGGTCGCCAATGCTTTCGCCTACCTGAACTTCGGTAATCCTCCATAAGCCGGGGCCATCGGCAATAAATACGAAATCCGAATTTTGACTGTGCAGAACGCCATCGGTAGGTACCAATATCGCAGCGCGCGGATCGGTGCCCAAGCCGATTTCCGCATACATGCCCGGCTTGAATTGATTGTTTGCATCCTGTAATTCAAAAAATACCCGCAAGGTATGGCGCTGAGCCGATAAAGTCGGCGCAAGACTTTTTACTTTACCGATAAAAGTCTGATCGGGCAGTCCGTAAAATTTGGCAACACAGGCTTGTCCAACCGATACCCAGCTAATTCTTAATTCCGGCACATCGGCCATGATTAACGAAGTGCCTGGGGTGGCATTTTCCAATAACAGCGGATCGACGCCTTCCTGCAATAAGGTTCTTTCCAGCGCGGCTCGGTTGCGAGTTGCCATGGTTAACGCGGTTTCAGCTTCATAGACGGATTTTTGGCCTTCCAGTTGCACTTGCAGCAAGTTGGCTTCGGCGGCAGTTAAATCCCTGATAGCTTCGGTTCCGGTAGCCACAAGTTTTCGCAGTCGGTCAACCGCCAGTTTTTGCGAGTTGTATTGCGCCGCAGTGAGTTCGCGAATTTTGACTAAGCGTTTGGTGTTAAATTCCTTTTCAGCGCGGGCTCGTTGCCAGTCTGCATAAACCCCGGAAAGTTCAATACTGTTAAATTGCCAACGGTCTTCCATAGGGCTGGAACCGGCCGGCAGACGCGCAACCACCGCACCGGTCACTATCAATAACGGCGTGGTTATTTGTTCTTTTTGTACTTCCGAAATATTAAATTTCTGTTCCAGCAGGCTTCCTGATTGCACAGCAATCGTTCGAGGCCCTATAAGTTTTACCACTGCCGAATTATCAACAGGCTTTTGTTCAGCATGAGCCAATCCGGAAGCCAACAGGGCAACAGACAGTAAAGATATTAAGCGATTTTTTGAACGCACGTGACGGGCCGGTAAGTTGATGTTAAGAAAAAATGTAACTATTCAAGAAAGCAAAAATAGAACGCAGATGACGCAGATAATTTATGAGTAGTTAAGGTTTTTCGGCATTTATAATCTGTGTGAATCATAATTATCTGCGTTCCATTGTATTTTGACGGGGCTGAAGTAGTTACAACTATATGCAACATGTCAGCGCAATATTTCTTTACCGATAGCAGCGTTGAGTTGATACAAAGAGTGCCAGTAATTGGAACGGCCGGTGATATGCATACGATAGGTTTCAAGATAAATTCGTTGCGCGTCCAATACCTCTATCAGCGTTTTACCGCCCAGTGCATAGGCTTGGTTGATTTTGTCGCGGACATTTTTAGCGGCTTCCAATTGCCCCGGATCGTCAGTGACTAAAATCTGATAGGCTGAGGCAAAAGTATTGACTGCCTGATCGATTTCACTGCGTAAATTGACTAACTGCGTTTGAAGATTGAATTGCGACTGCGTTAAAACGGATTTTGCTTTGGCAATATTGCCTTGATTCCGGTCGAAAATAGGGACAGTAATATCAACGCCTGCGCCCCAGGAGTTTGCATCGGGAAAACCAATTGCTTGCTGTTGAAATTGCCGGGTAAGACCAATTTTTGGGGTAACTTGCGGGTAGGCTTTACTTTCCTGCAAGGCTATATCTGCACCGGCTTTATCTAATTGCCTCTGCATGGAAACAAGATCGGGGCGGTTTTCTTCGGCCCATTTAAAAGCCGTATCAATCGACAGCGGTTTAACCGGCGATTCAACTTCCAATGTTCCTTTAACCGTAACTGGAATATCCTCCGCAATACCTAATAAAGCGCGTAATTGATTTAATGCGGCAATTAATTCAAGTTCCCGTGCATGAACGTCACGGTGGCTGCTGAAAATGGACAGCCGAATCCGATCCGCCTCAATTGTGCCCACACCGCCAAGAGATACCCGGTTAAGAATAATCTGCTCCATCTTGGTCAGATTGTCCTGGTTTTCCTGGGCAAGTTGCAGCATGGCCTGCGCTTCAAGAACCGTATAAAACGCAGCAATCGTCCCGGCTATTCTAAGACGTAGAGTATTGGCAAAATCGGCGGAAGCAACGTCCACTCCAAGTCGACCTGAAACTATCGCGGCGGTGCGCTTGCCGAATAAAAACCAGTCGATAGGCATCGCAATTCCGACATCGATTTGCGGCGGGCCGCCTTGCCGGTCAACGGTAAACCGCTTATCCAAGGGGATTAACGATCCACCGGCAGAAAAGTCGGGATTTGGCAGTAATCCGGCAGTAATTAAATCCGCTTCAGCCTGATTAATACTTTCAAAGGCGGCCAAAATTACCGGATCGGCTTTTAGTGCGGTTTGAATGGCCTGATTTAAATTAAACTCTTGAGGCTGATTTTTAAGTGCGGGGGTTGGTTTTGCCGGCAAAGCTTGCTTGTTATCAGGCAAAGCCGGCTTTTCTTCAGTTAAGGATTTTATAGCAGGTAATTTGGTTTCCTGCGTATAGGTCGGCAAAGGTGCAGGTTTGTATTCTTGTATGCCGCATGCATTTAAAAAAACCAAGGTAAACAGGCATGTCGATTTATGTTTGGATTTAATAATTTTATGCATTATCGGTAAAGGTGGCATTGGCAACTGGCATTCTGAGTTTAAGTTCGCCATGCTTGGTATAAAAATACCAATAAACGGAGCAATATCCCGCTTACATTCTTGGTGTAACGTATCGATCAAACCTAGTCGCGATGATTAACGAGTTTAATGTGAATCACTTATTTTTTTGATAAAAACATGAGCATAAAAAACAGCCATACAAAAAACACTTACAAGGATAATATCCAATAGCATAATAATCTACTCCAAAAAATATAAGTTAAATATTTATTCAATAGTTTCATGCAAGCATGCAACATAATTGAAGGCATGTTAGCCTTTAATAAAAGGCTTATGGGCTATTTAAACAAGCCATTTCCATGCCACAAATTGTCGCGTCAAAAAACCTGAGCAAAATCAGGACTCATTGCTGAATAAGCAATAGATTGGGATGGGTGAGGAAGAAACAATAGGGTTGAAATCAACCTTTTTCTTTGGTTTTTCAACCACAATAAAACTAAAACACCTTCCTTTCACCCCATGAATTCCAGAGAAGCCCTTAAATCAAAATATCATCATGCGGAGCTTGACACGTCGATTTGAAATGGTGCGACTGTATCATTAAGGGATAGTGTATAATTTTCCCTTTACATTAGCATGACAGTTAAAAATTAACAGTAACACCTTAAATTACATGTTTTTTTAATAGCCTAAGCATAGTCCGAATGTTTACAACACTACGTAAATTTACCGTTATTTTTCTGGCGATACTGCAATTGATTGCACCGTTGGTGCATGCGCATGTCGGGGAAAAAATCGGTATATTGCCGGACTCGGGCGTGGGAACGTTGCACGTCCCCGGACTTGAAAGGTATAGTGTTGATCGTGATGCGTCGGCGTTCCAGGTAGAAACTTTGCATTGCAACGTTTCTACGCATGATTTCAATTCCGACGGCATGCTTATCGGCATCGATACTGGTATTAAAGATAGACAGGCCAGTGTATGGGCGGATTTAGACAACAGTTATTACCTGCATCAGCAGGCTTTAGCATTTAACGCCGCAATATCTCCTTTTGATACTATAATTCCCTCGCAATCGCAGCTATTTGCTCACCGGTTGCTTATTCCATCGCTATCCCCCCGCGCGCCCCCCGCTCAATAATTTCCACTGATGTTTTAGTTCTCGCTCGTCTGTAAAAGCACAGATCGAGAACTTTGTTGATTTTATTTACAACGCGGCATTAAAACCGTATCGAGCTTGCCCCATGTTTTCCTTGAACCTTTTTAGAAGGCTCATCCCCAAGTTCCTGCTTGGGAATATTATTTTTTTAATGACGATAGCGCCCAGTTTTGCCGATTCGACCTATGTTGTCGAGCATCATGACCCGATTGAAAGCGATGCGACTTTAAGTTTGTCTAAAGTCGTTGATTTAACGTTGCAGAAATATCCCGATGAGACCTGGCTTAAATCGCTGGAAGAAGAAGCGGCGGCGATAGGGCAGCGCGGCGACAGCTGGACAGCCGGAGCATCGCAAGCGGGGCTTCGCTTCCAGGAAGCGACCAGCGGCACCTTGCACTATATTGACGGCACGGTACAAGTGCCGCTATGGAATTTAGGCCAGCGCGATGCGGAACAGGCGCTCGCAAAGCTAGCAGAAAGCAGCGCCATGTCGCAATCGGACGCGGTTAAATTGCGAGTCGCGGGGCTGGTCAGAAACGCTTTATGGAATATTGCACTGGCAAACTTAAGTTACGAACAGGCGAAAATCGAGCTGACGATTACCGATCAGTTATTGGCAAAAGTGCAGCGGCGCGTCGAGTTGGGCGACTTGCCCAGAGCCGATTTTTTGCTTGCGCAAACCGAGTCGCTGCAAAAGCGATCAGTGGTGACTCAGGCTGAGGCGGAGTTAATGCATGCCCGCAAGCGTTATGCCAGCATCACGCAAATAACGAAAATTCCCACAGATTATCAGGAGAAGCTGGTCGACATACTGAAAATTCAGCAAACCCACCCGGCCTTAGTGGCGATTAATAGCCAGATCGAACGCAAGCAGGCGGAACTCAATACGATTAAGTTAGTGGGTTCCGGCCAGACCAATGTTGCGGTCGGCATCAACAGCGATCAGTTTACCAACGATCCGCGCAGCAACATGACGGCAAGTTTCAATATCGGCGTTACCGTTCCTTTCGGCGGCAGCGCACATCTGGCGCCACATGTTGCGGCGATTAATGTCGAGTTAAATAAACTGCTTGCAGAACGCGAACAAATGAACCGCGATTTGGAACAGGCGCATCACGAAGCCGAACATAATTTGGAAGTCAATCGGGTCGAGCTGGGCATTGCCAATGAATTAAAGCAGGTTGCTGAAGAACATTTAAAAATGACCAACTTAAGTTTTTCGGTAGGGGAGATTAACCTGATGGATTTGTTAAGAATCCAGTCCCGAACCCAACAAGCGGTGCTAAATGCGAAACAACGAGCGGTCATGCTACAGCGCGACATAGCACTTTATAACCAGGCCGTAGGAGTTATGCCATGAGAATGTTTTTTGCCCGCTTTGCAATGTTGCTGTTATTGAGTCTGGCCGCTTCCGGTAGCTACGCAATTGAAAATATTATTCAAATTTCACAGGAAAATATTGATACTCTCGGTATACGTTTAAGCAAACCTGAACCCGTCACGCAATTTCCGGTGTTATCCGCCCCGGCTAAAGTGGTGATACCGTCGTCGCAGGAATATGTTGTCAGTGCTGCGCAGGCCGGCTTCATTGAAAAGCTGAATGCGGCGATAGGCGATAAAGTTGTAAAAGGTCAGATTTTAGCCCAGCTGAACAGCCCGGATCTGTTGACACTACAGCAGGCTTATCTCAAAGCTGCTAACGCATTGCAATTGGCTACGGCTGTTTATCAGCGGGATAAAAAACTGCTGGAAGAAGGCGTGATTCCCGATCGACGCTGGCAGGAAACCAGCAGCCAGTACCATGCCGCCGTTTCCGAGGCGGATGCACAAAAGCAATTGCTGGAAATTTCCGGGATGACGGCCGGCGATCTTGATCAACTAGGCAAAAAGCACCGCTTAACCCGTCAATTGAATGTCCGTGCGCCCATTGCCGGTGTGGTCATGGAGCGTTTAGCCGTTTCGGGAACGCATATCGATATGATGGCGCCGATATACCGCATCGCCAACCTGGATGAGCTTTGGCTGGAAATTGCCATTCCGCAGGAACGCATAGGCAGCATTAAAATCGGTGACCGAGTCGTGGTTGAAAGTCCGGAAGCCAGCGCAAAAATCACCTTGTTAGGGCAAAACGTTAACCCGGAAAACCAGACCATACTGGCGAGAGCGGTGGTCGCGACGAAAGACACAGCCTCTTTACGAGCAGGACAACGGCTCAACACCCGGATTATTCAGGCCAGCGGCAAGGCAACGTTTAAAATTCCAAATGCGGCAATTGCGCAGAACGAAGGCAAAGCCTTTATTTTTATCCGCAATCAACAGGGATTTTTGGTCACCCCGGTTACCGTAGTCGGTAAACAGGATAATGAGTCGGTCATTAGCGGCGAGCTCTCCGGCGATGAAGAAATCGCCGTCCAAGGCGCTGTTGCGCTCAAAGCAAACTGGCTGGGTCTGGGGAGTGACGAATAATGGCTAACCTGATTCGTTTTGCGCTGGGCCAGCGGCTGATGATGATATTGTTGGTCGTGCTGCTGGCAGGCGGCGGCTATTACGCGTTTAAAAACATCCCGATTGACGCCTTTCCTGAAGTGTCGCCGACCCAGGTCAAGGTGATCGTTAAAGCGCCCGGCATGACGCCTGAAGAAGTCGAAGCCAGAATCACCGCACCCATCGAGGTTGAGCTGCTGGGCATTCCGCATCAAACCATGTTGCGCTCTATCGCCAAATACGCACTGACCGATATTACCGTTGATTTTAAAGAGGGCACGGATATTTACTGGGCGCGTCAGCAGATTGCCGAGCGCTTGAATACGATGTGGGGGAGTTTGCCTGCGGGCGTCGAAGGCGGCATTGCGCCGATGACCACGCCTTTGGGCGAAATGTTCATGTTCACCATCGAAGGCGGGAACTTGAGCTTAATGGAACGGCGCAGCTTATTGGATTGGGTGATACGCCCTGCACTGCGCACCGTTCCCGGCGTTGCCGATGTCAATTCGCTGGGGGGTATGGTCAGGAGTTTTGAGGTAATACCCGATAATATTCGGATGTCGGCCAGAAACATCAGCATGGCCCAACTGATGGCCGCATTGGAAAGCAATAACCGCAATGACGGCGCGGGCCGCATGACCGACGGCGAAGAAGCCTTGATCGTCCGCGCCGAAGGCCGCATCAAAACGCTCGAGGATGTCGGCGTTATCGTGGTCGATAATAAAAACGGCATTCCCATTACCGTCGGCGATGTCGCACAAATCAAAATCGGCGCATTGACCCGCTACGGCGCAGTCAGCAAGAATGGCGAAGGGGAAGCGGTCACCGGACTGGTGCTGAGTTTGCGCGGTGCTAATGCCAGACAAACTATTATTGGCATAGAGAAAAAGCTGGCTGAGATCAGCCCCGGATTTCCTAAAGGGGTTGAAGCCAAGGTTTTTTACAATCGCGGTAACCTGGTCGACAAAGCGGTAGACACGGTTTTACATGCGCTGCTCGAAGCCATCGTGCTGGTCGTGATCCTGTTGATTTTATTCCTGGGCAATTTGCGCGCTGCGTTGGTTGTTGCACTGGCCTTGCCGCTGGCCGCATTGTTCACCTTTATTTTGATGAACTACATGGGCATGTCGGCCAACCTGATGAGTTTGGGCGGTCTTGCCATTGCGATCGGCATGCTGGTGGATGCCGCCGTGGTGGTGGTTGAAAACCTGATTACTCATCTGGCGCATGTCGAAAAAGCCCAACGCCTGCCGCGATTGCATGTTATTTACCGAGCCACCCGCGAAGTTGCCGCTCCGGTGGTGTCCGGCATTTTGATTATCATCATCGTGTTCTTGCCGCTGCTGACCTTGCAAGGGCTGGAAGGCAAATTATTCACCCCGGTGGCGTTAACCATCGTATTTGCATTGAGCGGTTCGCTGGTTTTGTCGCTAACGGTGATTCCGGTGATCGCTTCTTATTTGTTGAAAGAGGTCTCGCATGAAGAGCCTTGGTTGCCGAGACAGTTACAAAAATTCTATCAGCCCGCTTTAGTCTGGTGCCTTGACAACAGCAAAAAAGTATTTATCGCGGCAGGCGCTTTATTGGTTTTGACCGTGCTGGTGTTTACCCGTATCGGCAGTACCTTTATGCCGACCCTCGACGAAGGCGACATCATTGTGCAGTTGGAAAAACTACCGTCGATTACGCTGGATCAATCCGTGGCGCTGGATATTCAGGTGCAAAAAAACTTGCGTAAAAACATCCCGGAAATCGTCGATATTGTCGCCCGTGTCGGCTCTGATGAGCTGGGGCTTGATCCTATGAGCTTAAACGATACCGATACGTTTTTGATACTCAAGCCTAAAAAGCAATGGCGCATGGATAGCAAGGAACAATTGCGGGATGAGATTAGACAAGTCATGGCGCAAACGCCGGGCATTGCCTTTCAGTTTACCCAGCCGATTGAAATGCGGGTTTCGGAAATGCTGACCGGTACGCGCGGCGACGTGGCCGTTAAATTATTCGGTACCGATCTTGTCGTATTAAATGAAAAAGCCCAACAAATAGCGGACGTTTTGAGAAACATAAACGGTTCAAGCGATGTGTTTGCCAAGCAAAATGCCGGGATGCAGTTTCTGCAATTGACTATCGATAAATCGGCCGCCGGACGATTAGGCCTGGACAGCGATACTATCGAAACGCTGCTGCGGGCGCAGATTGAAGGTTTAAAGTTGGGGATAGTGCAGGAAGGCATTAAACGCACGCCGTTAATTTTGCGCGGCGACAGCAATACCGCCAATTTCGACAACCTGCAAATTGCTTTGCCGAACGGAGGGCAGGTTCCGGTTACGGCTGTCGCCCACATACAAAAAGTGGAAGGCGTGGTATCGGTAGGCAGGGAACGGGGCCAGCGGTTTGTGGTCATCACCAGCAACGTACTGAACCGGGATTTGGTAGGCTTTGTCGATGAAGCCCGCAAAGCGGTTGCTGAAAAAATCGAATTGCCGACCGGCTACACCGTTGAATTCGGCGGTCAATTCGAAAACCAGCAACGCGCTGCGGCGACACTGTCATTGGTCGTTCCGGTTTCATTAGGCCTGATCTTTTTATTGTTGTTTTCAACGTTCGGCTCAGTCCGCCAAGCCGTCTTGGTGTTATCCAACATCCCGTTGGCGATGGTCGGCGGCGTTTTTGCGTTATGGCTGTCCGGCGAATATTTATCCGTACCGGCGTCGGTTGGTTTTATTGCGTTGCTGGGCATAGCTGTGCTGAACGGCGTGGTCATGGTCAGTTATTTTAATCAGCTGCTCGCAACCGGCATGGACTTGGTTAAGGTGGTGCAGGTAGGATCGTCCCGACGCTTGCGCCCGGTGCTGATGACCGCCAGTATCGCGGCATTCGGCCTGATTCCATTGTTGTTTGCAACCGGGCCGGGGTCTGAAATTCAGCGGCCTCTGGCTATCGTGGTGATCGGCGGATTGGTGTCCTCGACTTTTTTAACGTTATTTTTATTGCCGATTTTGTTTAAATTATTCGGATTGTCGCCGGAGGCTAAGCGATGAATAGCAAAGAATATTTAGTCTCACTCGAGGTGCCGCTCAGCCTTGAAGAAACGGTTGTGGATTGCTTGTTAACGTTAGAGTCGGAACACGGCTTTAGCAGTTTTCCGGTCAACTCCCATGACCATAGAAATGAAGGTTTATCACTAGCTGAACAGGTCAGCGGACGGCAGAAAAAAATCCGCTTTCAAATGTATGTGCCGGAGCAGGGATTAGCCCAATTATTGGATCAACTGAGAGCGGAGTTTTCCGGTTCGGAGATTCGATATTGGGTGCTGCCGGTGGTTGAGAATGGGGTTATTTAAGAGCTTGTTGAGAATGTTGCGAGTTAGACCTTCCAGGTTTTAAAAACCTGGAAGGTCTGTCCCCTACGATAATGCTTACGAAAGCAGTGAAGTTAACAAAGGCTGTAGATTATGCAACTGGCGCTGCTTGGTTAGCCTATTGGCGATAATGATGCTTTTCAGTTCAGTCAGCGCTTGGTCAAACACATCGTTGACCACCAGATAATCGAACTCGTCATGGTGGCGGATTTCGGTCACCGCATCGCGCATCCTGCGAGCAATAATCTCTTCACCATCCTGGCCGCGGTTTCTGAGGCGCTGCAATAGAACTTCCGTTGATGGCGGCAGAATAAAGATCGAAATACTGTCGGGCAGCAGTTTTTTTATTTGTTCCGCGCCTTGCCAGTCGATCTCGAGAATGACATCCAGCCCCCGATTCAGGTTTTCTTCCACGGTCTGCTGTGCGGTGCCGTAAAAATTGTCAAAAACCTGGGCATGTTCAAGAAACGCCTGTTTTTGCTGCATCGCTTGAAAGTCTGCGACAGTGACAAAGTAATAATCCTGACCATGTGCCTCACCGGGACGCATTTGACGGGTAGTATGGGAGATCGATACGGTCAGGTCATCCAGATCGGCAATCAGCTGTTTAACCAAGCTGGTTTTACCGGCGCCGGACGGGGCGGAAATAATATACAGTTTGCCGATATTCATAAATAAATCTGGTAAAAGGCTCAGGATTGCACTTGAGTAGATAGGAATAGATTAAGTCATTAACATGATACAGGATGCCGCCGTTTGGGCAAAATAGGCATTCATTCAAATTATTTTATCCTGATTAACAAGCTGTTTCAGCCGAGCTCATGTGGTATATGTGCGGTAGCGAACAGATAGCCGCAAGAAAAATGCAGATAATTTTTTAATATGTCATCTTAGCCGAACTTATGTAAAACACCTTTTGGAAATTCCTATGAGTATGCGAAAAATTATTTTTTGCGACATCTGCAACCCGCGAGGAATAAAGACGCTAGAGTTTCGCCGTGGGTATAGAAAAAATGGAGGCACCGGCCGGCGCATTACTGAAAATCGCGCATGGATAGAAGGTGAAGTCACCGATGCCGTTCAAAGTGGCTGGCTTTGTACGCCGGACGATCAGCATGTATGTCCTATCTGTAGAATTAAGAACGATTTATTACTGGCGCTAAATTAGCCAGTCAGGGCATATTCGCTATAGTCCGTTCACTTACCTACTCTGTCGCTTATCCAAGCCGCCAAACGCTGCGTTATGACATAAAGCACCGGTACGAACGGTATTGCCAAAAGCGTTGAGGACAGCATGCCGCCAAAAACCACCGTACCGATGGCTTGCTGGCTGGCCGCGCCCGCTCCCGAAGCGCCGAGCAATGGTACGACACCCAGAATAAAAGCAAACGAGGTCATCACGATAGGCCGAAAGCGCCGGCGAGTAGCTTCCACCGCAGCATCCGCCACAGACTTTCCTTCGGCTTGCAGTTGCCGGGCGAATTCAACGATAAGAATCGCATTTTTGCAAGCCAGACCGATCATTAAGATCAGCCCGACCTGCGTATAAAGATTATTGTCGAAATCTCGTATCATCAAAGCCAAGAGAACGCCCACCAAAGCCATAGGCACGACCAGCACCACGGCCAAAGGACTGGTCCAGCTTTCGTACAACGCCGCGAGGACCATAAACACCAGGGTAATCGACAGAGCATAAATAAAATAAGCTTGATTGCCCACCTGCTTTTCCTGATAAGACGTTGCCGTCCAGTCGAAACCGATCCCCTTGGGCAAGGTTTTATTGGACACTTGCTCCATCAAATTCAGGGCTTGTCCTGAGCTGAATCCCGGCGCGGCTGCGCCGTATATTTGTGCAGCCGGGTAAAGGTTGTAACGCGACACCAGTTCGGCACCTACAGTCCGCTTAACTTCCAGCAGGGTCCCTAACGGCACCATTTCGCCTTGTCCATTTCGGACATAAAGATTCTTGATGTCTTCCGGCTGTGTACGGAACGGCGCATCGGCCTGAACATAAACCTGGAACACTTGGTTGAATTTGTTAAACAGATTCACAAAGGATGAACCCAGATAGGTCTGCAACGTCGAAAACACATTACTCAGCGGAATATTCAATGACTCCGCCTTGGTTCTATCAATATTAAGAAAAAGCTGCGGATTGCGTGCATTGAAAGTAGAGATCAGATTCCGTAAACCGGATTGGGAATTGCCTGCGCGGATAACTTCGTCGACCGCTTTTTGTAACTCGTCAAGACCCAGGCTTTGACGATCTTCGATCATCAACTGGAAGCCGCCTCCCTGGCCCAGTCCACGAATCGGTGGAGGTATCAAAACAAGGGAACCGGACTCTTCAATAGCCGATAAATCCCGGCGCAGATTGGCGGTAATCGTATCCTGGCTTAAATTCGACCCACGTTTTTTCCAATCTTCAAAAACAATAAACGTGGTAACGATGTTAGAGACATTAGCTGCGTCCAATATCGACAGTCCGCCAATGGTCACCCAGGCTTCTACACCTTGAGTTTTATGAAGAATATCATTTATTGCCTTGGTCACGGCAATCACTCGCGGCTGCGAAGAAGCGTCCGGAAGTTTAGTAATAATCATCGCATAACCCTGATCTTCGGTCGGTAAAAATCCGGTCGGATGATAGGCGAACTTCCATGCACTAAGAACGATAATCAGCACATATAACAAAACCATCGCAACGGCCCGCTGTACCATCCAGCTAACCAAGCGTACATAGGAGTTTTCAAGCCAGCCATATATCTTGTTGAAGCCACGGAAAAACCAATTGGTTTGCTTGTCTTGAACCGGACGCAGCCACAGAGCACACTGGGCCGGTTTAAGAGTCAGGGCATTGATCGCACTGATGATGGCCGTGGATGCGATAACCAAAGCGAACTGGCGAAACAACTGCCCGGTGATTCCAGGAAGAAAAGCAGCAGGCAGGAACACCGAAGTCAGCACCAGCGTAATGCCCATGACCGGCCCGGTGATTTCCTGCATTGCTTTGATCGTTGCTTCTTTGGGGGCCAAGCCTTGCTCGATATGAAACGAGGCGTTTTCGACGATCACAATCGCATCGTCGACTACGATACCAATCGCCAGGATCAGCGCAAACAGGGTCAACAGATTGATACCGAAGCCCAGCATGAACATCGCCGCAAACGCGCCAATCAGCGTGACGGGGACGGTCGTCGCAGGTACCAGCGTGGCCCGCCAACTCTGTAAAAATACCACCACGACAATGAGTACCAGTATGCCGGCCTCGAACAAGGTGATGTAAACATCGTGTATCGCGCTACTGACAAACTTCGTGGTGTCGTAGTGAATTTCGTATTTCAGGCCGGGCGGAAAGTCCTTGCTCATAGCGGCCATCGCCTTTTTAACTTCCTCCGCTACGCTAAGCGCATTGGCGCCGGGCAACGTAAACACCGGCATCACCGTCGCCTTGTGGCCGCTGGATTCGGAAAAGTTGCTGTAACTTTGGCGGCTAAGCTCGACGCGGGCGACATCGCGAATCCGCACGATTTGCGCCGACTCGCCGCGAGTACTTTTTATAACGATGTTCTCGAACTGCCCCACATCCGCTAACCGGCCCATCGCGTTGACGGTAAATTGAAACGCCTGATTCGCAGGAACCGGAGGACCGCCCAGTTGTCCTGCGACCACTTGCAGGTTTTGACTCTGGATGGCGCTGATCACATCCAGAGTCGTTAAACTGAAATAGCGAAGCTTTTCAGGATTCAACCAGACCCTCATGCTGTAAGGCCCGGCACCCCGCACAGCTATTTGACCGACACCGGGCAAACGCGCCAACGGGTTCTGCAAATTAATCACCGCGTAATTGGAAAGAAAAGTGTCGTCAAACCTATCGTCTTCCGAATACAGTCCCACTACCAACAGGATGTCGGTGGAAACTTTTTTTACGTTGACGCCTTGCGGTTGAACCGATGCGGGAAGCTGCGGCAAAGCACTGTTGACCAGGTTCTGTACCAGCGCCGTGGAGGTATTAAGATCGGTACCGACATTGAACGTGATGGTTAAGGTGTAACTGCCGTCGCTGGCGCTGGTCGATAGCATATACAGAGAGTTCTCGACGCCATTGACCGCCTGCTCGATCGGGATGCCCACCGTATTCGCAACCACCTCGGCGCTGGCGCCCGGATAGCGGGTAGTTACCTGAATGGTCGGAGGCACAATCGGCGGGTATTGCGCCACCGGCAGATTCATAAAACAAACCATGCCCAGAATGATGGTGATCAGTGCGATAACGTTGGCGAAAATCGGCCTTTCGATAAAGTATTTGGAGATCATTGCGCAGCTTTCCGATTCTCAGATGCGCCATCGGTTGTGGTTAGCGGCTTGCGTACCGGATTCACCGTATTGCCGGGAATCGCGTGTAAAAGCCCGGTCATAATCACCCAGTCCTGATCGCCGATCCCTTCATCGATTGCCCGACTATCTCCCGCTTGAACGCCAAGCTTAACCGGCCGACGCTCAACAATATTTTTGTCATTCGCTACCAGCAGGTAGGAGCCCAATTGGTCATAACCAATAGCTGTTTCCGGCA
This sequence comes from Methylobacter sp., assembly GCA_036561025.1. Classification (GTDB taxonomy): domain Bacteria; phylum Pseudomonadota; class Gammaproteobacteria; order Methylococcales; family Methylomonadaceae; genus Methylobacter_A. The sequence goes on along the minus strand of DATBQB010000017.1, from coordinate 222,678 downwards.
CCAGTAACGCCATTTTTTCCGAGTTGACCACCAGAACCCGCACCCTGGCAAACAGTCCCGGCAAGATCGTACCGTCGGCATTCGGATAACTGGCGCGCAACAGCAAGGTGCCTGTCGTCGGTGTCACTGAAATCGCCGTAAAATCCAGGTTCCCCGCATGGGGATAGCCTTCTTCGCCGGATAGCGCGAGCGTAGCCGGTATCTTCAATTTCTCAGCCTCGCCCGGTCCGACATTGGTCTGTTTGATAACCCTCAGCAATTCGGTCTCGTTGATCGTGAAATAGACGTAAATGGGATCGGTCTGATTAATCTGAGCCAACGGAGTAAATTCACCGGCACCTACTAAGTTGCCCGGATCCTTGAGCCGACGGTCGATACGTCCGTTAAAAGGCGCGACAACCTTGGTGTAATCCAGATCCAATTTAGCCAAATCGCGATTCGCCTCGGCGGCCACTACGGCGGCTCTGGCGTTATCGCGCTCGAATCGCCAATTGTCGACATCCGTCTGGGCCGCCGCATGTTGCTGCCTTAGGTCGCTGAATCTATCCAGTTCGGTTTGCGCATGATTGAGACTGGCCTTTTGCTGAAGCACTTGAGCCTCCGCCTGCTTCAAGTGGGCTTGGTAAGTATCCTGTTGAATCAGGAACAACGGCTGGCCCATTTTTACTTTATCGCCATCGTGAAATAAGACCTTTTCCAAATAGCCCTGCACACGCGCGACCAACTGGACCGAATTAAACGCCTGGGTGTTTCCGGTAAATTCCAGATATTCGCTGACTTGTTGGCGAATGGGTTGGCTAACCGTGACTTGTGGCGGTGGGGGGGGCGCGTAGGTATTCTTGTCTTCGCAACCGGCGCTAAGGATCGCTATTATCCATATCAACTTCGCAATGTGCTGGGCTGGTTCCCAAGCTCCAGCTTGGGAACCCAGGGGGCGAAGCTCTCGGCAACCGCTCCTGCGTTGCTCTACCTCGGCAACTGCTCCCTGCGTTGCTCTACCTCCTGCATAACCCACAGGGATGTGGGGAATGCAGATTTTGCATGGAGCAAAATATCTGCCCATGCAGTCGTCCTGCATCCATGCAAGTCGTAGCTTCGCGAGACGGGAAGCTAGAGCTTCCGGAACTAGCAAATTAGCAGACTTCACAATGTCGTGTCTGATCATAGCTTTCGCTCCATCCTCACCATCGCGGCCAACTGACGCCCGACGGCGTCTCGGTATCCGGCGACGGCTGGGCGGCAGGCCTTAACAGTCCGCCCCAATCGGTACGTTTCGCCATTTGTTCCTTGATCGAGTCGGGCACAACGTCCTTACCTTCCCGAATCTGCCAGCCGCCGCCCAGAGACCGGTACACACCAACGAGGTTATTGGAAATATCTCCCAAGGTACTGGCGAGGTTATCTTGTTCGCTTAACAGCGCCTGCTGAGCCGTCAGCACGGTGGTGAAATCGGTGATGCCCTGCCGGTATTGCAATGTCGCCAGATCCAGCGAGCGCTGGGCCGCTGCAGTGCTTTCACCCAAAGCTTGAGCGCGTTCCTGGGAACGTAAAAACGCCACCAGGTTATCTTCCACTTCCCGTTGAGCGGTGAGCACAGTGTTTTGATAACTGACTAACAACTCCTGTAGCCGTGCATCCTGCACCCGCACCTGATTGGTGATTTGTCCGTAGTTGAAAATATTCCATTGCAATGCAGGGCCAAAGTTAGCGGTGCGGCTTTTCCAGAGAAAAATATCACCCATAGAAAACGAGCCGACATCGCTGGACAGCAGACCGAAAGTGCCGGTTAGCGAAATTGCCGGATATAGAGCTGCCTTGGTTACGCCGATGCTGGCGGATTGCGAGGCTGCTTGCCATTCGGCATGGCGGACATCGGGCCGGCGCCTCAGCAGCTCGGCAGGTATGCCCACAGCGACCTGTACCGGAGGCGACGGGATCTGCGCGGTTCCAGCGAGCAAATCGTTCATCCGGTTGGGAGGCATGCCCAACAGAACGCTAAGCGCATTCTGTTGCTGCCGTAGCCCTATCTCCAGCGCGGGGATCGAAGCTTGCGTATTAGCCAGCACCGTTCTGGCCTGTTCCACGTCGCGCTCCGAAGTGGTACCGCCATTATAGCGGATTTCTGCAATATGCAGGCTTTCCTTTTGCGTCTCAACATTTTGCCGGGCAATACCCAAGCGTTTTTCCAGCGTTCGGATAGTGATATACGCATGCGCCACATCGGCAGTGAGACTGACCAGCGCGTTGTTGTAATCGGCCACCGCAGCCTGAAACCCGGCGTCCGCCGATTCGATCGCGCGGCGGAACTTGCCCCAGAAATCGATTTCCCAACTGGCGGTCAAGCCTAATTGCGATTGGGCGTAATCGAATATCTTGGAGAAAGCAGCCTGCGAAGCGCGTTCACTGAGATGGACTTTGCTCAGCGAACCGGTTAACTGCTGATTTTGCGGATAGAGATCTCCGATGGCGACTCCCAATTGAGCGCGGGCTTCGAGTACCCGCACCCCGGCCACGCGTATGTTGAGATTGTCGCGGTAAGAGCGGTCGATTAACCGATTCAGGACAGGGTCGTTGAAGGTTTTCCACCAATTCTGGTCGTCGGCGGAAGTTGTTTTAAGCCGCTTGTCCTCGGCTTCCAACCATTGGGTAGCGGTTTCGGTAGCAGGAGGAACATAGTCGGGCCCGACCATGCAGCTGGAGAGTAACAGCAAAGCCAACGACCAAACCGGGTAAAACCCAGGGAGCTTAACGTCCCATTGCATCATTAACTCCTAATTGTCAGGTCTACATCTTCGCTGTGCTTTCAGGTCTTTTTGTATAGACGATTAGAGAAACTTCTAAAAATTCATAATGAAGTATCCATAGTTTGCGAATCCAGATAAATCCGCATGACTACTTATTGTTATAAATTGCGTGGCGTGAATTGTAGGAGCGGGCCGTGCCCGCGACATTTGCGCGCAATAATACAATGTTGCAGCCCTTTCATCGCGGGCACGGCCCGCTCCTACGGTGTCATTGTGTTGATTCCTAAGCTGTGATTTGGAATCTGTACAGATAAAATGAAAGACAAGTAGTACAAGCTATGCTTGTGCGGCAGACATACCCTGCACTCCTGCCCTGTAGATCAACTTTGTCTACAAGAGTGACGAACAAACCGTGATTTGTCATAGCCCAACTGATAGCATAAGCGGCAATTTCCACCGTATAAGGTTTACCGCTTATGCCCAGAGTGTTCATCAGTTATAGCCATGACAGCCCCGAGCACAAAGAATGGGTGTTGCAGATTTCCGAGCAATTGCGCGCCAATGGCTTGGAGTGCAACATTGACAGACATGTGCATGGCTTTCCACCCGAAGGTTGGCCTTTGTGGATGGAAAAACAGATCGAACAGGTCGATTATGTGCTGCTCGTGTGTACGCCATTATATCTGCAACGTTTCAGAGGAGAGGATACAGAGGGCGGGCGCGGCGTCACCTTTGAGGGTTTAATAATTACTCAGACCCTTTACGATGCTTTTAACCAAAACACCAAATTCATCCCAGTCATTCCAGAAACCGGCTGCATCGATCACGTTCCGCTCACATTAAAACGCTATAACACCTACCCGCTGCCAAAAGAATACGACGCGCTGTATCGTGTTTTGACAGGGCAACCGGAAATTATTGCTACGCCGGTTGGAACAATCAAATACATGCCGCCCAAAAATTTTCCGTCGCATCCGGCTAACCCCATCCGCACCAACCGCTTGCCTACCACTCGCGGCGAATTCTTCGGTCGAAAACAAGAACTAAAACTGCTCAATGACGCTTTTGCTGACGACCACACCACCATAGTCCAGTTCATCGCCCCAGGCGGCACCGGCAAAACCAAGCTGCTGCAACACTGGTTGGATCAACACCGCGACATCCCCGCATTAATCGCCTGGTCGTTTTATTCGCAAGGTTCCAGCGAAGACAAACAAGTCTCTGCCACGCCGTTTTTTGAGCATCTGTTCGATAAGTTCAACACCGACAAGCGCCAATTTAATAGTGAAGAAGACAAAGGCGAGCACTTGGCCGAACTGTTAATGCAGCAATCTTGTGTGCTGGTGTTGGATGGACTCGAACCCCTGCAACATGCCAGCAAAGCCATGCGCGGCGAACTTAAAGACCGCGCCATTCGTGTCTTGCTAAAAACCCTGGCTGGACAGGCTAACAATAGCCGCAAAACTTTTTGTGTGATCACCACACGCCTAGTTGTGCCGGAAATAAGCAATCGCCTGTCGGTAAAATCCCATGATTTACACAATCTGGAACTGGCTGATGGTGTGGAGTTATTGAAATCATTTAACGTCCACGGCAGAACAGAACATCTGGAACAGGCGGTGATAGACTACGGCTATCATGCTTTAGCCTTATACCTGTTGGGTAATGCCATAAGCTACTGGTTAGATGGCGATGTGCAAAAGCGCGATACCCTTGCTGAGTTGTTGGATGAAGACGAGTCGGAAGGCCGCTATGCGTTTAAAGTGATGCAAGCTTACGCTCACTGGTTGCAAGACACTCCAGAATTGAAGTTGTTAAACATACTCGGGCTGTTTGACCATCCGATTGAAAAAGCCGTGTTGCTGGTGTTGCAGCAACAGCAAATACCCGAGTTAACTGCAGGCCAGACCGAGCGCGACTTAACCCGCGCCATGCACAGCTTAAAACAAGACCATCATTTACTGTTCGAGCATCCAGGCCAGCCCGACTTGCTCGATTGTCACCCGCTAATTCGCGAATACTTCGGAAAATGCTTGCAGCGAAATCCAACAGTTTGGAAACAAACCCATCAACGGCTTTATGAGTATTACAGCGATTTGCCGGAAAAACAGTTGCCCGACACTGTAGCCGAAATGCAGCCACTGTTTGCCGCAATCAGTCATGGTTGTGCGGCGGGCTTGCATCAACAGGCGATGGGTGAGGTTTATTGGCCGCGTATTAAGCGCGAGGGAGAGAATTATCTTTGCAACAAACTCGGCGCTTTTGGTGATGACCTTGCCACTCTCACACATTTTTTCATCCAGCCCTGGCAACAGGTTGCTACGGCTTTAACTGAAGATGATCAAGCAGTTATATTGAGTTGGGCGGGCTTTCGTTTAAGAGCACTGGGGCGCCTGATTGAGGCGGCGCAGCCTATGCGGGCAGGTTTTGAGATATCTGTTAAGCAGGAAAATTGGAAAGGTGCAGCACAAGACGCCAATAACCTCAGCGAGTTATGGGTGACTCTAGGCGATTTGACGCAGGCGAGGCATTATGGATCATTGAGCGTGGACTATGCCGATCAATTTGGGGATTTGTTTTATCGCATGGCTGTTCGCACCACCCTTGCCGACGCGATGTTGAAGAGCGGAGAACTGCAGCAAGCCTTGGCGCTGTTTCAGGAAGCCAAGAAAATGCAGCAAGAACGGCAGCCTGAATATCCGACTTTGTATTCATTTCCAGGTTTTTGCTACTGCGATTTGCTATTGGCGCAGGGAGAGGCTAAGGCGGTATTGCTGCAGGCGGAGCAGACTTTGGCTTGGGCAAAACAAGCTACAGTTTCCTTGTTGAGTATTACGCTGGATCAGCTTAGCCTCGCCAAAGCCCATGGTCTGCTTGCTGTTCAGGCTTCGGTTAGCCGTTCGTTGCAAAAAAACTATAGTTGCAAAGCAACAGGCCACGTCCGAAAAGCCGGTGAGTTCTTGGAACAGGCCGTAACGGGTTTACGTGCAGCGGGAGCGCAACATCATATACCAAGCGGCCTACTCGCCCGCGCCGCTTGGTTTCGTTTTTGCGAAGATTTTAAAGCCGCCCATAAAGATCTGAACGAAGTTCTGGAACTCGCCGAATCCTACAAAATGCGTTTGCACCTCTGCGATTATCATCTGGAAGCCGCCCGGCTGGCGCTGGCAGAACTTGACCTCGTCACCGCAAAAGGCCATTGCGATAAAGCCGAACAGTTAATCAAAGACACCGGCTACAACCGCCGTTTGCCCGAATTACAGATCTTGCAGCAAGCTCTAGCGTAGGAGCGGGCCGTACCCGCGAATGAATTGCGGTCAGAAATAATCGCGGGCACGGCCCGCTCCTACGGAAAAGGATTTACAACGCCAAAAGGGTTTAGCTGTTTTCTGGAGTTGGAATTAGCTCATGGTGGGAGAAGAGATGACTCAGATAGGTGTAAATACATTAATCGTAGGAACGGGCCATGCCCTCGAATGGATTGCGGTCGGGGATAATCGCGGGCATGGCCCGCTCCTACGGCTTAAAAATCAACCTGGACATCAAGCTTTGCGCAAGGGACGAGTGTCTTTACCCAATCACGTTTATCTGATAACTGCCACAACGCTAAATCGGCAATGCTTTTTTGCCGAATTTAACTCCGGTTGCGCCGCGTCTCGGTGTTTTGAAAACGACAAGATTTTGGGCGATGCCCGGATGCTCGCTTGGGTTCTGATGCCGGATCATGCGCACTGGCTGGTTAATCTGGGTGACCAAGATAGCTTGAGCATAGTTGTCAATCGGCTGAAATCATCCAGTTCAAGGTTGGCAAATCTCAAGCTTGATCGGCGCGGGACGCTTTGGGAACCGGGGTACCATGATCATGCCTTGCGCGCCGAGGAAGATTTACTCACTATTGCCCGATATATTATTGCCAATCCTTTGCGGGCAGGATTGGTTAAGCGGGTAGGCGATTATCCGTTTTGGAATGCGATTTGGGTTTAAGTGGTTTTCGCGGGCATGGCCCGCTCCTACAAAATATGATTGTTCCAACGTTTTGGCGTGAAAACGATTATGTTCAAGGGTTTTTACGGATTACTCGCGGTTTTTAGATAGGGTGGATTGCAAAAAAGGCGCGCATGGCACGCCCTACGCAGGTTATCTTGAGCTTGCTCAGGGGGCAACCACAGGGATTGCCCCTACGATCAACTACGGCCTAAACGCATCGCTATCGATATAAACATCGATAGGATTTTCAGGAACTATGCTCGCAACCGGCAAATCCTCGCCTGAACGCCACAAATTGACAGCTTCCTGCTTATTCGCGCCGGTAATCAAAAAGATCAATTCCCGTGTATTGCTTAACGCTTTGGCGCTGATCGAAACGCGCTCCGGCGGCGGTTTTGGCGAGTTGTAAACGGCATGCACCAGTTCGTCTTGTCGATGCTGATGGCCGGGGAACAAGCTGGCGGTATGGCCGTCCTCGCCCATGCCCAGCAACACCATATCGAATGTACCGGCTTTGCTGACGGCGACTTTATAGCGATCAGCGGCAAGTTCCGGCCCGAATTCGGCAGGCATGGTAAATATCCGGTTTGCCGGAATAGCTACCTTGTCCAGCAAAACCCGGCTTGCCATCAGGCTGTTTCGATCCTGATGATCAGCCGCTAAACAACGTTCATCGCCATAATAAATAGTCCAGTTAGCCCAATCCGCATTGGCTTCGGCCAATAGTCGATAGACTTTTTCCGGGGTGCTGCCTCCGGCTAACACCAGTTTGAATTTGCCTCGTTCCGAAATTGCCGAGTCGGCGGCGTTAAGAATTTGCTGACAGGCGGCAATAGCCACGTCTTCTGCGGTTTCCAAATAATGCCAGCGGCAGTTTGTTTGCATTTAGTCACACTCCGGGGTTAATGAGCTGCGCCAGGATTGGCTTTCTTTGTCGAATAAGCGGCGGCTGTCTTCGGGGCCCCATGAGCCTGCGGGATACGTGGCAATATAATCACGTTCAATCGCCCAGGTTTGCAGGATGGGATCGACAATGCGCCACGCATATTCTACTTCATCAAAGCGCAGAAATAATGAGCGGTCGCCTTTTAATACGTCTAATAGTAAGTCTTCATAAGCATCGATGGGTTTTTCGTTTTGTTGGCGGAAACTGGCGTCCAGGCTGGTGGAGCGGGTGCGCATCTCCAGGCCGGGTTCTTTTACGGTCATTTCGATACGGATACATTCTTCCGGCTGTATGCCTAGCAGCACCCAGTTAGGGTTCATGCACTGCACTTCGGTGCCGCGGAAAAACTGTAACGGCGGGTGGCGAAAACAAATCGAAATGATCGATTGAGCCTCGGCCATGCGCTTGCCGGTACGCAAATAGAAGGGCACGCCTCGCCAGCGCCAGTTGTCGATATACAGTTTTATCGCGGCATAGGTTTCGGTGATGCTATTGTCAGGTATGCCGTCTTCCTGCAAATAGCCGTTGACCTGCTCGCCGTTGATACGGCCTTTGCTATATTGAGCACGAGAGGCATGTCCATGTACCGCTTCCCTGGGAATGGGGCGGATTGATTTTAATACTTTAACTTTTTCGTCGCGCAGGGATTCGGCATCCATCGAGACCGGAGGCTCCATAGTGACTAATGTCAGCAATTGCAGCAGATGGCTTTGCAGCATGTCGCGCATGGCTCCGGCCTTGTCGTAGTATTCGGCGCGGCTGCCTATGCCGATATCCTCGGAGTGGGTAATCTGGATATGGTCGATATAATTGCGATTCCATAACGGTTCCAGCATCACATTGGCGAAACGAAACACCAGCACATTCTGCACCATGCCTTTACCCAGATAATGATCGATCCGGTAAATTTGCTGTTCGGCCAAATAGCGGCTGATGCGTTTTTGCAGAGCCTGAGCACTGTCCAGGTCATAGCCGATCGGCTTTTCGAGAATCACCCGACGCCAGCCGTGTTCTTCATCAAACAAGTTGTTATTGTTTAACAGTTCTATGACTGTGCTAAAGTCCGATGGGCTGATTGCCAGATAAAAGGCAATGTTTTTAGGGAATTGGTGTTCCTGACTGAGTTTCTCGGATAAGGCGCTATAACATTGTGCCTGTGTTATATCGCCTTGATGATAATGTAGTCGGGCGCTGAAACGCTGAAAAACAGCTTCATCAAAATCGCTTGGGGCTTTGGTCTGAATCATTTGCCTGACTTCTGTCTGCCATTTTCCTTGATCCCAAGGTCTACGGCCTATTGCCAGAATACAGGTACCTTCAGGCAAGCGGTTGGCGGCATCCAAACGGTACAGAGACGGCATTAATTTAATCCGCGACAAATTTCCGGTGGCGCCAAAAATAATGTATGTACAAGGTTCAGCTTTCATCGGTAGTACCTCGGTGTTTTTAAAAAGGTAGAGTGAGGCAGCGTAAAGCCATACGCATCAATTAAGCAAAAATCTATCTATTCAATAAATACATGTAAGCAGATTGATTAATTCACCACGAAGACACGAACGACTGCATGGATGCAGGAGGTAGAGCAATGCAGGAGCAATTGCCGAGAACACAGAGAAAAACCAAAGTAAAAACTTCGTGTTCTTCGTGGTGTTATCTCTTAAATTGATGCCTATGTGGTGAGGTAGAGTAACCTGAAATGCTCTATTTAGACAGTATAGCTAGTGGATGACGTCTTGCCGCCGCGTCCGGTCCAGTCGGTATGGAAAAATTGGCCTCTGGGTTGGTCTACCCGTTCATAAGTATGCGCGCCGAAATAATCTCTTTGCGCCTGCAATAAATTAGCCGGTAATCTTTCAGACCGATAGCCATCGTAATACGCCAGAGCGGAAGAAAATGCCGGCGTCGGGATACCTAGCTCAATGCCTGATATAACGGCTTTCCGCCAGCCTTGATCGGCTTGTTTGATTGCATCGACAAAAAAGTCGGCTAACAGCAGGTTTTCTAAATCGGGATCGGCCTCATAGGCTTGCTTGATGTCGTTTAAAAACCGGCTGCGAATAATGCAGCCGCCGCGCCACATTAATGCAATATCGCCATAATTGAGCGACAGCTTATATTCTTTCGATGCTTCGCGCATCAAGCGAAAACCTTGTGCATAAGAAATAATCTTGGCTGCGTACAAGGCGTCGCCAATGGCGTTAATCATGGTTTTCTTGTCGCCGGTAAATTGCTGTGTCCGCTTGGGCAATATGGATGCGGCTCTAACTCTTTCTTCTTTTTGCGCGGACAAGCATCGGGCAAATACCGATTCGCCAATCAAGGTTAAAGGAATGCCCAAGTCCAATGCATTAATGCCGGTCCACTTACCGGTGCCTTTCTGCCCGGCAGTGTCGAGAATACTTTCCAGCAGCGGCTGGCCGTCTTCGTCTTTGTAAGCAAAAATAGCCGCAGTGATCTCAATCAGGTAAGAGCTTAATGAACCCTGATTCCACTTTGCAAATATGTCGTGCATTTCATCGAGGCTTAAGCCCAAGCCGTCGGACATCAGTTGATAAGCTTCGCAGATCAATTGTATATCGCCGTATTCGATGCCGTTATGCACCATTTTGACGTAGTGCCCTGCGCCATTATCGCCGACCCATTCGCAGCAAGGCTGACCGTCAACCTGAGCGCTGATGGATTGAAAAATGGTTTTGACGGTAGGCCATGCGGCTTTATTGCCGCCGGGCATAATCGAAGGCCCGTGTCTTGCGCCTTCTTCTCCGCCGGAAACACCGGCGCCTATATAAAGGATATTTTTTTCTTTTAGGGCGCGCGTACGGCGATCGGTGTCGGTGAACAGCGAATTGCCGCCATCGACGATAATATCGCCGCCAGATAACAGCGGCACTAGCTGGTCGATATATTGATCGACGATTTCACCTGCTTTAACCATTAGCATAACGATGCGCGGCGCTTCCAGGCTATTAATCAACTCTTCCAGCGAGTGGGTGCCGATGATCTGCGTGTTTTTGGCGGGGCCGTCCAGAAATTCATCTATTTTACTGAGCGTGCGATTATGCACCGCTACTTTAAAGCCGTGATCGTTCATATTAAGAGCCAGATTTTGGCCCATGACCGCCAAGCCTATTAAACCGATATTTGCTTTCATGGTTATTTCTTCCTGTTAAAAGCATGAGGATGAAATTTACTGTCATGCTTCACGTCATAAGTATCTATACAAGTATCGGCCTTTTATCTCGTTCCCACGCAGAGCGTCACTTAGTAGGAGCGGGCCGTGCCCGCGATGAAGAATCTACAATTCTTCAACTGTGGTCCAAATATCGCGGGCATGGCCCGCTCCTACAGCTCTTAACTTAGTTATTCCGCTAACTATTCGGATAAAGAACCGATCAGATTATCGAGCATAGCCATTTGCTGTACGCTGTATCTATTGGTCAGATAACTAAAGACAAAAGGTTAGTGCAAACGTATCGGCTAAACAATCAGTAGGCTTACCTAATTTAATATGTCCAATAAGCATAGAAGCGAGGATTGCCACGAAGGACACAAGCTTTTCCTTCGTGCTCTCGGCAATTGCTCCATGCATTGCCCTACCTCCTGCGTCCATGCAGTCGTTCGTGCCTTCGTGGTGAATAAAGATGCAGGATGTTATTCGGAACTGGCTTTGCCCATTCGAACTCTGGCACGAATCAGCGCCGTAATGACCACAATCAACAAAGCCGCCAGCGAAAGCTCCAGCACCACGAACGCGGCAATTTTAAAGTAGGCAAATGCCGGATCGACAAACCTGACCAGCCAGCCGCCAGCCTCGTCAGCTAATGCAGCAGCATAGGTCAAGCTACTCAGCCAGATTTTCAGCCGTACAGGGAATTCGGTCATCAACATTAAATGGGTTAAGGTCAGCACCAGCATGCCCATCGAGAACAGATGAAAATGCGAAACTTCCAGCATGCCTTGGTAACTGCGCGGCTGGGTAAACTGTTCTTCAGAGCCCAGGTAATAGGCAATCACAGAATCAGGCGTTAAGTCCATATGGTGAAAATACATCATGCCGTTGCTCACCCATAACAACGCGATATACACCAGAAACATCAATACCAGGGTGTTTATCAAGGATTTGCGATGCTGCTCGCCGGTAACAAAATAACGCATTAGTTTTTGCCCTGTTCTTTTACCATAACCTGGTAAATCGCCATTACTTTACGAACACTGCTGACTGCTGCCCTGGTACTTAAAGTCGCGCCGCTGATGCCATCGACACCTTTATTAAAATCCATTTCGGCTAACGGGCGTTTATATAGCTGTTCAAACCAGCGTTCCGGCGGTTGATATTCCGGTGGCTCATGAAAAGCGAGGGTAGTGACATTGCGTAATTCGCCATCTGCTGTCAGTACTATCATCAGCGTTTCCGGCTTGGTTCTGACTGTAGCGGTTTCAATTGCGGCGTAACCAAGCACCTTGCCCCGGTCTTTGCCGACATAGAAAGTAAACAGGCCTGAGTCCAGTTTACCCTTAGCCAGTTCCTCAATTTTTGCAGCTTGTTGCTCATCGGGAAATAACGATAACTGTTCGACTTGCGTGTTTTTACCGAACGCCAGTTCCAACGCTTCATTTTTGCTGTAAAAGACTGTGGCGAAGCTTGGGGTTGCAGCACTTAGCAGCAATGAAAAGAGAATAAAACATCCCCCTTGCCTGATTATTTTCATAGTGTGTCTCGTTTGCAGAATTTATTAAAACTAAGTTGATAAACGCAAATAGTTTAACATCACCAACAAACAATGGATTTTACTTATTTATCGTAAAGAACACGAACGGCCGCAGCCGCTCGTGTTTTATGTAGCGAAAGATGTTTATGAATTAGAAAATAAACCCGAAGCCCAAGTTGAAATCATCCGGCAACTGGCCCTGTTTCGCAATATAGTTGCGGTAATCCGCTTTGATTACGACGTTGGGAATAGGCTTGTATTGCAAGCCCACTTGGTAGATTTGCCAATCTCGGGTTGGATCGATAGCATAGCCGCTCGGCGCTTTGGCCATAGTGTTCAGTTTTTCGTAACGGAAAAATGGCGCAAGATATTGCGTTGTATCTTGCCAGAGCAATGGCAACACGTCGTAGCCTAGCTCTGTGTAAAAACCGTAGTTTTGTGAGCCTACAATTTGGCCTGCATTAGGGTGATCTGCGTCAACCGGTCCGTTTCTGGCTATGTTTGCAGCAGTGACCAGATCTGCATTGCCGATATGTCCCCATGATCCCAAGGTACGGAATTCCAGGCCGCGGTATTTCCATTGCACGTGTGCTTCATAGAGTTGCGTAAAGACATCGGCCTTTTGTCCGGCAAACATCTGGTTTTGCCCGGAATTGCCCACATAGGCCGAGCCGCCGACAGTAACGCCGGGTAATGCGGTGGGATCATAATCGACTCGTGCAACATAACCGAAGTTTTCGGCTTTGGCATTGCTGCCTCCACCCCGCCCTTCGCGAATACCGTCAGAAGTGAATCCTGTAGCATCCAAGCCATTAACTACATAAGCGGTATAAGTCAGCTCCGGCGTGATTGCACCAAATAAACCTGCACCCATTTCGCGCCAAGTGCTGGGTATGATACGTTGCTCAACTTCAGGACGATGGTTACCGAAGTAAAATAACGGTTCATGAATCCGGTTAACCAAACCCATCGGCATCAAAACCAAACCTGCGCGGACATTGGCTCTTTTATCAATAAAGAAATCCAGCGACGCAAATTCGACTGAAACTTCGCCTTTTGATTCGGAGCCTTCACCGGTAGAGGCATGTTCGAACTCAAGCTCACTATTGAAAAGGATGCGGTCTGTAAATTTATAACCTGCATACAAAACCATTCTTGCCATATCGGCGCTGTCATTGCTGCTGCCCTTATCTCCAACTTTAGCGGAATAATTGCCTTCACCGTAACCGCCAATGGATAGACCTTTACCAGCCGAATAAACCTTCGAGGCCGCGGGTCCCATACCATAGGCACTTTTGTATTTTGCTTCTTCAGGAATGGATAGATTGGTGCGTAATTTTTCAACTTCTTGGCTTAGCACATCGGTTTTTCGCTCTAAAGTCTTTACGTCGCCACTAGCAGCAGTTTTGGCCGGAGCGGCGGCAGCCTGAGCTTGCATTCCTGATTTCATTTCGTCAATTTGCTTTTGCTGTGCCTGGATGATTTTCCACATATCTTCCATAGTCTGCGGCTTTTCCAACGCATTAGCAGGTGCATTTAAAGCAACGAGAGCTGTCAGTATTCCGCCTTTTAATAATTGTTTATTTTTTTTCATTTATACGGCCTCTCACAAATAAATAGTGAAAACAGTATAAGTTAAATAGTTACAAAGATGCAAACGATTCCTATTTAAAATAAAAAGTAAGGTTTTATCAATTTGTTTAGGCTCTAGTCTTTAATTGGAGTTTTAAGTGCGGATCAAGGCGGTTAATTTGAAGGTAAACCGATTTAAGGTTTTTGTTAAAAGGATGAGAGGTTTTGTGGCTTGCATCATTAAGTTGATGCTCAAGAAAATGGCTACGTCAGGTAGTGCCAAGCGTAGCTTTAGGTGGATTATTTTTGTTTCTGCAACTGCGAGATCAAACCCTTAATCGCCGGTTCCTGCATCATGACGCTTTCGCATAATCGGAATTGGCTGATTGCCCGTTGTAAGTTTTGCTCGGGTTCTGCCACCTTAAAATATCGATTTCCTTCCAAATAATCGGTATAAAACCGGATACCCAATTCAAAGGGGATAAGCCGGATAGCGGGGTATAAATAGTAATAATCGTGTTCGGTAAAGAATGCGCCAGCTTCGGCCAAGTAGCTTTTTAACAGGGCGGCGCAAATATCCAGGTTAAATCCGGCCGGATCGGAGATATAACAACAAGATCGCAGGCAATCGCCAATATCGTAATGAACCAGACCCGGCTTGACGGTGTCCAGATCGATAATGCTGACGACTTTTTTACTGTGTCTATTAAAAAGAAAGTTATTCAATTTGGGATCGCCGTGAATAACCCGCAATGCCAGCAAACCCTGCTGTCCGGCAGCTTCAAGATCATCCGCGATATGCTGGAACCGGGCTATAAAGTCAGCGCAATAAAGGTTTCCGGGTTTAGCCGGCAGCTGCCTTACTTGATGATAATGCCTTAAATATTCAGGTGTTATATGAAAGCCGGGCAGGGTGTCATGCAGAAGCAGAGGATTAAGATCGCTAAGCAAACGATGAAAATGCCCCAGCGCAAATCCGACTTGTTCGGCATCATCGATAGTGCCTATGGTTTCTATACTTTCGGTATTGGCAATAAAGCTTAACGCCCGCCAATAATCGCCGTTTTCATCGCGATAAAGTGAGGCATTATCGGTAGTCTTTAAAATTTCCGGAATTTGCAGCGTAACCGACGCAGTGAGTTTTTGCGCTATATGCTGATTAAACAGGGCCAGATTTGCCATGATTCGTTCAGGCGCAGGGAAAACCGTATGATTTATCCGCTGTAGAACAAACGGGGATGATTGCGTTGTGACCAGATAAGTATCATTGATCAGGCCATTGCCGAGCGGCATGATTTCCGTAACGGCATGACTGAACTGGTTGGCGATAGGAAGCAGTGCGTTCATCAAAGTATTGTTAAGAATTATCTCTCCCGATTAAACAGTTTCTCTGGCCTTGATTAATGCCGTTAGAGCTTTCAGAGCCTGTCCTCTGTGACTGAGCGAGTTTTTAACCGCCGCCGGTAATTCTGCCGATGCGCAGTTCTGCTCCGGCACCCAGAATACCGGATCATAACCAAAACCGTTTTCACCGATAGCATGATCCAAAATCCTACCTTCCCAAACGCCTTGGGCGATCACCGGACAAGGATCATTAGCGTGCGCCATAAACACCATCACGCAGATAAACCGTGCAGTGCGTAGTTCACTAGGGACGCCTTCCAGCTCCCGCAACAGCTTATCCAGATTGTCCTGATCACTGGCGCCCACTCCGGCGTATCTGGCGGAAATTACGCCCGGCGCACCATCCAACGCATCAACGACCAAGCCTGAATCATCGGCTATCGCCGGCAATTTGCAATGCAAGGCCGCATTCCTGGCTTTTAGAATGGCATTTTCTACAAACGTAGCGCCGGTTTCTTCCACATCGACAACATTAAACGCAGATTGCGGAACGATAGGATGATCCGCCAGTATTGCCTGAATTTCCCTGATCTTACCGGGATTGCCGCTGGCTAGAACAATTTTATGCATGGCTATCCCTTCGGCTCCGCTTCAGGGCAAGCCCTTCTGGGAGCAGGGCGAGTCCGTTGAGGTGGTGAAATGGCCGTTCCCTGAGCGGAGTCGAAGGGCGGACAGGTTTGTGTTGTAATGTTGAAAACGTCATTTATGCTCTTCGATTGCTATACGTTGTTTTTCCAGTAAGTCCTTGATGCCTAGACTTGCTAATTCCAGCATTGCGTCCAATTCTTCTTTCCTGAACGCATGGCCTTCAGCCGTGCCCTGCACCTCAATAAATGCGGCTGCGTCATTCATCACCACATTCATATCGGTTTCAGCATTGCTGTCCTCCGCATAATCCAGATCCAGTACCGGTACGCCATTAAAAATACCCACAGAAACCGAGGCAACCTGACCGTGCAACGGATTGGTTTTGATTTGTTTGCGTTTAAGCATTTTTTGTACTGCCAGCGACAGCGCGACAAAACCGCCGGTAATCGATGCAGTACGGGTTCCGCCGTCCGCCTGCAACACATCGCAATCGATAGTAATAGTATGTTCGCCCAATGCCTTTAAATCAATCGCAGCTCGTAACGAACGGCCAATCAAGCGCTGAATTTCCAGGGTCCGCCCACCCTGTTTACCGTTACTGGCTTCCCGCCCCATCCGGGTATGAGTTGAACGCGGCAACATGCCGTATTCGGCTGTAATCCAGCCTTCGCCTTTGCCTTTAAGAAAGCGCGGGACACTCCTGTCGACGCTGGCAGTACAAAGCACTCGGGTATCGCCGAATTCAACCAGGACAGAACCTTCTGCATGTTTGGTAAAACCGCAGGTGAATTTTATGTCTCTTAGTTGGTCCGGGTTACGTCCGCTTGGTCTCATAGTTGTTCCGCTAAAATGAAAAACCCAACAGTATACCTGAACAGCGCATTGCCCGGCTGTTCAATTTACTAACGGAAGTTACACAATAACTAAGAAATTTTCACCACGAAGACACGAAGGACACGAAGAAAAAATATAAAACTTCGTGTTCTTCGTGTCTTCGTGGTGTTTTTTTTGTGGTTTGAGTGTCCTCAGTTGCCATAATCAACCTCCGGCAAGCGCCTGCTGCAATTCGGCAACCGATTGCGGACGGTTTTCCGGTTGCAACGACATTGCCCAATCGATAGCTTTTAACAGATGCTCCGGGAATTTTCGTTTAAATGCCTTGACTGCGGGAACCAGCGTGTCCTGTTGCGCTCTGTCCCGTGCAGGCACCGGAGTTTTAAGCTCCAAACAATTGCGCATGCTGGCGCCTACGGCATAAATATCCGTCCACGGGCCTAGTTGGGCGCTCAAATCATGTTGTTCTATAGGAGAGTAGCCTTTGGTCAAAATCTTACTTTGCTTGCCCAGATGCGATTTCGGAAAGCTTTGAATCGCGCCAAAATCCAGTAACAACGCATCATTGCCCGGCCTCACCAGAATATTGGAAGGCTTAATATCAAGATGAATAAACTGTTGGCTATGAATATGTCCCAGCCCTGCCAGTAAAGAGTTAAACAAGGTCAATAAAAAATCTTCGGAAACAGACAGTGTTCTATTTTTTAAAAATTTATCCAGCGTAACCCCATAGTCATAAGTCATTACCATATAAACCGTAGAATTGGCCTTAAAAAAACCGATAACTTCGACAATATTGGGATGCTTTAACTTGGATAAAACCTTGGCTTCCTCAAAAAACAAAACCCTGCCGCGCTTGAATAAAGCCGCAGACTCTTCGCTGTTGGCGACAACCGCATTGTTCCAGGTTCGGTGGGCAAACTTTCGGGGCAGATATTCTTTAATGGCGACTTGAACCTGATCCGCTATTTGCCTGGCCAGATAAACCGAGCTAAAGCCTCCGTGAGCCAACTCCCGTTCAACCACATACTGGTCTATAATGGTGCCGGTTTGCAGGTAGTTCCACTCTTTGGGGTAGGTTTGCGGATCGTAGTATTCAGCCATTGTGTTGTTTTTGTACTTGAGCCCGTTAATTATAGGTGAAAAATGATTAGAAGCATGACCGCATTTGCCGGCAATGAGGCAGAAATAGGTGACTTAACCATAAGTTGTGAATTGCGCTCGGTTAATCACCGCTACTGCGACATTAGCCTAAGACTGCCGGACCGTCTGCGCTTTGTTGAAGCCGACCTGCGCTCAGCCATCGCCGCAAAGATCAGTCGCGGCAAGGTTGAATGTTCATTGAGCTATAAAAAACAGGCTAAAAACGGACAAAGCTTCATCATTAATACCGATGCCGTAACCGCACTGCTTACCGCCGCCTCCAGTATAGAGCAGCGAATACTCGGCCCCTTGTCCTTTTCGGCGTTGGATGTATTGGCATTCCCCGGCGTACAGCAGGAACCGGATATTGATAAAGAGCAACTGACTTCGGGTATCGCTGCTCTTGTTGACCAAACCTTGGCGCAACTCGTAGAAGCACGGGAAAGAGAAGGCGCTCAACTTAAACTGCTGATTGAAGAGCGCTGTATAAAAATGCAGAGCTTTGTAGTTTTGGCAGGCAAACGCATGCCGGAAGTGTTACTGCTGATTCGCAATAAACTCAAAGACCGAATTACCGAACTGGTTGCGCAGCCCGATTTTGACCGCTTGGAGCAGGAGCTGGTTTTGCTGGCGCAAAAACTGGACATTACCGAAGAGCTCGACAGATTGGAAACTCATATCAATGAAGTGTTACGGGTGCTAAAACAAAAAGACCCGGTCGGCAGACGGCTGGATTTTTTAATGCAGGAATTGAACCGTGAAGCCAATACGTTGGGTTCTAAATCGGCTGATAAGGAAATGACCCAGATAGCGATTGAGCTTAAGGTGTTGATCGAGCAAATGCGCGAGCAAGTGCAGAACATCGAGTAATGCATCAAGTCCTGTCATTCCGGTTCAAAGTTCCTTGCGGGTTTTGTGCTGTAAGGCCCGATGCTAGTCATCTATTGGCTAGCGTTCCGATATTTCGGCATTTGCTTTCACGCTACATTTAAAAATCGTTGATAATTTTCTTATTAACGACTTGGAAGCCCATACAATTACTTTCATGCAATTGCCAAACTTCATGCCACGTTTAAAAAGAACAAGGCTTATTTGGATGGCTGTAGCTGCGTTGGGCTACTATTTTTTAGCCCACTTTGGGATGGCATTATTTGCGCTTAAGCCTAGCAATATCACGCTACTCTGGCTGCCATCCGGAATCGCTCTGGTTATGTGTGTCCAATGGGGTTACCGAGCCATTCCTTTTATTGTTTTGGCCAGCTTTGCTGCAAATTTTTCCGGAATGTCCGCATCCTCAGGAATTGGCCCTTTTCTGCATACCACAGTAGCAGCTATCGCTGATGGCATGGTTGGAATTATAGCCATGCACGCCTTAAAACGTTTCTTACCAAATGGTCTGACCCGCACAAATGATTTGGTTCCGTTTGGGCTGTGGGTTTGTATTGTCCCGACCTCCATAACAAGCATCATTCTGTCTGTAAATTTGGCTGTCGGCGGCTATATTTCATGGGGTGAAATCGGTAACTTTATCCGCATGCTGATTTTGGCTGATAGTCTGGGTATGCTGTTGGTTTATCAGATTTATCAAGGTTGGCACAATGATAGAAAAATAGGCCAAGTGGAGTTGAATTGGCTTGGCGGAACAATATTGGTGATGGCCGTCTTATTGATACTTGGTTTTACAATGTTACCGGGGATGATCTTTTTTATCGTGCCGCTACTGTTGGTTCTTTCGTTCAATGTGAGCCTAATGGGAGTAGCCGTCGTAAGCTCTGGCTCTATTATAAGTATAATCGCAGCCACGGCGCATAACGTCGGTCCATTCGTGACAAGCAACCCGATGGATTCAAACTTCCGATTAATGGCCTTCGTTTTCTCAAGTGCGTTAACAATACTTGGAATTGCTCTGCAAAATAAGCAGTTAATGTTAATCGAACATTCAAATGAATTATGGAAAGATGCCGCCGAACGTGATCCATTGACTGGTCTGATGAATAGGCGCGCATTTTTGCCAAGAATGCAAAACGAGCATCAGCGCGCCTTACGCTCTGGAAACGTTTACACTTTCGCTATGCTTGATCTGGACTATTTCAAGTTGATCAACGACGCCTATGGACATCATTGCGGAGATGATGTGTTAAGGGCGCTTGCGGCAGTCATGGTCGAAAATTGTCGAGCTATTGATGCGGTGGTGCGCATGGGGGGAGAAGAATTTGGTATTCTGTTTCCAGAATGTACTGCCGATGAGGCTTTAGTTGCTTTGGAACGTATACGCCAGAAATTCGAAAACAGTCCGGTGAGTACGGACGGAAAGTTCATTTCTATAACAGTCAGCATTGGAGTTGCATCCTTTACAGGTGTTCAGGAAAAGGACGACGAAGTTGTTGGTCTAGCAGATAAGGCACTTTATGCGGCCAAGAGAGCAGGACGCAATCAAATAATTGTCAGTCATCCCGCTTAGCTTAAGTTGCAACAGCATATTAATTCCAGTGTGCTCTACATTCACATTGAAAGGCTACTGAAAGCTTGCAATGCTAAACTCGCCCGTAGAAACGTTTTAAAGTTTGAAGGTTAATGCTTGCTCTGCCTCAGCCTTAACGTACAATTTAACCCTTCAAACCACCAGACAACAGAGCTTAAGGAACACTAACATCATGGGTA
The DNA here is from genome assembly GCA_036561025.1 of Methylobacter sp. Classification (GTDB taxonomy): domain Bacteria; phylum Pseudomonadota; class Gammaproteobacteria; order Methylococcales; family Methylomonadaceae; genus Methylobacter_A. The sequence continues at coordinate 202,090 of DATBQB010000017.1, read as the reverse complement.
TACTCAGCATACTGCTCTGGACGCCGGCTGCCGGGGTCTTGCTGCTGGCTTTGACGCCCGGCCGGAACATTCAGCTAATCCGTTATATCGCCAATCTGTTTGCCGCTATCGCCTTGTTATTAGTCTGCTGGCTGCTTAGCATTTATAACGCGCACAATGCGGATCTGCAATTCAATGAATATTTTCCTCTTAATCCTAAATTGGGTAGCGCTTACGCATTGGGCGTAGACGGCTTATCGATGCCGATGCTGGTGTTGGCGACATTGCTGACATCGATTGCATTGCTGGCTTCCTTCGCCGTGTCCAGCAGTGTTAAGGGTTATCATATTTGTCTGCTGCTGCTTGAATTCGGCATGTTGGGTGTATTCCTGGCCCAGGATTGGGCGCTGTTCTATATATTCTGGGAAGTGACTTTAATCCCGCTGTTCTTTTTAATTGGCCGCTGGGGCGGCAAGAGGCGGCACACGGCCAGTCTCAACTTTGTGCTGTACACGATGGGCGGCTCGATTTTTATGCTGGTCAGCTTGCTGGCGGTCAGTCAGTACGATCTTGAGCACGGCGGTTCTTTAATGTCTTCCATGCATCAGGCGGCGCAAGATATGCCAAGGATTGAGCAGGTGTTAGTACTGCTGGGCTTTGTGATCGGTTTCGGCGTTAAGATGCCGATTTTTCCTTTGCACGGCTGGTTGCCGCTGGCGCACGTTGAAGCGCCTAGTCCGGTTAGCATCTTGCTGTCCGGCATTTTGCTGAAAATGGGCGCTTACGGTTTAATCCGGGCGGTGGTGATGCTGCCGGAGGCCGCGAAGCTATTACAGCCATTGCTGATTTTTCTGGGACTGTTCGGCATGCTATACGGCGGTCTGTTAGCCTGGCGGCAAAGCGATCTTAAAGCGATGATCGCCTATTCGTCAATCAGCCATATGGGCATCGTTTTGCTGGGCATCGCGACGTTGAATGAAGCAGGCATTACCGGCGCAGTGTTGCAAATGACCGCGCACGGCCTGATTGCCGGTGCGCTGTTCTTGCTGGTTGGCCTGTTGTACGAGCGCACCCATACCCGCAACGTTCAGGATTACAGTTCGCTAATCCAGGTGATGCCGCGTTTTACCGTGTTCCTGACCTTAACCTTGCTGGCGGCAATGGGGCTGCCGGGTTCAGTCGGTTTTGTTGCCGAACTGCATACACTGATAGGCGGGTTTAGCTCATTGCCTAGCATCGGCCTGAGTATAGGCTTGATGATATTTTTTAGCGTGAGCATTCTAATCGGAGCCGCCTACGCGATACGCACAATCAGCCTGTTATTTACCGGACCGGCCAAGCCGCAAATGCAACAGCTTGAAGACTTGAAAGCCCCGGAGTTATTGGCTGCCGGAATACTGGTTACAGGGATAGTGTTGTTCGGTCTGTCGCCCGGACCGCTGCTTGATTTATCAGCAGCTACTATCGGCCAGATGAACGGCGTGATCAGTCAACGGATTTTGTAGGGATCAGCAATGCAAGAGTCATCTTTAAAATTGCGCGAGCAGATCACCTCGGCGCTAAACCACCTGGATCACGTTTTGCCTGGGCAGGCGCCTATCCTCGATTTCGTGCATCATAATACCTTGCATGGCTTTCAGCATCTGCCGTTTGATGAGGCACTGGCTGAGTTCGAAGCGTTGACCGGTATTCACTGTTATCTTCCCGAAGCGCGAAATCGGGATTTTTACCGGCAAGGACGCATTGATGAGAGCGACTTGTCCGCCGTATTTGCGCAATGCTCAAATTTGCAAGCGGAACAAATCGTCTGCACGTTACAAGACCGGACTATCACCCGGCAGGACATTTATCGCATTGCGCTGTTATTCGATTTACAAGCGATCAGCATCAGCCAGTTGAACTGGCAAATAGAGGAATTGGCGGCGCTGGAGGCCGTGCAAGCCGATGTGCCGGAGCCGGTTCAGCAGAGATTGCTTGCCGCCGGGGATAAGGCTGTCCGCCGTTTATGGGAAAGTATCTTAACCAAGCTCGAGCTGGAACAGGCGGCTTTGCATCCGGAAAGTATGCTGGATTTATCTGTGGAGCAAGCTGAAGAATGGCTGTTGCAAGCGATTGGCGAACAGGGGAGCATGTCCGCCGCGCCTGCTCCCGGCAGGCTTGCGGCATACACGCCATCCCTGGCGATCGCCGCGTCTGTTCCCGACAGACTAGCGGCATACACTCCATCCCTGGAGATAACACATCAGCAAATGCAACAACATGCAGGCGCAGCACTGGATGAGCTGCTGGGTAAAATAGGCGATAGCATCAGCTTGCGCGGCTTCATTCTGGCGTTGACCGGCACGGATATACTCGATGCTATCCGCTCGCAGCTGATACGCTTTTGCGCATCAGGGCTGGATGAAGGCATAGCGGCATGGCAGCTGCCTCAGCGCAGCGAGCTGGGACTTCACCAAGCTTGGCGAACAACGGCCCAGTATGACGCGAATCCTTTTTTGCATGAATTATGCGATTGGCAACAGATTATTGCCGAACTGCCCGAAGATGCTGTCGATACCATCATCCTGCAACTGATTCATCTGGAAATACCGCAAGCGCAATGGGAAAGCTATCTTCGCCGGCTGGCGCTGGAAATACCCGGCTGGTCGGGGCTGATCAACTGGCGGCAGCATCACCCGAACTATCATACCGCCAATGATGCAGCGCCGACGCTGGCCGATTATCTGGCTATTCGCCTGACTTTGGACCGGCTGTGGTTGAACCAGATTTGCCGTGACACTTGGAAAATCGAAGCCAAACTCAGTTCAATTGCCGGCTACTTTCGCAAGAATCTGTCGGAATTTATGGTGCGCAGTCGCCTGTATCAGGACGGCTTGCCGGAATACTTGGTGCACCGGGCGGAAGCATTGATGTTACATGCCGGTTCCGAACGCTACGACCGCAACGACTGGCAGCAACTTGCCAACCTGATTTGGACTTGGCAGTGCAGCCCGATGGCGAATAAGAGCGCAGCCGCGCATGCGCCGCATAACAGCGGCTGGCGCTTGTTCCGTTTATGCCAGCATCTGGGACTTAGCGCAGCAAGCCTGCAGCAACTGAACACAGACGATTTGCAAGCCATGTTGGCCGTGCTGGATGAATTTACGCTGACCGAGCGCAGTAAAGTCTGGCTGCTTGCTTACGAGCATCATTATCGGGAGGATTTTTTACAGGCGGTACGCGCCAATCATAATCGCGGCCGCTGGGCTGAACGCGGGCAACGTCTCGACGCGCAAATCATCTTCTGCATGGACGACCGTGAAGAAGGTTTCCGCCGGCATCTTGAAGAACTTAATCCCGCTATTGAAACATTGGGAGCCGCCGGATTTTTCGGCGTTGCAATGAATTACCAGGGACTGGACGACAGCAAGGTAACGCCGCTGTGCCCGGTGGTGGTGACGCCAGCGCATGAAGTTCATGAAATAGTCAGACCCGGCAGCGAGCAGGAACAGCTTAAGCATAACCGTGGCCGAAAGCTGAACCAATGGCTTGCCAAGTTGGTGCATCAGAGCTTGCGCCGTAACCTGTTGCTGTCGCAAGCGGTTATCGATTCGATCGCACCGGTTGCTTTCGCCGGATTATTGGCTAAATCGCTGCTGCCGACATCTCAAAAAAGTCTGATTTCGAGTATGGCTAAGCTGGTTTCGCCCGAGGTTAAGACGCAGTTGCTGTTTACGACTACGAATGAGACGGTCGCTACGCCGGAGCGTCCAAAACTGGGTTTTACCGATAACGAACAGGCTGACCGGGTTGCGGGTTTCTTGCGCAATATCGGCCTGACTTACGGGTTCTCGGAACTGGTAGTACTGATGGGGCACGGCTCGATCAGTCAGAATAACCCGCATTTGGCAGCTTACGATTGTGGCGCTTGTAGCGGTCGGCATGGCGGTCCCAGTGCCAGAGTGTTTGCGGCAATGGCTAATCGTCCCGAAGTGCGCGAATTGTTAGCCGAACGCGGCATCACTATTCCACTCGATACATGGTTTATTGGCGCTGAGCACAACACCTGCAATGAAGAGATCAGCTGGTACGACCTCGACCTGCTTCCAGCCGAGCGATTGTCCGGGTTAGAGACATTGCAGCAGGAATTACGACACGCTCAACATATGTCGGCGCACGAACGCTGCCGCAGGCTGGCTTCGGCTCCGCACAATCCGACACCCAAACAGGCTTTGGCTCATATCGAACAGCGAGCCGCCGATTTCTCCCAAGTGCGGCCTGAACTCGGCCATGCGACCAATGCCTCTGCGGTAGTGGGGCGGCGTTCTTTAACCCAAGGCGCGTTTTTTGACCGACGGGTATTTTTGATTTCCTACGATCCGACCCAAGACCCAGAAGGCAAAGTACTGGAAGGTATTTTGCTGGCGGTGGCTCCGGTTGGCGCGGGCATTAACCTGGAATATTATTTTTCCACGGTTAATAACGAGCGTTTTGGCTGCGGCTCTAAAGTGCCGCATAACGTCACCGGTTTTTTTGGCGTTATGGAAGGAGCCAGCAGCGATTTACGCACCGGCCTGCCCCAGCAAATGGTAGAAATCCACGAGCCGATGCGCCTTTTGCTTCTGGTTGAGGCCAAAACATCGGTGCTGGAGCAAATTTATCATCGTCAGGAATCTATACGGGAACTGGTCGCAGGCGGCTGGGTGCAGTTGAGCGTCAAAGACCCCGATAGCGGCGAGATTTTCTTGTTTCAAACGGGGACGGGGTTTGTGTCTTGGCAAGCCGAGGCAAGAGACTTGCCGGTTCGTGATAATTCACCGGATTGTTACCGGGATCAAACCTTGCCAGTAGCGCCGGTACTAATTAGTCAACCTGATATAGAAAGAGCTACGAATAGCCCTCTCCAAAGGGAGAGGGTTGGGTGAGGGGAAAATGAATTTAACCGCCAAAGCCAGATCGTTAAGACAAAATCAAACCGATGTTGAGCATTTGTTATGGCAGAAACTAAGAAATAGACAGGTATTAAACTTCAAATTTCGTCGGCAATTTCCAATTGATCCTTTTATTGTTGATTTTTGCTGTCTTGAATTAAAGTTAATTATTGAGTTAGACGGTTCACAGCATTTTGAACAAGCAGCCTATGACGAAGAAAGGAGTTTTTACCTTACACAACGTGGATTTAAAGTGATTCGTTTCTGGAACAATGATGTGATTAATAATATTGAAGGGGTTTTGGAGAGAATTTATTTGGTTATTTTAGAGATCACAGGCAAGGAAGAATGATTAAATTATTTTCCCCTCACCCAACCCTCTCCCTCTGGAGAGGGCTTTTTCTTGGCATTATTGGAATTTGTGCTTTGCCTCGTAAATTGCCGGGAGTTTAATCAATGGATGCATTAGTCATTTTAATCCCCTTAATGCCATTGCTCGCCGCTTCGGCGGTCGGCATCGGCCATCTATTCGGCATAATCGACGGTGAAAGCAGCGAAAGCACTACAGCCGACATCGCAAGTTGGACGATAATCATGTCCAGCCTGTTGACGTTGACTTTACTGACCGCCGATATACTGGGCAAAAATACCGGCTCCTATAGTCTAGGACATTGGCTGAACAGCGATACGCTGGATATACAGCTAAACTTTATCACCACCGGTTTTAATGTCCGTTTGGCAGTGCTGTTTTCAATGTTGTTAGCCATTGTGACTCGCTTTTCAATTGATTACATGCACCGTGAAGCGGGTTATCATCGGTTCTTTTTTATCCTGAGCCTGTTTTCTTCGGCCATGCTGTTGCTGGTGTTAGCGGGAAACTCAATCGGCACTTTTGTCGGCTGGGAAGTTGCCGGATTAAGTTCCTATTTCTTGATAGCTTATGCCTATGATCGACCGATTGCCGCCGCTAATGCGACGCGTGTATTTGTAACCAATCGTATCGGCGACGCCGGTTTTATCTTAGGCGCCAGCTTAAGCTATGTCTGGGTTGACAGCGTCAACTGGAGCACTATCAATGCTCAGTCCGCACAACTGCCGCCGGCTGAAGCTACCGTAATTGCGCTATGCTTTGCGGTGGCCGCCTTTGCCAAATCGGCGCAACTGCCGTTCACTCCCTGGCTGGCGCGGGCAATGGAAGGGCCTACGCCGTCCAGTGCGGTATTTTACGGGGCGGTCATGGTGCATGCCGGTGTCTATCTGGTCATTTTGCTCAGACCGGTTTTCGAACATGCGCCATTGGCTATGGCAGTGGTTGCGATAGCCGGTTTGATGACAGCCGCATATAGTTTTGTGGTTGGACTAACCCAGACTGATGTTAAAAGTTCGCTGGTTTTTGCAACATCCGGCCAATTGGGCCTGATGTTTCTGGAATGCGGCCTGGGCTTTTGGCAGCTTGCCGGATGGCATCTTTGCGCTCATGCAGTGGTTCGCGGCTATCAATTCCTGACTGCGCCTTCGCTGATGCATAATATGCAGGGCTTGAATGCAGTTCCCACGAACAACAAGGTTCCGACTTGGCTATTTGTGGCTTCCTTACAGCGTTTCTGGTTGGACCAAATTACCGACTGGGCGTTGATCAAGCCGGTTCGCGGCTTGGCGCACGATATGACGTATTTTGACGATCATATCGTTGATCGCTTCATGGGAGCGCCTGCCCCTGCAATTCAGACAATATCATCACTGGCGCAATTGGAAGAACAGAGGATTGGCGCTCACTTGGATAATAAATCCGATAAATTCGCCCAAGGCAGCGGTCTGGCCGGAAAGCTCACCGAATGGACCGCAGCCGCCGTACATTGGCTCGAAGACCGCTTTGTATTGCGCGGCATAGGTAACGGTACGGTTAATTATGGTCGTTGGCTTGGACATATCGCCAACAGGTTTGAACAATCGGTATTCAGGCCCCGCTATCTGGTGTTGTTTGTGTTCATAACATTGCTAGTCGCATTTTGAGGCTCTGATGGATATTACTGTTACTCCCTGGTCGACATCGGCGGCCTTCCCGCTGCTCACTACGCTGACGCTGGTGCCGTTGGCGGCTATGATCGCTGTCTTGTTTTCACGGTCAGCAACTGTTGCGTTGCGTTTCGGCTTTGCCGGAGCATTGTTGACGGTATTGCTGAGTCTTTATCTGCTGACTGTTTTCGATTCGGCCAGCCCCGGCATACATTTGGTTGAACAGGCCAATTTTGCAGGTCTCAGTTATCGCGTCGGCGTCGATGGAACGAATATTTTATTTGTTCCGCTAACCGCTGTTTTAACCTTGCTGGCATTAATCTACACCTTGATCACCCGGCATGTGACCGACCGGCTGTTCATCGCCTGCCTGTTGGGTTATGAAAGCGTATTGATCGGCGCTTTTGTCGCATTGAACGTAATGCAATTCTGGTTCTGGTGCGTACTGGAACTGATTCCTGTGACGCTACTAACGATACATGCCGGAACCGGCCAAAACAGGCGCTGGGTCGTCGCGCAATTGCTGCAATATTGGGGCAGCGGGTTGTTGATGACGCTGACCGGATTTTTATTGCTGGCTTTCAGCTTAATCGATTCCGAACATGCGCTGACTTTCGACTGGCTGACGCTGAAACAAAATAATGCCTATTTACACGATGAGGTATTGATTTTTGTGCTGCTGTTTTTCGGCTTCGCGATCCGAATGCCGCTATTTCCGTTCCACGGCTGGCTGCCGGTGCTGGCGGAGCAAGGTACGGTAGCGAGCGCGGTTATTTTTCTGGTCGGCTTGAAGCTGGGCCTTTATTCTGTCATCCGTTTCATTTTACCGATGGTGCCGGGCGTTGCCGAACAATGGTCCGGATTTGTCGTAACGCTGGGCCTTATCAGTATTTTTTACGGCGCACTGTTGGCGCTGATGCAAATTAATATTCGCCGGTTACTGGCTTTTGCGGTCATCAGCCAGACCGGCATGTTGATTATTGGCCCGTTCTGTTTTAACGCGAACGGCTTGGAAGGCAGTCTACTGCTGTCAGTGGCCTACGGTCTGGCGACGGCGGGTATGCTGTTCAGCGTTGGTTTGATTTATGAGCGCTGCCGCACTTCTTATCTGCCGCGCTTGGGCGGACTGTTCGATACCAACGGCACACTGGCATTGCTGTTTTTGATTTCCGCGTTGAGTACCATGGTTATGCCCGGCACGCCGGGATTCGACGCGGCGCATTTACTCGTTGAAGGAATTATCGAGGAAGACGGCTGGCTGCTTGCCATTGCAATTCTGCTCGGCAACGTGATGTCCGCCGCGTTCCTGCTATGGGCTTTCCAGCGGGTTTTCATGGCAAGCCCCAAGCGTGCCAAGCAGCCCCATAATTGTGCGCATCATCCAGTCTGGAAAGAGCGTTTTATTACCGTCGTGATTTGCTTATTGCTGATCGGCACCGGCTTTTACACGACACCGTGGCTGGAATTTATAGACCAGGATGTGGTCGCCATTGAGGAACAATATCCGGTGCATCACGACCAATCCGTTAACGAACCTGAAGCCGGTAACAAGGACGGCCAACATGAGTAATGCCAGTTTTCCAGTGTTAAGCCTGATTATTTTACTGCCTTTACTGGGCGCGGTTGCTGTATCGGCTATCGCCAATATCCGTCTCGCGAAGAACGTTGCATTGCTGTTTGCTGCATTGGAATTAATCGCAACGCTGGCAGTGGTGCAACTGTTTAACGCCGAACTCGGTAATAATTTCCAGCTGGTCGAACGCCACGCCTGGATACCCAGCCTGAATATCGAATATCTGGTAGGCGTAGACGGTATTTCAGTACTGTTTTTGCCGATGTCCGCGTTGCTGACATTAATGGCGATCGTCGCTTCATGGAATTCGGTACAACACCTGACCCAATTGCACTTTGCGTTATTGCTGGCATTGGAAGGCATCACCATCGGCGTATTTTTGGCGCTGGATATGGCGTTGTTCTTTTTGTTCTGGGAACTGACCTTGCCGCCGATTTTCTTTTTAATCGGCTTATGGGGTATCGGCTCAGCGCGGCGTAGCGCGGCGATAAAATACACGCTGTTTATGTTGTTCGGCGGAGTGCCGTTACTGTTTGCGATTATCATCCTGGCCGTCAACCATGCCACCGCAACAGGCGGCAGCATTCCGCAGGGTATGGCTTTCAGCCTGCCTGTATTATTGGAGACGCCATTACCGGATAACTTGCAGGCGCTGGTGTTTTTATTATTACTGCTCGGCTTTGCGGTTAAAGCGCCGTTGGCACCCTTTCATACCTGGCTACCCACCGTCGCAATGGAAGGCCCGACGCAAATGACGGCCTTGCTGACTGGCCTGAAACTCGGCGCTTTCGGCATCATCCGTTTTGCGATGCCGTTGGCGCCTTCGGCTGCCGTTGAATACAGCTGGGTGCTGGGCATACTCGGCGCAATCACGCTGGTCTACAGCGCATTGATTGCGTTGCAGCAAACCAACTTGCGCCGCCTGCTGGCTTATGCCAGCGTCAGCCATGTCGGCTTGGTCATCGTCGGTATAGCCTCATTAAACATGCAGGGCATTCAGGGCGCGATTTTTCAGTTGCTGAACTTCACGATGGTTGCCGGTTCCTTGATGTTGGTAGCCGGTTTTATCCAGCATCGTTTGGGCAGCACCGAAGCCATCCATCTGGGCGGTCTGGCTAAAGTGATGCCGCGATTGACCTGCTTTTATTTTTTATTTGCGCTGGCGAGCATAGGGCTACCTGGAACCAGCGGATTCCCTGCCGAACTGTTGTTGATCATCAGCACTATGCTTGCGCACCCCAGCATCAGCATCGCAGCCCTGATTGGCGCGATACTCAGCGCCGCTTATATGCTGTCGTTTACCCGTCGCGCTTTCTTTGGCCCCATTACCCAAGCTAGCGTCAAACAGGTGCAGGATTTACGCCCCCGCGAGCTGACGTTGTTATGCGTATCGGCGTTGTTGATATTGGGTTTTGGATTTTTTCCGAATAGCGTGTTGAAAATAAACAAAGCAACGGCGGAGGTTTGGTTGACCCGGATAATGGATCAGCCGGTGTTGGTAAGCAAGGCAGGGCAGGATTAAAAGATGAGAGGCATTGTGTGTTGACATTTGTAACACATTTGGCAGATACTTTTAATATGAGATTAGTTAATTGGCATCAAAGTCTATGAGAACAGAACACACTCCCGCAGAAGTAAACATTCACTTGCGTGCGAAAGCACATGACAGATTGCTTATTGACCAAGCCGCCGAGTTGCTTGGTTCAAATCGTTCGCAATTTATGATGGCGTCGGCACTCAAGGAAGCTAAGAATGTGATCCTCGACCAAACCTCTATTTATGTAGACAACAAGACATTCCAAAACGTATTGGATTGGCTGGACACACCGGCAACACAAGAGCAGATTGACGGGATGAACCGATTACGAACAATCGAGCCTCCTTGGTCGGATGAGTAAAAATAAAGAATTCTGTTCACCCGTTCATTTAACCGTACGGCATGATACAGAGGGTTTCCACTCGGGCGAGGAAACGCTGGATACTTGGTTGCGCGAGCGGGCGCTCGCCAATATGGAAGCATTAGCAAGTAGAACCTATGTTATTTGTCCGGCAGGTTCGCCTAAGGTTATTGGATATTATGCTATTTGCATGGGACAGATTCTTAACCAAGAAGCTGTTGGCTCCATGCGCCGAAATATGCCCCGTCAGATTCCAGCAGTAATTCTTGGACGATTGGCTATTGATAAAAAATGGCAAGACCAAGGATTAGGTAAAGCGTTGCTTCAAGATGCAGTGCAAAGATCGGCTCGTGCAGCTAACGAAGTATCGGCCCGTCTTTTGATTGCACATGCCATTTCTCCGGAAGCGGAAGCCTTCTATTTGCATTACGGTTTTACCCGTCTTCCAACAGAAACGCCGACCTACGCCCTAGACCTTATCAAGTTTGCCAAGCTTCCTGAATAACCTTTGTCAGTTTGGATGGGCTGATCCAAGAAAGAAAATAGAGGTCTTGCATCGTGCATTTATCTAAAATAAAAGCTTGGCCTATGTGTTACTCAGAACCAGCCCGCCTTATTACGGCTCGGCAAATGCCGGTCGCGGTCATAAGGTAGCGGTTCATGTTCCGGCATGACGTCGTCAGGCCAGTCGATGGCCCAACGACGCCGATCTTCTTCATCGGCATAGTAGCGTAGATAAAGCTCGTTATCATGCTCGCTGCCGCTGCTTACCAAGTCGATGTGACAAGCTGAGTTATCGTTGATCGGCATATCCGGAGTTTCCTCCCGCAACAGCTCATGCCACAATTCCTCATATAGCTCTCGATCACTGAGATGGTCGGTGCTGTACAGAAACGTCCGTAGCATCGCTAAACCGCGTATCACTTCCCACAGCTTGGCGCTCAGTTGCGAGTCATCCAGTTCTTCCGGGGCAGGCAACTCCATCCCGCTCCGCACCAGTTGATCGAAAGACGTGACCCATTCCGCTTCTTCGAAGGTCACCACGTGTTCCCAGAATTGTTCCTGCAACTCCGTGGACATCTGTTCCGACTCGAAGAACGACAATTCATCGTCTACGAATTCTTTGGCACGGCGTTGCAAATCCAGGATATGTTTCTGTCTTTCGACATCTTCTTTGGTTTTTACGGGTTTTTTGGGCATTGCGGTATCCTCCGGGATTGTTGTCGGTTGCGCTAGTGGTGTCCTGTTCGAAATAGTTTGAATTGCAATTAAGTGTAGCTATTTAGCTCTGGCAGCGCAAAAACGTTAGGGGCGGGGTTGCAAACCCTGCTACGCTTGGAGGCTCCATATTCTGCGCTCCCCTCATCCATATAGATGACCAACTCACAAACAGAAAGCGGCTTCTTTATTCTTGTTTGTGCGCACAATTGTACATATAATCAAGCCATGAAAATTGAATTCGATTCTGCCAAAGCTGCTGCTAATCCTTTGAATCACGAGGGCGTGACCTTTGACGAAGCTAAAGCAGTCTTGCTAGACCCTTACGCCCTGACGCGAGAAAATGGCGATGCAGACAATGAACATCGATTTATAACGTTGGGCATGGGTGCAAAAGGTCGAATTTTGATTGTAGTTTGGACGCAACGCAAAGAGACGGTGCGCCTTATTTCTGCCTGGAAAGCCAACCAACCCCAAAGGAGGCGTTATGAGCAACAATTCTGATCCCCTGTTTGACCGTTATGCCGAGATGGATTTTAGCGATGCTAAGCCTGTCGCTGAAATTCCGGCATTGGCGAAACTGCAAGCCGAACACGGCGGCAAGTCAAGGATAACCATGCGTGTAGATAATGACACCTTGGCGATTTTTAAAGCCCGTGCCGAAATGAGCGGCGGCAATTATCAAACCTTGATGAACGAGGCGTTACGGCAATTTGCCCAAGGCATAACGCTGGCAGATGTCGTGCGTGAGACCATTCGCAAGGAACTGCATCAGGCTTGAGTGGCGGCAATTATTGGGAGACGGATTATTGTGCTCGCTGGCTGCCCCTCCAGCTTCACGAAATCCGCACTGTACAGGAAGCTGGAGCTTCTAAGACTGCGTTCCCAATCTGGAGATTGGGAACGAGTGCAAAGAGCTATGCCATAGGGTTTCATCTCAAAAATTGACAATGTTTGTATTCTGAGTGCATCCTGAATTCAGGAGGCGTTACTCATGCATATTTCATTAACACCGGAACTCGAAGCCATCATCAAAGAAAAAGTCACTTCCGGTTTATATAACAGTGCCAGCGAAGTTATCCGTGAGGCATTGAAGTTTATGAAAACCAACGAAGAGCTGATCAATCAGATGAGACTTGATCACTTGCGTTCGAAACTGGCGGAGGGTGAACATGATCTTATTGAAGATCGGTATACCGAACTCAAACCGGAACAACTGAGCGATCATTTGCAGCTCATAAAAAATCGCGCATGCCCAATGCAAGACCTGCAACAAAGTAGCTATTAGGAAAAACAGCTTGCATTCAAAATTGCCGCGTACTAAAGTTCGCCCTGATTTAAAATAAATAGAATAAGCCTGTGACCGACGCAACAATGCCAAAGCGGGTTATCGTCTATGCCAAGGAAAGCGGAAAGGAGCCCTTTACCGAGTGGCTTTATAACTTGCGGGATGTCATCGTGCGAAAACGTATCCTTGCTCGCGTTTCTCGTTTGCAACAAGGCAACTATGGAGATTGTGAGCCGGTCGGCGAAGGGGTTAGCGAGTTGCGATTATTTTTCGGTTCCGGCTACAGGGTTTATTTTGGGCAACAGGGTGACCAAATTGTCGTACTGCTCTGCGGCGGCGACAAGGGAAGCCAAAGCAAAGACATTGATCAAGCCAAAACCTATTGGCAGGAGTATCTAAACCATGAGCACTTATAGAACGATTGGCGAAGTTGAAGAACAATACCTTCGCGACCATCCTGAGGAAGTGGACGATTATATTACCGTCCTCTTCGACGAATATGCTGAAAGCGGCGACACCGCCGCCCTGTTGTCCTCCCTGCGCGTAGTCAGTCGAGTGAAAGGAGTAAGCCGAGTCGCGGAAGCTTCCGGCTTAAGCCGCAAGGGTGTGCAAAAAGCCCTTTCGGAAAACGGCAATCCGCAATTTAGCAGCGTCAACGCCATTATGCACGCAATGGGTTATCGACTGACGCCGCAAAAACTTCCTGCGGCGAATCATACTTCTTAATCTTTAAGGAACGCGTTGAGTTTGTTCGTGCTGTCGAGGGCGCATCGCGCACCATTTGCAGATTTTAAAATATCAACGGTATCGGAAATGGGCGCGATGCGCTCCCTACTTGGCTGAGATTTATGAAAACCAACGAAGAGTTGATTAATCAAATGAAGCTGGATCACTTGCGTTCGAAACTGGCGGAGGGTGAACGTGATCTTATCGAAGATCGGTATACCGAACTCCAACCGGAACAGCTGAGCGATCATTTTCAGCTGATAAAAAATCGCGCAATTGACCGTATTAACCAGGACAAGAAAACCTTGTGCTGAAAATCAGATTAACTCAAGCAGCTGAACAACAGCTTGAGGACATCTGGTTTTATACACTCAACGAATGGAGTGAAGAGCAGGCCGATCAATATGTCAGTATGATCGAACAGGGTGTCATGCAACTACTGGACAATCCCTATATTGGCAAAGCCAGACCAGAGATCAAAAAAGATTTGAGATCATTGCAAATACAAAACACTTGATTTTTTATCGTGTCGGTACCGAATTCATTGACATCATTGGCATCCTTCATAGCCGTATGGATATCGGAAAGTGGGTAAATGAAAAATAAAAAGGGGGTCATGTCTATTAGTTCGCCATATTGGAATGTTAGATAGGATTTTCCTTTTTCCCACTTTTATTGATATATCTGGGTCAGAACGAAACATTGCTTACCAGCAGGCTCTTTCAATATACATTGCTCAAAATGCGCAATATCGGCCCCCTATTTCTGTATAAGGCAACATTCTACAAAATACCCAGCATACTGAATATACATACAGTTCTTGAAATGAGCTATTTTGAACCCATATTAAGTAAGTTATATTACTTAAATACTTTTACTAAGGTGAATTATATGGATTTTCTAACTGGTGCAATTCTATCAGGTATTGCATATGACATAATTAAATGCGGCGTAATATTAAGTACAGATGAACTAAAAGAAAGATTGAGAAACTGGGTAATTGGCGATTATGAATTATTGGCCCTTACTAACGAATTGAATAAACTTGAATTGACCGATGAAATGAGCGAGACAGCAATTGAAAGAAGAATTTTAGCCTCACCCGAATTAAAACAACTTCTTGAAAATATAAAACCAGCTTCAGAATGTAACACGATTATTCAACATCACTCAGGTAGCGGCGACAATATTGGTAGAGACAAAATAATCCATAGCGGAAAATAAGCTATGGATTTAATGACGGAAAGTAACTCCTCTGTTTACCAAAATGCTACAGGCGACGGTGATAATGTTGCTAGAGATAAAAATGTAATTGTTTATCAAAGACTCGCACCAGAAGCACTTCGTAAACCGATTGAATTGATACTTTCCAGCGTCCGTGAAAGAAAACAGGACGTTGCAAAAATCCAATTGGAAATCATTAAGGCAACCGGGCTGGATTCCAATAGCGAGGCTATCCTTGATATGCTTTCTATTCAATTGAATTTACTTGAGGATGATGAAAAACCTAAAGTTCACAGCTCGCTACTTTCAACATTCAAAAGCTCAACTGATAGCGTTTTTCGTGATTTATGTTTAGCTACGCTAATCCGATTGGATGCAAAAGATGACCGAGTTGATGATGCTAGAGAGCGTTATCTTCAGGCTGACACGCTCAACTCATATTCTCAAGAAGCATTTTATGAATTTGTTGCAACAACTGAGGAATTGACGCAAATATATGAAGAAAAACGGATTGATCTTGACGAAAGCCAGCTTAATGGCCTTATTCGTGGAACACTTAGAACACAACAGTTTGAACTGTCATTAACCATTGCTAACCGCTTAAACCAGATATTCCCATCTTTCAATAGCAAAGTTTTATTGCTTTTTGCCACCGCTTGTAATCTTGATATAAAACTTAGAAACAAACACTCCTGGATTATCAGTTCAACCTTAAAAGCAGAAATCATCAAGCTAATTGACGAAGTTATTCTTTTGATAAATGAATCAAAAGGCACGGACTCAAGGCTATTTAATATTGCCGCACTGTATTGGTATAACTTAAGAGGCGGGCACAAAGAGCTTGACGATATTTGCTTGAAATATGTTGATGAAATTGAAAAACTCCACCCTGAAATAGCGTCTATTCTTCGTCGAGTTAATACGCAAGATATATCAGATGCAGATGATCTTGATTCTAAATGTAACAAAGCTCACAGTGACAAAAACTACCGCACCCAATTATTAAATGACATATTCGCTAAAAAAGAAATTTCCAATGATGATTTTGTAATTGTCAGCCATTTTTCTGATTTTAAAAGTCTGAGCAGATGGGTTGACTCTGGCGGCAAAATAGTAGGAGAAGACGATATTGTTACAGACTTTAATCATCTTAAATTACTTCTTCTTACCCTACCCGATAAAAAACATTCTGATCAAAAAGACAAAATTGAAGAAATCACTCTTCAAGCTGAAAAATTTATTGAAAAATATAAAGAAAAGCTAACTTGTCTTCATCCCGTCCCTTTACTCGAAATAACTGAACGCTTGGGATCACACCCAAAACTTTCTGTCATTGCTTGTGATTTAATTAACCCTATATTGCCAGCCTCTGATTTATGGGCTTCGCCCATCGTCGAGTCTTACTTAAATGCGTTGCTCCTTAGCCAGCAAATGGCAACACTTGCTTCCGTACTATCAAATATTAATCAAACCGAATGGAATAGTTTTGTTTGGCGAGTTCAAGCTCGTCTATTTGAACAACAGAGTAATTATCCCAGTGCCATCAAAGCCATTGAGGAAGCCTTAAAACTTGATTCCAACTTATTAGATGCGTGGCATTTGCTGACATATCTACATCGAAAACTGGCAATATCTGACAGCGATTTATCATTGATTTTAAAAGATATTCCAGAAGAGGTTTTAGCCAGAAAATCAGATATGGCAGTATATTTATTAATTGAAATCGCCAAAACAGGAGACTTTGCTAGAGCTGAAAAAATAATTCTTTCCTGGTTTATTAAAAATCCAAGCTCCTGCGCGACAGAAATAACAAACTTCGATTTTAATCGCATTTTTGGCAATGTTAACGTAATACCCACACCTGAAAAAGTTGGTGATTGTATTGTTGGCGTAAGATTCAAAAAAGATAGTGAAGAATTAACTAAGTTGTTAGTAGACCGAGTAAGTGTCAACCATCAATGTTTGCTAAACGTTAATTCTGAGTTAGGCAATGCGCTTTACCAAATGAAAGTAGGAGAGACTAAACAACATGGAATGTACGATTTAACACTGCTTGAGCGATTGCCCCCTTATGTTGCCGCCTTTCAAATTTCATTAGAATTGCGACATACGCAAAATGATGGAAGTGATTGTTTCTTCGCATTAAAAACACCTGCAAATCTAAATGAACTGCCTGCGTTTCTTGAGCGTAAACTATCTAAAAATAAAAACGACAATATTATCAATAATCCAATTTTCCCATTTTTTTGTAAAGGCCATTTTTTAAATTCCCATAGTCCCGTCAAAGCAGCTTTAGAACAACTAACAACAAAAAAATCAGTGCAGTGTATTTTGCCCAATTTTGGCGAAGAAGAAGTTACTGAAATCATACTTGACGTTTATGCGATAGCTTACCTTGCCATCACTGGTCTGGTTTATGGCATTAGCCACACGTCGATTAATTTTGTTATTACTCAAGAAACCAAGATGGTTCTTGAGTATTGGTTGGCAGAAATAAATCGTGAGGATTATTTATCAGTAGGTGTACGGCCAGGTGGTGGCCTATGGAGAGTAACAGCTGATGATATAAGACAATCCACTCAAGATATTCAAAAGGCATTCACTCTAATTATTAATAAAGCGAAAGTTATCAAGCCTAACTTGGTTGATATGCCGTCATTGATATTTTCTATTCAAGATGTTGTCGATATTTCTGTATATTCAAGCTTTTGCTTATCAATCAGCAATAACATTCCTTGGTTGTGTATTGATGAAATTTTTGCCCGCTACATTAAAGAATCGGGATACAAACAAGCAAATACTGTTAAATTTTTTATTGAGCTTGGAAATTTAGTCGCTTTTGAACAAAAGAAGGACGGTTTGTATTTATGTGCTCAGGGAATCATTCCCTACGCTTTAGTTTATAACGATCTAAGATTACTAAGTATTTCAGATGACGAGCACGCCCATTACTTTTTAGCAAAAATACTTCACCTTCATCCTAAAGCCTTTTCTGATACTGAATCAGCCATTGCTATACTGACTGAGTTACTTGTTCCAGTATTAGTAAAAAGTTATTTGGATGGGAATATTTTAAAAGGTCTGAGAATCCGTAACCCTAGAAATAACGGTTATGCGGAAAAAGTATTCAACGCTTGTTGCTATGTATCTATGCAATGTAATGACGGCGTTATAGCCGAACGAAAACTAGCTATGCTTTTATGTAGGTTATTTATAAGATTTATCGAAATACCGCCAATGATACAGGTGCTTCGAGCTATGGCATCAGGTTTCGTAACGGGGCATTTTATGGATTTTTCAATAGTTAACGCTTGTATTAAGGAAGAATTGAACAATTAAGCTGTATGTGGATTCGCGCAGCAACAAGCGTTATCCGCTATTGAGAAAGAAGTTTTGCCGCGCGAAGCAGCTTAAGCGTTTCTAACCGCTAAGCAGCATTACGAATCATCAACTTGGTCGGCCAGCGCGGCCAGTTTCTTAACCAACTCCGATAATTGCTGCTGATTCTCCGCTCGTACCGTCGCATGAGCCACTTTCCGCCCTTTGCGCGGCGCTTTATCGTAAAGATGCAAATGCGCATGTGGAATTGCCAATAGTTCTTCAGTCTTAGGCAGTCCGCCGATGAAATTGACCATCGCCGCGTTCCCTACCGGCGCTGTCGAACCTAACGGCAAATCCAGGATCGCCCGCAGGTGATTTTCAAACTGGCTGGTTTCGGCGCCTTCAATCGTCCAATGGCCGGAGTTATGTACTCGTGGCGCGAACTCGTTGGCAACCAGTTTTCCGTCTACCTCAAATAATTCCAACGCCAGTACGCCGACATAATCCAGCGCTTCCAACAAGCGGGATACGTAAGATTCAGCTTGTTTTTGCATCGCGTCATCCGCACGGCATTCGGAAACGCGCAATATGCCGCCGCGATGCAGGTTCTCCGATAACGGGTAGAAAACAATTTCTCCTGAAACACTGCGCACGGCGATGATGGACACTTCTCGGTTAAACGGGACGAAAGCTTCGACGACAGCCGGTGCGCCTTGTAACTGCTCCCATGCTGATTTTAAGTCGTTCGCCGATTTGAGCACGGATTGGCCTTTGCCGTCGTAGCCTTGGGTGCGGCTTTTTAAAATGGCCGGATAGCCGAGGGTGGGCATAGCTTGTTGCAGGCTTTCAAGACTATCCACCGCAGCATAATCCGGCGTAGGGATGTCGATGTCATGGAAAAAGCTTTTTTCGATCAACCGATCCTGGGCAACGGCCAGGGCTTTCGGGGATGGATGTACTTGGGTGTGGGAAGCCAAAAACTCGGCGACTTCAGCCGGAACATTCTCAAATTCGTAAGTGACCACATCGGCGCGTTCGGCCAGCTGCGCCAGCAATTTCGGATCGTTGTAGTCGCCGATCAAGGCTTCGCCCAGCCTGTTGGAGCAGGCATCGGCGGAGGGGTCGAGAAAGATAAATTCCAGACCTAAAGGTACGCCCGCTAGCGCTATCATTCTGGCAAGCTGGCCTGCACCTAATACGCCCACTCTCATAATTCATCCCCCGGTCTTGGATCTGGGTGTGCGAGTACCGATTCGGTTTGCTCACTCCTGAAATTTTGTAATGCGCCCTTATATTGGACATGTTTGTTACTGATAATGGCCGCCGCCAGCAAGGCCGCGTTGATTGCGCCCGCTTTGCCTATCGCCAAGGTACCGACCGGGATACCGGCGGGCATTTGTACGATTGACAATAAGGAATCCATGCCGTTCAGCGCTTTGGATTGCACCGGTACGCCCAGCACAGGCACGGCGGTTTTCGCCGCGGTCATGCCGGGTAAATGCGCCGCTCCGCCTGCTCCGGCGATGATCACTTCCAGGCCTTTGGTTTCGGCTGCTTCGGCATAATCGAACAGTTTATCGGGGGTACGGTGCGCCGAAACGACTTCAACTTCGTGGGGGATGCCGAGCCGCTCCAGGGTTTCCGCTGCAAAGCGCATGGTTTCCCAGTCGGACGTCGAGCCCATGATAATGCCAACCAGTGCGGTCATGTGTTACTCCTAATTAAGCAGGTAATCATAAATGTCTAATAGTTATCACGAAGGGTGCATATATAAAAAAATCAAAGCCGCGTAGTATCGCATAAATGCTGGAACGTTCATCGTTATACACAAGTATTTTAGGATACGTCATTCCGGCAGGGATTGCCGGAATCCAGGGCACAGGGATGTGAATGCTTGATTTAACTAAGCGGCACCTCTTTTGCAAGACTTATTGTCTGCTTCGGCATTGCCATCCATGGCGTCTGGATCCCGGCAATCCCTGCCGGGATGACGTGGTTAATAAGCATTTGCGTATAAGTTTTTACCTTGAATTTCTAACTTTCATCACTATCGAGCCCGGCCTGTTCGGTGATGCTTTTAGGAAAGGTCTTTTTGACTTTAACGCCCAGATCGACAAAGCTGCTGGCTTGGCGGATCAGGTTGCCGTTGCCTTGGGTTAATTTATTCATTACGCCGTCGTAAGTGCTGTTGACGGTGCTTAGCTGTTTGCCCAGCTTATCCAGGTCGTCCACAAAGCCGCGGATTTTGTCGTAAACCAGCCCCGCTTTATCGGCAATAGCGCGGGCATTTTCGTTTTGGCGTTCATAACGCCAGATGTTTTCGATGGTGCGTAACGTTGCCAGCAAAGTGGTTGGGGTAACTACGATGATTTTATGCTCGAAAGCGTCGGCAAATAAGCGCTCATCGGCCTGAAAAGCGGCGATAAAGGCGGCTTCAATCGGCATGAATAGCAGCACAAAGTCCAGCGATCTTAAGCCTTTTAAGTCCGAATAACTCTTGTTGCTGAGTCCCTTGATATGTTCCCGCACCGCGTCGGTATGCTGCTTTAATGACAGTACCCGCTCCTGGTCGTCTTCGGTTGAGCAATAACGCTCATAAGCCAGCAGGGATACCTTGGAATCGATCACCACATCCTTGTTTTCAGGTAGGCGGACGATCACATCCGGCTTGAACAGCCTGTTATCTTCGTCCCGGAATGCGCCTTGCGTTTCGTATTCGATACCTTTACGCAACCCCGATTTTTCCAACACTTTTTCCAGGATCATCTCGCCCCAGTTGCCTTGGGCTTTTTTGTCGCCTTTTAAGGCGCGGGTCAGGTTTAGAGCTTCCTGGTTCATTTGCGCGGTATCGCGCCGCAACGAAACAATTTCCTCACGTAGGGAAATGCGGTCCTTGTTCTCGTTGTCGTAAACCGTCTCTATGCGTTGCTTGAACTCGCCGAGCTGTTCCCGCAATGGCGTTACGATATGATCCAGGCTGGTTTTATGATGTTCGGTGAATTGTTTGCTGCGGTCATCGAAAATCTTGCCGGCCAGGTTTTCAAACTGAGTATTCAAGCGCAGTTCCGCATCCAGCAGCAATTTTAATTTTTCTGCGGTATTTTTCGCCTGCTCATCCATGCGGGTTTGCAATTCGGCATTGTGGGTTTTGGCCTCGATGAATAATTGCTGCAACTGCTTAAATTCAGCTTCACGGGCTTGAAATTGCTTTAGTTTCTCTTCGGATACGGCAAGGTCGGTCGAAAGCTGGCGGATCAGGGTTTTATCTTTGCCGTTTAACAAGCGTATTGCAAATACGCCAACCAAGAAACCGATTAAGGCCCAGACCAAAGGAGGTATATTATTGATAAAACTCATATTGAATAACACTGCTGCCAGTGAATATCATCGGTCATGGTTACTCAGCCGAAAGTTACAGACGTTTGAAAATAGTTTCTGCAATATCCAGGGTTTTTTCCAGGTCTTCATTGCTGTGCGCAGCAGAAACAAAACCGGCTTCAAACGCAGAAGGTGCCAAATAAACACCCTGATCCAGCATGGCATGGAAAAAGCGCTTAAACAGATTTTGATCGCATTGCATAACTTGAGCAAAGCGGCTCACTTGCGATTCCGCACTAAAAAACAGTCCGAACATGCCGCCGACTGTGTTTGTAGTCATCGCAATACCGGCTTGACTGGCGCGAGCTCTCAGGCCAGAGGTCAATGTTTCGGTTTTTGCGGTTAACGTCTCGTAAAAACCCGGCTGAGCGATCAATTCCAGGGTTTTTAAACCGGCAGCCATCGCGACAGGATTCCCCGACAGCGTGCCTGCCTGATAGACAGGACCGAGCGGCGCAAGATGTTCCATGATTTTACGCGAACCGCCGAATGCGCCGACCGGCATGCCGCCGCCGATGATTTTGCCCAACGTGGTCAAATCCGGCTTAACATTATATAGTCCTTGTGCGCCCGTTAAGCCCACCCTAAAACCGGTCATCACTTCATCGAAAATCAGTACACTATTATATTGGTCGCAGACTTGGCGCAAGCATCCAAGGAAGCCGGGCTCAGGCGGGATGCAGTTCATATTGCCGGCGACCGGCTCGACGATAATGCAGGCGATTTGTTCGCCCAGTTCGGCAAACAGTGTTTTGACCGAATCGCTATCGTTGTAGGTCAGGGTAATGGTGTTTTCGGCAACGGAAGCCGGTACGCCGGGAGAGCTGGGCACGCCAAACGTCAAGGCACCGGAACCGGCCTTGACCAACAAAGAGTCGGAATGGCCGTGATAACAGCCTTCGAATTTAACGATTTTATCCCGGCCGGTGTAGCCTCGGGCCAAGCGAATGGCGCTCATGGTCGCCTCGGTGCCGGAACTGACCATTCTGACCATGTCGATGGAGGGCATCAGCTCGCAAACCCGATTGGCCATCAGCGTCTCAATTTCGGTTGGTGCGCCGAAGCTCAGGCCTTTTTCGGCGGCCTGCTTGACCGCCGCAATGACTTCCGGATGGGCATGGCCCAAGATCATCGGCCCCCAGGAACCGACATAATCAATATAACTATTGCCGAAACTGTCGTAGATATAAGCGCCTTGGGCATGATCGATAAAAACCGGTGTGCCGCCTACGCCGCTAAAGGATCGTACCGGCGAGTTTACGCCGCCTGGAATTACAAGTTTTGCATTGGAAAATAACGCAGTTGCTTCAGTCATGGATTTTTCTATAGGGTTAAATTTAATGGCATAAAGGATAAGATAACTTTACCGTGATTGAAAGTTTATCATTCCTTATTCAGAACGGCCTTGAAATGAGTGATTTTAAGTTGCGCATAGCTGGATGCAGGAGAATATGAGCAAGGTGAAAACTTTGATAATTATTAGCTGATGGCTGTATTCATTTAATATCTGTCAGCACAGTCTTTCAAGTTCAATTACAGATAGAAAATAATCGCCATATACCCCCCTGAAAAGGATAGCGATACGCGGATAATCAGGCTATTATTCAATAAAACAATAATATTCATGTAATCGAATAAGAAATCTATGTCAACTCCATTGTCGCAGCAATACCCAAAACATAATTTTTTCGCTTTGTTGGGTATCGTCATTGCAGTCATTAGTGTTTCCGAAACGCTGGTTATGTTGTTGCTTGATGCGATTCATCAATGGGGGCTTATATTATCGCCGCTGCAGAATACCGTTTTTAACGTCGCTCTGCTGGCTATATTCGGTTCAACACTATTATGGTTACTGGCGATACGCCCTTTAGTCTTGCAGATTGTTCAGGAAAGAAGGTCATACAATAGAGAACTGCTGAAAGCCCTGGAAAATCATGTCCTGGTTAGTATCGCCGACGTTCAGGGGCGCATTGTCTACGCTAACGACATGTTCTGCAAAGTCTCCGGTTATACGCAGAACGAGCTCATCGGACAGGATCACCGTATTGTCAACTCCGGTCATCATGATCAGGATTATATGCGCAACATGTGGCGCACTATTGCCGGAGGGCAGGTATGGCGCGGGGAGTTTTGCAATCGCCGTAAAGATGGAGAATTGTATTGGGTGGATAGCACTATCGCGCCAGTGCTGGATAAGGCCGGTAAACCTAAGCAATATATTTCTATCCGCCGGGATACGACAACACGAAAAGCGAATGAACTAAAGCTGACAGCGCTTAAGCGTGCGCTGGACGCCAGCAGCGAGATGATACTCATCACCAATGCAAAGGGGCTCATACAATATGCAAATCCGGCGCTGTGCCTGTTCACCGGTTGGGCCGAAGATGCGCTGATGGGGCAAAAACCTTACGTGCTGGACAGCCCTACCGCTGATCAGCAAACCCTGTCCGAGATGCAAAGCAGACTCCATTGCAGCGAAGCTTGGTCAGGCCGTTTGAGGTGCCGCCGCCGAAGTAATGATAATGATCGCTCACAGGGACATGAAAACGACAGCCGTAGCTCAGGACAGGCTTCTGATGAGGCTTTGGAATATTGGGCCAAAACCAATATTACGCCGATTCTGACCGCAAATGGCACACTGTCCGGTTATGTGCAGATTCAGCATGATGTCAGCAAGCAGGTCGAACAGGAAGAGGCCTTACAAGTCGAAAGCGAGGATACCGCCGCACGTTTGGCGATCTCTGAGGCCTTGCATCAAAACTTGCCACTGGAACAATGCTTCTCTCAAGTTCTGGAAATTTTATTCGATCTGAAAGCCTTTGATCTGCAACGCAAGGGATGCATATTTTTACGCGGGCAAGATGATTATTTGGAAAGTTTTGTAGCACTTGGTTTGAGTATGGCCGAGTGGCTGCGCATAGCTTTTGGCGACGGCCTATGCGGACAGGTCGCTGTTTCAAGAAAGCTTATCGTTTCCGATGAATGTTATTGCGATGATCTGCCGGTCCATGGCCATTACACCGTGCCCATCGCTTCAGGCGAGGAAACTCTCGGCGTGTTATTTATTTTTACCGATCCCTTTCCTGTGCAAAGCGAATCACGTATTTCGATGCTCAAGGAGGTAGGTGAAATGATAGCGCTCGCGCTGCTTCAGCATCAGGCCAATGCCTCGCTGGAAGCGGCGCGGGATGCCGCTTTGCAGGCTGCACAAACCAAGACAGAGTTCCTGGCCAACATGAGCCATGAAATTCGCACCCCGATGAACGGTGTATTGGGTATGCTTGATCTTTTACAGGATACTCAACTGTCTCGCGAGCAGTGGGATTTAATAGATATTGCCGCAAACTCTGCCGAATCCCTGTTAACCATCATCAACGATATTCTGGATTTTTCCAAACTGGAGGCAGGTAAAATCGAGTTGGAGCAGATCGAGTTTAATCTGCCCGATTTGGTGGAAGAGGTTTGCACATTGTTGTCCAGCCGCGCCCACGGCAAGGGCTTGGAATTAAACTGCTTTTTGCCGGCGAATCTACCGCTACGTTGGCAAGGCGATCCCACGCGCATACGTCAAGTGCTTACCAATCTGATTGGCAATGCGGTTAAATTTACCGAGAAAGGTGAAGTTTCTGTAAAAGTAAGTATGCCGGAAAAGGACGATACCGACGCCGCACCTGTTCCCGACAGGCTTGCTGCATACACACCATCCCTGGCGATATTACGTTTTGAGGTAATCGATACCGGTATCGGTATAAGTGCCGAGACGCAAGCACGTTTGTTTCAGGCTTTCTCCCAGGCGGACAGTTCCACCTCGCGGCGTTATGGCGGTACCGGTCTTGGCCTATCTATCAGCAAGGATCTGGTTGTGCTTATGAACGGTAGCATCGGCGTCGAAAGCGCCTTGGGGGAGGGAACCAACTTTTGGTTTACTCTGCCATTGACTCTCGTGGATAGCGAGGCTCCTGCTCCGCAAGCTAATTTTTCCGGCAAGCGCGCCTTGATAGTCGATGATAACGCTACCAATCGCATGATTTTGACGCATTACTTAAGTAACTGGGGATTTACTTTGAGCGAAACGGACAACGGGCCTGCGGCGCTCATCGAACTCGAAGCCGCGGCGCTGCGAAACCAACCTTATGATCTACTGCTTTCAGATATGCAAATGCCGGATATGGACGGCTTTGCCCTAGCTCGCGCGATCATTGAAAAACCCGCCATTGTCGACACGCCGCGCATTCTTTTATCCTCAGGCGGTATAGGTTCCGAATCCGAAAGACTCGCGTCGGGATTCGCTCAAAGTCTGTTAAAACCGGTGCGTCAATCGCAGCTTTTCGATGCTATTATCGCTGCATTGCAGCTTCCCGGTCGGAAAACCGCTTCAGCAGTCCAGGTAAAAGAAGCATTACTCGATTACAGCGACAAACGCGTATTGGTAGTAGAAGATAACAAGGTTAACCAAAAAGTGATACTGGCCCAGCTCGCCAAGTTCCAGCTTAAGCCCGATTTGGCCAATAATGGGCAAGTGGCGCTGGATCAGCTGGAACGTCAGGCCTATGACTTGGTGTTTATGGATTGTCAAATGCCGGTTATGGACGGCTACGAAGCTACGCGTATTTTGCGTGAACGTGAAGGCGACAAGGCGCATACGCCGATAACAGCGCTTACCGCTCATGCGTCGGTAGGAGAGCGCGAAAAATGCTTATCCGCAGGCATGGATGATTATCTTAGCAAACCCGTCAGTCGAACCGATCTGGCCGTGGTTTTGGCGCGCTGGATGGGCTTGCCCCTCGACTCCGCTCGGGGCAGGCCCTTTGGCGACGCTCAGAGCGAGCCGAAGGGCCTGCCCCGAGCGGAGTCGAGGGGTTGGGATGAAGCCGCCGCGCTTAAACGGTTGGATGACGATCATGATTTACTGGCCGAGATGATAGATTTATTCATGGAAGAAGCGCCTGTACAATTAACGGAACTGAGCGCAGCCTTGTCTCGAGCCGATTTCCCGGCGCTGGCCGATGCGGCTCATGCCATTAAGGGCATGGCCGGACATTTTTGTGCCGAAAGAATAATCAGCCTCGCAGTAAAACTGGAACATTCCGCCCGTAAGAGCGTAGATGCCGATTTTCAGTCGATGGTTAATGAGTTGACTCAGGCTACGATGGATTTAGTCGACAATCTGTTACCCGGCAACCGCTCCCTGCGTTGCTCTACCTCCTCCATCCTTGGAGTCGAAAGAAAAAACAAAATTAATGAATACTGAATTCAATTTTAATGAACTAAAAGCCGCCGATCGCCTGCCTTCCCCTTCGGGAACGGCGCTAGCTATCATGCAGCTCGTGCAACAAAAAGATGCCACCGTGCAACAGGTGAGTCAGCTGGTTAAAGTTGATCCCGCCTTAAGCGGGCGTATTTTGCGTTTTGCCAATTCGGCGGCTTTCGGAGCTCGACGTCCCATTGCCGATATTCAATCTGCAGTCATGATGATGGGCATGCAGGCAGTGCGCAACTTCGCGCTGAGTCTTTCCCTGATTAACGATAACAGCAAGGGGCATTGTTCGGGCTTTAATTATGAGGTTTACTGGTCGCGATCCTTGGCAATGTCGGTGTCCATTGCTGCGATCACTGCCCGCGAACGCACAGTGGTACCGGAGGAATCTTTCACGATCGGACTGCTTAGCGACATAGGCAGCCTCGCTCTGGCAACCGCATGGTCGGAGATTTATGGAGAATGTCTTGGCAAAGCGGAAGGTAAGCGGCTTCTTGCTCTGGAGTGCGAGCGTTTTGCCATTGATCATAACGCTTTAACGCTAATGCTGTTGGCAGATTGGGGATTTCCGGCGGTATTTCTGGATGCGTTGAAACTGAGCTTTGAGATGAAAGTAGCAGGAATTAACCGGATTGACCAGTTTGCCAGACAGCTGATTTTCGCCCGGCTGATCGGAGACTACTGCGTAACTAATGAAGACCAGCGAGCAGAGCTGCTGCCGGGTTTAATAGCGGAGGCCAGTCTTCATGCTTTCGATGAGCAGACTCTGCTTGAATTTATAGATAAAACAATTGAGCTTTGGCACGAATGGGGAAAGCTAATTGATGTAAAAACGGATGTACGCCAATCTTTGCTAAAAACGGCCGCTACTTTGGAGCCTGCTTTGCCCGGCTTGGACTTATTGCTGGTCGACGACGACCCGATGATGTTGGCGCGCCTTTCCAAGCAGCTTGTAGCCTCGGGAAACCAGGTTGCGGTATGTCGCGACGGTGAATCTGCGCTAAAGCATGTTATTGAGCGCGGGCCTCAAGTGGTGATTACCGATTGGCGTATGAAACCGATGGATGGCTTAGCTCTTTGTAAAGCGTTACGCGCATCGGCATTTGGTAAAAACATTTATCTTATTATGCTCACTTCGACTGAAGATGAGGATGCTCTGGTTGAAGCGTTCGATGCCGGTATTGACGATTATGTGACCAAGCCGATCAGCTTGCGTGTGCTGCTGGCTCGGCTGCGCGCGGGGCAGCGCATCATTATGCTGCAACATGAGCTGGAAAAAGAGAGCAGGGACATCCAGCGTTATACTGCCGAGTTGGCGGCAGCTAACCGCCGCCTTAAGTCTATGGCGAATACGGACGTTCTGACCGGTTTACCTAATCGGCGATATGCGCTGAATCGTCTGGAACAGGAATCGGCGACTGCGCTACGCGCCAATCGACCCTTGAGCGTTTTAATGCTGGATCTGGATCATTTCAAATCGGTCAATGACACTTTGGGACATGATGTCGGCGATCAGGTACTGGTCCATGCCGCCAACTTGATGCGGGAAACTGCACGCACCAACGACGTTGTTTGTCGATTGGGCGGCGAAGAGTTTCTGATCATCGCTCCCAACACCGACGGCACCACCGCTTTATTGTTGGCCGAGCGCGTCCGCCGCTCTATCGAAGGAAACCAGCCTCAGGGACTCGTGTTGCGTTACCCGGTTACTGTCAGTATTGGTGTGGCAGGATCTGTGGGGGCCAAGCCAAGCTGGAAAGAATTGATGAAACAGGCAGACGATGCGTTATATCTTGTCAAACAAGGCAAGCGCAACGGCGTACGGCTTGCCTCACCGTCCTAAGTAACTGATGTTACGGTATGTACTAATAAAAAAAGCGTAGTCCACGAAAGGCACAAAAATCACGAAAAGGGCATACAGGAATAAGGATGCAAAAAGCAAAGCGCGTTCTCATTTACCTGTCAGGAACGTTGTCAAAAGGGATGTGACTGAATGCTTAGCATTACATCGTTAACCGAAAAATATACAGCTCTATGTTTTTTCGTGTCGCCTCGGCAACTGCTCCTGCGTTGCTCTACCTCCTGCGTCCATGCAGTCGTAGAGGCGCCTACTTTTGGCTTTCGTGCTTTTCGTGGACAATGCATAACATCAGCAAGTAAGAGCGATACAAAAGGCGGCAGCGTGTTGACATTCGGTTTTTTCGCCTTTGGCCCTGTACCTTTCGCCTCATCTGTTTAATCCGTGTTGATCTGTGGCTGAATAGTTACGCCGCGGCAGTCTTGCCAACAGCAGCGGTTGTGTTATCGTGTTTCCAATCTACCGATATAAACGCGAGACCATGTAATGAATGTATTAGCTGTCTACAGCATCAAAGGCGGTGTTGGCAAAACCTCAAGCGCGGTAAATCTGGCATACACGGCAGCCTGCAATGGTCACCGTGTCTTGGTTTGGGATCTTGATCCGCAGGGAGCCAGCAGCTATTATTTTCGCATCAAGCCCAAGATCAAAGGCGGCAGTAAAGACTTAATCGCCGGGAAACGCGAACTGGACGGCCTGATTAAAGGCACCGACTTTGAAAATCTGGATTTATTGCCGGCCGATTTTTCTTTCAGAAACCTGGATTTGGTTTTGGACGCCAAGAAAAAACCGACTCAGCAACTTAAAAAACTCCTGAAGCCCTTGGCAGAAGAGTACGACTTTATTTTTCTGGATTGTCCACCCAACATTTCGCTGTTATCCGAAGCCGTTTTTGAGGCTGCCGATATTCTGCTGTCGCCGATAATTCCTACAACATTGTCGTTAAGAACACTTGAGCAGTTGGAAAAATTCATCGAAGATAATAATTTGAATAAGCTGGCGCTGGTTCCGTTTTTCTCGATGGTCGACCGGCGCAAAAAAATGCATCGGGAGATTATGTCCAGCCTGACTGAAAGCCACCCCGAAATTTTAACTGCCGCGATTCCTTACGCGAGCGATATTGAACGCATGGGGCTGGAGCGTATGCCGTTGGGTGGCTATGTCAAGAAAAGCCAATCCATGGTGGCTTATAATGCATTGTGGCTGGAAATTCTGGCCCGCGTTATCAAAAAATAGAACGCAGATGACGCGGATTTGGCTGATAAACACTGATAAAACCGTGCCTTTTCATAAGGATATTGTAAGCTCAAGGCGGAAGGTGTTTTTTCGCCTTGAGCCCTTTGCCTTTTTTATCCGTTTAAATCCGCCTAATCAGCGTCATCCGCGTTCCATTATTAAAATCAACGGGAAATTGAACATTACCTAATAAACCAGCACTTTATCTCGCATCAACCTCTTGGAGTAAACCATGCCTAATAAACGATTTGTTTTGAGCAAGCCCAAATCTTCAATTACCGATGTTGCAACATTGGGAATAGCAAAAGAGGACTTTATTGATGACTTTAAACGGTATTATGTTCATTTGCTGGGGCGAGATGTAACTTTTCGATCATCCCCTTTCTATGCCTGCGAGGCCTTGTCTCTATCTATTCGCGACCGGCTGATGGAACGCTGGAAAGCCACCTATAAAACTTATAAAAACACGGATAGCAAGCAGGTATCCTATATGTCCATGGAATTTTTGATGGGCAGAACCTTAAGCAATGCAATGCTTAATCTCGGCATAACCGATGAAGCCACCCAGGCCATGCACGATTTGGGCATTGAAATCGAAGAGCTGGTTGACAGGGAACTCGACGCCGGCTTGGGCAATGGCGGCTTGGGCCGCTTGGCTGCCTGTTTTATAGACAGCTGCGCGACATTGCAATTGCCGGTCCTAGGTTACGGTTTGCGTTATGAATACGGCATGTTTACCCAAACAATTGTCAATGGCGAGCAGGTCGAGAAGCCGGACCATTGGCTGCGTTACGGCAATGTCTGGGAAGTTGAGCGGCTGGAATATTCGCTACGTATCAAGCTTGGCGGACATACCGAAATACAGACCGATGAACAAGGCAACCGGAGGGTATGCTGGATCAGCACTAATGATGTGTTGGCCGTCCCTTTTGACACACCGATCCCCGGTTACAAAAACAACACCGTTAATACCTTGCGTTTATGGAAAGCCGTGGCGACTGAGGAGTTCAACTTGGACGAATTCAACGCCGGCGATTATGCCGAATCGGTGGCCGCAAAAGTCACCGCAGAGCATATTACCATGGTGCTGTATCCCAATGACGCCAACGAAAACGGCAAGGAATTAAGGCTGCGCCAGCAATATTTCCTGGCTTCAGCCAGCTTACAGGACGTCATCTCCCATTGGATCAGACAACATGGGCATGATTTTAGCAACTTCGCCAAGAAAAGCTGTTTTCAGTTAAACGACACTCACCCTAGCATCGCCATTGCCGAACTGATGCGCCTGCTAATGGATGTGTATGGCCTGTCATGGGCTACAGCTTGGGGAATTACCCGGCAGACCATGGCTTATACCAACCACACCTTGCTGCCTGAAGCGCTGGAAAAATGGCCGGTCAGACTTATGCAAAAATTATTGCCGAGATTGATGGAGATCATCTTTGAAATCAATGCCCATTTCATGTCGGAAGTGGCCGCACATTGGCCCGGCGATAAAGAAAAGTTGAGCCGGATGTCGATCATCGAGGAAGGCGACGAGCAGCAGGTGCGCATGGCTTATCTGGCGATAGTCGGCAGTTTTTCGGTCAATGGCGTGGCCCAATTGCATTCCCAGTTGTTGCAACAGGGTCTGTTTTGCGATTTTTACGCGTTATGGCCGCACAAGTTCAACAACAAAACCAACGGCGTGACCCCTCGGCGCTGGCTGGCTTCTTGTAATCCGGAATTAGCCGCGCTGATAACCGAGACTATCGGCGACGGCTGGATAACCGATCTGGATGAATTAAAAAAACTGGAGGCCTTTACCGAAGATGCCGAGTTCCGGGAGCGCTGGCGCACCATAAAACAGCATGCAAAACAACGCTTGGTCGCACATAATAAAAAATATCAGGACATCAATCTAAATCCGAATGCACTGTTTGATGTACAGGTTAAACGTATACACGAATACAAGCGGCAGATATTAAATGTGCTGCATGTCATTCATCTTTACGATCGCATTAAGCGCGGCGAGACAATAAACTGGGTTGCACGTTGCGTGTTGATCGGCGGCAAGGCAGCTCCCGGTTATGCGATGGCGAAAAGAACCATTAAACTGATTAACAATGTCGCCCAGGTCATTAACTCGGATCCCGATGCAGACGGTAAGCTGATCCTGTGCTTTTTGACGGACTATCGGGTTTCGGGCATGGAAATGATTTGCCCTGCGGCCGATCTTTCCGAGCAGATTTCTACCGCAGGAAAAGAGGCGTCCGGCACCGGCAACATGAAGCTGATGATGAACGGTGCATTAACCATCGGCACACTGGATGGCGCTAATATTGAGATAAGGGAAGAAGTCGGCGATGAAAATTTCTTCCTGTTCGGCCTGACCGAAGAGCAGATAGAGGCAAGGCGGCAGCACTACGATCCTTCAGCCATCATTGATCAGGATGAAGATTTGCAACGAGTGATGAATTTATTGGAAAGCGGACATTTCAATCAGTTCGAACCGGGGATTTTCGACGATCTGATCGCATCTATTAAAAGCAAGTATGACCCGTGGATGACTATCGCAGATTTTAGAAGCTATATCGATGCGCAAAAACGTGTAGAAGCCGCCTATCAGGATAAAGACCATTGGACACGGATGAGCATATTAAATTGCGCAAACAGCGGCAAATTTTCCACGGACAGAACCATCAACGACTATAACAGGGACATCTGGAAATTGGAGCCGGTTCCAGTGCAATATCCCTAAAATATTGCTTTAACCGAAGCTTTTAGTGCACCACGAAGACACGAAGGACACGAAGCTTAGCAAAGTAAAACTTCGTGTCCTTCGTGTCTTCGTGGATTTATATTGTTGATGACAATCAAGCTTGCGCTGTACTATGCAGTTCCCGATTAACTACCCGAAGCCATTATGAAGCCCGACAGCGCCGCAATTAGAAAACGATACGACCGCATCGCCCCGTATTTTGAAGGCATGGAAGCGGTCATGGAAGGGCTGTTTTTTAAAAACTGGCGGGAAAAATTATGGGCCAAAGTTGAAGGCCATCATATTCTTGAAGTCGGCGTAGGGACGGGCAAGAATTTTGATTATTATCCCAAGGATGCCAGAATAACCGCGATTGATTTTAGCGAACAAATGCTAAAGCAGGCGGAGAAAAAACGTGACCGGAAAAATGCCAATGTTGAGCTGGAGCTAATGGATATTCAGTCGTTATACTTTGCCGATAACAGTTTCGATACGGTTATTTGCTCCTTCGTTTTTTGCTCGGTGCCGTTACCGGTAAAAGGATTGAAAGAGCTTTACCGGGTCTGCAAACCGGGCGGACAGGTTTTATTACTGGAACATGTGGTAAGCTCAAATCGCATAATTGCCGCGGTCATGAACCTGCTTAATCCTATCGTTGTCAGATTGGTCGGGGCCAACATTAACCGGAACACTGTTAAAAACGTTAAAGCCTGCGCTTTTACCTCGGTGAATGTCGATGAGCGTAGCGGCGATATTATCAAGCTGATTGAAGCCAGAAAATAGCGGAGAATTTCATACGTAGGGCGTGCCGTGCGCGCCTTGGCTTTCAATGCAATAGCTAAGAAATCTTCACCACGAACGACTCCACAGAAGGAGAAGGTAGAATCGCGTCTGGAACAGCGATCGAGAGCACCAACAGTAGGCGCTTTAGGCGATGCAGGAGCAATTGCCGAGACACGAAGAGCACGAAATTTTATATTTTTTCTTCGTGCTCTTCGTGCTCTTCGTGCTCTTCGTGTCTTCGTGGTGCTATTTATGCAAATAGTCGTCAAATTAGGTAAAATACTGTCAATTTTTGGATTAGTTATATTTAAGTGAAGCCACAATTAGAAAATCTGGTACAAACGCCGATCCCGACCAAACACGGCGAATTTATCCTGCATTACTACAGCAATACCATTGATGACAAGGAGCATGTCGCTCTGGTTAAAGGTAATGTTGCAGGCAGGGAAAACGTACCTGTACGCATTCATTCCGAGTGTTTTACCGGCGACGTATTAGGTTCAAGGCGTTGCGATTGCGGCGAGCAGCTCGATATGGCGCTGCAAATGATCGACAAAGCCGGTTTCGGCGTATTGATTTATCTGCGCCAGGAAGGCCGCGGCATCGGCTTGTTGAAAAAACTACAGGCTTATAATTTGCAGGATCAAGGCATGGATACGGTGGATGCGAATATTCATCTGGGCCATCTTGCCGACGAAAGAGAATACAGTATTGCCGCGTTAATGCTGGAAAACCTGAACATAAAGTCCATAGAATTGATCACTAACAACCCCAAAAAAATAGAAGAGTTGAAAAAACTCGGCATTAACGTGACAGGCCGCATTCCGGTCGAGGCCGTGGCTCACGACGACAACGTCGGCTATTTAAAAACCAAAGCAAAAAAAATGGCGCACATGCTGTTTGAGTCTAAAAAGAGCTAAATTAGACCTTCCAGGTTTTAAAAACCTGGAAGGTCTGGATACTTCTAAGGCCTTGATTACCTTAACACCGTTTCAACCAGTTTTACCCAATAAGCCGTGCCAACCGGCAATATCTGATCGTTAAAATCATAATGCGGATTATGCAACAGGCAGCCGTTTTCGGAAGAACCGTTGCCTATCCAGATATAACAGCCCGGTTTTTCCTGCAACATAAAGGCAAAATCTTCCGAACCCATTCCGGGTATCGGTTGCCGGTCGACACCGGCTTCTCCGGCCACGTACATCGCAACTTGTAGCGCCAGTTCCGTTTCGGCTCCCGCATTAAAGGTCACCGGATAGCCCGGATTTTCAGGGTTGAATTTGATTTCGGCGCTGACCTCAAAACCTTCGCAGGCAGCATTCATCAGTCGGGTGATTTTATCGGCAATGGTTTTTTGAACCGAGCTGCTAAAGCAACGGAAAGTGCCTCTCAACACAACCGATTCGGGCAGCGCGTTCCAGGTATTGCCTGCATGTATCTGGGTAATGCTGACCACCGCCGGATCGGCAGGATTAACAGTGCGGCTGACAATAGTCTGCAAAGCGGTAATCAGCTGGGCGGACGCGACTATCGCATCATTGCCCAAATGCGGCATGGCGGCATGGGTCGCCTGACCGGTGATGATGATTTCGAAGCAATCGAATGAGGCCATCATCGCGCCGGGTTTGGCTGCAAAATACCCCGGCGGAATGTCAGGGACATTATGCATGCCGAAAACGCAGTCGGCCGGGAATTTTTCAAACAAGCCGTCATCAATCATCTGCCTGGCTCCGGCGCGACCTTCCTCGGCAGGCTGAAAAATAAAATACACCGTGCCGTTAAAGTTGCGATGCTCGGCCAAATAGCAGGCCGCGCCCAGCAGCATTGCCGAATGGCCGTCATGACCGCAGGCATGCATTTTTCCATCGTGGCAGGATTTATAAGCGACGGTATTCTGCTCCTGAATAAACAAAGCATCCATATCGGCGCGCAACGCAATTTTCTTGTCGCCGTTCCCGGCAGTAAGCGTAGCCACAACGCCGGTCTTACCTAAACCTTGATGAACTTCCAAGCCGAAACTCGCCAGCTTATCGGCAATAAATTTCGCCGTTTGGGTTTCCTCAAAAGCGGTTTCAGGAAACCGGTGCAGATGCTGCCGCCATTCGCGCATTTGTGCGTGTAGCTGTTGTATATCGTTTGCTATGGACATGGGAACTCGCGTGAACTTAATGGTAGCTAATATGATGCTACAACTAAGACTTGATAAAAAGTAAGAATTTTTCTTATATTCAGGCTTTATTGTCAAACACATCCCATTCAGCAGATACTCTATCGGGATTAGCGGCCTATAGGGAGGTCGACAGCGCGGATGCGAGCATTACCGACCGCTACGCGCTGCCTCCCAGCAAAGTTTGCATCGAACCCTGCCAACGAGAGGCGTCGCTTCTGCATCCGGGAACGATTGAGAAATAACAAAATTATATCGGCATGGAGATTTTTGGGCGCAATATGAGATACAGGCGCGCAACGGCTCGGAGTGGTTCGTGCTGTGCGACTTGGCAACCGGGAAAGCCATTCGTGAACAGACGCTGATCGATGATGGATTCTGATCGTTGTGTTTGATCAGCATTGGAATTTTATCGGCCGAATCATCGTTGACAGCGGAACAAATCGCCGCGTTGCAAAAAGAATTCAAGGCCGAATATCAGGCCGAGCAGAAGCAAGTTATACTGAGTAAGCGGATGGCCGTGCATATCCTGTTGACCAATTACAATCCGGCGACGCTGGGCAACGAGAAACGCATCCGTTTGCATGAAGAAACCGATGTTAAATAACGGGAGAAGCTTTTGACTGGAAAAATCGACAACAGCATGATCATGAAATGCGTGGCCTATCAAAACGGCGTCAGTATCGGCGAGGTGACTATCGCAGACATCAGCGATGTGCTGCAACGGGAACATACCTTTGTCTGGCTGGGTTTGCGCGAGGCGAACAGCGAACTGTTGGCCAAAATCCAGCAGGAATTCGGGCTGCATGACTTGGCTATCGAAGATGCCTGCACGGCGCATCAGCGTCCGAAAATCGAGGAATACGGCGAATCGCTGTTCATAGTGTTGCATACCGCCCATCTTGCGGAAAATCAGGTCGAATTTGGTGAAACCCATATTTTCTTCGGGCCGCGTTTTCTAGTAACGGTCAGGCACGGCGCTTCGCGCAGTCACAACAAAGTCAGGGAGCGTTGCGAGGCCATGCCGCAGCAATTGGCTAAAGGGCCGGGATTTGCGTTGTATTCGATCATGGATTTTGTCGTCGATAACTATGTGCCGGTTATCGACGGTTTGCAAGAGCGGTTCGATGTGTTGGAGTCGGCGATATTCGAATATCGGCCCAGTCGGCAGACCATAGAAGGTCTTTACGAGCTAAAGCGCGAGTTGTTGCAGTTGGAAAGCGCCATTAATCCGGTCATCGATATCTGCAACGAGCTGATGCGCTTTCACAGCGGGGCTATTCCCAAGGATGTGGGGGTATATTTTCGCGATGTTGCCGACCACATCAAACGCATCGATCAGGCGATTCACGGTATGCGCGAAATGTTGTTTGCGGCGATGCAGGTACATCTGACCTTCGAAACAGTGCGGCAGAACGACGTCGTTAAACGGCTGGCCGGTTGGGGGGCAATCCTGGCGATACCCACCATGGTCTTCAGTTGGTACGGTATGAATTTCAGGCACATGCCGGAGCTGGATTGGGAATACAGCTATCCGGCAGTGGTTGGCGGCGTAGCGTTGTGCAGTGTGTTGCTGTATTTACGCCTGAAAAAGGCCGGTTGGCTGTAATTTTAAAATATAAACACGATGCGTTAGACTATCACCATGGACAGCATCGTTTTGATCCCAATCAACTGCGGTCCAGAACGGATTCGCGTGTAGGTTGCGGGCTCTATTCTGCCGTTTAGCTGTGTTAGGGCGCCCCTTGCGGGACAAGCGAAACTGGTCCTTTCTTGCAAGGTAAAAATCCTTGCTCTGTATCTATCCTGACAAATAATTAACGGAATATTCATGACACAACGAATCCTGTACTTTTTGACGCCAAGTGAAAACATCAGCCCATTTGATGTTACTTTAGCCGCCGATGCCGGCTTTGATATGGTGGTACCGCTGACTAAAATTGACGCTAAGAATGTAGCGGCTGTAGTTCAGGATGCTATTTTTTGCCGTCCCCCAAAACGTTTTAACGATACCGGTATTTTTATCGGCGGGCGTGACGTTCATATGGCGACAGATATGTTTCAGGGCGCCAAAAAGGCGATGGTCGATCCTTTTGAAGTCGGTGTATTTGCCGATCCCAACGGCGCTTATACCACTTCTGCGAGTGTAGTCGCGCTGGTTGCCCAGGTTCTTAAAGAACATCACAATATGAATTTAAGCGGGCGTAAGATTGCCGTGTTCGGCACCGGCCCGGTCGGTATTTGCACGGCAATCCTGGCCGCCAAACAAGGCGCAAGCGTCAAACTGTGCCAGCTGCTTGCTGATGACGACAGAAGGGCAGCGGAAAACTTTTGCCAACGCTATGAAACCGATGTCGAATGGGTTTCCGCCCAGACCAACAAAGAAAAAACCGACGAAGTTGCCGACGCTGAAATCATTATTTGCGCGGCAAGAGCCGGCGTGCGTATTCTGGAAGGCTCATTGAACAATGCCAAAAGCTTGCTGGTAGTGGCGGATACTAACGCTGTGCCTCCCAGTGGCGTGATTGGCGTGGGTTTGCATGACTTGGGCGCGCCGGTTGAATATGCTCACGGCAGTTTCCGTAGCATCGGGCCGTTGGCTATCGGTAACCTGAAATATAAAGTGCAATTCGGTTTGTTTGAACAAATCCAAAAATCAAGCAAAGCGGCGCTGATCGATTTTCCTGAAGCTTACGCGTTTGCGTTGTCGTTGCTGGAAAAACAGGCGTAAGAATTGCTGAAGCGGTTTAGCTGCGTTTCCACGCGGAAGCTCACTGTCATTAAGTTAAGAGCTGTAGGAGCGGGCCATGCCCGCGATGAAGGGCTACAGCTCCGCAACTACCGGCCTGCTCCTACGGTGTCATTGTGCTTAATGATAGTGACGCGGAGCATGGAAACGATGAGTCCAGGATTTGCAGCTCAACCGCTTTTTCCAGGCTGAATAGTTAAGATAGAACCACAACAACTCTATTCACTCAGGTGTCTTGAGCGAATACCTGAAAATTTATCGCAGCTTCATATCTCCGACGGTTTCTCTGTGAATCATCAAAACCGGTATTTGTACGGATTTGTCATGGTTTGCAAACAGCCGATACTTCATAGTGTCTCGACTGCAAGACTCGTCATAAGCATAATCAATTCTTAAAGGTTCCCAACAGTAAACGCTATACGACAGCTTCGATGACCTGAGCGGCAACGCTATAGCAGCGATTTTTACAGTTTTTTTATAACAACCGCGTTACATTAACCACTCGGAATATCCATATAAGAGAGGTAATCATGACCTTCATCTACGGCTTGAGCGGCTTACTCGCATTTGCTTTGTTCATTTATCTGCTGGTCGCGTTATTTTACCCGGAGAAATTCTAATGACGGCAAACGGCTTAGTGCAAATCACTTTATATTTTGTCGCCCTGTTGCTGTTGGCTAAACCTTTGGGTGTTTATATGGCGGCGGTGTATGAAAATCGCCCGGTATTTCTTAAGCGCATAGTGGCGCCTTTGGAAGTAGGATTTTATCGTTTGAGCGGCGCAAAGCCGGAACAAGAAATGCGCTGGAGTGAATACGCAGCAGCCCTGCTCTGGTTTAATCTGTTCGGCGGACTGGCGGTGTTTGCATTGCAAATGCTGCAAGCCTATCTGCCGCTGAATCCGCAACAATTGGGCAATATAATGGTCGATTCGGCATTCAACACGGCGGTCAGTTTTGCCACTAACACCAATTGGCAGGGTTACGGCGGTGAAACGACGATGAGCTATTCGACCCAGATGCTGGGCTTGAGCGTGCAAAACTTCGTTTCGGCGGCTACCGGCATGGCGGTTTTGGTCGCTATGATACGCGGCTTTCAGCGCACTCATGCGGACGGGATCGGCAACTTCTGGGCGGACCTGACCCGCGGTACCTTATATATCCTGCTGCCGTTGTCGTTTGTGTTGGCGTTGGTATTGGTCGGACAAGGCGTGGTGCAAACCTTCAAGCCTTACCCAACCATTCCTCTAGTTGAGCAGACCGCCGCAGCAACGGAAAATACTACACAAACCTTGGCTGTAGGGCCTGTCGCTTCGCAAGTTGCGATCAAACAACTGGGTACCAACGGCGGCGGTTTTTTTAACGCCAATTCGGCGCATCCATTCGAAAATCCCACGCCGCTGTCCAATTTTCTGGAAATGCTGGCTATCTTGCTGATACCGGCAGCGTTATGCCATACCTTTGGAACGATGGTCGGCGATCCGCGCCAGGGTTGGGCAATTTTGGCTGCAATGACGCTGGTGTTGGGCTGCTTGCTATTCGTTACGGTTGGTCTTGAGCAAGGCGGCAATCCGGCACTGACTGCACTTGGAGTTGAGCAAAGCGTTAGCGTTGACCAGTCCGGCGGCAACATGGAAGGTAAGGAAACGCGTTTCGGTATCGTCAATTCCGCGTTGTGGGCGACTGCGACGACAGCGGCATCGAACGGTTCGGTCAATTCCATGCATGATTCTTATACGCCGCTGGGCGGCTTGGTTCCGATGTGGTTAATCCAATTAGGTGAAGTGATTTTCGGTGGCGTCGGTTCCGGTCTTTACGGCATGCTGATTTTTGCTTTGATCGCAGTATTTGTTGCCGGCCTGATGATAGGTCGCACGCCGGAGTATCTCGGCAAAAAAATCGAAGCCTTCGAGATAAAAATGGCGGCTATCGTTATTTTGATTCCGGCTTTTTTTATTTTGGGCGGAACGGCGTTGGCGGTCATGGTCGAAGCCGGAAAAACAGCGGTTGCCAATCCCGGTGCGCATGGGTTCAGCGAAATTCTTTATGCATTTTCCTCGGCGGCGGGCAACAACGGCAGTGCTTTTGCCGGTCTTAGCGCCAACTCCCCGTTTTATAACATAGCCTTGGCTATCGTGATGCTGATCGGACGGTACGGGATCATTATCCCGGTGCTTGCTATTGCCGGCTCATTGGCGGCAAAAAAGACCGTGCCAACAACGGTTGGCACCTTGCCTACGCATACGCCGTTGTTCGTGATGCTGTTAATCGGTACTGTGATTTTGGTCGGTGCGTTGACTTTCGTGCCCGCATTGGCATTAGGGCCGGTGGTTGAACATTTAATCATGACTGCCGCTAAAAGTTAGAGTTAGCTGGATAAGAATTTTTTACCACGAAGACACGAAGAGCACGAAGTTATAAAGCATTCTCTGAAAACCTTCGTGCTCTTCGTGTCTTCGTGGTTAATTTAAATTTATGCAACAAGAGAACAATCTATGAGCAAGAAAAATCATAAGCAACAGCTGCTCAGCAGTGAAATCCTGATGAATGCGCTAGGCGATGCTTTGTGCAAACTGGCTCCTCAGCAACAATGGAAAAATCCGGTGATGTTCGTGGTCTATATCGGCAGTTTACTGACTACCGGACTATGGCTGTGGGCGGTTTATTCAGGAAACAATGCACCAACAAGCTTTATGCTGGCCGTGACGTTCTGGCTGTGGTTCACGGTGCTGTTTGCCAATTTCGCGGAAAGCGTCGCCGAAGGCCGCAGTAAAGCGCAAGCGGCGTCATTGCGTAGCGCCAAGCGCGACATCATGGCGAAAAAACTGGATGAACCGCATTACAGCACCGATTACGCCAAAGTCACCAGCGCATCGTTACGGCGCGGCGACATCCTGCTGATTGAAGCGGGCGACTTTGTTCCGGCCGACGGCGAAGTCATCGAAGGTACTGCCAGCGTCGATGAAAGCGCCATCACCGGCGAAAGCGCGCCGGTTATTCGTGAATCGGGCGGAGATTTCTGCTCGGTAACAGGCGGTACGAGGGTATTGTCCGACTGGCTGGTGGTAAGAGTCATCGTTAATCCCGGTGAAGCATTTTTGGATCGGATGATTGCGATGGTCGAAAGCGCATCGCGGCAAAAAACGCCTAATGAAATCGCCCTGACTATTTTATTGGTCGCGTTGACGCTGATTTTTCTGCTGACCACCGTGACGCTACTGCCGTTTTCCCTGTACAGCGTCGAAATCGCCAAATCCGGTACGCCGGTTTCGATCACCGTATTGGTGGCGCTGTTGGTGTGCTTGATTCCTACCACCATCGGCGGCTTGCTGTCCGCGATCGGTGTAGCAGGCATAGGCAGGATGATGCAGAAAAACGTCATTGCTACCTCGGGTAGAGCCATTGAAGCGGCGGGCGATGTGGATGTGTTGC
This sequence comes from Methylobacter sp., assembly GCA_036561025.1. Lineage (GTDB taxonomy): Bacteria > Pseudomonadota > Gammaproteobacteria > Methylococcales > Methylomonadaceae > Methylobacter_A. Next base: position 160,338 of record DATBQB010000017.1, on the reverse strand, counting down.
TGTTAGACAAAACCGGCACGATTACCTTGGGTAATCGTCAAGCCTCGGCTTTTTTACCTATCGGATTGACCACCGAAAAAGAACTGGCCGATGCGGCGCAACTGGCGACGCTGGCAGATGAAACCCCGGAAGGTCGCAGCATCATTGTGCTTGCCAAGCAGAAATTCTCTATCCGGGAGCGCAATATCCAAGAATTGAATGCGACGTTTGTTCCCTTCAGCGCGCAAACCCGGATGAGCGGCGTCAATATTGGCGATCGCCAGATTCGCAAAGGCGCTGCCGATGCCATTCGCAGCTATATCGAAGACCGGCAGGCAACGTTTCCGGAAGAAGCGACACGAACTGCCAATATTGTCGCGCGCCGGGGCAGTACACCGCTGCTGGTTGTCGACAACGGGCAGGTGTTGGGCGTTATCGAGCTGAAAGACACGGTCAAGGGCGGCATTAAGGAGCGTTTTGTAGAACTGCGGCGCATGGGTATCAAAACGATCATGATCACCGGCGATAATCGTTTGACAGCGGCGGCGATTGCGGCCGAAGCGGGCGTTGACGACTTTTTGGCCGAAGCGACGCCGGAAGCAAAACTCAAGCTAATCCGCGAACAACAAGCTCAAGGTTGTCTGGTGGCAATGACCGGCGACGGCACTAATGATGCGCCTGCTCTGGCTCAGGCCGATGTGGCAGTGGCGATGAATTCGGGTACGCAGGCAGCGAAAGAAGCTTGCAACATGGTCGATCTCGACTCCAACCCCACCAAGCTGATTGAAATCGTTGAAACCGGCAAACAAATGCTGATGACGCGCGGCGCGTTGACTACGTTTAGTCTGGCTAATGACCTAGCCAAGTATTTTGCTATTGTCCCGGCAGCATTTGCGAGTACTTATCCGGAGCTTGGCGCGCTGAATATCATGGGGCTTAGCAGCCCTGACAATGCGATACTTTCGGCAGTTATTTTTAACGCGCTGATTATCGTCGTGTTGATTCCGTTGGCCTTGAAAGGCGTAACTTACCGGTCGCAAAATGCGGAAACATTATTGCGCAATAACTTGCTGGTTTACGGTGGCGGCGGTGTTATCGCGCCGTTTATAGGTATTAAGTTGATCGATCTTGGCTTAACGGCGTTATCGTTTTAACTAAGAAAGCCCTCTCCAAAGGGAGAGGGTCCGCTCGTTCCCAAGCTCCAGCTTGGGAATGCAGTGTTGGAAGCTCTAGCTTCCAGTCAAACAATAAAGGAGTCATCAATGACAAGTCACATAAAACCCGCAATCCTCATGCTAGTGTTTTTTACCATGCTGACCGGCATCGCCTATCCATTGGCTGTTACGTTCTGCGCACAGATCGTATTTCCCAATCAGGCAAACGGCAGTTTGCTCGGCAGTAACGGACAGCCGCTCGGTTCCGAATTAATCGGCCAAGCGTTTAGCCGTCCCGAATATTTTTGGGGACGGCCTTCAGCGACTTCGCCCGCTCCCTATAACGGAGGAGCATCCAGCGGTTCCAACCAAGGACCTATCAATCCTGCATTGATAAATGCTGTTCAGACGCGTATCAAAGCATTGCGCGATGCGGATCCTAGCCATTCGGAAGCTGTACCCGTAGATTTGGTGACCGCCTCAGCCAGCGGGCTTGATCCCCATATCAGCCCTGCCGCCGCTGCTTATCAAATCAGCCGTGTTGGGCTAGCCCGGCATATGTCTCCGGACAGCGTCCGTGAATTGGTTGAGCGTTATACAGAAGCCCGGCAATGGGGAATATTGGGGGAGCCCCGGGTTAACGTGCTGAAATTGAATCTGGCGTTGGATCAGCGCCTTAAATAACTGATTTGGGAACTTGTCCGGACGCTACAAAATATATTCGTAGCGCAAGCTCAAACAAAGGCGAGAGACTGAAGTATGGAATCAAAATCAACGAAAAGATCTTATGTTTTTTTGCCATGGGTACTGACTTTTGCTCTTTTGGTAGCATTCACGCTATTTGGCTACTATAGAGGAAGTGCCAATCCGTTCGAGGCTGAGTCTATTAAAGTTGATTTGCTGTCAACAATGAGAATTCATCTGCTCGAAGCGATTGAGGCAGAGAAGAATGCCGTCCTGGCTATTACAGATGAGACATCGGAAAATTTTGCAATCCGAGCTCGTCAAGCTGCTGATGACGTAGAAAGCAGTCGGAAGGAAATCGAATCCATTATTCTTCGGGAGAAGCGCCCACGAGAGACAGAGATTTTCAATGAATTCAATATTTGCTGGTCACAATTTAAAAAATTGGACGAAACGATTCTGGTTCTTGCAACTCAAAACACCAATCTCAAAGCCCAAAAGATCTCCGCGACGCAAGGTAGTCAAGAAATGGAACTTTTTGAACAGAGCTTGAATCGCCTCATCCATCGGAACACGAGCAGCCGCCAATGTAACGAAACAGTTATGCTCTCGTATGAAGCGCTCACTGCCGGCTTGAAAATATTCGCTCTCCACAAGCCTCATATTGAAGAGGCGGACGATCAAGAGATGGATAAAATCGAGCAAAACATCAAGTCTTATGACGCATCAGCCAGGAAGGCTCTTGGGGCTCTTCTCAACATTGCCGATCTAAGGGACAGTGAAGATCTGAAGAATGCCGAGACGGCATATGAACAATTTATGAGCCTAACGGGCGAGGTCTTAAGGCTTTCCCGGATGAACACGAATATCAAGTCAGCCGAACTATCCTTGGGAAGAAAAAAGTTAATTTCTTCACAATGCCAGGAGATTCTTGCCGCCCTCCAGGAGACCGTTCAAGCCCAACGGTCTAAAGCGACCAGGTAGAGGACGCCTTACGAAACAGGGGAGCCCTTCGACAAGGCTCAGAACAGGCTTACAAACCGAATGCCCACATTTTTAGCTTGAGAACTAACGAAATAATGATCTACACATTATTTTTAGCAACGACCGGACTCAATTATGATCGATACCAGACCAGACCCTGATGCGCTACTTGCTCGCGTAGAACGCGAGGAAAACCAGCGACAACGCGGACGACTCAAAGTATTTTTCGGCGCGGCAGCGGGTGTTGGAAAAACCTACGCTATGTTACTTGCCGCCAAAGCCAAACGGGCTGAAGGCATCGACGTGGTGGTCGGACTGGTGGAAACCCATGACCGGCAAGAAACCGTCGCGGTATTACAAGGCCTGGATGTGCTGCCGCCCAAGCTGGTCAAACACCGTGGTACGGTGCTGCGCGAATTCGATCTGGACGGTACCCTGAAACGCCGCCCGTCTCTGGTCTTGGTGGACGAATTGGCGCACAGCAACGCCATCGGTTGCCGTCATCCTAAGCGCTGGCAGGATGTAGAAGAATTGCTGAATGCCGGTATCGATGTTTACAGCACGCTCAACGTCCAGCATTTGGAAAGCCTCAACGACGATGTCAGCCAGGTAACCGGGGTACAGGTTAGGGAAACTGTGCCGGATACGGTATTCGAGCTGGCGGATGAGGTCGAATTGATTGATTTGCCGCCTGATGAGTTATTAATGCGGCTCAAGGAAGGTAAGGTTTATGTTCCGCAACAAGCGGAACGGGCAATGCGCAATTTCTTCCGCAAAGGCAATCTGATTGCCTTACGGGAATTGTCCTTACGCCTGACTGCCGACCGGGTCGACGCGCAAATGCAAGACTACCGGGACGACCATGCGATCAGCGATGTTTGGCCGGTCGGCGATCGGATATTGGTCTGCATAGGCGCCAATGCTATCGCCGAGCGGCTGGTGCGTGCCGCGAAGCGGCTTGCTGCCAGTCTACATGCACATTGGATCGTGGCTTACGTGGAAACGCCGGAGCTGCAGCGCTTGCCTGCCGAACGTCGCGATGAGGTGCTGCGGATATTGCGCTTTGCCGAACAGTTGGGCGCAGAAACGGTGACTTTGTCAGGCCCCGATATGAGTAAAGAAATCCTGGGTTTTGCCAAAAGCCGCAATGTCACTAAAATCGTGTTGGGCAAACCCCGTCGCCGTGGTTGGAAGCGCTGGTTGCTGGGCTCGGTCGTCGATACTCTGATCACCGAAGCGCATAATATCAACGTCTATTTGCTGGGCAGCCCGCGTGGCGAAGATACTTTAGAAAAAAAAGCGCCTAAAGCAATGGCGGGGGTAAAAGTGCTTCGTCCCAATTATCCCTGGGGTCGCGCCAAACGGCGTTGGTTAAATTGGGGTTGGGCGGTAGCTATGACAGGCTGCACGAGTTTAGTTGCCTGGGTAATGTCCGGGAAATTCGAATTAGCTAATCTGGTCATGGTTTATTTGTTGGGCGTGGTTTTTATGGCCGCCCGCTTCGGTCGCGAAGCCTCTGTTTTGACTTCGGTGCTGAGCGTTGCCGCGTTCGACTTTCTGTTCGTAAATCCGGTTCATACCTTTGCGGTCGCGGATGTCCAGTATTTGGTGACGTTCCTCATTATGCTATTGGTGGGGTTGATTATCAGCCATCTGACCAGCAATATGCGTTCTCAGGCGAAGGTCGCCTCACATCGGGAGCGGCGCGCTAATGTACTTTACGCATTGAGTGAAGATCTGGCGGCCAGTCGTACCGTAGCGGAAACTGCCAGAATCGCCGCGCGACATATTCAGGATGAGTTCGGCGGGGCCAGCGTCTTGCTGTTTCCAGACGACGACGGTCGGATAGTTTATCCTTCAGATCCGCCGGTCCCGGAATCCCTGCGTAATTGCGATCTCAGCGTGGCGCAGTGGGTTTTTGACCACGGCCAGATAGCCGGACAAGGCACCGATACCTTACCCGGAGCCGACGCAGTGTTTTTTCCTATGTCCGGTTTCCGCGGCGTGATCGGTGTGCTGGTGTTGCGCGCCGTCAATCTGCGCCGGGTGTTTCTACCCGAACAGCGCCGGCTGTTGGATACCTTTATCAGCCAGATTGCCCAAACCGTTGAACGGGTGCGTTTCGCCGATGAGGCGCAACAGACTCAATTACGCATGGAATCCGAGAGCTTGCGTAATTCCTTGCTCAGCGCGATTTCCCATGATTTACGCACACCGTTGGCATCCATCGTCGGCGCGGCCAGTACGCTGGTGGAAGAAGACGCCCAGCTTGCCCCGCAGGATCGGCAAGAGTTGAGCCTGACCATCTATGACGAAGCGCTACGGATGTCGAACCTGACCAATAATATTCTGGATATGGCTCGCCTGGATGCAGGACAGGCATCGCTGAACCGGCAATGGTATCTATTGGACGAAATCATCGGCGGAACGTTGACGCGAATGCGCAAGCGGCTTAAAGGGCGCGCCGTCAACGCCAAACTGCCGGATGAGCTCTGTTTGGTGCGTGTCGATGCGGTGCTGATCGAACAGGTGCTGGTCAATCTGTTGGAAAATGCCTGCAAATATACGCCGCCGGGTAGTCCCATCGACATCATCGCCGAACTCTCCGCCCATATGCTAAAGGTAACCGTAGCGGATCGCGGTCCCGGCATACCGCCGGGAGAAGAGGAAAAACTGTTCGATAAATTCTACCGGGTACATCGGGAAGGCACGCAAAGCGGCGTCGGTCTGGGCTTGGCCATTTGCAAGGCCATCATTATGGCGCATGGTGGCGTTATCGGCGCCGCTAACCGGCAAGGCGGCGGAGCGCAATTCTTTTTCCTGCTGCCGGTAGACGAAGCGCCGCCGCAACTGGCAGCGGAGCAGTTGCAAGATGAATAGCGCCAAACCGGTCATTGTGGTCGTCGAGGATGATCCGCAAATCTGCCGTTTTTTGCGCACCAGCCTGAGCGTGCAGGGATTTCAGGTGATTGAGGCGGGAACCGGCGAACGGGGCATAGTGGAAATCGGTACCCGCAAGCCGGAGTTGGTCATCCTCGACCTGGGCTTGCCGGGTATGGACGGCATAGCGGTGATCCGCAAGGTTCGCGAATGGTCCGCAGTGCCGATCATCGTACTGTCGGCCCGAAGCCAGGAAAGCAACAAGATTGCCGCGCTGGATGCCGGAGCGGACGATTACCTGACCAAACCGTTCAGCATAGGCGAACTGCTGGCGCGCATCCGCGTATCGCTACGCCACGCCGCACAGCTTGCAGGAGACAGCGTCGAAACGCTGTTTAGCGTTGGCGATTTACAGGTTGATTTATCCCGTCGCAGTGTGCATATCGGCGAACAGGAAATTCATCTGACCCCGATCGAATACCGGCTGCTGACGGTGTTGATCCGTCATGCGGGCAAGGTGCTGACGCACCGGCAGTTGTTGCTGGACGTTTGGGGGCCTGCCTACGTGGAGCACGGCCATTATGTGCGGATTTACATGGGACAACTGCGTAGGAAGCTTGAAGCCGATCCGGCCCAGCCGCGTTACTTGTTGACTGAGGCGGGCGTGGGGTATCGGTTGGTGGGTGGGGAGTAAATTAAAATCTGGAGGCATCGCGTCTCTACTCCGTTGCCCCGGTGGATTCGCGCAATAATAATTTGCAAGTTTATCCACCTAAAAATATGATACACACATCAATGTACACACCATGAGGGCAGTCTATGTCAACCTTAACCACACGCATCTTTAAAAACGGCAACAGCCAGGCAGTGCGGATTCCGCAAGAATTTCGCATTGATGCGACCCAGGTTGAAATCAGCCGCAACGCGAATGGCGATCTGGTTATTCACCCTTTACCCGTTGACCGTGGTGCAGCCGTATTGGCAGCGCTCAATGCCTTTGATGAAGATTTTGCTAATCAGCTTGAGCAAAACTACCGGCAACAGCCCGCCATGCAGGATCGCGAGTCTTTATGATCTATATGCTGGATACCAACATTCTGATTTATCTGATCAAAAACAAACCACCATCCGTCGCCGAAACTATCAATGCCCTGGATAAAGATGACGTATTGTGCATGTCTTTTATCACCTATGCCGAGCTACTCAAAGGTGCCGAGCGTAGCACGCGCAAGGCCCAGGTATTGCTCCAGCTTGATCAGCTTACCCAGCTGATCCCCGTCCACTACAATACCAACCATAGCTTATGCGAGCACTACGCCGCGCAATTTACCCGGTTAAAAGAAGCAGGTACCCCGATAGGCGCTAATGACCTTTGGATTGCCTGCCATGCACTTTCTCGTGACGCTACGCTTGTCACGCATAACGTGCGTGAGTTTGAACGTATTGACAGGTTAAAGTTGGAAGATTGGGTGATCTAAAAAAGGGAGGTAATTAATTCGTCATCAGCAGCTTGGTAGGATGGGTAGAGCAACGCGAAACCTGTCACATTGGTGATTGACGATTATGATGAGTTTCGGTTACAGCCTTTACCCATCCTACCGAGTTATTGATTCAAAGTTCATTGTGAATTAATGCTATCTGCCAGCTTCCGCAATTCCGGCTCCAGCTTTTTCATGAATGCCATCATGTAATGCTGGCGGTTAGAGTTAGGGATGGGCTGCCCGTCGTTTTGTCGGAATTTCACTAAATCAATATATGAAAAGTTTTCAGCTTTTTTTGATTCATCAAAATCCTCTCCATGGGGTTTGAAAAACTGTAGCCGAGCCAGTTCCTCCTCCGAGTTAAACTTACAAGGTGCAAAATAAACCGGCGCAACCAGTAACTCGTGCCCATTTTTCAACCGCTCTATTGCTGCGCCGAACTCCTTTTCCTGGATATACTGCGAATTCATGAACTCTTGGCTGACCAGAAGAATCATAACGTCGCAATTAGCAACCCTGTTTTGGAGTAATTCGTCCCAGAACGAGCCGATAGGGATTTCATTGTCATCGAATATCTGAATGTCTAACCCTGAAAGCCTAGTGTATTCATTGAGATCTTTCTTGAAAATCGGAAAGTAATCTCGCTGAGCATGAGAATAGGAAATAAAAACTTTCAATGATGTCGTTGGCATAATATCCCCCCGTAACTTTTTATTAAATCTATCTCTCTGGCTCGATTCCGGTCGCTTCACACCAGACTTGCCGAATATCTCACTTATCGACACGTCCTCTCCGCTCTTCTTGCATTCCGATGTGTCTTTATCTTTCTCAATGCGTTTTTGCAGGACATCGTAATCATGGAAACCCGGCGATTCTGCCTGTACACATTCTTCGCACGGACAAGGCACCAGTTTCTCCACTTGCAGGTTGTCATATTTGGCATCGTGGTTGATGTCGTCCATTTTCCGGATGACCTCATTCAGCATTTCGGCTCGCTTGTCCCCTGTTGCACGTAGTTCGATGGTATTCTCACTGTAAACTTCGCGCGCAAACACCCTGCCTTTGCCGTCGGGCAATGCGAAAATCACTGCGTCACACCATACTCGCTGCCCGCGCTCCGGGTTGGTTTCGATACGCGGATGTAGACGACAAATCAAACGAGTAAGAATACCCTTGGGCATAAATTTGTATTTATACTCCACAGGTGTATCACCGAGTTCGTCCCAGCCGTAAGTAAGCTTTTCGCTAGGCAAACGTTGCGGCAAGATATAGTTATGCCCGTCACCTTCAACCCGGTAGCATAGCTCAAATTCTTCCATCATCCGCACCAATAGCGCGTGCATTCCCTGATATTCAAGACCTTTCCAAATATCGAAAGTATCGTTCTCGTTGAAATGACCACGTTTCTCCTCTAAAGACGGATGTAGCAACAGCGCGAACAAAGCGTCTATGATCCATTTCGAGCGTAGAAACACAAACTGAGATAAGTGCGCGTCATCTGGGAAATATTGACAAACTCCCAGAAAAGTCAGTGCATTGGCGTAGTCGCGCATCAGATCTTCGGACAATTCCGGCATCATAGTAAGAAAATCTTTCCAATTCAGATAATGGATGCCGTGATCGGCTTTGTTTTCCAACTTGCCGCGCAGTTCCGCAAAAGAAGCCAAATATTCGCGTTCGACATGGGGTAGTTGGGCCGCTTGGTGTACGATTTCCCTGCGCAAATCGGCGAACTCAGGTTCTGTGGCAGCTTTTGAAAAGTCAGTTTGAAACATACGGTTGTGAATATTGCTGAATCGCGCCCGAATCGCAGCCTCATCTCGCAAAGGTTGGCAATGCCCGCCATCTTTGTTCTGAATCAAGAGGATGGGACTTTTTTTACCTAGCATCTCGATGATGTTAAGCCAATAAGGCAGATGTACTGAGTCTTGGATGCGCTCGTTAGTAACAAGGGCATAAAGCGAATTGCCTGTTAAAAAAAATTGATGAGCATAATGTTGGATGTCTTGCCCGCCAAAATCCCAGACGTTAATGCGCAAAGGTTCTCCAGTCTGCGGCATTCTCTCGTCCAGGCGGGTAATTTCAATGCCTCTCGTGGTATCGTCGAGTTCTGGCATCTCGGCATTTTGATCTTGTAGTTTCTTCTTGAGTGTTGTTTTACCTGCTTTGCCTTGACCGACTATGAGTAGTTTTGCCTCCCGAACTTTGATTGTGCCGACACGACGCTGTTCGTCAAAATAGCGGAGGATGGCTTCATTGCCTTGTTGTGCTGTTTCGAGCGGTGGATTAGTAAGAGGACAGCCACTAATGTTGATAATTTCCTCATCCACAAACCACCACATCGCACCCCATAACCGACTGCTTTTCACTGGAACGCCATGTGTTATCAGCGGCAACAAAGGCGCTAAATCAGCTATTTGTGTTTCTGAAAGGTCAAGTCGACGTAAGTTTGAGAGTCCAACTAATCCAGATAAATCTGATACTTTGGTATGAGAAGCCTGAAGTTCTTTCAGTTCATATAAATCAGCCAATGGAGATAAGTTGATAACAGGTGTCTGTGATACATCAAGCCATTGCAGACTAGTCAATCCAGCTAATGGTGATAAATCCATTACCTTTGTTCGACTAAGATCAATTTCTTGCAGCTTAAACAGTCCAGCTAATGGAGCTAGCTCAGCAATACGCGTCATCTTAAATTTAATGATTTGTAGATTTGTTAGTCTATATATTGGTGTCAAGTCTTTGATTTCAGTAAAGTTAAAATTAAGTTGTTGTAAATTTACTAATCTAACTAACGGACGCAAATTGGATACTTGAGTTTGCTGAGCTTTGAGTACTTGGAGTTTTTCAAGCCTAGCTAAATGGTCCAATTTAGTGACTCGTGTTTTTGAAATATCCAAAGTACGAAGATTCGTCATTCTTGCCAAGCTCAATAAGCCAGATATTCGAGTAGCTGAAACATCAAGTCCCTCAAGATTTACCAGTCCATCTAAAGGAGCAATACTGCTTAGGGAAAATTGTCTGGATGAATCTCCGTTCAGCCAAAGCTGTTTTAAGTTCTTTAAATTATGAAAAGGATTGAATGTCGAACCTCGTCTTATAAGGCGCTCGATGTTATTTGCAGGACCGACATTTGTTGTAAGCTGACTATGCCAATTTGTGCCGTCCCATTCTGTTCGAGTTCTGGAAAACGACAACTGCTCCAGCCAAACCAAGGCCGCAATTTCCTTGGGTACTTCGGTAAGTTCGCAATTTCCAAGATCCAGAAAGGGCGCACGGGTTTGCATATTTTCTTCAATAAGTCGCAGAGCGAGTTTAGACATGCTTGAATCCTTGGATATGTTACTGAGTGGGCATAGACAAAAAGGCTGGAGCAGTCAGCTCGAGCAAATCAAGACTATATCGATCTTTCCAGTATATTGTCTTTTGATGTAAATGGCTAACGGCTGGAATCAACGTCTCTTCTTTGCATATTTAATAGATAGCGTCATGCAGAATCCGCGAGTCAGGCAATAACGCCAAGGGCGTTTACTTAGTCAGCATCATAAACGCTTATTTTTATAAGCTCATTCGAGATTAAGAGAATATCGGGTGTGCTTACGCTCGCCATGCCGAACTAAAGCCTCTTTGCTTACCAAATCCTGCAAATCGCGGGTAGCAGTAGCCCTGGGCGCGCCGGTGATGCCGATGTATTTTTCCGCACTCAATCCTCCAACGAATCCGTCCGGGCCTTCGCGGAACATTCTCGCTAAAGCTTTCTCCTGGCGCGGATTCATTTGCCCGCGTAAGCGGTCATAGAATTTAGCTTTCTTGATCAAAAAATCGATCCACGTTGCGGTATAGCTTTGGGCGTTTATGATTGTTTCCGCAAAATAGATTAGCCAAGCTGTTATCTCGTTCTGCTTGTTGGCCTGTTCAAGTGCGCTGTAATAGGCTTTTTTGTTGCGTTCAATTGTGTAGGCAATGGCAATTAGCGTGGGTTGGCCTAGGCATTGAGCGAGCGCTTTTTCGGCAATTGCCCGTCCGATTCGGCCATTGCCGTCTTCGAACGGATGGATGCTGACAAAATAAAGATGGGCAATAGCGGCGCGCAATAAAGCTGGCAACGGCGTTTTTCCGTTCGATGCGGTGGCGTTAAACCAGTTAATGAACCGCTCCATTTCCGGTAGCATTTGCGATGACGGCGGCGCTTCAAAATGTACTTTGGGCGCATAGATAGCGCCGGATACGATTTGCATCGGTTCGCTATGTGTACGGTATCCGCCTATGTCGTTTAAATCGCGACGGCCAGTGGTCAGCATTTTATGCCATTTGAACAGCATAGCGTGGGAGAGTGGAGCTTCAAAGCCTCGATATACATCAACCATCATTTCCGCGATGCCTTGCTCGGCAGGAGGAATTTTGCGGCTGTCAGCGGTCAAACCGAATTGACGGCGAATAGACGACTGAAGGCTGTCGCGATCAAGATATTCGCCTTCGATTTCCGATGTTTTTAACGCTTCGTTGCTGATGAGCTCGACGGTTAGTTGCTGCTTGTCCTCTTCATTAAGGTGTTTGAATGCACCGAACGCAAAACCGGCGCCCAGCAGCAATTGTTTCTCGAAATCATCAAGCAGGGATTTGTCGTAGCTAAAATTAGGCCAGTCAGGCTGTTGCCAGTTCCACGTCATGAGTTATATATCCTTTGTCTATAGCTCATAATATTGGTAAATATGAGTTATAACAAGTGATTTTATAACTCATGCTTGTCCACGAAAAATAATTTCATGATTATTTGGCAATAGATTCGGTGAGTTTTCAAAAGGGTTAATTGCGGTGAGGGCATTCTGAGATTAGGCAAAGGTGCTTGTTTAGCCGATTAAAATCAACAGCTAATGTTTATTTACTTTGTTGTAGCTTCGCGAGACGGAAAGCTAGAGCTTCCTTCATTGAATTCCCAAGCTGGAGCTTGAGAACTAGCATTACCAAGGGGAAGACCCTGATGTATGCTAAGACACGCAGAGGTCATGAAGTTGAAGCCAATTGACGAGTATAGTTTAAAGGCTACACCCGCCAATTGGCATTTTGTCACTGAAGAGGTACGGCGGAGACCGGGTCGGTTTTATCCTTGTGCCTCAGAATGGCGGCTATTAATAATTTACCGTCATGCCAACATTGAAAGAACGCCCCATACCAGGAACCGCAGTTCCAGGCCTGCTCACCTCTCCTATATAAGTGCCGCCTAAAGGAAGGGCATAATTCTTATCAAGAAGATTGTCTATGCCGCCGTCGATCCGTAAATGCTTCCAGGTATAACTGCTGCGCAGGTTAAGCAATGCGTAGCCTGCGGTTTTAGGTTCCAATCGGACGGCTTGTACGTCTGTTTTAGGCGCGACTATTTGCGTTTCGATGGTATTGGACCAGCCGCCGCGCTGATGTTCGAGCGCTACCGTCGCATTGAATGGCATTTGCTGATACAGGTTGCCGCCGGTGTCGTTGTTTTGTCCTCGGACATAATTTAAAACCGTTTTACCAAAGAAGCTGCCGTATTTGGCGTCTTCGAATAAGCGCTTGGACCCGGAAACATCGACGCCGAACAGGTGTGCATCGAAGTTAGCCAGTTGCAGTAAATTAAAACCGCTTGATGGACTGGCGCATGTCACGCCATTGGCCGGTTGGCAGAGTTTCGCGTCGATATAGTTTTCGACGTGGGTGTAAAAGGGTGTGATTTTGGTTTCCCAGTCTTCCTGATTGGCGTCATGCCAATTGGCGGTGGCGCTAAGAGTGTGCGCGACTTCCGGCTTAAGGTTTATGTCGCCGACATAGCCGTTACCGTCACCCACCCAATTGTTCATGAACATAGACATAGGCATGGTCATCATTCCCATAGTACGTCCGCGAGACCAGGCAAAGCGCTCGTAAAGATTAGGAGAACGGGTTTTTCTGGCAGCGCCTAATTCGTAAGTCTGCATGTCGTTCGGGGTATAGCGGGTTAGCGCGGTCCAATCGATATTAATGTCGGTTTGCTTCTTGTTCTGGCTGTTAACAATTCGCGCTTCGGGTGTGATTACGCCGTAGTCCAATACATCGCCGGCATTCATTTCCACTGCGCCGACGCGTGCGCCGAGTTGAGTCAGCCATTGCCGGTTCCAGCGGCCTTCCCATTCGGCAAAAAGATCGACGCGGTCGCGCTTTCCTGAGTTGATGTTCCAGAATGGCCCCGGCCCTTGCATCATTATCATCGCGTTGGGGCCGATCGGATCCCACCAGTCGTCTAAACGATAACGCTGATACTCGCTGCCCACGGTAAGCAAATGCTTGTCGGTTATATCGATATTGGCTTTTACCGACAGGCCTTGGTTAACGCCATGCGTATCCATCGGCATGCTACGGGTTGGCGTAGTCATTTTATCTTCCAGGAAATTCATCTTGTGCCGGGCATCTTCATGATAAGCGCGAGTTTCGATATTTCCCCACTGAAACTGGCTTTTAGTAAAGATATTGGCAAACCAGCTGTCGTCGCCGGTCATGTCCATCCGCACGTTGGGGAAGGCTTGATAAGGGATGTTTTGCTGGCCGACTTTGATAACGGCAAGATGGTCGTCGTTGCGCAAGGCCAGCGATAGTGATTGGTTTTCGGATTTATAGGCCGAAGAGGCCACCACATCATTGCCGTTTTTGGTATTTAAGGTGGTGAAATTTCCGCCGGCTTTGTAATTACGCGACTGCACTGTTGAGCCCGTGTACTTAAGCTCGGCATATTCGTTTGCTATCGAGGCTGAAATATTGCCTCCTCGCGCGTCGCCGTTGGTGCGGTAAAAGGTTGAGGCTTGCCCTTTTAACAACGGCGCCGCGCCGGCTTCGGCAAATTCGGGATCGGCTGAATTAACGCGGATAGTGCCGCCGATACTGTCGCCGCCCATGCTGACCGGGGTAATTCCGGCAAGCACTTGAGCGCTCATCACGCTGGATGGAGCGACATAAGACAGCGCAGGATTCATATGATTAGCGCAAGCCGAAATCAGATTCATGCCATCGACTTGAACACGTAAACGATCATCCGCCATGCCGTGGATAATAGGGCGGCTGGAAATGCCGCCGCCACCGGAAAAGCTCATGCCCGGAGTGCCTTTAAACATTTGGGCGGTATCGCTAGTAGCGGTTCTGGCAAGAGCTATTTTGGAATGGTCAAGATAGGAACCGAACGGCTGATCGATATTGGACTTTTGCGCTTTGATAGTCAGCATGTCCAGAACCAGAAGTTCTTCTGTCTTTTTCGCGCTCTCTTTCTTCTGGTTTTGTTTGCTGGCCGTTGTCACTGGCTCTGCGGCAATTCCGCAGCCTAAATAACTTGCTCCCAATATTAATACGTATTTTCTCATTTTTTCATTTTGATAGTTATGGATGTCCATATCGCATCGCAAAGCGCGTGCCAAGCCACCAAAGCCTTGCCAATGCTGACTATCGCTTGTTTATTGAGATTTATTTTTAATAATAGCGAGTCAGATGCCGCACTTTGTTGAGTTAAATAACGCAGTTAGCCATATCTTGTTCAGTGAGAAAGAAAAGCGGAAAAATACCGCATAGTTTCGGCAATACCAGGCTCAGGGCCCTTTTAAAAAAGGCTGAAGTCATGTCGGGGAGGAAAGTTAGTAGGGTTTTGTTAATCCGGTTAAGCGGGAGCAGTAAGACGGAATCCGACATTGATAGCATCAATTGTCAGGTTATTTTAGTTAAGCAAGCCGGTAAAAACTGTAATAAGATAGCCGCAGTTTCTATTTTTAAAAGAGTCACTTTATGCGACATTTTATCTTACTGAGTTTGCTCGCCTTTTCGGTCTATGCCGCCGATGACGATGAAAAACCGCCAAAGCTTGAGGCTGTGCCGGAAGCGCCGGAACCGCCTTTGCCGGTGCAAAGCGGTGAAACTATGGAGCCGGACATCACCATTATTCGTAAAGGTAAAGACACCATTCAGGAATACCGCCGCGGAGGCAGGCTTTATATGATAAAAGTCGTACCGGCTGTCGGTCCTCCGTATTATTTTCTCGATACCAATGGCGACGGCAAAATGGATGTACGCCGCAGCGATCTGGATAGAGAAAACGGGGTTCAAATGTGGAACTTGCTGGAATGGTAGCCGCTTAAAGTCAGTGTCCGTATTTACTCGTATTACACGCCCGCAACTCGATCAATTCTTTAGCGCTTACACCCTCGGTGAAGTCGTCGGTTTTGAAGGAATAACGGACGGCATAGACAATACCAATTATTTCGTAACTACCCGGCAGGGCAGTTACGTCTTAACATTATTCGAGTCGCTGACTGTCGATGAGTTGCCGCACTTTTTGAGCTTATTGTCGCATCTGGGCAAAAACAATCTGCTTTGTCCCAGTCCTCAGAACGACCGGCAGGGCAATCCGTTGCGCCAGCTTAACGGCAAACCGGCTGCGGTATTTAAATGTTTATCCGGTGCAGCAGTAGCATCGCCATCCGTTTTACATTGCCAGGAAATCGGCTTGCAGTTGGCAAGTTTGCACCGTTGTACGCAGGACTATGTTTTCCCGATACAAAGCGGTAACGATTTAAGCTGGTGCAAAACGGTGTTTCATAACATCAACGCGCATTTATCGGCAACGGATCGCGAGCTGGTTAATGATGAGCTGGTTTTTCAAGCTAAAAACAGCCCGGTTAATGTACCGCGAGGCGTTATTCACGCCGACCTGTTCAGGGATAATGTGTTGTTTGTGAACGATCAGCTCAGCGGGTTGTTGGATTTTAATAGCGCCTGCACCGATACTTTGCTGTTAGATATTGCGATAACGGCTAATGATTGGTGTTGTGATAACGGCATAGTTAATGCCGAAAAATTTACCGCATTGTTAGCGGCTTATGAAAGCTTGAGGCCGTTGGAACCGTTGGAAAAACAGCACTGGCCGATCGCGCTGAGAGCCGCGGCGTTACGGTTTTGGTTATCCCGTCTGGAATATCAATGCTATCCTCGTCCGGGCGAAATAACCCAGCAAAAAGATCCGTTGGTTTTCCGGCGAATATTGCTGCAACATCGGCAACAGACTTATTTATCGAGTAATGAAAATATTTTTAACCTTAGGAGCACAGCATGATTAAGTTTTTTCACATGATCTTTATTTTATTGTCCATCTCCAGCTTTGTCGGCAGGGTTTATCTGGCGGAAAAGCGCCCGGAAATGATGGAGCTTACATGGATAAAAATCGGGCCGCATATCATCAACAGTTTGTTGCTGATTACCGGCTTTACGCTGGTTTTTCAAGGTTCATGGTTGTCGGGCGAGTACGGCTGGATTATCGCTAAACTGATAGCTCTGGTGGCATATGTCGGTTTGGGTATTGTCGCTATCAAGAGTCAGGGCGACCTGCGTTGGAAAGCTTTTGCCGGTGCGCTTGCCTGCTTTGTTTATATCGCGATAGTTGCTGTCACTAAGCAGCCATTTATATTCTTTTAACGGCTAGAAAAACACGATCACAAACAAAACTCGATTTTACTGATTTGTTGATCCAGCCACAGTAAAACATCTTTGCCTTTATGCAGCCGGGTTTCATCAAATTCAAGGGCTTGGTTGTGAGTTAAGGCCGCCCAACGGGACAGCTGGTTTTTTAGCTGTCCCTGTTCGCTGACCGTAAAATGGTAGCGCTGCGTCAGTTGTTCAAACAGTTTGGGTTCCGGCGCAGTTATCAGCTTCGCCAGACGGCTTAACTCTGCCAATAAGAGATTAATCGTTTCGACATGCGCGGCTATTAGTGAAGCAACCTGCTTGGGCTGGATGTTTTCGGCCGGCAATGATTCATTATCCGAAATAACTTTCAGGCATTGAATTAATTCACCTGTCGAAAATCGTACCGCAGTTTCATAAAAGGCAGACGCTTCCATATCGCAAAGAGTGTGCCGGTCATAGTTAAGCTGCGGCCTTGATACCGTTTGGATATTTGCAGTGGGGCAAGGCGGCGTGAAAACCAGCGGCGGATAATAGCTTTTCAGGTTGTCAGCATCGGTGATTTTGTCGATTAAAAACAAGCCACCCACAGCATGGTCTTTATGCCCGGCGATACCGATATTAAGCAGAACCGGGTGCTCAGTTTCAGCAAATAATGCCTGTGTGTAAGCCACTCCGGCAGCCATCGCGCTTTTTCCCAGTCCGGTTACCGTCAGGCAGATGTCCTGATTGAGGTAAACTGCGAACGGTTGGATCGTAGTCGCTTTTTTTAATCCGAAATGCTCGACCAGCGGCTTGGCCTCGCAGGGCAGCGCGGCGTAGATAAAAATTTGGGGTGGGTTTGATTTATTCATAAGGGCGAATGTTGCTTGCGCTAAGCAACATTGCCTTTTTTACAAGTTTGTTTATTTCTTTTCCTGCGCCACATGGAAAGCATCTACGTAAATATCAGCCATAGACGCGCCTTTCATAAATGCCATTCTTTTGGTTTGATTGACCATTTCCGGGTGTCCGCACAGGAAAACGCGCCATCCGCTCAGAGTTTCAATGGATGATAAGGCAATGTCATGAGCGCGGCCTCGAACGTGATCCGATTCAATCTCTTCTCCGGAAAGACAGGAAGTGTAATAAAAATTATCAAACTCCTCAGCAAGTTCACGCATTTCGTCAATGAAATACAGACCGTTAAGATCGCGGCTGCCATGGAACAAGTGAATAGGCCCTGAGTGTTCTTGCGCCAAAGCATCGGCAATAATGCCGTGAAGCGGTGCCAGACCGCTGCCGGTTCCGATCAGCAATAAGGGCTGTTCTGCACGTCCCGGTAGATAATGGCAAGAACCTTGCGCTTCCGAGATGGTTAATTGAGTGCCTAACTCCAATTCATCATAGACCCAGCTGCTGAACTGACCGTTCGGTAAGCGACGAATATGAAACTCGAGGATCTTTTTATGATGCGGGATATTCGCAATCGAATAGCTGCGGATTAAGCCATCGGGCCGTTTTAAATTAACGAATTGACCTGCGAAAAAATTAAACTCGGTTTGGTATTCCAAAACCAACTGTACGATATCGGGCGTTAACAGTTGTTTTTTGATAACGACAGCTTCAATTGAAGCGCCTTGCTGGTTGGGCAAAGCAACGGTCATATCCTGCTCAGGATGGCAAACGCAAGCCAGAAAGTAGTTCTGCTTTTGCAAGGTATCTTTAAGGCCGACTTGGGCTGAGACAGGTGGAGGGTTGTCAATACTGCGCATTAGGCAGGCTTGGCAAAGTCCTTGGCGACAACCATTAGGTACTTGTATGTTTTCCCTTAACAGGGTTTCCAATACAGTCTCATCCGGTTGACAGGAAAATGTTGATTCGCCAATAGTTATGCTTCGCATGGTCTCCACCTGGTATTTCAGTTATTTGCCCAATACGTCGTTGCGTGTACTTTCCGCAATAGCAGCAGCTTGGCCGATCAGTTCTGCCGGTACATTTAACTCGGTTAATGTTGCGCCAAGGTGCTCCATGACAGCATCAAAATGACTTGCATTTAAGCCCATTTTGACCAGATGTGCATGAGCATTACGCATATCTTGACCGTTATAGTTATTTGGACCGCCGAATGCCATCGTCAAAAAGGCTTTTTGTTTGGCGGCTTGTTTTTCCATGTCGGAATTGTCGAAAAAACGGTTAATACGGTGATCTGCCAATACCTTACGATAAAAAATATCTACCGCAGCATTAACAGCCGCTTCGCCGCCGAGTTTTTCATATAGTGATTGGCCTGAATTTGTTTCTTGTGAATCGCTCATCATTGTCTCCAGTATTGTATAGTGTCATTATTCTTATTTGAGCAAACTTGCTCATATAGAAGTTTATAACAACAGACGATTTTTTGCTATATAAAACTTTTACAAGTTAAATATGTCATAACAAATTATTATTGTATACTTAGCAATAAAGTCATGACAAGAGGATGAATCCGCTAATGCTTCAAAAGATAAGTTCCCGCCAACATCAAATACTTGAACATTTGTTAGAAAACAGGAAAGGGTTGAGCGTTGATGAGTTGGCTAAAGCGCTGGATATTTCAAGAACGGGTGTCCAACAGCACTTTGTTGTTCTTGAGCGGGATGGCTATATCAAAAAAAGCACATTCAATAAAACAGCCGGACGTCCTGTGACTATCTACGTCATAACCGACAAAGGCAATAACTATTTTCCGAAACAGTATGCTTGGTTTTCAGCGTTAATTCTTGGCGATTTGCAACAGGAAATAGGCGACGAACGTTTTAAAGCCTATATGCAAAAGCTGGGCAGCAAGCTCGCAGATAAGCTGCGCGGCAAATTCGAAGGGAAAAGCCTAAACGAACGTATCTATGAGCTGGCCATAGTCATGACAGATTTTGGTTTTCAGGTAAAAGTAGGCCCGGAATCCGAAACTGAAAGCCCGCAGATGCAGGCTTATAATTGTATTTATCACGATCTGGCCCAGAAACATCATGAGATATGCGAGTTCGATCTGGCGCTTATGTCCTCGTTGTTGGATAAAGAAGTTGAGCAGTTAAGTTGCATGGCCAAGGGCGATTGCAACTGTAGTTTTAGAATCAAATAATTTCTTCTATTGAATAGCGTTTGATGAGCTGTTGGTAATAGTTTGCTTCGTCGACTTTGCCACGTTTTGTCGCGCCGTTAAGATAAGTAGTGGCTTTCTTTACCAGCATATTTACCGCCGCCTGCCGGTTTTGCCCGGATAATTGACCCCCATCAATGATTTTTTGCAAAGCGCTGATCCGGAATCGATCCATTCCCCAGAACGCCATAGACAACTGGTCTTCATGGCCGCCATGCTTGTTTATTTGCGGTTGTTCGACCAATAGAACCGGGTAATATGCGCTGATTCTGAGCCATAGGTCATAGTCTTCACAAGCAGGCAGTTGGGTGTCAAACAGGCCGACGTCTGCAAATACCGAGCGGTGTATCAATACGGTGGACGGTGATATAGCGCAGAGCGGTAAGCAGTCGGTAAATATCCAGCCGCCTGTTTTGACGTATTTTGTAGGCACGCCAACCTGGGTCCCATTGCGTATCCAGTTTTCTTCGGTGTGGCAAATCCTGTGTTCAGGGTTGGCTTCCAATTTCGCTTTCTGGCTGGCCAGTTTTTCAGGCAACCATTCATCATCGGAATCCAGAAAAGCCAGCCAGTCCCCGGATGTCTTTTGTATGCCGAGATTGCGTGCTGCGCTGACGCCAAGGTTTTGCTGATAGTAATGGCTTACCTGAGGAAATTCTTGGCGGAGCATTTGTTCCGTGCCATCGGTGGATCCGTCATCAATTACCGCAACTTCTGCCGGTAATAAGGATTGGGAATACACGGAAAATAGTGCGCGTTTTAGCAGCTCGCGGCGATTATAGCTGGGAATAATAACTGAAATATTTATAAAATTACCTTATATTTTAATTAATTGTTGCGCTTTCGTGATAATCGACATAAATTAAAGTCACTAACTAAACATAGGGGGTGTTATGTCGATTGCAGTTCAACTTAATCCGGAAAGAAAGCAACAGGCTTATCAGCTGATAGCCGAACTACAAAATGAAAGACAAGAGGTTTGGTCTTTGTACTGTCATGTGGCCGAGCTTATGCCTTTTTCGGCTAACCCGACAGTTAGAAAGAAACTGGCCCGGTTTTCTGAAATACTGATTGACTATGTTTCTCTTGGTCATTTTGGCGTTTGCGAATGTCTGTTCAGAGACGCTGACGGTCAAGACTCTGCATTGTCGGCCGCCAAAGAAATTTACCCTGAGTTGTCATCTACCACGGAAGCGGCGATATCGTTTAACGATAAATATGAAAGTGGCGCGACAACTGTTCTTGACGATCTGAAACAGGACTTATCTGCCTTGGGTGAAAGTCTGGCAAAAAGAATCGATTTGGAAGACCGCCTTTGCGAGCTGATGCTGCAATAGGCGTTTTGTCTTGAGCAATAAAACGACCAGCGGATATAACGCCGCTGGTCTTGAGCTGCTACTTTGATTCTTTAGTTTTTTCCTGGCCATTTATAATGGCTTTAGGGGTTTCCGTACCATCACTTTCGGCGGCGTTTTGGAGATAAATCTGTTTTAAGCGGTTAAAAGCCGACCATAAAGTCTTATCCATAACCACCTTATTACCAATAGAAACAATGACCCGGGTCAATTCGGGTATTTTGGTTTTAGTTGAGGCCAGATAAATGGGTTGTACATACAGAACAGTATTGCCCATCGGCAGAATAATCATGCGCCCCATTTCAACAACGGAACCATATTGGCCCCACAGGGTAAACTGTGCCGATATTTCCGGGTCTTGGTTAATCAATGCCTCGACCTGTGCCGGCCCGTTAACCTGAACATCCTTGCCAAATTTGTAAACAGTAATGCCGGGCTTGTAATCCAGTCCGCAATTTGTTTTATCGAGCGACCCTGCAACGCCTATCATGCTCAGATTGGCTCTGTTAACCGGCGTCATCGGGTTAATCAATACAAATTCTTCGGTGTCATTACAGTTGCCAAAGTCCATGGTCTGATAATAAGGCAATACCGGTTGAGCACGAACATTGGCTTGTGCCCAGGTTTCGGCCTGTTCGTAGAATAACTCAGGGATTTGTTGATGATATTTGGCATACACTTTCATTTGCAGATAATAAAGATCGCGGGGATAGCGTAAGTGCTTCTTTAACTCCACGGACATTTCATCCAGATTTTTAAATAATCCCGGATATGCATTACTGTATGCCTGAATAATGGGATCCGATGGATTTGAAATATAAAAGTCAACATCGCCATCGAACGCATCTACAACAATCTTTACTGAATTGCGGATATAGTTGAAATCTTGATGCCCTTCCAGGAAATCATCGTCTCCAGGTTTGGATATTGGATATTTACTAGATAATGTATAAGCGTCCTGTATCCAGTAAAACCGGTCCTTGGTTATAACCAGATAAGGATCTTTATCCAGATGCAGGAAAGGGGTCAGTCTATTAATGCGCTCGGTTATATTTCTGCGGATTTTGACTTTACTCTGCGTAGTGATATTGGTTGAAAAAAATATTTTTTCGTCTTTGAAATAAAAAGAAAACAATGCTTTTCTAAACAAAGATGGAATGGGAACGCCTCCTTCACCGTGGTAAGCTTCCGCAATACTGGGATCAGAGGAGCCGGCAATTCCAACTACGTTTAGTTTATTGGGAACTATCGCATAGTCGAAATGTTCCAGTCCGTAGTAAATGTCAGGGTGTTCAACGCTGAAGCCGACGTCGGAGTGCATGTTTAAATCACGTAAATACCAGACAAGAGGATTATTGGCATCCTGTGCTGCGGGAGTGACGACGGCTCCATAACCATGGGTATAACGCAAATGGGTGTTTTCCCAATTTTGCGCCTCAGGGGGGAGCTTTGAGATATTAACTTCCCTGGCTGCCAGATTGACTTGTCTGGTATGGTCAAGAATGAAATAGCGATCTTCATCAACAGATAAGATTTTGTAATAAGGTCTTATCTCCTGTAGCTGTTTATAGCTGTCGATGATAAATTCCCTGTCCCATACCGGGATATTCTCAAAATGTTTTTGCGTACTCCATGTTTCAATGTCTTTAGATGCATCCAGCTTAATCGTCATGTCAACCATGTTGATATTCTTCAAGTCGTAAGCATCCAGCGTCGCATCAATGTTGTACTTTATAAACGGCTTATTGGATTTGACCGGGTTCGGGTTGACGATATATTTTTGGATTAAATCGGGGATAAATTGAACTTTCGGCAAACCCAGTGCACACAGAAAGACAGTCAGCGATATTAAAAAAGGCGCTTTTACCCGGTGTTTTTCGGAAAAAATGAACAGGCCTGCTGTTATCGCCGTCGCGACGAAAGTAATAATTTCCAGCCAGATTAGCGGCAAGTGATAGCGCAATTCTACGAAACCGGGCCCGTAAAATACCGGTTCGTGTTTATCGGTATAAAGTAGCGTAAAGCGATCCAACATGAAGCCCCAGACCACAAACGCAACTACAAAGCCGATCAGCACAGTCAGATGAATCTTGGCGCCCAACGGGAACTCAGAGTTTTCATCCGGTATGAAAATATGTTCCAGCCAATATAAAATGCCGACCAAGCAAAAGATCAGCGAGGCGGTGATCAGCATTTCCTGTTGGATCAGCATATAAGTCGGGTAGAACAGCATGTAAAAGCTGACATCCTTGCCGTAAACCGATTCGGTTACGCCCGAATCGCTGCCGAAAAAGTACAGCAGCGTCGTTTCCCATTGGCTATAGAAAGGGATGGCGATAAATATCGCCAAAATCAGGGATATCGGTGTGTAAATGGCCGCCGAGCCTGTCATAAAGGTGTCGGCAAAGCGTTGGAAGCGTCGGCGTTTATCTATGTTATTAAAAAGCTCGTCAGGCGGATTAACACCTAAATAGCGTGAGGCGATCCAGAAATGAAAAAAGAAAATAGCAAAAAACGCCAGCGTTACCCCGCCTGAAAGAAAGAACTTGTAGAGCAGTCTAAGCCAAAAATAAGCTTCAAGTTTTAATGATTCGTACCACCATAGGTCAACAAACAGATCGAGAAATACGAAATAGAAAGCAACATATAAAACAATAGCGGTTACAAGTATCGCTCCAATTAGCGCCGGTAAAAGCTTCTGGTTCCGCATAGTATCCTCTTAAATAGAAAAATGTTTTTTGACGATGTTCGTTTTGTGCGTTTTTAGGAGAGTATAAAAAATCCGTGTAAAGCGCCGTTGAATAAAGTCAGATATCTTGCACTGAATACGCAATCATAAACTGATTGATGTTCGGTTTCCAATCGCAGCCTCTCTCAATGTCGAATGAATCTGAAGAAGTCCTGTATTTCTAACGGAAAATGAGCCTGAATTAGCGTATCCGTTTTAATTAACATGCGAATACGTTGGGGAAAATTGAACGCGCTGATAAATCATAGAGCAACATACAAATACTCGCCTGTTATAATGCTCAGTTTTTAGACGCATTAAATATAAGGTTAGTTTATATGAATTGGGCATACGCTTTTTCCGGTCTTTCGGTAGGATTATTGGTGGGGTTGACTGGCGTTGGAGGAGGATCGCTGATGACGCCATTGCTGGTTTTCCTGTTCGGATTCAAACCTGCCGTCGCGGTGGGCACGGACCTTCTGTTTGCCGCAATCACTAAAACCGGGGGCGTGTGGGTACATCACAACAAACACAGCTCGGTTGACTGGAAAATCGTCGGCTGGTTGGGCTTGGGCAGCATACCTTTTGCCATTATTACTTTGTTTGTACTCAAGCACCTTATGGAAGTCGGCAAAGAAACCACAGGAGCGATCACTTTTACGCTAGGCGTCGCGCTGGTGTTGACCTCTTTCTCGCTGATAGTGCGCAGCATATTATTAAGCCGGGCGGCCAAGCTTCAGCCTATTGATGATGAGCATAGCACTCCAGAAAATGCCGGCCGCTTCAAGCATCTGCAAATACCTGCCACCGTGCTGATTGGCGCGGTTCTGGGTGTATTGGTGACATTATCGTCGGTGGGGGCTGGCGCACTGGGTACTGTCGCGCTGTTGTTTCTTTATCCTAGAATGACCACGTTGAAAATTGTCGGCACTGATCTGGCTCATGCTATTCCGCTTACCGCCGTTGCAGGGCTGGGCCATCTCAGCCTGGGTAACGTGGATCTGGTGTTATTGGGTAGCCTGTTGATCGGTTCTTTGCCCGGCATCTGGATTGGCAGCCATCTGAGTGCAAAGATTCCCGAAAAATTTTTACGGCCTATTTTAGCTTGTGTTCTTATGCTAATCGGGCTTAAATTCGTACTGCAATAAAAGTAGGTAGAGCCTGCATTCTCTGCACTGCCGGAAATCGTCGTCAAAAATACAGAGGATAGAAAATGACTGAAAATATCCGCCCACCGTTACCGCCATTTACTGCCGAAACGGCAGCACAAAAAGTACGTGCCGCTGAAAACGCATGGAATACCCATGACCCGGAAAAAATAGCGCAGGCTTATACCGTTGATAGCCAATGGCGTAACCGTGTCCAGTTTCTTACCGGTCGCGACCAGATTGTGCAGTTTCTAAAGCAAAAGTGGGCTAAAGAACTGGATTATCGCCTTATAAAAGAGTTATGGGTCTTTCACGAAGCGCGTATTGCGGTGCGTTTTGCCTACGAATGGCATGATGACTCCGGCAACTGGTTTCGTTCGTACGGCAATGAAAATTGGGAATTCGACACGAACGGCTTGATGAAGCGCCGCATAGCCAGCATAAACGACATGCCGATTAATGAGACGGAGCGGAAATTTCATTGGCCGCTGGGGCCAAGGCCCGAAGATCACCCTGGTCTGTCCGAACTTGGATTTTAAGGTTATCTAAATCATAAAATGAGTTTGGTTTCAGTTGATTTTGTCGTAATAAGGTTTATTCTGAACAATACGGACCATAATATGGTTCGCGGTTATCAAAAATCCAATAGGCAGGTGTGTTTATGAATGAAAGACCGATTGATCAAATTGATAGTGAAAGACTGCGCTCATTAAAGAGACTCGCAGCGACCGTGTACCTGTGTCAAGTACTGGCCTTTGCATTCGCCGGGCTACCTTTGTTGGTGGGTGCGGTTATCAACTTCATGAAGAAGGACGACGTCAAAGGAACTTTTCTGGAATCTCATTTTGACTGGCAGATCAAGACCGTTTGGATGGCTCTGGCTGGCTTGGCATTGTCCGGATTGACATTTGAGTTTGGTATCGGAATTTTTGTCTTGATTGCAACCTTAATACTGCTGGTATATAGAATTGTAATCGGATGGAATGCGTTGACTTCTGACCAGCCGGTTAATGACTAATTAGCTGCACCATACCGCGGGCTAATCAACATTGATCTGTTGATACTTCTGCGCCAGTAGGGTGAAAATAACAGTTCTTCAAAGCGGGGTTTTTAATCATTTCTTAATGTTTTCTTAGGTATATCTTAATCCCTCCTTCGATATACTTAGCGCTTGTAACTCTACTCGCGCTTAACTATATGATCAGCCAAGAAACCGTTAGAATTGACCTGTTCAAAATTAAAAAATCAGCCCTGTCACTTAGTTTGGCGTTTGGATTAATTCTGCTTAGCGGCTGTCAGACTCTGTCGCCACTTTTCTCCGAGGAAGAAAAAACGCTAACCGTTGAGCTCCCTGAACCTAAATCGGAAACCATAGTCACCCATGAATTCGAACTGTCTGACGGTGAAAATATGGTCGGTACGATTGCCGCGATCAACACCCGCGAGAATGATGCTCTGCCGGATATTGCCCGGCATTACGGGCTTGGCTATAACGACATTAGCATAGCCAACTCCGCAGTTTCTCCCTGGACACCCAAGCCGGGCAGCCGCATTCTGTTGCCTTTGCAGTTTATACTCCCCGATTCGCCTCATAAAGGCATAGCCCTGAATCTAGCGAATATGCGGCTATTTTATTATCCCAAGAGACAGCCTGACAAAGTCTATACGTATCCGGTCGGTATTGGCCGTCAGGGATGGAACACGCCGATGGGGCTGACCAGTATCGTCGCCAAAGACGCCAATCCAAGCTGGCATGTTCCCGAGTCTATTCATCGCGAACACGCCGAAAAAGGCGATTCATTGCCCAACGTAGTGGGTGCGGGGCCTGATAACCCGTTAGGACTTTATGCAATGCGTTTGGGGATTCCCGGTTATTTAATCCACGGTACCAATAAACCCTACGGTATAGGCATGCAGATTAGTCATGGCTGTGTGCAGCTTTACCCGGAGGACATTGAAGTATTGTTTAAAAAGGCGACGGTCGGTATGCCGGTGCGTATCATTCATCAACCCTATCTGACAGCCTGGCATCAGGACATGCTATACCTTGAAGCACATGAGCCTTTAGCAAAATGGGCCAAGGACAAAGCCAAGCTGAAAAAGCAGGTCGTAAAGCAATTACGTGAAATCAGCGCTAAACAAAGCGTGACTGTCGATTGGGATAAAGTCGAACGCATACTTCAGCGTTCAGACGGCATTCCCACACCGATACTCATGCAAAGCCTTAGTGAGTCGGAAATATCGGCTAATGCAGTACAGTTGAGTCATCCCGGGCAGTTCTATGATCAGCCCGTCGTTGAGGAATTAAAAGATAGCGACTGGTCTATTAGGGTGGCCAGTTTTAATGATGAAACAAAGGCGCAGCAATTGGCAACTATGCTAAATCATCAGGGGCCGATCATACCCGCGCGTAAAATCCAGAAAGACGATGCCTATCAGGTTATTGCAGGACCTTTTAAGAGCAAGACGGAAATGAAAGCTGCCGCAAAACGTATCAAAATGGATTTTGAAATTAATGGCGAGCCGGTAAAGCCGCGTCTGACAGCGGTGAATTAGATAGCGTTGCTGGAATCATACTGAGCAATGCAGGAGTTGGTACCGGCATTCCTGCCGGTATCAGAGTGTCGTCTGAATCAAGAGATGGCTTGCCTGAGACGGGCAAGCCAGCAAGCAATTACGTCTTTAACTTACCCCTTGGCCGCTCTTTTGCGCTCATTTTCGGTTAACAACTTTTTGCGTAAGCGTATCGATTTTGGCGTAACTTCAACCAATTCATCTTCGGCAATAAATTCCAGCGCTTGCTCCAGAGTCATTTTTTGAATTCTCGCCAGCACCAAACTCTCATCGGTGCCTGCTGCACGAATGTTCGTCAGCGGTTTGGGTTTGGTCGGGTTAACCGTTAAATCATTAGTACGTGAGTGCAGGCCAACCAGCATCCCTTCGTAGACTTCATCGCCATTGACCAATAATAAATCGCCGCGTTCTTGCAGCGGATGCAATGAATAGGTCACGGCTTTGCCGGCAACCATTGAAATCATCACACCACGTTGACGACTGCCCACTTCACCGGCTTTCATCGGGCCGTAATGATCGAACACGTGGTATAACAGACCTGAACCGGAAGTAGCGGTCATGAACTCGGTTTGGAAACCGATCAGGCCGCGTGATGGCATCATATATTCCAGACGAATACGTCCTTTGCCGTCGGGAACCATATTGGTTAAATCGCCTTTACGTTCGCCCAGTTTTTCCATGATCGCCCCTTGGTGGATTTCTTCCACTTCAATGGTGACCATTTCAAAAGGCTCGCACTTTTTACCGTCAATTTCTTTAATAATAACTTCTGGACGCGACACGCCCATTTCAAAGCCTTCGCGACGCATGTTTTCAATCAAGACCGATAAATGCAGCTCGCCACGGCCTGATACCTTGAATTTATCCGGGTCTGCGGTGTCTTCAACTTTCAGCGCAACGTTGTGTTGCAATTCTTTATCCAGTCGGTCGCGAATTTGACGCGTAGTGACGAATTTACCTTCGCGTCCAGCAAACGGCGAGTTATTGACCTGAAAAGTCATCGATACCGTTGGCTCATCAACCGATAAAGGCGGCATCGCTTCTATAGCATCGGGATGACATATGGTGTCCGATATTTCCAGCTTCTCAATACCGGCAAAGGCAATGATGTCGCCAGCGCGTGCTTCTGGAACTTCAACACGATCCAGGCCGTGAAAACCGTATACCTGCAACATGCGGCCCTTACGCTCAACGCCTTCCCGGTTAACAATAACCAGCGGCATGTTGGGCTTTACGGTGCCTCGCTGAATCCGGCCAATACCGATAACGCCGGTGTACGTGTTGTAGTCCAGGCTGGACACTTGCATTTGGAAAGGTCCGTCCATATCAACCGGCGGAGGGCTAACTTTGGACACAATCGTCTCAAACAGCGGGGTCATATCGCCGCCGGTGATGGTGTGTTCCAATCCGGCATAGCCATTGATTGCTGAGGCATAAACAATAGGAAAATCCAGTTGTTCGTCAGTTGCGCCTAAGCGATCGAATAAATCGAAAGTTTGATCGACAACCCAGTCCGGACGTGCACCTGGTCGGTCGATTTTGTTGATAACCACAATCGGGTTTAAGCCTAAAGCAAACGCTTTTTGGGTAACAAAACGGGTTTGCGGCATCGGGCCGTCCACCGCGTCAACCAGCAGCAATACCGAGTCGACCATCGACAGTACCCGCTCCACTTCGCCGCCAAAATCGGCATGGCCTGGGGTGTCGACGATATTGATATGATAGCCGTTCCAATCCAGCGCCGTATTTTTGGCCAGGATGGTAATACCGCGCTCTTTTTCAATATCATTGGAGTCCATAATGCGCTCAGTCACTTTAGTATGAGCGGCAAACGTGCCGGACTGTTGCAATAATTTATCGACCAGGGTCGTTTTACCATGGTCAACGTGGGCAATAATTGCAATATTTCTTAATTTTTCGATCACTTTTATGTACTCTAAGGTTTAAATAAACAAATGTAGGATGTGCTCGGCGCATCCTTTAAAGCATGATGAGTGCATGTGCACCCAAATGGGTTTGTTGCGGGGGGGAGAAAGAGCGGCGTACCGTCATGACTGCTGTTTAGATTTTGTTGGACGCACCCTGCTTGGTCCAATTATTTGGCTACAAACTTAACTCTGCTCCCAAGGCAGGCCCTGAAAACGCCAGCCGCCAAGGTTGCCCCGATGCTTATGCTCATCCAGCGCGCCTTCAAAACCGTCGACAATATTAATCAGCAACTGATAACCTGCCTCTTCCAGCGCTTTTGCGGCATCCAGAGAGCGTTGGCCGCTTCGGCAGAGCAATAATATGGGCGCATTGCGGTCAATTACGATTTTTTTAATTTCGGCAACAAACTGTGGATTAACTTGCCAATCGGGAGCTTCCTTCCAAGGAATAGATATTGCGCCTGGAGGGTGTCCTACAAAGGAATGTTCAATTTTTGTTCTTACATCCACCAAGACCGCATCGGAGTTATTTTGTAACAAATCCCATGCTTGTTGCGGATCTAAATTTTCTATCATTGTATTAATCTCTAGGTGCGTCTTTGGCCGCATCGTGCGTTACTTTTATGAACGTGCTTATTATCTCATAAAAGCGCAATAAAACCGCAATCCGTCCGGTTTATGATCGCTTATTATCGCATCCCTTCGTCCACGGTCAAGAAATCGGCTTATGACATTGTTATCAAAATTGCATTCGGCATGACTGGAAGGGGGCATTTTTCTTGGCGGGCGTTGGTATTGAACCTCTACCGATTAGCTTAAGCTTTTAGCCCGCTGATAGCTATAGACACAATTCCAGGCAGTGACCGCCAAAAATGCTTTAACCTAAAAACCGCAGTTAGTCCACGAAAAGCACGAAAGACACGAAACAAATCAGTATGTTGTGTTGATTTAGCTATTCACTCTTTGGGTGACGGTCTACAGATTGGTATCTTTTTGAATATTTTCGTGCTTTTTGTGTTTTTCGTGGATGAAATGATTTTTCTAGGTTTGACCATTAATTCTCTGATTCAATTCCCGTCAGGCTAACCCGAGGCTCCAGCCATTCCTGCAAAAAGTCCATAAAACTTCTGACCTTGGCTGACAAATATTTTCGATGCGGATATACAGCATGGACATCCAAAGGCGGCGAGGTGTAATTTTCCAGTACAACTTTCAGTTTGCCCTTTTCAATATCCCTGCCGACAATGTAAGTGGGCAACATCACCAGCCCCAAGCCGTTAATTGCAGCTATGCGTATCGGGTCCGCAACATTTGCCTGCATCCGCCCTGAAACGGTTATCCCGGTATATCCCGCTTCGCCTTTGAACAACCATTTATTCCTCGGTGCGATAGCCCAATTAACCAGGCAGCTGTGATCTTCCAAATCTTCAGGCGTCTGGGGAATGCCGTATTGCGCAAAATATTCAGGTGATCCGCAAACAACCAACGACGAGCTGGCTAATTTCCGTGCAAACATGCTGGTATCATCCAACGTCCCCAAAGAAATAGCGACATCAATTCCCTCATCGATCAAATCGCCGGGACTGCTCTGCAATATCATCTCAACAGTCAAATCGGCATGCATTTTCAAAAATGCCGATACGGCGCTGGCAATATGAGTCGCACCGATTACCGGCGGCGCACTGATTCTTAAAACGCCTCTGGGCTCAGTCTGTAAATGCGTTACAGCCGCTTCCATCTCCTCAACCTCAAGCAGCACTTGCTGGCATCGTTCCAAATAGGACGCCCCCACATCCGTCAGGCTTAAGCTGCGGGTGGTTCGATTGAATAGTCGCGTACCCAGTACACTCTCAAGATGCATGATGTGCTTGGTGGCCATGGCTCTGGAAATATCCAGGTCGCGTGCGCCTCCGGCAAAGCTTCCGGCTTTTGCCACGCGAACAAAGACATTCATGCTGGTTAATTTATCCATTTTTACAATCCGCCTGTGAATAATCGCCTAAGTGGCATCATTTCAAGATACATAAAATGTTGTCATGGTTCTGGAAACGCCCTGTATTCATCCGCAGAGCTTCCGGTTTCAAAAGAACTTCCATTGGTATACCTATTCACAAGCCGCCTACTTTCTTTCCATAACAAATCTTCAATTTCACATTGCGGTACGAAACCGGCAACGGCATCCGCTAAAACTTCTCTAATCTGCTCAAAATCATCGTTTTTTGTTGCCAGTTCCAATGCCGCCAGCATTTTTTCCAGCTCAATCCAGGGAATAATGTGTTCCTGGGCTCGCATAATCCGCGCATGATCGGTTTCTGAAACATTATCGCCAATCAACAGTTCTTCATACAGTTTTTCTCCAGGCCTTAACCCGGTATAACTAATTTCGATGTCGCCGTCGGGATGCTCGTCATCTTTGATTTCCAGGCCGCTCAAATGAATCATCCGCTTGGCTAAATCAACAATGCGGACTGGTTTGCCCATTTCCAGCACAAATACATCGCCGCCGAGCCCCATTGCTCCGGCCTGAATGACCAATTGCGAGGCTTCAGGTATGGTCATAAAATAACGGATGATTCTTGGGTCGGTAACCGTTACCGGGCCGCCTCTTGCGATCTGCTCTTTAAACAACGGCACAACGGATCCGGAGGAGCCTAATACATTGCCAAACCGTACCATAGTAAAACGAGTAGGATTATTGGCAGTGTTTAAACTTAATCCCTGCAAAATTAATTCGGCAAAACGCTTGGTTGCTCCCATCGTATTGGTGGGTCTGACGGCTTTATCCGTTGAAATGAGCACAAAGGTTTCAACGTTTGTGTTTATCGCCGCTTGTGCAGTACGCAAAGTTCCAAAGACATTATTCCAGATTGCTTCGCCCGGATTTCTTTCAACCATCGGTACATGTTTATAAGCTGCCGCATGATAAATCGTTTGCACCCTGAATGTCTTGCACACCTTTTCAACACGGACACCATCCACGATAGAACCTAATACCGGAATAAGCGTTATTTCCTCAGTATTTTCTATATCGCCAGGGATGGTGTGTATGCCGCCAGCCAGTCGGGAACTGGCGCGGCGATCGCCAGGGATGGTGTGTATGCCGTCAGCCGGTCGGGAACTGGTGCGGCGTTTGGATAGCAGATGCTGCAACTCTTTTTCTATCGCATAAAGTGCAAATTCACTGATTTCAAAAAGAATCAGCGTGCTCGGCTGCAAGCGGATAATTTGCCGGCAAAGTTCGGAACCGATAGAGCCTCCTGCACCGGTTACCATCACCACCTTACCGGCAATATTGGCATGCAGCAGCGAT
The DNA here is from genome assembly GCA_036561025.1 of Methylobacter sp. GTDB lineage: Bacteria > Pseudomonadota > Gammaproteobacteria > Methylococcales > Methylomonadaceae > Methylobacter_A. The sequence goes on along the minus strand of DATBQB010000017.1, from coordinate 127,568 downwards.
TGGTCCGGCGCTACAGCGTCGCGGCCCAACAGGTCGGCAATATCAATCTCCTGTAAGGCATCAACGGTGACTTTGCCTTGGGCAATATCAGACAAATCGGGCATAGACATCACGTGAACGGCAAAAGGCTCCAACAGCCGGATAATTTCACTTTTACGCGCCCGGTTAGCCGAGGGCATAGCCAGCAGGACGTCTGAAATCTGATGTCTCTCTATCAAGTACCTCAACGAACTGAGTGGATAAATTCTAAGACCGTTGACTTTTTGTTTATGCAGCCGTACGTCATCATCAATGAAAGCGGCCGGCCTGAATTCACGTCCATAGCCTAATGCGGAAGCCAACTGTACGCCGGCGTTTCCCGCCCCATAAATGACCACGTTTTTTTTGCTGGGACTTTTTATCTCCCGGCCTCCTCCCAGGTTTAAATAGACCTCTCCTAACCACCAACGCGCAAAAAAACGACTGCCTCCAACCAGAAGCATCATATTCAACCAATTTAACGGCAACACTGTCCGTGGAACGCCTTTGATGCCGGACTCGTACAACACAAACGCAAAAACCAGCGCATAAAGCGTAGTTGCCTGAATAATGGTCCATAACGCCCGAACCTCTATATAACGAATAATGGCGCGGTACAAACCCAGCTTAACAAAAATAGGCACTGCGATGGCAGGCGCCGCAGCAAACAGGTACCATTCATCGCCTTTAGGGATATACAGCCATCCCCAACGCAAAGAAAGAGCCGCCCAAAGAGCAAATATCGCAAAAAGAATATCGGCGCTAATTAAAATAAAGGCCTTTTTTTGACGCGCAAGGCCAATGAACCAGTTCGCTAAGCGTGACCTCATTAATTATCCCTATTTTTCTATAGCAACTTTCATTAATAACCGGCTTTATTATACCCGATTCAGCAAGCTCACTCGGCATAGCCGGTTTGAGCCAGCCGGTCTCCGGCCTTGTAACGATATGCCAACAACAATAACGGCAAATACGCCACCATCAGTCCCGCAATACCGTCCAATTTTTTTAATGCAACCAAGCCCGCAACAGGCATCAGCCAAAAAATATTAATCGCGCCTATTGCTAAGGTGACGGGCCGATGAGCGCCCATGATGCGGGATGCATATTGATAGGCATGGCTACGATGGGCCTCATAAAACTTTTCGCCTCGCAGTACGCGGCGGCACAAGGTCACGGTTGCATCGACGATGAACACTCCCAGCAAAATTAACCATACCCATAATAACCGAGGCTCAACCCATGCCGCTTGCACCGAAAGCAACGCCAGCATAATGCCTAAAAAACCGCTGCCGGCATCGCCCATAAAAATACGGGCCGGCGGAAAATTCCAAAAAAGAAATCCTAAAACGGCTGCGGCCAAAAGAACCGGCAGCATCCATGCGGTTGAACCCGGCGCAACAAGCCATATCGCCAAAGCGCCGCTGCAACAGACCGTGATCGCCTCAATGCCGGCAAGGCCATCAATGCCATCCATGAAATTGTAAAGATTAAGCAGCCAGACTATATAGAACGCAGCACCTACATACCCGAGCCACCCCAAATCCAGCAAATAACCAAAAACAGGGAGAGGAGGAAAACCGCCAAGCCAATAAAGGCCCCAAGCGGCCGCGGCAAAATGCATCAATAAGCGCCAGCGCGCGGCAATATGTCCATGATCATCAAGAAAACCGGTTACCGCAACGGCGCCTCCGGCGCCTCCTAAGGCCAAACAGACAGGGGAAGAGAGCAAACCAAGCCAGTTTAAAACCGGTAAAACCGCCAAAAATGAAGTTACAATAGCGACCCCGCCGCCCCGAGGCGTTGGCGCCGAGTGCGAGCTGCGTTCATTAGGAATGTCGATTAAGTTCTTTGACAAGGCGTAACGACGCAAAAAACCGGTAAGCGTCCATGACACCGCACTTGTTAGCAAAAGAGACCACCAAAAAATCATTTGTACCTCTAATAAATGTTGGTTAGTGGAAGAAGGTAGGGAGTATTGTGCGGAGTAGGTAGAGGCAGCGTGATTATAATTGCTTTTCCGCTCGTTGTTGCCCATCCGACACTAAATCATGATTTGTGTAAAAAATCCGCTGCAGTTTTCTTCAAAGCATCATCGACACGCACAGGCGGGAGCCAGCCCAACAGGTCACATGCTTTGCTAATATCAGTTTGAAGCGAATTACACAAACGTTGAGCCATATCGCGCTTACCTAACAATATGGCGCCGATTTTTAATGCCCAGACAGGCATGGGGAGCAGTTTGGCCGGCTTGCCCAATGCTTTGCCCAATCGTTGTAATAATTCGGTAGTAGACAAATCCTCACCATCTCCGGCCAAAAATGTCTGGTTGGCAGCGGCGGGATGATCGATGCAGGTTATGATCAAATCGATCAAATTATCCAAAGCAACAAAACTGCGCTTATTATGAATCGCGCCCAAAGGCAACGGCACTCCCTTAAGTAGCCAGCTCATCATGTTATGAAAATTGCCTTTCGCATCTGGTCCGTAAACCAGAGGTGGGCGGATAATCACCACTTCCATACCGGTCTCATCAGCCAGTTGCCGTAATGCATCTTCCGCTTCAAGCTTGGAAATGCCGTAAGGATCAGTCGGCATAGGCGGGTCATCAGCAGTATAAGGCTGCCCCAAAAGCGTAGATTCGCCATTCACCTTGATAGAGCTGATAAAAATGAATCGCTGTACGCCTGCTGCGGCTGCCTGCCGGGCAAGATTCCAAGTGCCTTCAACATTTACCTTGCGCAACTCGCCTAGCGGATCGGCGGCGTTATCTTTCATTACATGCACTCGCGCAGCAAGATGAATGACTGTTTTTATACCGAGCAAGGCATCCGTCCAATCCGTTTCACCGTCTATAGCGCCGATTGATACGGTTTCGGCATTTTCGATTGGTAAATTGTCTGTGCGTCCCAATCGCAATGCCGCGCGAATGGATTGCCCTTGACGAAGCAACTCAGCACAAAGCTGTTTACCTATAAAACCATTGGCTCCGCTAACAAGCACCGTCTTTGACCTTGGGGTAAATGTGCTATGCAATGTATCTCTCTCATTTATTAATCACGACGTTCATCAACGCTCAGCTAATAGCTCGCCATAAAGATCAAGCATCCCCTTGGAAATTTTGTGGCTCGGAAATAACTCTAGTGCACGCACTCGCGCCGCCACCCCCAGCTTTTGCCGCAAATATTGATCATCTATCAGTTTTAGCAAAGACTGTGTAAGACCTGCGACATCACCAGCCGAAAACAACAATCCTGTTTTGCCGTCTTCCACTGCGTCAGTAATGCCATAAATGCAAGTAGCCACGGTGGGGACTCCACAGGCAGCCGCCTCAATAATGGTCATGCCAAATCCTTCTCGGTAACTTGGCAGACAAAAAATATCCGCTGCCATCATGTAGCGTTCTGGCGTAGATGTAAAGTTTACATAGTGCAGACGGTCATGCTCCTCGGAGCATATCTCCTGAATTCGGCTGAAAGGCACGTCTTCTTCGGCACCTACCAGCAAGAGCACTACATCCAGATGATGCCTGGCAATTGTATCGAAAGCAGCAGCCAAATCCAGCATTCCCTTGTCGCGGTTTAACCGTCCAACAAACAAAATTACCTTAGCCTCTTGCGCGATTCCCAAGTCATGGCGGACTGTTCGTCTGGTTTCTGCATCGGGATGGAAATATAATGAATCCACGCCACAAATCGAACCCGCGCCAATCACTTTTGCATTACCCGGCGATAATATTCCCTCGTTCACCAAGAAATTTAACTGAGAAGGGCTAACCACTAGAATATCTGTTGCAAGTAATCCGACTAACCGATCGAACAGTTTGAGTGCTGTACGTCGCCAGCCGCTTCGCGTTGCCCATACCTCTCCGTGGAATGTGTTAATGCGTATCTTTATACCTGCCAACCATGCAGCCAACATCCCGAGTAGTGCAGTCTTGGGCATATGGGAGTGCACAATATCGAATCGCTCATGATGAAACAAGTTGAATAGTTGGAACAAGACTAACATGTCTCTCCAAGGCGAGGGTTTACGTTCAATGGGTAACAAAATGAGTCGAGCTTTGAGACCATCAAGCAAGTGAGGATCTACGCTATTACAGATCACCGTTACTTCATACTTTTCCGCCGCAGCTTGGATGTGACTGCGCAAAAAGGAATTTACCACAGCGGGAATGGTGGCGACGTAGCAAAGTTTTTTCACGGTGCTTTGGGTTCCGTTGCTAGACTTTCAAAAATTTTCTGCCACTCAAGCGCTATGGCATCGTTTGCGATATCACATCCGGGATGGAAGGTACCCCCGATGATCTTTTTCAATAAATCGCTACTTATTTTACCGATAAAAGCCGCTGTTGCCAGCAATACAAAGTGCCACTGGTTCAAGTCGACAAAATGTCGCACTTGGATCATAAAAACAGTACGACGCGTTTTCGCCAATTTTTGCCAATCTACTTTACCTTGTATGCGATAGGCGAACAGAAGTTCAGTCAGGGTACCCAATCGGCTGTCGCGATAACTTCGTAATAGTAATTCTTGATCTTCACAGAAGAAGGGTCCAGGTACAGTGTAGCGATGCTTATGAAACCATTCGATTCTACCCATCCAGGTCGGATGCGGAAAATAGAATCCCTTCCAGGGCCTAGCGCATATTTCTTGATGAGAAATTGCAAAGGGAAACAACCCTATTGCTTGGTCGTTCTCATCAATCGTAATTGCCCTAGTGGCAACCAAATCAAGTTCGGGGTAATTTTGCAATACTGCAATTTGCCGTGCAAAGCGCTCTGGGAATGAAACATCATCCTGATCCATGCGAGCAAAATATCGGCCTCGGGCCATATCAGCAGCCTCGTTGAGTCGAGCAGCCAATCCACGATTATCGCCATCCTGCAAGATTTTGATTCGCGCATCATTGATGTCCGTAATATTTTGTACCGCATTATCCGTTGATCCGTCGTCAATAATCAGCAACTCCCAACTCGTGAAGGTCTGCCTGACGATAGAAAGAACGGCTAATCTCAAATATTTCCCCGCGTTATACACTGGCATGGCGACCGTTACTAAAGGCGGGTCTCCTCCTTGTGCTTGATCTGGTAATGGTTCAGTCATGGTAGTTTTTTAACCACTCAAAGATGCGGCACAGCCCATCTTTGAATTCGACTTTCGGTTTCCAATCCGTGTGTGTCTGTAATTTTGTCGAGTCCAGCACATTGGCTTTGACATCAAAGGCACGTTCGGAAGAAACTCGACACACACCTCACATTCCAATTCTTTTATCAAGGGGGTTATACCTTTAATCACATCAAGATTGGAAAGTCCTACTCCAGAACCAAGGCTATAAGTTTCCGATAGATGCCCTTTTTTCAGGGCGCTAACAATGCCAGCTGCAAGCTCACTGACATAAAGATAATCACGTATGGTTCCATTTTGGCCAAATATCCTAATGGGCTGCCCACGCATCGCCGAAGCCATCGCTGTAGAAATGAAGCCCTGCCCCACGAATGGCCGTTGCCCTATGCCAAACGCATTCGCCGGACGGACGCAGATGAACTGCAATCCACGCGTTACTGCATACAAATGCGCATAGTTTTCCAGTGTCAACTTGGTGACACCGTAAGGAGAAAAGGGCTTGGTGGGGTGATCTTCTCGTATGGGTAATTTGGTTGCTTCGCCATATATTGTTCCGCCTGACGACACCAACACCAGCTTCACTCCCCTGTCTGCCGCTTCAGAAAATAGCTGTACCGTAGGCGGCAAGTTTTGCAGCAGATCCGCCAATGGATTCTCAAAGGAAGTATTTGGCACAGTGGCATAAGCCAAGTGAACCACTTCCTGATGTGTATCCAGCAGCCGGTTGATTAAATCATGCTGCGCAAAATCTCTCGCCACATAACCGACAGCCACTGGTAACTTATATCGAGGTGTTAAGCTCCTGCCCAACACTGTCACGCGCCGCCCGGTAGCGACAAGTTGCGGTACGAGCTGCGCACCGATATAACCTGCACCGCCGATTACAAGTGTGTTTGTTGATGAATTGGATTTCACTGCTTTATCCAGTCCTGCGGCAATAAGTCCGGTACATCTGTTTGATTGGCGAACCAACGGCTTGGTGCAACCACGATTTTGTTAACACTCGGATTGAGCCAAGCTCCCCACCAGCTAAATGTGCTATTGGCAATGATATGGTGCTGGCACATACTCATCAATCTCATATCGTTATAGCTTTCTGCATCATGATTGTGGTCAACATACTGATGAGGAAACTCGATTTTTAGGTTATTTTTTACCCAAGCGATGTCATCGGAAAAAACAAAAAAATGCGGTTGCTGGACTTGTTCGGCAACAAGTCGAATCGATGCTCGATAATAATCGAGCGAACACAATCCATGCGTTGCTGTGGTTTTCGGAATGTTGGCATAATCGCCGCGCCGCACATGCAAACTCACCGCGTTCACTTGGTTTATTTGTTTGGCTAATTCGACATTTTGGTTTTCCAAGGGTAATCGGAAAGAAAAATCCTTGCGAATCTGAGAGGCTACTTCCAGAAAATATTTTTCACTCTGCCAGTAGCCCATAAGATAGCAATCGCAGGGTACACTTTTTATTCCCGGCCAGTAGTGGAAGTACGGTTCAACGACAAACGCTCTGCTACGAAACGCCTTCATGTTTGGCCGAGATAAAACTCGTCGGATACATGGCGAGAACTGCCAACCCAAAATCCGGCGCATGTCTGTTTCATTAACAATTTCTGCCGTGCAATTAAAGATTCGCTGAAGCTCAAATCCTTGGTGCAATCCATAATCGGCAAACCCAGAGACATCCAACCACAACGGTTGCTCGTACTTCAACGACAAAGCACGGCCTGCTGCATACTGGAACATCTGGTTACCGACACCACCGAGAACTTTAAAAATAATCAAGCGCAACTCCACTCCGAGCAATTATCTCAGTTCGGTCCATATCGTTACTCCACATTTTTAATCCTTAAAATGATCTGTCTTAGTCCAAAAAGGTATGCCATGCACGATTTGACAGGCAGCAGCAGTATCAGTATTGCTTTCTCAATTACAGAAGAATGGCTTAAGTAGTCCCCAATCAATCCAGGTAAAAATGGCCATACCTTTCTAGAAATCCCCCTTAAACTCCAAAATATATTGCCCCCCTTGACGCTGTTTTGAGAACCCTCGCTCTCATCATGAAGTCTTTTATAAAGATAGCCCTGCTTGGCCTCCACAAGCTCACCGCATTTCAGGGAGTTGTATATAAGCGTGTAGTCAAATTTACATTGCCCAGAAATACATTCCATTAACATGATATTCAACTCGCCACGCATTGCCATATCATACAAGCATCCAATTACATTAGCTTTGCCAAGTGCTTCGTAACCAAGATAAAAATTCACCCTTCTAATTAACGCACTCCCCATAAAACTAAAACTTGCATAATTTGCTGGGTGGTCGATTAACGCCCCATTGGAATCAATATGAACCACTTTCCCAAAAGCCATCTCAGCTCCAGTATCTTGAAGACTTTCAAGCATGTCTTGTATCCAATCCCCACTCCATTTATCGTCACAAGCAGCCCACATGAAATACCTCCCGCAAGCTTTATTCAGAACGAATTGAAAATTAGCAGCCGCACCTAAATTTACTGATTGGCGAAAATATTTAATTCGTGCATCCTCTTCGGCATATCCTCGGCAAATCGTTTCTGTATTATCTGTGGATGCATTATCGGAAATAATTAACTCGAACTCAGTAATTGATTGGTTAAGCAGTGAATCAAGCGCATCCCGAATGTATTTTTCACCGTTGTAAACGGGCATGCCGATACTAACTATTATTTTTCTTTCCTGATTAGCTTGGTTCATTTTCTAACCCTAAAATACGGCTTCCCTAAGTGATTGTTAATCATGAATGCAAACAACCTAGACCGAATCCGGCCAGCTAATAGAGTTGATGTCACTAGTGCAAGTATCCCCACAATCGATAAAAAGAAAAATTCGTTCCACCGATTCTGATAGATTGTCGGCTGAAATTGTTTGGCAAGCAACATGATACCAATTGACCCACTTGCGGGTAAAAACACATCATCAAAATACCATCTCCACTTTTCGCTAGTGAGAAGTCTGTGATGCATGAATTGTATAGCGATCAAGACATAACCCGCATTCAAAACCACCCAAATCCAAGCGGCGCCTATGGCGCCGTACCGTGGGACAACCCATAATATTGCTGGAATAAGTACAGCTACAGCCACGATGTTTGTCTTGATACCAAGGCTAACCCACCCATACGCAAGCTGTAGTTGAGCGGGCATGTGCATCAATCCATTTAAAAACACCCCAAGCACAAAAATCGACAGGATAGGCGCAGTATGCTCAGCAAGATTTACATTCCCCGACCATATGAACATGACATCCTCAGAAAAAAAACTCAGTAGCATCATCGCAGGAGCAGTCAACAGCGTAATCAATTGTGCGCCTTGGTGGTAAGCAAATATTATCGGGATCTGATTTTTTTGGGTCGAAAGTTCGACTAGACGTGGATAACATGCCGTGGTGATGGGCCCGATGATTATATAAAGCATACCGGCAACTGTTGCCGCAAGTGTGTAGTAGCCAAAGGACTCCAATGATAGTAGGCGGGAAAGCATAACTTTGTCCACCTGAGTCAGGAGTATAGCGAGAAAGGTAACGACCATCATCCCACTGGCAAACTTCCAAACATCCGCAATGGCTTTACGTGTGAATCTCGGCGGCAAAGGTGACCTTGGCAATACACGATGAACACCCATGGCAAATATTGCGATAGATAGTAATGAGATGGCTGCCTGCCAAAAGAAAAAAGCTTCAACAGTAGGCGATATCCATGCTAAAACAGCTACTGCACCAGCATGTCGTAGTGTTGCAATAGAGGCATTAACCCCATTATACCAAACTTGACGTTGCAACCCGAACAGCGAGCCGCGATAAATGCCCTCGACAAAGCGCAAGGCGACGACCAGCGACATGACAGAAATTGCATGTGCAACAACGGTGATGGGCAGTTTATCTGCTTTAAGCCATTCGCTTGCCAAATAGTCGGATGCCGCCCATACAGTCAGGGCGATAATGACAGCGAGACTTATACATATTGCCTCTAAACTACGCAACAAATCATGGATCGATTGGGCGCTGTGCGCACCTGCGGTAAATCGCGCCATTTCCCGGTTGAGGGTGGGCGTCATGCCCATATCAAGCAATGTCAACCAGGCTTGCATCACTGCAAAAAGCCCAATGAGTCCATAGGCTTCCATTCCAAGATATTGAATATATAAAGGAACAAAAGCCAGTCCCATGATGGCAGACCAGCCTTGACCAACATAGTTGGCAATAATATTACGCTTAAGCGCCATACTGCTTGCGATCAAAAAACACGCTTATCGAACACGCTTTAAATACCCATCCGGTGCAACAGTAATCAAAATTTTAGCTTCGATTGATTTATCAATTTCAAATCGATCTGTTGTTTTCAGAAACTCCCATACGGCTGTCTTCGGATTGTTGCCCTTTCCCCAAGGGCGATCTTTAATTAAATCATCCGGCATATTTTCGACCAAGGTATCATACACAACTAAGTAATTACCATTGGTTACGAACGGTGAGTAAAACTCCAATTCTTTTAAAACGTGCTCATGCGTATGGTTGGAATCAAGGACTACCAGGACGCTCTTTTTCCCCTCAGCATGCTTGGACACCGCTGCCACTGTATCTGACGCAATCGAAGATCCTTGTACCATCTCGATGCGTTTACGCATAGGATGCGCGTCAATTTCTGTTCGATTATGGGTACGGATATCAACATCAATTCCCAGAACATATCCATCCAACCCCATCATTTCAAGCAATGATGCGTAATATATCAATGAACCGCCATGAGCAATCCCGGTTTCAATAATCAAATCGGGTTTAGTCGCCCAAATGATTTCCTGCATAGCAACCATGTCCTGTGGAAACTGAATTATCGGACGCCCCATCCAAGTAAAATTGTATGCATATTTATGCCGCGTGATTTCTCTCATCCAGATTCGAGACAATGCCTGAACATCAACATCCTCTAATAACCCATGGATATTTTCTTGAACCTCTCGCTTAAATTTTTCGATCTCATTCATGACTCAAATATTCCTTCCAATAAATAGTCCCAGACCGAATATATTCGGCCCCTTCTTTTCCAACATTTGCGATCAAATCCAAAATTGATACGTAGGGAGTAAATTCGCCATGAAGTTGTGGATAACCCACCTTTTCATATCCCATATATTCAACGCGAACGCCTGCTTTCTCGAACAACTGATGGTCAAGATAATTTCGTGCACCTAGTCCAGTAATATATATATCGCCACTCAGCGCCTTAACTACATCAAGCACCCTTTGGCTACTTGCTCCCCCAATTTCTAGTTCTCGCACATCTACGAAACGCCTTCCCACGTCTAAGCCATAGTATTCGCAACACACTTCTAGAGACAGGCGGCTCAACGTTCCGATCGACTCAACTTTCTGGTTATATACGGACGCAACCAATTCTAACATCTGCTTATAATAGGGCGTTCCCGCGTAAGCTTGCTTGAGAAAATCTAAATGTTGCCTTCGCCAATTAGTCGAATCATTAATCTTTACATCATCAATGGCCTGTCCAAGCGAAACGCTTTCCAGCGGAACGGTTAGCCATTTAACACCTTGAGCAGTTTTAATCTGTACACGATTGGTAAAACTTCCTTTGGAAAATTGCACATCTCCGTAGTAAACAAAAACATCGGACAGCCGAATTTGCTCGAACATACCCACCCATGGAAAAAACATCGGTTGCGAAATCACCACTTTCATAAGCGAAGAAATTTTTCCATAATTACCGCATCACAATATTCATTGTTGATAAAAAAATGGCGACGAAAACGCCCAATCTCTGAAAATCCAAGTTTCACATATAGATGCAATGCGCGTTCATTCTCCGACAGCACCTCCAAAACAAGTTTCCTCAACCTCCAAACTTCGCACAGGTAACTTTCGAGCAACGTAATAGCCTCGCCACCGTATCCCTTACCTTGAGCGCTCGGAATAACGCAGATACCTAGCCGTCCCGACCCATTGGCAAGATCAATCCCTACGACTTGTACATATCCAGCTAGTTGGTTAGATTGTTTGCATGCAATGATAAAGAACAGACTATCCGCTGATTTAGTTTTGTTCGCTAACCATTCTTTGACCTGATCTAGAGAATTTGCTTTGGGAAGCGCCATAAGTTGCTGTTGTAACTGGAAGTCATTACGCAATGCCTGTAGTGCCTGAAGGTCATTTTCCGACCACGCCCGCAAGACGATATTATTTCCAACAATCATAATATGTGTTCACAAATAAAAGAAAATTATGTCTCTGTCTCTGAATTCAGCAATGTCTGAAATCAGCCTTTTGGCATGCGCCGGATTCAGCCCAACAAAAACCGTGTCGATACTTTTGGGCAAGTTGGCTGGGGAAACTATTGGTATGCCAATCGACCCGGGACCTTGCAAAAATGGATTTTGGTCGACAATGTATTCAACTCGTTCAGAATGCGCCAAGCTGGATGAAACAAATGCTCCATAAAATCCGGCTCCGTAAATCGCAACCCGTTTATCGCCAGCAATCGTTTGCTCAAAAGCTCTTATCTTGCTACCAGCCGTTTTCCAATATTCCGCAATTTTATACGCCCTCTGATAAGTCGTCTTTACTTCGCTCTCCACTGGCAAAACGTCCATGGCAGAGCACGTAGCCCCTTTCTTAGCAACAAATACCAATGCGCCCTTGTGTACGCGTTCATCAATCTCTATAACATCAAATCCTTGGCTGCACAGCAAATAACTCAGTGAAACTTCTGTAAAGTGATTAACGTGATCAACCACAATCATGTCGGCCGTGTTGGAAAACACATTCGGAATAATCCCGTAAAAAATTCCTACCGGACTAAGAACACGGAAGATTTGCCGCAATGCGTCCTGCGGTCTCGCCATATGTTCTAAAGAAAAAAATGAAGTGACTACATCAAATTGTCCATTCCATTTGTCCGGCATGGAATAGGTTGCCCAGCAATCTTCTGGTAAAAACTTCTCCCAAAACGGGATGTATCGGTTACTGACATCAAACAAATGAGGTCGAACTGCATTGTTCTTGTTCAACAGCGTACGCATGGTAGAGCTTTTCGCACATCCATAATCCAATATCATGGCGTCTTGCGACAATGCCACTTTGTTAAGCAGTGTCTCAACCTGATGCTCGGTTCGATATACATTCCGCCCATGGATAACCTCGTAAATCTGATCCTCTTCATCACTTGTAACTAATATGTCATAGTCGCTGTCGTAATATCCCTCTATATTGTCAATTTCCGCACTTTGCAGATGTCCGCAGCAATGACAAAAGTAAACTTGTGTTGCGCCCATATATGACGTACATAAAGAAGTAAGTGATCTTGCCGATCCTGATTCGTAAATCTTATCGGTAAGTGGATTACTACATAAATTACAGTTTAATTTCATCTTTTAGTCCGCGCAGAGTTCAGGGTGTACCTGACGAAAATCGATGCCAGCAGCATATGAACCTTTCCATCCATGAGAAAGTCCTGTTGGTTCCATATAATTAAAATAGCGCAATTGCATTGACCATCTAGATCGATTGCTTCTATTGTGCCCCGATGCATGTAAAACCAAAAAGTCTATGATGACCAAATCTCCTGGTGCCGTGAGCGGGCTAACATGCGAATACTTCTTCAGCAAATTCTGCTCATCTTTGAGGGTCAGAGAATATGCCCCCGTCTTTTCTGGGCTGTTTTTTTCCCGAGTAAACACCGATACCGGTCCTTCGACTTGCGAACCTAGACAAAACTCAACCGGTCCCATATCTTCAGTGACACGAACTAGCGGGCTCCAGTAAACCAATCCATCTAGACTACGCAACTGTGCTGGATATTCCTGATGCCAGTTCGCGCGGAATTTGTCTTCGTTTGGATTATCAATACGCACGCCGTAGCCACCCGCAGCAACCGCAGGCAAAGAACCCACACGCAACTCACGAAATAATTGCTCATGCACCGGATCGGCAACAAGGCGGATGAACGCAGGAATTTGCTTCACGGCATCGTAAATCTCCGCCCCGTATGCCCTGTTAGCCGAAATCACCTGCTGAAATCCCGCATCGAACGATTCCGGGGTAAATTCCGGACGGACAATCGGAAGCTTATATTTTGCAATAATCAATCCGATAATTTCATGTACGGCTTTCTGAATCGGGTATATATCGCGTTCCAAGCTATAGAAATTTCTCAGTATCAACACGCCATCGCGGCAAAATTCTGATATCTGCTTTTCAGTAAGCAATCTGTTTTGATTCATAGTTTCCTCGCGGATTAACTGGTTTCAGAATTATGCACTGAGGTGTTGCCTGACGTGCTCAATGACCCTATCCATCTCCGGCTCGGTCAAGTCATGATACGAAGGAAGATTGGCCGCACGTGAATAAAGCCCATAACTGACTGCATTCTCCAACTTTGCCGTAAACATGGGCAGCATGCTTAGCGGCCAGAAAAAGACTCGCCCGTCGATATTATCCGCTTTGAACGCCGCAAGTAACTCTTCCCGGTCAAAAGAAACGCCTTCGTTGATTACGATGGTAGGCATCCAGTACCCGTTCCTCGTGCCTGCCGATTCCGGATTCATGGTTAACGGCAAGCCCTGGAGGTTGTTTTTGTAGTAATTAAAAATATGCCGTTTCGCCACAACGAGATCCCCGATACGCTCCATCTGCGCATATCCGATTGCCGCTTGGATATTGGACATTTTGTACTTGAAACCGACCATGTCCGCCCAAAACTGTTTGGTTTGCCCGGCAGCGCGGCCGTGATTGCTCAAGGTTAGCACTTTTTCAAAAAGATCCCGATCCTGAGTAATGAACATTCCTCCTTCGCCAGTTGTCAACGTCTTGGTGCCATGAAAGGAAAACGCCCCAAACGCACCCAATGTTCCTGCATGATGTCCATTCCAGTACGAACCGATCGCCTCGGCAGAATCTTCGATAACTGGAATGCCATGCTTCGCTCCGATTTCAAGCAAGCGCCCCATGTCGCAAAGATTGCCATATAAGTGGACGGCAATAATCGCTTTCGTCTTGGGTGTAATTGCGGCTTCTACCAAGCCAGGATCAATACACCAGGAATCCGGCAAAATGTCCACAAATACCGGTTTAGCTCCGAGGTAAGTTATGGGGGCTGCCGATGCGATCCAATTAATATCCGCCAGAATGACCTCATCGCCCTGTCCCACACCTAAAGCGGCCAAGCCCATGTGCAGCGCACCCGTGCAGCTTGACGTGGCAATCGCATAATTAGCTCCGGTGAACTCGCGAAATTTGTCTTCAAAGCGGGTTATATATTCATAACAACGCTCTCCCCAGCCATTACGAGCAGCGTCGGTGGCGTATGCAACTTCCTTCTCGGTAATGGAAGGCTTTGTGTAGAAAATGCGTGACTTCATTTGATCTCCAAAACTGGCACTGCAGTTACAAACTGTCCGCCCCAGTCACGAATATAGGCTAATTGAACCATTATTTCTTCGCGCAAATTCCAGGGCAGGATTACTATGTAATCCGGTTTTGTTTGTCTTAGATGCGTTTCAGCAACAATCGGGATACGACATCCCGGTAAAAATTTGTCTTGCTTAGCCGGATTGCGATCTACCACGTACGGTAACAAATCAGGTCGAACACCCGCGTAATTCAATAGCGTATTCCCCTTTGCAGCCGCACCATATCCGGCTACTGTTTTGCCTGCTTGCTTAGCCTCAATTAGGAAGGTTAGTAAATCATTTTTCACCCGATCTGCCTTGTCTTGAAAGCCTGTATAAAACGCTGAAGCAGTGATACCTACCGCTGCCTCGCGCTCTAATATCTTGACTACATTCGAATTGGCTTCACGCTCTCCTGTATCGCTACGCTGTGCATAAACACGCAAGCTGCCGCCGTGTGTAGGCAGTTCCTCGATATCAAAGACATTCAAGCCATTATGCTCAAAAATACGCTTAACCGCAGTCAGTGAAAGATAGGAGTAGTGCTCATGATAAATGGTGTCGAACTGGTTTTCAGATACCAAGTGCAGCAGATGGGGGAACTCAAAGGTCGCCACGCCTGCTGGTTTAAGTAACATCGCAAAACCTCCGACGAAATCATTAATGTCCGGAACATGCGCTAATACGTTGTTGGCGGTTGTCAGGTCGGCCTGGTTCCCTTGCGCTGCAAGTTGCTGAGCCAACTTCACACCGAAAAATGCTTCAACGATTTCGATACCTTTGGCGCGCGCGGCATCAGCTGTGCTGGTGGTAGGTTCTATACCTAAGCAAGGTATGCCACGTGCTTTTGCGTACTGCAGTAAGTAGCCATCATTCGCCGCCACTTCAACGATATGGGAATTTTTATCTAAGGCAAAACGTTGCGCCATATCCGCCACATATTTCTCAGCATGTTTTAACCAAGTCATCGAAAACGAACTGAAATAAGCATAATCGGCGGAGAATAACTCGTCTGCTCCAGCGTAGTCTTCGGTTTGTACCAACCAGCATTCGGTACACACCAGTACCCGCAAAGGAAAATATTTTTCAGGCGAATGCAATGTTTGCTGGGTGAGATAGGCGTTGGATGGCGGCGCTGTACCCAAATCAATCAGCGACAACGTTAGCTTAGCCTGGCAATGACGACATTTCATAAAGTAATTCCCTGAAAGTTTTGTTCAATCATTCTATGGTTATAGTCTCTCTCTGAAATTTCGGTAATAACAAGTGGCCAAGCAATGCCGAGCTTTGGGTCGGCAACGTTCAGGGCGTCCTCCGATTCGGGGCAATAAGCAGCCGTGTGCAAATAAATCAACTCGCAATCTTCTGACAATGCCTGAAAACCGTGTGCAAATCCTTCAGGGATGAGCAGGCTTTGACGATTCTGTGCTGAGAGCACCACGCCATGCCAATGCAAAAAGGTCGGTGAATCACGACGCAAATCAACGGCCACATCGAATATTTCGCCTTGCAAGCAGCTTACCAGCTTGGTTTCGGTATGCGGTGGATATTGAAAATGCAGGCCGCGAACTGCGCCTTTTCTGCGTGTGAGTGTGTGATTGATTTGAGCGATAGCTTTTACGACGCCAGCCGCACCAAATTCTTCAGCACAATAAAAACGCGACAAAAAACCGCGATGGTCTTCAAGTACTTTGCGCTGTACCAGCGTCAATCCCTTCAGAGAGGTTGGAGTAAAATCAAAACGCGACATAGTTAGCCGTATCGTTCCAGAGATTGATATTCTGTTATTTGTGCCTGCGTGACTAAGAGCATGTCTTCAGAATTACTCCACGCCTCATGCCATTCCAGAGTTTTATGTAATGCCGTCTGCAAATTCCAGCGGGGATGCCAGCTCAACTGATGGCGCGCCTTGCTGCTGTCCAATTTTAGATAGTGTGCTTCGTGCGGTTGTGGCGTTTCGTCGCATTGCCAAATGACGTCCTTACGTATTTCGGCCAATCGCTCCAGAATCCACTTTACCGAGCGGGCGTCTTCATCGCGCGGGCCAAAGTTCCATGCCTCCGCAAACTGCATGCCGTTTTCGTAGAGCCGTTCGGCCAGCGTCAAATACCCGGACAGAGGCTCCAGTACATGCTGCCAAGGGCGTGTAGATTGGGGTGAACGAATATTGAGTATTTCACCCGCATCCATCGCGCGAAAAAAATCTGGCAACAGACGATCAGTTGCCCAGTCGCCGCCGCCAATCACATTACCCGCTCTTGCACTAGCCAGCGCTATACCTTTTTGCTCCAAAAATGACTGTCGATAAGCCGATGTAACCAACTCTGCACAGCCCTTGCTGCTGGAATAGGGATCAAATCCGCCCATCGCCTCTGTTTCTCGGTAACCCCATGCCCATTCGCGATTTTCATAACATTTATCGGTAGTGACATTCACTACTGCTTTCACGCTCGGTGTGGCGCGCACGGCCTCAAGTAAATGTACCGTACCCATCACATTTACTGCGTAGGTTTCTGTAGGTTGCGCATAGGAATGGCGCACCAATGATTGTGCCGCCAAATGGAAAACGATTTCCGGATTTACGGTTTGCATGGATTCCCGCAGCTTATCGGCATCCCGGATGTCCGCTATGATGCTGCTTGCCATGCCTTTGCCAACTTCCGCCACAGTAAAAAGATTGAACTCGGTCGGTGGGTTGAGCGCATAACCATGCACTTCGGCGCCCATGAATTGCAACCATAGGGACAGCCAACCTCCTTTGAATCCGGTATGCCCGGTTAAAAAGACGCGCTTCCCGCGCCAAAAATCTTTATTCAATTCCACGTCTTCCACGGTGCTTGATTGCTCTGCCACAGGTTTTCCAAATGATTCTTATCGCGCAGTGTATCCATAGGCTGCCAAAATCCTCGATGCTGATATGCCATTAACTCGCCTTGTGAAGCCAGACGGCTTAACGCCGGCCCTTCCCAAGAAGTTGCATCATCGTCAATAAATTCCAGGCAGCGCGGCGACAAGATAAAGAACCCACCGTTGATCCAGCCACCATCGCCCTGCGGTTTCTCGATAAAACCTCGCACCGCATCTCCATCCATATTGAGCGCACCATAGCGTCCGGGAGGTTGCACAGCGGTAACGGTAGCGATCTTGCCATGCTGTTTGTGAAAAGCAATCTGCGCGCCGACATCAATATCTGCAACGCCGTCGCCATAAGTAAAACAAAACTCGGACTCGTTCTTTATATAGTCCGCCACACGTTTTAGACGGCCACCCGTCATGGTATCGTCGCCGGTATCTACCAATGTCACTCTCCATGGCTCGGCGTTGCGTTGATGCACTTCCATCTTGTTGCCCTGCATATCGAATGTCACATCAGACATGTGCAGAAAATAATTGGCAAAGTATTCCTTGATGACATAGCCTTTGTAGCCACAGCACACTACGAACTCGTTGATACCATGAGCTGAGTATATTTTCATGATATGCCAAAGAATCGGGCGTCCAGCGATCTCAATCATCGGTTTCGGACGCGTAGAGGTCTCTTCGCTGATTCGCGTCCCTAATCCACCAGCAAGAATGACGGCTTTCATTGAATTCCTCTTTTACAATTTGGCAAGCGCCGCAAAGGCTTCAGGTATCGGGTAATGATGGTTGCCAACAAATAGCCCGCTCTGGTCGATGTGCTCCGCATTTTTCAGCGTACCATGTTCTTCCGAGTCGAAATATTTTACCACCTCGTTCTTGGCAAAATTACCTGTCACGATAGGGCGACACTCAAAGCCCAGCTCATTCAGTTTTGCCACCAACGTTTTGCGCGTCAGTTGGCGGCCGGGTCGAATCACTAGACTAAATCCGAACCAACTGCTTTCGCCGATCTCGCGTTGGATAAGAATGTCAGGATGATCGCCTAGCGCCGTTTGCAGCAATTTGCCGTTCTTGCGGCGCTCTTCCACCATGTTCGGCAAACGCTTCAGTTGCTCGACACCCAGCGCACCCTCCAATTCCAACGGACGCACGTTGTAACCGGGCAGCACGAAACGGAACGATTCCTCGAACGGGTCATCACTTTTGTCGCTACAGACAAGGTTGTGCTTGGGCAGATTGCGCGTCCAGCCGTGGGCACGGAGCGACAGCAGGATTTGGTAAAGCTCTTCGTCATCCGTAACGATCAGGCCGCCCTCCATAGTGGAGATATGGTGACTAAAGAATGAACTGAAGCTGCCCATCACGCCAAAGGTTCCGGCTTGCTTGCCTTGGAAAGTGGCTCCCATGGATTCGCAGTTATCTTCGATCAAAACGATGTCACGATTGCCGATGATCTGTTGGATACGTTCGAAATCATTTGGATTGCCTAGCAGATTCACAGCCATGATTGCGCGGGTCTTATCAGTGACGGCTTGCTTCAGCTGGTCGAGATCATAGTTCAAGGTGTGCAAATCGATATCGACAAACTTGATCTTCAAACCGTATTGATACAGCGGATAATAGGTGGTGCTCCACGACACCGCCGGCACGATGACTTCATCGCCGCGTTGCAGTTTCAGCTTGTCATTCTTGGTGTAGAACAATGCCGCCACTATCAACAGGTTGGCCGAAGAGCCGGAGTTCACCATCACGCAATGCCGACTACCGACATAGTGTGCGAAGTCGCGCTCGAAAGCTTGCACGTTAGCACCCATGGTGAAGATGCCGGATGCGATAACGCGCTGCATCGCAACGATCTCTTCTTTATCCCAAGAGGCGGCAGCTAATGGAAATTTGAAACTCATTGCTGATATGCCTTCAAATAATAGTTGTAGGTTTTTTCGATGCCTTCACGCAAATCATGGCGCGCCGACCAACCCCATGCCTGCTGACGCTCCACGCTGACCAGTTTGCGCGCCATTCCGACCGGTTTGC
Source organism: Methylobacter sp. (assembly GCA_036561025.1). Lineage (GTDB taxonomy): Bacteria > Pseudomonadota > Gammaproteobacteria > Methylococcales > Methylomonadaceae > Methylobacter_A. The sequence continues at coordinate 108,087 of DATBQB010000017.1, read as the reverse complement.
TAAGGTCGTGAACGAACTCCCCGGTATACCCCATCACCTCGGCTGCGGCTTGATAGTATTCGTTGATGGTGTAGTCATAACCCAAGCCCACGTTCATCAAATTCGGCAAGGAATCGAACTCCGTGATAGCGCGAACCATCGCGTCAGCCAAATCGCCTGCATACATGAATTCGCGCCGGGCAGTTCCGTCGCCCCATATCTCGACAGCCTGCTGCCCACTTTGTTTCGCCTGATAGACTTTATGGATAATCGCAGGCACCAGATGCGAATGCGCCGGATCGAACTTGTCATGACGGCCATAGAGATTGCATGGGATAAGCGTCTTATATCGGTAAGTGTCATCTTCTCGCATGATGTACTCGCACAGCCTCACCGTCACCACCTTGGCTAGAGCATAGCCTTCGTTGGTAGGTTCCAGCTCGCCTTTAAGTACCATTTCTTCGCACAACGGTTCGGAGTAATTGCGCGGATACATGCAGGAGCTGCCCAGATTGATCAAGCGCTTAATGCCTGCCTGATGCGCAGCCCAAACGATGTTGCGGCCCATATCGAGATTGTCCATCAGGAAGCGGACGGGGTCCCTCATATTGGCCTGAATGCCGCCGACCCGGCCTGCTGCATGAATCACGAGATCGGGCTTCTTTTCAGCCAGATAGGCCTCTACCGCCCTGTTATCCAGCAGATTGAGTTCACTACTCTGCGGCGCAAGAACATCGAATTCACCGATAGCAGGATGCTCAAGAAAATTTCTGCCCACCATGCCGCTTCCGCCCGTCAGCAGAACACGAATTTTCATATTTTCAGTCTCGTCAAGTTAGCCCAAAAACCAAATACTCAGTAGGCTTACTCATGCCGGGCATATGTTTTGAAACCTTCCGTATGGCAAAAATGGTCTCGCTGCGCAAGAGCTAAATCCTCACGCGCCATTTCCTCTACCAGTTCCTTGAATGTAATTTTGGGCGCCCAACCCAACTTCGCCTTTGCCTTACTTGGATCGCCCAGCAAAGTTTCCACTTCGGTGGGGCGGAAATAACGCGGATCAACTTGAATAATGGTTTTACCGACTAAAAACTGTTGATCTGCCGCCGCTTGACTCACGATACCAATTTCCTGAACGCCTTTTCCTTCCCAACACAGAAAGATGCCCAGCTCTTTCGCCGCTGTATTGACAAAATCACGCACACGATATTGTTCGCCGGTAGCGATAACAAAATCTTCAGGCTGATCCTGTTGCAACATTAACCATTGCATCTCAACATAGTCTTTGGCATGCCCCCAATCGCGCAGGGCATCGAGATTGCCTAGATAAAGACAATCTTGTAAACCCAGCTTTATCCGCGCCAAAGCACGAGTGATCTTGCGGGTGACAAAAGTCTCGCCGCGTATTGGACTTTCGTGGTTAAACAATATGCCGTTACAGGCATACATGCCATAAGCCTCGCGGTAATTGACAGTGATCCAATAACCATAAAGCTTGGCGACGGCATAAGGAGAACGCGGATAAAACGGCGTGGTCTCTTTCTGCGGCGTTTCCTGCACCAAGCCGTATAACTCGGAGGTAGAAGCCTGATAAAAACGGGTCTTCTTTTCCATACCCAGAATGCGAATAGCCTCAAGAATACGCAGCGTACCGATACCGTCGGCATTGGCAGTATACTCGGGGGTATCAAAGCTCACCGCGACATGGCTCATCGCGGCGAGATTGTAAATTTCATCCGGCTGAACTTGCTGGATAATGCGGATCAGGTTGGTCGCATCGGTTAAGTCGCCGAAATGTAAAAAGAAACGCGCATCCTTGACGTGCGGATCCTGATAGAGATGATCGATACGGTCGGTATTGAACAGTGATGATCGCCGCTTGACGCCATGCACTATGTAGCCTTTTTGGAGCAGGAACTCAGCCAGATAGGCACCGTCCTGCCCGGTAATTCCGGTAATTAATGCTATTTTATTCATTGGGTTATGCTCTGTCGTAGGTATCATCGAAACGCACAATATCGTCTTCTCCCACATACTCGCCGCATTGTACCTCGATAATTTGCAAGGGAATGTCGCCGGGGTTTTCCAATCGATGCGGATGGGTTTTGGGAATATAGGTTGATTGGTTGGCTTCCAAGTTGATTTCCTGTTGGCCATTAGTGATTTTGGCTGCGCCGGATACCACAACCCAGTGCTCTGAGCGGTGTTTATGCATTTGCATGGAGAGCTTGGCTCCGGGATTGACGATAATACATTTGATCTTGAAATTAGGTCCCTCTTCCAACACTCTGTATATTCCCCAAGGACGATGTACCGTCAAATGCGTTTCAGTCAAATGAGGATGGGTTTGCTGTACTAGTGCGACCAATTGTTTGATGTCTTCCGTGCGGTTTCGATCACAAATTAATGTCGCGTCAGCGGTCTGAATCACCGCAATATTCCGTACGCCCAAAGTAGCCAGCAGGCCGTTCGAGCTCCATAGCAGGCTGTCTTGAGTGTCATGCACCAGAATATCGCCCTGGGCGACATTGCCGGCTTCATCCTTGTCGCGATGCTGATAAATAGACTCCCAACTGCCGAGATCGCTCCAGCCCATAGACACAGGCACCACCGCCACTTTATTCGCTTTTTCGGCCAAACCGTAATCAATGGATAGATTCGGCAGTTTGTCATAAGACGCTTCCACGTCGGCCATTCCCGACATGGAGGTTATGGCCCGGTGGATTTCAGGCTGATGCCGCTCCAGCATTTGCATAAAATCGCCGGCACGGAATACGAACATACCGCTATTCCACAAGTAACCGTTTTCGACAAATTTTATTGCGTTTTCCAGAGCCGGTTTTTCGACAAAACGGGACACGCTCAAAACCGGGTTGACTGCGGCCTGAATATTCAGGGATTCCCCAGGTTGAATATAGCCGTAACCGGTCGCCGGTTCGGATGGCGTGATGCCAAGCAATACCAGATAACCGTCTGCTGCCGCCAGTTCGGCAGATCGCCAAGCCGAAAGAAAGCTTTGTTCGTCGCCAATTGCATGATCGGAAGGAAAAACGCCGACCGTGCCGTCAGGATCCTGCTTAAAAATTTCCCATACCGCCCAAGCAATCGCGGGCAGGGTATTGCGCGCGCAAGGTTCGGCCAATACCGCAGTAGGAAGCCGGGCATCGACTTCGGCCAACTGTCCCTTTACCTCAAACTTGTGATCCTGATGAGTCACCGTTAACAAGCATTCGGCATTCACATGCTTGAGCAAACGATTTGCTGTTTGTTGCAACAAAGTGCGTTCGCCATCGAGCGGAAGCAACTGTTTGGGACGTAATGTGCGCGAAAGCGGCCAGAGACGACTGCCGCTGCCGCCGGCAAGAATAATGGCATGACTGTTACTCATAATGTCATCCTGCACGATGACTGCGTGAATGCAAAAGATGCAATCCGAAGGACAGAGGAGGTAGAGTAATCCATGAAGTTATTGGTGAATGAAGTAGCGTAGCGGTATGCCGAAAGGTCGGCAAAGATAATTTTGGTTGAGCAACTTGAACCACTAAAACATTTGTCATAATTTTTCTTTTAAAATAATTAAGCATAATGTCACCTTCAGCAAGCTCCGTTAAGTCGATAATTGTTTGCATTAGGTAAGTCCATTTTGAAGGATATTGATTTTTTGCTGTTTTACTAAAAAATAATATTTCAATTGTTTCAATGCGTTATGTTTTGATTGAGTTGTAATCGGACAGTCTCCTAAAAGCTGCACGAAAATAGCGTTTAGCAAAAAATCAGCATGTATTTTGAACTAAATCCTGTATCAATTTCATCAATGGGGGGCTCAAGTTCATCAGATGGAAATATTTGAAGATAGTCTTTATGTTCCATAGTAATTCAATACGGTTCTTAGATTCAACTCATAAGTGTAATCGACATTGATCGGAAAAGAAAAAGGTTAGCTGATTAGATTCAGGTTTTTTTAATTCGACCAAAGATGAGAAAGCGTATGAGAAACTAAAAACAGCTAAGCCAAGCACAAAGATACCAGATTGAGATATTAAATAAAGCCGGAAAGAGACCGCCAAGTTACTGTGCGTATCGGGATCAACCATGTGCCGGAAGCTGAAACGCTACTTTCCGAAACCGGCGCAGATAAAAACATGAATGCGGGTCAATATTACGCGTACTCAACTTTTAAAAACGGGTTTTATAAAGTCTCCAAACCCTATGTACGAAGTCGCACAGACCGATTTTAATTATCTATGTAAATTTAAAATACAGACTGGGGGATTTAATGGAGTATGCAGGGAACTCATTCGTTAATAAAAATCGAGTAATCCAGTTAAAGTCCGAAAATGGTAGTGTTTTCAAACCGTGTCTGAATGCCGATCAACAATTTTCAATAGAACTGGCTCAAATTGAACCAACAGGAGAAAACTATGATTAATACCGAACAGATTAAACCTGAGATGCCCGTTGTCTGCTCCCAAGACGGACAGTTTGCCACTGTCGATCATATGGAGGGGGCGAATGTGATTAAACTGAAAAAAGATAAGAGAGGCCAGCATCATTACATTCCGGTAAGCTGGGTACGATCAATCGAAGGCAATAAAGTTAAAATAGATCGTCCAGGAGATCAAGCAATGCGAGAATGGTCGACAACTTCTCCGATACATTAGACAAATAAATTCAGCCTTGTCGGGCAATGCTGTTTATGCCCGACAAGGCTGAATATGAAAGCGGCTATTATCGGACACCGGGGCATCAGGCAACGATAAAACCGGCAGTAGCCTGATAGAGATTACGTCGGCCTACATAGTGATGCGCTAAGTTCCAAATCTACAGCGCTTTTTCTAATATTTCCAATCGCAAACCTGCAACTTTAGGCATCCATAGCTCCGGATTCACCGGAAACTTTTTGCTTACTCCTGTGCGCCGATAACCGCGCCGCTCGTAAAACGCGATCAGTTCGCTCCTGCATGAGATGACGGTCATAACCGATTTATTGACGGACCAGGTTTGCTGTGCGGCCAGCTCTGCTGCAAGCAGCAATTGCTTGCCTATGCCTCTTCCCTGTAACGGCGGATTTACTGCCAGCATGCTAAGGCAAACCTGCTCTGCCTGTTTCTGCAAATGCACCGACCCAATCAGATCTACTTTAGCCTTACACAGCAAAAACATCGAATCGTCACTTGAAATCAATCGTAGGATTTCTTCCACCTCGGTTCTAAGCCCGGTCAGTAAATCAGCTTCCGAGGTCCAACCTTGTTGACTGGACTCGCCGCGATAAGCCGAGTTAACCAGCGCAGCAATTTGTCCGGCATCCTGTTTTTCAGCTTTGGATATCGATAGCGTCAACGTCATCATAGTTAAAGTAACACTTCTACAGCATCTCGTTCGTCGGCAGCCAGTTCAAAATCGAAAATCGCAAGGTCTTCCCGCATGTGGCTTTCCGATGTGGTGCCGGTTAACGGAATAATGTCGATTTGGCTCAAGTAGCGGAAAAATATCTGGGCAGCGCTACACCGGTATTTCGCCGCCAACGTTTGCAGCGTGGCATGAGCCAAAACATTGGGATTCGCGGTCAGCGTCCAGAAGCTTTGGTAAATTATCCGATGCTCCCGGCAAAAAGCGCGGATGACGCGGTCGTACTGGGTCTCCGCATAAAAACGGTTCTGGATAACAGCCGGTTTAACAGTCGCATTTTGATACAATAGCTCAAACTGTTGGGGATCGTAGCAATTGCTGATTCCCAGTTGTTTGACGCCGCCGCTGTGAAAGATTTGCTCCATCGCCTGCCATACTTCCAGAGTGTGGTGTAGGTTTGCCAGTGGCGAATGCAGCACCAGGCAATCCAAATAAGTGGTTTGCAGATTTCTCAGTGAGGCCTGGAATGATTGCGCTACTTGCTCGCCGAGTTCGGCGTTGGGGTCATAAGGCATTTGCATCGGATCTTGGCCGCTGGGCGACGTGAATTTGCTTTGCAGATAAAGCTCGCTACGATCTATCCCTCGCTGCAGGCAGGCGGCCATGCCGTCGCCGACACCCGCTTCGTTGTAATGCTTGGGCTGGCAGGCGGTATCGATGCCGCGAAAACCCAGTTCGATAGCCTGTTCTACCAATGCCGCCGTGCGGTCTTTCTTCCAGGCCGTACCGTAAATAATCCGGGGTATCCGTACGCCGTAAGCGGACGTTAAAAAGTGGTTTGGGTTCATAAGCATTCCTGATGAAATGTTGGGCTTTGATTATCCTCGCACGTTTGATGATTTCGGGCTACCGACTATGTTACTGAACAACGAATTATTATCTAAACAGCGTTCAACCTAAAAATTAGTCCACGAAAGGCACGAAAAACAGTAGAGTCGTATGTTTTATTTACGGAGAAAAGTCGCCCCTACAATACCTCCGAATTTGTTATCTTCTTAATTGCAGTTACATGCTTTCTGTACACGGTTTTTTTTCGTGCCTTTTGTGCTTTTCGTGGACTATGCTTTAGTGATGCAACATCAGTTAAATAAGCTTGCTGGTTATGGCTGTTGGCGTGGAGGAGGCGGCGTCGGCGATCCGGGCGGAGGCGGCGGAATTTGCGAGGCTGGCGGCGCAGCACGGCGGGACGATTGATATGAGAACTGCCCGGACACAGGAACCTGATGGCCTTTGGCATACATGCATTGAATAAAAGCCGCATCGTAGCGCTCCTGCGCTTCGTACATCGAGGTATTGGCGGCGCCGGCACCAACCAGGCTGCCGCCCACCAAGCCGCTACCGGCTCCAATGGCCGCACCCTCTCCTCCACCGATTGCAGCGCCGGCTGCCGCACCTAGCGCCGTGCCGACTGCGGCGCTAGTGACTCCGCTTTTTACCGCTGCTTCATTAGCGCTGGTGCCGCCAACCTGGAGCGAAGCATATTGCTGGCAGATAACATTATCGTTACTAAACTGTTCGAAAGATAGACCGGTACCCGGCAGCACCATAACACTGGGCCCGCTGGGCAAACTGACGCAGCCGGTGACCGTCAGTATCGCCATGGCCGAAAACATTAGAATTAAACGCGGCATATTAAGACTCCTTAACGCGGTGTGGACGGTACCGGCTCAACTTCTTGCCAGCTTTCTGAGCATTGCTTGACATAAGGGTAATAACCTTTGGGATTATTGCAGTAATACCAGTAACCGGACGGATATTGTTGGCTAGGCTGCGGCGACCGCTGTATATAAGTAGGCGGTGTAACGGGAATAGTGATTATCGTCGGTGGATAATAATAGGGGGATTGGTAAGGATAATAATAAGGGGACGAATACGGATAATAAGGATAAATCGGTGCGCCAAAATAAAAGCCGAGATGACCATGAGCCCAATTGGCCCCACTATACAAACCGCAAACCACCAGTAGGAGCGCTGTTAGCATTGTGTGTGCCTTCATTCTTTACCTCTCTCAAAACAATAGTCAACTATTGCATCGCTTTCATACAACTGCCCAACGTTTTAACATGATGCTTTTAATGTCGTAAAAACGTCAAGTTGTGCAAACTACGTATAGAAAATAGCGAGGGCGCATGATACGGCTACTTCCCAAAAAGCTTGCGCATAAAAAATTTTTGTCATTGGCTGAAACAGCTTCCTGATCAGATAGGCATTTGTACTAATATTTTTTTCTCCCCTTCATGAATAAAATGGTTCATAATCCTTTAAAAATTAAGCTTTAAAGCATCATCGGTGTGTCGGTAAATTTTTCGATTGAAAGAGGTTACTTACAAGGCTAAGTAAGACTAAAAAACCTTCCGTTGTTGAGTTCATATCTTTAATCTTTTATGGATAAATTGAGGCTCTCTGATATGCAGAACTCCGAAGTTATTCTTGCTGCCAATCTGCTCCAACTGATCATTTATTTCGGAGCCGTAGTTGCGGTCACCGGCATCATGTTAGGTGGCGCATACCTGTTGGGCCAGAGACATCGTGCCAAAGCTGCCGACGAACCGTTTGAATCAGGGATTGTTGCTGCGGGTGATGTACATATTCGCTTTTCCGTTCAGTTTTACTTGCTTGCCATCTTTTTTGTTATTTTCGATATGGAAAGCGTGTTCCTGTTTGCCTGGTCGGTGGCATTACAAGAATCCGGTTGGTCCGGTTTTATCGAAGCATTGATATTTATAAGCGTATTGATCGCTGCATTGATTTACTTGTGGGCTATTGGGGCTCTTGATTGGCGTACCCGCAGGCAGCGCAACATCGGATCATAGGGGGAAAACTATGCATTGGACTTTAACCAAAGCGGAAACCGGTTCCACCCCACAACACGGTCAGCAGACTTACGATGAAGCGCTACGGCGCAATTTCCTGTTCGCCAAACTTGAGGATATGGTCGCTTGGGGGCAGTCCAATTCCGTCTGGCCTTTTAACTTCGGTTTATCTTGCTGCTATGTGGAGATGGCGACCGCATTGACCAGTCGCCATGACATTGCCCGTTTTGGTTCTGAAGTGATTAGGGGATCGCCGCGTCAGGCGGATCTGATCGTCATTTCCGGTACTGTTTTTAGAAAAATGGCGCCGGTAGTCAAGCGGCTCTACGATCAACTGTTGGAGCCGCGCTGGGTCATATCCATGGGTTCCTGCGCCAACTCCGGCGGTATGTATGATATTTACAGCGTTGTGCAAGGAGTAGACAAATTCTTACCGGTGGATGTTTACGTGCCGGGCTGTCCGCCTAGGCCTGAGGCCTTGCAGCAAGGATTGATGCTGTTGCAGGATGCGATAGGCAAAGAAAGGCGGCCGCTAAGCTGGACTGTTGGCGATCAAACTGTAATCAAGCCGCCCAAGCTCAGTTACCGCGATTTACTGACGGAAGAAAGAATGCATACCCGGCAGTTGAGAAGCCCAGACGAGATATAGCTCTAGCGGTAACTTATTTATTATTCACCACGAAGACACGAAGAAATAAAATTTCGTGTCCTTCGTGTCTTCGTGGTGAGTATTTGATAATTGATTTACCTGTTAATAAGTGCAAAGGGGAATTCATTGGACAGTAACGCTGACAACATCGATATTCCTGCTGACGCTCCTCGGATAGTGCGCGAACTGACCGAGCAAATTGGCGCAAACGGCTTTGCGATCCAGTCGACTCGCGACGGCATAACTACGCTTTGGGTTTCCCGGCAGAACCTGCGCGTTATTCTCTTCTATCTGAAATTGCAGGCCGTTCCGCCCTATGGTTTATTGTTCGACCTGACGGCCATCGACGAGCGTCAGCGCGCTCAGCGGCAAGGTCTTCCCGACAGTGAGTTTACCGTTGTCTATCATTTGCTCTCGTTTGAACGCAACGAGGATATCCGTCTCAAAGTTGCATTGACCGAAGCCGACTTGTCGCTTCCGACGATCAGCAATATTTGGCCCTCTGCCAACTGGTACGAGCGCGAAGTATGGGATATGTTCGGCATCGTTTTTGAAGGTCACCCGCATCTTCGGCGCATCATCATGCCGCCGACTTGGCAGGGCTATCCGCTACGTAAAGATCATTATGCCCGAGCGACCGAAATGGAACCTTTTAGTCTTTCCGACGAGCAACAGGACATCGAACAAGACGCCTTGCGCTTCGTGCCGGAGGATTGGGGCATGCGGCGGCACAGCGAAGACAGCGATTTCATGTTCCTGAATATGGGCCCCAATCACCCCAGTGTTCATGGTGTGTTTCGCATTGCGTTACAACTGGATGGAGAAGAGATTGTCGATGCGCTGCCGGACATCGGTTATCACCATCGCGGCGCGGAAAAGATGGGCGAACGGCAGTCCTGGCACACCTATATCCCTTATACGGACCGGATCGATTATTTGGGCGGCTCGATGAACAATCTGCCTTATGTGCTTGCCGTGGAGCAATTGGCCGGAATCGAAGTTCCGGAACGCGCTCAAGTCATCCGGGTGATGATCTGCGAGCTCTACCGTCTCGCCAGTCACTTGTTGTTTTACGGCACTTATGCCCAGGACTTGGGGCAAATGTCGCCGATTTTTTATATGTTTATCGATCGCGAAAAAGTATTCGATATTCTGGAATCGATTAGCGGCGCGCGGATGCATGCCAGTTACTTTCGAATCGGCGGCGTCGTAATGGATTTGCCCAAAGGATGGGATAAACGCATACGCGAGTTTATCGATTATTTGCCTGCCCGGCTGGATCAATACGACAAGCTGGTGTTGCAAAACAGTACGCTCAAGCGCCGAACAAAGGGGATTGGCGCGTATAACACCGAGGAAGCCATCGATTGGAGCGCGACCGGCCCAAACCTGCGAGCCACCGGCCTTGCATGGGATTACCGCAAAGCACGGCCTTATTCCGGCTACGAAAATTACGAATTTGAAATACCTACCGGGAGTCACGGCGATTGTTACGATCGTTGCACGGTACGGGTCGAGGAGATGCGCCAGAGTCTTCGCATCATCAGACAATGCCTGGATAACATGCCGGAAGGGCCGTATAAAGCTCATCATCCGTTGACCACGCCGCCGCCCAAAGACAGAACGCTGCATGATATAGAAACCCTGATCCAGCATTTTCTGAATGTAAGCTGGGGACCGGTGATTCCTGCCGGCGAATCCTGCGTAACCGTCGAGGCCACCAAAGGTTTGAACGCTTACTATTTGTCCAGCGATGGCGGCACTATGTCGTACCGTACCCGTATCCGCACACCGTCTTTTCCGCATTTACAAATGATTCCGATGATGTGCCGTGGAATGATGATTCCCGACTTGGTTGCGGTATTAGCCAGTATAGATTTTGTGATGGCCGACGTGGACCGCTGAAATGAACGAGCCAATTTTTGAAGGTTTAAGTCCTGCTGAAATCGAGGAGATTAACGCCGAGATAGGTCATTATCCGGATAAAGCCGCGGTCTCTATCGAAGCGCTGAAAATCGTTCAGAAACACCGCCGCTGGATTTCCGACGAATGTCTGGTTGCCGTGGCGGAGCTATTGGAAATATCGCCCGCGCAACTGGAAGCGGTGGCGACTTTTTACAACCTGATTTACCGTCAGCCCGTCGGTAAAACAGTCATTCATTATTGCAACAGCGTTACTTGCTGGATGCTGGGTAGCGACCAGGTGCAGGAGCGTTTGTGTCGGCATTTGAACGTCGAGTTGGGCGAAATGTCTGCGGATGGCGAATACACTATTTTGCCGATTGTGTGCCTGGGCGCTTGCGATCATGCGCCGGTCGCGATGGTTGGCGACCAGTTGAGATTCGACCTTGGCGAAAATGCAGTTAACGAGATTTTCGGAAGGTAACGCGCTATGGAAACTTTGGATAAGCCGCTGACTAAAAATATTCGACCGGACCGCGCCTTTGCGACGCTGGCAGATTACGAGAGCACCGGCGGTTATCAAGGGTTGCGCAAGGTAATCGCAGAGTTGCAGCCGAAAGACGTGCAGCAATGGGTAAAGGATGCCGGATTGCGCGGCCGCGGCGGAGCGGGATTCGGCACAGGACTCAAATGGAGCATGGTGCCTATGGATACCCCGCAAACCCGCTACATGATTGCCAATGCCGATGAAATGGAACCGGGAACGTTCAAGGACAGGCTGCTGATAGAGCAGGACCCGCATCAGCTAATCGAAGGCTTGATCATCGCGTCCTATGCGATTCAGGCCAATACCGCTTACATCTTCCTGAGAGGGGAATACCACCTTGCCAAGCAGCGTCTTGCTGATGCGTTGCTGGAAGCCCGGTCTAAAGGCTATCTGGGGGAGCATGTTTTGGGTTCTGAATTCTGCCTGGAGATAGTTCTGCATACCAGCGCAGGGCGTTACATTTGCGGCGAAGAAACGGCTCTGATTAATGCGTTGGAAGGAAAGCGGGCCACGCCCAGAGCCAAACCCCCTTTTCCGCTGGTCAGCGGGCTTTGGGGCAAGCCGACCGTGGTCAATAACGTCGAAACCTTATGCAACGTGCCGCACATTTTGCATTATGGCGTCGAATGGTATCAGGGCTTGGCGCGAGGCGCGGATAAGGGAACCAAGCTATTCGGGGCCAGCGGCCGCGTTAAACATCCCGGTTTATGGGAATTGCCGATGGGCACCTCCATTCGCGAAATTATCGAACAACATGCCGGCGGCATGCGCGACGGTTACAAGCTGCGCGGCTTCTTGCCCGGCGGTGCATCGACCGATTTTTTGCTGCCCGAGCATCTGGATGTGGTCATGGATTTTGAGGCTGTAGCCAAAGCCGGTAGTCGAATGGGTACCGGAACCATCATCGTTCTTGACGACCAAACTTGCCCGGTGCAAATGGTACTGAATCTGGAACAGTTCTTTGCCCAGGAATCTTGCGGATGGTGTACGCCGTGCCGGGACGGTTTGCCCTGGACGGTAACCTTACTGAAAGACATCATTGCCGGGAAAGGCCGCATCGAAGACCTTGATACCTTGGCAGGATTAACCCGCATGCTGGGGCCCGGAAATACCTTTTGCGCGTTGGCTCCCGGAGCCGTGGAACCGTTGCAAAGCGCGCTTAAATATTTTCGCGAAGATTTTGAACGCTATATCGTCTCGATGGAGCCTGTGTGATGCCCCGCATTGAAATCGACGGACAATCTTATGACGTTCAGGGCGGCAGCAATCTGCTGTCCGCCTGCTTATCGCTGGGTCTGGATCTGCCCTATTTTTGCTGGCATCCGGCAATGGGCTCGGCTGGCGCTTGTCGGCAATGCGCAATCATCCAGTACAAGGATGCGGAGGACAAGCGGGGGAAGCTGGTTATGGCCTGCATGACGCCGGTGGCCGATGCGATGCGTATTTCATTGGACGCAGAACAGGCGCGGAAATTCCGCAGCGATAATATCGAGCTGCTGATGACTAACCATCCCCACGACTGTCCGGTGTGCGAAGAAGGCGGCGAATGCCATTTGCAGGACATGACGGTCATGACCGGCCATACTTTTCGCCGCTACCGCGGCCTGAAACGAACCCATAATAACCAGGATCTCGGCCCGTTTATCAACCATGAAATGAACCGCTGCATCGCCTGTTACCGGTGCGTGCGCTTCTATGACGAGTATGCTGGAGGCAAAGATCTTCAAGTTTTGGGCATGCATAACAACGTCTATTTCGGCCGTTTTGAGGATGGCGCGCTGGAAAGCGAATTCAGCGGAAATCTGGTCGAAGTTTGTCCGACCGGAGTTTTCACCGACAAAACCTTCAGTGCTCATTATGTACGCAAATGGGATTTACAAAGCGCCCCGTCGATTTGCGTGCATTGCGGCTTGGGTTGCAACACCGCTCCCGGAGAGCGCTACGGAGAACTCAGACGCGTCATCAATCGCTATAACAGCCAGGTCAACGGCTATTTTCTTTGCGATAGAGGGCGCTTTGGATACGGTTTCGTCAACAGTCCCGAACGCATCCGAAAGCCGCTGCTTAACGGACACCTTGATATCACTCTCGATACCGCGGAAAGCTATTTCCGTAACCTGTTGCAAGCCGATAAGCCGGCGATAGGCATCGGTTCTCCACGCGCTTCTCTGGAAGCCAATTTCGCTTTGCGTACACTGGTTGGAGAGGAAAACTTCTTCCTCGGTTTGGAGGATACGGAACATACCTTACTTAATACTATCGCCGAACTGATGCTTGATGGCGGCATCCATTCTCCATCGCTACGCGAAGTCGAACAAGCCGATGCGGTATTGATTCTCGGCGAAGACGTGACCAACAGCGCGCCAAGGCTGGCGCTTTCACTGCGGCAGGCAGCGCGTAAGGCATCGTTCGAGCTGGCTGGCACTCTGCATGTATTGCCATGGCAAGATGCCGCTGTGAGAAATTTGGATAAACAGGCCGTAACGCCGGTGTTCATTGCCAGCATTTGCGCGACGCGGCTGGACGATGCGGCTATTAATACTTATCGAGGCAACCCCGAAGACATTGCCCGTTTGGGCTTCGCAATCGCTCATGGTCTTGATCACTCGGCTCCCGCGCCTGGCGCTTTGAGCGATGCCGAACAATCCTTGGCGTCAACTATCGCCGACAGCCTGAAACACGCAAAACGCCCGTTGATTGTATCGGGGACCAGTTGTGCAAATCTTGCCGTGATTCAGGCGGCCTACAACGTTGCCAAGGCGCTGGCGTCAAAAGACAAACAACTAACGTTTGCCGTTCCTGAATGTAACAGCCTTGGCTTGGCAATAATGGGTGGAAGACGTTTGCAACAAGCCTTCGAGCGAGTCGGCAACGGTTCGGCCGATAGCGTGATTATTCTTGAGAACGATCTTTACCGCCGGGCGTCGGGTCAAGATGTGAATTTGTTTTTTGAAGCTGCGGCGCATGTGGTCGTCATAGACAGCCTGAAAAATAAAACCGCGGAGCATGCCGAGTTGTTGCTGCCAGCCGCGGCTTTCGCCGAATCCGAAGGCACCTTGGTTAATAACGAAGGGCGGGCTCAGCGTTATTTTCCGGTTTACCCGGAAACAGAGCCGGTACGCGGTAGCTGGCAGTGGCTGACGGCTGTCATCGAAAATTCCCAATGGCCGCATCACGATGCGCTTACCGCCGCTTGCGCAAGCGCATTTCCGGAGCTTGCCGCTATCATCCAGGTCGCACCGGGAGCAGATTACACGGTCAAAGGCAGCAAAATTCCCAGGCAACCTCACCGCTACAGCGGCCGTACTGCGATGCACTCCAATATCAACGTCAGCGAGCCCGCTCAACCCCCTGATATGGAAACGCCGTTCGCTTTTTCGATGGAAGGCGATACGGCACACGTCCCACCGGCTTTATTGCCGGTTATTTGGGCTCCGGGATGGAACTCCAACCAGGCGATTAACAAATTCCAGCAAGAAACAACCGGCCATTTACGTGGCGGTGACGCCGGAGTATGTTTGATTGAAGCATCAGGCACCATGCCCTGGTTCAACGACATTCCACCGGCGTTCAAGCCGGAACAAGGTCGATGGCGGATCATGCCGTTGCCGCATATTTTCGGTACTGAGGAATTAAGCCTGCACTCGCCATCAATAGCTGAACGGCTGCCCGCTTTTTGTGTTTTGTTGAACCCGCTGGACTCGGAAATATTGGAAGTCGATAGCGGCGATCAAGTCGAAATCAGCAATCTTGCAGGAGACTTCATTATGAAAGCTCCGGTGCAAATAGAGCTTACCTTGCCTCGCGGTTTGATCGGTATAACAGCCGGGCTGCCTGCATTTCAGTCTATGCAAATCAAGGTTCAGGTAACGTTAAAAAAAGTAAATCAGGAGGACCGGTTATGAATGCAGGTTTGGGCGAAGCATCCGATATTATCGGCATTTTAGTGTCGATGATTTTCGTTGCAGCGATGCTGATCTGGGTGGAAAGACGCTTGTTGGCTGTCTGGCAGGACCGTCTGGGACCCAATCGGGTCGGGCCGTTCGGTTTAATGCAGGTAGTGGCGGACATGGTCAAAATGTTTTTCAAGGAAGACTGGATTCCTCCTTTCGCTGACAAGCCGGTATTCGTACTGGCTCCTACTATCGTATTTATCACCATGCTGACCGGTTTCGCAGTCGTTCCTTTTGCACCGGGCGTCGGCATCATCGATTTTAATTTCGGACTGCTTTACTTTCTGGCGCTGTCTTCATTGTCCGTCTACAGCATCGTATTGGCAGGCTATGCGTCCAGCAATAAATACTCGCTGCTTGGCGGCCTTCGTGCAGCGGCGCAGACAATTAGCTACGAGGTCTTCATGGGCATTTCGGTGATGGGCGTGGTGATGCTGTCAGGCACTTTCAATTTACGGGAGATTGTCGAAGCCCAGCGCGACGGCTGGTTCATTATTCCGCAGTTTTTTGGCTTTATCGTTTTCCTGATTGCGGTAATCGCCGAAAGCCGCCGGACTCCTCTTGATTTGCCGGAAGCCGAACAAGAGTTGGTGGCCGGCTTTCATACCGAGTATTCGGGTATGAAATTCGGCATGTTTTTCGTCGGCGAATATCTGGCTATTACGCTCAGTTCGGCGATGATTGTGACGCTTTTTTTCGGCGGCTGGCTGGGGCCCTGGTTGCCGCCGCTGCTATGGTTTTGTTTGAAGACCGCTGTCGGCATCATGTTCTTTATTTTGTTGAGAGGATCGTTGCCGCGGCCCCGCTACGATCAACTGATGGCTTTTGGCTGGAAAGTGTTGTTACCGGTAGCTCTGTTGAATTTGTTGGTTACCGGCTCCGTGATTTTATCCTTGCACAGTCAGGCGCTAGACAATGAGCGAGATTTAAGCGGCTACCAACTTAAGCCGGGATACAGTTTGAAGTTCGCTAGTTCCCAAGCTGGAGCTTGCGAGCAAGAGCGAACCCTATGAATCGGAAAAGGAGAAATCGATGCTAAGCCAATTGCGATCATTATGGGAAGTTTTGAAGCATACATTCGTCAAGCCGGATACGGTCGAATACCCGGAACAGAAACCGGCGCTGTCTCCACGCTACCGCGGACGAATTGTGCTGACCCGCGACCCTGACGGCGAAGAGCGTTGCGTTGCCTGCAATTTATGCGCGGTAGCTTGCCCGGTGGATTGTATTGCCTTGCAGAAAGCCGAGGACGAGAACGGACGCTGGTATCCAGAGTTTTTCCGCATCAATTTTTCCCGCTGCATTATGTGCGGACTTTGCGAAGAAGCCTGCCCGACTAATGCGATTCAACTGACGCCGGATTTTGAAATGTGCGAATACGACCGGCAGAACATGGTTTACGAAAAGCAGCACTTATTAATCGATGGCACCGGAAAGTATCACGATTACAACTTTTACCGGGTAGCCGGGATGACGATTGGCGGCAAAGCCAAGGGCCAGGCTGAAAACGAAGCGCCGCCGGTTGATGTGAAAACCTTATTCCCTTGAGTAGTACATTTTTATCGTTCCCACGCCGGAGCGTGGGAACGATTAGTGAGAGAACTATTAATTACTCTGATCCGGGGAGGGCATGATGGCGTTGACTTTGTTTTTTATCACTTCTGCTGTTGCGATTTTCGCTACGGTGATGATGATCACCCGGCTTAATGCAGTACATGGACTGTTGTACCTGATTTTATCCCTGCTGGCCGTTGGCGTTTTGTTCTTTTTATTGGGCGCTCATTTTGCCGCGGTGCTGGAAGTGATTATTTACGCCGGAGCCATTATGGTTCTGTTTGTTTTCGTGATCATGATGCTCAATCAAGGGCAGCAGACCATTGACCAGGAACGCGCTTGGCTACAGCCGGATATATGGGTCGGACCGTCGCTGTTGGCATTGATTCTGTTCGTCGAAATGTTGGCCATCGTTGTGCTTGGCGGCAACGCCGACACCGGTTACATAGTGAACGCCAAGCAAGTGGGGATAGCATTATACGGACCTTATCTGCTGGCTGTGGAGCTGGCTTCGATGTTGTTGCTGGCCGGCTTGGTCGGCGCTTATCACTTAGGAAAGCCGATGCTGAAGATGACTAAATCCGAGGAAAAATCATGAACGGGATTCCGATGGAACTTGGCCTGTTGCTATCTGTCGTGCTGTTTGTGTTGGGCTTAATCGGGGTGTTGGTTCGGCGTAACCTGATTATGCTTTTGATGTCTCTGGAAGTCATGTTCAATGCTACCGGTTTGGCTTTTATTGTGGCGGGTTCTCGCTGGGGACAGTCGGATGGGCAAATCATGTTTTTGCTGATATTAACTCTGGCTGCGGCTGAAGTGGGTGTCGGACTTGGATTGGTACTGCAAATTTTCCGCCGTTTTCATACGTTGGATGCGGATTCGTTAAACGGGATGAAAGGATAGGAGATGAAAGTGACTGAGCTGCTAGGCTGGGTACCGTTATTTCCGTTCCTTGGGTTTTTAATCCTGGTACTTGCGGGTAACCGACTTTCCAAGCCGTTGATTGCCTGGGTGGGCATCGGAAGTGTGGCTGTTTCGGCGTTATTGACCGCCCTGCTCGGAGCCGAGTTCCTGAATGGAACGATGCAACCTTACCGGCTGGTATTGGGATACTGGATGGAAGTTGACGATTTGTCGATACCCTTCGGCTTTTACCTTGATGCTTTGTCGGTCACGATGCTGTTTGTCGTTACCGGTGTCGGCTTTTTAATCCATATCTATTCCGCTGGATTTATGGAGTCCGACCTCGGCTATGCACGCTTTTTCGCCTATATGAATCTGTTTGTGTCCGCCATGCTGGTGCTGGTGCTGGCAGATAATCTGGCGCTGCTTTATCTGGGCTGGGAAGGCGTCGGACTCGGCAGTTATCTGCTGATCGGCTTTTGGTATGAAGACCCCAACAACGGCTATGCCGCACGCAAGGCATTTGTGATGACCAGGGTAGGTGATACGGCTATGTTATTAGGCCTGCTTTTGCTGTTTACCCAATTGCACACGTTCGATATTCGGCTCTTAATGCTCCGGGTGACGGACCAGTGGACTCCGGGCACCCTGTTGCCTGTTGCAGCGGCAATATTGCTGCTGGGCGGAGCGCTGGGTAAGTCCGCTCAATTACCGCTGCAATCCTGGCTGCCCGATGCTATGGCGGGTCCTACGCCGGTTAGCGCGCTGATTCATGCCGCTACTATGGTCACTGCGGGGGTTTACCTGATTGCCAGAACTAATGCTTTGTTCATGATGGCGCCGTCGGTTCAATTCGCCGTCGCGGTGCTTGGGACGATTACCTTATTGATGGCGGGTTGCTCTGCGCTGGTTCAGACCGATATTAAACGTATTCTTGCTTATTCAACGATCAGCCAAATCGGTTATATGTTTCTTGCTTTGGGCGTTGGAGCGTGGTCGGCGGCGATTTTTCATTTGCTGACTCATGCGTTCTTCAAGGCATTATTGTTTCTTGCCGCGGGTGCGGTGATTTTCTGTTTTCATCACGAGCACAACATTTTTAAAATGGGCGGGCTGCGTAAATCCATGCCGTTGGCTTTCTGGAGTTTTATGATCGGCAGCGCCGCTTTATCCGCCTTGCCTTTTACCTCAGGTTTTTACAGCAAACACGAGATTTTGATGGCGGCCTTCGAAGTCTCTCCTATCCTATGGGCGCTAGGCTGTCTAGGTGCATTGATTACGGGCATCTACAGCTTTCGTCTTGTGTTCGTGGTCTTCTTTGGTAAGGAATGCCCGGCCATTGAAAGCAAGCTCGGTTGGCAAATGAGCTTGCCGATGATTTTGCTTGGCGCGTTGGCGCTATTTGGCGACATGCTGCGAATCCCTTTGGATTCTGTATTGCCGGATTTATTTAATATTGACCGAGACTTTAATCTTGTTTCATTTGTTACCGCTACGATATCTTTTATTGGCTTGTGCATCGCGGGATCGATCTATCTTACCGGTACTTTTTCCGCTCAGCGTCTTGCAGGCTTCGGCCTTGTAAAGCAAATTCAGGGGTTATTTTTTAATGGCTGGGGCATGGATGCGCTTTATGGGGTATTAGTGGTGCGGCCCTTTAAAGCTATCGCCAAACTTAATAAAAACGACGCCGTAGATCGCATGTACACTACGTTAGCGTTGCTAAGTAGAGGAGGACACTTTCTGGTCAGTGCGTCCCAGACCGGGCATATCCGTTGGTACGTTTCATTGATGGCGCTCGGCACTGTGGCTATTCTCGCTATAGGATGGCTGTCGTGATATTGCTTGTGCTTATCTGTGTGTTGCTGTTGGGAGGGTTCGCTGCCTGGTTTTCAGAGCGCAGGAGTCCGGAGGCTCCGCGCTGGGTAGCGATCGTCACTCTTAATGTTGAGGCTCTGTTGCTGATATTGCCATGCTCGGTGGCTGGGCATGTTGACGGTTTATCATCAGCCTGGTTTGCCGACTTTTCTGTTCCGTGGATTCCACGCTTCGGTATTGGTTTTCATCTGGCAATGGATGGTCTCAGTCTGCTTTTGATAATGCTGACGGTGCTACTCGGATTTATGGCGGTCAGCAGTTCGTGGACCGAAATTAAGAGTCGGCAAGGTTTCTTTTTCTTCAATTTGCTGACATGTCTGGCCGGCACGATAGGCGTGTTTCTGGCGGTTGATTTATTTTTGTTTTTTTTCTTCTGGGAATTGATGATTGTCCCGATGTATTTTCTGATCAGCATCTGGGGTCATGAGAACCGGACTTATGCGGCAATAAAATTTTTCATTTTTACGCAAGTGAGCAGTCTGCTGATGCTGTTGGCGATTGTAGCGTTGGTGCTGATACGTCATAACAAAAGCGGTACTTATAGTTTCGATTATTTCGAATTGCTCAATACCCCTCTTGGACCTGATGCCGCACTTTGGCTGATGTTGGGTTTTTTTATTGCGTTTACTGTCAAGCTGCCTGCGGTGCCTTTTCATACTTGGCTACCGGACGCTCATACTCAAGCGCCTACCGGGGGTAGTGTGATTCTGGCCGGAGTCATGCTTAAGACCGGCGCTTACGGCTTGCTGCGTTTCGTCATGCCGTTGTTTCCGGAAGCGGCCCATCAGTTTGCGCCGGTAGCTATGGCGATGGGCGCAATCAGCGTGCTTTATGCTGCGGTCATGGCGTTCGCGCAATCCGATCTGAAACGCTTGATTGCTTATACCAGCGTCAGCCACATGGGCTTTATTTTGCTTGGGGTGTTTTCCTGGAATCCTCTCTCTTTGCAGGGTTCGGTCGTCACGATGCTGGCTCACGGTATCAGTGCCGCGGCGTTGTTTATGATCGCCGGCGCTTTGCAGGAGCGTCTGCATACACGGGAAATGGGAAATATGGGAGGGCTATGGCCTGGTCTTCCCGTTCTGTCGGCGTTGGCATTGTTCTTTGCGATAGCTTCGTTAGGCCTTCCGGGATTGGGAAACTTCGTTGGTGAATTTTTGGTGTTGCAGGGGGCTTTTGGCGTTAATATGTTATTGACCTTCGTGGCAACGTTAGTTCTTATTCTAGCCCCGATTTATGCGCTGATCGTGATACAAAAAGCTTTTTACGGTCCACATTATCAGCATTCTCTTTTGTCCGATTTCAATTGCCGAGAACGTCTATCGTTAGGCTTGCTGGCGCTTACTACGGTCTGGCTTGGCCTAAGTCCTCAGGCGGTATTGAATGTTTCGGCTCCTGCTTTGAAGCAGGAAATACAGAGTTCCGTTGAGAAGGAGCGCTGATGAGCATTAACCAGCTTATCGCTCTTGCGCCTATTATGACTATTGCCGGAACTGCAATAGCGGTAATGGTCGGCATTGCTGTCAGGCGGAATTTTATTTTGGCCTGCAGCGTTGCTGCCGTTGGTATCATCCTGTCGCTTTGGTCGTTGGGCATCGCATGGCGGGAAAGTCCGATTCAGGCAAGTTTATTGATTCGGATGGATGCTTACACGCTGTTTTATATGGCGCTATTGCTGTCGGCGGGTCTTGCGGTGTTGGGTTTTTGTTACGACTATTTTAAAGATCGTGAAGGAGAAAATGAAGAGCTCCCGTTGTTGCTGCTGACTGCTCTTCTGGGTGGTTCAGTGCTGGTCGGCAGCAGTCATTTTGCAAGCTTTTTTATGGGTCTTGAAATACTCAGTATCTCGTTGTTTGTGTTGATAGGCTATCCGCTCAATCAAGTGCGGCCGCTGGAGGGGGCAATCAAATACCTGATATTGTCGGGTGTGTCTTCGGCTTTTCTGCTGATGGGCATGGCGCTGATCTATGCGCAATGCGGCGAACTTTATTTTAGCGGCATTGGAGGCTATATCGCGAGCAGGGAAGATATAAATATCATGGTTTTAGGTGGGATTATCCTGATCGTGGCCGGGCTGGGTTTTAAGCTTTCCTTGATACCGTTCCATTTATGGACGCCGGATGTTTATCAGGGCGCACCTGCGCCGATCACTGCATTTATCGCCACCGTTTCAAAAGGCGCTGTTTTCGTATTGCTCTTGAGATATTTCATCAGCACCGACAGTTACGCATACAAGCCATTGCTAAATATCTTCAGCGTTATTGCCGGGCTATCGATACTGGGCGGTAATCTGCTGGCGTTGCTGCAAAATAATGTTAAGCGTTTGCTGGCCTATTCATCTATCGCTCATATGGGTTATCTGTCGGTTGCATTCATTGCGGGCGGTAGCATTTCTTCAATATTGGTAATAGAGTCCGTTACCTTTTATCTGTTTGCTTATTTCATTACTACGATCGGCGCTTTCGGGGTTGTTTCTATACTTTCAACGCCGCAAACGGAAGCGGAGGATATTTCTTTTTATCGCGGATTGTTCTGGCAAAGGCCATGGCTGGCGGCGGCTTTTACCTTGATGCTGTTGTCGCTGGCAGGTATTCCGCTGACTGCCGGTTTCATCGGTAAGTTCTATATCTTTACCGGCGCTGCCGATGGCCGATTGTGGGGATTGCTGTTTGCTATTATCGTTGGGAGCGGTTTGGGGCTTTACTACTATTTGAGGATTATCGTTGTTATGTCAACGAATGTCGAAGCAACTGCAGTTGAGCCCGCTCAATATTTTATTTCCACTGCGATACTCGTTTTTTTAACGATGCTGCTGGTTTGGTTCGGTATTTATCCAACTCTGTTGATAAATGTCATTCAGTTGGTAGCCTATGTGACCTGATAAATATTATTGGTTATTTATGGTATTCGGCTGAGTCATCAAATCTGAATTATAATTGGCGCATTTGGGCGAGATTGGAATAACTATGCGGCAAACAATAAAGGCAAAACACGAGCTTCGCTTGTATGAGCTAAAAAAAGCAGTAAACGAATTTCTTGAGTTCACCGAAGATTTAACGCTACTCCAAGCCGTCAATGAAAAAGTTCAGGAGATGGCTCAGGCGGTTGATGCATTGCAACAAGTGTTACAACAGGGCTTGGTGGCAAATAAGCTGGTGAAGGCTATGGCCGATTCCGAGGCGGCGACGCTGCTTGACGAGCTTGTCGATACGGATGCGGTTAGTGAGCTGGAGGCTTATATGCTATCGGCGGCCGGAAGTGTTGAAAATGCCGAGGTCACGCAGTTTTTAACCGAGATAATGGACAAGGTTGAACATAAATATAATCTGCTGCTTGAAAAAGCGCATACTTATAATGCGCTGCTTAAAGACTAAATTAATAATTACGTTGCACGGAAAATTTCGCCAATAAAGTCAGGGCTTGTTTGTATTCGGAATCAGGCAATACGCTTAGTGCATCTATCGCTTTTTGGGCTTCTTCATCGGCGCGTTGCTCTGTATAGTCAATAGCTTTAGTGCGTTGCACGATGGCATATACGTCATTGAAAGCGTCGCGATCGCCGTTTTTTATCGCATCAATAATAATTTGGGCTTCGCTTTCGTTGCTGTTTTGTATCGCGTAAATCAATGGCAACGTGGGTTTGCCTTCGGCAAGGTCGTCGCCGAGATTTTTGCCCAGTTCGTCTATGCTGGATTTGTAATCGAGCGCATCATCAATCAATTGAAACGCGACGCCTAGATGTTGGCCGTATAACGCTAAGCCTTGCTCGGTTTCAGCTGATGCTTCGGCAATAACCGCAGCTAATTTGGTCGCGGCGCTAAATAAAATGGCTGTTTTTCGGGCGATAACTTCGAGATATTTTTCTTCTGTAGTTTCAGGGTTGTTACAGTTTAAAAGTTGCAGCACTTCGCCTTCGGCAATAGCGGTGGTGGTTTTTGAGAGTATTTCCATGACCCGCATATTGCCGGTGCGCACCATCATTTCAAACGCACTGGAATAAAGATAATCACCTACCAGTACACTGGCGGCATTGCCCCAGACCGCGTTGGCCGATTCTTTGCCGCGTCGGAGGTCGGAATCGTCGACAACGTCGTCATGTAGCAGTGTGGCGGTGTGAATGAATTCGATGACCGCAGCCATCAACAGATGATTCTGACAGGTACCGCCCAACGCCTTGGCAGCCAGTAACAGCAGCATCGGGCGTAATCTCTTACCTCCGCTACCCACTATGTAACGTCCCATCTGATTAATGAGAATAACATCGGAACTTAACTCGTTAATAATGAGTTGGTCGACGGCTTTAGCCTCAGCGGTAGTTAATTCTTTAATTGAATCAAAATCAATGGGGGCGGGAGCTGGAGATTGTAATTGCGATGCCATTATGTAGTGTTGCGTGTGTATGTTTGGGTTACTTTTCAGGGTGATAGCCATGAAAATCAAAGTCTGCTAAACTATTATAACTTAATAAAACGTTAATCGCCCACGCTATTGATTAGATAGGTTGATGATAATGGTTTATTCGTGTTATTTTAATAAGATATTTAGGGTGCGAGTTTAATTTAGATTGACTTGACCTTGATTTAAAAATATAATTTTTTGTTCACTTTAAACAGATTAATGCTTGATGGAGCTTGCGCCGATGTATGCGGTAATTCAAACAGGTGGTAAACAGTACCGCGTAGAAGAAGGTACTTACTTAAAAATAGAAAAACTGGAGCTAGGCGAAGGCGACAGCATTGAGTTCGATAAAGTACTGATGATTCAGTCAGACGATGCGGTTAAGGTCGGCATGCCTTTTATCGAAGGCGGCAAAGTTACAGCGACAGTCTTGTCTCAAGGTAGACATGAAAAAGTCAAAATTATTAAATTCAGAAGACGTAAGCACCATATGAAACAAATGGGCCATCGTCAGTACTATACAGAAGTCCAGATTACTGGCATTTCTGCTTAAGATATCAGGAGTTACAAATGGCTCATAAGAAAGCTGGCGGTAGTACCCGTAACGGACGCGACTCTAATGCGAAAAGATTAGGTGTTAAACGTTACGGCGGCGAGACTGTAACGGCAGGCAATATTATCGTTCGTCAACGTGGAACACAGTTTCACGCGGGTGATAATGTAGGTTGCGGAAAAGATCATACTTTGTTTGCGACGGCTGACGGCAAAGTGGTTTTTCAGGTTAAAGGTCCTGATAGCCGGAAATTTGTCAGTATTGTTGCTGCATAAGGCATACGACTATCGCGCTATAAAATGGCGGGACAGTTAAGTCGGGTTTTTGAGTAGCCCGGCAACTTTAAAAAAGCTCCGCCGTTTATGGCGGGGCTTTTTTTGTTTTTATCGGTTGAGTTTGAAGTTTGGCGGCATGTGATTTATGAGATTTGTTGACGAGGCGGAGGTTCGTGTAGAAGCAGGCGATGGCGGCAATGGCACCATTGGCTTCCGGCGCGAGAAATATATTCCGATGGGCGGTCCGGATGGCGGCGATGGCGGCGATGGCGGCAGCGTTTATCTGATTGCAGCAGAGAATGTAAATACGCTGGTCGACTTTCGATACCATGCCGTACATCGGGCGCAACGCGGACAGAACGGCATGAGCCGTAATTGCACTGGCAGAAAAGGCGACGATTGCTATGTGCCGGTGCCGCTTGGAACGCTGGTTTCCGATGCGGAAACCAGCGAGGTTATAGGCGATTTGACTGAAGTTGGGCAGACGCTGCTGGTTGCCCAGGGCGGATTTCATGGTCTAGGCAATACGCGCTTTAAAAGCAGCGTTAACCGTGCGCCGCAAAAGGCCAGTAAAGGCAGCGAAGGCGAACATCGCAGGCTTAATCTGGAGCTGACACTGATTGCCGACGTCGGTTTGCTAGGCATGCCCAATGCAGGAAAATCCAGCCTGATTCGTTCGGTATCGGCAGCAACGCCCAAAGTTGCCGATTACCCGTTTACGACCTTGCATCCCAATCTGGGCGTAGTTAGCGTTGACGATTTGCGCAGTTTTGTCATTGCCGATATTCCCGGCGTTATTGAGGGTGCGGCAGAAGGCGCGGGTCTTGGTTTGCAATTCCTGAAGCACTTGCTGCGTACTGGCTTGCTGTTGCATGTGATTGATGTTGAGCCTTACGAAAGTGCGGAATCGCCAGTGCAAGCGGCTAAAAAAATCATCCATGAAGTCGAAAAATGGAGCGATGAGCTGGCCGCCAAGCCGCGCTGGCTGGTGCTGAACAAAATAGACCGGTTGCCTGAGGAAGAAATCGACCTGCATTGCCAAACGATTGTCGATGAGCTGGAATGGACAGGGCCGGTCTTTAAGATTTCAGCAATTAACGGAGGCGGCACGAGAGAGCTGATGTTCGCCATCATGAACTTTTTGGAACAGCAACGGCAGGAAAAAAGTGAGCAGGAGTGATTTTGCCAAGGTTAAGCGGGTTGTCGTCAAAATAGGTAGTTCTTTATTAACTAAGGGGGGGCAGGGGCTTGATAAGGCCTCTATTGCTGCCTGGGTTGAGCAGATGGCCGGTTTAAGGCGGCAGTCTATCGATGTGATACTGGTTTCTTCGGGTTCCGTCGCAGAAGGCATGTGCCGGTTAGGCATGAAAGTGCGGCCCAAGACATTGCATGAATTGCAGGCGGCGGCATCTGTCGGTCAAATGGGCTTGGTGCGCGTATTTGACGATAATTTTCAGCAGCATCGGCTGCATGCGGCGCAAGTATTATTGACTCATGATGATTTGTCGGACAGGCAGCGTTATTTAAACGCTAGAAGCACATTGCTGACCTTGCTCAAGCTGGGCGTAGTGCCGGTGATTAATGAAAATGACGCTGTGGCGACCGAAGAGATCCGCTTTGGCGACAATGATACGCTGGCGGCATTGGTTGCCAATCTGGTCGAAGCGGATTTATTGATTATCTTGACCGATCAGCAAGGCTTGTTTACGGCTGACCCGAGTGTAAATCCCGATGCAACATTAATTTCCAAAATCAGCGTTAACGATGATCGGCTCGATATTATGGCCGGCGGCAGTCGTAGCGGCTTGGGTCGAGGCGGTATGTGCACCAAAGTGCGGGCGGCGCGGCTGGCGTCGAGATCCGGCGCGGCAACGGTCATTGCTGCGGGCGCGGTCGATAACGTTATTACTACGGTAATTGCCGGGGGCGATCTGGGAACTCATCTGTTGCCGGATATCGAGCCATTGGTCGCGAGAAAGCGTTGGCTTGCGGGGCAATTGCAAGTTAAAGGGCAGTTGATTCTGGATGCGGGCGCAGTCAGGATGTTGAAAAATGAAGGCAAAAGCCTTCTGGCTGTCGGCGTTAAGTCGGTATCGGGCCGGTTTGAGCGTGGCGAGTTGGTTTCTTGTATGGATGAAGCCGGCTTGGAAATTGCCCGCGGATTGACTAATTACGGCAATGCCGATGCTCAATTAATAGCGGGTAAGGGTAGTTCGGAATTTGAAAGTATTCTGGGGTACTTCGATGACTCGGAGTTGATACATCGGGATAACCTGGTGATTATTTAGACAATTCAAAAGCAATAAAAAAGGCCGCAACTCAAAGAGTCCGGCCTTTTTTATTGGGTAAAGCTAAAGCATTAAGCGATAGCTTTTACTTTTGCATTCAGTCTGCTTTTACCGCGTGCGGCTTTATTCTTGTGAATAATGCCTTTGGTGACAGCGGAATCGATAATCGGAACGGCAGTGTTGTAAGCTGCTTGCGCTTTTTCTTTGTCGCCAAGCTTAACTGCGGCAATGATTTTTTTGATAAAAGTGCGTAAGTTGCTACGTTGTCCGGCGTTGCGAATACGGCTTTTTTCCGCTTGCTTCGCACGCTTTTTAGCTTGTGCTGTATTAGCCATAGTTTCTCGATTCTTGGTGTAAGTTAATTAAGCCGTGTATTATCTTTTTAAATGATATTATTGTCAAACTTTTTGACGCAACACAAAAGGAGCGGCGTTGAGCAGGCAGCTTTTTAAATCGACCGTGGTAGTCGGTAGCATGACCCTGATTTCACGGATTCTCGGGTTTGTCCGTGATATGTTGATTGCGCATATTTTTGGTGTAAATTCGGCAACAGACGCATCCTTTGTAGCGTTCAAGATTCCCAATTTTCTGCGTCGATTATTTGCCGAGGGTGCTTTTGCACACGCTTTTGTTCCGGTGCTGTCCGATTACAAAGAACGTGGCAGCAAAGTCGCATTAAAACAGTTTATAGATAAAACCGCAGGAACACTGTCCGTGTTTTTGCTGCTGATTACTTTGATCGGCGTAGTAGTTTCTCCCGTGCTAATAATGCTGTTGGCTCCCGGTTTTATGTGGCAAGGAAGCCAGTAATAGAAGCGCACAAGAATCATCGTGCCAACTCCTCCAGTAGGCCGTAATAAGCCGGTTCGAGCGACAGCGAGAACAGGTGTTTCCGGCAAGCACAGCTCCCTGTTCGCCGGAAACACCACCTCGCGCTATGCGCTTGGATGGCCTTATTCCGGCCTACGTCTTGGAAGCTTTGAAGGTTTTCGTGCTTTTTGTGTTTTTCGTGGACTAATTGATCTTTCCAGACGCTAAAATCAACCTTGCGTTAACCTAACTTCCGCTTCACGATACTTAGCCGCGCAATACTCAGCCACTTCAGCCGGTAAGTGCGGGCCTGGGGTAGTTTTATTCCAGTCCAGCGTTTCCAAGTAATCACGGACATATTGCTTGTCGAAACTGGGCGGACTGATGCCCACCTGATATTGATCGGCAGGCCAGAATCTTGATGAATCGGGTGTTAACGCCTCATCGATCAAATATAAAACACCGTTATCGTCGATCCCGAATTCAAACTTGGTATCGGCAATAATAATGCCCCGTTCTTTGGCGTAAGCGGCAGCTTCCTTGTACAGTTTCAGGCTGGCGTCGCGCACTTTTTCGGCCAATTCCCGGCCCATCAATTCGACGGTCTTTTCAAAAGAGACGTTCTCATCATGGTCGCCCACTTCGGCTTTTGTGGACGGCGTATAGATAGGTTCCGGCAATTGCTGCGCTTGCTGCAAACCTTCAGGCAGTTTAATGCCACAGACAGCGCCGGATTTTTGATAATCTTTCCAGCCGGAGCCGATCAGGTAGCCGCGCACAATCGCTTCAACCGGCAACGGTTTCAATAACTTGACGACGATAGCGCGGCCTTCAATTTGCGCACGCTCGGCTGGATCGGGAACGGCCTGTTCCAGAGGAATATCGGATAGGTGATTCGGCATAACGTGCTTCATTTTCTCAAACCAGAAATTAGACACGTTGGTTAGCACACGGCCTTTGCCGGGAATCGGGTCGGGCAAAATCACATCGAATGCAGACAGCCGGTCAGTGGTCACAATCAGCATGTGCTTGTCGTCAATGTCGT
The DNA here is from genome assembly GCA_036561025.1 of Methylobacter sp. GTDB lineage: Bacteria > Pseudomonadota > Gammaproteobacteria > Methylococcales > Methylomonadaceae > Methylobacter_A. The sequence continues at coordinate 79,131 of DATBQB010000017.1, read as the reverse complement.
AAATATCGCGCACTTTGCCGCGAGCGCGGAGCTTTAAAGACGACAGTGTTGATTGATATAGAGCTTCTGGAGCGGTCATAAGTTCTCGCTGGGTGTCAAAAATAAGATAATTTTACCAATTATCCGTTCATGGAGCCCAACATAATTCTAAAAACCGCAGGCGGATCGTATGGAAACTCTCCGCGCTACGCGGTTAGGATGATATTTTTAGCGGAACATATCCTTGTTAACGGCTTTTTCCATTGCCGCTTTTGCAGTGATAAGGCCTTTATCGACCAGTTCTTTCATATTCTGATCCAGCGTCTGCATGCCGTCTTTGCGCCCGGTTTGAATCGCGGAATACATTTGCGCCACTTTGGCTTCGCGGATCAAGTTCCTGATAGCGGCCGTACCGACCATGATTTCATGAGCGGCAACACGTCCGCCGCCGACCTTTTTGAGCAGGGTTTGCGAAATAACCGCCTGTAATGACTCGGAAAGCATGGCCCGGATCATTTCTTTTTCAGCGGCAGGAAATACGTCGATAATACGGTCGATAGTTTTCGCGGCAGAGGTCGTATGCAATGTGCCGAACACAAGGTGACCGGTTTCCGCGGCAGACATGGCCAGCCGGATGGTTTCCAGGTCGCGCATTTCACCGACCAGAATAATATCCGGATCTTCCCGCAGCGCCGAACGCAACGCTTCATTAAAACCATGAGTGTCTCGGTGGACTTCCCGTTGGTTAATCAGGGATTTTTGGCTTTCATGAACAAATTCGATCGGGTCTTCTACGGTAAGAATATGCGCATAATCATTGGTATTGATATGATTAATCATCGCCGCCAGCGTAGTCGACTTGCCGGAACCGGTAGGTCCGGTTACCAGAATCAGGCCGCGCGGTTTTTGGCATAATTCTTCAAAAAATTTGGGAGCCTTCAAGTCTTCCAGGCTTAATATGGTCGATGGAATCGTCCGGAATACAGCGCCTGCGCCACGATTCTGGTTAAACGCGTTAACACGAAACCGGGCAACACCCGGCAATTCAAATGAAAAATCGGTTTCCAAGAATTCTTCATAATCCTTGCGTTGCTTGTCATTCATAATGTCATAAATCAGCGCATGCACTTCCTTATGATCCAACGCAGGAATATTGATTCGCCGAATATCGCCATCAACCCTGATCATAGGCGGGAGCCCCGCCGATAAATGTAAATCCGACGCTTTGCTTTTGGCTGAGAAAGCCAGTAATTCGGCAATATCCATAACATCCTCTTGAAGACAAAAAAATTATCGTTATAGCATAGTTCATCTTTTCGTTTTTTGAATGTATGGTGTTGTGTTAGTTTTTACTGACTGTGTTACTTAATAATCGACAGACAATGACAACCATAGCTCAAAGACTCAAACAAATACGCTCGCAAATCAACGATGCAGAACTTGCCTATAACCGCCAGCCGGGCTCGGTGCTGCTATTAGCCGTCAGCAAAACCAAACCGGCCGAAGATATAGCTGCCGCTTATCAAGCCGGGCAGCGGCATTTCGGCGAGAATTATTTGCAGGAGGCATTGAGAAAGCAACAGGAACTGGACGCTTACGATATTACCTGGCACTTTATCGGCCCGATACAGTCCAACAAAACCAAGCCGTTGGCGACGCATTTCGATTGGGTGCATAGCGTCGATAGCTTAAAAATAGCTCAACGCTTGAGTGCTCAGCGCCCGGCCGATTTGCCGCCGTTAAATATTTGCCTGCAAGTCAATATCAGCGATGAGCAGAGCAAATCCGGTATTGCCCTGGCCGAATTGCCTGAATTGAGCGAACAGGCCGCCAAACTGCCTCATTTGAAGCTGCGCGGTGTAATGGCTATTCCAGCCCCGCAAGACGACTTTGAGCAACAACGCCAGCCTTATAAAACGCTGCGTCAGGCAGTTGCAAAGCTGGGGCGCCCCGAATTGGATACTTTCTCGTTCGGCATGACCGGCGATTTAAAAGCCGCGATTGCCGAGGGCTCAACCATTGTTAGGATCGGCACCGCATTGTTTGGCGAGCGGAATTATGCCTGACAAACTCATAAGTCAATGCAGGAGCTATGCCGAAGGAATTAAGAAACAGGACTTTAAACGCCGAAACTGAGTGCAATCGCTATACAGATTGCACTACTCGTCCGGCATAAAATCAATTTAATCTCCGCCGCCTCTTAAATATATTCAAAAATCACAAAAAGTTCAGCTTAAGCTTACATACGCCGATAACTTTTTGCGCCACAATATCGCCGTAGCTAATTCGCTTTACATAATAAAGGCTCAATGCCGAAATTTTTTCTGATTAGCTCCGGAGAATGGCGGCATTGATAAGCCAATACCTAAAATCAACGCAATAGGAAAAAACGATGTCTTATACAAAAATAATCGCCAAAGCGGCGCTGGCATTGATTCTAAGTTTAAGCCTTCCTGCTTACGCAGACGGCCAGCCTGGAAAATTCGACTACTACCTGCTGACCCTGTCGTGGTCGCCGGAGCATTGCGCGAAAGCGAAAAGCGACAAGCTTCAATGCGGAGAAGGAAAGCATTACGGATTCGTCGTGCACGGATTATGGCCGCAATACAATAAAGGTTACCCCGATTCCTGCTCCATGACTCCAGCCGTCCCCAAAGCGGTCGTGCAGGAAATGCTCCCCATCATGCCCAGCGAAAGACTGATCCAGCACGAATGGGAGAAACACGGCACATGCAGCGGTGAAAAAGTCGGCGATTACTTCGGCCTGATCAAGAGCACTTTCCAGACCATCAAAATCCCGGAAGCTTTCGCTAATCCTAGCAGCCAGATCAATACCTCAACAGCCACAATCCGTAAACAGTTCCTGAACTCGAACCCAAACTTGCAGATGGCCGTTGCCTGCAAAGGTAAATATCTGCAAGAAGTTCGCCTTTGCTTCGATAAAGAAATGCATTCGACAGCATGCAGCTTGGACGTCAGGGATTATTGCTCTTCTTCGTCCGTGGTTGTGCGTCCGGTTAACTAATTTGGAGCGCCCAAAGCATGGCCTGAAACCCATGATCATGCCAAGTGGGGCATCACCGTCTATCCCGATTGGATCTGTGTCGGCGGAACGATTGCAATTCAAGACCAAAAGCTGTGGGCGACGTTGTCGAAAACAGACCTTCTCGTCGTGCCTCCGGGGCACAGCAGAAGCGAGGCTTGGGATTTGATTCAAACGACTCATCGGCCTGAGGGTGAAGCAGAGTGATTTGACTTTGACATGATCAAAGCGCTTAGCTACAGTCCATCATTAAGCAAGCCGGATTCACTCGTGAGATACCGGCTTGGTAATTTATACGCCCTTTCTACAGTAAAGCATGTAATGATGAATAGCGTTTCTACGACAGCAAAAAAGCAGAAAATGACATGCCCGTAATCTCCTATTTTTTTGGTATTTATGTTCGTATGTACCATGATGACCATAACCCGCCGCATTTTCATGTGGAGTATCAAGGCCATCAAGCCTTGATGGCTATTGAAAACGGTGAGCTTTTAGAGGGAACACTGCCTAGTAAAGCTATTAAATTGGTGCGTGAATGGGCGAAAGAACACCAGCAAGAATTATTAACCAACTGGCAATATGCTATTGAATTAAAGCCATTACAACGTATTGCGGGAGCCGATAATGATTAAAATAATCCAAGCTAAATATATGCGGCAAAAGATTTTGCGATTGTATTTTTCCGATAACTCATGGGGAGATTATGATTTGCAACCCCTGATTGACCGGCAAACGGAATTAGTTAACCCTTTAAATGATGAAACGTACTTTAAGCAATTTTTTCTGGAACTGGGTGCGTTATGTTGGCGTAACGGCCTGGAATTAAGTCCCGGCAACATTCATCAAAAACTGGCAGAGCAGCAACAATTGCATTTTGAGAATAAAGTGGCCTGATTGCTGGTGAAGCTTTAAGGTTAAGTCCGCATGACCGGGCGATGCTTGCCCAAACCGTATGGAAAAGTCTTGAGGCCCCCTTATTGTTTCTGCTGAACTGTCAGATGATGAAGCGACAGCGTTAGCGAAACAGCGTGATGTAGAGATTGAAAGCGGTGAGGTTGAACCCTTGTCGTAAGAGGTCTCATTGAAAAATATGGATAACATTTAAGATGGATACATTTAATCAAAGCCCCCCAGTTCCTCCAGAAATTATTGATGCGGCACAAGATGGCTCTCTTGTTCTTTTTATTGGTGCTGGTATCTCTAGGTTAGTGGGTTGTCCATCTTGGGATGGATTTGCATGGCAAGTCTTGGAACAGTTAACTCCGAGTGCTATGAATTATCACGAGCAGAAATTGATTAGGTCAATTCCTGATCCTAGAAAGCAATTGTCACTTGCTAAAATTATTGAAAATGATGCCGGTCATCCAAAAGTTGATTACGACAAAATATTTAATCAAAAGCTGAATGACGAAAATATATATAAATATATCAATCAATACAGTTGTAGCTTTGTCACTACAAACTATGACAAGTTCATACAACCCGAGTGCATGGCTGTAAAAGCAGAGCAGGATTGGCGAATCTATGAGCGTTCAGACTTTTTAGCCGCAAAACTTGTTAAAGGCAATGTTGTACACCTACATGGTTGTATCGAGAAACCTCAAAATATGGTGATTACAACCAAAGACTATTTAACACATTACTCTAGTGATGAAGTATCTACATTTTTGAAAAACCTTTTTTTAAAGAAAACGGTGCTATTTCTTGGTTATGGACTGGAGGAGCTTGAAATACTGGAGTACGTACTAAAATATTCTGGCCAGCAAGAGTTAAATCAAAGGAGTTTGTTTATTTTGCAAGGTTTTTTTAATGCTGATTACTCTTTATTTAAGAAGCTGGAAAAATTCTATAGTGACTCATTTAACGCACAGCTTATTGGCTTCCCTCTTGATCACGAAAATTTTCATCAGCAAGTCGAAATCATTAAGAAATGGAGAGAACAGCTTACATTTGGTAGTTCGAGTCTAATAGATGAAGCCGCAGCCATGGAGTCAGAGCTAGATGGTTAATCCTATCAATGCAAGTCAAAGAAGCGCACTGGAAAGAGCGGTTAAAAACCCACCTCTGCTTCCTCTACTTGTCCAAAAGGTATCGGGTCTTCAATGGTTTGATGCGTTTGAAAATGCTGGATTACTAAAACCTGAAAAAAATCCTCAGCCAATCCAAACTGAAGAAGGCCGTTTTAGAGTGCCTTCATGGATCATTGCTGAATATTTGGTTTCATCTTCCGAATTACTGAAGGAAGAACAATACGGTGACTATGCAGCAAGGTATATACAGCTAATACGAGATACAACCCAATATGCGATTCAGCATGAATTCGGCAACTATAGAACGTGGTGGCAATTCTCTAAGATATTGTGCAATGTACCATCTAAGCTAATTGATATAGAAGATATAGAGTTAGTTGAGTACTGGCTTAATGACAGGTTTGAGTCAGGAATTTTACTTGATGAGCTAGCCATTTGGATATTAAAGCTATTAGAAGATACTTCAGAGCACGCCAAGCTAATTATTGCTGCTTTGTTGGACAAGATATATACCTATTCTTATAAACCGAAAAAATTTGGCTCTAAAGGTAGTATAGAAGCTGAATTCAAGTATCGATCTTACGAACTTAGTCAATTCATCGAGAAAACAAGTTTTAAAGTGGGTCAAATAGTCGGTTTAAATGCAGTAACCATATTACGGCAGCGACTGGAAGAGATATTAAAACGTCAGGATGACGATACGTACTCGACAATCTGGAGACCGGCGGTAGAAGAGCATTCACAAAATATCAGTCGTGAAGATGCTAACGGGCAAGTTTTAACAGCTTTCAGAGATGTGTTAATGGGTTTTTGTGCGACTTCACCAGAAGTAGCTGAAATCTATATTAAACAACTGCTTGTTGGGGATTATCGGGTAACAAAGCGTGTCGCCATATTCGTACTTGCTGAATATTTTGATGTTTGGGAGGAGCAAACTAACTCGATACTACTCAATCCTGACTTCTTTACATATCACTATCAGCATGAACTTTGGCATTTCTTAGCCAAGAACTTCAATAAGTTCACGCCTGAGCAAAAACAAAACGTCTTTGATATTATTGAGCTAATCAATGTCACAGAAGAAGATAGTGATGAGTGTGATGAAAGAGCAACGGCTTTTCGACAAATGATCTGGCTAATAGCGATTAAAGATCATGATGAGCAAGCGTTAGCGTTATACAAACGTACCTTTGCTATAACAAATCAAGAGCCGGAGCATCCTGATTTTTCCAGTTACATGTCTTCGGGTTGGGTGGAACACAAAAGCGAAATGAGTGCTCTTGAAATGGGAGCTATTCCGACGAATGAACTTGTCTATGCTCTTAACTCATATGAGGCACCAAGACGTCGATTTGATGGTCCAGACCTGGAAGGTTTGGCAAAGGAATTTCGCGCCTATGTGAAGGCAAACCCTGCGAAAGTTATTGCTGAGATAGAACTCTTAAAAAAATTAAAACTTATTTTTATATATGAGTTAATTGAAGCCTATTCTGAGCTTTGGAGCAAAAAGGAAGAGCCACAACTAGATTGGGATAAGATTTGGCAGAATTTAATTTGCTTTTGTTCTGATTTAGTTGCCGGGAATGAATTTTGGAGTCAGGAAAACTCCAAGGAACAAAGTGCATTTGTAGCCAACCGGCATTCGGTCATCGGGTCAATTGGCTCGTTTGTGGAATTAGGTTGTCAATCGGATGATCATGCGTTCAATATTCATTTAATTGATCCTGTTAAGGATTTGATGCAGAAGATATTAAGCAGACAAGAGGGTAATGAATTTAAAGAGGGTCGCGATGCCGTATCAGTTTCCATCAATAGCCCTCGAGGAAAGTGTCTCCAAGCACTAATTAATTTAACATGGTATACGTGTCGGCAAGCCCAAAAAAACGGTGAATCCCATGAAGCTGCGTGGGAGCGTTTCGAGTCAATCTTTGAGCAAGAGTTACTTAGGGCTGAGAAAGGTGAATATGAGTTTGCCACGTTAGCTACTAACTATCTGGGTTATTTTCTTTACCTATCTAACAGTTGGGTTATGACCAATTTGCCTAATCTTTTCTACCCGAAGAATAGACGAGGTTGGCTTTGTGCGATGCAAGGATATTCTTATGTTAACGAATTACAGACTGCCGTTTATGCTTATTTAAAGAATCAGGGACTATTGATTAAAGCCTTGGATGAGGAAATTTTGAGTGATAGAACAAAAGAGAGATTTATTCAGCTGATGGTTGTTTCCTATCTTCGGGACATAGAGTCACTTGAGCAGGATAATTGCTTGATAAAGATTGTGATAGACCGACAGCGACCAGATGAGCTACGCCATCTAATAGGGTTTATTTGGTCTCAACGGGAACGTGATGGAAATAATGATGAGCTAGCTCAAAAAGTCTTTGCTCTATGGCCGCTTTTACTAGCATTAGTTGATACCGATAATTTGGAAGGAAAGAAGCTTGCCTCTCAACTATGTCATTGGGCGACTTTTGTAACGAGATTAGAGAGCGAACCACTCGCTTGGCTAACAAAAATTGCATCTTTCGCTGATGTTGAACACAACGCATACGACTTGCTTATAAACTTAGCAAGGCTTAGTAAATCATATCCTCGTGAGGCAGCAAAAGTTTGGCTGACTATGCTTGAACTCCCTTCTTATGATTACCCTGAAGAATCCATTAAAGAGATACTAAGGAATGTTGAAAACCAAGAATCTGGTAAATTTTTAGCGGATAGTATCGTCGACAAATACTTAGAAAATGGGTATCAAAGACCGATGGATTGGTTGCGTGATATTAGAAAGAAATAAAGCACAGTATGGCATCCAGGTATCGCATTGGAAAATAGTAATGCTATAGTCAAAAAAGTTTAATCATTTACACAGGAGCATCACCATGACCAGCACTATTCACACAGAAATACCCGATCAACTATGGCAACAAGCGCAATCATTGGTGCAACAAGGTTGGGCGAATAACATGGAAGAGGTTGTCAATGAAGCCCTACGCCGCTACTTGGAATCGCATCAGGATGTCTTGACCGAAGCTTTCAACCAAGAAGATGTCGAATGGGGATTGCATGATTAGCTGCTATTCCGCAACAGACAACTTTACACATCCGCCCTGTGATTGATCAGGTTAAGACTGAATGGGAAAGTGGGCTAATGACGATGGATTTCGGGATTGCCCAACTCTCCAGCAATAAACAGCAGACGCCTCTCAACCCCGATACGATGAACCCCGCATCAAACAACCCACCGGCAATATAGTCACACAATGGACTGGCAAACCTTTCAAACCCAATGCTGTAGCCTGGATTTAGAGACCAACGAAAACGGCGATATTTTTGCGATAGGCGCGGTCTTTAACGACAAAACCTTCCAGCGCAAAGCCCCGTTCAACGTCCAAAAAACACTGGCCGAGTTTGACGGCTTTGCCGGTGATGCAACTTATCTGTTAGGGCATAACATCCTTGAGCATGACCTGCCGGTTTGCCGGAGCATCTCGTCGCAGTTTAAATTCCTGAGCAAGCCGGTTGTCGATACCTTATTGCTGTCGCCGCTGGCGTTTCCTGAAAATCCCTATCACCGGCTGGTTAAGGACTACAAGCTGGTGCGCGACAGTTTGAACGATCCGTTGGCGGATGCGCGTTTGGCGCTGTCGCTGTTCCATGATCAGTGGGAGGCTTTGCAACAGCAACAGGCCGAGTGCGGGTTGCTGGATTTTTATCATTATGCTTTCTCAGGCGATCCGCAGTTTGCCGGAGTGCAACGGGCGTTGTCGGCAATGGGTGCAAAAGACGTCGATATAGCCGGAGCGTTCGATTTATTCGAACGCTTGACGCTGGATAAGGCATGCACTTCGGCTATCAACCAAATGAAGAGCTTTTTTAGGATCTTGCCAAAAATAGTTTCCGATTATGGTTCCCACGCTCTGCGTGGGAACCCAGCCAGGGACGATCCAGCGTCCCGAACCGCAGAGCGGTTCACACTGCATTCCCACGCGGAGCATGGGAACGATAAGTCCAAGTTTCGGAACGACCATACCCATAGCGAATTTGCTTCTATTACGGCTTTAGCCTATTGCTTGGCATGGCTGCGAGTCGCAGGCGGCAATTCGGTGCTGCCGCCGTGGGTGCGCTTGCGCTTTGACGATGTCGCGCCGATGCTGAACCGGTTAAGGGACGTTCCCTGTAATGATCCGGCTTGCTCGTATTGCGCGCAAATGCATAATCCGGTTATCTGGCTGGAACGCTATTTCGGCTTTCCCGGTTTCAGGCCGGAACCGGCTGCGGCTGACGGCAGTTTGCAGGAACAGATCGTCAAGGCCGCGATGTGCGGCAAGCCACTGTTTGCGATATTGCCGACCGGTGGCGGCAAGTCGCTGTGTTTTCAGCTCCCGGCTTTGGTGCGCTATCAACGGCGCGGCGTTTTAACCATCGTGGTGTCGCCGTTACAGGCCTTGATGAAAGACCAGGTGGATAATTTGCGCAACAAAACCGGAGCGCCGAATGCCGCCGCTTTATACGGCATGCTGACTGCGCCGGAGCGCGGCGAGGTCTTGCAGGGCATACAAAACGGTGACATTGCGTTGCTCTATGTGTCGCCGGAGCAGTTACGCAACCTGAGTTTCCAAAAAGCCATTGAATACCGGGAGATCGGTTGCTGGGTATTCGACGAGGCGCACTGTTTGTCCAAATGGGGCCATGATTTCAGGCCGGATTATCTGTATGCCGCGCGCTTTATCAAGGAGTTTTCTCTACGGCAAAAAGCCGTTCTGCCGCCGGTGCAGTGTTTTACCGCCACCGCGAAACAGGACGTGAAAGATGAAATCATCGATTATTTCAAGGCCGAATTGGCGCAGGACTTGGTCGTATTCGAAGGCGGCGTGGAAAGGGACAAACTGCATTTTGAAGTGCAGACCGTCAATGGCGCGGACAAGTATCCGCGTATCAACAGCCTGTTAAGCGAGCGTTTGTCTCCGGACCCCGAAGGCGGCAGCGCGATTATTTATTGTTCGACGCGCAAAAATACCGAGGAAGTTGCCGAGTATTTGCAACAGCAAGGCTGGCAGGTCGAAGCCTTCCATGCGGGTAAGGACACCGCCGAGAAAAAGCATATCCAGGAAAATTTCATCACCGGCAGCACGCGCATCATCACGGCGACCAATGCGTTCGGCATGGGCATCGACAAGGATGACGTGCGGCTGGTCATTCATGCGGATATTCCCGGCTCCATCGAAAACTATCTCCAAGAAGCAGGCCGCGCAGGGCGGGATCAAAAAGACGCGGAATGCGTGTTGCTGTTCGATGAAAACGACATCGAAACCCAGTTTAAATTATCGGCCTCGTCGCAAATCAACCAGCGCGATATTGCGCAGATTTTAAGAGGCCTGCGCAAAAGCAAAAAAGACAAATCCGGCAACGTGGTGTTGACGACCGGCGAATTGCTGATGGACGACGACGTGCAGACTTCATTCGATAATGAAGATCATGCCGCCGATACCAAGGTCAAAATGGCGGTGTCGTGGCTGGAGCGCGGCGGATTTATCAAGCGCAACGAAAACAAGACCCAAGTGTTTCAAGGCCGTCCGTTGGTCAAGAATATGGACGAAGCCAAGAGTAGAGTCGAAAAATTGGGTATGTCGCAACGCCAGCAACAGCGCTGGCTGGCGATATTGGAAGCATTGTTTAACGCGGAAAGCGACGAGGGTTTTAGCGCCGACGAACTGGCTCTGCATGGCGCTTTTAAAGACGGCAAAGACGATAAAAAAACCGGTAAAAGCGATCAAACCGCCAGCCAACGGGTGATCAGGACCTTATACGATATGGCGAAGGCCGGGGTGATCCAAAAGAACCTGCTGTTGACGGCTTTCGTCCGCTACAAAGTCAGGGATTCATCGGTCGCCAGACTGGAAGAAGTGTGCGCGTTGGAACGGGTCATGCTCAACGCGTTGCAAGAGCAGGCACCCGATGCCGATAACGAGCAATGGCAGACTTTATCGCTGCGTCATCTGAATCAAAGCCTGTTAAACGACAGCCATGAAAACAGCAATCCCGAGATTTTGCGCTTGTTATTGGGCAGTCTGGCGAAAGACGGCAAGGGCCTGGCCGGGAAAAAAGGCAGCCTGACGCTAAGGCATAAAGGGTTGGATCAGTATGCGGTCAAGCTTAACCGGGGCTGGACAGCGCTGAATGCGACGGCAGAGATTCGGCAGTCGGTAGCCAAGGTGGTGCTGGACGGCATCATGCAGCGTATTCCCGATCACACCAAGCCTTCCGGTGAATTGCTGGTTGAGTTTTCCGCTGAAGATTTGTTGACCGCACTAAACCGGGATTTAATAACAATGGCGGAGATCAAAGACCCGCTGGCCGCCGTCGAGCGCGCGTTGAACTTTCTGCACGAGCAAAAAATCATCACCCTGCAAAAAGGCTTGGCGGTATTTCGCCAAGCCATGACTATCCAAGTGTTGCCCGAAGCTAAAGGCCGTCAATATAACAAAGGCGATTTCGAGCCTTTATCCCAGCATTACAACGAGCGTATTTTTCAGGTGCATGTAATCAACGAATACGCCAAATACGGGCTGGACAAGATCAGCCATGCGCTGGCGTTTGTGGTCGCGTATTTCTCAAGCGATAAAACCGAGTTTGTGAAACGCTATTTTTCGGATCGTAAAGACATACTGGAGCGCGCGACCAGCCAGCAATCGTTCCAGCGCATCGTCAGCGACCTGCAAAATCCCGAGCAAATGGCGCTGGTCGCCAGCGGCGAAGACGATAATTTATTGATCCTGGCAGGTCCAGGTTCCGGCAAAACCCGCGTGGTCGTGCATCGTTGCGCTTATTTGTTGCGAGTCAAACGCGTCCCGGCCAGGGGGATTTTGGTGCTGTGTTTTAACCGCAATGCGGTGACCCAATTACGGCGGCGCTTGCTCGATTTGGTCGGCGACGATGCCAGGGGCGTGACCATCCAGACCTATCACGGTTTGAGCTTGCGCCTGACCGGTCACGCGATAACGAGCCAAAGCGACGACAACCGGCAATTTGCCGAGATTATCAACGAAGCGACTGCATTATTGCGCGGCGACAAGCCGTTGCTGGGCGTCGATGCCGATGAAACGCGGGAACGCTTATTGGCCGGTTATCGCTATATTTTGGTCGATGAATACCAGGACATCGATGCCGAGCAGTACCAATTAATTTCAGCCATCGCCGGGCGCACTCAGGACGAGGACCGCAAGCTGGGCATTCTGGCGGTAGGCGATGACGACCAGAATATTTACCAGTTTCGCGGCGCAAATGTCGGTTTTATCCGCCAATTTAAAGACGATTATCAAGCCAAGGTGCATTATCTGGTGGAAAATTACCGTTCCAGCGCGCAGATCATCGCCGCGTCAAACCAGTTGATCCAGTACAACCGGGACCGGATGAAACAGCAGCAGCCGATCCGTATCAATCAGGGCAGGAAAACCCTGGATGCAGGAGGCCGCTGGCAAAAACTCGACCCGGTCGGCAAAGGCCGGGTGCAGCAATTGATTACCGCCGATGAATACAGCCAAGCCGCGGCTGTGGTCGATGAATTGCTACGCTTGCGGCAACTCGACAGCCAGCTGGATTGGTCGCAATGCGCGGTGCTGGCGACCGCATGGCGCTTGCTCGATCCGGTCAGGACCTTGCTGGAGCAACACGATATTCCGATTAGCATCATGCTGCCCGCCGACCGCCAACCGCCGTTGTCCAGAATCAGGGAAAATGCCGATTTGCTGGATAAGATCAAACAGTCTACGGAACCGTTAAGCAAAGCTAGAGACTGGCTGCGCTATCTGGATAATAGCTACGGCAACCAAGCGGGCAATATCTGGCTGAACCAGCTCAAAGCCATGTTACAGGATTGGCAGGATGAAACCGGTGACGGCCCGGTAGCCAAGCAGCAAACGCTGGAATTTCTTTATGAGGTTTTGGCCGAGCAACGCCGCGAACGCTGCCTGGGGCAGGGCGTTTTTCTCAGTACCGTGCATTCGGTCAAAGGCATGGAGTTTGCGCATTTGGCAATATTGGACGGCGGCTGGATGATGCCCGCCAGCGAAGAGCAGCGGCGCTTGTTTTATGTCGCGATGACCCGCGCCAAGGAGACCTTGTGTTTAATGCAGCGGCAGGATCAGCGCAATCCTTTTTTAGCTGAAATTACCGGCGATCATCTGTTAACAAGAACCGTTAATCCACCGCTGCAAACCGGTTCGCTTACCAGACAATACGCCATTCTCGGTATGAAAGATGTCGATCTGAGTTATGCAGGAAGTTTTGATGTATCGCATTCCATTCACCGGCATCTTGCCAAGCTGAGCACCGGTTCCCGGCTTAGCATGGGACATAGCAACGGCAAGGTGGTACTAACAGATAACGATAGAATAGTCGCCATGTTGTCGAAACAGGGCGCACAGTTTTGGGAGGCTAAAATCAATGCAATTGAGTCTGTTACGGTATTAGCCATGATCAGGCGTTACCGGAATGACAGTGAAGAGTCTTATCAGACGCGCTGCAAGGTCGAGCAATGGGAACTGCCGTTGGTTGAGATTGTTTTTGATGATAGTCATCCTTGGATGAGGATATGAAGCTGGTTTTCATCAGCAGAAGCTATGACAGTTGCACAGGATAAAATTAACGGGAGAGCCAGCCCTGAATTAGTATAGACAATGACTGATTCAGGGCTGGCTTTGCTTTTAATCCTGATAAGCGGATTTAACGATCAATGAATCCTATTTTCAAAATCTCTGAGTTTTCGTTCCGCCTCATCTTTTTTCATGCCATAACGCTCCTGGAGCTTACCTAGCAATATATCCCGTCTGCCTGCAATTTGATCGATCTCGTCATCGGTTAAATCGCCCCAGGCTTCTTTTACTTTACCTTTAAGCTGTTTCCAATTGCCTTCTATTTGATCCCAAGCCATATCTATTCTCCTGACGCTGTATCAAAGAAAAAAATTCCCATTACAGGAAACCTAGTTTAGAGACGAAGATTTAAATGTTTCGCCGTAAACTTAAAGACAAAATAACCTCAAGACCAGAACCGGTCTGTACGTTGACGCACGTAAGAATTTACGGCTTTAATACTGCGTGTAAGAGTTTTATCTATATAGTTTTGTAGGGTAGGCAAACAAAAAGCCGTTTACCTACCTTGATCAAATAGTAAACTTAACCCTTAACGCAAAGCACCTGTTTCAAGGTATGCACCACCTCCACTAAATCGCTTTGATTTTCCATCACCGTGTCTATGTCTTTGTAAGCGCCAGGGATTTCATCAATGATGCCTTTGTCTTTACGGCACTCCACACCTTGCGTTTGCGCTTCCACCGCATCAACGGTAAATTGCCGCTTGGCGGCTGTGCGGCTCATGCGGCGTCCCGCGCCGTGCGAACAGGAACAGAACGACTGCGGGTTACCCTTGCCGCGCACGATGTAAGACTTGGTTCCCATGCTGCCCGGAATAATGCCCAATTCACCTTCGCCGGCACGGATAGCGCCTTTTCGAGTAATTAACAAAGAGGCGCCGAAATGATCTTCCCGCGCCACATAGTTGTGATGACAGTTAATGGCTTCTTTGGTTACGCCAAACTTCGGCAATTTCTTACGCAAGGCTTCGATTAACAAAACCATCATTTCGCGCCGATTAGCCATCGCGTAATCCTGAGCCCATTCCACGGCGTTAAGATAATCATCGTAATGCTTGGCGCCTTCACTGAAATACGCTAAATCCTTGTCCGGCAGATTGGCAAGATGTTGTCCCATGTCTTTTTGGGCCAAGGCAATAAAGTAGCTGCCAATGACATTACCGATGCCGCGGCTACCCGAATGCAACATGATCCAGACATCCTGGTTTTCATCCAAACACAGTTCGATGAAGTGATTGCCTCCTCCCAGAGTGCCCAGTTGGCGCACCCAGGTTTCATAAGGTTTTCGCTGCATGGCGTTTATTTTGGGATGTTTGTCCAAAATATGCGCTAAACCGCCGGATAAGCCGATAACAGTAGATTGTCTGGCGCGATCCTGTTTGTGCATATTAAAACCCACCGGAATGGCGTCTTCAATAAACAGGCGTAAGGAACGCAGGTTGTCCGGCAGATCGTGCGCTTTGATCGACAAGCGCAAGGCATTCATGCCGCAGCCGATGTCTACGCCCACGGCTGCGGGAATAATTGCCTGTCGAGTCGGAATCACCGAGCCCACGGTCGCCCCTTTACCCATATGCACATCGGGCATCACGGCAATATGATTGTAGATAAACGGCAGTTGCGCCATGTTGTACAATTGCTGCATGGCTTCTGGCTCAATCTCATCGGTGTAAATTTTTACCGGCACTTTGCCTTTAGTCATGATTTTTTGAATCGGCATTAGCTGATCTCCTTACTGAGTACGCCCATGTAACGAAAACTTAATACAGGAACGCGTTTTCTGTTGATGGATTGCGCTAAGACGGTGCGTAGCAGTCCTTGTGCGCGGCTCAAGGCCTCAAGGACTTGAGTTTCCTCAAAAGGGTTATCCGTCGCATAATGGCCGACCGTAACGCATAGGTGTTGTCCATTGCCTTCAGGCAGCGCCGATAACACTACTAAATCGCGCAACAAGGGATTATCGGTTTCGCCCGCTAAAACCAGCGATAAAATCCGGGCGGCTTCTTTGCCCAACTGCAACTCTTTTGATGAAGATTTTTTGCGAGACTGCTTTGCCATTAAAAAACGCGGCTCCACGCCATCTTCGGCACTGATTTCGGCACACAAGGATGCCGCGGTTTTTGTCCAACGATGTTGGCTTTTATTCATAAATACTCCCACAAACCGAAGCTATAGGCGCAGCTATGCCGTACCTGTTTCGGTAGATTTAAAAAATGAGGATTTTTTTGTGTGAGCCCGGTTCGTTAAACCGGAGAAATTTAGAAGGTTTTAACGAACGCGGGGGCTGAAATAAATGACATTAGCGTACATGGCAGCCTCCTGAAGATGTGAGTGACTATTGAGAGGGCGTAAATTTACGCTTAGCAAGAGTGCGTGTCAAACCAAATGAAGTATTCTTAGCAAAATCGGTCACAATCGAGTTGATTCGATATAATGCTATAGTACAAAGAGATAATGTTTCTTGAGGGGATGGCAATGATCGATAAGAATAATAAAAAACACAAGATAGTGATTGTTGGCGGTGGGGCATCTGGTCTGGAGCTTGCTACCAGTTTGGGTAATAAATTAGGCAAGAAAGATCTGGCGGAGGTTACGTTGCTGGATGCTACTCCGACGCATATCTGGAAGCCGTTGTTGCACGAAGTTGCAGCCGGTACGCTGGATGAATCCGAACAGATTGAATATCTGGCCCAGGCTTATCGGAGTCATTTCCGCTTCAGGCTGGGTAAGATGGAAGGCTTGAATCGGCAGAAAAAAGAAATTTATGTCAGCCCCACGCTGAGTGACAGCGGCGAAGAATTAATCCCCAGGCGCAAATTCAGTTACGACACGCTGGTGATGTCGGTCGGCAGTATCAGTAACACTTTTAATATCAAGGGCGTGGCGGAACATTGCCTGTTCCTGGATACCACCACGCAGGCGTTCAAGTTTCAAAAGCAGTTGGTTGAATCGTATATTAAAAGCCATGCCGGTAAAGCCGATAAGAGCTTGTCTATCGTTATCATTGGCGCGGGCGCTACCGGCGTCGAGTTGTCCGCGCAATTACACGAGGTGACCAATCTGTTGGCGGTTTACGGCTTGGATGAATCCAGCGATGTGAAATTGACCATCATTGAAGCCGCTACGCAATTGTTGCCCGCATTGCCCGTCAAATTAGCTAATGCTACACAACAACAGTTGGTCAAGCTGGGCATTGACCTTAAACTGGGTCGTCGAGTGACCGAGGTAACCAAGGAGGGCGTTCATACCCACGATGGCGAGATGATACCGGCGGATCTTAAAGTCTGGTCGGCGGGCATTAAAGCGCCGGACTGGATGCAGGATCTGGATGGACTTGAAGTGAACAGGATTAACCAACTGATAGTCGATGAAACTTTGAAAACCAGCGATGATGACATTTTCGCAATAGGCGATTGCGCGGCCTGTCCATGGCCTGGTCATGAGGCCAATGTTCCGCCGCGAGCCCAGGCTGCGCATCAGCAGGCGTCGACATTGAGCAAATCGATTATCAACCGCTTACAGGGCGGCAAGTTGGTGAAATATGTTTATCTCGATTACGGATCGCTGGTTGCACTCGGCAAATACTCTACGGTCGGCAACCTGATGGGTAATCTGATGGGCTCGGTCAGTATCGGAGGCTTTATCGCCAGGGTGGTTTATCTGTCCCTGTATAAAATGCATCAGGTGGCTATTCACGGTTATTTTAGAACGGCAATGTTGACGCTTTCTAATTTATTCAGGCGTAGCGCGCATGCGACAATAAAAATGCATTAGATTTGTCACTACTCAGCGCGAAGCACAATATCCCTCTCCTGCGGGAGAGGGAGCAAGTTCTCCGCAATTTTCGATTCGCTGATAGTTATTAAAATTTTTTATGTATCTGTGCGCGTTTTTATTAAGCTCTTAATCACCCGTGTAGTTACTTTTTATAACCTTTTACAAAGACCAAAAACATGTTTGAAATTGAATACGAATTCCGCGAAGAAGATTTAATCCATTTTAATGAAATGCAATTCATGAGAAATGAAGAGATACAAAACAATATCCGGAAAAACCGCTGGATAGTGCCTGGCATTATGGCGCTGATCGGCTCGTTTTATTATTTTTATTATGGCGATATGAAGTCGTCCGGGTATATCGTCGTTATTGCGATGCTCTGGGCATTGCTGTCGCCTAAAATTATGATGCTGGATTTACGCAGACAGATACTTAAAAACTACACCAATAAAGAAAAACTCAATATGTTCGGCACCTATACGCTGACCATCGATCCTGCCAATCCCAATTACTTGTTGGAAAAATCACCCAGCGGCAAACATAAAATGGCTTGGGGCGATTTGGTCAGGGTGGAGTACGGCAAACGCTATGTTTATATCTATATCAATCTGAGTACCGCGCTGGTTATTCCGGTAGAGACCGTTAAAAAGGGCAACCTTGAGCAGTTTGCCGAGCAGGCGGATAAAATGATTGAGCGGGCGGCCTAGAGAATACGAGGCATGCAGCAGGGAAAAGCATTGCTCATCCTGCTGAACAATTCCTTGCGAATTTTCCTTATGGGTAAAAAGCCATGATTACGTCAATATACGCATCGTTATCGGCCTTATTAATAGTGAGGCTTTCTGTTGCGGTAATAAAGCTTCGTAGAAAAAACCGGGTAAGTGTGGGTGACGGCGGAAATGAAGAGTTGCAATTGGCAATTCGCGCTCATTCAAATGCAGTGGAATACATTCCTATAACACTAATGCTCTTATTAACGTTGGAATTAAACGGAGCGCCGAAGATACTTATCCATCTATTGGGAGCTACACTGTTAATCGGGCGAATACTGCATGCTATGGGTCTTCCTGCAAAGGATTTCCGGAAAAGAGTATTGGGAATGCAGATAACAATTTATCTGTTAATCGGCTTGGCTATATTGAATATAGTGTTTTTGGCGTTCGCCGATTCGCTTAAATTTTAGCAAGTAGGATGGGTACGACTCCATGGACAGATATTTGCTCCTGCAATATCTGCATTTCCCACATCCTTGTGGGTCATGCAGGAGGTACGACCCCAAGGACGGGGGAGGTAGAATTGCGTCTGGAACAGCAATCGAGAGCAATGCAGGGAGCAATTGCCGAGAGCGTAGCGAAACCCATCGAATAGTCTCGTCCTATAATCTATAAATCAACGTAATATCTTGCAGCTTAAACTTTAATGTTAAATTTTAGAAATATAACCCTCCGCCGTGGCGCAAGGGTATTGTTTGCCAACTCATCCTTCACTATCCACAAAGGCCAAAAAGTAGGTTTTACCGGCGCGAATGGCGTGGGCAAGTCCAGCTTTTTTTCGTTGGTCAGGGATGAGCTGCACTTGGATGAGGGCGATTTTTCGATGCCGCCGGGGCTTGAAATCGCTCATGTCGCTCAGGAAACGCCGGCCGTCAACCGCTCTGCTATTGATTACGTCATTGACGGCGACCAGCCGTTAAGGCGCTTGCAAGAGCAATTGATTGCTGCCGAGCAGGCCGATGACGGTTTAAAGCAGGCCGAATTGCATGCTGCGTTGGAAATCATCGGCGGTTATACCGCACAGGCCAGAGCCTCGCGGTTAATGAACGGCTTGGGTTTTACTCCAGATCAGGAAAATAATGCCGTCAATTCGTTTTCCGGCGGCTGGCGGATGCGACTTAATTTGGCTCAAGCCTTGATGTGCCGTTCAGACGTATTACTGCTTGACGAGCCTACCAACCATCTGGATTTGGATGCGGTGATCTGGTTGCAGGACTGGTTATGTAAATATCCGGGTACGTTATTATTGATTTCTCATGACCGGGATTTTCTGGATACGATCACCGATCATATCGTGCATATCGAACAGAACAAGGCCGAAATCTATACCGGCAATTATTCGGCTTTTGAGCGGATGCGCGCAGAAAAGCTTGCGCAACAACAAGCATCTTATTTAAAGCAGCAACGCGAAATCGCTCATATGCAGAGCTTTGTCGACCGTTTTAAGGCGCAAGCGACTAAAGCAAGACAAGCGCAAAGCCGGATCAAAGCGTTGGAGCGCATGGAGCTGATCGCCCAGGCGCATGTCGATTCGCCGTTCGATTTCAGCTTCGCCAAACCCGGAAAAATGCCCAATCCGTTGTTAACGCTGGATAAAGTCGATATTGGCTATGGGCAAACCTGCGTGATTAAACAGGCCGGGCTATCGATATCGCCGGGCGATCGTATTGGTTTATTGGGGCCGAATGGCGCGGGCAAATCCAGCCTGATAAAAGTACTGGCAGGCGATATGCAGCCGCTAGCAGGCAAAAGGAACGAAGCGGAAGCGTTAAAAATCGGCTATTTTGCCCAGCATCAACTGGAGCAGTTACGCATTGACGAAAGCCCTTTATGGCATTTGCAGCAGTTGGACAAACAGGCGACCGAGAAGGATTTACGCAATTTTCTGGGCGGTTTCGATTTTTGCGGCGACAAAGTATTGGAGGCCGTCAAACCTTTTTCCGGCGGAGAAAAAGCGCGGCTGGTATTGGCGCTGTTGGTTTATCAAAATCCGAACCTATTGCTGCTGGATGAGCCGACTAACCATCTGGATCTGGAAATGCGCCATGCGTTGAGCGTGGCTTTGCAGGATTATCAAGGCGCTATCGTGGTGGTCTCGCACGACCGGCATTTGTTGCGCTCGGTGACCGATCAGTTATTATTGGTATCGGGCGGCAAGGTGCAACCTTTCGACGGCGATCTTGACGATTACCGCTTGTGGCTGGCGGAACAGAAAAAAAGCGAAGAAAAAACCGTTGTTAGTAATACTGACACAGTATCGAGGAAAGATCAGAGAAAGCTGGACGCAGAACGCAGGCAAAAACATAAACCTTTATTCGATGCCCTGAAAAAAGCTGAAATCGCAGTTGAAAAATATCATAATGAGCAGCGGCAATTGGAGCATCAATTGGCCGATCCTGCCATTTATGCGGAATCGGAAAAAGAGCAGTTAAAAAAGCTGATGGAACGGAAAGTAAAAGTCGACAAGGCGCTGGATGATGCGGAAGCGGCCTGGATGGAGGCCGAGGAACAGATCGAAGCGGCTAAATAATGATAGAGCGCTAACCGTAAATTCTCGTTACTACCGGTGATAACTTTTTAAGTTTCTATAACAGGATTTAACTGTTATTAATGAGACGTTACCGCCAGCTTACTGAACAGGAAAGGTCATGTTTGAAGTTATAAAACTATTATTTGATATCTGCCTGTTTAAACAAGGTCCTCAGGATTTGCCTCCTTCCGTATGGTTGTGGCGCATATTGGTCATTGTTGATGTTATGGTCAGCTTTTTAATGATAAGCATCCAGACAGGCTTGGTTGTGTCATTGCTGCAGGCTATTGTTTCTGCGTTGCTGATTGTCGGCTTTAGCTGGTTAATATTGTACATAGCTCGAAAGCCGGAGCGCTTTACTCAAACGGTCAGTGCTTTGTTGGGTACCGATGCATTGATCAGTTTTTTTGCGCTGCCGGGAATGGCCTCAATGACGATCGGAACAGGCGCTTTACTGGCATTTATTATAACGATAACTTTAATGATTTGGCATTGGGCAGTCACCGGGCATATTATTCGCAATGCGTTGGGACAAACCTGGACTTTTAGTTTAGGCTTGGCTTTTTTATACATACTGGGATCTTATCAGGTGATGGCTTTATTGTTTCCTGAAGTTGCCGGCGTTAAATAGGAGGACTTATGGACAGCTATAAACATATATTACTCGCGGCAGACTTCTCAGAGCATGGCGAGGATGTTGCCAATAGAGCGAAAGAGTTAGCCGAAAAATATCAGGCAAAGCTGAGCATTGTGCATGTGATGGATAATTTGCTGATTACCGATGCGGCTTATGGCTCGACTATCCCTTTTGATCTAGACTTAACTGCCGAGCTAATGGCAGCGGCAAAAAAAAGACTGGCCAATCTGGCTGAAAAGTTGAATATCCCTGAAGATAGCCGGTGGATAGAAACGGGTAGCCCTAAATTGGAGATAATCAGGGTTGCTGAAGAAAACAAGGTGGATCTGATTGTAGTCGGCTCGCATGGTCGGCATGGATTTGCCTTATTGCTGGGTTCGACCGCAAACGGCGTTCTGCATCACGCATTATGTGATGTTTTAGCCGTACGTTTGCATAATGATTGATATTGCAGTGTCCAAAGGGTAGTTGTGATTCTTGCGGTTATAAATGGCGACCTCTGAGGCGTCCTAATTTTTAAAGGTAGATGATAAATGATTGGAGAGATTGAAAGTTATGATCCCGATTCGCAAACCGGGGTGATAAAAAGTGAAGGAGCGTTATTTACGTTTCATTTAGACGATTGGGTTGCAGACGTACCGCCGGATGAGGGCGATGACGTTAACTTTGATGCCGAAGGAACAACTGCGAGCAATATTAATCTGGTGGGAGCTTATTTGGAGCCGCCTAAAGCCGTTAAATATAAATACTTGGCGGCTGCGCTGGCGATATTTCTGGGCTGGACAGGCGTGCATAGGCTCTATCTGGGCTTTTACAAGCTAGCTTTCATGCAAATAATGTTGACGGTAGTGCTTTATGTGGCCGGATTGCCAGGATTTGCAGCGCTCTGGGGTTTTATAGAAGGCATTCTGCTTTTTGGCGGGCATATTTATAAAGACGCTAAAGGTCGTCCTTTAAAATAGCTTTGTAAAAGCGAGGGATACAAAAAAGCCCTTGTGAGATGACTCTCACAAGGGCTTTTTTAAATCTGGCATTCCTTATTTGGAATAAACATTTGCAGCGGTTAAGCCTTTTGGACCTGATTCGATGTCAAAAGTTACCGTTTCGCCTTCAGTCAGAGTTTTAAAACCCTCGCCTTGAATAACCGAATGGTGAACAAAAACATCTTCGCCGCCATCAGCAGGTGCAATAAAACCAAAACCCTTTGTGTTGTTAAACCACTTTACAGTGCCTGTTGCCATTTTGAAACTCCTAAAATAAAAACTTACGGTTAACACAGAACTACAACATTGATAACCGGACAACCTAACAATTTAGGAATTCCTTAACTCAACATCTGTTTTCTGACTTAGTGTATTGTACTGTTTTTTTTATGATATTGTCATCAGCAGATTTTATAAAAGGCCACCCAGCGTCAAAGAGTTGAGACTGGATTATCCGTAATCCGCCGACAAGAAACTACTGCTTGCCGGTTGTCTGGGCAGCACCCTCGATCGACATATTAATACCCAAATCCTTTGCCGCTTTAACCGATAACAAATCGATCATTTGCTGAGCACCGGAGCCTGCCATACCTCCCGCTGCTCCACCCGTTACAATTTGCGGCACCCAAGCGCCTTTATAAGCGCCTATGGCTTGGGCGTATGCCTTTTGAATATTCACATAAGCATCCAGTTTTTGGTCTAATGCACCATTAGCTTGCATTTCCAGCCTTTTCTTTTCAGCATTACCTTGGCCTTCCAGTATTTGCTTGTTTTTATATTGCTCGGCCTGTTTTGCTTCCAGCGTAGCAACTTCCAGGAATTGCTGCGCTTCGGTTATTTTTTGAGCTTTAATTGCCTCTTGCGTCCACTTGGCTTTTGCCGCCTCAGCCTGTCCCAGTTTTTCGGCTGTAATAGCATCTTGCTCCGCTTTTAACGCGTTTGCCTGGGCAATCTGGACGCCTTGAATAGACACTTGCCTTTGGGTGATTTGCGATTCAATGGCGTCATCGTATTTAATTTGATTAATCGTCATCGGCAGCAGGTTAA
Organism: Methylobacter sp.; assembly: GCA_036561025.1. GTDB lineage: Bacteria > Pseudomonadota > Gammaproteobacteria > Methylococcales > Methylomonadaceae > Methylobacter_A. The sequence goes on along the minus strand of DATBQB010000017.1, from coordinate 55,682 downwards.
TGCCGAACACTTTGGTTGAACTTTCCTGTTCCCGAACCGGAATTCCTCCTGCCATTACAATTTCAGCGGCGTTCACGGTTTTTTCAACCCCGGTCAGCGGATCAGGCACTTTAAGCGATACGGTGCGTGTTTGATAAGTGCCGTTTTTCGCCTGATCTTGCATGTATTGAAGCAATAAATTCCGTTTTTCGGCGGCCGATTCTGTTGAGGACATCAGCGGGCCGGAAGTATAGGCCGCCGATTCCAGTGTAGGCCTGATGATCTGTTGCTCAACAGATTTGGTGTTGCCGAACTTTCTGTGGATCATGATCAAGTGGTCGTGGTCCACAGGCATTTCCCAGGATACCACGCCGGATACGTTGGCATGGCCGCCATCATTGAAGCGTAATTTGAGGCTCTCATTTTTGGCCTCACCCTGATCTAATGCCGATGAAAATGAAAATTGCGAGCGCAACGGGTACTTGGTTACCGAGCCGAACCATTGTGCATACCAACCCGGCTCCACAGCGGCAAGCAACGTGCCGTTGGGGTATTGAATAACCATGATTTCCGTTGAGTCCAGCATTTCTACCGAGTTAGAGATGAGCCAAGGTCCACCGATGATTAGTGCTGCGGCGATACCGATGCTTTTGGCCTTGCCGGATAATGTACCTGCTTTATTGATAGTATTTTGAAGGTCGGCCATGTTTTCCTCAATGCCTCGGTGAGCTTAAGCTTTAATTATTATTGGAAATTACTCATCTTCTTGTCGTTCAATCTTATCCAGCCGGGCTTGCATTTCGGCGTCATCGGGCGAGTGATAATCGCTATCGGGCTTAGGAGCAAAAAACCTTGAGCATAACAAGCCCAGCTCGAACAGCATCCACATCGGTACTGCCAATAATGTTTGGGATATGGCGTCCGGGGGCGTTAAAACGGCTCCTACGATAAACGCGCCGACGATTACATAAGGGCGTTTGTCGGCAAGGTCTGCAGGAGTTACCATTCCGGTCCAGACCAATACGATGGTGAATATCGGTACTTCAAAACAAACGCCAAACGCGAAAAACAAGGCTAAAACAAAATCCAGATATTTGGCAATATCGGTCATTACTGCCACACCTTCGGGTGCGGCGGCGGTCAGGAAACCGAAAACCAACGGAAAAACCACGAAGTAGGCAAAGGCTACGCCCATATAAAACAGCAGGGTGCTGGCAATCAGTAACGGTAAAATCATACGCCGCTCCCGCTTGTATAAGCCCGGAGCTACAAACGCCCAGAATTGATACAGAATAAAAGGAACGGAAATAAAAACCGAAACTACCAACGCCAGTTTAAACGGCGTAAAAAACGGGGAGGCCACATCAATAGCGATCATCGTGCTATTTTTCGGCATGTGCTGCATCAGGGGGCCGGCCAACAGGCTGTAGATTTCATTGGCGTATGAAGCCAGCCCCAAAAATACGATTAATACGCATAAAACAATACGCAACAGACGGTTGCGCAATTCAATCAGGTGGCTGATAAAAGGTTGTTCTCCGCCTTCGTGAAAGTTATTTTGGCTCATGCTGTTCGGCTTTGGCTATCGGTGATGACTCCTTATGTTGTTCTGCCTCGGTAACGGCTCCTGTATCCAAGTCATTTTGCACCCTTGACATCGTCGGTAATGGGTCAATCGTGGATTTGAGGGTGTTAGAGGTTTCATCGAGTATTTGCTGAACTTCCGGCAAGCCGGACTGCTCTTTAAATATCTGACGCAATTCTTCGGCTTGCAGTTCCAGCTTGATCTCTTCCTTGACGTTAGCCACCATGCTGCGTGTTTTGCCGAGCCAGTACCCTGCAATCCTAGCCACTTTAGGCAGTCTTTCAGGACCTATCACCAATAAACTGACCAAGCCGATCAGACAAAGTTCCGAAAATCCTACATCAAACATGAATGTTAGTCTTTATCGGTTTTTTTAGAGGTGACTTCGCCTTCGATGGCTTCTCCTTTGTCTTCGGCAGGCTTGTCTTCTTCTTCGCCTTCTTTCATGGCTGTGCGAAAGCCTTTGATGGCTCCGCCCAAGTCGGCGCCTATATTGCGTAGACGCTTAGTGCCAAAAACAACCATGACAATGGCTAATACAACTAATAAGTGAGTAACGCTGAGACCCATTTCTAACTCCAAGGAGACCTTGCAATGCAAAGCCTTTATTTGTTACGTTGCGCCTTTTCTTCCAGACCGGACAAGCCGAAACGACGTTGCAGTTCCTGCAATACATCATCCGGCCCCAGTCCCTGATCGGCCAGCAACACCATGCAATGAAACCACAAATCGGCAGTTTCATAAATAATCTGTTTTTTATCGCCATCTTTGGCCGCAATGACAGTTTCTGTCGCTTCCTCGCCGATTTTTTTCAGTATGCTGTCCAGCCCTTTGGCATATAGACTGGCTACATAGGATTTATCGGCAGATTCCAGTTTACGCTGTTCCAGGATTTGCGCCAGTTGTTGTAATACATCGCTCATGATTTTTTATAAATAGCTTCAGGATCTTTTAGAACCGGTTCAACGTTTTGCCATTGCCCCTCAACCAAGCTGCGATAAAAACAGCTTTCACGGCCGGTATGGCAGGCAATGCCGCCTTCTTGTTCAACTTTTAGCAGAATAACGTCTTCATCGCAATCCAGCAATATACTTATGATTTTCTGCCGGTGTCCGGATTCTTCACCTTTGCGCCATAGCCTGTTTCGCGACCTTGACCAGTAAACCGCGTAACCTTCGGCAACCGTTAAAGCTAATGACTCGCGATTCATCCAGGCGAACATCAGCACTTTTTCTGTTTCCGCCTGTTGTGCGATAACCGGCATCAGACCGTCTTCAGTCCAGCGTATTTCCTCCAGCCATGATGCACTCACAAGCGTACCTCTATGCCGCGTGAGGCCATATGTTGTTTGGCTTGCTCAATGGTGTACTCGGCAAAATGAAAAATACTGGCGGCCAATACCGCATCGGCCTTACCTTTAATTATACCATCGGCCAGATGATCCAAATTGCCGACGCCGCCGGATGCGATGACCGGCACCGTTACCGCTTCACTGATCGCGCGGGTTAACGGTAAATCGAAACCTTCACGGGTACCGTCCCTGTCCATGCTGGTTAACAGGATTTCTCCTGCACCGTAGCCGACCATTTTTTTTGCCCAGGCAATCGCATCAATGCCTGTCGGCTTACGGCCGCCGTGAGTGAAGATTTCCCACCGGCTGGATTCGCCAGCTAAGCTGACTTTTTTAGCGTCTATGGCGACTACAATACATTGCGAGCCGAAACGCTCTGCCGCGTCACGAACAAATTCCGGATTTGAAACTGCCGCGCTGTTAATGCCGACCTTGTCTGCGCCCGCATTAAGCATGCGGCGAATATCTTCCAATGTCCTGATGCCGCCGCCGACCGTCAGCGGAATAAAAACCTCGCTGGCTACCTGCTCAACGACATGAACAATAGTGTCCCGATTATCATGCGTGGCGGTAATATCCAGAAAGGTGATTTCATCCGCGCCTTCCCGGTCGTAACGTCTGGCGATTTCTACGGGGTCGCCGGCGTCACGAATATCGACAAATTTCACGCCTTTAACGACGCGGCCGTTATCGACATCCAGACAGGGAATAATGCGTTTGGCTAAGCTCATGGTTATTGAAATGATTCCGCTAATTTTTCGGCTGCTTCAAAATCCAGCGTGCCTTCGTAAATCGCCCTGCCTGTTATAGCGCCCATAATACCGTCGCCTGCGACAGCGCCCAAAGCTTTGATGTCATCCATATTAGTGATGCCGCCTGAGGCAATAACAGGAATCCGGATCGCGCGGGCTAATTTGGCAGTAGCTTCGACATTGACGCCGGACATCATGCCGTCTCTGGAAATATCGGTATAAATAATAGCTTCGACGCCGTCTTCCTCAAAATGCTGGGCCATGTCGATCACGTCATGCTTGGACAGTTTGGACCAGCCGTCAATAGCGACTTTACCGTCCTTTGCATCCAGTCCGACGATGATGCGGCGAGGATATTCCAACGCCATATCCCTGACAAAATGCGGTTCGTTAACGGCTTTGGTGCCGATAATGACGTATTCCACACCGGCATTGAGATAAGCCTGGATAGTTTCTTCATCGCGAATGCCGCCGCCTATCTGTATAGGTACATTGGGATAAGCTTCGACTATGGCATGAATCACATCGGCATTTCTTGGCTTTCCGGCAAATGCACCATCCAAGTCAACCAAATGAATTCTTTTAGCGCCGGCGGCAACCCACTTGCCCGCTACTGCAACAGGGTCATCGGAAAAAACCGTATTATCATCCATTCGTCCCTGACGCAAACGAACACACTTTCCCTCTTTTAAATCGATTGCAGGTATTAGTAACATAAATTATAAAATCCTCAACGGCGTGTAATTATTATAGGGGCGGATTTGTCTGCCCAAAGACGACGAAATACCCAAAAAGCACAAGTGAATTCATCCCTACGCTTGTCCATCCCAATGCAAAAAATTGTTCAGTAGTTGCAAACCAACTGCCTGACTTTTTTCGGGGTGAAATTGTACGGCAAAAACATTATCTTGCGCCAAAGCACAGGTAAACGCCTCCGGGTATTGCGTAGTCGCCGCCGTTATCGCGGCATCATCCGGCTGCGCATAATAACTATGCACAAAATAAAAGCGGCTGTCTTGGGGAATATTTTCCCATAACGGATGTTGTTGCCGTTGATGGACTTGATTCCAGCCCATGTGCGGAATTTTGAGTGTGTTCCCGTTGCCGTCTTTTAATGCTTCGGGAAAATGCACGACATGTCCGGAAAAAACGTCCAGGCAAAGTGTGCCGCCGTTTTCTTCACTGTCGGTCAATAAGGCCTGCATGCCTAAGCAAACTCCCAACAAAGGTTTGCTTTTGGCAACCTGTTGGATAACATCGGATAAGCCCGATTGGTTCAGCGCCTGCATACAATCCCGTATTGCGCCGACTCCCGGAAAAACCACCCGGTCGGCACGAAGGATCGTATCCGTATCGGACACACAAACAACATCCACTTCAGGCGCGGCATGTTGCAGGGCCTTTACGATTGAATGCAGATTACCCATTCCGTAATCGATTACAGCGACAGAAGACATAAGAAATACAGACTAAAGAGTTAAAGATGCAAGGTTAGAGGCTGCCCTTGGTTGATGGCATAATGCCCGCCATACGCGGGTCGGCGGTAATCGCCATGCGTATGGCGCGACCCATGGCTTTAAAAATGGTTTCGGCAACGTGATGGGCATTGGCGCCCTTCAAACTGTCGATGTGTAAAGTCACGCCGGCATGGTTGACAAAGCCCTGAAAAAACTCGCGGAACAAATCCACGTCAAAACTGCCGATCATGGCTTTAGGGTATTTAACTTCATAAAACAATCCGGGGCGTCCGGAAAAATCAATCACGACTCGCGACAGTGCTTCATCCAGCGGTACGTAAGCATGTCCGTAACGGTAAATGCCTTTTTTGTCTTGCATGGCTTTAGCAAACGCTTGTCCTAAGGTAATGCCGATGTCTTCAACAGTGTGGTGATCATCAATATCCAAATCGCCTTTGGCCTCAATGTCTATGTCAATCAATCCGTGCCTGGCAATTTGATCGAGCATGTGTTCAAGAAAAGGTACGCCGGTTGAAAACGAGGATTTACCCGAACCATCCAGGTTAATTTTGATTTTAATTTGAGTTTCAAGCGTATTTCGCTCTACTTCCGCAGTACGTTGATCCATGGTTAGATGATTTATATTGGAGATTGGCGGCATTCTACTATGACAAGCAAGATTTTGCAGTGTTTGTTATTCATTGTAGACCATGGAAATATGTTGGATGAAAAATACGGATCATCAATGAGTAACTGAACTTATTCGCACAATATAGTGGCTGCTCAATTTGCTACATCGATGTAATTTTGAGCGTACATTAAATTCAGCTTTAGCTGGCTTCTTTTATGGTTCTTTTCTGAGACAATACCAATGTCGCCAAAAGAGAAGAAGGATTTTAAAGAGTTTCAATAGGACGTTGCCAAGGAAGGAACGTAATGCCAACCAAGCAGGCGATTTTTAGCCTCAGTACACTCCTTCGTGTTCTGGGGCTTTTTTTAAAACCAGCACCCACACATTCGGTGTAAGGTGGTGTCGTGTGCTGTCCCGCTTTGATCATTCAAATAAAGTGCCGCAAATTAATAACCAAACTGCTCAATACAGCGGTTTTTGAATAATGTGCTACCCTTTTGATTAGGTCGTCTTGTAATTTGTATTGCTCCCGCTTTTTCTTTACTGTTGTTGGCAGTGTATCGAAATCGATAGGACAAGGCTGATTTTCTACTATTTAAGTTACTGACAAGCAACAATAATTGTTCAAGGAGCAAGTCGTGAATGATGCGTCACCTACTGATGTGCTGACATTTAAGCTGAGCGATGACGGCAAGTTACTTGCCGCATTTGAAGCATGTGAATGCAAGCCGCCGCTGGATGAAGCAATAATCAAACAGGCATTGGCTAAGCAAGGTCTGTCCGGCCTGTTTCTGTATGAAAACTCGCTCTTAAATCTACTAAAACAGTACAACAATGCTAATGAGGGCTTTGTGCTGGAAATTGGCGAACGTCGGGATGGAGGATGTATCCTTAAAATCGACGACGATAAAATGACTGCCAAGCTCACTTTAACGCCTCCGTACGGCGGTGCTTCAGTCGCATTATTTCAAATCCAGCTGGCTTTACAGGAAAAAGGGATCGTCAGTGGCATTATGACCGACGAAATCGAGGCCGCTTTAAAGGATGGGTATGCCGCAGAGCGTATCATCGCGAAAGGACTACATCCTGTGCGGGGTACTGATGCGCAGTTTCAAAGCCTGGTACCGGAAATAAGAGAACGCAAACCCCAGGTAGATGAGCGAGGCATCGCTAATTACCGTGATCTTGGGCAACTTATTGTCGTAAAACAAGGCGACCCGCTGATGCGCCGCACCCCGCCCAGCGAAGGCAAAAAGGGTCAGGACATTACCGGGCAAATACTTATGCCTCAACCAGGACAGGACACACAGTTTGCACCAGAGCTACAGGGTGCAGAGCTTGCCCCGGATGATAACAATTTGCTACAGGCTGCGATCACCGGGCAACCCAAGCTGGTCCCTAATGGCGTTGTGGTGGAACCGAGCATTAATCTACCTTGGGTGGATATCTCAACCGGAAACATGATCTTCGAGGGTACCATCAATATCAAAGGCGATGTTAAGGACGGAATGAAAGTTCACGCATCGGGAGACGTGTTCGTGGGAGGAACCGTCGAAGCGGCGGAAATTGAAGCGGGTGGAAATATCGTTATCAAAGGCGGCGTAATCGGCCATAGCGAACATAGCGGCGATCCAAATGAAATCCCTGCTTTTAACGCAACCCTTATCAGCAAGGGTTCAATCAGCGTACATTTTGCTGAAAATGTCTGTATGGAAGCAGGCACAGATATTATTATTGAAGAATTCTCCATGCATAATCATTTGACTGCACTTAATCGGGTATTGGTCGGAAAGTCAGGTGGAAAAAAAGGCCGCATCATAGGCGGCGTTACCTGTGCGTCGGTTCTGGTGAAGGCCGCCGTAATTGGCTCGAACGCCGGATTTATAACCAAGATCAAAGCAGGCTTCAACCCTTACCTTCAGGCGCAGATAGACAAGCTTAAGCTTGAGATTGATGCAAACGAAAAGGAACAGGAAGACATCAAAAAGATTGTTGCCTTTATTTTGGCGCATCCCGAAAAGAACAAAAATGATTTGCTAAATAAACTCCTTCATACCAGGGAACAGCTTGAGATTGACTGTACTCAGCTTCATGCCGATCATGCTCATCTTCTGTCGGAAATGACCCTTGCCGAGCATGTCCAAGTTATTGTCGAAGATTCCGTGCATTGCGGCGCCGAAATCCAGATTGGGAATTTTATTTGGAAAAATAACGAAGAGCGTGGCAAAGGCGTTTTTCAAATCGTTGAGGGTGCAATTGATTATGGCAACACGATGTTGAATGTTAGCGGAGCACACTGAAATAGAGAAATTATCTGTTGGCTTGTTCTTGATAAGAATTGTAACGGCTACTTTTTGGCGTGGTAAAATTTCCGTAGAAGAAAACAAGCGGCGCTGCCGTTTTCAATTTTGCCCGCTACACAAAGCGCCAAATTAATTACTTAGAGGAAATGCCATGAAATTTAGCCCATGTATCGATAAATGCACTTACGAGGGAACTCATTGTGAAGGCTGCGGTCGATCGCACAAAGAAATAGCTGAAACTAAAAAGCTGGTCATGGCGGCCGTGGATTTTGCTCAGGAGCAGGGTTATGAAAATATTGAGGATTTTGCAAACGCTATCGGCCAAAGCATACTTAAAAAACTAAAGAAAGCTGCTGCAGGAAAATAGCGGCGTTATAGCAAAACATTATGACATCCGCACCTGAAATTATCGGCTATCTGGCCGCGACACTCACTACCGCCTCATTTGTACCGCAGGCAATATTGACAATAAAAACCAGGGATACAGAGTCCCTTTCTTTGGGCATGTACAGCGCCTTTACTTTGGGTGTGTTATGTTGGCTTGTTTACGGTATTTATCTTGATAACACGGCCATTATAATTGCAAACGCAATAACGCTACTGTTGGCCGCCTCAATACTAAGCTTTAAGATCTACAATGTAATATACAAGAAAAAGGCATAATCAAATTTATGGACGTTGGAGTATCTCCAGCGCATTTCCATCCGGGTCGCGGCAAAACAGCGCTTGTCGCCCTGATTTGCTCAAGGTGTAGGCAACACCGTTTTTATCCAACACTTCCCGAACCGGCGCGAGTTCTAGCACGCTTAAGGCAATATGCCGATCCCGCCCGCCATGTTCGGGGCGGCCGGTTGCCGGATCGGGGTTTTCCAGTTCCAGTAAATGAATTTGTTGAGCGCCCAACTGCAACCACGCGCCTGGAAAACCCAAGTCGGGCCTGTCGGTCTGCTGCATACCAAGAACATCGCAGTAAAATACCAGCGATGCCGCCGTGTCGGAGACAATGAGACTGGCATGATGTAGAGTGAAATTAAAATTTGGCATTAGTTTATATACGCTGGTTACAAGCTTTTTACTTTTGCTAACACTTCCTGAGCATGCCCTTCGGGCGTGACGCCATAAGCGACATCGGCCAATAAGCCTTGCTTATTAATAATAAATGTCGAACGAAGAATAGCCATGCTTTTAACGCCGTTTTTTTCCCGTTCCCGCCATACGGCGTAGCTCTCGCAGAGTTTGCCATCGACGTCGGCCAGTAAATCCACTTTCAGGTCGAATTTGTTAATAAAATCTGTATGGCTGGCACAAGTATCCTTGCTTACACCGATAACCACGGTATCTGCCTTGGCGAATTCCTCGGCAAGTTGAGTAAACTGGTTCGCTTCGATAGTGCAGCCCGGCGTGTCATCCTTGGGATAAAAATACAACACGACATTCTTTTTCCCTAAATAGTCGGACAAATTAACCGTTTCATTAAGCTGATTTTTTGCGCTGAACAGAGGGGCGGGTTGGTTTTTTTCTAACATGACAAACTCCTTGAAAATTCGCGGATTGTAAACATGATATTGCAGTGTAAGCGCATCATATTTTTCTTGCAAGCTGTCGTCACTTCGGCCGTCCCTTACCTAGCGTCAGGCGAGAAATATGCCGATGTGAAGACCGTCCAAGTTTTTAAAACCTGGACGGTCTAACTAGCAAAGTCCTGAAAGGCTGGATGTTGAGAATGGAGTCAACATGCCAGTTTGAAAGTTACCCGTTCATGGTGCTGGAGAGAGGGAGCGGGAGCAACGTCGTATATTTAAAAACAATTATGCTCTATTTTCGCCGCCGAATAATTCCAGCAAACGAGGCAGGAAGTTTGCCAGTTCCAGCGACATAATCGAAAAATCCACATCGAACTGCTCTGCTTCAGAGTCGGTTTCAATATCGGCTACCTGATCCTGAATCAAATCAAGAAATTTCAAACGCTTAACGGCCAGATTTTCATCGATAATGAAAGCAATACGGTCAGCCCAATTCACAGCCAGCTTGATGACTTCCTTGCCGGTATCCAGATGATTTTTAATTTCCGGCAGACTCAGGTCGTGGCGTTTGCAACGGATAATGCCGCCTTCCTCTTCCGGCGCGCGCAACTCGCATTCGTCTTCAATAGTGATGTCGTCTGGGGGCTGATTGTTGACCAGCCACTCGGTCATGACTTTGACCGGTTTCTCGATGGTATTGAGCGGCACAGCTGGCAGCGACCCCAGACATTTGCGCAAACTGCTCAGCAAATCTTCGGCTTTTTTAGCGGAAGCCGCATCGACAATCAGCCAGCCGCCTTTAGGATCGATATAGGCGTAAGTCTTATTTGAAAACGTGAAGGCTCTGGGTAACAACTCAAAGATAAGCTCATCTTTGATCGCGGTACGTTCTTTTTTGGATAATTTACGGCCTTGTTGTTCCTCGGTTTCAAGAATCTTTTCCTGCATCATTTCATTGACGACAGACGCGGGCAGGACTCTTTCTTCTTTTTTTCCGCACAGCATTAAAAAGCCGTTCGCGCTATGCACCAGTTGTTCAGACGATTTGCCTACCGGTGAAGTCCAACCGAAAGTGAATTCCTCATGACTGCCGCAAGGACGAAAAGCCATTTGTTCAAGTTTTAGTTCCAGGTCTGCTGGAGCCAAAGTGAAATCTTCAGTGAGACGAAAAATGCTTAGATTTTTAAACCACATGTGCAACGGATACCTTGTAAATAAAATGACTGATCATTATCGCAAATTTGCCAGTATAAAAATAAATTTTGTAATTGTATGGAATAGCCTCTTTTCCGATCATTTTCTTGAATAGGTTTTTTCATCAAAAGACAAATTTAAAATCAATTCGTTAGATCAATTCTTAAAAATAAACGACACTGATTCTACTGAGCTCCTGAAAGGATGTTGTCGGATATGGCTTATATGAACATGTATGTGTATAGTGAAAAGCTATGACTTTTTTGAATATTCGCGGCAGAAGCTAAAAAATCCTCACTTTCCACACAAAATGAATAGCCCTCAAAACCAGCAGCAAAAAACCGGACGTAACGCCCCTTGCTGCTGCGGCAGCGGCAAAAAATATAAACACTGTTGCTTGCAATCTAATAATGCGGTACCCATCAAGCAAATTTCCTTATCGCAACAGCTTCAGCTTGCCATTTCGCATCATCAGGCCGGGCGCTTACCGCAGGCGGAAGATGCTTACCGGCAAATTCTCTCGATAATCCCGGAACATCCCGATGGGCTGCATTTGTCGGGCGTGATTGCGTTTCAAAAAGGCGAGTTGGATAGCGCTGTGGAATTGATCGATAAAGCGATCAGCGCCAATCCGGAGGTAGCCGATTATTACAATAACTTAGGGCTTGCGCTTCGAGCGCAAGGCAAACCGAATGCAGCGATTGCGAGTTACCAACAAGCGCTATTAATCAGGCCGGATTATGCGGAGGCGCACAACAATCTGGGGGTAATCTTTAGGGGACAAGGCAAACCCGATGCAGCAATCGAGTGCTATCGAAAAGCCCTTGCGATTATGCCCTACTATGTTGATGCCCATATTAATATAGGCATGACGCTAAGGGATCTTGGCAGATTGGATAGTGCGAGCGAGCATCTCCACAAAGCGATTTGTACCAAACCGGATTCCGCCGAGGCGTACAGTAATCTGGGGGGAGTCTTCAGGCTGCGAGGCAAACCTGATGCAGCGATTGAATGTTATCGAAGAACCCTTGCGATTATGCCTAACCATCTTAATGCCCATATTAATATAGGCATGGCATTAAGAGATATTGACCGATTAGACAGTGCCATTGAACATCTCCGTAAAGCGGTTTATATCAAACCGGAATCTGCCCAAGCACATAATAATCTTGGGATTTTACTGATGGAACAAGGCGAATTAGACGCATCGGTAAAATGCTATCAAAAGGCAATATCGATCAAGCCGGATTACGCCGAAGCTTACAATGTATTGGGAAGCGCATTGATGGAACAAGGCCAGCAACAGCAAGCTATCGCTGCCTATGAAAAGGGGCTGGCGTTCGATCCATGCTATTTTCCATTACATCATTCCTTGATATTTTCTGCTAGCAGGATGTGCTCTGACGACGCCAAAGTTTTCGAATTAAGCCGGCAATTCGGCAAGCAAGCCGAAGAAGGTCTAAGCAGACTGTCCCACTCAAATAACACCATTTCAGACAGACGGCTCAAGATCGGATATATTTCCGGAGATTTCCGCCAGCATTCTGTCGCTTATTTTATAAGACCTATACTGGCAAACCACGACAAGCAGAACGTAGAGATATTCTGCTATTACAACCACTACCGGATAGACCGCATCACTCGACAGTTAATGGGCTACGCCAATCATTGGCGTTCTATTTTCGGCGTATCCGACGAAGATGCCGCCGAGCTGATCAGGCAAGACGCTATAGACATTTTGGTGGATTTGTCAGGACATACCAGTCACAATCGTTTATTGCTTTTTGCTCAAAAACCCGCCCCTGTGCAGGTTACCTGGATCGGCTATCCCTCTACCACAGGCTTATCCGCGATGGATTACCGTTTAACCAGTATTCATAGAGACCCGATTGGCTGGAACGAACAATATCACACCGAAAGTCTGGTTCGGCTTTCAACGCCTGTCTGTTTTGAACCGGAAGAAGCACTTCCTGAAATTAACGCCCTACCGGCGTTAAAAAATGATTATCTCACCTTCGCCAGTTTTCATGTGCCCAATAAAATCACAGCTATAACCATATCTCTATGGGCAAAAGTACTGTACGCTCTGCCCACCGCCAAGCTGGTATTGGCCCCGGATACCGCCAAAGACCAGATTATCCGGCAGTTTCAGGTGTTGGGCATTTCGGCCGATCGTCTCAGTTTTTTCTGTCATCAACCGCTACCGCAATACCTGGCTTTACACAACGAAATAGATATCATGCTGGACACCTTTCCTTACAACGGCAGCACTGTTTCCCGGCATTCTTTGTGGATGGGGATTCCGATATTGACTTTAGCAGGAAGAAAAGCGGTCTCCCGCGTTGGTTTGGCACTTATGGCACAATTGGGGTTGGAAACGTTTGCCGCCGAGTCTGAAGAAGTCTTTGTCGAGAATGCACGCCGCTGGGCAAATGACCTTGACGGATTAGCCCAGGTTCGAAACACGTTACGCGAAAAAATGCAAAATGCCCCCTTCAGTAAGCCAGCGTTAGTAGTCAATGAACTGGAAGCGGCTTACCGGCAAATGTGGCGGGCATGGTGCGGAATGTAATTCGGCGCCATGAGCCATCAAACTATATTGCATTTAAATAAAGTTCATGACGGAACAGTTCCATGGTGTCTTCCCTGAGAAACAGGTTGTTACAAGTTATTGAATTGAATTCATCAATAAACTGCTTCATTTTTCCGTATCAGGAAAACACTATCGCGGTAGCTAGTTAGAAATATCGAGTCCAACTTATTACGGGCAATTAGGTGAAACGGGATACGTTGTCCCCGTGCCCACCGGCAGAACGCTACAACGGCGCGAATATTGTAGCCGGATAATATAAGGACGCCTTTGCTCATGTAATAATCTTAGAATAGTCGGTTAACTTAAAATTGACGGATAAACAGTCACAATTCATCTACGATAGATAATTCTCCATAAGAGACAATCGACAGCACTGCGTAGTTTCGGCTTGGTTTATTTCTGTTGTTTTGCTGTTTGCCGTAATTCTTGCCGAGTTTGCGGTCAAGCCGGCCCAAGGGGTTGGGCTATCCAGCACGTTGAGTAAAGCTGCTGCCAGGCCAAAATCCGGGTCATTATTCATGGACTTATTGAAGCTGCGCCTTGCAATACCCACAGCAATTGCCCCATCCGAGCAAGCCAGTTCGATTAATTTCGAGTGTAGCACGTTGGCACGATAAGCATCCAGTTGCAACAAAATAACTGGGGTCAGAGAAGAACGGGAAAAGGGGGCAGGTTAGAATGGCACTTACTTAAGCTTTTTCGGATGCCCATATTTTTTCACTTGTTCCCTCGCCAAAGGCCTTGTTTTTGTCAGTAGCGGATAGGGTTTGGGGCGTCGCTTGACGGCTCTCGGCTCAATTCGCCCGGGTCGGTTACTAATGGACTGTTCAGCCACCAGAACCAGCAGTCTGATAATATTGCTTTGATTATCGGGTTGATTCGGGGTTCCGCTCCAGCCCTTCGACATAGCTCAGGCCAGCCAAAGCCTGTCCTGAGCTATGTCGAAGGGCTGGAGCGTGTGCTTAAAACTCAGGGTTCGTGGCAATACATCGGCCATTAATGCTGATTGCGCCATAATCAGCCGAATTAGATTGTTGTAGGCCAACAGATAAACCCACATCTCTTTCTCGCCCATCTGCGGCGTTTTGCAGCTCAGGGTTTCCATGCCCAGCGTGGTTTTAATGTTGCGAATATCCAACTCCGCCTGCCAGCGGCGCTTGTATAAATCCTTCAGAGCCTCTTTGGGGATGGTGTTTGGGCAGGTCAGTGTCGTTACCAGCACTCTGCCGCCGGCTTCCAGTTCGCGAATGCTGAGCGTGCCCGGCGCAGCCCCATACTGCTCCGCCGTCATCCATTGCGGACGAACTTTCGGTTTTGTCAGCGTAATCAAATGATCCCGGCTGCCCAGTTTTTTGCCTTGGCGGAAGTCGGTTGAGCGCTTGCGTGAGCCATGTTGTTCAAACAATGCATCCACGCTACGGGACTGGAGTTCCGCTAGCAGGAAGTAAGTGGCATAAAAAGCGTCACCCAACATCACATCGCCTGACTCAAAGGTATCCAGAAGCGTCCGTAGGAGCGCTTGTTCACCACTGCCTTTACCTTTGAAGTTGCCTATCGCGGCATCAAGTACCGCACCACTGGACAGGCAGGTCACTCCGACAATGCGGCAGATAGGAAAACCCAGCCCAGGTTTCTGGTGTTCGTAAATGATGCGCGATGCGCCCCTACCCTAGCTATAAATTCCATCGATACCCTCCACAATACCGGATGATTAGCACATCGGGGAGCCGCAAACTTTTCAATATTGATTTTCTCGATTCCCTAGTGAGTTTTGCATGGTTATTAATATCATCAAACGGTTGAATTGAATGCCATAGATGGGTTCTTTTGAACCGTTAGTTTTATACCAAGCCATTTGATTTTCTTTTTATAAGTATTAGTTGTTGAATTAATAGGCTTTTTTTATTATTGGTTTCTGGCATGAAAATAGCTTAATATTAAAATATTACCCAAAAAATTTAATTCTAACTAATCAAACTAAAAACCATGAAAACTCATATTCATAAAATAGCTATATGCAATGCGTTAATTTTGAGTTCAACGCCGCTTTTTTCCGTGGATGTGCTTGCAGACGCTGAAAAAAAGCAAAGTTCGGGTGCATCATCTTCAAGTACCGATAAAAGTTCGTCAGCATTCTCCTTGACCTTGACTTCCTAGGTCCGACCAAAATCCGCTAATTTTTCAAATTAGTGGATATATGTACGCATACATATTGTGCAGTTAGTTTGAAAGATTGTATTTTTAATCGTTAATCAACATGCAAAACTTACTAGGAAATCGGAAAAATCAACATTTAAAATTTTCCAAATATCAAGAATACTGCTCAGGAAGTCAATGCCTTACAGTGCATAAACTGGCAAAGTCAGTGTTGTTAACTGGAAATATTGAACGTCGATTGACAGTCTTTGTGGTTTCGCCTGTGCTGCCACGAGTTGGTGGCATCTTGTCTTCAATGGTGCCCACTTTGCTGGTGCTGCCAATTGGTTCGCACATTACAAAGATGAATATATCGTTCAATGACTGATTTATTGGATGAATCTCATGAAAACAAAATTATTGATACCACCCGTTCTTGCTTGCTCTCCGCATGCAGCCATATGAATTCGCCCTCATTGAATACCGACTTAATCGCAAACCATGTAGCACTATCAAAGCACTTTGAAGATGATGCAAAGGAAATGCAGATTAAGGTTGATGAAAGCAAAAAACTTCTCAGCCAATTTGAGCCGGAGAGCGATGTTTACGGCAGAATCACGGAAGACCTTAAATCGCAGAGCCAAGAAGTGATAAATACATATGAAAAAGCCGCTGCCGTTAATCGGAAAATGGCTGAGATGTTGCTAGAAATGGAAGAAATAAAATGCAAAAGAAGAGGTAGCCATAGATGGGATAGAAACCGTTCAGAAATTAAAATGGAATGTCAGTACTGAAGGTTCTCTGCACCAATACAGGTGAATCGCTATTTAATATTTTTTTACGATAAATAAATTATGAACTCATGCAATCCATCAGAAAAATCCTGTCGTTGCGCAGGAGATAAACCGGATGATAGTCGTCAGTCAAGCGAATTAATACCGCTAACATGAACAGCCTTGCTAATGTTAAAACTCTAGCTTGCCTGGTTTTTACTTTATGGACGATGACGCTGCAGGCGGAAACAGAAGTAATAGGGCCCGGACTAGCCATTACTGAACAGCAAGCCATCGCTCTGTTCTATCAACGAAACCTCAGTTTGATCGCAGCAAACTTCAATATTAATGATGCTCAGGCGCAAGAGATTATTGCGGCCGCGATTCCGAATCCGGTATTCAGTTTCACCATTTCGTCGCTAAGTCCAAATATGTCTCATCAGCAATACAGCAACGCACCGTTGCCTGCGGTATCGCCACAGATTCAACAATTGATCGAGACGGCCGGAAAACGAAAGTTACGGATAGAAAGCAGCGAGCTGGCGACCGAAGCAGTAAGCCTTGATTTGAAAGACACTGTGCGGGTACTCACCAATGCTGTACGGCGCGGTTATTACGGTCTGCTGTTGGCGCAAGAAACCGCCAAGGTGGCAAGCGACAATTTCGAACGCTATCGTGAAATTCTACGGGTTAATACTATCAGGCTTAAGGTGGGGGATATTTCTGCGACGGATTTTACCCGGATTGAGGTTGAAAGCCTTAAGGCTCAAGGCGATCAAGATCAGGCTAAGGCGGCATTAAATCAGGCTCGCGCCGATCTGTTGCTATTGCTGGGCTGGCCTGAAAATAGCCTGGAAATCTCTGCTGTCGAGGCTTGGCCTGAAGCAAACCCTGGAATCGCGAAAGCAGGGCAAAATCAATTGGCTGAACAGGCGCTGGAGCGGCGACCAGATCTACAGGCTGCCAGGGTGCGTATTGAGCAAGCAGGAAAAATGCTGACATTGGCAAACCGGCTGGCTATTCCCGATGTGACCGTCAGTGCTTTTTACCAGCGTGATCCCGGTAACTTCTTTACGGATAGCGGCGGTGTCGGCATCAGTGTGCCGCTGCCGTTGTTCTATCGTCAGGAAGGTGAAATATCAAAAGCGCGTGTTGGTTTAAATTCTGCCGAGTTGGCCCTTAAACAGACTGAGCAGGGTGTACGAGCCGAGGTTATGAAAGCCTTGGCGGCATGGCAAAGTGCGGACGCTATTGCACAACGCTTTGAAACAGCTGTGGTGAAGCGCATTGAAATGTTGCGTAAAGCGCAGGAGATTGCTTATCAGAAAGGTGCAATTGGCTTGTTGGATTTGATCGACGCAGAGCGCAATTACAAAGCAATGATGCTGGATTATTACAGCGCTTTGAAGAACCGTAGCAACGCTTGGGCTGACTTATTGATGGCTTATGGGGAAGAAGTCGAATTATGAATTTAAAGTTTTTTGATCCGATCCGATTGATCGCCGGACTGCTAGCTCTATCTCTACTGGCTTGTCAGCCGCACAATAATGAACCAAAACGTCAAATTGCGGCACTCCCCAAGAATGAAGTAATACTCAGCCCTGATTCGCCCAAGCGTGCTTATATCAAGGAAGCTATTGTTGAATTGGTGCGACGTCCTTTAATGGATCCGGTAACGGGTAAGATTACTTATGACGAAACCCGTACAGCTCGAGTTTCCTCACCTATTGCCGGACGAGTGGTCGGCACTATCGCTGCATTAGGCGCCCATGTTCAGGCGGGAGATGCCTTGGCGGAACTGGATAGTCCTGAATTGGGGCAGGCGCAATCGGATTATGCGGGAGCACTGGCCGATCTGAGTTTGGCTAAACGGGCTTTTCAACGCATGCAGGAGCTTTATGCGAACGGCATCGCTCCGCACAAGGATCAGGAGCAGGCGCAGGATAATCTGACGCGTGCTCGTAGCGAGGCGGAACGGACGAGACTCAGGCTGGAAAATCTGGGTGTGCGTAGCGAACGCACGGATAACCGCTTTGTTCTGCATGCGCCGATTGCCGGGGTGGTCACCGAACGTAACATCAACCCCGGTATGGAAGTCAGGCCTGATCTGAGTGCGCCGCTGTTCGTCATTTCCGATCTGGGCAGATTATGGGTACAGATGGATATTTTCGAAAAGGACATTGGCTTGATTCATGCCGGAGCGCAGGTGTTGGTGCGAGTACCGGCTTATCCCGGCGAGATTTTTACCGCAACGGTCAGTTATATCGGGCAAGTGGTCGAAGAAGCAACGCGCACGGTGAAAGTGCGTTGCACTTTGCCTAATCCGGATTTCCGCCTGTTGCCTGCAATGTACACAGCCATTGAGGTGCAAAGTGCCCCGAATGATAAAGCCGTTGTTGTGCCGTTAACGGCGCTATTTACCGAAGATCAATCCGATTGGTTATTCGTGACGGTCGGTGACGGACATTATCAAAAACGTCCGGTCAAAGCAGGTCTGCGCCTTAAGGATAAGGCTGTGATTCTTGAAGGCTTGAATCCCGGAGAGCGCCTGGTAGTCGATGGCGCCCTGCTGCTGCGCACCGAGGAAGATGCCGAGCAGGATGCTGAACAGAAAGGCGGAGAAAGCAAGCCATGATTCATAAAATCATTGCGTTCTGCCTACAGCAACGCCTGTTAATTATCGGTGCGTCAGTGCTGCTGGCAGTCGTTGGCGTTATATCGTTCGAACGTTTGCCGGTGCAGGCTTTTCCCGATGTACAGAATGTTTTCGTGCAGGTAGTCACCCAATATCCCGGTCAAGCCCCGGAGGAAGTCGAAAAGCTGATCAGTTTGCCGATTGAGAAAGAAATGAATGGTTTGCCGCATTTAATCAATATGCGTTCAGTATCCATTTTTGGCTTGTCTGTGGTAACGCTGACTTTCGATGATGAGGCGGAGGATTATTTCTCTCGGCAGCAAGTTCTGGAGCGGTTGCGGGCAGTCAGCTTGCCGGACGAGGTCAGCCCCGTGCTGGGGCCGTTGACCACCGGTGTCGGTGAAATTTACCGTTATCGTATTGAAGCGCCTAACTATCCATTGATTGAACAGCGTGCTTTGCAGGATTGGGTGATTGAGCGTACCTTGCGTACTGTACAGGGCGTAGCCGATGTAGTGGCTTTTGGTGGCGGCGTTAAGCAATACCAGATAGAGGCCGATCCCAACAAGCTAAGGGATTATAAATTAACGCTTCCTGAAATTTACCAAGCTGTCGCTGCCAATAATGCTAATACCGGCGGCGGTTATATCGAGCATGGTTACGAGGCGCTGGTAGTGCGTGGCGCGGGTTTATTAAAGACTGCTGATGAAATCGGCGACATCGTCGTTGCCAGTCGAGACGGTGTGCCGGTGTTGGTTAAAAATATAGCTAATGTAGCTGTAGGGCCGCAGCCGCGCAACGGTATCGTTGGTTACAACGAGCGAGATGATGTCGTTCAAGGGATAGTCTTGCTAATCAAGGGTAGGGATGCGCTTGATGTGTTGCAGGGAGTAAAAGAAAAAATTGGGGATCTTAATGGTCACATTCTGCCGCCCGGCGTCAAGATAATCCCTATTTATGACCGGACGGAACTGGTGCAGCACACGGTACACACCGTCGAGCATAATATGCTGGAAGGTGCAGCGCTGATTTTAGCCATCCTGGTTATTTTTCTGCGCCGGGCGCTGGCATCGGCCGTCGTTATTACCGTTATCCCGTTATCGCTGATGTTCGCATTCATTTTGATCGATGCCGAGCATGTTTCCGCGAACCTGATTTCGCTGGGCGCAATCGACTTTGGCATTATCGTGGATAGTGCTGTGGTGCTGGTCGAGGCGATTATGGTCAAAGTGACTTTAGAAATGAGTCAAAAGGCCAGTGTCGCACATATGCGTCAATCCATGCTGATGACGGCGGTGGAGTTGGCCCGCCCCATCCTGTTTTCCAAGGCCATTATTATCATTGCCTTTTTGCCTATCTTCACCTTTCAACGGGTCGAAGCGAAAATATTTTCACCGATGGCGTTCACGCTTAGCTTTGCGCTGTTAGGCTCGTTGATTATCAGTTTAACGTTGGTGCCTGTGCTGCTAAGTTACCTGATCGGCCCCCGGCTTATCGAATCGCATAATCCGTTGGTGGAGGGTATGGAGCGGCGCTATCGATCGGCATTGGAATCCGTATTGCGCCACCCTCGCAAGTTATTCATTGGTGCAGGATTGACCTTGGCTTTATCGTTGGCCTCAACGCCGTTGATTGGAACCGAATTTATGCCCAAGCTGGATGAAGGCAATATCTGGTTGACCATCACGCTGCCGACACCGGTCTCACTGGCTAAAGCGAAAGTACTGGAACAGGATATACGTGGACACTTACGTGAGTTCAGCGAGGCCAAGTCGATACTCACCCAATTGGGGCGCCCGGAGGATGGTACTGATCCCAAGGGCTTCAATAATCTGGAAGTTCTTATCGATCTTAAGCCCAAGGATACTTGGCATTATAAAAACAAGGACGAACTGGTCGAAGCCATGCAGAAACGCTTGGCGGTATTTCCCGGCTTGCAGTTCAATTTCTCCCAGGTTATCCAGGATAACGTGGAAGAAGCTATTTCCGGTGTCAAAGGCGAGATTGCGATCAAGATTTTCGGTGAGGATCTTAAGGTCCTCCAGGAAAAAGCTAATCAGATTACCCGCATTCTTCGTTCCATAGAAGGATCTACCGACGTAGCTGCCGAGCAGCAATCGGGGCTGGCTCAGATGGTTATTTCCATTGACCGGGCTAAAATCGCCCGTTACGGCATCAACATTAATGATGTAGAAAGTGTTATTGCAATGGCAGTAGGCGGTAAGTCTGCTACCCAGATGCTGGAAGGTGAGCGCCGTTTTGATGTTACGGTGCGGCTAGCCGGGTCGGCACGCGATTCGGTCGGGGCAATTGAGGATATTACCGTGTTGTCTCCGGACGGCAGTCGCATTCCGTTGGCTGAATTGGCCGAGATCAAAATCAACCAGGGCGCTTCGCGTATCAGTCGAGAAGACAACATGCGCCGCATCGCCATCAAGTGCAACCTGATCGGGCGCGATCAAGGCAGTTTTGTGGCCGAGGCGCAGCAAAAGGTCGCTGAACAGGTTGTGTTGGAGCCAGGATACCGGGTGGTCTGGAGCGGTCAGTTCGAGAATCAGCAGCGTGCGATGAAGCGGCTTTCCTTTATCGTTCCGGTCAGTTTGGTGCTTATTTTTATCCTGCTGTTCTGGGCCTTCCAATCACTTAAAAACGCCTCGCTGATTGTGATGAATGTGCCCTTTGCAATGATTGGCGGGTTAGTCGCCTTGCTGCTGACCGGCATCCACTTGAGCGTATCGGCGGCGGTCGGTTTTATCGCGTTGTTTGGAATTGCGGTACAAAACGGTGTTATCCTGTTAACCCAGATTAATCATCTCAGACGTGAAGGCATTCCGTTACAAGACGCTATCTTGCAAGGTTCTGTCAGCCGATTGCGTCCGGTGGTGATGACTGCGCTGATGGCGATACTGGGGCTGTTGCCTGCGGCGCTGTCAACCAGTGTCGGTTCGGAAACCGCAAAACCTTTTGCGGTGGTTATTATCGGTGGACTTATTACCGCAACATTATTAACGTTGACCATGTTACCGGCGCTTTACCGCCATTTTGAAGAACAACATGAAACTTGAGGCATGCCATGAAAGAAATTCGAGCTTATATTCAGCCTTTTATGCTATCTAAATTGACCCAGACTTTGCTCGAAATACCCCACTTTCCAGGCATGAGCGTATCCGATTGCGAAGGCTTTGGCAGTGAAAAGATTGTCGAGGGACAGGATTACTCGCCGTTCATGCCGAAAAAGCGTATCGAGATTTTCGCCAGAGATGAATTGGTGAGCACTATTTTCAATGCCATCATGACCGTTGCCAATACTCATCAGCATGGCGCGGGTAAGGTCTATGTTATCAATGTTGATGAAAGCGGGCATATCAGCACCGGTGAGCGAGGAAGTAACCTGGCATGACGTATGTTCAAATGTTAGAAAAACGTTGAAATTTGCCAGTTATGATATAGGAATATTGGCCGCTTTTTTGATTGCTTAAACCGATAGGCGGCGTTGCCGGTTTCAAAAATTAAGCAGTGCCGTCATCACTAGTGCATATCCTCTTCATCCATATGAAATTTATGCAGCATCCGGTGAGTTACTGGGGCAAGAACGATCCCCATTATTGCTATAAATACCAATCCGCTAAAAAGCGCATACCCGGAAGCAAACACTTTTGCTCCATCTGTATGAAGCGGATTGATTGGGCCCATCCCCCCGAGAATCATAGATGCCTCTAAAAGAGAATCAACCCAATCAAACCCTGCTATCCAGTGATAACCTAAGATACCAATGGTTAAAGCAACTGTAATCAAGGCGCCTGCCATCACTACAGATAGGGCCATCCTTCTGATAAAAGTCGACATTGGAGCAAGTTTTTCATGTTTTCGTTCAAACATCTTCGCCTCGAATAGTAAGGGTAAATAGGGACAGGTCACGGTTTCTGAGCTTTTTTAATAAAAAACCGTGGACTGTCCGCTATTCCGATTTAAGGTCACACCCGTCAATTGGCGTTTCACCACTCAAGATGCATAGCGGAAACTGGCTCGGTTTTTCAACATGACTGACTAATAGCTACGATTCAAACGCCCAATAAGGGACGTCGGCAGTGCTGCGACATTTCAGCTTGGTTTATTCCTGTTGTTTTGCTGTTTGCCGTAATTCTTGCCGCGTTTGCTCCAATAGTGCGCTTAAGCCTACGCAGGGGGTTGGGCTATCTAGCGCTTTAAGTAAAGCTGCTGCCAGACCGAAATCCGGGTCATCATTCATCGACTTATTAAAACTGCGTCTTGCAATGCCCGCAGCAATTGCTCCATCTGAACAAGCCAGTTCGATCAATTTCGGGTGTAGCACGCTGGTACGGTAAATATCCAATTGCAACAGATTATTATATTCACATTCCAGTAAACGTGGGTTATCGCTGTAGCAGCCTATTTGGCTGATCGGTTTCCCCGACGGTAATTCCGTACTGGCAGAGGTCATGCGTGTCTGAAATGCAGTGAATTTTTCATTATCTAGTATCGGCTTGAGTGTTGATTCCAGCTTGCGTTGTTGGTGCTCGTTCCAATCCGGCATCAAGCTTTCAGTAATAAATACGCCATCGAGATTAGCTTGCGACCAGTCAACTCCCAGCAGTTCCGCTTCGCGTAGTTCTGCACCCTGTAGTTCCGCCAAGGTCAAATCCGAGCCCTGCAGTTTTGTATAAACCAAATCCGCACCTTGAAAATTCGCCTCGCGCAAGTTAGCACCCTGCAAATTCGCCCCGCGTAGATCAGCGCCTTGAAGTTTCGCCTTGCTTAGGTCAGCACCCTGCAAATTCGCTCCGCGTAGATCGGCGCTCTGCAGTTTTGCCCAACCTAGGGCTGCGCCCTGCAGATTCGCCCCACGCAAATCCGCGCCCTGCAGATCGGCCTCGATCAGCCCTGCACTCTGTAGTTGAGTCCCGCCCAAAATAGCGCTCTGGAATTGTGTTTTGTCCCAACCGACTATGCCTTGCAGTTTCGCTTTTAACAGGATCGCGCCCTGCAACTTTACGTGGCGAAGATCGGCTTTGGGTAACATGGCCCCGAAAAGATTGGCGAAGCGAAGATCGCGATTTTGTAAATTGAGTCCGTCGAATTCTTTAAACGCAGCGTCACGCACCTGTTTATCAGGGTCGATTGCTCGGGTTAATAGCGATAAAGATACCCCTTTGGGTACCAGTCTGGCTTCTCTCAGATTTAGGTTGCGTGAAAATAAGTCCAAATTGAACCATGAGCAGGGGCCTAGCATTACCTGAAGAATAGACGCTTCCGACTTTTCGGCCATTGCTAGCGATGTGCAGGAAACAACGTCATATTTATGGGCGGCAACACTCAGCCATGCCTCAGGTACTTTGCGGATCAACCAATCCTCGAAGTATCTGGGAGTATCCTCAGATCTGTCTTTATCCGGGACGTAATAAGTTTGTACAGTAACACTGCCTGGTATCACTGCAATAATACTGAGCAGAACAATCATCGGCACAGAGACTAATAAAAAAATCATGCCTTTAGGTTCAGTTTCAGGCCGTAACGTAGGCCGATGGGTAATTTCACGCACGGGCAGGTTCGGCCAACGACGCTGAATTGATCGTGTTAGCCGGTTCCATCCAAGGGTACTCAAATACCGGAGCCAAGCAGGCCAATAACCGAGCAACCGAACACCAAAATTCCGCCACCATTCCCAGGCCCGGTCTTGGGGCGAGGCGATCAACGGCCACAAGGTAATCAGCATAATTGCATCGACCCAAACCGCGATGCGCTGCGACCAAGTGATAGCTTCATCGTGAAACGGTAGGAAGCGTATTTGTGCTGCCAGTAACATTAATAAAGGTAGAGCGATGACAGTAATGCCAACAACCAAGGATAGTAGCCAGCGGATCAGCCAGACTTCAGAACGCCCTGCTATCAGGTGGGTGAAAGGGAAGATGAACAAGCGGTTGCGCACTTGTTGCCCGGCTGCCGTATCGGGAAGGTCAGTGTCCAGATTCCAAAGTTTGCAAGAGAGCAGCTCCAGTTGCATCAGCAGGTTGAAATGCAGTAGAACTACCATCCACGGCACGAAGGAATAAAAAGCAGTAAGCGGCAGATCCACATCCAGAATCGGCAGTTTGACCGGACTGATGCGCAGCAGGTCCTCATGCGTTGTGCCCCAGACGATAACGCCAAGATAGGTGACGAATGCCAAAAATGCGACATGTAGCGTCGCCACAGTTTGAGATGCAGAGTTGGCAGCTTCGAGAAGTTTCTCGATATGCGATGAGAGTTCGTCGTTGATTTGCGGTACCGGATCGGACATGGCGGTTGGGCTGGTTATTGTGGATGCTTAATTTTGTGAAGTATAAACCTAGAAAAAGCAGTTGAGCCACGGATGAACACGGATTTGCACAGGTGAACAACAGTTTACATCAATTCTTTGCAGCACCATTTTTGGAAGCTGCTAATCTTGCGTAACATAATGTTTTATCAGTGCTTATTAGTGTAAATCTGTGGCTAACTAAAGTTTTAGGATAAATCAAATGAGGTAATTCATTACCAGTGCGCGAAAGTTCCGAATTCTTTGCGATCCGCGCAAATGTGCAACGAAGAACTGTTGCCCGTTTACGAAGCTTATATGAA
Organism: Methylobacter sp.; assembly: GCA_036561025.1. Taxonomy (GTDB): domain Bacteria; phylum Pseudomonadota; class Gammaproteobacteria; order Methylococcales; family Methylomonadaceae; genus Methylobacter_A. Next base: position 30,152 of record DATBQB010000017.1, on the reverse strand, counting down.
AAGCCCAACGGCAAGATTGAGCAACGTGAGCACCAAGCTTCCCACCAATGCGGGCCAAAAGCCTTGAACGCGAATGCCCGGGACCAATGCCGCCATTAACCCAAGCATCAGTGCGTTGATGACTAATAGAAAAAGCCCCAGGCTGAGAACGGTGAGGGGTAACGTGAGCACAACCATGATCGGTTTTACGACTGCGTTTACTACACCGAGAACAATTGCGCCGATAATCGCAGATCCCCAGCCTTCTATTTGAACGCCTCGGACCAAATAGGCCATGAGCAGCAATAAACCCGCTGTTAAAATTAAATGTGCGAAGAACGAGACCATAAATACCTCCAATCAGTTTTAAAGCTGTAAGGCGTAGCGTAGATTACCGCTACGGTTGTATGGATAGATATTTGCTTTTAGATAAGTCACGCCACGATGACAAGGCTGTTACCAACCGAATAAGTCGGGCATATTTTTGTGCCCGGTATTTCAACACGGGCTTCATTAAAATTAATGGGGCCAAACAAATCAGAAATCAATATAAAATCGAAATAAACCAATAGGATCAGACTCTAGAGGTATCTTAATGATGCTATGAGGATCAAAACCACATTAACTTGGCCGCCATCACAAACAGCAGCAACGAAAAATAGCGTTTTAGCTTCTCCGCAGGCAGTTTATGAGCCAGCTTTGCGCCTATCGGGGCGGTATAGGTGCTGGTCAACACGATGCCTAGAAAAGAGGGGATATAGATATAGCCTAAACTCCAGTCAGGCAACTGCACCATATCCTTACCCAATAGGGCATAGCCTATGGTTCCGACGATAGCTATCGGCAATCCGCAGGCGCTGGCTATGGCTACCGCATTACGCATCGGGGTTTGAAAATGAACTAAAAAGGGCACGATGAGTGTACCGCCGCCTATCCCCAGCAGTGATGCCAACAGCCCGATTAGGCCCGATATGCCCAAATCCAATCCTTTGGAAGGTTGCTGCTGTCCGGGCTTCGGCTTTAACTGCAAAGCCATTTGCACGCCTACGGCTAACAAATAGATGGTAAACATAAAGCGCAATACGCCACCGGCTATATGATCCGCGACTATGGATCCGACCGCCGCGCCGACCATAATTCCCGGCCCCAGGGTGAGTACTTTATCCCACAATACGGAACCTAAACGATGGTGTGCAAGCACCGAAAAGATCGAGGTAAAAACAATGGTCGCCAACGAGGTTGCGACCGACATGATCATGACCAATTCCGCAGGAAATCCTTGTGTTGCAAATAACATCGCTAAAACCGGCACAATAATCAGGCCGCCGCCTATTCCGAAAAGTCCTGCCATTAAACCTGCGACTGCGCCCAGTAAAATACTGGCTAAAAAAATTACTATCACTTTAATTCCCCTGATTATGTGTTGGTCACTCAACCGGCATTATGCCTTTTTTTGCATACGGCTGTGCTATTCTAGGCGGATTATTTAGACGGTTTGAGAAAATCAGTGGAAATATATCTTGTTGGCGGTGCGGTACGCGATAAATTACTTGGACTTCCGGTCAAGGAGCGGGACTGGGTGGTGATCGGCGAGACCCCGGAATCCATGGCGAAACAGGGCTTCCGGCCGGTAGGCAAGGATTTTCCGGTATTTTTGCATCCGCAAAGCCGTGAAGAATATGCACTGGCCAGAACCGAAAGAAAAACCGCGCCCGGTTACAAAGGTTTTACGGTGCATGCATCGCCCGATGTCAGTTTGGAACAGGATCTGATCCGCCGCGACCTGACCATCAATGCGATGGCAATGACCCCGCAGGGACAGCTCATCGATCCTTACGGCGGGCAACCTGATCTTGAAAAGCGCATTTTTCGGCATATTTCACCGGCATTCGCCGAAGACCCGGTGCGCATATTGCGCGTCGCCCGTTTTACCGCCCGCTACGCCCAGCTCGGTTTTACGCTGGCTGAGGAAACCCGTGTTTTGATGCAGTCCATGGTTACGGCAGGGGAGGTGGATCATCTGGTTCCTGAGCGGGTATGGGCCGAATTATTTAAGGCGCTTAACGAAAAATCGCCGAGTGCTTTTTTTTATACCTTAAAAGATTGCGGCGCACTGGACAAAATCTTCCCGGAAATAAGTTGCTTATTCGGCGTGCCGCAGCCGGAAAAATATCACCCGGAAATCGATACCGGCATTCATGTGATGCTTAGTCTGGAGCAAGCGGCCCTTTTGTCATCTAACCCCGAAGTCAGGTTTGCGGCGTTAGTCCACGATCTGGGCAAGGGCGTATCGCCGAAAGCAAACTGGCCGCATCATTACGAGCATGAAACTCAAGGCCTGCCTATACTGGAACAGATGTGTACCCGTTTGCGCGTTCCTAACTCGTTTAAATCGCTGGCTATGCAAGTCATGCAATACCATACCCGTTGTCACCGGGCTTTTGAATTACGCGCCTCAACAATAGTCGATATGCTGGCAGTTTTGGGCGTCTATAAGCCAACCAATAAATTGCCCGAGTTTTTGCTGGCTTGCGAGGCGGACGCCAAAGGCAGAACCGGCTTTGAAAATTCTCCGTATCCTCAAGCCGAATTGCTGAGCGGTGCAGCCAGGGCGGCGGCATCCGTTGATACCTCGGCTATTCTGGATAGCGAGCTTAAAGGCTCACAGATTGGTGAGGCGATTCGCCGCTTGCGAATTAAGGCTGTCGCCGAATTTATTAACTGATGTTACGCAAGTCACAAAAGCATCACGATTGTGTGTCCGGTTTAGTGTAGCCACTTCAGAATTTAACTTTGTTTTCCAGTCAAACTAAATCCGCTCATTTCAAATTTCGCCAATAATCTGAAAGCAGTCAAATACGGCTGTCCTGTTTCAATAATGCTTCAAATTGCCCGATTGGTACCGGCTTGCTAAACAGATAGCCTTGGTAGTGGTTGCAGCCTTTGTTCAGGAGGAGTTGCCGCTGTTGTTCCGTTTCGACCCCTTCGGCAATGATGTTAAAATTCAGGCTTTGCGCCATGGCGATGATGGTGCGGACAATCGTTCTATCATTGCTGTCGGTGACAATATCATGCACAAACGCCTGATCAATCTTAAGCTGATCGATCGGCAATCGTTTCAGATATTGCAAGGATGAATAGCCGGTGCCGAAGTCGTCTAATGAAAACTGAACGCCGATTTCTTTCAATATTTTCATGGTGGCAATAGTACCGTTGATGTCCGTCAGCAACATGCTTTCAGTTAATTCCAGCTTGAGCCGCATCGGGTTAATCGCATGGCGTTGTATGTCGGCTTGCACTTGAGCCGCGAAATCAGCTTGGCGAAACTGTTTGGCGCTGACATTCACCGCCAGCACAAGATCACGGGCCAGCGGATCTTGCTGCCATGCTTTGAGTTGGGCGTAAGCAGCCTCCAGTACCCATTGCCCGATCGGCAAGATCAAACCGTTTTCTTCGGCCAGAGGAATAAATTCCAGTGGAGATATTAGGCCGCGCTGAGGATGTTTCCAGCGAATCAATACTTCGGCGCCGATGACCTGATGGCTATGGTTAACCTGTGGCTGGTAATAAAGCTCAAACTGGTGTTCTGCCAATGCTATATGTAATTCCCGTTCCAGCGCGACACGGACATTGATGGCATCCTGCATTTCAGTGTCGAAAAAGCGCAGCACATTGCGGCCCGAAGTCTTGGCTTGATACATCGCGATGTCGGCTTGTTTCAATAGTTCATTCTGAGTATGCTGATGATTGCTGAAAATAGATACGCCGATACTGACAGTGCAGTGGTATTCGTGCGAGTCGAGCTGATAAGGTTGTTGAAAGATCGCCAAAATTTTAGTGGCAATAGATTCGGTCTGTGCGGCGGCTTCGATCGATTGTTCGCTCAAATCTTCCAGTATCATCACGAATTCGTCGCCGCCCAGGTGTGCAACGGTATCATCTTCGCGTACGCAGCTTTCAAGGCGTTGTGCGACCTGTTGCAGCAACAAGTCACCAATGTTGTGGCCAAGGGTGTCGTTGATATTTTTGAAATTGTCCAAATCCATGAACAGCAGCGCACCTTGCCGATTGCTACGCGCACTGGATGCCAATGCTTGCTTAAGCCGGTCATGCAGCAGCCGCCGGTTGGGCAGGCCGGTAAGAGGGTCATAAAACGCAAGATGCTTAATCTCTGCCTCCGCTGCCATGCTTTTGGTGATATCGTTAAATATGCCGACGAAATTGGTGATGGTGTCGTCTTGGTCTTTCACTGCGGTGATAGTCAGATATCCCAGATAGAATTCGCCATTTTTGCGCCGATTCCAGATTTCTCCTTTCCATGCGCCGTGAGTATTGAGTTTCTCAGTCATTGCCGCATAGAAGTTTGTATCCTGACGACCGGAACTGAGTATGCGCGGTTTCCGGCCTATGACTTCTTCTGCGGAATAACCGGTTATGTCGGTAAAGGCGCGATTCACCCGAAGGATCGCTTTATTAGCATCAGTGACCAGAATGCCTTCATGCGATTCAAAAGCGGTGGCGGCAATGCGCAGCTGTTGTTCGGCTTGTTTGCGCTCCGCAGCTTCTTTCATCAGCTGTATGGTGTTAATCGCGAGGCTGCCGTAAGTCGAAAGTATGATGTCTATCAGTACTTTCATCCCGCCGTCCATTTGATATTTTGCTTGTTTTTCGGCCTGTTCCTGCGACATACCGGATTGCATGGCCAGCACTACCATGGCCATGTATTTGTCGTTTTCCAGGATGTGAGAGGCCAGCCATTGAACGAGAAATGAAAGGACTTTCTCAATCATGCTATCCATCGAATCGGGATTTTCTTCGGCTTTTAGTCTAAGAACGGTCGATATAAAATTTTCATGCTCTTTTTTATGCTTCACTTCCAGTGAGTCCTCTTTGAGGTACTCATGCCAAATGGCTTCTTCAGTCTGGAAATGGTAAACGGCATAGTCCGCCAGTTCGTAGAAAATGACATTCAACGCCGGTATATCGGACTGAAAAGCCATATGGCTGGCCAGCAGATTCAATAGTTGAACCAGTCTTCGGTGCTGTTCATCAATCTTCGCTAGACCCGTATTGAAATTTTCATTCCATGGAAAGACATCAATTGATTTCATAAGGATATTGTTATTGTCATATTTTTTATAAACTTAAGAGTGTTGCCAAACTGGCGTTACCATCCATTTTAAAGTGCTGCGCTATCGATAACGTTAGTTTCGTGTCTGTTCTTCGAGCGATTTTGTTGCAGTTGCAAACACAATAGCTTGTTTAACTATATATCATGCTTCAGCTTGATGAAGCCAATATAACTGATCGCGTAGAGACAGAGAAAAGGGAATTGTGAGCTGTTTAATGGCGTCAATTGTTCTGGCAATATATTAAAGAGATTAATTTGCGGAAGTTCCCCTGATTGATTAACGGCGTTCATGCTGATGCCGGCGAATAATAGGCGGTAGGCGCGGGCCGCTACAATCAAACAGCAAATTGCCAAGGACGTATCAATCAGAGTGTGGCGGTGTTGACCCGAAAAGAAAATTGCAAATTGTCTGAACACGCGCGTCTCCTGCTTTTTGGGTATTCTGCGTCAATTTAAAAGTTCTTTAATATTTACAAAATTGAATTATACGATAGCGCGTTTTCCATAATGAGAATTACTGCTGAGCGGTGTTGAATAATGCAATAAAGATCATTATAGTTAAACCCCCTTTGTTACCCTGTTTGTAATTATAACCATGCCTTCTTTTGACATTATTTCCGAATTTGACAAACACGAAATTAAAAACGCCATCGATCAAGCCAATAAAGAGGTTACCACGCGCTTTGATTTTAAAGGCACCGACTCAAGCTTTGAATTGACTGACGATAAATTGATCATGACGTCTCAATCAACGTTTCAGTTGCAGCAGATGTTCAGCATTGTCTGCTCGAAACTCAGTCGGCGCGGTGTGGATATAGCCTGCATGGAGGTTGGCGATCCGAAGCCCGGCGGTAAATCGGTACGGCAGGAAATTATCATGAAGCAGGGCCTGGATTCGGCGCTGGCTAAAAAAATTGTTAAGTTGATCAAAGATAAAAAACTGAAAGTCCAGGCCGCCATTCAAGGCGACCAAGTCCGGGTAACCGGAAAGAACCGGGACGATCTGCAAGGCGTCATTAAAATGCTCAGAGAAGAAAAGTTGGAAATGCCGTTGCAGTTTGAAAACTTTAGAGATTAAAGCTTTGTTCTCGTATCTTTTTATAAGCAAAATAACCAATGATGACTAGACTGAGCCAGCCGGTCACTAAAGGTCCGACAACATTATTATCGTTGCTGATTAAATAAAGATATTCCGAGTTAATATTCGTATTGAATATACTGTTATTCATTTTTATTTGCCATACCCAGCCGGCATGACAGCCGATACATAGACCTAAGCTTTCTTTTACCTGTGTCCTTAGTACTGCGAGAAAAGTGCCGACTGCCAGTAATGAAAAGAATGCCGATGCGTTGTTCGGATTTAACACATTAGTAAACGCTTCGCCTAACAGGATAAAGCCGCTCAATATATTGAAATTTTGATGGGATATTTCGGTTCTGCTATCCAGAAAATGCAATGCCGCAAAATAAGTTGAGCTGATCAAAATTGCCGCAACAACCGGCATGTTCTTTTTTAAACCAGCCAATAGCATCCCTCGAAAAACGGATTCCTCAACGACTGCAATTAACGATGCCAGCAACAATGACAGAATCGTTTTTTTTGCCACCAAACCGACTGTCCATGGTTGCAACTCATCAAAAACATTGATGCCGAGAACATACTGGATTATAAATATCGGCATCAGGGTGATTAAGCCAAGCCCGAATCCTTGTGGCAACTGCTTTAAAAACACCGGCCTTGCGGTAAACCCTAGGTCTTCTTTTTTAAATTTCAGGTATGCCATTGCAGGGAAAATACTCAGCAGCAGTAATATCTGAGTTAGGCGGGTTATTAGTTTGCGCAACACAGACGGATTATCCAGGCCCAGCGCGATCAAATAACCCAACACACAGGCCGTTGACGTAGCCGCTAGCAAAACCAGCAAAGGTACTATTGAATAAACAAGGTATCGTTTCATCGCTGGCTTCCAATATCCAAGTTAGCAGTGTTGCCAAAATCGCCCCATAACGTTTGTATGGCGGATAAGGCTGCAAGTGATGCGGTTTCGGTTCTTAATATACGGGCACCTAAGCGAACCGGAATAAAGCCGGATACTTTCGCTGCGTCCCGCTCCCGATTGGAAAAACCGCCTTCGGGGCCGGTAAGTAATGTGACTTTCATTGTTTCTGGTTTTAATTCCGATAATGTCGTTTCTGCATAAGGGTCTAGCAACACTTTCAGTCCCTGCTGATTAGCTATCCAATTTTCTAACGATTCGACTTCCAGCAATTCGGGCAAAGTGGTTCTGCCGCTTTGCTCGACAGCATGTTGAACTATTTTTTGCCAATGCAATAAGCGTTGCGGCTTTTTTTCGCCTTTAAATTGCACTACGCAACGCTCGGTCAATAACGGTACGATCCGGTTAACGCCCAGCTCTACGGCTTTTTGTACCGTCAAATCCATTCTGTCGCCCCGCGAGATGCCCAGGCCTAAGGTTACCTGCAACGGCGATTCCACAGTGCGATCATCCCATTGCCCGACGTTAATCAGTACGGTTTTTCGGCTGGCTTCGGCAACAGTACAAAAGTATTCCCCGCCATGGCCGTTAAATAAAATAAGTTGATTGTCTTTTTTTAGCCGCAATACGGTTCTTACGTAATGTCCGTTGTCGTCATCGAGTTCGATAAGTTTGCCGGTAGCTAGCGGCATTGGTGTATATAATCTGGAGATTCGCATAATCAATCCTTAACCGCTAGCTGTATGCCTTGCCATGCAACCTCGGCGATTAACAAAAGTTCTTCTTCGGTAACAATATAGGGCGGCATAAAATAAATGACATTGCCTAAAGGGCGCAATAATACGCCTTTGGATAACGCATATTGATAGACTTTAAGTCCACGACGCTCCTGCCAGGGATAGGCTTCGCGGGTGTGCTTGTTTTTAACCATTTCGATCGCCAGAATCATGCCGGTTTGCCGGACTTCAGAGACATGCGGATGCTCGTTAAAACGCGCCGCCGCTTTCGCCATAATATTAGCCAAAAACCGGTTTTTTTCGATGATGTTATGGTGTTGGAAAATCTCCAGGGTGGCAAGTGCAGCTCTACATGCCAACGCATTGCCTGTATAGCTGTGCGAATGCAGGAATGCATTCAATAACTGGTAATCGGCATAAAAAGCCCGATACACCTGATCGGTGGTCAGCACTGCCGACAATGGTAAATAGCCGCCAGTTAAGCCTTTGGATAAGCACATAAAATCGGGGCTGACTGCCGCTTGTTCACAGGCAAATAATGTTCCTGTACGTCCGAAACCGACCGCGATTTCATCGGCGATTAGATGGACGTTGTATTTATCGCAAGCTGTGCGCAGTAGTTTCAAATAGACCGGATCGTACATGCGCATATTGCCGGCGCATTGCACTAAAGGCTCGATGATAACCGCGCAAACTGTGTCGCTGTATTGTTGCAGCGTTTGTTCCATCAGAATGAAGCGGCGGGTCGTATAATCCGCCCATGATTCGTCGGGTTCGCGATGATAACAGTCCGGGCCGGGCACGGTGATCACGTCCATTAATAACGGCGCGTAAGTTTCTTTATACAGCGCTACATTGCCGACGGCTAGCGCGCCTAACGTCTCGCCGTGATAACTGTTTTCCAGTGTGATGAATTTGGTTTTTTGAGTTTGGCCGAGATTGCGCCAATAGTGAAAACTCATTTTGAGCGCAACTTCTACAGCAGAAGAGCCATTGTCGGCATAAAAACAGCGGCTCAGCCCTTTTGGCGTTATTTCAACCAGTTTTTCCGCCAGTTTGACGGCGGATTCATGGGTGAACCCGGCAAAAATTACATGTTCAAGAGTATCGAGTTGGTCTTTTAATGCGGCGTTAATTTCAGGGTTGCCGTGTCCGAATAGGTTCACCCACCATGAGCTGATCGCATCGAGATAGCGATTGCCGTCAAAATCCTCCAGCCAAATGCCTTGCCCTTTTTTGATCGGAATAACCGGACAGGTCTCGTGATCTTTCATCTGCGTGCAGGGGTGCCACAAAACGGAAATATCCCGATTGGAAATAAACTGGTTGGACGACATAAGCTAAAGGCTCAGGTTGATATATTCGCCCCTAATAATTGGGAGCGAGCGTAATTCTTGCTGAAAATGCGGACTTGGAGAGCGGCCCTGTCTGGTGAATGCGTTTAAATTCGGGGCTTGATTTGCAGATTCTCCAAAATCGCAAGAGTAGGCGCAGACTGATTCATCGTATAAAAATGCAGTCCCGGTGCACCGCCCTCAAGTAAACGCTGGCAAAGGTTGCTGACTACGTCCAGACCGAATGCTTGTACCGCTTCCCTGTCATCGCCAAAACTTTCCAGGCGTTTTTTTAGCCAGCGAGGAATGTCCGCGCCGCACATTTCCGAGAAGCGGAACAGTTGCGCGTATTGGGTAATCGGCATAATGCCGGGCACGATGGGAATTGTTATGCCGCTTTTTTCGCAGGCATCGACAAAATGAAAATAGGCTTCGGCATTGTAAAAATACTGGGTAATGACCGCATTGGCGCCTGCTTCCACTTTACGCTTAAAGTTTTTGAAATCTTCCGCTCCGCTGGCGGCTTGCGGATGCACTTCGGGGTAGGCGGCAACATGAATCTGAAAATGATCGCCGGTTTCCTGGCGTATAAATTCGACCAGCTCATTGGCGTAGCGGAACTCTCCGGCTGACATCATGCCGGAAGGCAAATCCCCTCTTAATGCGACAATTTTGGTAATGCCATGATCTTGGTAATCTTTCAGAATCGCACGGATATTGTCTTTGGTCGAGGCAACGCAGGACAAATGCGGCGCAGCGGCAATACCTTTGGATTGAATATCGACGACGGTAGTGAAAGTTTTGTCGCGGGTAGAGCCCCCAGCGCCGAAGGTAACGGAAAAAAAGTCGGGATTGAGTTTCGCCAGTTTGCTATGAACAACTTGCAAGTTTGCAGTGCCTTCTTCTGTTTTTGGCGGGTAAAACTCGAAACTGAACAGTTGAGGGTGTTTTTTTTGTGATTGCATTTTATGGTCTCACTGACGGGAATCTAACGACTGTATGGGCGGATATTTGTGTTCCCAAGGTTAGAGTCATTGCGCCCGTGTCGTAGTAACGACACGGGCTGCATTCCCACGGGAACCGTGAGAGAGATGATTAATCAATAACGATAATGATCGGCTTTAAATGGCCCTTCAACTGGAACATTGATGTACTTGGCTTGTGCTTCAGTCAACACGGTCAAGTTCACTCCCAGTTGTTTAAGATGCGATCTGGCGACTTTTTCGTCCAGTTTCTTAGGCAGGATGTAAACTTTGTTTTCGTATTGTGTGGCATTTTTCCAAAGTTCTATTTGCGCCAGAACTTGGTTACAGAAAGAGTTAGACATCACAAAACTTGGATGTCCTGTAGCGCAACCCAGATTAACCAAACGGCCTTCTGCCAGAATAATCAGGCGTTTACCATTAGGGAAAATCACATGATCGACTTGAGGTTTGATATTTTCCCAAGTGTATTGACGCAATGAGGAAATTTCAATTTCTGCATCGAAATGGCCGATGTTGCAAACAATCGCCTGGTCTCTCATCGCAAGCATGTGCTGATGGGTAATAATATTAAAGTTGCCGGTCGCGGTAACAAAAATATTGGCAAGAGGTGCCGCATCTTCCATCGTTACTACGCGATAACCTTCCATGGCGGCCTGCAATGCGCAAATAGGGTCGATCTCAGTAATCCATACTGTTGCACCAAGACCGCGTAAGGATTGCGCACAGCCTTTGCCGACATCGCCGTAACCGCAAACTACGGCGATTTTACCGGCGATCATTACATCGGTAGCGCGTTTGATGCCGTCAACCAGCGACTCGCGGCAGCCGTACAGGTTATCGAATTTTGATTTTGTAACCGAATCGTTAACGTTAAAAGCAGGGACTTTTAATGTGCCTTTGGCCACCATTTCATACAAACGCAATACGCCTGTAGTGGTTTCTTCGGACAAGCCTTTAATATCGGCCATCAATTCAGGATATTTCTCATGCATCATGACGGTTAAGTCGCCGCCATCATCCAAAATCATGTTAGGACGCCAGCCGTCAAGGCCATCAATGGTTTGAGCAATACACCATTCGGCTTCTTCTTCTGTCTCGCCTTTCCAGGCAAAAACAGGGATACCGGCCGCAGCTATTGCCGCAGCGGCATGATCTTGAGTAGAGAAAATATTGCAAGAAGACCAACGTACCTCGGCACCCAATGCAGTCAGGGTTTCAATTAATACTGCTGTTTGTATGGTCATGTGCAAACAGCCGGCGATACGCGCGCCTTTTAATGGCTGTTCTGCACCGAATTCTTCACGCAGAGCCATTAAGCCCGGCATTTCAGTTTCGGCAATATTAATTTCCTTACGGCCCCATTCTGCCAGAGCGATATCGGCGATTTTATAATCTTGTTGGCTCATTGCGTCTCCTGTGTTTAGTATTTAATTAAAGACCGGCCGCATCTTTTAATGCGTCAACTTTGTCTGTTTTTTCCCAGCTAAAGGAGTCTTCGGTACGACCGAAATGACCATAGGCAGCCGTTGTTTGATAAATAGGCTTTAACAAGCCCAGCATTGCAATCAAACCTTTAGGTCTTAAATCGAAGTTATCCCTGACAATTTGTACCAGTCTGTCTTCGCTGATTTTTCCGGTGCCAAAGGTTTCAACAGTGATAGACGTAGGTTCTGCAACACCGATCGCGTAGGAAACCTGGATTTCACAGCGCTCAGCCAACCCGGCTGCAACAATGTTTTTTGCTACATAGCGCGCCATGTAGGCTGCAGAACGGTCTACTTTTGAAGGATCTTTACCTGAAAATGCACCGCCACCGTGTCTTGCCATGCCGCCGTATGAATCGACAATAATTTTACGCCCAGTTAAGCCGCAGTCGCCGACGGGACCGCCGATAATGAATTGGCCGGTTGGGTTAATGAAATATTTGGTGTCTTTATGCAGCCATTCTTTAGGCAGAACAGGCAGGATAATTTCATCCATCACCGCTTCATGCAATGATTTTGTAGCAATTTCCGGCGAATGCTGGGTAGACAAAACAACCGCGTCAATCGCTACGGGTTTATTATTTTCATAGCGGAAAGTAATCTGGCTTTTGGCGTCAGGACGCAGCCAAGGCAATGTTTTATTTTTGCGCACTTCTGCCTGGCGTTTGACCAGCAGGTGAGAATAGGTAATTGGAGCGGGCATTAATACATCGGTTTCATTGCTGGCATAACCAAACATTAAGCCTTGGTCGCCTGCGCCTTGCTCATGGTTTTCGGCTTCATCGACACCCATTGCAATATCGGCCGATTGTTTTCCGATAGCATTTAAAACCGCGCAACTTTGGCCGTCGAAACCTATATCGCCATGGTCGTAGCCGATTTCGCAAACGACTTTTCGTACCAGGGCTTCCAGATCAACCCATGCGTCGGTGGTTACTTCGCCGGCCAAAATGACCATGCCGGTTTTTACCAGGGTTTCGCAAGCAACTCGTGAACGGGGGTCTTGTGCCAATAAGGCATCAAGTACCGCATCCGAAATTTGATCGGCAACCTTGTCAGGATGGCCTTCTGAAACTGATTCTGATGTAAAAGTATAATTATTGCTCACGATCCCACCTTGCTAAAATGTAAAAACCCAGATGTACAAAAGGCTGCCTATGCAGCCTTCTTGTGTATGGTGGGCCCTGTAGGACTTGAACCTACGACCTGCCGATTATGAGTCGGACGCTCTAACCAACTGAGCTAAGGGCCCTTTGTATTATTTACTCGCCATCCAAAAAGCACCTTAATTGCTCTGATCTTGAAGGATGTCTAAGTTTTCTCAATGCTTTGGCTTCAATTTGACGTATTCTTTCGCGCGTCACATCGAATTGTTTGCCCACTTCTTCTAATGTATGGTCGGTATTCATGTTAATGCCAAAACGCATACGCAGAACTTTAGCTTCTCTTGCTGTTAATCCCGCCAAAACGTTTTGTGTCGATTCACGCAAGCCAGCAATTGTTGCAGCCTCAACCGGGGACAGTACTTTAGCATCTTCTATGAAATCTCCCAAATGAGAATCTTCATCGTCGCCGATAGGTGTCTCCATTGAAATAGGTTCTTTGGCAATTTTTAATACTTTGCGAACTTTGTCTTCGGGCATTTCCATGCGTTCCGCCAGTTCTTCCGGTGTTGCTTCCCGTCCCAACTCCTGAAGTATCTGCCTGGAAATTCGATTTAATTTATTGATCGTTTCGATCATATGCACTGGAATACGAATAGTTCTGGCCTGATCCGCAATTGACCGAGTAATAGCCTGCCTGATCCACCATGTTGCATAGGTAGAAAACTTGTATCCGCGACGATATTCAAACTTATCGACAGCTTTCATTAAACCAATATTACCTTCTTGAATCAAATCCAGAAATTGTAATCCGCGATTGGTATATTTTTTTGCTATTGAAATGACCAGTCTTAAATTAGCCTCGATCATTTCTTTTTTCGCGCGTCTAGCTTTGGCTTCGCCGATAGACATGCGCCGGTTAATGTCCTTTAACCCGTTAATGGTTAAGCCATACTCTGCCTCTATGTCGGCCAATATTTTTTGGGCTTTTCTTACGTCTTTTTCGCGTTCTTTCAGAGCTGCCGAGTATTTGTTTCCTGCATTCAAATGTCGGTCAAACCATTCTGAGCTGGATTCGTGGTCGGTAAAAGAAGCAATAAATTCTTTGCGCGGCATTTTTGCATGAGTGACAAAAACATCCATGATCAGTTTTTCCTGTTCGCGCACAGCAGCAACGCCATTAGGAATAATAGCTGTCAATTTCTTTAAATATTGCGGTGTCCATTTAAACTCCATGAACAAATCGGCTAAAATTTCAAACTCTCTTTCTGTTTTGTCGCTCAAATAGCCGTGTTTTTTGATTGCTGAAGCAGCTGTTTTCAGTTGTTTCCTAAGAGCCTCAACTTTCTCTTTGACCTCTTCGTAATTTAGCCCTTTCGGCTCTTCTTCGGCGGGTGTTTCTTCGACGTCCTCACTCACAGGCAGAGCGTTAACGAAGTCCTCAGGCTCACTTAAATCTACAAAGCCGGAAACTAAATCTGTCAGGCGAATTCCGCCTTCTTCGCTGGAAATGCCATCAAATGATTGTAAGAAATCTTCAACAACGATGCAGGAGCGAGCAATAGCTTTAACCAGCTGTTGCTGCCCTTCTTCAATGCGCTTGGCAATTTTCAATTCATCTGCGCGAGTCAACAATTCTACCGACCCCATTTCGCGCATATACATGCGCACTGGATCCGTAGTTCTGCCAAACTCGCTATCAACAGAAGCTAAGGCCGCGACTTCTTCAGCATCTTCATCGTCTGTAGTAACAGCTGCTGAATCGGTAATAAGGGAATCTTCATCCGGCGCAACTTCATAAACCTGAATTCCCATATCATTGATCATGCCAATAATATCTTCAATTTGCTCTGGATCAACAATATCGCTAGGCAAGTGATCGTTGACCTCGGCATAAGTCAGGTAACCCTGTACTTTGCCTTTGGCTATCAATTGTTTAAGTTGGGACTGCTGTTGTTCTTGATTCATCATTTACTCACGGAAGACTCGGTTCGGCCTGAACTCGCCGAACCGAAAATTATACTACAAATTCCTATTATTTTGCACCAAAACTTTTGACTGTCAGCATTTTACGCAACAGTTCTTTTTCCTGTGCATCCAGTCCTTCGGCCTTGCCTTTGTCCAGTAATCGAGCCAAAATAGCTTCTCTGGATTGAGTTAACAGTCTATCCAGTGAATCGCCAAACACTATATCTATTTTGTCATCTGGAACTTGCGAATCCAATAAAGCTAATGCTTTTATGGATTTTTCTTCAGCAGTATTTCGATAGCACTCCGTCAAAACAGCTGCATTTGCCGGGTTTTTATCCGCAATCATTTGCAGAATGTTTTTAAGTAGATTTGCACCTGAAAACTCGAGTTCGTTCCAGTTAATCTCTCGTTGCTCAAGCATCTCGGCCAGTCTGGGATTCTGGACCAGCAAAGCGATTGCCATACGCGCTGACGATAATCTGCCGTTATCTTTGGGTCGTTTTTTGCCTATCTTTGAATATTGCTTCGAATTTTGTTTAGAAGCAAGTGTAGCTGTATTCTCCAAAACATCCAGCCCGGCCCATCCGGATAATTCTTTTAGTCGTGTAAACATCATTTCTTTAAAAATACTTTCCGGCAATTTCTCCAGGTACGGTTTGGCTTTGCTTGCTAGTTGGGCTCGACCTTCCAATTCGGACAGATTCAGCTCCTTCGAGAAATGTCCAAAAAAATACTCCGATAGGGTTTCAGCCGTTTGCACGCGGCCAATAAAGCCATCAATTCCTTCCTCTCGCATCAGCGAATCAGGATCATGATTTTGCGGAAGCAGCATGATGCGAATCTGCCTCCCATCTTTTAAGCTGGCAAAAGCCGGTTCCATCGCTCTCCATGCGGCTTCTTTTCCTGCCTTGTCGCCATCGAAACAAAATACCAGTTCTGAGGAAAATCGGAATAATAAGTCAAGATGCGCTTGTGATGTCGCTGTTCCCAAGGCGGCAACCGCATAATGGATGCCAAACTGAGCTAAAGCGATAACATCCATATAGCCCTCAACAATCAGAATTCTCTGGGGTTTGGCATTCTTTTCCAAAAGTTCATACAGGCCGTAAACTTCTTTGCCTTTGTGAAATAGGGACGTTTCCGGAGAATTCAAGTATTTGGGTAAAGAATCGTCTAGTACTCGTCCGCCAAAGCCTATGATGCGGGCGCGTTTGTCTCTGATGGGGAACATGATTCGATCGCGAAAGCGATCATAGGTCTGCCCGTCTTCGTTGTTGCCTAACAATCCTGCTTCGATCAATAAATTCCGGTCAAATCGGGCTGCTAGTGCTTTTCGGGGTGCGTAGCCCAGCATGAAATCGTTGGCGCAATCGCCGCTGACTCCTCTTTTTTTTAAATATTCAACTGCTTTTTTTCCTTCGTCGCTGCTTCGCAGCTGCTCTACATAAAAGACGGCTACCTGCTCCATCAGTACATAAAGGTTATTTAGGTCTTCTTTCTTTGATCCCGGTTGATATTCGACTGATTCTCTAGGTACTTCAAGACCGGCAAATCCTGCCAAGTCCTCGACGGCTTCAACAAAATCAAGATGGTTGAAGTCCATCAGAAAGCTGATGGCGTTGCCGCTGGCGCCGCAGCCAAAGCAATGAAAGAATTGTTTCTTTCGATTTACGGAAAAGCTGGGGGTTTTTTCGGTATGAAAAGGACAGCGGGCGACAAAATTGTTACCCGTTTTCTTTAAAGGGACGTGCGAATCGATTAAGTCGATAATATCAACCCGCACTAAAAGCTCGTCAATAAATTCGCGAGGGATTCTACCGGACACAACTGCTCTCCGAAAATTGATGCGGGAGGTAGGCCGCCAAAAATAGAGTGCTTTAGGTGATGTTGGGAGCTATTCCCAAGAAAAACCAGTAAGAGCTATCCAGTCAGTGCAGTCTTGATTTTGTTGCTCACAACCGACATGTCGGCGCGGCCCTGCATTTTTGCTTTAAGCAAAGCCATGACTTTGCCCATATCCTTAACTGACTCTGCGCCGGATTCTGCAACAGCGTCTTTAACCATTAAATCAATTTCGGTTTCGGTTAGGGGTTGCGGCAAAAAGTCCTGAATTACCGGAATCTCGGCCTCTTCAATAGCTACCAGATCATCTCGACCGGCTTCAGCAAATTGACGGATGGATTCTCGGCGCTGCTTGAGCATTTTATCAAGAACCAGGATAACCCGTTCATTATCCAAGGTAATGCGCTCGTCGACTTCGACCTGCTTAATAGCGGCCAAAATCAAACGAATAACGCCTAGTCTCGCTTTATCTCCGCCTTTCATGGCGGCTTTCATATCTTCCTTGATACGATCAGTTAACAAATCCATCGCATTTACCTTAATTTTACAGTGCAGGGCGTCCGCGACGTAAGTTTTTCAACGCATAACGCTCGCGCGCTAATTTTTTCAAATGACGTTTAACGGCAGCTGCGCCTTTGCGCTTACGTTCTGCAGTTGGTTTTTCATAAAATTCGCGGCGACGCACTTCAGCCAATACACCCGCTTTTTCACAAGCGCGTTTAAAACGGCGAATCGCAATATCAAATGGTTCGTTTTCTTTGATTTTTACTGACGGCATTATTATTCCCGAATATGTTAATATTTAAAAAGTTAGGATATTTTAATCCACTGAACAAACAGAACCCTTAATTATACCTTTACTTTTATAAATTTCAAAAATTCAATGTACGTTTTAGGAATAGAGACTTCTTGCGACGAAACCGGCGTCGCAATTTATCACTCAGAAAAAGGCCTGTGTAGCCATCTTTTATATAGCCAGGTTGAAATGCATAGTGAATATGGCGGCGTTGTTCCTGAGCTTGCATCGCGCGACCACATTCGGAAATTAGTGCCGCTGGTCAAGCAATGCCTAAAGGAAAGCGGATTGATCGGCAGCGATATTGACGGCATTGCCTACACGGCAGGGCCGGGGCTGATGGGGGCATTACTGGTCGGTGCGGCAACGGCCAGAAGCCTGGCTTGGGCCTGGCAAGTTCCCGCCCTTGCCGTCCATCACATGGAAGGTCATTTACTTGCGCCTATGCTGGAAGAAAATCCGCCGGAATTTCCTTTTGTTGCGTTGCTGATTTCCGGAGGGCATACCCTACTTGTGCAGGTTGAGGGTATTGGCCGCTATCAACTATTAGGTGAGTCTCTTGATGATGCCGCCGGCGAAGCGTTTGATAAGACCGCAAAAATGCTGGGTTTGGGTTACCCCGGCGGGCCAAAATTGTCCGCGCTTGCAGAACAGGGCGCGCCGCAGATTAAATTTCCCCGTCCTATGACCGACCGACCCGGATTGGACTTTAGTTTTAGTGGTTTAAAAACGTTTACGCTGAATGCCGTCAACAATTCTGAGAAAACCGATCAGGACAAAGCCGATATCGCCGCCGCATTTCAACAGGCGGTTGCCGAAACGCTCAGCATCAAATGCAAGCGGGCCTTGCAACAAACCGGTCTGAAAAGATTGGTTGTTGCTGGGGGCGTCAGCGCCAACAAGCAAATTCGTGCATGTTTGGCAGACATGGTTGCCAAGGAAAATGCTCGGCTTTATTTTCCGAGACTCCAATTTTGCACCGATAACGGCGCGATGATCGCTTATGCGGGCTGTCAGCGTTTAATGGCGGGCCAGCAGCAAGGCCTGGAAATTTATGCTCGCCCTCGCTGGCCGATTAGTGAATTGTCGGGCTGCTAATCATTCAACCTTACAGTCAATAAATAAAATGTAAGGGGATTAATTTACCGCGAAGACACGAAGTTCACGAACGACTTGTATGGATGCAGGAGGTAGAGCAACGCACGGAGCAGTTGCCGAGAAAAATCAAGGTAAAAACTTCGTGCTCTTCGTGCCTTCGTGGTGATATGTTTTTATTAATGCTTAATCAGCCTTCTTGCCCAGCCAACAAGCGTTGAATATTGCCCTTATGCCGCCATAACAAGAAAACCATCATAACCGCAGAAGCGGCAACAATAGCCTTGTCGCCAATTATAAACCAGGCAAAAACCGGCGACAGGGTCGACGCGACTAATGCGGACAAGGATGAAATCTTGCCCAGTTTATAAACCAGGTACCAGGTTGCCATGAACGCGAGACCTAGCGCCCAGAAAAAACCGAGCAACACGCCGACCGATGTTGCAACACCCTTGCCGCCTTTAAAGCCGAAAAATACCGGGTAAAGGTGGCCGATAAAAGCCGCCAGTCCGGTCGCTGCAACTAATTCGGCGGACAGTCCCAACGCAGTCGCGGCATAGACGGGAATTAACCCTTTTAGTGAGTCGCCCAGCAGAGTGATTGCTGCCGCTTTCTTTCCGCCAATCCGCATCACATTGGTTGCGCCGGGATTGCCTGAACCCTGCTCTCTGGGATCGGGCAATCCCATTAGGCGGCAAATAATAATGGCACTTGAAATAGAGCCTATCAGATAGGCAGCCGGAACGAACAACCATTCAATCATTGAATAACCTTATCATTTTTGAGCTTGTAAGCACGGGATGTTTCCCTGATACTTACCGGTTTAAAAAAACACGCATCATAACCGGAAATCACTATGGACATCATATTTTTAGGCGGCTTGCAAATTGAAACTATTATCGGCATCTACGATTGGGAAAGGGTAACCAAGCAAACCGTCATCCTTGATATCGAGATGGCTTTCGATATTCAAAAAGCCGCAGAAACCGACGACATTCAATACACGCTTGATTACAAAACGGTTTCTCATCGTATTGTTTCTTTCGTCGAGGCCAGCCAGTTTTTTCTGGTGGAAAAATTAATTTCAGAGATAGCCGACCTTATACGCAATGAGTTTAATGTGCCTTGGGTCAGAATCACCCTGAATAAAAAAGGCGCGATCAGGGGCGCCAGCGATGTCGGTATTATTATCGAGCGGGGAGAAAAGACATCGTGACCAGAGGCTACATCAGCATCGGCAGCAATATAAACAAGGATGAGCATATTCCTGCCAGCCTGCGGGCGCTTGAACTGGCTTTTGGCGAACTGACGGTTTCAAGTATTTATGAGTCCGAACCTGTCGGCTTTACCGGGGATGTTTTCTACAATCTGGTGGTGGGTTTCGATTCCGAGTTGGAGGTGAAAGCGGTTGCCAAACAGCTCAGGCAGATTGAGCTGGATAACGGACGCACTCGCGATAGCCGAAAATTTGCTGCGCGCACCCTCGATCTGGATTTGATTTTATACGGCGATCTAATCGTCAACGATGGCCGCTTGCAGATACCTAGGGATGAGATTGAACACTACGCTTTTGTGCTTGAGCCTTTGGCGGAAATTGCCCCGACCTTGAAACATCCGATCAGCCACATCAGCTATGCAGAACTGTGGGACAAGTTCGACAAGACTGAGCTCAAGCAAAAGATCGTCACACCGAGCTGGGAATCAGCAAAATAGGGTACGCCCGCCATCGACGGTCAGTATCTGGCCGGTAATGTAATCGGCATTCTTAATCAAAAAAAGCACTGCCTTGGCAATATCAACCGGTTCGCCGCTACGTTTTAGAATCACCCTGTGGAGTATCTCCTGTTTGGCCGATTCGGATAAATCGTTATCAGGCCAGAGTATGGCTCCCGGAGCTACGCCGTTGACCCGGATTTCCGGCCCCAATTCCTTGGCTAAAACCTTGGTCATGGCGGCCAGCCCGGCTTTTGCGATGCTGTATACCGGGTAACCTTTGAGTCCGCGTTCGGCATGGATGTCGACAATATTGACGATGCAGCCCTTATTGTCAGCTAAAGTCTTTGCCAAGGCTTGCGCCAGAAAAAACGGCGCTTTTAAATTGCTGCCCAATAGCTCATCCCACTGCCGTTCGGTCACATCGGGCACGGCCGTGGGATAAAAAGATGAGGCATTATTCACCAGCACATCTATGCCGCCCCAAGCCATGCAGGCTTCCTTGGCAACAGCCTCCAGTTCGGCCATGTTCAGTAAATCGGCTTGCATGATTCTTGCCGAATCGGGGCGCTGTTGATTCAGCTCGTCGCAAAGCTGCTGCGCCTCCGCCTCTGAAGACCGGTAATGCAAAAAAATATTACAGCCTTGGCTATGCAGCAGCCGCGCACAAGCCGCGCCTACGCGCTTGGCGGCGCCGGTAATCAATACATTTTTTCCGAGACCATTCATTGAAGGCTTCAATCGGCTTTGTAGACCAAGCTTTTACTCGCCACTTCGTACACATCTTTGGAAATCGCTTCAGTCGTTATAATACGTTCCAGCTGTGCTTTCATCAGCGCCTGTCTGCCTTCGTCGAATCTGCGCCACGATGTTAAAGCACCGACCATACGTGAGGCAACCTGTGGATTCAAGGTGTTCAGCGCGATAATCTGGTCGGCGAGAAATTGATAGCCTTGCCCACTGGCTGCATGAAAATGCAGCGGATTGGACTGACTGAACGCGCCAATCAATGATCTGACGCGGTTTGGATTTCTTAAATCGAACGCCGGATGTTGCATTAACGCCTGCACTGTCGTAAAGGTGTCGGGCATGCTGCTGGTGGCTTGCAGCGCAAACCATTTATCTATAACCAGCGCTTCCGCTTTCCATTGATAGTAAAAACTGTCCAGGCACTTTTGCTTGGCAGGATGCGGGTTATTGACAATAACCGTTAACGCCGCCATTTGGTCGGTCATGTTTTTTGCGCTGTTAAATTGCTGTTGCGACAATTGATGAATATAAGTATTTTCCAGCTTACTTAAATAACTTAAACAGGTGTTTTTTATGCGTCTGCGGCCTATTGCGCCGGAATCGAACTTTCCGGATTCATCCCGGTGATTATTCAGGTATAACGCCTGGAACTGCGTTTGTAGCTGTTCGGCCAAAGTCAGCGTGACAAATTCTCGGGCGGCATGGATGGCATCTACATCGACAACCTCCATTTGTTCGGCCAGATAAGTTTCCGAGGGCAGGCTTAATAACAAAGAAAAATACGACAAGTCATTCCACTGTTGTTCCAGTACTTGTTTAAAGGCATTAACCATGATGGGATTGACGTGCATGTCCCTGCCGTTTTGTATATCGGCAATCAGCCCCGTAATGATTTTTCCCGCCAATTGCTGCCCGGCTTCCCAGCGATTAAACGTGTCGCTGTCGTAGCTTAACAAGAACGCCAGCTCATCCAGACTGCGCTCCATCACCAGTTTAACCGGCGCTGAAAAGCCTCTTAGAATAGAAACTACCGGTTGTTCGGGTAAGCTTTCAAAGGTAAAGGTCTGTTCGGGCTGGGTGAGTTGTAAAATGACTTCATTACAAGCCTGATTGCTGCCTTGCAGTTTGCAATGCGCGACGGACCCGTCTTTATTGAGCAAACCCACAGTTACCGGAATATGTAGCGGTTCTTTAACCGCTTGTCCCGGAGTCGGCGGGCAGTTTTGGCTTATGCTTAAAGTCAGGGTTTTTGCGGATGGGTCATAGTGCTGTTGAACGGTTAATGCCGGCGTTCCAGCCTGGGCGTACCAGCGGCGGAACTGGGTTAAATCAATATTGTTGGCTGCTTCCATCGCGCTGACGAAATCATCGCAAGTCACCGCTTGCCCGTCGTGACGTTCAAAATATAAATCGCTGCCTTTGCGAAAGCCTTTCGTACCAACCAATGTGTGAATCATACGCACTACTTCGGCGCCTTTTTCATACACGGTTACGGTGTAAAAGTTATTGATTTCTATGTAAGCATCAGGGCGTATCGGATGCGCCAATGGTCCTGCATCTTCGGCAAATTGGCGGGTGCGCAATATATTGACATCTTCAATGCGCTTAACGGCCTTGGAAGTGCGGTCGCCGGTAAACTCCTGATCGCGGAACACGGTAAAGCCTTCTTTCAGGCTGAGCTGAAACCAGTCTCGGCAAGTGATGCGGTTGCCTGTCCAGTTGTGGAAGTATTCATGGCCGATGACGGCTTCGATAGATTCATAATCCGAGTCAGTCGCGGTATCGGGCCGCGCCAGCACGAATTTGGTATTAAATACGTTAAGCCCTTTATTTTCCATTGCGCCCATGTTGAAATGGCCGACAGCGACGATCATGTATAAATCCAGATCGTATTCGCGGCCATACACTTGTTCATCCCAAAGCATGGCGTTTTTCAGCGACTGCATGGCATGGCTGCATTTATCCATATCGTGCCTTTCGACAAAGATTTGCAGGTCGATGTCACGGCCGGATTGCGAGGTAAAACGATCCTCTATGCATTCAAGCTGTCCTGCAACCAGCGCGAACAAATAGCACGGCTTGTTGAATGGATCTTCCCAGGTTACCCAGTGGCGATTGTCAGGCAAATCTCCTTGAGCGACTTTATTGCCGTTGGATAATAAAACCGGATAACGGTCTTTATCGCCGATCAATGTCGTGGTGAACAGCGTCATCACATCGGGGCGATCCAGAAAATAGGTGATTTTTCTAAAACCTTCCGCCTCGCATTGGGTACACAGCATGCCGTTGGAAAGGTATAGCCCTTCCAGAGCGGTGTTGGCTTTCGGGTTAATGGTGTTTTCGATGGTCAGTACAAAACGTTGCTGTTGCGGAACATTGTTAATGATTAATGCATCCTGGGCTTGCAGGTACTGATCTTTAGTTAAATCATCGCCGTCATCCAAGTTAATGCGGATGAGTTTCAGGTTTTCACCCGATAAAATCAGCGATGTGTCGCGGGACTGGCTGGCAGGATTGCGGCTGAGAGTGAGTCGCGAACTAACCAGGGTATTTTCATCATCCAAAGTAAAATTTAAAGCAACGTTGTGAATCAGGTATTCGGGTACGGTATAGTCTTTTAGATAGATGGTTTGTGGATTAGGGTCGCGCATTATTTGTACCTGCTGTTGTGATCGGAGGATCTGATGTTTGGGGTGGCGAACAGTACGATTAATAACCAAGCCGTTAAAAAACAAACGCCGCCGAAGGGAGTGATCATGCCTAGCCAGGTATGATTGAGTAGCGCCAAGGCATACAAGCTGCCGGAAAATAGTAAGATGCCCGCGAACATCAACCATCCTGCCCAGTGTAATAATTTGGAGTCAAGCGCTTGCTGGTGGATCAGGGCAATGCCGATCAGTCCCAGTGCATGCCACATTTGATAAGTCACGCCAGTTTGGTAGATCGTTAACATTTCCGGGCTGATGATCGTCTTTAAGCCGTGAGCGCCAAATGCGCCCATGCCGACACCGATCAATGCGCTTAACGCGCCGAGCAATAAAAAAATCGATTTCATCATTTTTCCATCAGTCTGGGCATGAGTTGCACCAGATTACAGGGCCGGGTGCGGTGATCGAGTTGCTCCTTGATCAGGGCGTCCCAAGCGGTGCGGCAGGCTCCCGACGAGCCGGGCAGGCAAAAAATATAGGTCGCATTGGCGACGCCGGCAATCGCTCTGGACTGGATGGTTGAAGTTTTAATATCCTGATAGGAGAGCATTCTGAATACCTCGCCAAAACCGTCCAGTATCTTGTCCAGCAACGGCGCAACCGCCTCAGGCGTGCCATCCCTGCCGGTTATGCCGGTGCCGCCGGTGGAGATGACGACATTAACATTGTTTGAAGCAATCCAGTTTGAAACAGCCGCCCTGATTTGATAAATATCGTCAGGCACTATTTTCTTTTCGATAACCTGATGCCCTGCATCGGCTGCGCGTTCCGCCAGCGTTTTGCCGGATACATCATCGGCATCGGTGCGGCTGTCGGAAACGACTAGTATCGCTATATTTAAGGGGATGAAGTTTCTATCTGTAGTCATGTTTTAAGAAAGGTGCAAGGTCCAAGGTCAAAGATTCAAAAGCACGCTCCTTGTACTTTGAACCTTTCATCTGACTACTTTAACACAACAAAGAAACCTTCCTGTCCTCGCTGAATATTAATCAGCAAAGGGCCGTTCGGATCAACCACCTGTTTTAGTTCCTCAAGATTGTGAACGCGGTAGCGATTTGCGGACACGATAATGTCACCGGGACGCAAACCTGCGCGCCATGCTCCGGACCCGGTGTCGATTTTTTCAAATAAGACGCCTTCAACCTGACCTTTTAGCGTTGTGCTTAACAGCGCGCCTTGTAAGGATTGATGCAGTTGATTTCCTGCCAGTCGTGGCAGCTCCTGTTTGCCGATTGTTGCGGTAACCTGTCTTTTCTCGTTACCGCGGAAATATTCCAGCTCAACTTTATCGCCAATTTGCATCATGCCGATGATATTGCGTATGTCATGGCTGTTTTTAATGGGGCGGCCATTGGCTGAAACAATAATGTCTCCCGGCTCCAACCCGGCTTTTGCTGCGGGCGAGTTGGCCTCAATCCTGCTGATCGCGGCACCTTGTATGTTTTTTAAATTAAACGCCTTGACCAGCTCAGGCGTCAGATCTTGGGTAGTTACACCCAATAAGCCTCGCCGAACCTCGCCGTGCTTGACCAGCGATTCCTTGATGGTCATGACCATATTGGAGGGTATCGCAAAACCGATGCCGACGTTACCGCCGGTGGGAGCAAGGATTGCGGTATTCATACCGACAAGCTCGCCGCGCAGGTTAACCAACGCGCCGCCTGAATTACCGGGATTAATTGAGGCATCGGTCTGGATAAAATCTTCGTAGCCTTCTATGCCAAGCCCGGATCGGCCTAATGCGCTGACTATGCCTGATGTTACGGTTTGACCCAAGCCGAACGGATTGCCGATGGCGACAACAAAGTCGCCGACTTTTAGCTGGCTGGAATCGGCAATGGGTATCATGGTTAAGTTATCGACAGGAATCTGAATGACAGCGACATCCGCTTCAGGGTCGGTACCGATTAATTTAGCGGCAAGCTGGCGACCATCATTTAAGGTCACGGTGATGGTGTCCGCTTTATCGATAACATGATTGTTGGTTAAAACCAAGCCTTGCTTACTGTCTATAATAACGCCGGAGCCCAGGCTGTTTCTTTGCTGCCGCCGCAGTTGTTGGTCGGGTATATTAAAGAATTGGCGAAAAACCGGATCCTGCATCAGTGGGTTTTCGCTTACCGTGATATTGGTCGAGGTTGAGATATTGACCACCGCCGGCATGCTGCGCTCAAGCATCGGAGCTAATGACGGTAGTGCCTGTCCCTCGGCGTAAGGCGGTAAACCTGCCTGTACAGGCAACACTATGCAAAAATAAACGGGTAAAAGAGTTATAAATAACAGCCGCTTTATTGATTTAATGTTCATCATTATTTTCCCGTGTTTGTGAAATATGCCTAATTCACAATATATGTGTAAAAATGTTTAATACAAGGTGTGATAAAGTAGATTTTTTAGACGATCAATACTGTCATTTGGCTGTTATCTTGCTTAGAATATTTAAATGGCCGTAGATGTCAATTCTGAAGATGGACTGATCATTCGCAAGTTAATCCCGCTCGCAACATTGCCGGGCGCCCGATTTAATGCTTTATGCGCAGAAATAACTGTCGAGGAAATACAGGACGGTTTTCTGTTTGAAAAAGGCGATATAACCCCCCAACTTGTTTATCTGATAAGCGGAGAGGTTACTCTTCAGGCGGCTGGGCTGGTTGTTGAAGTTATTTCCGCAAGCAGTGATTCGGCCAAGTTTGCATTGGCGCACCAGATTCCCAGAAAGATTGATGCGGTCGCAAACGGAAAAGTACGTTTTTTGCGGCTGAATGCCGATATTGTTAGAAATCCCCCCCCCTTTGTTGATAAAAAAGAGGACAAGAGTTACATGGTCATTGACGAGACTGAAAGCGATCCAGATGATTGGATGACAGCCTTATTAAGGTCGCCTATTTTTCAGCGTCTTCCCCCCGCCAATTTGCAAAAAATCTTAATGGGTTTGGAGGTCGTCAATTTCAACAAGGGCGAAATCATCCTCGAGCAAGGCGGCGCGGGCGATTATTATTATCTGATTAAAAACGGGCAATGCCTGTTAACGCGTAAACCTTCGCCCAATGCAAAAGAGATTAAATTAGCCCAACTGGCAAACGGCGATACCTTTGGAGAGGATGCATTACTTTCCGGTGCGCCCAGAAACGTGACCATTACAGCAATGACCGATATCTCTCTATTGCGCTTGGACAAAAAACAATTTGTCTCGTTAATAAAAGAGCCTTCTTTGAAATTCGTCGATGCTGCTGGAATGCAGGAAGCTATACAGAAAGGGGCGGTTTTGCTGGATGTTCGTTCGCAGGATGACTATGAAAACCAGCATCTTGATGGGAGTATCAATGCGCCTTTTTTTTACCTAAGGATGCAGCTTAAGACGTTTAACCATGAAAAGCCTGTCGTTGTTGTTTGTCAGGATGGTAAGACCAGTGAAGCAGCTGCATTTTTGTTGCTCAAGAATAAAATTGAAGCGATGATTTTAAGAGGGGGAATTGCAAGTCTTGCGCCTGAGCGGGGAAATGATGTTTCTCTTTCCATTGATGATAGTTCGGAGAGTTCTCCTCAGGGAAGCGACCGGAAACAGCCTGCCGATAATTCGGCTGCTGCCTCTAACAGTATTTTAGAAGATCAAATAAGAACTCTTAAATTGGAAAATGAAGCGTTGAAAAATTCCAATCAGGAACTCAATGAGAAGTGCATGAAACTGGAATTTGACAAGCAAAATGCCGAGAAGCAATGCCGGGTGCTGCACAAGCAGATGGAGAAGCTAACCCAAGTGCTGGATAAGCTAAAAGGAGGGTGAAGCAGAAGGTTATATAAAGCGGCGGCAACCTAACCCGACAGTCAAAGACGCAGATGTCGGGTTATGATGCGCTGGGCTATTCGCTGATAGAGCTTTTGCCGAAAAGAGCTTTTAAAATCAAATAATTATTTGATTTTTGCTTCTTTGTAAATAACGTGTTTACGAACAACAGGATCAAATTTTTTGATCTCCATTTTTTCGGGCATTGTTCGCTTGTTTTTGGTTGTTGTGTAAAAATGTCCGGTTCCTTCGGTCGAAATCAATTTAATTTTATCGCGCATTTTTTTATCCTCTTAAGAGATGTCGCCAGCTTTACGTAAATCGGCAAGAACAGCATCGATGCCTCTCTTGTCAATGATACGCATGCCTTTAGTGGAAATTCTGAGGCGAACCCAACGGTTTTCGCTTTCTACCCAGAATCTGTGGTGTTGCAAATTTGGACAAAAGCGTCTTTTAGTTTTGTTGTTAGCGTGTGAAACGTTGTTACCTGTAACTGGACGCTTGCCCGTTACTTGACATACTCTGGACATGATTAACCCCTAATGCGTGTCTAAATTCAAAAGTTAGCCGAGCTTTATACCAAAAAATCTTTTCAAGGTAAATAACAATCTATAAAATAAGACGAAAGGTGAAGGGCGAAAGGCAAAAGGCGCAATGGGTTTTTACCCTTTCGCCCTTTGCCTTTCGCCTTTCGTCTAACATAATCATCAGGAAAAAATAATGCCCATTAAGCTCGGCATGGTCATGGACTCCATTGATCATATCAACATAAAAAAAGACACCAGTTTTGCAATGTTACTTGAAGCTCAGGCCAGAGGCTGGGAATTGCATTATATGGAACTTAACGACTTGTTCCTGAGAAACGGCAGGGCTTATGCCAGAACGCGGATTATTAAAGTTCAGCGGGATGAAAAAAGCTGGTACGAGTTTACCTCTGATCAGGATATTTCCCTGGACGAGTTGGACGTGATTATGATGCGCAAGGATCCGCCTTTCGACCAGGAATATATTTATGCAACCTATTTGCTGGAACGCGCGGAGAGCATGGGCGTTTATGTCATCAACAAACCGCAGTCGTTGCGGGATGCCAATGAAAAGCTTTTTACCGCGTGGTTTCCGCAATGCTGCGCAGAAACTCTGGTCGCCAGAGAGCCAGCCAGAATCAGGGACTTCTTGCTGGAGCAGGGCGAGATCATTTTAAAACCGCTGGATGGCATGGGCGGCACCTCTATTTTTCATTTGCGTCAGGGCGATCCGAACCTTAGCGTGATCCTGGAAACCATGACTCAGTACAACAGCCGCTATGTGATGGCGCAAAAATACCTTCCGCAAATTGTCGACGGCGATAAACGCATATTGCTGGTTAACGGCGAGGTCATACCGTTCGCTCTGGCGCGCATCCCCGCCCAAGGTGAAACCCGCGGCAATTTGGCGGCGGGCGGACGAGCGGAAGGACGGCCGTTAACCGAGCGGGATCGCTGGATTGCCAGTCAAGTAGGGCCGACATTGCGGGAAAAAGGCCTGATTTTTGTCGGGATTGACGTGATTGGCGATACGCTGACCGAAATTAATGTCACCAGTCCTACTTGCGTTCAGGAATTGGATCGTCAGTTTGGATTGAATATTTGCGGTCAGCTCATGGATCATATTGAAACTACCCTGTCGTCGCACCTGCTCCCGGCAGGTTTGTGACATACACACCATCCATGGCGATAATGAAAACACATCAGGCAATATTTAATTCACCTGAGCCACTGTCTAATAATGACTCATTATTAATTGCCTTATTTTTAGCGGCGGTAATTCATGTTGTCATTGGCCTGGGGGTTAATTTTACAATGCCGCAGCCGGAGGAAGTCAGCCGGTCAATTGATATTACCCTGGTCAATATGCCGACCCAAAAAGCGCCTGAAAAGGCGCAGTTTTTGGCTCAGGAAAATCAGCTTGGCGCAGGCGAACAAAGCAACAAGCCGGAACCGCCGCCGCAACAACTGCCCAGCCAAAGCCATAGCGAAGTCAAGCCGGTAAAAAAGAGTGCGCCGGAACAGGATAAGCCTAAAGCGGCGAAAAAACTGATTACCCAGAAAAAGGCGGAAAAAAAGATTATTACCGCGAGCAAGCCGGATACCGGGCAGCAGACTGAAAAACGCCCGCAATTGTCGGCGGAAATGCTCCAGCAACAGATTGCCCAGTTGGGCACCGAAATCAGGCTCAGCCAGCAAAGCGCCGAGCAAACCAAGATAAAATTCGTCGATTCGGTCAGTGCTCATAAATATATCGCTGCCCAATATATGAAAGATTGGGAAGATAAAGTGGAACGCACCGGCAATCTTAATTACCCGGAAGTTGCGGCCAAGAAAAACTTTTCCGGTACCTTAACCATGGATGTTGGGATTAAGGCAGACGGCAGCATCTACAGCATACGCATCAATCAGTCTTCGGGAAACCCGGCATTGGATGAGGCTGCTAAAAGAATTGTCCGTATGAGTGCGCCGTTTGCACCGTTGCCCATAGATTTGCGGAAAGAACTGGATGTTTTGGTGATTACCCGCGTTTGGAAATTTTCGGATGAATCAGGTATGACCTCGCGATAAACAGCAACGTAGATACTCTCTTAAACCACAAGCCCAAAATTGCAAAAAATCATAAAATCTTATGAATTTGCTTTAACAGGAAACGTGTAAAAACGAGTCCCGTCAAATTCTTTTTTAGCTTTCAGCATGCCATGGATGGCATGCAAAA